>CBDFHV010000082.1:0-230831 GCA_965247705.1 Rhodospirillales bacterium | reverse complement strand
CTACCAAGACAAGAAACTTGTTTGGCGGGAATTATTTTTCTTCTACGCACAAACGGATGAAAATGGCGTACCGCTTCTTTATCTGACACCGCCGGACAGGAGAGGCTACCGAAACATCTACTCCGCCCATAGCCAGCTATGCTGGGAGAGCTGGGTGTTCACGAGCAGTTGCCCGCCCCGCGAAACGGCGCCGTCCACGAAATTGCCACAGTGAACGGACGCGCGGAGGAGATCATGCCACGTGTGCGTTCTTCGTTCACGGTGAATACCTCGGGCCCCCTCGCCGTCCTATTGGCCTTGTTCGCCTTGGCCTCCCCGTCCGATGCGGGCGAAGCGGGGGAGGAGCGAATTTCCTTCGAAAGACGGGAGTTCACTCTGAAGGAGACCGCTACGTTCGCGCCCGCGGTCGAACGCTACATAATCCGAGGAGTGTTGGAGATCGCCAATCGGGAAAAGGTGACCTACGGTAAGGCGCGGGATCTGTTCGGCCAGAAAAGCATCCTTGTTGGATACGGGGACATTAATCCCGGCTTATTCACCAACCCCCTTGCCGTAGACTTTTCTGCATGTGATGCGAGTCTCGTTGCAGGGTCATTCGCGGCTGGCGAGTCACGGGTGCTTCCCCAGCTGTGCGATAGCCACTTGAGGCATGAAAGGCGTGAAGAAGCCGCCGTGGAGGCGAGCGGGACCGCCACCGGCGATCCGGCGGTGGCTTGAAGTCTAGCTGGCCGACTTGGACGGGGTTACGGGTCGGCGTATCGCAAGCGTTCCAAGCGCGGCCAGAGCCGTTGCCAGAAGCGGGCGAATGTTTCCCCGATGACCATGGTGATGCGTCGGCCGGAAACGACGACCCGGGCGGCGGCGCGCAGAACGCGCTCGCGGAACCGGCGAAGGCTCCACCCCTCGCCGGTCGCAGTCTCCATCAGGCACCGCCCGGCATGAACCAGTTCATAGGCCAGGATGTTGAGCAACAGGACGACCTCGTTGTGAGCGAAGGCATCGACCGTGCTCTCGCGCTCCGGCAGGCAGCGCCCCCGGTAATGACGCTTCCTTCGCGACGCGGACGACAGCGCCGGGTCCATCACGTCCATGAGTTCGCCCATGTGGGCCTCGGCACGGCCGCGCTGGCGGTAGTGATCCAGGAGATCGGCCGCCGGCACGGCCCCGGCATCAAGGCTGGTGATCAGCCAGAAGTGATCAACCAGAAATTGGTCTGGCCGTTCCAACACCACCAGGACCACTCGGCGCTCTTTCGACCACGACTTCGCCCGGCAGGTCATCTCGTGGAACCACGTCCGCGGCTCTGCCGGAGGCCGTCCCGGCGGCCGTCCAAGACAGGGCTGAGCCATGCGGTCCAGGACCTTGTTGGTCCGCAATCGGGCAACATAGGGCGTCCCGCGACGCTCCAGGCCCGACAGCAGGGGATCGCTGGGGAACCCAGCGTCGATGCGCACCAGAGCGACTTGGCACAGCGTCTCTTCGGCTCGGTCCACGAGATCAAGGATGAAGTCCAGCGCCCCCTCGGCGGTGTGGGCGTTGCCCTCCCGTAAACGAGCGTCCAGAAGGTCGCCGGTTTCGGCGATGCTGGCCACCAAAGGGTGGTACATGCGCTGATGGTAATGGCCGTTCCAGGCCGAGCCGGGTTGATGGCCGTGGACCTCGATCGGCAGGCTGTCCACGTCGATGGTCAGATATCGCTGCCGGTGACCGCCGCGCAGGCCCCGGAACCGCCGCCCCGCGAGCTCGGTGATCGCCTCATGGAGCACAGTGCGGGCCTCCGGCGTGCTCAGAAGCGCGATCAGACGCGACAGCGTGGGTTGCGAGGCCAGGTGCGCCTCGGTGGACAACGGCGTGACACCCCGTGAACCGCTTGCAGCCAGGCGTAGGCCCGCATCATGGCGGAGCGCGTCGGCGTCGTCTTGGTCGTGCCAACCCTGGCCAAAGAGAAGCAGAACCGTGCGCAGCAGATCGGCCAGGGGATAGGTGACACGATCGGCCTTGCGCGGATCGTGCAACCGCTCGGTCAGCCACTCGATGATCCGGGTGCGCTCCATGATCTCGCGCAAGAGCACGGCCCCCGGTTCCCCGGTCAGCCGCTCGGGTCGGGATTCGATGCGAAGGGACTTGTTGAACGAGGAACCGAACAGAGATAGCGTTTCACCCATGGCGCACGGCGGAGGTTTGTTGTGAATCCTTCTAGAACATTGATTTTACGTCAAAATCCGCCGCGCGCCAGTCATTTCAGGCCCCTTGGGTGAATAAGGCGGGCTGATACCAAAGCATACCAACAAAGACCCTTAGTATTTCAGTTAGTAAAGCGCCTTGAGGCATTCGAAAACATTCCTCGGACGAGAAATCGGTCGTCACCGTAGGGCGGGTCTCAAACTCGTATGTCACGCAGTGAGGCGACTACACGGGCTGGCGGATGCGTCATGGCGATCATGTTGGCGATATCTGGCCTGAAGTTCATAAACACTGCCTTCGCTCTATCTCTGGCAATGCAGTCGGCCGCAGTGGCAGACGACATGATCCGTTTCGAAAGGCGGGACCTCGACGACGACGAGCGGGGCTCGATCGGCAGACTTGTTGAGTTCGACCTCAAAACAGAGATCGCCTATCAGGCGAAAAGGCAGGGAATTTCCCTGCAACAAGCGAGGCGGCTGTTTGGAACAGACAGGATGTACATCGCGCACCTGGATCTGGATACCGACGCACGGGACGATATCCTGGTTTACTTGCTGAGTTCTACCGAGTGCGGCCAGGCAGGCTGTCCCGTTTACGTGTTCAGGGAAACCGGTGGCCAATGGCGGGAATTCGTGATGGCCACTGTGGGGTCGGAAATGGACGGCTCACCCGTTGTATACGTGTCGGATCCGGGCCAGGACGGTCACCGCGACATCTATTCCTTCGAGGAAGCCGCATGCTCGGTCGAGTCTATCATGAATCGCCCTGCGCAGGGGCCGGCGCCAATGTCCGTGACGGTCCCGCATTGCACCGGCCACCCGGGCTGCCGTTGATTTTTCCGAACATTTCAATGGCCATGGGTCCTTATCGGCGCTTCTTGGTATTATTTGCCGGAGGGTCGCCATGGTTCGCACCGCACCGACGAAAGAAAACGATCCGCCGGTGGCGTGGCACGCCCGGAACCTGGAGGACGTTTTCCAGACCCTGCATTCCGGCCCGGTTGGGCTGGCGCCCGAGGAGGCGCGCCGGCGGCTGGAGCGAGACGGGCCCAACCGCCTGCCGGCGCCAAAGCGGCCTGGGCCGTTGCGGCGCCTGCTGGCCCAGTTCAACGATGTCCTGATCCACGTCCTTCTGGTCGCGGCCGCGGTCACGGCGCTGCTCGGGCATATGGTCGACACGGCGGTCATCGTCGGCGTCGTCGTGATCAACGCCGCGGTGGGCTTCATCCAGGAAGGCAAGGCCGAAATGGCCCTCGAGGCCATCCGCGCCATGCTGGCCCCGAAGGCCAACGTGGTGCGCGGCGGCCAGCGCCAGACCCTTCCCGGCGAAGCGCTGGTCGCCGGCGACGTGGTGCTCCTGGAATCGGGAGACCGTGTGCCGGCCGACGTTCGGCTGTTCGACGTGCGGGGCCTGAAGGTGGACGAGTCGGTGCTGACCGGAGAATCCGTCGCCGTCGAAAAGGCCGCCGCGCCGGTTGGCGAGGCGGTCCCCCTGGGCGACCGGACGTCGCTCGCCTTCAGCGGGACGCTGGTGACCTATGGCCAGGCGAAGGGCGTTGTCGTCGCCACCGGGGCGGGTACCGAGATCGGCCGCATCAGTCACCTGCTGGCCGAAGTCACCACGTTGCAGACCCCGCTGCTGCGGCAGATGGCGGTCTTCGCCCGCTGGCTGACGGGGGCGATCCTCGGCCTGGGGGCGCTCATCTTCGGTTTCGGCCTGTTTGTCCGCGATTACGGGTTTGCGGAGATCTTCATGGCCGTGGTCGGCCTGTCGGTGGCCGCGATCCCCGAGGGCCTGCCGGCCATCATGACCATCACGCTGGCCATTGGCGTCCAGCGGATGGCGCGACAGCACACCATCGTCCGCCGCCTGCCCACCATCGAGACCCTGGGTTCCGTGTCCGTCATCTGTTCCGACAAGACCGGCACCCTGACCCGCAATGAGATGACGGTCGCCACGATCGCCACCGTCGATCTTGTGTTCGCGGTCGGCGGCGTGGGCTACGCGCCACATGGGGGTTTCTCGCTTGACGGCGGCGAGGTCGAGGTGGCGGATCACCCGTTGCTCGCCGAGATCGCCCGGGCCGGGCTGCTGTGCGGCGACGCGAGCCTGAGCGAGGTCGAATACCAATGGACTATCGAAGGCGATCCCATGGAGGGCGCGCTGGTGGTCCTCGCCCTTAAGGCGGGGCTGGAGGCGGACTTCGAACGCAAGTCCTGGCCCCGCACCGACGCCATCCCGTTCGATTCCCAGCACCGGTTCATGGCCAGCCTGCACCACGACCATACGGGCCGCGGCCGCATCTTCGTCAAGGGGGCGCCCGAACGAATCCTGCAAATGTGCGCCCATCACCGCGGCCCCGAGGCGGACGGGGCGGTCGACGCGGACTATTGGCACGCTCGGGTGGACGGGATGGCGGCTCATGGGCACCGGGTGCTGGCCGTCGCCGTCAAGGAAGCGGACCCGGCGCGGCCGGACCTCAGGTTCGACGATGTGGAGGACGGGCTGACCCTTCTCGGCCTGTTCGGCTTCATCGATCCGCCCCGCGATGAAGCCATCGCCGCGGTGGCCGACTGCCGCGCCGCCGGCATCCAGGTGAAGATGATCACCGGCGACCACCTGGGCACAGCCTCGGCGGTGGCCCGCCGGTTGGGGCTGGAGAACCCCGACGACGTGTTGACGGGACAGGACCTGGACGGGCTCGACGATGACGCGCTGCGCGGCCGGGCGAAGGCGGTGTCCGTCTTCGCCCGTACCAGCCCCGAACACAAGCTGCGCCTGGTCACCGCCCTGCAGGCCGAGGGGGCGGTGGTGGCCATGACCGGCGACGGGGTCAACGATTCGCCGGCTCTGAAGCGGGCCGACGTGGGCATCGCCATGGGACGGAAAGGCAGCGAGGCCGCCAAGGAGGCCGCCGAGATCGTTCTCGCCGACGACAACTTCGCCACCATCGCCGAAGCTGTGCGCGAAGGCCGCACGGTTTACGACAATGTGCGGAAGTCGATCCTCTACATTCTGCCGACCAGCGGCGGCGAGGCCCTGGTCCTGGTGGCGGCGATCCTGCTCGGTTTCACCCTGCCGATCACGGCGGTCCAGATCCTGTGGGTGAATATGGTCACCACGGTAACCCTGGCGCTGGCCCTGGCCTTCGAGCCCAGCGAGCCCGACATCATGCGCCGGCCGCCCCGGGCGGCGGACGAGCCGCTGCTGTCGGGCTTCCTGGTGTGGCGGATCGCCTTCGTCTCGTTCCTGTTCCTGGGCGCGGTCTTCGGCCTCTACGTCTTCGCCCAGGCGCAAGGGGCGGGCGTCGCGGAGGCGCGCACCATCGCCGTCAATACGCTGGTGGTGCTGGAGATCGTCTACCTGTTCTCGGTGCGCTACCTGGAGGCGCCGTCCCTCACCTGGCGCGGCATCATGGGCACCCGGGCCGTGCTGATCGCCGTCGCCGCGGTGACCGCCTTGCAGGTGCTGTTCACGTATGCACCGTTCATGGCCATCCTGTTCGATACCCGTCCCCTCGACCTAGTCCAGGGCGCCCAGATCATCGCCGTCGGCGCCGCCGTCTTCGCCATCATCGAAGTGGAGAAATGGCTCAGCAACCGGTGGGCCGGGCGGGCGGCACCGTAGGGACGGCGGGCGTATCCGGACGACCCCGACTTTCGAGGGACAATGACAATCCCGATCCTCGCCTGGATAATCGCCGCCAAGCGACAGATCCAACCCAAGGAGGCGATCGATGAAACTTCTGGTGCTGAAGGGAGACGGCATCGGCCCCGAGATCGTGTCGGCGGCCCTGGTGGTCGCCGAGGCGCTCGACCGCAAGTTCAGCCTGGGACTGGCGTTCGAGGACGCGGATTTCGGCCTCGCCAGCATCGAGAAGAACGGCGACCCCCTGCCCCAGGCGACCATGGACAGGGCGCGTGCCAGCGACGGCATCGTCTGGGGGCCCCATGACAGCCTCGCCTACCCGCCCCCGTTCAGCCACGAAGCCTCGCCCGCCGGGCGGATACGCAAGGAGCTCAACCTGTTTGCCAACATCCGCCCGGCCCGCAACCGGCTAGGCGTGCCGGCGCATGTGGCGGGCATGGACCTGATCGTGTGCCGGGAGAATACGGAGGGCTTCTACGCCGACCGTTCCATGTTCATCGGCAACGGCGAGTTCATGCCGTCGCCGGACGTGGCGCTGAGCATTCGCAAGATCAGCCGCGAGGGCGTCACCCGCATCGCCGAGACCGCGTTCCAGCTCGCCCGCCGGCGGCGCGGCAAGGTCACGATCATGCACAAGGGCAACGTGCTCAAGCTCACCGACGGCCTGTTCCGGGACACCGCCTACGACGTCGCCAAGGGTTATCCCGATGTGACGGTGAACGATGTCCTCGCCGACGCCCTCTTTGCCCTGGTAGTGCGGCGACCCGGAGACTTCGACATCATCCTGACCAGCAACCTCTACGGCGATTTCCTGTCCGACCTGACCTCGGAGCTCGTCGGCGGCCTTGGCGTCGGCGGCTCCATCAACGCCGGTCACGATGCCTGCGCCGCCCAGGCGGCCCACGGCTCGGCCCCCGACATCATGGGCCAGAACATCGCCAACCCGACGGCGATGATCCTGTCCGTCGGCATGCTGTTGGACTGGTTGGGGGAACGCCACGACCGGACCGACCTCAAGGACGCCGCGCGGCTCCTCGAACGCACCCTCGATGGGCAGCTTGCCGAGGCCGCGGGGCGGACACGGGACCTTGGTGGAGTCCTTGCGACCGACGCCTTCGCCGCCACTCTGGCCGAGCGGATCGTCGCGGCTTGAACCGCGTGGTCAGTCCAGTTCGCCCTCGTCTTTCAGCATGCGCAGGGTCTTGCGCCAGGCTCCGACGGTTCGTTCCATGTCCGCCTCGTCGTGCTCGGCGGACAGGAAACCGCCGCGCCATCCCTTCAGGTCGACGCCGTTGATCAGCATGCCGAGCCGCAGCTTGGCGAGCAACATCTTGCGGGGATCGGGGGCGAAGGTCTTGTAGTCGCAGGCGGTGGCGTCGAATTCGGCCGGCGATATGGGAAGGTGTCCCGGGTTGGTGAAGATGTGAAAGATGGAGAACTCACCGTAGATCGACCACGGGACGTTCTCTTCCGCCAGCACCCGGTTCAGTTCGGGGCGCAACGTTTCGGCGGTCGCGGCGGCCCGGGCGCCGGGCTCGCCGGTCTTGATGATCTCCAGCGCCGCGACGCCGGCGGCGGCCGAAACCGGATTGGCGTTGAAGGTTCCCTGATGACGGACCTTCTCCCGCCCGGCTTCTTTCGAGACCTCGAAATCCAGGTAGTCCAGGATGTCCTTGCGGCCGCAAACCGCGCCGCCCGGCAGGCCGCCGGCGACGATCTTGGCCAGGGTGGTGAGGTCGGGCGTGACATCGTAGTGGGCCTGCGCCCCCCCGGGCGAGACCCGGAATCCGGTCACCACTTCGTCGAAGATCAAGAGGGCGCCGTGCTCTCGCGTCAGCGCACGCAGTTGGCGCAAGGTATCGCCCGTTGCCGGGACCTTGCCCGAGTTGCTGCCGATGGGCTCCATGATCACGGCCGCGACATCGCCGTCGCGCTCCAGGATCTGGCGCACCATGTCCAGGTCGTGGGGCGGAACGAGGACGATCTCCTGGGCCACCTTCTCGTTGACCCCGATGCTGGGCGTGCCGTCGAAATGGGAATCGACGCCGAAGGCCACGTGGTCGTGCCAGCCGTGGAAGTGCCCATAGAAGCGGATGATCTTCGAGCGTCCGGTGAAGGCGCGGGCGAGTCGGATCGCCATGTGGGTGGCCTCGGTGCCCGAGGAATGGAAGCGCACCCGCTCGGCACAGGGAACCATCTCCTGGATCAGCCCGCTCCAGCGCACCTCGAGTTCGTGGCAGGTGCCGAAATGGGTGCCCTTCTCCATCTGCCGATGCACGGCCTCTTTGACCTCGGGCCGGCCGTGTCCCAGCAGCATTGCCCCGTGGCCGCCGTAGAAATCGACGTATTCGTTATCGTCGACATCCCACTTCCGCGATCGCTCGGCGTGGTCGGAGTAGATCCCGTAGGGCCACATGTGCCGGGAATCGTGGGCCAGTCCGCTCGGCAGCTGCTGAACGGCCTGGCGCGCCAGATCCGCCGATTTGGGCGTCATCTCCCGGTAGGCGGCCTCGATTTTCGAGTTGGTGAGGGTCGTCGTGGTCATGATGGGCCTCCCGGCCGTGTCGCTCGTGAAGTCGTCGTCGGTTTTTCCGGAGAACAGGTGAGATCGGCATCCCCATGCCGTCCGGCCCAGGCTATTCTTCTTATGTGGATTTGTCAGTCTCTCCTTCGTTGATCTAGAGTTGCCCGCAGGACGAACCCGGAGTCCAGGACGCACGAAGCGCCTCCGATCGACCAGGGGAGGAAAACTATGACGGCCTACAGGCTGGGCGTGGACATCGGTGGTACCTTCACCGATATCATCATCCTTGCGCCCGACGGTACGATCCACAGCAAGAAAGTGCTGTCGACCCCGGACGACTACAGCCGCGCCATCGAGGACGGGGTCGCCCAGTTGCTGGGAGAAACCGGGATCTCCGCCGGGGAGATCACCGAGTTCGCCCACGGCACGACGGTGGCCACCAACGCCCTCATCGAGCGCCGGGGCGTCACTGTGGCGCTGATCACCACCCAGGGATTTCGCGACGTCCTCGAACTGGGGCGATTCCGCTCGCCCCGTCTCTACGACCTCGGTTTCCGCAAGCCGGAACCCCTGGTCGAGCGGCGGCTGCGCTTCGAGGTCGAGGAGCGGACGAGCGGCAAGGGCGAAATCCTGGTTCCCGTCGACATGCAGGCCCTCGACCGGCTGGCCGAACGGCTCGACGCGGAAAAGGTCGAGGCGGTGGCCATCTGCTTCATCAACTCCTACGTCAATCCGGAAAACGAGCTCGCGGCCCAGCGGCGGATCGAGGAGCGGCTCCCCGGCATCCCCATATCGGCCTCGGCCCAGCTCCTGCCCCAGATCCAGGAATACGAACGGACCTCGACGACGGTCGTCAACGCCTACATTCGACCCGTGGTGGAATCATACGTTACGTCCCTGGTCGAACGCATGGGGCGCATCGGCGTCGGGGTGCCGCTGACCATCATGCAGTCGAACGGCGGCGTGCTGCCGGCCAACCTGGCCGCCGCCAATCCCGTCTACATCATCGAGTCGGGCCCGGCGGCGGGTGTGGTCGGCGCGCAGCGCATGGGCAAGTTGTTCGGCCTCGACGACCTGATGGTCCTCGACATGGGGGGAACCACGGCAAAGGCGTCCCTGGTCAGGGACGGCAAGTTCGTCATCGTGCCGGAGTCCGAGGTCGGCGGCGGCGAGGCGGTCGGCCATCGGTTGCTGCAAGGCGCCGGTTATCCGATCCAGGTTCCGACCATCGATATCGTCGAGGTGGGCGCCGGCGGTGGCAGCATCGCCGCCGTCGATGCGGCGGGCGGTTTCCAGGTGGGGCCACGCAGCGCCGGCGCCGTGCCCGGTCCGGTGAGCTACGCCCAGGGCGGAGACCAGCCGACGGTAACGGATGCCAACCTGGTGCTCGGGTACCTCAACCCGGTGGCCCTGGTCGGCGGCGACCTCACCCTCGACGAAGCGGCGGCTCGCAAGTGCTTGGCCGACCTCGGCGCCCGGATCAGCAAGACCGACACCGATACCGCCTACGGCGTGCACCTGATCGCCAACGCCAACATGATGCGGGCGCTGTCCAGCGTCTCCTCCGAACGCGGCCTGGACCCTTCTGGGTTTACTCTGATCGCCGTCGGCGGCGGCAGCGGGGTCCATGCCACGGGCCTGGCTGAGTCGCTCGGCATCCGGCGCCTCCTGGTGCCCCCGGCGGCGGGACTGTTCAGCGCACTGGGCCTGCTGTTCGCCGACATGGAGCACCATCTGGTGCGGGCCTATTACCAGCCCATGGCCGATACCACGCCGGCGGACATCAACGCCGCCGTCCAGCCCCATGTCGACGAAGTGCACCGGCTCCTCGAATCGGAGGGTTTCACGGACGCGGGCCGGCGCGAGATCGAGGTCGAGGTCAGCATGAAATACATGGGCCAGACCTCGACCCTGCCCATCCCCTGCCGCGCCTTTCCGGTCGACGCCACCCTGATGGCGGCGATGGTCGAAGACTTCGGCCAGGCCCACGATCAACAATACGGCTACCGCTCGGACAACGAGGCACTGCAGCTTGTCGCCCTCGGCGTTATCGGCCGCGGGATTCCCGCCAGCCCCCGGTTGCCGGACCGGGTTGCGAGGGCCCAGGAATGGATCGCCGAGAGCGGCGAGCGAAAGGCCTACTTCGGCCCCGAACACGGTTGGCTTGCCGCCGCGGTCCTGCCTCGGGGCGGCCTTGCGAATGAAGCGAAGGAAGGGCCGCTAATCGTCGAAGAATATGACACCACCATCGTCGTCCGCCCGGGTTGGCGGGCCAGCCTCGACAGTTGGAACAACATCGTCGTCGAGCGGACCTGACCGGGCGATGGCCGAGCGGCGGGTGAGAATGGCGAAATCCCTGGGAGCCGGCGAATGGACATAGACCCCATCAGGCGCGAGTTGATCCGCAACGCCCTGGTTGGCATCGCCGACAACATGGTGGTGACGGTAATCCGCACGGCGCGCTCGACCCTGGTCAAGAACAACATGGATTTCTCGAGTTCCGTTTGCGACGCCGAGGGGGAGATGGTCGCCCAGGGGTTGGCATTACCGTCCCATCTGGGGGCCACCATGCCGGCGCTCCGGGGTTGTCTCGACTACTTCGGGGACGATCTCCAGCCCGGCGACATCATGGCCAACAACGACCCCTATTCCGGCGGCAGCCACCTCCCGGACGTGTTCATGTTCGCGCCGGTTTTTGTCGACGGCGAGTCGGTCTGCATTCTCACCCTCATCCTTCACCACACCGACATGGGGGGCCGGGTCCCCGGCGGCAACGCGGCGGACTCGAACGAGATCTTCGAGGAAGGCCTGCGGATCGCGCCGTGCAAGATCCAGGTCGGCGGCGAACCGAATTCGACGGTGCTGCGCTTCATCGAACACAACGTCCGGCTGCCGGAGAAGGTGTTGGGGGATATCCGCGCCCAGATGGCGGCCCTCAACGCGGCGGCGCGGGAGATGCAGAAGCTGGTGGCCGAATACGGCGTTCAGGAGTTCAGGTCATACCTGAAGGAGATCGTCGATTACACTGAGCGATTGGCGCGGGCGAGCATCGCCGCCCTTCCCGACGGCACGGTCGAGTTCACCGAATGGAACGACGACGACGGTGTCGGTAACGGCCCGATCAAACTGCACGTCCGGTTGACCGTGGCGGGCGACGAGATCACGGCGGACTTTTCCGGCACCGGGCCGCAGAGGGGCGGCGCGGTACACCCGAACCTGCCGTTCACCGTCTCGTGCACATATGCCGCCCTGCGCACCGTGCTCAAGGCGGACATGCCCAACAACGCCGGCTTCTACCGGCCGATCAGTGTGATCGCGCCCGAGGGAGTGTGGGTGAACCCGCGCTTTCCGGCCGCGGTCGGGGCGCGCGGACAAGGCGGATACCGAGTGCGCTCGCTGATCCTGGGCGCCCTGGCCCAACTGATCCCGGGACGCATGCCGGCCTGTCCCGGCGGTTCGGAGTTCGGCATCGCCATTGCCGGAAAGGACGAGGCCGGGGAACGCTTCATTCACCTCGAGTTCCACAACATGACCGGGCATGGCGGCGGGCCGGACCGGGACGGCCAGGATGGCGGCCCCTATTGCCTGGGCAACCTGGCCAACACGCCGGTGGAGTTCATCGAGGCCGAGAACCCGTTGCTGGTCGAAGCCTACGGCTTCCTTCCCGATTCCGGCGGCGCCGGCAAGTACCGGGGTGCCCTCGGCATCCTCCGCCAGTACCGCCTGCTGATCGACGAGGCGATGGTCAACCTTCGCTCCGACCGCCACCTGTACCCCTGCTGGGGTCTGTTCGGCGGCAAGGGCGGCGCCCTGGGGCGGTCCTCCAAGATTGCCGATGGCCGCGAGGAGGCGATGCCGTCCAAGTTCGTCCAGACTTTCGTCAAAGGCGATGTTCTACGGGCGGAGATGGCGGGATCGGGAGGCTACGGAGACCCCCTCGAACGGGATTCCACCGCCGTCGGCGAGGACGTGCGCCAGGAAAAGGTGTCAATCGAGCACGCGCTGGCGGACTACGGGGTGGTCATCGATGCCGAGACCCGGGACGTGGACGGACCGGCGACGGAGAAGGAGCGGCGGCGGCGTACGGCGGCAACGAACCGCCCGGGCGACTAGGGCGATGGCGCTCGATCCCATCAGGCGGGAACTGATCCACAAGGGTCTTGTCACCATCGCCGACAACATGATCCTCACCGTCGTCCGCACCTCGCGCTCGACGGTGGTCAAGAACAACATGGACTTCTCGACGTCGGTCTGCGACAGCGACGGACAACTGGTCGCCCAGGGTTTGGCCCTGCCGGTGCATCTCGGGGCCATCATGCCGGCGCTGCGGGGTTGCCTCGACCATTTCGGCGACGACATCCATCCCGGCGACATCCTGGCCAACAACGACCCCTATTCGGGGGCCAGCCACCTCAACGACATTTTCATGTTCAAGCCCATCTTCAAGGACGGGGAACGGGTCGCCTTCCTCTGTATCATTCTGCACCACACCGACATGGGGGGCCGGGTTCCCGGCGGCAACGCGCCCGACAGCACCGATATCTTCCAGGAAGGGCTGCGCATCGCACCGGCGAAAATCGTCGAGCGCGGCCGTCCCAACGCCACCTTGATGCGGATCATCGAATCCAACGTGCGAGTCCCGGACAAGGTGTTGGGGGACGTGCGATCCCAGATTGCCGCCCTGGCCATGGGCGAGCGTCAACTGCTCAAACAGCTCGAGGACTATGAGGTCGACGAGTTCAAGGCCTACATGACCGACTTGATCGACTATGCCGAACGCCTGACCCGCGCCGGTATCGCGGACCTGCCCGACGGCACGGCGGAATTCACCGACTGGAACGACGACAACGGGGCCGGTGGCGGGCCGGTCAAGTTCCACGTCCGGCTGACGGTCGCGGGGGACGAGATCGAAATCGACTTCACGGGCACGTCGCCCCAGACGTCGGGGGCGCTGAATCCCAACTACTGGTTCACCGCCGCCTGCGCCTTCGCCGCCATTCGCGCGGCGCTCGACGCGGCGATCCCCAGCAACGCCGGGTTCTACCGCCCGATCCGCGTCATCGCGCCCGAGGGTTGTTTCGTCAATCCGCGGTTTCCCGCGCCCGTCGGCGCTCGCGGTCAGGCGGGGTACCGCTTGCGAACTCTCGTCCTCGGTGC
This sequence comes from Rhodospirillales bacterium, assembly GCA_965247705.1. Taxonomy (GTDB): domain Bacteria; phylum Pseudomonadota; class Alphaproteobacteria; order Rhodospirillales; family CAMCUA01; genus CBDFHV01. The sequence continues at coordinate 217,318 of CBDFHV010000082.1, read as the reverse complement.
GCTCGCCGGGTTGCTGCCGGAGCGGATTCCGGCCTGCCCCGGGGGCTCGGAATTCGCCATCGTGTTCGCCGGCTACGACCGGACCAACGCGCCCTTTCTGTTCCTCGAGTTCCACAACGTCACCGGGCAAGGCGGTGGACCCGATCGGGATGGCCAGGACGCCGGCCCCTTTTGTTTGGGCGCCCCGGCGAACGTTCCGGTCGAAGTCATCGAGGCGAAAAACCCGATCCTGGTGGAGACCTATGGCTTCCTTTCAGATTCGGGCGGTCCTGGAAAGTATCGCGGCGGCCTCGGCATCGCCCGTCAGTACCGCCTGCTGGCCCACGAGGCGACGGTTCAAGTGCGCTCCGACCGTCAGCGCTACCGGCCCTGGGGAATGTTCGGCGGCAATGGCGGCGCCTTCGGCCAGTGCATTCTGAACCCCGGACCCGAGGCCGAAATCCTGCCATCCAAGTTCCTGCGCACTCTCGACCAGGGGGACGTGTTCCGAGGCGAGATGCCGGGATCGGGGGGATATGGCGACCCGTTGGAGCGAGACCCCATGGGGGTCTTGGAAGACGTGCGGCAGGAAAAGATGACCGTGGCCCATGCCTTCGCCCAGTATGGTGTGGTCATCGACCCGGCGGGAATGCGTTTGAATTCGCAAGCGACCGCAGTGCGACGCGACAAACTTGAAGGAACACAAGTGATGGCAGAGAAAGCAAGAGTCTTCAACGAACCGCGGCTGCGGGCGATGATGGAGCGCGAAGGCATCGACCTCGTTCTCCTGCGCGGCACCGAGAACTCCGCCTACATCAGCGAGTTTCTCAATAATGGTGGTCATCTCGGCTATCGCCCCTTCGTCGTGTTCTACTTCCTGGACGAAGGGCGGAAACCGGCCCTTATCGTTCCCGCCGTGGACCTGCATCTGGCCATGTACTTCACCTGGATCGAGGACGTGCGCGCCTATGCGATGGCCGAATTCTTCACCGATCTCGACGTCCATTTCTACGACGACTTCTTCGCCGCCGCCCGCGACATTCTCGCCGAACGCAAGGTCAAGAACCTCGTCATCGGCACCGAGGGTGAGAACCTGACAGCGGGATTTCGTGACAAACTCGAGGATTTGCTGGAAGGCAATACGCTCATCGACGTCAGTGAGCAGATGGAACGGGTGCGCATGGTCAAGACGCCCCAGGAAATCGGCCGCCTGCGAAAGGCCGCGGACATCACCGTCAAGGCGCATGAAAGCTTCCGCGCGGCTTTCAAGCCCGGCAGTACCGACCGCGATCTCTTCAAGGCTGCCAATATCCGCATGTTCGAGGAAGGGGCCGACGGGATAAAGTTCATCAACGTCGGCGCCGGCCCGGTGTCCTATGCCGCCCATTGCCCCTATCCCGTCGATCACGTGTTCCAGGTGGGCGACTTCGTGAAGGTCGACATGGGCGCCCTGGTCAAGGGGTATCCCGCCGATTTCGTCCGCTCCTACTACCTGGGGCAGGCCACCGACCGGCAGAAGGACATCTGGCAACGCCTCAACGATGTCCAGGTCGAGCTCGGCCTGTGGCTCAAGCCCGGGGTGACGGGCGGCGAGATCTTCGAGCGCGGCTACAGCGAGATCAGCCAGCACTTGAACAACTTCCCGCGCGAGTTCGTCGGCCACGGCATCGGCTTGGGCGCCCACGAGCAGCCACGCATGAACCGTGTCAACAAGACGGTGCTCGAGCCCGACACCGTGGTTTGCCTCGAGTACAGCTACTATCACGAGGGTGTCCGCTTCCACACCGAGGACACCTTCCTGGTCAAGGAAGACGGGGTCGAATTCTGGACCGAGGGCTGCCCGCGAGACCTGGTGGTCCCGGTTTGACCGGTTCAACTTGTCGCCGTCTTTGGCCCATGTTAGCCTTCGTTAGGTCCAAGGCATAAGAACCGCAACCGGACCAAACCTTGGACCCGTAACCGGTTAGTTCGGGGCGGCATCGACGGATGTCGCCGAACTCCAAGGAAGGAAAATCATGGCTATTGCTTCGATCTCACGCCGTCTGGCCCTGGCCGCCGGCGCCCTATTGATTCCGGTCCTCACCCAGGCCGCCGACGTCACCGTCAAGATGGCCTTCACGGCATCCGGCGATCACATGTTTATGCACATGTCCAGGATTATGGCCGAGGAGGTGGAGAAACGGGTCCCCGGCAAGGTTGACTGGCAACTGTTCGATGGCGGCCAGCTCGGCGGCGACGGCACGACCATGAAGGGCCTGCGCCAAGGCACCCATATCATGACCATGAATGGCTCGTGGTTTCAGAACATCGAGCCGGGGTTCGGCATCTTCGACGCGCCGTTCCTGTTCAGCAACCGGGCCGACGTGAAGAAGGTCCTCAAGGCGGTCGAAAAAGACCTGGCGGCGGCGATCGAGAAAAAAGGAATCGTCCTCGTCGGCATCGGCGAGCTCGGCTTCCGCCAGATCAGCAACAACGTGCGCCCCATCGTCAAGCCGGCGGACCTCAACGGCGTCAAGCTGCGCACCCCGGGCAATCCGCTGCGCATTGCCACCTTCAAGCGCTTCGGCGCCAACCCCAGCCCCATGTCGGCCCACGAGCTCTACGTCGCGCTGCGTCAGGGCGTCGTCGACGGCCAGGAGAACCCCTTGGCGTCGATCTGGGGCTTCAAGTGGCACGAGGTGCAGAACTTCATTTCCATCTCCAACCACGTTTTCACGCCCACCTTCGTCGGCGCCAGCAAGATTCACTGGGACCGATGGCCGGCCGACGTACAGAAGGCGATCCGTGAAGCGACAGCGGTTGCCACCGAGTATTCGTTCAAGGCCGGGACCGAAAAGGACAAGTCCCTGCGCTCGAAGATGGTTGCCCAGAACCCGAAGCTCAAATTCAACGACATCGATGCCCCCGCGTTCAAGGAGATGGCCAAGCCCATTTACGCCACCATCGAGGAGAAGGTGGGCAAGGAGATTTGGGCCAAGGTGCAGGCGGCGATGAAGTAGAGCGGCCGTCGTACCCTGCATTCTTTCCGAGGGGGGCTGTCGTTGCGCTCCCCTCGGCGGTGCGATCGAAGCGGCGAGCCCCACGAAACGTCTGTGCCCTGCGTTATCGCTTCCGTGGCCGCTGACGCCTGGATGAAAACGCGCAGGCGGATCGTGGTTCGGGCAGATCTGCTGGAGCCCAGACAGGCGAGCTGCATTACGGAATCCGCTTGAATGGTTCCCCGGCCGGCAGCCGTCACGCTCCTTTCGTCACCCCCGCGGAGGAGCCTGTGAAGAAATCGTCACCCCGGCTAAGGCCGGGGTCCAGGGAAGCCAGCAACGAGTTGAAGAGTATGGGTTCCTGCCTTCGAGCCTGTGAAAGAATTCCTTGTTGGGGGATTCCGGCGAGGCGCGATTTGTGATTCTCTTGTTTTGTGGCTTGTGGGGAGGGTTTCGATGAGTTGTGGACCGCGGGTTATCCGTCCGGATCGCGAGCAGTTGTATTGGGACATGGTGGACCTGGACAGCCAGATTGAAGCGGGTCATCTGGCGCGGGTGGTTTGGGCGTTTGTGGAGGGGCTCGACCTTTCGCCGCTCTACGATCGGATCAAGGCGCGCGATGATGCGGCGGGGCGGCCGACGGCGGATCCCCGGGTGCTGTTGGCGTTGTGGCTGTATGCGACGATCGAGGGGGTCGGCTCGGCGCGCGCGCTGGAGCGTCTGTGCCGCCACCACGCGGCCTATCGCTGGCTGCGCGGCGGGGTGGTGGTGAACTATCACGGATTGAGCGACTTCCGCACCGTGGACGGCGGGTTGCTCGACGACATCCTGACCGCCAGCGTGACCGGGCTGGCGGCGGAGGGCCTTGTCGATCTCGACGAGGTGGCGGTGGACGGTACCAAGCTGGTGGCCAATGCGGGGCGCGGTTCGTTTTGCGACCTGGACGGGCTGGCCGCCTACGAGCGCCGCGCCCAGAGGCGGGTTGAGCGGCTGAAGACGGAGGTGGCGGCCGATCCCGGGGCGAACGAGCGCCGACGCCGGGCGGCGCAGGCGCGCGCCGCGGCCGAGACGGCGGCGCGCGCCCAGGCGGCGCTCGACAAGCTGGTCGCGCTGGAGGCGGAGAAGGCGGAGCGGACGCGAACCCATAAGGAGCAGGAGGCGGCGAAGAAGCCGCCCAAGGCCTCGACCACCGACCCCGAGGCGCGGCGGATGAAGATGGCCGACGGCGCGGTGCGCCCGGCCTACAACCTGATCCTGGCGGTGGCGCCGCAAGAACAGATCATCGTCGGCCTCGAACCCACCGACCGGCGCAATGACAGCGGCCTGGCGACACCGATGATCGAGCAGATCGAAGGCCGTTACGACCGCCGTCCCGCCCGCCTGCTGCTCGACACCAATCTGGCGACACGCGACGAGATCGTGGCGCTGGCCGCCGATCCCGAGGGCCCCACGATGGTCTATGCGCCGCCGCCCGCGGACACGCTCGACGTCAAGCCCGAAACCCGGCGCAAGCGGGCCTGGAAACGCCGGCGCGAACCGGCGGCCCTGAAGGACTGGCGTTCCCGCATGGCCTCGGCGGCGGGCAAGATCGTCTACGGGCGCCGCCGGCTTATCGAGACCGTCAACGGACAGTTGAAGAACCACGGCCTCGGGACGCTCGCCTTGCGCGGCATCGCCAAAGTCCGATGCGAAGTGCTGCTTCACGCCATCGCCCACAATATCCGCCGCGGCCACACCCTCCGTCTCGCCGCGGCACAATGCGCGCCCTGATCGGCCGCGGAACACCCAGACAATGCCCAGACAACACCCAGACCCCATCGAGCCCCCGCCCCCGGGCCCGCCGTCCGCGGCGCGTGGCGCGAAAGCGATGGCAACGCAGAACCCACAAACGCCGCCACATACATTCAACGGCAAAGGCGGATTCCTTCACAGGCTCGCAGGCGGGGGTGACGGGAAGGTGGAGGCCGTCGTCAGGATAGCCTTCCCTCAATGTGCCAAGGGGTAGGTTTCATGCGGAGTTCTTATAGGTGACCAGGATTGAGCGAGGACTTGACCGGCTGGTTGCCCGGTTGATTCGCGGCTGCGAGATCCTGACCACCGTTATCGGCATCTGGCTGGCGGTGATCCTCGTGGTGGGCGTATTCCTGCGCTACGTGGTGAATTATAGCCTGTCCTGGGTGGACGAGAGTTCGTCGCTGCTTCTGGTCTGGCTGATGCTGGCGGTGGCGCCCATCGGCTTTCACCAGGGCTTTCATATCTCCATGGGCCTCCTCGCCGACATGTCGCCGCGACCGATCAGGGTCGGCATCGGTCTGTTGATCAACCTCGGTACGATCCTTTTCTTCTCCTTCGCCGGTTATTTCGGGGTCCTCTCCACCATCATCGAGTTCGGCTCCCAACTCTACAGCATCCCTATCATGCGCGGCTGGGTAACGTGGATTCTGCCGCTCTCCTCGGCGGTAATTCTGCTGGTCTGCATCAACAATCTGGTGGTCATCGTGCGTCGTGGCGACCTGCCGCCTTCGACGGGAATGCTCATCGAATGATCCCGGTCCTGTCGACGCTTATCGGCCTGATCGTTCTCGGCATGCCGATCGCCGTGGCCCTGGGCCTGACGGCGCTTGCCTTCATCGGCACCAGCGCCGTCAGCGTGCCCTACAACGTCATTCCGGTGCTCATGTTCGCGGGCCTGGAGAAATTCATCCTGCTGGCCTTGCCGCTGTTCATGGTCGCCGGCGAAGTGATGAACCGGGCCGGCATTGCCGAGGACCTGATCGAGTTGGCGGCAAGCATCGTCGGTGGCATCCGCGGCGGCCTTGCACACTGCAATATCGCCGCGTCCCTGGTCTTCGCGGAGATTTCCGGCTCCTCGGTCGCCGACGTGGCATCCCTCGGGTCCATTCTCATCCCGCAGATGGAGAAACGGGGCTATCCGCGGGCATTCGCGGCGGCGATCACGTCTTCCTCGGCGTCGATCGCGATCATCATCCCGCCGAGTATCCCGCTCATCCTCTACGGCGCCATCGCCGGGCAGTCGGTGATCAAGCTCTTCATCGCCGGTCTTGTCCCGGGCGTGATCCTGGGTCTGAGCCTCATGGTGTTCACCTATGGCTTCGCCTTGCGCCATGGCTGGGCGGCGGAGGCCCGCTTCCACCTCCGGCGCCTGTTGCGGGCCCTCAAGCGAGCGGCGTGGGGGCTCACCCTGCCGGTGATCATTCTTGGCGGTATCTTCGGTGGCATCTTCACGCCGACCGAGGCCGCCGCGGTGGCGGTCGCCGTGGCGTTTTTCATCGGCTTCTTCGTCACCCGGCGGATCACCGTTTACGACGTTCCCTCCATTTTCCTCACCGCCGCCAAGCGGACCAGTATTGTCCTCTTGATGATCGCCACCTCGGCCATCTTCGGTTGGTACCTGACCAACGAGGGGATCCCGCAAGCCATCGCCCGCCAGATCATGGCCATTTCCGACAATCGCTACGTGGTGATGTTCTGCCTCAACCTGGTGCTGATCCTTCTCGGGACCTTCCTCCATGGCGCGGCGGGGATCGTCCTCATCGTGCCCCTGGCGCTGCCGATGGTCAGCCAGTTGGGTTACGACCCCATCCACTTCGGCATCATCCTCGCCCTCAACATGGCCATCGGCCAGCAGACGCCGCCGGTTGCGTCGCTGCTGTTGACAGCCTCGGCGATCAGCGGCTCGCGCATCGGCGAGATCATGGTCTACAACAAGTGGTTCATTCTCTGCATGTTCCTGGTTTTGCAACTGGTAACCTATGCGCCGGGGCTGTCCCTCTGGCTGCCGTCTCTACTCGTGGATTTCTAATGCTCTGGATCGTCGCCAATCATCGTGGAAAGGAGAACAATTATGCTCAGAATTGACAATACGACCCTTCAGGCCCGGGTCCGGGATGTGGAAGAAGACATCAAGACGGAGAAGCTGGACGCGGTCCTTGTCTACGCCAACGGCAGCGCCCTGGGGTCCATGAGCCGCATGCATGGCTATATGCGCTATCTGTGCAATTTCGACGGCCACAATACGCCGACCATGCTGATCCTCATCCCCGGCCGGGCGCCGAGCTTGTTTTCCGGCATCATGCCTTTTCTCATGCAACTGCAGACTAAGGGGACCCTGTGGTTCGGCGACGTTCGCAACATCAAGCCGCCCCTGTTCGGCGACGCGTTGGTCTCCCTCTTCGCGGAGACCAGCTTCGCGCCCAAGCGCATCGGCTACGTCGGCTTCAACGAAACGCCGGCGCCCGTCTGGAAGTCCATGCAGGAAGGACTGTCCGGTGCCGAATGGGTGGACTTCGCGCCCCACCTGGACAAGCGGCGGATCGAAAAGGACGACTTGCAAATGTCCTTCCATCGCCGCGCCGCGGAGGTTTGCGATGCCATATTCCAGACCACCGCACGAGAAGTGCGGACCGGCAAGAAAGGCTACCAGCTGCAGGCCGCCATGGAGCATACGGCGCGGCACGAAGGGTGCGAGTACTGCATCACCTGGCTGTCGGTCGCGCCGCGGGCGGACTATCCCCGTTTCTACAAGGAGGAATGCGTTCGCGCGCCGATTGAAGGGGACCAGGTCATACCGGGGATCTATCTCACCTACGACGGCCACTGGGGCCATGCCATCCGCACCGGCACGGTCGGTAAGCCCACCGACGATCACCGCAAGATCTATGACATTACCCGCGAAATGCACCAAGCGGCCCTCGACCATCTCAAGCCGGGCGAGGATCTCTACGAGGTCAACGCGGCCATGGATCGGGCACTCCACAAATACTACAAGGAAGACGAGGTGGCCCGCTCCCGCGCCGGCCACGGCCTTGGTTTCTCCTACGAGGACCCGTTTGTCAGCCTGGCGTTTCCCCACCCCTGGGAAGCTGGAAGCAGGCCGCAGGGAAGTCCTAACTTCATCGAGCTCAAGCCCGGAATGCTGATGGAAATCCATCCCAACGTCTTCGTGCCGGGAGTCGCCGGGGCGATGATCGGCGACATGGTCGCGGTGACGGATACGGGCTACGAAATCCTCAACGAATACCCGCGCGATCTCATCTCCTGGTAGGCGTGCGGGCGGTCGGTGGCGGCGGCGGGCGTCCCCCGTGGAGGGGGGCCATGGACGGACAATGGTTCTTGTAAGCGCCCGGATCGGGTGGTAGCGTTCACGTGACAGGCGGTCCGCGCTCTGGCCAAGTGAAGAAAAAAAGACGCGCTGTTCGCCTGCAACGCATGGAATGACGTGCGGAAGGGAGACCCGTCACAGACGAAACGTCACCAAGTTAAGGACTCGTGTGATGACGGGAAGATGTATCTGGGAACTCTATGCAGGGAGATTTGACATGAAGCGGTTTTTCCACTTGTTAAGCGGTATCGCACTTGTCGCGCTGGTGTTCGTTCCAGCAGTGTCGAATGCCGCCGACGTCAACATCAAGGTCGCGACCACCGTTTCCACCAAGCACGCCTGGATCAAGGTGATCGACGTCCTCAAGGCGGAGACGGAAAAGCGCGTTCCGGGCAAGGTGAACTACGAGGTCTTCCTCGGCGCCCAGCTCGGCAAGGACCCCGTGGTTCTCTCCGGTCTGCAGTCGGGCACCCACATGATGAGCCTGCAAGCCTCCTCGCCCGCTTCCATCATTCCCGAATACACCCTGTTCGACGCGCCGTTCATGTTCAGCAGCCGCGACCAGGTGAAGCGGATCATTGCCGCGGTCGAGGGCGACATCAAGGCGGCGGGGCTGAAAAAGGGTATCGTCATCACCGGCATCGGCGAGCTCGGCTTTCGCCAGATCAGCAACAACGTGCGCCCCATCGTCAAACCGTCGGACCTCAATGGAGTCAAGCTGCGCACGCCCGACAACCCGTTCCGCATCACCATCTTCAAGCACTTCGGCGCCAACCCGTCGCCGATGTCCTTCGCCGAAGTTTACGTGGCTCTGCGCCAGGGCGTGATCGACGGCCAGGAAAACCCGTTGTCGTCCATTAACAGCGGCAAGTTCTACGAAGTGCAGAAGTACATCTCCCTGACCAATCACGTCTTCACGCCGACCGTGATCATGTTCAGCAAGTTGCACTGGGACAAGTTCCCGGCCGATGTGCAGAAGGCGATCATGGAGGGCAGCAAGGTAGCGATGGATTTCTCGCACAAGAACAGTGCCGCCAACGAGTCCTCGCTGCGCGCCGGCATGGAGAAGCACTCCAAGTTCAACGACATCGACGCCGACGCCTTCAGGGAAGCCTCGAAGCCGCTCTACGCTGAAATCGAAAAGAAGGTCGGCAAGGCCCTGTGGGCCAAGGTGATGGCGGCGGCGATGTAGGAACGTCACGCAAAGCGTGGCATCGCCGCTGGTAGGGGCGGGTTCCAAACCCGCCCCGCCGTTTCGTTGACATCATCGGTGACGCTTCCACCATGACCGCCTTCGAGCGCCTGCTCGACTGTTCGGTCGCGCGCTTGATCCGCGCCTGCGAGGTCATAACGATTGTCATCGGCATCTGGCTGATGTTCGCCATGATCGCCGGCGTCTTTTTCCGCTACGTACTCAACAACAGCTTGACCTGGGTGGACGAGAGCTCGGGGCTTCTTCTGGTGTGGCTGATGTTGGCCATCGCCCCCATCGGCTTTCACCAGCACTTTCACATCGCCGTCACCCTGATCGTCGACAAGGCGCCGCGACTGTTGCGCATCGCGCTTGGTATTTTCATCAACGCCAGCACGGCGACGCTGTTCGGCATTGCCGGTTACTACGGCATCTTCAACACCATCATCGAGATGGGCTCGGAGCTTTCCAGCATGCCTTTTGCCCGGGCCTGGTTCACTTGGGTGCTGCCAGTAGGATCCCTGGCGGTCCTCCTGGTCTGTCTCAACAACGTCGTAAGGATACTGCGGAGCGGGGAACTGCCGACGCGTGAGGGGTCGCTCGAATGATCCCGACACTCGCCGTCCTCATTACCCTGATCGTCCTTGGCGTGCCGGTGGCTGTGGCCTTGGGCGTGACCGCCATCGGCTTCCTGGCGACCGGAATCGTGCCCTACAACATCGTCGCTTCCCAGATGTTTTCTGGGCTTTCCAACTTCGTCTTCCTGGCCATGCCCATGTTCATGATCGCCGGTGAGATCATGAACCGGGCGGGCATTGCCGAGGACCTGATAGAGTTCGTAAGCGCCCTTGTGGGGTGGGTCCGGGGCGGGCTGGGGATGGCCAATATCGGCGCCTCCATGGTCTTCGCCGAGATTTCCGGCTCGGCGGTGGCCGACGTGGCGTCCCTCGGCACCATCCTGATCCCGCAGATGGAAAAGCGGGGCTATCCCCGGCCCTTCGCGGCGGCCATCACCTCGGCGTCGGCCTCCATCGCCATCATCATTCCGCCCAGCATTCCGTTGATCATCTATGGCGCGCTGGCCGAGGAATCGGTGATCAAGCTGTTTGTTGCCGGCCTTATCCCAGGCATCACCATGGGTGCCTGCCTGATGATCTTTACCTACTTTTTCGCGCTTCGCAACGGCTGGCCGGCCGACAGCCGCTTTCAGTTCCTGCGCATGCTGCGGGCATTTTGGAAGGCGAAATGGGCGCTTTCCCTGCCGGTTATCATCCTCGGCGGCATCCTGGGTGGGGTGTTCACGCCGACCGAGGCGGCGGCGGTGGCGGTGGCCGCGGCGCTGCTGATCGGGCTTTTCATTACCCGGCGGATCACCCTCTTTGACGTGCCCGCCATCGTCCTGGTGGCGGCCAAGCGGACCAGCATCGTGCTGCTGATGGTGTCCACCTCGGCGGTGCTCGGCTGGTACCTGACCAACGAGGGCATTCCCCAGCAGATCGCCGAGCAGGTGATGGCGATCTCGGACAACCGCTACGTGCTGATGTTTCTGATCAACATCATGCTGATCCTGCTCGGCATGTTTCTGCACGGGGTGGCGGGGCTGATCCTGGTGGTGCCCCTGGCCCTGCCCCTGGTGACCCAGCTCGGCTACGACCCCATCCACTTCGGCATCGTCATGGCGCTCAACTTCTCCATCGGCCAGCAGACGCCGCCGGTGGCCTCGGTGCTGTTCGCCGCCGCCGCGGTCAGCGGCTGTCGCCTCGGCGAAATCATGGTCTACAACAAGTGGTTCATTCTCGGCATCTTCCTGGTCCTGCAGTTGGTCACCTACGTGCCCGAACTCGCCCTCTGGCTGCCGTCGGTGTTGGTGGACTAGGGGCACACCGATTTGATCCGCTTCACCGACTCGGTGCCCGCTTTCCTGGACGGTAGCGACACGCCGCGGGCCTTTCTCGAACGTTGCGTCGAGGCGATCGAGGCGCGCGAGCCCGAGGTCAAGGCTTTCGTTACCCTTGACATCGAAGGCGCCCGCGCCCAGGCGGACGAGTCCTCGGCCCGCTATGGACAGGGGCGGCCGGCGTCGCCCGTCGACGGCTGCCCGTTCGGCGTCAAGGACGTCATCGAGACCGCCGACATGCCGACCCAAATGGGCAGCCCCATCTTCAAGGGCTGGCGGTCCATGCGGGACGCGGCCAGCGTGCGCGCCTTGCGTCAAGGGGGCGCCGTCCTCCTCGGCAAGACGGTGACCACCGAGTTCGCCGCCGGCCGCTCCGGCCCCACCGTCAATCCTTTCGATGGGTCCCGCACTCCCGGCGGCTCGTCCAGCGGCTCGGCGGCCGCCGTGGCCGCCGGCATGGTGCCGGTCGCGCTCGGCTCCCAGGCCGGCGGGTCGACCATTCGCCCGGCCTCCTATTGCGGTGTCGTCGGTTACAAGCCCACCGTCGGGGTGCTCTCCATGGCCGGCGTCCATACGACCGGCCCCACCCACGACCACCTGGGCGTCCTGGGCTCACATCTGGACGATGTCTGGAACGTTGCCCGCCAGATTGCCGAAAAGGCGGACACGCCGGGCACGCGCCGCCTGCCCGGATCCGGCCACGCAACCCCGGCGCCCACCGCGCCGTCCCGTCTGATCCGTCTCTATACCGCCGGCTGGGCCGAACTGGACGCAGACACCATCGCCGCATTCGAGGCGCTGGTCGGACGGTTGCGCGGCGCCGGCGTCCTGGTGACAAGCCGCGACGACGATCCCCGGATCGCCGACCTGGAGACGGCGATGGATGCGGGAGTCGACGGCCGCACCGACGTGATGGCCTATGAGATGCGCTGGCCGTTCGAGGAATACGTCGACCGGCACGGCGATATGGTCAGCGAATTCCTGCGCGGGCGCGCACATCACGCCCAGGGAATCACGGCGGCCGACTACAGGAACGCGCTGGAAGAGCGCCGGCGCATGCAGGCCCGTGTCCGAAGCTTCGCCACGCCGGCCGACGGCTTCATCACCCTGGCGTCGTCGGGGCCGGCGCCCGTCGGTCTCGACAATACCGGTTCGCGAACCTTCCTCAACTACGGGTCCTGGCTGGGATTTCCATGCTTCAGCCTGCCGCTGATGACGGTGGACGGGCTGCCGGTCGGTCTTCAGCTCATGGGGTTCGAGGCCGGCGACGACCGCCTGGCAGCCCACGCCGCCTGGATCATGGGAAGTCTGGCGCCATCGCCCTGACGGGAAAGGAGCGGCCCGATGAGCCTCGAACCGTTTAACCAGGACCGCGAGTCCCTGACCGCTCACGTGGCGGAGTTTATCACCACCACCGGCTATGACGACTTGCCAGCGGCGGTGGTCGATCTGTGCAAGAAATCGATCCTCGACACCCTGGCCGTCGGTCTTTCCGGATCGGTGGCCGAGTGTAGCCGGATATTGGGACGCTACCTGGCCGGACTCGGGCTCGCCGGCGGCGAGTCCACGGTGATCGGGACGTCTCGGCGCCTGCCACCCCGCTTCGCGGCGCTGGCCAACGGCACAGCGACCCATGCCGAGGACTTCGACGATACCTGGCAGGCGTCTCCGGACCGGGACCAGGGCGTCCACGCCACCGCGCCGGCCCTGGCCGCCGCCCTGGCTTTGGCAGAACCGGCGGGGCGTTCGGGCAAGGACGTTCTCGCGGCCACTGCGGTGGGCATCGACGTATGCTGCCGGTTGTTCGACGCCGCCCATCCCCGCCACACTACGGACGGTTTCCACTCGACCGGCACCAGCGCCATGTTGGGAGCGGCCGCCGCCGCAGCCAACTTGCAGGGCCTCACCGCCGAAGAGACCCGCCGGGCGCTGAGCCTCGCCGCCAGCCAGACCGGCACCATGCTCGCCCAGCTCGGCACCATGGCCAAGCCCTTCCACGCCGGTCTGGCGGCCGAGTGCGCGGTCACGTCGGTCGATCTGGCGGCCATGGGGTTCACCGCCTCGCCGGTGATCCTGGAGACCCGCTGGGGCTATTTTCAAGCCGCCGGAGGCGGCCATGACGACGCCCGCATCCGCGGCCTTCTGGGCAACCCCTGGTGCTTCCTCGACCGGGGCATCTGGCTGAAGCCATGGCCGACCGGAAGCCTCGGCCATCCGGCCCTGACCAAGATGCTGGAAGTGGTGACCGAACACGACATCCAGCCGGCGCAGGTGGCGCGGATCCGGGCGCGGACCAGCCCTAGCATCTACAGCGTGCTCTTCCATCACGCCCCGAAGCGGGAACTGGAGGCCAAGTTCAGCCTGGAGTTCGGTCTCGCCACCATGCTGGTCGAGCGCCGTGTGATCGTCGATCACTTCACCGACGCCTTCGTTGGCCGGCCGGAGGTGCAGGCGGCCATCGGGCTGGTCGACTACCAGCCCTTCCCCGAGGGCGAGGCAAAAGCCGACAACCACACCCTGGTCACCTCCGTTGTCGAGGTGGATTTGAAGGACGGCCGCACCCTTGGCGGGCGCATCGACTACGGCAAGGGCAGCCTGGCCAATCCCATGAGCGATGACGAGGTGGCGGAAAAGTTCCGCGCCTGCGCCGCCTTCGCCGGTTGGCCCGCGGCTGAAACCGAGTCCGCCATCGATCACGCCGGCCGGCTGGAGGCCATCGAGGACGTGCGGACGCTGACCGCCTGCTTCGCCGCCGACGCCTGAATCGGAGCCCGCCATGACCCAACGGAACCAAAAGACGGAACCGACGGCGCTCACCGCCATGGTGGCGGACTTCACGGCCTCGACCCGGTTCGCTGACCTGGCGCCCGAGGTGATCGCGCTCGGCAAGAAGTCCATCCTGGACTGCTTGGCCACGGGGATTTCCGGCTCCGTGGCCCCGGCCAGCCAGGTGATGCGGCGCTACCTGGAAGATCTCGGTTGCGTCGACGGCAATGCGACCGTCATCGGCACGGACCTGCGGCTGCCGCCCCGCTTCGCGGCACTGGCCAACGGCACCGCCATGCACGTCGACGACTTCGACGATACCTGGCAGTCGGTCCCCAACGGTCCGCGGTCCCGATACCGTGGCCGCATGGGCGTCCATCCCACGGGGCCGGCCCTGGCCGCCGTGCTGGCGGCGGCTGAGGAGGATGGCCGCTCGGGAAGCGACGCGATCGCCGCGTGCCTGGTCGGCATCGAGGTCGCCTGCAAGGTTTTCGACGCCACCGACGCGGTGGACGTTGATAACGGGCTTCACACCACCGGCACGTGCGCCCTGGTCGGCGCGGCGACCGGGGTCGCCAACCTGCGACGCCTGGACACGGCCATGGTCCGCCGGGTGTTGGGCCTGGCCTGCGACCAAACGAGCGGGCTGACCGTTCAACTGGGCACCATGGCCAAGTCCTGGCACGCCGGGCGCGCCGCCGAATGCGGGGTGGTCGCCGCCGACCTGGCCACCCGAGGGTTCACCGCCGCGGAAACGGTGTTGGAAGACACCGGCGGATACTTTCAGCTCGAGGGTGGCGGCTACCAGGAAGAGCCCATCCTCGGCCTGGGCAACCCCTGGTGCTTTGTCGACCGCGGTATCTGGCTGAAACCGTTTCCCACCGGCAGCCTCGGCCATCCCGCCATGACCCAGATGCTGGCCCTGATCCGGGAACACGACGTGCAACCGGACGCGGTCGCCCGGGTACGCGTGCGAACGGGGAACGGCACCCACCAGACCCTGTTCCACCACCGCCCCAAGATCGCGTTGGAGGCCAAGTTCAGCCTCGAGTTCTGCCTCGCCACCCTGCTCCTGGAACGGAATCTGGGGCTCAAGCACATCGATAGCGACTTCGTCGCCCGGCCCGAGGTGCAGGATCTGATCGAGCGCATCGAGTACACGCCCTATTCCGAGGACGAGGCGCGGCAGGGCAACTTCACGCTGGTCACCTCGTTCGTCGAGATCGAGATGACGGACGGTCGCACCATTGGTGGGCGGATCGATTATGGCAAGGGCAGCAAGGCCAACCCCATGACCGACGATGAAGTGGCCGAAAAGTACCGCCTGTGCGCCGAGTTCGCGGGCATGCCCAAGGACCGGGCCGAGGCGGTTATCGAGACGGCGGGCCGTTTGGAGGACCTCGCCGATGTGCGGGAACTGACAGCGCTGCTGTAGCCCTTGGGAGGATGGGAACGATGGCGGAAGATGGCGCGCTACCGCGCTTCCCCTGCATCGACATGCACAGTCACGCCGGTGTGTTGTTCATCGACGAGGAAAGCGACGGCGCGCTGTTGGGGACCCTGGCCGAGGGCGGGGTGCAGGCCATCGTGCTCAGCACCATCGCCGACTACATCGTCTCCACGTGGGGCGGCGAGGGAAAGCCAGGGATGCCGGGGGCCATGCTCTACAACAACCGGGAGCCCGAGCCCGGCGAATGCCATGCCGATGTCATGGCCCAGATCGACCAGATCGACCATTGGATCGCGGCCCACGGGCTGACCCGCATCCTGGGGCCCGGGGACATCGGCGACAGGCCGGGCGTGATCCTCGCCATCGAGGGCGGTTGCCATCTGGAAGGTCGTCCGGAGCGATTGGCCGAGTACCATGACCGGGGCCTGCGGTCCATGCAGCTCGTCCATTACCGCATCAACGAGTTCTGCGATATCCAGACCTCCCCGCCCCGCCATGGCGGCCTGACCGACGTCGGTGGCGAGCTGGTGCGCGAGATGAACCGCCTCGGCATCCTGGTCGACGTCACCCATGCTTCTTTCGACGCCACCAGGGACATCGCCGAGGCCTCCTCGGTACCCATCGTCATGTCCCACGTCCGCCTGCAGGGCGAGACGCCCCACCCGCGCTTCGTTTCCGCCGACCACGCCCGGCTGGTGGCCGCGACCGGCGGCGTGGTCGGCGTCCAGAGCGCCGCCTTTCTCGGCCACGGCATGGCTGGCCACATGGACAACATCGAACGCATGGTGGACGCCGTCGGGATCGATCATGTGGCCATCGGCACCGACATGGGAACCGCCACCTGGCCGCCCGCCGCGGCCCCGGTCTACCCCGATTTCAAGCCCTTCGCCGAGGTTCCCGGCCGCCTGCGGAAGGCGGGCTTCGCCGATGACGAGATCGCCGCCATCACCAGCGGCAACTTCCTTCGCGTGTTCACCGCGGTGGCACCCGGCGGTGCCAGTCGGTGACACCCTGATAGGCGTGGGCGACGGCGAACAGGGAGGCTTCGTCGAGGGGCGGGGCCACCACCTGGAAGGCCACGGGCAGGCCGTTGTCGGAGAACCCGCAGGGGACGCTGAGGGACGGCACGCCGAGGTAGTTGAAAATACGGGTCAGGTTGGGAATGCCACCGGTCTTCGCCAATGCCTCGGGATTGGCGCTGGAGGGGTCCATTTCGGCGAGGGTCGGGACCGGATAGGGAATCATCGGGCAATGCAGGACATCGACCTTGCCCATCACCTCATCCAGGAACCGGGCAAGCGAAGGACCCCGTAGGGTCAGTGCCTCGATATAACGCGCGGCTGGGATATGCAGGCCGCCCTCAATGCGGGCGCGGAAATACTCGGAGAAATCCTCTGGCCGTTCCCGCAACCAGCGGCCGTGGATGACCGCGCCTTCGCACTTGGTGATCAGGTCGTTGAGCATGTAGTAGGGCGCCGGATCGGGAACCTTTACCCGGACGATCTTGGCGCCCAGCGAGCGCAGCGCGCAAAGGGTCTCGCTCAATGCCTTTCCCACGTCCTCGGTGACGTTGTCGTAGTAGTGATCGGTTGGCACCCCGATCTTGAGGCCCTTGATGCCGCGCTTGACCGCCGATTCGAAGTTGGGGACCGGTTCGCTACGGCTGCTGCCGTCGTTGATATCGTGGCCGGCGATGACGCGGGTCATGCGGGCGCAATCCAGCGCCGTTCGGGTCAACGGGCCGACGTGATCCAGGGACCATGCCCGGGGCACCACGCCATAGCGGCTGACCCGGCCATAGGTGGGCGTCAGGCCGAGAACCCCGGTGGCGGCCGCCGGCAGGCGCACGGACCCGCCCGTGCAGGTGCCGAGCGCGCCATAGACCAGGCGCGCCACGACTGCGGCGCCGGAACCGCTGGACGAGCCGCCGCTCATGTGGGCCGGGTTCCACGGGTTGCGGGCGGCGCCGTAGAATTTGTTATGGCCGGTGGGATCGCCGGCGAACTCGCACGAGTTCAGTCGCCCGATACAAACCGCGCCAGCGGCCCGCAGCCGCTCCATCACCGTAGCGGAATAGGGCGCCACCCAGTTACGGCGGATTTCCGAACCGGCGGAGCATATCTTCCCCTTGCGGTAGAAGACGTCCTTCTGGGACAGGGGCACCCCGTGGAGCGGTCCCCGGGGGCCGCGCTTGACGATCTCCCGGTCCAGCTTTCGCGCTTTCTTGAGCGCATCTTCGGCGTCGACGGCGATGAAGCAGTTGATCTTCGGCTGCCAGCGCTCGATGCGCTCCAGGCAAGCCCGCGTCACCTCGACCGAGGAGACCCTTTTCCCGCGCAGCAGGCTGGCGACCTCGGTCAGGCTGAGTTCGGCCAGGGCGTCGCTCATTTCTTGGCTCCCCCGGGGGCCTTCTTGCTCTTGGCGACGACGGCGAGATAGCGGCTCGGCTCGTCCTCGAAGGCGATCCCCGCCCCCAGTTCGGCGACGATCCGGTTCAGCCGCTCCACCTCAAGGCTGAGTTCCTTGGCCCGCTTCGCGCCGTGGACATAGCCCTGCAGCAGTTCCCCCTGCTGGCGAATGAATTTGGGCGGAATGGTCATGCTGTCGCCTCCTGGCGGTAGTGATCGATGATCTCGCTCCCGGACGCCGACCACACCCCCTTGCGGCGTCGGACATGGCGCAGAATGTCGTCGAGGAAGCCGATGCGGAACGGCTGGCCCATCAGGTACGGATGGATGGGCAGCACCAGGAGACGCCCGCTTTTCGCCCCGTCCCGATAGATGCGGTCGAAGGCCTGCTTGACCGTGCGGGCATAGCCGTCGACGGGAAAGCGCCGGTCCCGGAGGGCGAACACGTCGTCGAGATCGAGGATCTGGGGAAGGGCCGTGAGGTCGCCCGCCGGCGTCTTGATGGGATAGGGCTGCTCGTCGTTGGCCCAGTCGCAGACGTAGCGGATACCGGCTTCGGCCAGAAGCCGCGGCGTGCGCGCCGATTCCCCAAATTCGGGCCCCAACCAGCCCCGCGGCGGCGTGCCGGTCGCGCGGACCAGGGGATCGAGGGATTCCTGGATGTAGCGCCGTTCCTCCGCCTCCGTCATGCGGCTGGTAATCATGCGGCTTACCGCCATCCCGTGGCCGATGATCTCGTATCCCTGGGCGAGGCAATGGCGCACGAGGTAAGGACAATTTTCGGCGGTCATCGCGTCCATGGCGACGGTCGGCGTGATGCCGTGCCGGGTCAGTGCCTCGAGGACTCGAAACACGCCGACCCGCAGGCCATACTGGCGATGGGTGAAAGCCCAGTATTCCGGTAGCGGCCGATGGTAGAGCCCCGGCGGCTGAACGCTGCCGTCGGGGGGCAAAAAATCCAGGTGATCGAGGACGACCATCGCCGCCATCGCCACTCGGGCGCCCCCGGGCCAGCGCAACTTCCGGCGATTCACCACCGGCGACCAGTCGTAGTGATCGTGGTCCATGCCGTATTGGGGCGCTTGGGACATGGGCACCGGCTCCGTTCAGGCGTTCAGCCGGGCGGTGTGGGCCACGGCGGCGGCGTAACAATGTTCCAGGTAGTACTCGGCGATGTCGTCGGCGGTGGTCTGCCAGACGCCGTCGTGGGACAGGATATAGCGAAGGACGTCGTCCAGGTGATCCACCCGGTGCGGCTGGCCGATCAGAAAAGGGTGCAGCGCGATGCACATGACCCGGCCGCTGTCGGCCCCTTCCCGGTAGAGCGTGTCGAACTGGGCCTTGCAGATGCGGGCGAAGTACTCGCCGTCGCAGTAGGTGCGAAGCACGATCCCGTCATTGATCTCGATGGAATAGGGAACCGAGATGAGCCGCCCCGTCCGCACCTTCAGCGGTACCGGCTGGTCGTCGTGGACCCAGTCGCAGTGATAGAGGATTCCGGCCTCCGCCAGCAGGTCCGGCGTCCGTTCGGTGCCCGAAAAGGACGGGCCGAAGAACCCCTTCAATTGTTGGCCCGTGTGGCGCTTCAAGCTGTCGATGTTGCCCTGGATGAAACTCCGCTCCTGGTCTTCGTCGAGGGTGGTGATGAAATCGGTGTTATAGTTGCCGTGACTCATGAAGGCCCAGTCCCGGTCAACCATGGCCTGTTTGACTTCGGAGAAATGATCGAGCACGGCAAGGTTTAGGGAAACCGTACAGCGGATGGCGTGCGCATCCAGCGCCTCCAGCATGCGCCAGAAACCGACCCGGTTGCCGTAGTCGTAATAGGAATACTGCTGCACGTCGGGATAGGGGGAGCGGGGGTAAGGGTCCCGCTTGCCGTCGAAGGTGGGCAGATACTGGTAGTGCTCGACGTTGGGAGAGACCCAGAACGCCACCCGGGCGCCGCCCGGCCAGGTGATGGGGGGGCGATCTATGATCGGGCTGTAGTCGACCCGGTCGGGGGGCAAGGCCATGGTCGCCTCCGTCCTATGACACCGCTTTGCGGCCCTCGGGATCCTGGTCCTTGAACCAGTCGGCGATCTGGCCGCCGGTCATGAAGATGGTGTCATCGCGGGCCAGCAGCATATCGACGGCGCGAGTCAGGATGGGAAACCGCATGGGCACCGCCGCCACGTGGGGATGAAGGGCGATGGTGAGCACCCTCGGGCCCTCGGACAGCTCCGCCTCGAACGTCTCGATGGCATAGGTGAACCGCTGGAACCATTCGTCCGCGGTCTGCTTGTGCATGGAAAACGCGATCACGTCGTTGAGTTCCAGCGCGTAGGGCAGTGCGATCATTGGCCCGTGGGCGGTGCGCATCCAGCAGGGAAGGTCGTCGAACTGCCATTCGTAGATGTATTCGAAACCGTGTTTCCTGAGCAGGTCCGGAGTCTCCATGGTCTCGCTGGAGCCGGGCCCCAGCCAACCGCGGGGCGGATAGCCGGCGAAGCGGGTGAGCCGTTCCACCACCTCGGCGATGGTCGCCTCCTGATCTTTCTCGTAGCTCAGCGCCCGCTGGACGATCTGGTGTCCGCTGACCTCCCAGCCCGCCTTCAGGGCGGCCTCGGCGCAGCTTGGATAAAAGTCGGGAAAGGCCGCGTTCATGAAGTTGCTGGCCGGCAGCCCGCGATCGCCGAGCAGCCGGAGGATGCGCGGCATGCCGCAGCGCAGGCCGTACTCCACCCAACTGAAGTTGGGGATGTCGAGGGCTTCGGGCTTGCCGTGGGCGGTCTGGAAGATCGAGCGCGGCATCGGCTCGCCGAACGGCCAGATCTCCAGATTAACCACGATGTGGACGATCAGGGGCTTGCCGTCGGGAGGATCGAGGCGGGGCCGTTCCGAGGAAAGCTGGAACGGGATGCGGGGATTGTTTTCCATGGCGTCGGACCAGGGCTTCGATATGGGGAGTCGGGCGCCGGGCTAGCCCCGCAACAGGTCCATCAGCGGCGCGATGGAGTCGTCGGCTTTGATGCCGGCGATGATGTCCACCGCCTGGTTTGCCTTGGCGGCGCCGATCGCCGGGTCCACCTCGGCATGGAACTTCTCCGCCAGTTCCTCCCAAGTGGGCGGCCGCTGATTGGACCACTTGACCTTGTCGATGCGGCGCGTCCGGGTGGTGCCGTCGCGCATGCGAAGGATCAGCTCCAGCGGCCATTCGGCCGGGAACCGGGCGCTCATTTCCGGGTCTTCCTCGACCACCACCCGGGACGCCAGCTCGTGCACCTTGGCACCAGAGATGAAGTCATTGCGCAGTTGCTTGGGTGTCATCTCCTTCTCGATCAACGTCGCGGCGACGCAGAACGGGATGGAAAAATGGCAGTCCACGTAGTTGCTTTCGGGGGTCGAATATTTCTTGCCGCAACCGTGGACGGCGGCCTTGTACGTGGTGATGTCGACGCCGGCCACCTGGTCCGCATCGATCGGCGCCTCGGCCAGCAGGTCGAGGACCGCCTCCACCGGACCGACGATCAGGTGGCCGAGGGGGTAGGGCTTAAAGTCGACGTCGCGGCTGTGCCACTTCTCGCCGAAGCCCTCCACGGCGTTCTCCAACTTGGGGCCGTCGCTGAGGATATGCAGGGCGGCGTGATAGCGCGGCGGTTCGCCCTCCAGCGGTCCCGCGTGATAGCCCGACTGGGCGAGGAAGGCCGAGGACACCCCACAGGTGGCCCCCTGGCCGCCGTGGACGGGCTTGCCGCTGTGGCCCTTGAATTCATTGTCGCCGTTGGACACCGGCATGATGAAGCCGGAAAGCCCCAGCGCCGACTCGAGGCCACGGGCATCGAGGCCCAGAAGCCGGCCCGCCGCGGTGGCCGCGCCCGAGGTGCCGAAGGTACCGGCGCTTTGAAAACCGCGGTACCAGTGGCCCGGCTGGACGGTGGTCAGCAGCCGGGTATGGATTTCGTAGCCGGCGACGATGGCGGTCGAAAGCGCGCTCCACGGCGCCGACACATGCTCCGCCACCGCCAGGGCCGCGGGCAGCACGGGGGTGCCGTTGTGGGTCAAGTTGCCGAGGTTCGAATCCGAAAAATCCAAGACCTCCATCATCGCCCCGTTGGCGAAAGCCGCCATCATGGGCGATGTCTTAAGGCCGTATCCGATGACCGACGACGGACCGTCCGACGGCGCCGCGGCCTTCAGGTAATTGCCCAGCATGCGGTCGTTGTTCTGCCGCGCGTAGGCGGCCGCCCCCACCATCACCGCGGCGCCGTCGAGCAAGAACATGCGGCTTCGCTGGATCACGTCGGGTGGCAGCGTGTCGTAGGATAGATCGGCGGCGAACGCCGCGAGACGTGGTGTCACATCCATTTTTGGTCCCTCCCCGGCGGCAAGCTTGTAGGCGATTCCGTGACGACGACTCGGCTTCCCTTTGGATTGAATATGTCACATCGGCAAGGCCCTGAACAGATCGCCCGGTGATAAGATCAAGAGCAATATGGCCGTTCGTTTCGGGCCGGACATACTTCGGCAATCGTGTAGTATCTCAGCGACGATCAAGGAAATTCCATGGCATCATCCCCCGATCAGATCACTACCGAAGTCATCGGCCACCGCTTCGCGGCGGCCACCGACGAGATGATGGCGACCCTGGTCAAGACCGCTTATTCGCCCAATATCAAGGAGCGCCGCGATTGCTCGGTTGCCATCTTCGACGCCGCCGGCAATCTGGTAGCCCTTACCGCCATCGCGCCGCTGCACCTGAGCTCACTGCTGGGGATGGTGGAGAACCTGACCCGGCGCCATGCCCTCGACAGCTTCCGTCCGGGCGACGGCTTCCTGACCAACGACCCTTACGTGGGCGGCGGCTCGCACTTGCCGGACTTGACCCTGACCAGTCCGGTCTTCGTCGACGGCCGCGTGGTCGCCTTCGTCGCCAACATCGCCCACCATTCCGACATCGGCGGCAAGGTGGCCGGCAGCGAAAGCGCCGACTGCACCAGCATTTTTCAGGAGGGGCTGCGCATTCCGCCCGTCAAGCTGCTCGATGGGGGCGAGCTGTGCCGTGACGTGCTTGAAATCGTGCTCCTCAACTCGCGCACGCCACGGGAACGCGAGGGCGACGTGCGGGCGCAGATCGCCACCAACGCCACAGGCGTGCGCCGGGTCGAGGAGACTTTCTCCCGCTTCGGCGCCGAAACCGTACATGGCGGGATCGAGGCCCTGCTCGGCTACGCGGAAGCGCGCACCCGGGCCGAAATCGCCAAGCTGCCGGACGGCACCTACGAGAACGAAGACATCCTCGACAACGACGGTGTCGAGGACCGCATCGTCCGCCTTAAGGTGGCGATCACCATTCGGGAGGATCGCATTCACTTCGACTTCACGGGCTGCGACCCGCAGATCGCCGGGGCGCGGAACATGCCCCTGGCGGCGACCCTGTCGGGCGTCTACTACGCGGTCAAGGCGGTCACCGACCCCTCCTTGCCCCCCAATGCCGGATACTTCCGCGCCATTGAGGTCACCGCGCCCGAGGGCACGGTGGTGAACTGCCGGCCGCCGGCCGCCGTCGGCGACCGCGGCGCGACGGGCAACGTGCTCGGCGATGTGCTGCTAGGGGCGCTGGCCAAGGCGGCGCCGGAACGGGTGATGGCGGGGTGCGGCCCCCTCCACGGCCTGATCTTCAGCGGTGTCGATCCGCGGCGAGGCGAATACTTCGTCGACTACGAGACCTACGCCGGCGCCGCCGGGGCGCTCGCCGCCCAGGACGGCAAGGACGCCGTTCGGGTGCACGTTTCAGGGGCGGCGAACCTGCCCGTGGAGTCGGTGGAGCAGGAGTTCCCGCTGGCCGTCAGCTGCTACGAGCTGATTGCCGATTCCGGCGGGCCGGGGCGATTTCGGGGCGGCCTTTCCACGCGCCGCGATATCAGCATCTGGGCGGAGAAAGGGCGTCTCGCCGGGCGCGGCCTTCGCCAGACGTATGGCGCCCCGGGACTGTTCGGCGGCGGTCTGGGAAAAACCGGAAAATTCGTCCTACATCCGAACGGGAACAGCGAAGAGCGGCTGCCGGGCTCGTTCTCCGAGCTCCCGGTTGACGTTGGCACCACCATCAGGGTCGAAACCCCGTCGGGGGCTGGCTACGGCGATCCCCTGGAGCGGGAGCCGGATCGGGTGCTGGCCGACGTGATTTCGGGCAAGGTCAGCGCGGCCGATGCCGAGCGCGCCTACGCGGTCGTCGTCGCCAATCGAAAGGTCGACACCATGAAGACCACCGCGCTGCGAGAGACCCGCAGGAGCTCGACCCATGACGGCTGAGCGCTACGTCCTTGGGGTCGACGTGGGTGGCACTTTTACCGACTTCGCCCTGGTCCGCCTGTCCGACGGGGTGACCCTCTATTTCAAGACCCCGTCGACGCCCGACGATCCGTCCCGCGCCATGGGCGAGGGGATCGCGGAACTGCTGGCAACGGCGAAGGCCGGGGCGGCGGACGTCCGTTACTTCGGCCATGGCACCACGGTCGCCACCAATGCCCTGATCACCGGCAAGACCGCCTGCACCGGTCTGATCACCACCGAGGGGTTCCGCGACATCCTGGAGATCCGCCGCCAGCGCCAACCCCACAACTACGACATCCGCATGCCCAAGCCGACGCCCCTGGTGCCGCGCCACCTGCGTCGCGAAATGCGGGAACGAACTTACCTCCTCGGGCCGCCCAACGTGCCCCTCGACATGGACGCCCTCGACGGCATCCTGGCCGATTTCCGTGAGGAAGGCGTGGAGGCGGTGGCGGTCTGCTTCCTGCACAGCTACCACAACCCGGCCCACGAGGCGGCGGTGGCATCCGCGGTGCGCGAGCGCTTTCCCGAGGCCTTCACCTGCGCGTCCCACGAGATTCTGGCGGAATTCCGAGAGTACGAACGGATCACCACCACGGTGCTGAACGCGACCCTGGGTCCGGTCATGAGCCGCTATCTCGACCGGCTGGAAGATCGTGCTCAGGCCATGGGTATCGTGGCGCCTAAGATCCTGCAATCCAACGGCGGCGTTGCCTCGCCCCGGGAAGCCGGCGCAAAGGCCGTCCGCAGCTTGGCCTCTGGACCGGCGGCGGGGGTGACCGGGGCCGGCTTTCTGGCGGCCAAGGCCGGGCTTTCCGACATCATCACCTTCGACGTGGGCGGCACCAGCACCGATGTCTGCCTGATCGAAGGCGGCCAGCCGCTGATCGCCAAGGAGCGGGAAATTCAGGGACATCCCATCCGCTTTCCCATGGTCGACGTGCACTCCGTCGGCGCCGGCGGCGGCAGCATTGCCTGGGTGGACAGCGGCGGCTTCGTCCATGTGGGCCCGCAAAGCGCCGGCGCCAGCCCGGGCCCGGCCTGCTACGACCAGGGCGGCACCGAACCGACGGTAACCGACGCCAACGTCGTCCTCGGGCGTCTTCCCCCGGATGCCCTGCTGGGCGGGCGGATGCCAATTCGCGGCGATCTCGCGCGCCGGGCGATCGAAGAGAAGGTGGCGAACCCAATGGGATTGGGCGTCGAGGAGGCGGCCCAGGGCGTGCTCACCATCCTCAATGAAAACCTGGTCCAGGCGATCCGTGTCATCTCGGTGGAGCAAGGGTTCGACCCACGGCGCTTCACCCTGGTGGCTTTCGGCGGCGCCGGGCCGCTGCTGGCTTCGGCGCTGGCCCGCGAGCTGGGCATGGCGCGGGTCATGGTGCCCCCCGGCCCGGGACTTCTGTGCGCCCTCGGGCTCCTGGTCGCCGACGTGCGCTCGGACTTCAGCCTGACCCGCATCGCCAGCCTGGAAAATGCCGGCAGCGCCGGCATCAACAGCGCCTTGGCGGAAGTGGCGGGGGAAGCCCTGCGGTGGTTCGAGCGCGAGGGCGTGGAGCCCGACCTGCGGGCGTACCGCCGGGCTATCGACATGCGTTATGTCGGCCAAAGCCACGAACTTACGGTGGCGGTGCAGGACGGGGACTTCGACGAGTCCGACCTTGCGGCGCTTGTCGCGGATTTTCGGGCGGAGCACGAGCGGGTTTACGGCTACGCACCGGAGGCGCCGGTGCAACTGGTGACCTTCCGAGTCACCGCCCTGGCCAAGGTGACGGCGCCGCCGGTCGCCGGCGGGGCAGGAGCCGGCGGGACGGGAGCAGATCTGGAGGCCGCCTTACGGCTACGGCGCCAGGTGTATTTTCCGGAGCTCGAGGGTTTCGCCGACTGCCCGGTCTATGACCGCGACCGGTTGCCCGGCGGCGCCCAGGTGGAAGGGCCGGCGATATTCGAGCAGATGGACTCGACGACCGTGGTTCTGCCCGGACAGACTGCCTACAATGACGCCGATGGTCACCTCATCCTGACGTTCACGTAGCACAAACGTCGGGCGCGCGGGCGGCCCTTCAAGGAAATCGGTGGGTCGAAACCGAAGGGGGACGGAATGGCGACGAAATACAAGCACTATCAGGTGTGGATGAACGGCCAGATGGTGGCGCCGGAAGACGCCAAGGTGAGCGTGTTCACGTCCACGGCCATGCGGGGGGCCAATGTTTACGAGGGCTTGCGAGCCTATTGGAACGAGGACACGGGCAACCTGTTCGTATGGAAGCTGGACCAGCATCTGAAGCGCTTGTTCGACAATATGCGGACCATGCGAATCACGCCCCCCTATACCCTCGACGAATACCGCCAAGCGGTGCTCGATTGGGCGCGGACCAACGAATTCCGCGAGGACGTGCACATGCGCCTTGTGACCTACTTCGGCGATGGCGGTGCCGGGGACCTCAAAAAATATCTTCCCGAGGATATCGAATTCGGGGCCTGGATAGCCGGCGGTCCGCGCCCCCATGACGCGGCCATGGAAAACGGCATCAATGTGGGCGTCAGCAGTTGGCGGCGCATCAACGACGATTCCATGCCGGCCCGGGTCAAGGCCGGTTCCAACTACCAGAACAGCCGGCTTGCCGGCGTCGAGGCAAAGGTCAACGGGTACGACGACGCGCTTATCCTGACCCGCGACGGCAAGCTCGCCGAGGCGCCGGGGGCCAACGTCATGCTGGTCCGCGACGGCGAATTGGTCACGCCATCGGTGACGTCGGGGATCCTCGAGGGCATCACGCGAGCCACCTTGATCGACCTGTTCGTCAAGCACCGGAACCGGCCGGCCCAGCAGCGGGACGTGGACCGCACCGAGCTTTACGTGGCCGAGGAAGTCTTCATCTGCGGGTCGGCCGAGGAAGTCACTCCGGTGATCTCCGTCGATCACGTGCCGGTCGGCGAGGGGCGGCCGGGTCCGATCACCCGGCAGCTTCAGGAAGTATTTTTCCGCGCCGCCCGCGGCAAGGACCCGGACTACGCCGAGGTGCTGACTCCCGTCTACTGAACGCGCCAGAGCGGGGGACAGGCATGAAGGCGCTCGATCCTCTCACCACCGAGGTCATCGCCCACCGGTTCCATGCGACCGCCGAGGAGATGCTGGCGACCCTGGTGAAGACCGCCTATTCGCCCAACATCAAGGAACGGCGGGACTGCTCGACCGCCACCTTCGATGCCGGCGGCAATGCCCTGTCCCTCGGCACGTCCTCGGCTATTCATTTCGGTTCCATGCTGGGCATGGTGGAGAACCTGTCCCGGCGATTTCCGTTGCAGGAATTGAAGCCCGGCGATGTGTTCCTGACCAACGACCCGTACGTGGGCGGGGGCTCCCACTTGCCCGACCTCACGGTGATGAGCCCGGTATTCGCCGACGGCCGATTGGTCGCATTCGTCGCCAGCCTGGCCCATCACTCCGACGTCGGCGGCCGGGTGGCCGGCAGCGAGAGCGCCGACTGCACCAGCATCTTTCAGGAAGGTCTGCGTATCCCGCCGGTCCGGCTCATGGAACGGGGCGCGCTGCGCCAGGACATGCTGGACATCGTTCTCCTCAACTCGCGCACGCCCCGCGAGCGCACCGGCGACATCAAGGCCCAACTGGCCGCCAACGCCCTTGGCGTCCGCCGGGTCGAGGAGACGTTCGCGCGCTTCGGCACGCCCTTGGCCCTGGCCGCGACCGAGGCCATGCTCGATTATTCGGAGGCGCGGACCCGGGCCGAGATCGCCAAGATGCCGGACGGACGATACGAGAATGAAATCTTCCTCGATCATGACGGCATCCAGGAGACGAATGTCCGCCTCAAGGTAACGGTGAGCATCGACGGCGACAGCATCGAGTTCGATTTCGCCGGCACCGATCCCCAGGTAGCCGGGGCGCGCAACTGCGTCCTCAATGCTACCCAGGCCAGCGTCTATCATGTGGTGAAGGTGGTGGCCGACCCCACCCTGCCGCCAAACGCCGGATACTTCCGCGCCATCCAGGTGACGGTGCCGCCGGGCAGCGTGCTCAACTGCCAACCGCCGGCCGCGGTGGGCGACCGCTCGCCGACCACCAATGTCCTCGGCGACCTCTTGCACGGGGCCTTGGCCAAGGCGGTGCCCCAGCGCATCATGGCCGGGTGCGGGCCGCGCCAGGGGGTGATCTACAGTGGAGTCGACGGCCGCCGCGGAGAGTACTTCGTCGATTACGAAATCTACGCCGGAGGTTCGGGCGCCCTGTTCGATCACGACGGCAAGGACGCCGTCCGCGTTCATGCCACCACGGCCAGCAGCACGCCGGCTGAATCCACGGAGCAGGAGTTCCCCCTCATCGTCCACCGCTGCGAACTGATCCCGGATTCCGGGGGAGCGGGAAATTTGCGCGGCGGCCTCGCGCTGCGGACCGACGTGGCGATGTGGGGCACCGAAGCCATGGTGTCGGGGCGGGGGATGCGGCAGAAACTTCCGCCCCTGGGATTGTTCCGCGGCGGCCCGGGCCGGTCGGGATGTTTCATGCTGAACCCGGGGCAGGAACGGGAGAGTGGCCTGGCCAGCGTGTTCTCCGAGCTCTCGGTGAAACCGGGGACGACGATCCGGGTGGAAAGCCCCGGCGGCGCCGGCTACGGCGACCCTCTCCAGCGGCACCCGGCGCGGGTGCTGGCCGACGTGCGGGCCGGCAAGGTCAGCGTCGAGGGCGCGCAGGAACACTACGGCGTGATCCTCGACAACCACCGGATCGATCAACGGCAAACCGATGCTTTACGCCGTCGTCTGTCCAAACGACACCCGGTGCCACAGTAGTCGATGATTGGGACGTCGCGACGATTTTTCAGTGACACCACGTTTGCTAATCAAACGGGATCGCTCATTGTCAGGCGGTTGGAAATCCGTCGCTGATCCGACGGCGTATGACAGTTCAACAGGGGAGGATTCGAGATGAGAGGCAAGCGCTTCGTAACGCTGAAAGGCTTGGTTCTGGCCGCCGCATTTACCGCCGTGCCCGTGGCGGCCGTCGCCCAGAGCATGACCGATGTGGTCCTGCGCACCGATTATCGCTTCAATGGCTACGTGACGCCCTTCGCCTTGGCGCTGGAGCGGGGCTACTACAAGGCCGCGGGCCTCAACGTGAAGATCGAGCAGGGCCAGGGATCGGCGACGACGATCCAGACGGTGGCCGCCGGCAACGACACCCTTGGACTGGCCGATTCCTCGACCAGGGTGCGCGGCGTTTCCGCCCAAGGAATCCCGGTCAAGCTCATCTCCGTCTATACCCAGACGGGGACCCAGGGATTTATCTACCACCCCGAGTCGGGTTTCGATGGCGACCTCAGGAAAATGCGCGGCAAGCCGTTGGTGACAAGCCCCGGATCGTCGGAGCTCACCATCCTGCCGGCGGTGTTCGCCACGGTCGGCATGACCCTCGAGGACCTCGATCTGCAGATCGTCGATTTCAATGCGCGCGTGCCGTTGCTCCTGAAGACGCCCAACGGTTTCCTCACCGGCTTTGCCACGGGGACTTCATTCGCGTGCGGGCCGTCAAGCCTAACGTCATGTACAAGCCCCTCTCCGACTATGGCGTTATCGTCCACGGCACCGGCCTGATCGCCACCCATGACACGATCAAGAACAAAGGGGACATGGTCGGCAAGTTCGTCGCCGCGTCGCTGAAGGGTTGGCAGGACGCCGAGAAGGACCCCGAGGCTTCGGTTCAGGCCGGCCTGAAACTGTTCCCCGACGTCAGCGCCGATTTGCTCCGCCAGGGCCTGAAGATCACCCTCGAAGAGCAACTCCACGCGCCGCACACCGCGGGAAAGCCTATCGGCTGGACGGCGGAGGAAGATTGGGTGACCATGCTCGGCATCCTCAAGAAACACGCCGACGTCAAAACCAAGGCGCCGTCCACCTACTACACCAATCAGTTCGTTCCCCAGTAGCGGCAGACGCATGACCGTCGCAAAGGCGATCTACGCGGCTATCAGGGCGCGCCGGATCGACCACGTGTTCTGCCTCCCCGGCGAGAGTTTTCTCGCCGCCATGGACGCATTCTACGAGTCGGACCGGCCGCTTCTGATCCCGACCCGCCATGAGGAGGGCGCCGGGATCTTGGCCGAGGCTTACGCCAAGGCCACCGGCAGGACGGGCGTCTGCATGGTCACCCGCGGGCCGGGCCTGACCCACATGTCGATCGCCCTGCATACGGCGCAACAGGACTCGACCCCGCTGGTGGCGGTGGTCGGCCAGGTGCCGACCCGGGTTCGACACCGGGAGGGGTTCCAGGAGACCGATGTGGTGGCGGTGGCGCGCCCGATGGCGAAGTGGGCGGTCGAGATCAACCGCGCCGACCGCGCCGCGGAACTGGTGGACAAGGCGTTCCACATCGCCAATGCCGGCCGGCCCGGGCCGGTGGTCATCAGCCTGCCCGAGGACATCGACCGGGACCCGGACGCCGCCCCATCGACCTGGCGAGTGGGAGACGTCCTCGCACCGGCGCCGTCGGCCGCCGGCCTTGCCGCCGCCGCGGCAATGATCGCCGATGCGAAACGGCCCTGCATCGTCGCTGGCGGCGGGGTACTGCGCGCCGAGGCGACGGACGCGCTGGTCCGCTTCGCCGAACGCCTGGGGGCGCCGGTCTACACGGGCTGGCGGCGTTTCGACGCCTTTCCCAACAAGCACCCGCTTTATCTGGGCGGCCTCCCTTTCATGGCGCCCGACCTGATCGAGCCGCTGACGAAGTCGGATCTGATCATCGCCATCGGCACCCGGCTCGGCGAGTTCACCACCAAGAGCTATTCCTGGCCAGCGCCGGGACAGCGGCTGCTGCACATCGATCCGTCGCCGGAGGACACGGGCGGCGGCTGGGCGGGGGCGGATCTTGCCATCGTCGCCGACGCCGGCGAGGCGCTGACGGCGCTCGGCGATGCAATAGACAAAGCGCCCACGGAGGCCCGCAAGGCCGAGGTCGCCGCATGGCGCGCCCATTTCGAGGCCCGGACCACGCCGCGAAGCGGTCGCACCGGTCACCAGGACGGGGCGATCGATCTGGAAGGTATCTATCACGACATCCTCCGCCTGCTCGGGGATGACGCCAGCACCAGTTGCGACGCCGGCACGTTCGGCGGTTGGCTGATGCGCTATTACCGCTGGAACCGGCCGCGCACTTTCTATGGACCGACGGCCGGCGGCATGGGCTATGCCCTGCCGGCGGCGATCGCCGCCAAGCTGGCCCGGCCCGACTCGCCGGCCGTGGCCTTCGCCGGGGACGGCGGCTTCGCGATGACCATGAGCGAGCTGGAAACCGCCGTGCGTCTGAATCTGGGCGGCCTGGTGGCCCTCGTCTTCAACAACAACAATTACGGCACCATCCGCGGCCACCAGAAGCGGGTGTTTCCGGGACGGCACGTGGCGACCGACCTCGGCGCCATCGACTTCGCCGGGGTGGCCACGGCCTTGGGCGCCGCCGGCTTCCGGGTGACCCAGAACGCGGCGTTCGCCGACGCGTTTCAGGCCGCCCTCGCCGCCGGCCGCCCGGCGGTCATCGACATCGCGATGAGCCGCGACCGCCTCAGTCCCTGGGCCGACGACGACTAGTGCCCCGATGACGCGCCCGAGCCCCGGCCACAGTGGCGATGCCGAGGCTTTGGCACGGATGCCGGCCCAGGCGCCGGCCGTTTCGCTGACCAACGTTTCCAAGCACTTCGTTTCCAAGACCCAGTCCGTTCATGCGGTCGACGGGGTCTCCCTCGAGATCGCGGCCCGCGAGTTTCTGTCCATTGTCGGCCCCAGCGGCTGCGGCAAGAGCACGCTGCTCAACATGATCGCCGGACTTCTGCCCACGAACGAAGGGGCTATTTCGGTGATGGGGAAGCCGGTTCGCGGTCCAGTGACGGAACTTGGCATCGTGTTTCAGCAGCATCACCTGCTGCCATGGCGCACGATCCTGCAGAACGTGATGCTGCAAATCGAAGTCCGCCACCGTAAGGCGTCCGACTATCGGGCGCGCGCCATGGAGCTTCTCGATCGCGTCGGCATCGCTGACTTCGCCGAGCGCTTTCCCGACGAGCTTTCCGGGGGCATGAACCAGCGGGCCTCCATCTGCCGGGCGCTGATCCACGATCCCGACATCCTGTTGATGGACGAGCCCTTCGGCGCGCTCGATGCCCTGACCCGCGATCAGATGGGTCTCGATTTTCACCAACTGTCGCGGGAAGAAGGCAAAACGGTGGTCTTCATTACCCACTCGATCAGCGAGGCCGTCTTTCTATCGAGCCGCGTGGTCGTCATGTCACCCAGGCCAGGCCACATCGCGGAAATCGTACCGATCGAGCTGGGCCAGGACCGCCACCTGGACATGCGCGAAGAGCCGGAGTTTTCCCGCTATACACGCCACATTCGGCAACTGTTCGAATCGTT
Organism: Rhodospirillales bacterium; assembly: GCA_965247705.1. Classification (GTDB taxonomy): domain Bacteria; phylum Pseudomonadota; class Alphaproteobacteria; order Rhodospirillales; family CAMCUA01; genus CBDFHV01. The sequence continues at coordinate 184,793 of CBDFHV010000082.1, read as the reverse complement.
GGGCGTCCTCAAGGAACGACGGAAATGAGAAGCGACGATAACTGGTGGGGAGCGATCCGCGAAATTATCAACAGCGGCGCGGCGGTGCTGGCCTTGATCGTGTTTATCGCCCTTTGGCAGGCGTGGGTGCGCCTGTTCGACGTGCCGATTTATCTGGTACCCGCGCCGACGGACATTGGCGCATCCCTGATCCAGCACTGGGCGTCCCTGCTCAAGCACACCCAGGTGACCCTCTGGGAAACACTGGCCGGCTTCGGACTCAGCATTGTCGTTGGCGTCCCGCTGGCCGTCGCCATCGTCTATTCGCGGGTGTTCGAACGTATCCTGTATCCGCTCCTGGTGGCGTCCCAGGCGGTGCCCAAGGTGGCGCTCGCTCCGCTCCTTCTGGTCGGGCTCGGTTACGGCATGCTGCCCAAGGTCATCGTGGCATTCCTGATCGCGTTTTTTCCGGTGGTGGTGAACACCGTGACCGGCCTTGGATCGGTGAGCGCGGATACGCTCAACATCATGCGTTCCATGGGGGCCTCGAAGCTTCAGATATTCCTCAAGGTGCGCTTTCCGTCCTCGGTGCCGACCATGATGGCCGGGTTCAAGGTGGCGATTGCCCTTTCGGTGGTGGGGGCGATGGTCGGCGAATTCGTCGGCAGCCGCTCGGGCGTCGGCTACTTTCTGCTGACCGCGACCGGCAACTTCGACACGCCGCTGGTGTTCGCCTGCGTCCTGGTGCTGACCGTTCTTGGCATCGTGCTGTTCTATTCGATCGCCCTGGCGGAGCGGTTTCTCGGCCGCTGGTACCGGGTCACCGCCTCCGCCGACGAGGCTTCCGGCTCCTGGGGCATGTGAGCCCTCGCCAGCAAAACCCGCCGGGGGCGGTAACGCCGCGCTCCGCCGACGAGGTCATGGAACTGGAGCGGCTGGGCGCGGTCTGGCCAACCAAGTTCAGCTTCAGCCACAGCTTCGTTCGCGCCGTCGCGCATGTGGGTTTCCGTTTGAAGGTGACGGAACAGACCTTCGATGACGAGGGCCGCGGCCGCATCGTCTATCGGGCCGAGGTGGCCGGCGCCCCACTAACCTTCGTCGTCTTCTCGACGCCGATTCCAGAAGACGAGCAAGAGGACCGCATCATCGCCACCAAGTGGGACGCCACTGCGGCCCTCTTTCTCGGCGAGCCCTCCGAGGCCGATCTCCAGCTCTCCTTCGAGCAGGTGCCAAAGGTGGTGTGGGGCCGGTCGGCGCCGATGACTGTCACCTGGTCCCGCGCCAATCGCAGCGCCCGGCTGTTCGGCCACGTGGTCGAGCGCCTCGCCGAGGGCCGCCAGCCGGACCCGCACCGGATCAACCAGGTCGGCTATCTCATCCGCACCGCCGGGTTCAGCGGCAATGGCCGCAACGGCATGGTCGACTTCGGCCACCTGCGGGAGATCGGACATCCCTTGCGCGGTCCGTATCAGGTTCAAATGCTCGCCGCCTACCTGTGGCGGGAGTTCGGCGCCGACCTCGCCTGTCATCTCGCCCGGGTTCGCAATCCGCGGGCCGCCGACCTTGCCCCGGGTATCCGGCGGTTCATGGGTGTCGGCAACGCTTCCGGCATCGGCCTGGTGCCGTTCGTTGTCCGCCACCCGAGAATCATCGACCGCTGGATCCGTTTGCGGGAGATCGCGCTGGCCGAGGTTCGGTCCATGCCGCTGCCGGCCGACGACCCGCGCTGCGACCGGATCGTCGCCGGCCTGGACCGGGCCGCCCGTTACTTTCGGCTGGAACCGGCTGGGGAGCTCGATGAATTCCTGCCGGGCCGGGCCGTCGCGGCCGACCTCAAGCTCGCCGAGGACATGTTCGCAAGGCTGCGGGCGCGCAATGGCGACGACACGGGCCCGGTCCACAACGCCGGCAACGCATTTCTCGAGCAGGCCCGGGTCGGCCTGACCGTCGAAGCCCAGGAATTCATCAACGTCCCTATCCGGTTAAAGCAGGTAGCGCACCCTGCGGTTGAAGACTGTCGACCAGCTCCTTGTAGGTGATGGTGGGTTGGTCCATGGCGCGGCGGAGGACGAAGTCGGCCAGATCGGTGATGCGTGTGCGGCGGTTGAAGCGGTAGCTCCATTCCCGGGCATAGCGCGGCAGGTGCTTGGCGCCGACACCGTGATAGGTGCCGTTGAGCCAGGTCTTCACGTTGGAAAACAGGACATGGACGACCGGCATCAAGCGCTCGGCATTCTTGCCTTCGCCTTGCACGACGGGGTGGTGGCGATAGGTGTCGCGGAGTCCGGCGTACCCCTTGAAGGCGTCGCTGGCGAGGCGGCTTCCGGGCCTGACCGAGGCGCGCACGAAGCCGCCCAGCTCGCGGGCGGTGGCCGCCGGGAGGATGGCGAGCCGCGCCCGGCCGGCGACGAAGCCGCTTCCCTTGATGCCCTTGCCCGGCCCGACCGGCCGCTTCTCGACGGCCATCACCAACAGGCTCTTGTTCGGGTTGGAAAGGCCCCGGCCCCGGCTCTCCGGCTTGCCGCGCCCGCCATAATAACTCTCGTCGACCTCGACCAAGCCCTCGAGCGGAAATTCCGAGCGCTCCGTCAGGGCATGACGCAGCTTATGAGCCATCAGCCACGCTGTCTCGTAGCGCAGATCCAACTCGCGGGACAGCAAAAGGGCCGAGACCCCACGCTTGTCGCGCGCCATCCACCACGCCGCCAGGAACCATTTGCGGAGCGGCGTGCGGGTGCGGTGGAAGATCGTCCCCGCCGTCACCGATTCCTGATGACCGCAACGGGCGCATTCGAAGATCCTGGGCCGCGCCGTCATTCGGTAGCTCCGCCGTTCGCCGCAGCGGGCACAGACATAGCCCTGCGGCCAGCGCAGCCGGGCCAGCGCCTCGATGCAGGCCGCTTCCGATCCGTGCCGTTCTTGAAACGCCAACATCCTGCCCATCGCACCGCCCTCCAAAAGCCCGAGACAATGCGATCAGCCTACATCCTCTACGTGAACATAACAAGAACATTTGGGCCGATCCTGTTTTAACCGGATAGGGACGTTCATCAATGCCCTGCTGCTGGAAATTCACGACGACGGGAGGGTCGACCTGGATAGCCTCTATGCCAACGAAGCCCTGAGCTTTCCACCCCACATGCGGGCGGGAACGTCGCTGAAGCTGCTCCGCGAGCATTTCGCCTGGGCCGTTCGCTACCGGCCGGAGTCGGCGCGGGACCGCCCCTATTTCTGGTACGCCTCGGAAGAAAACATGGAGCCGCGTCGCGGCCGACGGGGCGTCGACGACGGCGAGCTATACGAGCTGCCGGTCAACATCGTCGGCCGAATCGAGGAACTGCTTGCCGCGCTGGTGCAATTTCCGGCCGAGGAGTCGGTCGGACGGTTCGTCGCCCGCCATCCCGATCTGCGCTACATGGCGGGCTGGGTTTATACCCTGGCCCAGTGCGAATACGCCGTCGCACGCATGGACCTGTTGGGGAAGGATTTTTCGCCGCTCAAGATCATGCGGTTTCAAATCGCCACTTACGGCATGCTGAAGTACAGGCCCCGATCGAAGAACTGGATTCGGGCAACCCTCCTGCAAGGCGCCGGCCTGCCCGAGGAACTGGCGGCGGGACACCATGGCGGCGGTCTTCTGCCCACCTTTCCCGATGCGGGCTGAAGAGGACCGGCCCGTGAATCCCAAGCCGAGGACCATCGACGCGGAAACCGTTCGCCTGTCGGCCCTGGAGGTCTCCGGCCTGCCGCGGCGTGTCCTGGGCGCGGCGACCATGCCCCAGGGTTGCGTCGGCGGAGCGGCGGAAATGGTCGAATTCCTCGAGTACGCGGGCGGCGGCGGCCTGGTCGCGTTGGAGTCCATCCAGGAGCGCCTGGTCGAATACCGCTAGCGGGCGCCACGGGTGTTGTGCGAGGCGCCGGGCGTAGCGTTCTGCGATGCGGTTGGCGAATCCTCCCTTCATTGCGGACCGCCGCTGGCCGACTGGGTCTCCGCAATGGCGTTCGAGGAAGGTGCGGCGGCCATGGGGATCGCCAACGTGATCCACCCGGCATTCCTTCCCGCACTGGCCCAACGACTGGCGCTGCGCGGCCTTTCCGGCCTCGGGTTGTGGCTCGATCACGCCACCCCTTCGGCCAAGCCGGCGGCATCGGCCGCCTTGTGCGAATCGGACGCATGGGCTTGGAGTCAGTTCCCGCTGGACGGGATGCCAGACGTGGTGGCCAGCCTGGTCGAGGCCGATCCCACCAACACGAGAGAGCAGGAGGCACAATTGGAGAAATTGTTTCAGTTGCGCGCCGCAGGCGCCGAGTGGCTGGCCGGGTTGCGCTCCCAGGGCGGGCCGCTGATGCCTTCCGGTCCATCACACGAAATATCTTCGGATCGAGCCCAAGGCATTTGCGCTGTCGTTGCGGTGGACGACCGCAACGAGCCGTTCGGCATTGCCGCCAAGGAACGGTTTTCGAAGGCTGTCCGGTCGGCCCGGGAGTCCCTCTTCTTCACCAGCGCCGACGTCGCGGCGGCACGGCGCCGCACCACGGGCAGGGGCTGGGAAGTCGATCACGATCTGTGGGCGAGCCTGATGGCGTTCGCCGACAGGTCCTTGATCGCAACTTCGGAGCAGTCGCGCCTCGGCGCCGGCTGATCCCCGCCAGCGGTCGTCGCGCCGATGTGCCGCTACCGACTTGGCTTCAGATTGAAGTGTCTGGGCAGAAGTTCCCTAAATCTTGTTTGTTTGCAAGGACGGGCCGCATATGCTTGATCCAGCGCCAAAATCAATGGCCGAAGCGCCCGCCGCGCTTCCTGACAACAATTATGGAGCCAACCATGATCGTCATCTGCGTCGATCACGAAATTCGCGACGGCATGATCGACGCCGCCCGTGAGCGAATTGGACGAAATTCGGCCGAGATGGCCCAGTGCAAGGGGCTGATTTCTCGCAAGACGGGAATTGTCAGCGGCACGACGAACCATATCGTGACCGTTACGGAATGGGCGTCGCGGGAGGACAAGGAGGCCTGGGAACAGCGCAAGAAATCGGTTCCGGTCAGTGTCGATCCGAGCACCATTTACGCCAGCGCCACGAAGACCGAATTCGAGGTGTACGAATCCCTTCCATAGGGGAGTCAAGGGACGCGAACTCAGTCGATCAGCACGAAAGGGGAGGCAGAACATGGGCGATACAGGAGCAGCCAAGGATCGCATGATAATCATCGATGCGCTGGAATTCGGGGTATGGACCCGGGAGCGTTTCGAGCAGTGGCGTACGGCGGGGATCGGCTGCGTCCATATCACGCTGGCGATCTGGGAGAACGCCCGCGATACCCTGTCGGTGATCGGCGAGTGGAACCGGCTGTTCGACGACCATGGCGACCTGATCGCGCTGGCAACGACCGCCGAGGAGATCGAACAGATCAGCGCCTCCGGGCGCACCGCCATCGTCTATGGCTTTCAGAACGCCTCGCCCTTCGAGGACGATCTCGAACTGGTGCGGATATTCCACCGCCTGGGCGTGCGGGTTGTCCAGCTTACCTACAATGTCCAGAACCACGTCGCCTGCGGCTGTTGGGAGGACCCGGACACGGGGCTGTCCAAACACTTCGGACGCAACGTGGTCACGGAGATGAACCGGGTCGGCATGCTGGTGGACCTGTCCCATTGCGGCGAGCGGACCACCCTGGAGACCATCGACTACTCCGCCAAGCCGGTGGCCGTGACCCACGCCAACCCGACGGAGTTCGTCGGCGCCGACATCGAGCTGAAGAAACGCACCAAGTCGACGGAAATCATCCGCAACCTGGCAGCGCGAGGCGGCGTGATCGGCCTTGGCATGTACCCCAGGATGATGCGCGGCGGCTCCAATTCGACCCTCGAGGACTTTACCGACATGGTGGCCTGGACGGTGGAATTGGCCGGCATCGACGCGGTGGGCTTCGGGACCGACTTCTATGGCGGCTACCCGGACAACATCATTACCTGGTGGCGCGCCGGCCGCTGGGCGCGGGAGAGCCCGATCCCAATTTCCGGCGGCCTCGCCGAGTGGCCGACCTGGTTCCGCACGCCGGCCAGCTTCCCCGGCGTCCTCGAAGCGATACAGAAGAAAGGTTTCAGCGATTCGGAAATGGCCAAGCTCGCCGGCGGCAACTGGTTGAGAATGTTCGGCGATACCTTCGAACCCGACGCCTGAGGAGGCAACCGTGAACGTCGACAGGGTGCCCGCAGCCAACCGTTTCGACGCTCTCGTCGTCGGCGGCGGGCACAACGGTCTGGTCGCGGCGGCCTTGATGGGCCAGGCCGGCCTTCGCGTCGGCGTTCTGGAGGCCCGGGATCGGGTGGGCGGTCTCTGCGCAAACTTCGAGCTTCTGCCGGGGTATCGGACGTCGTTCACCAATTCGCCGGGCGCCCTGAACTCTCGGGTCGTCGATGAACTGGGACTGGAAGAGCTGGGGCTCCGTTACGTGCGCCAGGAGCCCATGGTTGTCCATCACTTCCCGGAGGAATGCTTCATCGCCTGGCGGGACCAGCGGAGGGTGGATGCCCAGCTGGATTCCTTCAGTCCCGGCGAGGCGGCGCGCTATCACGGCTTGATGGAGTCCCTGGAAAACTTGGCCGACGCCTTGGGAGTCTCGGTGTTCGAGCCATCGCCCAGCCTGGTGGAACTGGCCGGACGGGTTCCGGCGGCACAGGAGCGACTTTTCTCCCGCGTCGTCATCGGTAGCTTGCGGGAGATTCTGGAGGGCGCCCTGCGTTCCGAACAGGCCAGGGCCATCCTCGGCATGATCAGCATGGCGGCGAACATGGTGCCGCCATCCTCGCCCGGCACCGCCATGGGGCTGATGCTGCGACTGTTCGCTTTGCGCTCCACGCCGCCCAACGATGGCGCCGATCCGCGGCGGCTTCCCCTGCGGGGATCCAAAGGTCTTCCCGTCGGCGGCATGGGCGCGATCGTCGAGGCCCTCATCGCCTGCTGCCAAAAGCATGGGGTGACGCTGCGAACCGACTGCCCGGTGACCCAGGTATGCCACGCCAACGGCGCCGCCAGCGGCGCGGTGAGCCGCGACGGCGAGGAGTTCGCCGCTCCGGTGATCGTCTCATCGGTCAATCCGCACCTGCTGTTCGGCCAGCTCCTGGACGACGAGGCGGTGGGCGCCGAAGTCCGCCACGATGTCATGACCGCTCCCATGCGGGGATGTGCGTGAACGAAAGTCTTTGTGAATCGGGAAGATGCGGGAAGATGCGGGAAGAGGTGGGATGAGGCCTTGTTTTTCAAGGCGTTGTGGAGGGGTGGCCCGGCCGGACGCGAGAATCAAAAGTATTTGCGAATCCGCCGTTCAAGGAGCGTGAAAGGCCCTTAAATTCCAATTTTCCGGCCGTTTCAGGGGTCTGAATCGCCGGCAAATTCAGGCCGTTTCAAAGGGTCCGAATGAGCCGTGAAAATGGCCGCTACCAGAGGTCTTCTGCCGTCGAGCCGTATCGCCATTGCCACGATCACCTGCGCCCCTCCCGGCACTGTCTCAGTTTGAAATCTGATGGGGCTTGACAGCGGCTCGCGTGATTCCTTGGTCTCCTGTATGCTTAGCGGGAAGCATCAGGAGGAGCTGAGAATGAAGGTAACAATCAAGTCGCTCGACGTCGGGATGGAAGTTAAGAATGCAGGCATCGAGTTTGATGTATATTCGCCAGGCGGCAAGGATCATCTTGGTGATTTTGTACTGACAAAGTCAGGATTAATTTGGTGCCACGGAAGAACGATGCGGCAGAATGGTGTCAAGCTATCTTGGCGCAAGTTCATCAAGATGGTGGAAGGTATTTGAAGATGCCCCGAGGCCCCAACGGCCAGAAGCGTCCAGTTGATGTGATCGTTGGCTTGATTGATGCGCGGGCTCCGAAGCCGACGCGTCCTGCCACCTACGAAAAATGGATTTCAAACTGAGGCACTACCCCCCTCCCTCCTCACTTGAAACACCGAGCGCCACGGCGTACATTGGGAACAGCGCCTGAGGCATTTTCGCATTACCCGTACGGCTTCGGCCACGCGAGGGGGTTGCGGCCCTCCAGGCGCATCACTTCTCATCAAGGGATGGCCCGAAAACGCTGCCGCGCCACGTTGCGGTCGCGGTGCTGCGCCCGGTGCAGGGTGACAAGGAACGTCTCGCCGCCGTCTTTGGTGGCTTTGACGATGGCGCGCCAGAGGCGGCCATCCTGCTCGAGGAAGGCGGCGGCTTGGTTTCCGTAGGTCGCGAACACTTCCCCCTCGTCGAATATCCGCTGGATGCGGGCGTAGTCGGCGGGAGCGACGTCGGCGTGGCGGACGGTCTGCTTGGCGGCGGTATCGCCGGAGAGGCGGATGGTGCGCGATCTCGCCCCGATGGCACTCAGGACGGCCTCGGGCAGGGCAGCGACCGGCCAGTCGCCATCCGCAGCCCCGGCAAGGTGGCGCGCGAACAGAGGCGTGCGCCAGGGGGTGCCGATGGCGGCGCGGGCGAGGTCCTCGGGCGCGGCGTCGATCTTGGCGATCAGGCGGTCGGCGGCCTCGCGGCCGGGGTTGATGGTGCCGACATTGTGGGCAAAACCGGGATCGATGCCGACGGGCACGCGGGCCGCCTCGCCGGTGCGCCTGTTGACCCAGGGGCGGGTTTGCTCCGAGCCGGGCGGCGGGCCGGACGAGACCTTGGAGCCGTAGCGCTCGAGATCGTCATCGGAGAGCTGCTGGACGATGCAGCGGCAGCGCCAGCCGTTGGGCGGGTAGTGGGTGCGCCAGAAGGGATGATCGACCGGCAGCACAGTGCCGTGCCAGCGGGCATGCTCGGGCCGGGTGCGGGCGTCCAGCACCGAGACGTAACGCAGAAAAGGCATTTGCTCCTTGAGGCGCTCGATGCCCTGCCAGCGGCCGTGGGCGTGGGCCATGCGGAGGTTGGTATCGAATATGATGCGGAGCCGCCGCGGCGAGCCGAGCTGGACGATGCGGCTCTCGCCGGTGACGGGATCGACCATGCGCTGGCGGCCCCACCAGCCCTTCTTGCGCAGGGTGGGCTCGAGGTTGTCGCGGAACCAGTCGAAGGTCTTGCCGTCGGCGATCGCCTCGTCCATGGCGCCCTGGATGTCCTCGAGGATATCGAGCTTCATGGCCTTGGCGACGGTGAAGGAGCGGACGTGGGTGTTGGCGTCGGTATCGCGCCAGTCGAAGCCGACATGGAAGCCCTTGGCTTGGAAATTCTTGACGGCTTCCTCGGGCGGGAGATCGAGGATCTCGGGTTGAGGCACGCTCAACCCTCGCCGGTATCGTCGTCGACCAGTCCGGCGTCGCCCGAGAGTTCGGCCGAGAACGCCATGCGATGCAGTTTGGTTGTCAGCGGCGTCTCGTCCATGCGGCGGTACAGACCGCCGAGGCTTTCGCGCACGTCCTGGAATCCATCGGCGTTGCGGACGGCATCGAGGACAGGCTCGATCATGGGCTCCATGAGGGGTTGCCAGCCGTCGAGCTCGGCGGCGAGCGCCCGGTCGATGGCATCGTCCCGGCCGGCTTCGGCAAAGGCGAAACGCCCGCCGGCGCCCGGCGCCGAGGCGTCCTCCCATTCGCCGCCATAGGTGTCCTCGATGTAGCGCAGAGTCGGCCGGCGGTTGCTCATGCGGGCGACGATCTCATCGCGCTGGGCGCGGGCGTTGAGGTCCTCGGGAGGCGCGATCTCGCGCACCACCTTGGGATAGGCGGCGCCGGGGTAGTTCCAGTCGGAGAGCCAGCGGGCGACGGTGCGCTCGAGGCTCGAACAGATCATGCGCGAGAGGGTGGCGACGCGCTCGTCGCGCACCAGCTTCTGAACCTCGGCGGTGCCCTTCCACGGCCCCATCTCGGTAGTCGCGGTCTGCAACAGGACGGCCTCGACGATGAGGGCGTCCATGTACTTGCAGAACTGGGCATGATCGCCGCCGCTGCGCCGGGTGGCTTCCAGGAAGGCGATCTCCTGGCCCTCGGGGATGGCGATGCCGGCGCCCTGAGCCAACCGCTGGAGCGTCTCCAGCAAGAGGTCGATCTCCGCTTGCTGCGCATTCCGTCCTATGCTTGCCGATGGGCGTGGGGGTGCCGAACTTCTCCAATGCGCCACGGCCCAGTAGCGGATGCCGTTGCGCTTGAGCCAGACCGGCCAGAAACAGAGCCGGGCGGCGCCGGGCCCATGGGCCTGGCCGCCGTGCTCGGCGGGCATGCGGGCGAGCCAGAACTTGGCCGCGGGCACGGCCGCGCCGCGGGGATGGGTGCGGCTCACCAGGCGCAGGTTCCCGTCGGCGCCGAACCGGAAGCGCTCGGGCGCGCGGGTGCGGATGGCGGCGATCTCGACCCGGCCGGGTGTCGGTTGCCAGATGATCTCGGCGACCGCATAGCCGTACCAGACGGCATGGGCCATCTCGCGGAAGGCGGTATCGAAGTCGATCGCCGCCAGTTGTTCGGCGAGATCCTCCGCGGCAAGGGCATCGCGCCGTCCCGGCCCGCCGGGCTCGATGCGCCAGGGGATGGCCGAGACGGCGTCGAGCAGTTGGGCCAGGCTGGTGGCGGCCTTCTCGTCGCGCAGGGTCTCGCGCCAGGCCGCGGGGCCGCCGCGCAGGATATTTTGCGGCGATCCGGTTGTGGCCAAGAAAGGCGAGATGGCCGTCTCCATGCCGCCGCCGGTGGCGGCGGCCTCGCCACGGGGCGGCCGTGCCGGGGTTTTGCGTTTGGGGTTGCGGGCCATCAGTACCAACCGCTCCAGTCGGTGCCGCCGGCGACCACGTTGAGGCGGCGGTCGATGGCATGGGCGTCACCGCCGCCACCGCCATAGGCGGCGAGGCCGAAGTAGTGGTCGTCGGTGGTGCGTGCGGTGAACGGGCCTGCGTCATCGGCCGCGGCGGCGCAGGCCAGCGCCAAGGCCCAGAAACGGTCGGCATGGCCGTCCGTCGCGCCGCGCTCGGCGACAAGGCGAGCGGCGCCGGTTGGCCCCGCGGCGGCGCAGACGCTGTGGAGATCGCGCCTGAGCGCATCGTCGGCGGGGATGCGCAAGCGGCGGTCTTCCATCGCCTCGCGAAGCGCGGTGGCGACATCGAGCTTACGGGGTGCGGTCATCAACACGCCCTCGACACGGAGTCGGCCGTGGGCGTCTTGCCAGCGCTCGACCACGGCCTCGCCCATGCCGGTCTGGTCGACGGCGATGCGCAAGGGCCGGTAGCGCGCATCGAGCGCGGCGACGATCGCGGCCTGCTCGGCAAACGTGATGTTGTGGCGGACCACCAGTTCACGCAGCCATAGGACATCGCCGACAGTCTCGATCGCGGCGGCAACCCAGAGATCGTGGCGGCGCGTAATATCGATGCCGATATGGACCGGCCCGCCCGCATAATCCGCCGGATCGCCTGCGCCGGCGTCCTCGGCGGCGCGGATCAGCTCCCAGGCGAGCCAGGCGCCGGCGCCGGCGGACGGAATACAGTCCAACTCCTCGGCGGCGTGGATGCCGTATTCGGCCCGCAATTGCCCGCCTCCCAGGCGGCCTCGGCCCGCGGCCGACCAGTCCTGGCCCGTCACTGCACAGATGCGCCTGTAGAGCCCCTCGGCGAGCGCCTGCCCGAGGGTGACCGTATGCAGGCTGCCCGGCCGCACGCCGTCGCGGATATCGCGCACCAGTGCGGCAAACGGCGAAGCCTCGCCATTGTGGGTCGAGAGAACATGCACGCGGCCGCCCCATTGACGGAAGGCAAGCGCGGCCTTGAGCACTTCGCCGAGATCGTCGACGAAGGCGGCCTCGTCGATCACCGCGACATCGCCGGGCCGGCCCTTGGAGCGGAAGGCGCGCGGCGCCGAGGTCATCGCCAACACCTCCTTGCCCGAGGCGAGCCCGAGACGGAACGCCTGCACGTCGCGTTCGCCGTCGCGGATCAGGGTCTCGCCCACCGCTGCCGCGCCGACATCGAGCGTCCGCGCCCACTCGGCGCAGTCATCGATGAATCCGCGCGTCATGTCCTTGTTGTAGGACTGGTAATAGATATTGCCGCCGCCCTCGCCGGCGTGCATCACGGCGTCATAGGCCTCGGCCCAGGACAGCCCGATACGGCGCGACTTCTCGATCACCTTGACGCCGGCCTTATCGGCGACCCAGCGGGTCTGATAAGGGAGCAGCGTGCGTCTCATGGTGGGGCTCATGGCGCGCCCCCCGCACCTTCGATGGCGGCACGGATTGCGCTTGCGGTGTCGGTCGAGAGGCCGGCCTTGATCGCAACCTTGTTGGCGGCCTGGGCCGCCTCCTTGAGCACTTGGCGGCGTTCGCGGCGAAGGGAAATCGAGGCCCGCGCGACCTCGGCAAGGGCGCGGGCGGCGGTGGCGACTTGCTTCATGTCACCCTGTTCGGCGGCGAGCAGGAGATCGAACATGTCGGCCTGGACCTGACGCAGCGTCGCCTCGGCCAGCGCGCCGTCATCGTCGGGCGAGGCAGCAAGCAGGGCTTCCGCCTGCTGCGTGGCCAGGCGGGTCTGCTCGATCCGCCTCTCCAGCACTGCGCCATACCGGTGCAGGGTCGATTTGCCGATCGGGTGGCCCTGTTCGGCGATCCAGTCGGCGAGTTGTTCGTAGCCGGAGAAGCCGTTCTCGATCAGCAGGGCGTCGAGCCGGGCGCGCAGTTTGCGCGGCAGTTTGAGAACCTTGGCGCGGCGCGGCATCAGTCCCCCGAAAAGGCCCTGGGCGGGCGGCGGATGCCGGCCTCGCAGGGCACCTGGTAATCGGCGACATCGTAGCCGTGGCGGGCCAGTGTGACGCGCCAGGGATCGATCGCGTGGCGCTCGATCGCCACCAGCTTGCGATCCTCCAGATAGGTCAGTTGATCGCGCAGCCAGTGCTGGGTGATGCCGAGATAGCCGGCGACCAGGACCTCGCGGATCATCCGCTCGGTGGCGCCGAGATGGCCGCCGATTCGGAGCGTGCGCAGAATGTCCCAGCGCGCCGCGGGCAGCATGGCTTCGTCGATCAGCGGGTTAATGTCGTTATCGCTCATTTGAATTGCTCATTTGCCGCCTCCGTTCCAGATTCGCTCCGCCGCGCTGAACCGCTCGTCGAGCCGCGCCAGCATGACCGAGTGATCCTCCAGCATGCCGATCACGCGGGACGTCATCTGCACCCAGTCGTCGCGCCGCACATAGTGCTCGGCGACGTGCAGCCGGAGGCCTGCCAGGTCGCGCTCGAGGGCCACGATCCTCGCCGACCCGTCATCGCCGGCAGCGCGTGCCTGGGTTGCCGGGCCGCCAGTGCGAATTACCCCCAGCCGTTGCAGCGCCAGCATCAGGGCGCCGAGCAGGATCACCACCGCCGCGACCCCGCCGAACGCCTGCCACGCCGCGGGCTCGATCACCGTCCCGTGTCCCGCTCGGCCCGCTTGGCGATCTGGCGCGCACCGAACCACCACAAGACGCAGGTGGTGGCGAGGTAGAGCACGGTGTCGATGATGCGGGGGCGGATATCGATGGTCTCCATGTCGGAGCCGCCGAGCGTGAAGTAGATGGCGCCGACGAGGCCGACAAAGAAGAAGGTGAGTCCAGGCCGGGTCAGCCCGCGCACCACGTCGACGAAGACCAACCACTTGCTGTCGCCCCGCGACCAGCGCCGCGCGGCTTCTTTGTAGGAAGCTTCCAATGCCGACCAGGCGGCCTGGTCGCGAGCCGATTCGGCCTCGACGGCGGCGACGCGCTCGGCCGAGGCCGCCTCGGCCCGGGCCATCTCCAGATCGAGCCGGCGCAACTCCATCTCCTGGGCGTGGCGCTGCTTGGCCTGGAAGTAGCTGGAAAAGAAGCTGACCGCGGTGCCGAGCAGGCCGGTGGCGCCGCCGGTCAGGATCGAAAGCAGCGCATCAAGCATGGCCGACGATCTCCAGCTCGAAGGGCCGGCCGGCGACCCAACCCATCAGGTGGCGTAGCGCCGTGCGGCTGCCGAGCACGGCCTGCTGCGCGCGCCCCTTGACCGTGAGGCGGCCGGGCCGGAGCCCCGGCAGCAGGCAACCCAGCGTGTGGGTATGAAAGCCCGCCTCGACGTCGCCGCCGACGTTGCCGGCGTGCACCAGGATGTGGCTGCGGTTCTCGACGCCAGCAACGAGAAGGCAGCGGCGGAAGCGCGGCGAGAGGTGTGGCAGCACCTCGTAGTCGCCTTCCGGGATGCAAGAGCGGTTGCGCCGGTTATCCCGCCATGGCGGTTCCATGACGTGCAGCCGCAGCTCGCCTGCCGCCAGGACGCCCATGGTGCCGTGCACGCTCGATTGGTTGCGGATCAGGCTGGCCCGTCGCATGGGTGGATAAGAACAGAGCCGGCCGCGCCCGTGCAGCGGACCATGGTCCGCTGTGGCGTCAACCGCGATCGCGCCGGTAGCGGCGCGCGGTGCGCCGCGACAGCCCGAGGCGGCCGGCGATCTCTGCCGTTGTGAGGCCCTGCCGGGCCAAGTGGGCGACGAGCGCCCGGCGGGCGCGCGGGATATAGACCGGCCCGCCGCCGCAGCGCCGGGCGATGGCCCGGGCGGCGGTGTGGCCGACCAGCGCGATCAGGGGATGGGCGCGGTCCCGGGCGAGGTGCTCGGGGCGCGGGATATGGAAGGCGTCCTCACCGCCGTGGGCCAGCGGGATCTCGAGCGCCGCCTCGCGGCCGGCAACCTCCGCGATCTCGGCCAGCACGCCGGGCAGCGGCACCGCCACTCACGAGTGCTCCAGGGCCAGGGCTGCCTGCACGGGCATCTCGGGAAGCGGCAGGGGCGGCTCGGCCGCGGCCGCCGCTAGGCGGCGGCAGGCCATATCATAATAGTTGGGGTCGATCTCGATGCCGACAAAGCGCCGCCCGAGCTTGAGGCATGCCACGCCGGTCGTGCCCGCGCCCATGAACGGATCGCAGACGAGATCGCCGGGCCGGGTATAGAGCGCGACCAGCTCTTGCATCAGCGCCACCGGCTTGGCGGTAGGGTGGCCGCCCTTCGCGGTCGGATGCGTGAACACGCCGCGCCGGCCGCCGCCGTTCCAGCGCCGGTGGCCCGTGCCGCACCACGCGGTGGCGATGCACTCGAAGCCGCGGGCCGCGCCCTGTCCGTTGAAGCGCGGCGCCGAATCGGGCTTGACCCAGCAGAGCACGGTGTCCCAGCGCGCGCCGGCCGCCTGCAACGCATCGCGCCAGGCGCGCACGCCTTCGGCCAGGGTGAAGACGATGGCCCAGCCGCGCGAGACCGCGGCGACCCGCATGGCGGCCTCGGCGCGGATCGCATCGATGCCGGCGAAGTCCGGACCTTGCGGGGTTCTGCGGCCGTCGGTGCGCGCGATGCGCCCCACGGCCTGGTGCAAGACGTCCTCATAGGGCGGGTCGGTGATGACGTGATCGATGCCGCGCAAGCAAGGCAGAAGATCGAGGCAATCGCCTCTGTACAGCGCCGCATCGCCGATGAGATGGGGGGTGCCGGGCATTATCGGCCCGTCCGTGCGTCGCGGATGCGCTCGCCCAGGTGGGCGATCAGGGCTTTGGCTTCATCGGCCTCGAGGTGGGTGTGGGAGATCGCTCGCGCGATGCCGGCATGGCGGGCGGCGTAAGATGCGAGCGCGCCCGGATCGTCGATCTTGACGACGCCGAGAGCGTGGAGGATGCGCCACTGCGCTTCCAGCACCCGGGCGCGGGGGTTGTCGATTTGCTCTCGGGTGCCGGCGGCATCCACACCGGCATAGGGCGACCAGTCGACGCCCGCCTCGCGGGAAAGCCAGGCCTTGAGACCCTCGATGGCCTTGCCCGTGTCGCGTTCATCCTGCGCCCATCTGGCGGCGTCGAGCCCGGTCTGACGTTCGATGAAGCGGGCCAGCGCAGCTTCGCTCGGGGTCTCAACCACGCCCAGATGCCAGCCCGAGAGCCACAGCGCCCACAGCTTGCCCCGGTGCGGACCCTCCGGCAGACGGTCGCCGCGGGCGGCGGTGCGGGGTTCGGTCTTCGCGGCGGGGTTCCGGTCCATCGCCGCCAGCACGGCACGCAGAGCGGCAGCGCTCATGTCGCGGCACGAGGCGTGGCCGGTGACGCGGGTCTGGAGCACACGCCGGGTCCCGATATCGAGACCGAGCTCGCGGGCGCGGGCGTGGACCGCCTTGATCAAGGGACGGCGCGCGGGGTCGGCCGTGACGCTAGACAAGGCCGGCCTCCTTCAGTTCGGCCCACATCCCGTGGGGCATGCCGCCGGCATCGATATCCTTGCGCGGCGCCAGATCCGTCGGTGCCTCGGTGGCCTCCAGGTAGCGCCAGCCGCGCAGGAAGCCGACGCGCTTGGCCTCGACACGGATGAGGCGCGGCGTCATGAGAATGGCGAAACGTCGTCCGACCGCCTCGATGCGCAGAAACGGCATCCGAAAGACGGTATACCGCGCCCGCACGAAGTAGACGGACCCGGCGGCGAGCTCCCGCAGGCGCGTTGGACACCGTGCGGTCCAGGTTGCGAACTCGCCGTATTCCGGAATCGATGCGACCCATTCCTCGGCAATCGCCACGGAGTCACCGCTCGCCCAGCCGGTGAAGGGGCGCAGGAGGTGAAGGCGAGCCGTCATCGCATTGCCTCATCCACCGGCCGCGCGACCGCATCGCCCGGATCGGCCGGGTCGGCCGGCACGCCGGCCTCGTCCAGGCGCCGGGCGATGGCCTCGAGCCAGCCCCGTTGCTTGGGCGAGAGGAAGGTATCCTCCTGAAAGCGCTCGATGCGCCCCGCCAGGCCGTCGATGAAGCGGAGCTCGTTGTCGCTGAGATGTTCGGCGTGTGCCCAGGCACGGCGGACCAGACCGTCCAGCCAGGCGAGCTCATCGCCGATACGACGATCGTCGGTCACGATGGCCTGCCTTCGTCGACGATCAGGTCCAGGGTCGCGCCGACGATGCTGGCCGGTGCGCCCTCGGGCGTGCGGCCCATGGCCTTGCCGAGTGCCGCCGCGGGCACGCCGCATTGCAATGCCAGCGAGATCGCCACGGCGGCGTCATCGAGCAGATAATCGACACCCGAGCCGGTCTTGGCGCCGCCCGTGGGACGCAGGAAGATCTCGCGCGGGCAGCCCAAGGCGGGGTCGAACCCCACCGTCGCGTGGGCGGCGATGTCCGCCGCTTCGATGCGAACGGTCACGGTCGGGCGCCGGGTGGGCAGGCGCCGGCGCGCAGTCATGACGAGTTCTCCTCGCCGGGCGCCGCCACGAATGGCTTCTCCCTGGCTTCTCGCACGTGGACAGTGCAAAGGTCGGGTTCGATCCAATGGCAGGGATCGCCGAAGGAAAGCGGGTCTTCGCATGCGCTCCATGCCGTGCACCCGCACACGCGGCAAGTGCGCTCGCTCACGCCGCTGCCTCCCTGTTCTCGATGCCGTCCTCCAAGAGGGCATCGACCAGCTTGTCGAGATCGTCCGCCGCCGCGGCGATCACGATTTCGTCGTCCACGTCGACGATCCTGGCGCCGATCGCCGCGAGCTCGCGGCCATCGAGCTTCCGGAGCGCGCCGAGGTCGAGGCGCTCCTTGATCCGCACGAGCTCGGCCTCGCGCCCGGAGAGCCGCGCGCGGATGCGGGCGATAACCGTGCCCTCGTCGGCGTACTCCACCCTGCCGGGCATCTTGCGATAGCCAACCTTGACCCCTTCGATGGCACGGGTGCGCGGGCGCTCGAACAGGTGCGGCGCCGCCGCGAGAGCCTGGCGCAAGGCGTCCCTGGCGGCCGAGACCTCGGCCACCCGCGCCTTGAGGCCGCGCAGGCGGCGGCGCACGGCGGCGCGCTGCTCGTTCCGTATCTCCGCCGCGGTGTCTTCCAGCGCCTCTCGGGCGCATGCGTAGTCCCGGCACAACTCGCCGATCTCGCCGAGCGTAACGGTCGTGGCGCCGGTCGCCGTATCGGTCATCGCGTCATCCTCCGTAAATCGTCCGCCACCAGCGCCATTGCCGGATCGCCAGACCGATCAATCTCCGCCGGCGTTTACGCATCGGTATCCTTGAGCCTGACGATTGCCAGCCGATAGCCGAGCGCGTTGAGCGCCGCCTCCAATGCGGCCACGGTCGGGGCGTGCCGGTACTTCCATTTGACCAGCGTCGCGACGCCCAGGCCGGCCCGCTCGGCAATGTCCGAAAGTGCGATGCCCTGCTCGTCGAGGAGCTCGAAAAAGCGTCGCGCCAGCGGGTGCGCGTGGGGCGCGATCGGGCAAGCGGTGTGCTTAGGATGGGGCCGACGCAGGATCGGCGTGGTGCCGGTCATGTCCCGGCCTTCGCCGCCGCCTGCAACGTCTGCCCGTCGCGGCCATGATCACGGATGCAGGCCAAGCCGGCCGGGCTTGCCGTCACCAGGGTCCAGCTCCCGCCCGGGGCCTGATAGAGCACCGCGAGCCGGCCGCCGGTCAGTCCCCGCCATACCGGCGCCTCGCCGTGATTGTTCCGCAACACCCGGTCGACGGCGGCGACCGCTCCGCACGCAGGGCCCGCGGCGGCGGCCGGCGCGGCGGCGTTCGTGCTCGCGCAGGCGGACAGTGCAAGGCAGCCGGAGAGCGCGAGGGGCGCCATCCGCCTCACGCCGCGTCTCCCGGAGGATGGGTGGTCGTGCCGTTCCTCTTGCGATCGGGACCGTCCAGCCACACCACGTTGTCGGGCACCGCGGACAGCCGGGCGGCCGGACCGGGTGTCGCCGAGCGCTCCCAGTGCTCGAGGCGCGCGGCGATGTCCGCGATCCGGTCGTAGAACAGGTCCCACACCCCCTCGGTCATGGTTCCTTCCGCCACGTGCTGGCGCGCGACGGCAAGGGTGCGGCGGAGCTCGTCGCTCAGCATCACGCCGCCTGCTCGGTCGCCGCCGCGAGGTCGTCGGCGACGATGTGTTCGTGGCCGGCGGCCCGTGCCAGCACCCATGCCCTCGCGAACACCCGCCGCAGGGCGTGCAGACCGCCGGCGCCGCGCGCGGCGGCCATCAGATGTTTGCGTTCGCCCTTCGCCGGGGCGCGTCCAAGCACGCCGCGGGCCAACTCGAGCACGTCGGCCTCGGGCGCGCCGCCCAGGGCCAGGCGAATGCCGATGCGGCCGACGATCTGGTCGCAGCGCCGCGACTTGGCGAGCGCCGTCCACAGATCGTCGCCGCCCACCAGCGCCAGCCCGCAGCCGGCGAGATCGCGGATACAGCGCAGCTCGTCGAGAAGGCGCGGGCCCAGGTGATGCGCCTCGTCGACGCACAGCAGCGCCCGGCGGCCCTCCAGTTGCTTGACGATCGCCGTCTCGGCGGCCAGTGCCGAGGGATGCTCGGCGCCCGCCTCCACCGCCTGCGCGACGCGCCCGAGCAGGCCCGCCAGGGTCGCCACCGCATCGGTCACGCTCAGCCGGTAGGCCGCCGTGTGGCCGGTGCAATAGCGGGCCGCCGCCCAGCTCTTGCCGCAGCCCGAGCGGCCGTGGATCAAGACACATCGCCCGTCGCCTGGGCATGACCGAGCGCCGTCTCGATCTCTTCGCTGACGCCGAGCGCGACATGCCGGTCGAGGCCGGCCGCCGCCATGCCGCGCCGCGCCGCCTCGGCCCGCGTCTCCAGCCAGGTCGCGACCCGTGCCGTCACCGCCGGCACGTCGCCCTCGTAGACGCCGCGCAGCCACTTGCTGAGCGTGGCGTTCGACACGCCGCGGCCCATCTCGCGCGCCGCCTGGGCGATGGACAGGCCCACCGCGTCCAACTCGGCGCGGCAGGCCGCAGCCGTCGCTTCGTAGTCGTCGGCCGGCGCTTCCGCCCGGCGGGCGCCGGGGAACGGCTCGATGGTCGAATGGGTCATCGATCGTCCTCCTCGAGTTGCTGGACTGTCTTCAATGCCGCCATGAACCGACTGCGCGGGCGCGGCGGCGGAGCCGGCTCGAACGGTTCGACGCCCGCGTCGGGCCGCTCGCTACCCTGGCGCGGGATCTCCGGCAGGTGCCGGCCAGTCACCAGGCGCACCGCCGCGGGCTCGGCCGCCGGCGCCGGCGCCGGCGGTCCGGCCTCGGCCAGGCCGTCGAGCAGCGCGTCCATGTCGCGCCGCGCCGCGACCGCCTGCCGGGTGGCGCGGTCGATTTGACGGCGGGCGCGGTTTACGTGACCGGCCGCGGCGGTATCGCCGATACCGGCCGGCAACAGGCACGCCGCCTCGCAGACCCGGCGGCCCTCCCGGTCGTAGACCAGACAAGGCCCGTGCAGATTGTTCGGATCGAAGCGCGCCACCAGCCCCTCGCCGGCACGGTTCACCAGCACCGGATCGTGATAGCGGTTGGGCGGGCGGTGCGGCACGCGGCCCGCGTTGAGATGGAACGCACCGTCGCGGCCGATCTTCACCCGCTCGGCCGAGAACAGAAGCACGCGGGCCTGGGCCTCACCTATCCGGCGCACCACCGTGCCCTTGAGGGCCTCGTTCCAGGCCTCGTCGAACGACCGCCCGGCCGCGATCTCCGTGCGCCGGCCGCCCTCGGCGTTGTGTTCGGTGACGCATTCGGCCACCACGTCGATGAAGGTCTGCCAGGGAGCGGCCTTGCTGCGATGGGTCTCCGGCCGGTTGCCGGGCGAGCGCCCGGTGGCGGAGCCGGCAAGGCGGGGATGGGTGTCGATCCTGGTGCACAAGTCACGGAAGGCGCGCTCGATCGGCTTGGCCCGGCCGCGCCCCACGCCGCGGCCGCCGTCGTCCATATCCACCGAGGTGGTGGCGTAGTCGATCCCGAGCAGCTTGAGAACGCCCGGCAGCTCGTCATCCACGGGGCGATTACCCTTGGATGCACGGTTGCGCTTGCGGGCCTTCTGCCCGCCGGTGATCTCCTTGGCGCTGGCCGCGCGGGTGTTGTCGAGCACCACCTTGCCAGGCAGGCCGTGAACGGTGATCACCTCGTGCAGCGAGGTGCGGATCAGCGCCGCCGATTCCGTCTCGCCGGCCGTCCAGGCCAAAATGCGTCGCGTGTAGACATCCTGCCAGTACCACACCACCGGGCGCCCGGCCTTGCCCGAGGGCAGCGTCACCCAGCAATCGTGGATCTTGCCGTCGCCGTTCATGATGGCCAGGGGATAGAGCCCGGCCACGGTGCGGGTGATATGCGGCACCAGATCCATGGCGGCGATCCTGCCCTCGCGGGCGCGCACGATCTCGGCCTTCGGAACATCGCGCCTGAGCCGCCGCATGAAGGCGCGATAGGGCGGCAGCGCCCAGCCCCTCTGCCTGGCGATGCGCCTGGCATGGCCCCAGCTCGCCGTCGCCGGCGGCGCCTCCGGGCGCAGATAGTCGGTCAGAAAGTAAACCCACAGCGCCTCCGCGCCCGACCCCGACCAGTCCCGCCGGGGCCGGCCCTCGCGCCGCGCGTCCAACAGCGCCGCCGCGCGCGCCTCGGAAGCAACGCCCCGCAGTCGCCGGCGCCAGCCGGTGAGGGCGGAAGCCGAAACACCGGCCTCCACGGCGGCGATCGCGTCGGCCTCGGCGCGCGAGAGACCCGAGGCCATGGCCGCATCCGAGCGCTCCACCTCCGCGAGCCGCCGAAGTGCGTGGGAGCGCTGGGCGTCCGTGGCTCGGTCCCAGGGGGCGGGCGCGGCAGGGCGGTTGGTTTGAGGGGCGGGAAAAGGCGCTTGCAATGCCGCTTCACCGCCGTTGCATGGCGCGGGGTCGGGTGTTGCGGATGACGCACGGCGGCATCGGGCGAGCGCCGTCATTCGGCCGCTCCCTCGAGCGTGCCAACGACGGCCTCGATCCGGTCGATCGCCGCGTTTACGTCGGCAACGAGAGCGTCGGCCGTGCGGCGAATATCGCGCACGACGCCGCGCCTCGCATTGCCATGCAACGCGGCCGTTGCCTCAGAGGCGGCAAGGTCCTCGACAATCCTGGCGGCTCGGCGAGCTGCCTCGCGCGCGACCCGCCGTTCGGCTTCGAGGCGCGAGCGCGCTTGCAACACCGTATCACGGGGGTCGGTCTCGGCCGCGCGCAGACGGCGCTTGTATTCGTCGCGCTCCGCTTCCGCCCGCGCCAGCCGAGCCTCAAGCGACGCATCGCGGGCTGCTTCGCGCACCTGGTTACGTGTCCAATTGCCCGCGGCGGCCTCGTCCAGAATGCGCTCACGCGCCGCCTCGGGCAGGCGCGCGACTTCCAAATGATGCGAAAATGTCAGCGAGTTCCGCCGGCGGAACTCCGGGTAAATCTTTGATAGTAAACGAAAGTCACTGATTTTTCCCGGCGATATCCCAAGCCGCTCGGCCGCCGCCTTCACCCCGTCGCCGGGATAACGCTCATCGCCGTTGCGCAGCCAGTCGACAAGGCTCCAGCCCTGGTGATCGCGCTGACAGACAATCTCCCCGCCGCGCGCCATCCAGTCGTCGTAACCGGCGGCGGCCGGGGGCGCGGCATCCGTCTTACCGACAACATGCAGATCGGCCCGCTCGCGCATCACGCCGCCTCTTTTCGTGCCGGTGCCGGCCTCTTGCGCAGCTGGCGGCAATGTTGATTGATGGTCTCGGGCGGCATGCGGTAGAGGGCCCACATCTCGCTATGCGCGCGCACGCAGTGCCAATACAGCTCCTTATCCGCAGCGGCCTCGTCGCATCCCGACGAGAGCAAAGTGCCGATAACCACCGCAACCGCGCGCCAGTCCATCACGCCAGTCCCCCTGAAAAAGAGCGGCGGGGAGCCCGCACTAAGCACGGACCCGCCCGCCGCCAGTTCAACAGGGAGGTTAGATGCCGGTCTCTCCCGGCCGTCACGCCCGCACGGTTGACGTTCCATTCCGCGTTTCCGGTCTTCGCGGCCGACCCTACTAACCCCAATTATTCATGACGGCCATCGGATTTCAGCGGGACGAGCGGTAGCGACCGGGTTGACGGCGATTTTTGAGACGGATTGTCGGAGAGGTTGGAGGTTGTTGTTCGGGGCTCGTCCGGCGGCACCTGCCGCTTGGTTCAGGGCCCTTGGGCGGTGATGCGCCCGGCGATGGCGATCATGGCCGGCTGATAGGGATAGGCCGAAGGCAGGGCGATCCTGAGGCGCGACTTGAGCTCCTCGACGCGGACGGCGATTTTGAGAAACGCCCGGCGCAGGGTTTCGAAGGTGGCCGTTCGCCACAGCGATTTCCGAGGCGCCGCTTGGCGAAGCTGATGCAGCAGCCAGTAGGCGCCGGTATGCAGGAAGAGGCGGAACTGGTTGGCCTCCCAACGGTGGCACGACGTGCGGTCGGACTTGGTGTAGAGCTTGTGGTCCTTGATCATGTTTTCCATCCGCCCGCGGGCGCAGTAGACCTTCTCGTAGAGCGCCTTGGCGCGGCCGCTCAGGTTGGTGACGACGAAGCGGACGTCACAGCCCTTGGCGGTAGCTTCCACGCGGGCGATGACCGAGCGTTGCCGTGACCAGCTTTTGGCCTGGTAGCCGGTGTGGAAGAAGCGGCGCACCTTATCCTTTCCCTGCCCCGCCCGGCGCACGGCGGCGTCCTCGCACCACGGCTGGCCGATCCTGTTCAGCCGGGCGTTGCCGGAAAGCCCGAAGATGTAGCCGCAGCCCTGACGTTCGAGGAATTCCATGGCCTCCGGCGTGGCGTAGTGGCCATCGCCCCGCACGGTGATCTCGACCCGTGGCCAGTTGCGGCGGATGCGGCCGATGACGTGTCTCAGGATCCGCGCCGCCTCGTCGCCGGAGGGCCGCTTGCCGGGACGCAGCAGTGACATCACCGGCTTGCCGGTGGCCGCCTCGAAGATATGGATGGGTTGGAAGCAATAGTCGTCGTAATGGGCGTTGAACAGCGCCAGCTGCTGGCCGCCGTGAACGGCATCGTCGGTGTCGTCGATATCGAGAACGATGCGCGCCGGAACGCGCTTGAAGCTGGCGCAAAACAGATCGATCATCGACAGCCCCATGCGCCCGAGCGCGCGCCATGACGGCGCGTTCTCGAGGCGCGACAGGGTCGGTTGGCTCATCAGGTCGTCGCCGCTCTCGGACAAACGGCCACAGGCCAGCTTGAACGCCGGATCGAAACGCAGAACGTCGAGGTCGTCGCAATCCTCATACCCGCAGGCAATAGCGAACAGGCGCGCCCGGATCATGTCTACGTAAGCGTGGGTCGTGCTCGCCGGGTCGCGCACGTCGGTGACGCAGGAAGCGAGCACGTCGGCGATGCCGAGCCGCCTGTCGATCTCGCCCAACAACAACACCCCGCCGTCCGACGACAGCCGTCCGCCGTCGAAGCGGGCGCAAAGCGGCTTGCCTCCAACGGGTGACAAACCAGGGAGATAGGGGGTAATCTCGTTCATGGTGAGCCGTGGGTTGTTCTGTTGCCATGTGATCTTGTCTTGACACCAAAATCATACGGCATTTCAACAGGTTAATCTACGCTCACCAGCATTTTCAATCAGCGCCGTGAATAATTCGGGCTAACGGGCTCCGCGGCGACAATGCATATCGCCGCCGCTTCATTGCCCGCTTTCGCACGGGATTCGGTTGAAGGCGCCGGGCCATCACGCGGCGTCCCTAATCGCCGTCGCCGGAACCGGCGATGTCATCCGGTAAACCCAGATGCGCTTGCCGGTCGCCCGATCGACGATCTGGCGGCAGTCGATTGCCGCCCCGTTGGCGCGGAGCTCCGCAATGCAGGAGTTGACCGCGCAGACCCCGGCCGCGCGCACGATGTCGAGCGTCGAATGCTCGCGGCCGTCCTTAAGCAACGCGTGAACGCGCTGGAGGCGGGGCGAGCGATCGAGCTTGGCCGCGTGCATCAAGCTGCCCTGTTTGCGAAGACGGGGGCGCGGCGGATGACGCCGGCCCCCGCCCCCGCTACCATCGCGAGAGGCAAACCCACGATGGAGGATGTTCGATGACAAGACGCCGACAGCCGACCGACGCCGATGAAAAGGCACTCGCCCTGTATAACGCTTACACAGCATTGGCGAAGACACTGGCCGACGCCGGTGTGTTGGACATGGACCATCTATTCACCAACCTCGCCGGAGCACGAGCGCAGCTCGACAGAATCGGCGAAACCGGTGCCGCCAACGCGCTAGGATCGATGGCCGAGAACCTGACTTCAATCTGACCCCCCAGCCGCGCGGCGGGCTGTGGTCGCGCCAGAAGCCGGCGCCGGGCTCCGTCACCATCACGCCGCCTCCCCGTGCTCGCTCTCGGGGCGGGGCTCGGGTCGCGGGAAGTCAGCAGGCCATTCCAGGCCGTCTAGCCAGTGGTCGGAAATGTACTGGACAACTTCATCGGCACGGCGTGTAGTGAGATCGTGGCCGTCTCTTAGACGGGCATAGAAATCACCACTGCCGGCCGCGAGGCGGCCAATCGTATGAGGGCTGCGGTGTCTGGCTGTTGCCAACAGTTCAAGCAGCCGGACGATGTGGCGTGTATGAGACATATAGCCTATATATGCTAATTATCTCACAATAGTCAAGCTCCTTCATGAGACTTATTGCGCAGGTGACAGATCAGCGCTGCGTGTGCTACATCTTGCACGAAATGAGCGTGCACAGCGAATTTGTACAGGTCGTGCGGGACCGATTAGAGGCTAGGAAGCTCTCGCTCCGTGCCGCTGCGTCTGCCGCTGGCCTACCAGTTCGCAGCGTTCAGGGAGTTGTCGAGGGTCACGTCCCCTCTATTGAGCGCGCCGCAGAGATCTGCCACGCCCTTGGCCTCGAATTCTACATCGGCCCGCCGCGTGGCGAGGATGGATCGTCCGAGTCCTCGAAAGCTGATTCCCCACCACCGGCTACAGATGAACCTCCTCTGCCAGACACCACGCAACTAAAGAAAATCTGCGAAGCCCTCGGCCTCCAATTCTACGTCAGTCCGATACCCGACGAAGGCGCCTTCGAATCGGTCCCGGCCGGCTCTCCGCCATCGGACACACCAACTACCCAAGCAGTGCGCGAGGAGGCGGCTGCATTGCGAGCCGAAACCCAGGTGATGCTCCGGGAATTCCGCAAGGAGATCAGGGAATATCTGGCGGCGTCCCCGCGCCTGTTACCAATCGTTTCCAACGACGTTGAGGACGTCGGCGCCCTGGCCGTGGCGGCGGTCGAGGATGGTGCAACCGATGTTCCCGGCGCCCGATCGGTGCACATGGTCGAGATGGAAGCGGCCGCCGGAAGCGGCGCGTACAACCTCGACGAGGCGTGGGTGAAAGGACCCGTGTGGTTCCGGCGCGACTGGATCGACAGCCGGGGAATCGATCCGACGCGGGCTGTGATCATTTCCGTGCGGAGCGATTCGATGGAGCCGACGTTGCCGGTCGGCAGCAAGATTCTGGTGGACCGCAACCGGCGGCGCCGGCGCGTCGGGCACATCTTCGTGATCACCACCGAGGACGGCTTGATTGTCAAGCGCACGGGCAAAGACAAAGAGGGTGGGTGGTTGCTGGTGAGCGACAGCGTTGCGGCCGACTGGCCGGATGTGCCGTGGCCCGACAATGCGGAGGTCATCGGCGAGGTCAAATGGATGGCGCGCGAATTTCCGTGAGCCGCGAGGGGTCCCCGATGGGCCAAAATGTCAAGCGGGGTTCCCAGCTAACTGCGTTCCCCCTGGGAGGTGTCCGGATGAGAAATTGTGTGCCAGGACTGGCAATCCTACTTGCGCTCGCGGGTTGTGCTACGCAACCGGACAAGATTGCCGCCCAATACGTGTCGCCGGTTCAATTCAACAACTACACTTGTGAGCAGGTTGCCGGTGAAATGAGGAGAGTGCATCGGCGTGCCAGCGAACTTCGTGGGCAGCTCAAAAAGACCGCCGACAACGATGAGGCGCAGATGGGAGTTGGTCTGATCCTCTTCTGGCCGACCCTATTCTTCCTCGAAGGAGGGGATGGACCGCAAGCAGCGGAATATGCACGTCTGAAAGGGGAGCGGGATGCCCTTGAAGAGGTAGCTATACTCAAGCAATGCGATTCGGACATGATGCCGACATTCGAGGAGTCTAAATAGAAACCCGCGATGGCGCGGGCTTTTGATCGGGAAGTAGGACGGAACGAAGGGGGCGATGATGTCCGAAGCGGAAAAGCGAGAATCACGGCGGAGTTTAGTGCGGGTCCTTGTCACGTATGGCGCCGCCGGGTTCTTGTTTGTGATCGGCAGCGCGATGATTCTCGCCCTCTTGTACCAGGGTTCCTACGCCGAGGCCAAGGACCTGTTCCTGACAATCCTGCCGGTCAGCGCGGCTATCGTATCGTACTGGTTCGCGGGCCGCTCGGTCGGCAAACCCAATCCCGGCGCCGATGACACAGGAAAGCATGAGCAGCCCCCAAACGATAGTGACCGGCCACAACATTGATAAACTCCAAATTTGCAACGATGGTCAGGCCGCCATTGTCACGCCGCGGCCGCCGTTTGTGCAGCGGACCATGGTCCGCCGACTTGGCGCGGTCGCACGCCCGCCCTGGCTGCGCTCAATTGCCGATGATGAGTTCTCCGGTCTTGCCGCGGCTCTTGCCCCTGGCGGCGACGGTATAGGTCGTCTCGACCGCCTCGATGTCGAAGTCCCTGAATATTTCGCGCACTTCGGGCACGTCGTTAAGCGACATCAGGAAGCGCCCCTTGAGGCCGTGCAGGACCTCCGCCATGCGCGCGTCCGCCCGCTCGAACAGACCCTTGCCATAGTCGCTCTCGCTGCCCCAATAGGGCGGGTCGAGATAGAACAGGGCATCGGGCCGGTCGTAACGTGCGATGAAGGTGGCATAGGGAAGGCACTCGATGACGACGCCGGCGAGCCGGCCGTGCAGGTCCTCCAGCATGGGGCCGAGTTTGGTGATGTCGAAGCGCGCGGGCATGCCCGGCGAGACGCCGAAGTTCCGCCCCGAGACCTTGCCGCCGAACGCGGTGCGCTGCAGGTAGAGGAACCGCGCGGCACGCTCCAGGTCGGTGAGGGTCTCCGGGTCGGTGTCGACCAGGCGCAAGAGCTCGGCGCGCGTGGTGATCTGGAACCGGATCGTGTCCATGAACGCGACGTAGTGCCGTTGCAGGATGCGAAAGAAGTTGGCGATGTCCCGGTTGAGATCGTTGATCACCTCGGACCGCGGGGCGTGGTGCCGGCGCAGGAAGACGCCGCCCATGCCGACGAACGGTTCGGCGTAGCTCGTGTGCTCGATCGCCTCGATGCGCCCGACGATGCGTTTGGCGAGACCTCGCTTGCCGCCGAGATAGGCGGCGACGGGACTGACGGGTCCCGCGTCACGACTCGAGGCCAAGGTTCTCTCCCACGATAGCCCTCTCTAATTCAGCCTCGAGAGCTCGGTACGCATGCGCCGCAGCCAGGGGGCAAACCCCGTTACCGAGCAATCGGTGTCGCTCCACCCGGTTGGCCAACCCATCAGCGTCTCGAGGAAGCGCGGGTTGCAGGTCAGGGGCCGCGCGGAGGCGACGCGCCCAAAGCTCAAAATCATCCGGAGCCGGCGGGAATCCGGCGGGGCTCCCCTGCGCACCCGGGCCGGCCGGAGGCCGAGGCTGCGGGTCAGCAACCAGAGCAGCGTCCACGACACGGCCGCCGTGTCGATCCCCGCCTGGAAGGTCGCCTTGGCGAAGTGGAATCCGGTCCCGTCGAGCACCAGCGCGGGGTAGTTGCCGGGCCGCTGGGCGGTCGGTGTCGGCCAGCACGAAGAGCCGTTGGCGAAGCTGGCTCGCGCCGACTTCAGCCGCCGAGAACAGTCCCGCTGCAATGCGAAAGTCCATGCTTTCCAGGTCCCGGGCGACCTGGTCGAAGCCACGATGCAGATGGCCGGAGACGTTTTCGAGGAAGACGCGGCGGGGCCTCGTCTCGCCGATGATGCGCGCGACGCGCGGCCACAGGTGACGGGGGTCCTCGATGCCGCGCCGCTTGCCGGACGCGCTGAAGGGCTGGCACGGATAGCCCGCAGAGAGGATATCCACGAGGCCGCGCCACGGGCGGCCCTTGAAGGTGGCAACGTCGTCCCAGACAGGCGCCTCGCCCAGGGCCTGGTCTTCCATCCGGGCCACGAGGGTGGCCGCGGCGTATCCGTGTCGTTCGACGTAACAAACAGTTCGATACCGGGGCTCGGCGATATGGAGGCCGAGCTCGAGACCGCCGCCGCCGGCGCAGAGGGCAAGGCCCCAGAAGGGAGGTACAACCAGGTCATTCACGGCGCGTCCACGGAGGCGCGGTGGACGGCATGGCTCTGGCTAAACGGCCTCGACGCCAAGGTCCTCTCCCACGATACTGCTCCCGCCCCTTGGGGGGTGGCGGGACGGCCGCGATGCGGCCGGTTGCGGTCGTGGGAGTGCGGTCTCCCGGCTCGGGATGCTTCAACATCCCGGCCCCCGCCTTTTTTGGCCGCGCCGCGACATGCAACGCCGGGTCCGGCAGGGGCTTGAGCGGCCGATTCCAGCAGATCGGACGATCTCGTTGCAGCGGACCATGGTCCGCTGCACAGGCGTTGCGGGATCGGTTTAGATCGCCGTGATGAACGGCATTCCCGTGACCGAACCCGCACCACCGGAAGCTCCCGTCCGCCCCGACGACCTCGTGTCCGAAGGGCGGGCGGGGGCAATCCGCGCGGCCGCAGCCATGTGATGAGCGCTCTCGACGGCTGGATCGACATTTTCCGCGCCGGCACCCACCGGGATTCGGCGGGCCGGGAGCGCGCCTGGTCGGCGGACGACCTGGACGGCGTGGTGGCGGCGCACGAGCAGGGCGACCCGGCACCGGTGGTGGTTGGGCATCCCGAGACGGACGCCCCGGCCTGGGGTTGGATCGATGCGCTGCGGCGCACCGGAGACCGGCTGCAGGCGCGGCTTCGGGACCTCGATCCGGCCTTCCGCGAAGCGGTCGAGGCGGGCCGCTATACCGGGCGGTCGGTGGCGCTGCAAGACGGCGGCGATGGCTTCCGATTGCAGCATCTGGGGTTTCTCGGGGGTGCGGCGCCGGCGGTAAGCGGCCTGGCGCCAACGCAATTCTCCGGCGCGCCGGCGCTCATCTATAGCTTCGCCGGCTCCGAGCTGGAGAACTGGGGCGTGATCGCGCGGACGTTGCGGCGCCTGCGCGAGTGGATCATCGAGCGCGACGGCCAGGACAAGGCGGACGGTCTGATCCCCGATTGGGAGATCGAGGCGATCCGCGAGGCCGGGGAAAGCTCCGGTGCGGCGAGCTTCGCGGCCGCCGGCACGGCCGGCGAGACCGCATCCGAGCCAGACGACAAGCACGGCGATGCCGATGAGGCAGCCGCGGCAACCGACACAAACACCAGGACGGAGGACGAGATGTCCGGAGACGACAAGAAGACGGCGGCCGACGCGGCCGAACGCGAGCGGCTCGAGGTCGAGCGCAAGGAACTGGAGGAACGCGAGACGGCGTTAAAAACCGAGCGGGCGGCCTTCGCGGCCGAGGAGCAGCGCCGGGCCGCCGAGGCCGAGATCGAGGCGCATGTCACCGCGGGCCGGGTGCTGCCGGCCGAGAAGGACGGATTGGCCAGCTTCATGGCGGGTCTATCGAGCGATGACGAGGCTGTCTTCTCGTTCGCCGCGGGCGGCGATGGCGCGGAACGCACCGAGACGCCCCGCGCGTATTTTTCCGGGCTCCTCAAGCGCCTTCCCAAACGCATCGACTACGGCGAGACCGCCGGCGGCGCCGGGCCGGCCGATACGAACGACCCCGCGGCGGTGGCGCGCGAGGCCTTGGCCCTGATGGCCGCCGACACAACCGGCGCCCTCACCATCGATCGCGCCGTGCGCCAGGTTGCCGGACACCCCCAGGAGGGCTGACATGGACTATCTGCTGACCAAGAACTTCACCGCCGAAGCCGCCGTCACCAAACGCCGCATCGTCAAGTTCGGCGCCGCCGGTACAGCGGTCGAACCCGCCGCCGGCGCAGGCGATGACCTGATCGGCGTCGCCGCCGAGCTCGATGCCGCCGCGAATGCCCGCATCGACGTGCATCTGGCCGGTATTGCCGAAGTCGAGGCGAGCGGCGCGATTAGCCGCGGTGCGCGCGTTACCGCCGATGACGACGGCAAGGCGGCGGAAGCGGAGACGATAACGGTGTTTCAGGTGGCGACCGCCGGCGCGGCGGCGAATACCGACATCACGGCGACCGGCATCGAGCCGGACGACGAGCTGGTCTCGGTGGTCGAGTTGGCGGACGGCTATGTCGACCGCACCGCCAACGCCGCGATCCATGCCGCCGACACCATTCGTATCACCGACGCCACCGACGGCGACCGCCTGCTGGTGACCTGGCGGCGGCCCGTGCGCACCGTCGGCGTGGCATTGCAGGCCGCGGCCGCGGACGGCGATCTAATCCGCGTCCTCATTCAGCCCGGCCTCGTATAGGAGACAGACATGGCAGAGCTTCCCTCCACCTATCCGGTCGACTTCGAGCGCACGGCGATCGCGGTCGGCTACACCAACGCGGAATATGTCGCCGACCGGGTGCTGCCGCGGGTGCGCGTGGCCCGCAAGGCGTACCGCTATACCAGCTATCCGCTGGAGGAATCCTTCTCGGTGCCCGACACCCTCGTCGGCCGGCGTTCCTCGCCGACCATGATCCACCTGAGCGCGGATGAGAAGGCGGGGGTCTGCCGCGACTTCGGGCTCGAGGACGCGATCCCCAAGGACGACGTGGACAACGCGCCGCAGACGGTACGCGATCCCCGCGACCGGTCCTCGATGACGCTTGCCGATCTCCTCATGATCGATCGCGAGAAACGGGCCGCCGCGCTGGTGTTCAAGGCCGAGACCTATCCGATCGGCAACAAGTCGACACTCGCCGGCATGAGCCAGTGGAGCGATGCGGATTCGGACCCGGTGACGGCCATCGTCGAGGCGATCGAGGGCATGGTGGCCAAGCCCAACCGCATGGTGCTCGGCTCGCAGGTGTGGGCCAAGCTCAGGACCCACAGGAAGGTGGTGGGGGCCTTGGGCCGGCGCCAGACCGACGCCGGCATTGCGCTCCGCGAGGAAGTCGCCGATCTGTTCGAGCTCACAGACATCGTCGTCGGCCAGGCCTGGATCAACACCGCGGCCCGCGGCCAGGCCGCGAGCCTGTCCCGGGTCTGGGGCAAGCATGCGCTGTTGTACCGTGCCGATCCCATGGCCGGGGCCGAGGGACCGCCGACGCTCGGCATCACCGCCGAATATGTGCCCGCGGGCACGGGCGGCGGTGATGCCGCGCTGCCCGGCCGCACCGTCTATTCCGGCTTCGATCCCAAGATCGGCGCGCACGGCAGCTATGTGGTGCGCGTGGTCGAGAGCTGCGACGAGCAGATCGTCGCCAGCCGCGCCGGCTATCTGTTCGCCGACGCGGTGGCGTGAGGAGACGGCGCATGAACGAGATCGCCATCCGGGCCGTCTGGGACATCGACCATGACGGCCGCCGTATCGCGCCGGGCGAGACCGCGGTTCTGCCCGCGGAGGTCGCCCGTGCCCTGATCGAGGGCGGCGCGGCCGAGACGCCCGAGGCTCCGGCTGATACCGCCGAGTTGGCCGAGGCCCCGGTTGAGCGGCAGGCCGCGCTCGCGGCCGCCATCGCCGGCCTGGAGGAAGGTAACCCGGATCACTGGACCAAGTCGGGCAAGCCCGAGGTCCGGGCGCTGGAAGCGGCCACCGGTGTCGGCGATATCTCGGCCGCCGAGCGCGACGCGGTTTGGACAGACCATCAGGCGGCGCGCGGGTAGGAGACGACGATGCAGGCCACAAACGACGAACGGACCGCCAACAACGTGATGCGCCACGAGTATCGCGTCTTGAACGATGCCGAGAAGCTCAACATGCAGGCCATCAAGGGCTATGGCCTCGGCTTCCACGATCTCTGCGGCCGGATCGGCGACAGCCGCGAGATGTCGATCGCCAAGACGAAGATCGAGGAAGCCGTCATGTGGGCCGTCAAGCACATCACCGCCTGATCCCGGCGATATGGCGAACCGAGACATGAGCTACGCCGCACGCGCCGATCTGGAGGCCCGTTTCGGGGCCGACGAGATTGCCCGCCTGGCCGATACCGGCGACGACGGCGCGGCGCGCATGGACGCGGCCTTGGCCGACGCCGCGGCGGCGATCGAGGCGATGCTCGGGGAGACCTTCGCGCTGCCGCTGCCGGACGGACCCTACCCGCTGCTAACGGGCGTCGCCTGCGATCTCGCGCGCGAGCGGCTCTATGACGACAAGGCGCCGGAGGCGGTGACGGCGCGCGCCGAACTGGCCCGGGCGAGCCTCACCGGCATCGCCGGCGGCCAGACCGCGCTGATCGACGCCGAGGGCGAAGTCATACGGCCGCGGTGCGTCAGCGCCAGGGCCGGCGGCCCGGAACCGGCGATGACGCCCGAGAACCTGCAAGGTCTCTGAGATGCCCGGTGTCAGGATTGAGATCGAGACCGACGACGCAGCGCTGCAAGCCGCGTTCAAACGCCTGACCGCGACGCTAGGCGATCTGCGGCCCGAGATGGACGAGATCGGCCAGTCGCTGGTCACTTCGGCGATCGACCGCTTCGAGCGCGAGCGCGGCCCGGGCGGCGTGCCGTGGAAGCCGAGCGCACGGGCCGAACGAGGCAAACGGGGCAAGGGGCAAACGCTGACCGACAGCGGGCGGCTGCGCGCCTCGATCACCCATCGCGCCTCGCGCGATGCGGTCGAGGTCGGCACCAATGTGGCCTATGCCGCGATCCATCAGTTCGGCGGCAAGACGGGGCCACGCACGATCCGGCCCAAGCGGAAGAAAGCGCTCTATTGGCCCGGTGCCGTTCACCCGGTGGCTCAAGTGAACCACCCCGGCTCGACGATCCCGGCGCGGCCGTTTCTGGGGCTAGACGCGGACGACCGGGCCTCGATCCTGCGCATCGTCTCGCGCGCCATCGAGAGGGCGGTGCGATGACGGCGCAGGCGATCGAGTTCCGGGCGGTCGACGCGATCGTCGCGCGGCTCGAGGCGTCCGGCATCTATCAAGAGGTCCTGGGCGCCCTCGACGTGGCGGCGCTTTCGTCCTGGCCCCGGACACCGGCGGCCTTCGTGCTGCCGCTCGCCGAGGATGCCGCCGACAGCGTGGCGCCGGCGATCCAGGCGACGCAGCACACCACGGCGACGATCGGCGTGCAGACGCTGTTGTCCGCACCCAACGACCGCACGGGCGGGCGGGCGCGGGACGAGCTTGCCGAGGTCCTGGCCGCCTCGCGCGTAGCGCTCGCCGGCTGGACGCCGGAGGGCGCCCGTGAGGTCTTGCAGTTCCGCCGCGGGTTCCTGGTTGGCATCGACGGCGGCCGCGTGGAGTGGCGCGACGAATACCGGCTGCGCTGGTGGACCTCGTCGGCGGGCATCGTCCGTGACGCCGGCATGCCGGCGAGGCTCAGGGCGTGAAAGAGGGAGAGACGACCATGACGCGCAAGATCGACACCCGCGAGGAGAGGGTCTTGGCCAAGCCTATCGTACAGGCGGGCATCGAGCGTGCGTCGGGCGAGACGGTGCGGCTCCGGCCCGATCAGATCGCGAGGCTCGAGGCGGAGGGGTGCTTCGAGCCGATTCGAGCCAAGGCCGGCCGCGGCGACAAGGAGATGGAAACATGAGCGCGACGACTAAGAAACACACCGACAACATCGTCATCGGCGCGGGCGAGCTATATATCGACTTGCTCGACGGCGACGACAGCACGGCGGGCGAGCGCTACCTCGGTGACGGCGTCGGCGCCAGCCTCTCGGTGACCACCGAGCGCGTTCAGGTGTTCTCCGGCACCGGCCCAGTGGCCAGGAAGCTCGTCGACGCGGTGCGCTCGATCAACCGCTCCATGAGCATCACGCTGCACGACATGAGCCACGACAACCTGGCGCTGTTCGTCGGCGCCACGGAGGTCGAGGACGTCACGGACGCCGTCAACCAGGTGACCGACGAGGCACTCACGGTCAGGAAGGGCCGCTGGTATCAGTTGGGCGTCAAGACCGACAAGCCCACCGGCATCGGCGCCATCGACGCCACGGCGGCCAAAACCGTGGTCACCGACACCGACGAGTCGAGCCCCACCACCTTTGACGCCGGCGACGACTACACGGTCGATGCCGAACGGGGCCGCCTCTACATCGTGCCGGGGGGCGATATCGCCGACGGCGCGGCCATTCTTGTCGACTACACGCCGGTCGCGGCGACCCGCAAGCTGGTCAAGACCGGCGATCTGAAAGACATCCGCGCCGCCTTGCGCTACATCGAAACCCCGGTCGCGGGAAAGGGGCGCGATTACTACGCGCCGCTCTGTTCGATCGGCGCCTCGGGCGAGATTGGCCTGATGAACAGGGACAGCGAACAGCAGATCCAGCTCACCGCCGCAATTCTCGAGCCCGGCGCCGGCAAGGCCGCGCTGTTGATCGACGGCGAGGCGGTCTGATGACGACCGAGAAGCCCGCAGCTCCGGCGGAGGCCGCGCCCGCCAGCGAGAGCACCGAGGCGGCCGAGGCCGGCGCGGCCGACGAGCTCGGCGTGCTGTTCCCCGATGTCGAGCTCACGATGCGCGATCCCGAGACCGGCGAGAGCGTGGCCTTGACGGTGCGCGAGTTCCGCTTCCGCGAAGGCCTTGAGGCGCAGGCCGCGGCACGGCCGTTGATCGAGGCTTTCACCGCGCTGGTGGAACGCGCCGGCGCGGAAGGAGTCGAGGATTCCGAGATCGGCGTCGCGGCGATCGATTGGGCGATCGGTGAGCACCCGGAGATCTGGCTCGAACTGGTGGCGCTTGCGACCGGACGCACGACCGAGTGGCTCGCGCGGCTTTCCGACCGCGACGCGCAGGCGCTGAGCGGCGCCATGTGGCAGTCCAACGGCCCCTTTTTTGTGCGCCGCATCGTCGCCGGCGTGACGGGCAAGCAGGCGATGGCGGGCCTGTTCCGCTCGCTCGCCTCTTCGACGGCCTCGTCCGCGCCGGTCACGGACGCGGCCACCACGACCTCTGCCGGCGCTTGACCTGGCGCCAGATCGTGCTGTTCTGGCGCCAGGCCGAACACCGCCGGGTTAGCGAGGCAACCGAGCTCACACGGACGCTGTGCGTGATGCTCATGGGCGGCACGGGTGGAAAGGACTGAGGTGACCGGCTAGCCCGAATTATTCACGGCGCTGATTGAAAATGCTGGTGAGCGTAGATTAACCTGTTGAAATGCCGTATGATTTTGGTGTCAAGACAAGATCACATGGCAACAGAACAACCCACGGCTCACCATGAACGAGATTACCCCCTATCTCCCTGGTTTGTCACCCGTTGGAGGCAAGCCGCTTTGCGCCCGCTTCGACGGCGGACGGCTGTCGTCGGACGGCGGGGTGTTGTTGTTGGGCGAGATCGACAGGCGGCTCGGCATCGCCGACGTGCTCGCTTCCTGCGTCACCGACGTGCGCGACCCGGCGAGCACGACCCACGCTTACGTAGACATGATCCGGGCGCGCCTGTTCGCTATTGCCTGCGGGTATGAGGATTGCGACGACCTCGACGTTCTGCGTTTCGATCCGGCGTTCAAGCTGGCCTGTGGCCGTTTGTCCGAGAGCGGCGACGACCTGATGAGCCAACCGACCCTGTCGCGCCTCGAGAACGCGCCGTCATGGCGCGCGCTCGGGCGCATGGGGCTGTCGATGATCGATCTGTTTTGCGCCAGCTTCAAGCGCGTTCCGGCGCGCATCGTTCTCGATATCGACGACACCGACGATGCCGTTCACGGCGGCCAGCAGCTGGCGCTGTTCAACGCCCATTACGACGACTATTGCTTCCAACCCATCCATATCTTCGAGGCGGCCACCGGCAAGCCGGTGATGTCACTGCTGCGTCCCGGCAAGCGGCCCTCCGGCGACGAGGCGGCGCGGATCCTGAGACACGTCATCGGCCGCATCCGCCGCAACTGGCCACGGGTCGAGATCACCGTGCGGGGCGATGGCCACTACGCCACGCCGGAGGCCATGGAATTCCTCGAACGTCAGGGCTGCGGCTACATCTTCGGGCTTTCCGGCAACGCCCGGCTGAACAGGATCGGCCAGCCGTGGTGCGAGGACGCCGCCGTGCGCCGGGCGGGGCAGGGAAAGGATAAGGTGCGCCGCTTCTTCCACACCGGCTGCCAGGCCAAAAGCTGGTCACGGCAACGCTCGGTCATCGCCCGCGTGGAAGCTACCGCCAAGGGCTGTGACGTCCGCTTCGTCGTCACCAACCTGAGCGGCCGCGCCAAGGCGCTCTACGAGAAGGTCTACTGCGCCCGCGGGCGGATGGAAAACATGATCAAGGACCACAAGCTCTACACCAAGTCCGACCGCACGTCGTGCCACCGTTGGGAGGCCAACCAGTTCCGCCTCTTCCTGCATACCGGCGCCTACTGGCTGCTGCATCAGCTTCGCCAAGCGGCGCCTCGGAAATCGCTGTGGCGAACGGCCACCTTCGAAACCCTGCGCCGGGCGTTTCTCAAAATCGCCGTCCGCGTCGAGGAGCTCAAGTCGCGCCTCAGGATCGCCCTGCCTTCGGCCTATCCCTATCAGCCGGCCATGATCGCCATCGCCGGGCGCATCACCGCCCAAGGGCCCTGAACCAAGCGGCAGGTGCCGCCGGACGAGCCCCGAACAACAACCTCCAACCTCTCCGACAATCCGTCTCAAAAATCGCCGTCAACCCGGTCGCTACCGCTCGTCCCGCTGAAATCCGATGGCCGTCATGAATAATTGGGGCTAGATGGCCCGCGATCTCGAATTGGCGCTTCGTGTGCGCGCCGATCTCAACCGCGCCACCCGGGAGATCCGGGGGCTGCGCCAGGATCTTACGCGCACGGGTGAGGCGGCAAGGCGAGCCGGCCGCCAGACCGTGGACTACGGGCGTAACCTCGAGACCGCCCGGCGCCAGGCAGGCAATATCACACGCAGCCTCGTGGGCATGGCGGCGGCCTATGTGTCGATCCATTCGGCCGTGCGCCTGGCCGGCCGGGCCGCCGGGTTCGAGACTTCGCTTGCCCGCATAACCGGCCTGGTAGGCATTGCGCGCAACGAGGTCGCGGCGATGGGCAGGGCGGTGCTCGCCCTTGGCCCGGAAGTCGGGCGTGGCCCCGGCGAGCTCGCCGAGGCGCTGTTCTTCGTGACCTCCGCCGGCGCGCGCGGCGCGCAGGCCCTGGATGTCCTGAAGCAGTCGGCCCGCGCTGCCGCCGCGGGCCTCGGCGATACCGCCACCGTGGCCGATGCGGTGACCAGCGCGATCAACGCCTATGGCGCCGGCGCGCGGAGCGCCGGCGATGCGACCGGGGTGTTGGTCGCCGCGGTTCGCGAGGGCAAGGCGGATGCCGCTTCCTTCGCTCCGGTGCTCGGCCGGGTGTTGTCGGTCGCCGCCGAGCTCGGCGTCGAGCTTCACGAAGTCGCGGCGGCGATCGCGTTTCTGACACGCCAGGGTCTGAACGCCGACGAGGCCGCCACCAGTCTGCGCGCGACCCTCGCCGCGATGCTCAATCCGAGCCGCGATGGGGTCCGGGCGCTCGAGGAGGCCGGGCTGAGCGCTGAGGAGCTGCGCGAGGTTCTGGCCGAACGCGGCCTGATCGATGCGCTCGATCTCTTGAAGGACGCCTTCGGTGACAACGAACAGGCTCTGACGCGGGTGTTTCCCAACATTCGCGCGCTGACGGGCGTGCTTTCGATCGTCGGCGCCAACGCCGACACCGCGCGGGCAGTGTTTCGGGCGCTGGCGCGGGCCGGGATCGATGTGCTGGACGAGGCCTTCGGCGCGGTTGCCGAGACCGCTGAGTTCCGCTTCGCGGTGGCGCTCGCAGATATTGAGGCACAGGCGATCCGCCTGGGCTCGCAAGCGCTGCCCGCTGCCGCGAGTGCGCTCAAAGCGCTGGCGGACAATTTCGATCTCGTGATCGCCGCCGTGGCGGCGTTCGCCGGCTTCAAGCTGACTGTCCTGTTGGCCGGTGCGGCCTCGGCGACCCTCAAGCTCGCGACCGTCATGCGCGGTGCGGCGGGCGCCGTCGCAGCGCTCAACGTGGCGATGCGGGCCAATCCGGTCCTGCTGGTGGCGAGTGGCGTTGCCGCGCTCGCCGGCGGGCTCACGCTCCTGTCGCAGCGCTCGCGTGAGGCGGCGGAAGCCCAAGGCGCGTTGACCGACGAGCTGATCGCCACCGCCGATGCGGCCGCCGTCGAGGACGGTTTGGAGCGTCTCCGCAAGCAAAGATACGCGCTGCGGGCCATGCTGGACGATCCCGGCTTCGCCCAGCATCGTCCGGGCTGGTTCCGGCAGATCCTCAACGAGTTGTTCCTGGCCAAGCCCGCCGGCGAGACCATCGAGGGCCTGCAAGAGGGTATCGCGGCGGTCGATCGGGAAATCGCCGATCTTGAGGCAAGGCTCGAGCAGTTGAGGGCGGCCGAGACGAGCCGGCCGGGCAGTTCGGGCGCCAATCGCCCGGGCGGCGGATTGGCGCAGCGCACCGCGGAAATGCGGGAGATAGAGCGCATCCAGTCCGCCGCCAACGACCGCATCGCCGAGCTCACTCTTGGCCGCATTGCGTTGATCGAGCGCGAGGAACACCGATTGCTCGACCGCCTGGCGGCACTCAAGGATCAGGAAGGCGTCGATGAACAGGCGCGCCAAGCGGCTATCGCCTCGGTCGAGGCCACCGCGTTGCATGCCAAGGAGCGCGCGCTACAGGAACAGCTCGACCGCGAGGACGACCTCCGCCGCCGGCACGGTCATGAGATCGCCCAGCAGGACGCGGCCGCACGCGACGATATCCGGGATCGCTTCCTCGCCACCCTACCGCCGCTGGAGGAAGCCCTCGCGCGGGCGCGACAATGGCGCCAGGAGACGCTCGCGGCGCTCGATGAGACCGCGGAAGGTTACGAAGAGCACGCGGCCAGGGTCGAGACCGTGTTCGCCGACATGGTTGCCACGGCCGAGAAGACCGCGGCCGCGACGCGCCGAACCGTCGTGGCCGGCATCGAGGCGGCATCCCTCGCCCTGGCTTCGCCTTACGCGCGGGCAAGGGCCGAGATCGAGAAGTGGAAGACCGACACCATCGCCGCGCTCGAACAATCGGGCGACGGCTGGGAAGAGTACGCGGCCCGCGCCGAGGCGATCGCCACGGAGCGTCTGGCGCGCGCCGCCGAGGAGGAGGCGGAACGGCGGCTCCGCGCCTCCAAACGCTGGCAGGACGGCGCGGTGCGTGGTCTCGGGGATTATGCCAAGGAGGCCGGCGACGCGGCCGCCCGGGCCGAGGACGCTATGGTCGGCGCCTTCCGGGGCATGGAAGACGCGCTCGTGGAGTTCACCCGCACCGGCAAGCTGTCGTTCTCGGGCCTGGTCGATTCCATTCTCGCCGACATCGCCCGCATGACCATCCGCCAGTCGATCACCGGGCCGCTGGCGGGCGCGCTCGGGGACATTCTCAAGAGCATCTTCAGTCCGGGCCTGCCCGGGCCCTACGGCGGCGCGGCGCCGGGAACGGCGCCCCTGATCCCGGTTTATTCGGCCCCGTTGCCGCCGCTGCGGCAGGTCGGTCATGGCGGTGGCATCGCCGGCGCCTTGGGCGGGGTGCGCCGCGCCGTGCCGCCGGAGGTCTTCGCCCACGCGCCGCGCTATCACCGCGGCGGCATCGCCGGCATGCTCAGGCCCGACGAGGTGCCGATCATCGCCCAGACCGGCGAGCGCATCCTGTCGCGCGCCGAGACTCAAGCACTCGGCCAGCCGCCCGCCATCGAGATCAACTTCGAGAACACCGGCACCCCGAAGCGCGAGGTCGACCGCGAGGTACGCTTCGACGGCGCGCGGGCGGTGGTCACGATCTTTCTTGCCGACCTGGAGAACCACGGCGCCATCAGCCAGGGCCTGGAGGGCGCCTACGGGATCAGGCGGGCCGGGATCTGATGGCCGCCTGGCCCGACCATGCCGCGATCGAGGCCGACGGCTACGGCACGCGGCAGGATGCCGACATCGCCCGCACACCCTTCGACGACGGCCTGGTGCGCCAGGAGAAGCGCTATACCGCGGCGCTCACGGCGCGGCGCATCACGGCGCATCTGGCCGGTGACGAGGATTACGGGCGGTTCCGCCAATGGGCCGCCAAACATGCCCACCGCTGGTTCGCCTGGGCCGACCCCGAGGACGGGGTGGCGCGCGAGGTCCGCGTGCGCGGCGGTGCCGGCGCCATCCAGTACCGCGCCCGGGTGCGCGGCGGCCGCCGGCGCTGGGAGCTCACCTGCGAGCTCGAGGGCTACATGGACCGCACCATCGAGACCGGAGCATAGATCATGGGATTGAAGACCGAAGGCGAGAAGTTGTGTTTTCAGGGCGGGCTGTTCTCGGCCACGGTTTACGTGGCCCTGCACACGGGCGACCCCGACGCCGCCAACGAGCTCACCGAAAGCGGCTACGCAAGGGTTCCGGTCGATGCTACCGGCTGGCAGGTGGACACGGCCACCGGCGAGGCCTCGAACGTCGACGATATCGCGTTCCCCGAACGCACCGTTGACTGGAGCGATCCGACCCATGTCGGGCTGTGGGACCAGGCCGCAGCGGGCAACCTGCTCGCCGCGCTCGCGCTCGATAGCGACGTCTCCGCCCCGGCCCCCCATGTCGAGGTGTCCTTCCCTGCCGGGGCGCTTGCCGTCAATGTCGAGACCGACGTCTAGGGCGCCGCCATGCCCGGTCGATCGATCTTCGATGCGACGCTGACGCTGGGTGACGCGAGCCAGGTCTATTGGCGCCGCTCGGCGCCGGGGACCCTGTTCGCCGGCGACCTGACGATCCGGCCGGCGGCGGGCGATCCCCCGATCGCAACCGAGATCATCGACGGCGAAGGGCCGACCTGGCCCAGGAACATCCGCCTGCGCGACGACGCGGGGCGGGTCCTCATCAATCTCTCCAATACGCTGGATCGCGAATCCTCCGAGGTCGACGAGCTCACGGCCGCGGCCGAGCGCGATATCCGCCTCTGCGTCCAGTTCCGGGACCGGCGCCTGACCATCGCGATCGGGGATACCACCGATCCCTATCACTTCCTCCCCATCAACGCCGCCGAGGTGCTGTCCTTCGTCACCGACTGGAAAGCTGACGCCGGCCGCGGCACCGAGCCGGTGCATGCGGCCCTCGTGTGGGGCGGCGCTGATTCACGGATCGACTTCACCGAGTTCACCACCCGGCCGCCACCGCTGCATCTCGCCGCCACCCTGACCGAACACGGCCGGCTTAGCGGCAATGCCGGCCTCCGTCAGCGCCTCCGCTTGCGCGGCACGTGGAAGGCTGGGCGCCTCACGGGCAGCGCCGAGCTCCGCCAACGCCTTCGCCTCGGCGCCACGCTGAGGGCCGGCGGCCGCGCGACCGGGCGGGCGGGGCTGCGGGTGCGTGACCCCAACGCCTACGCCCACGCGCTTCGTGCGAGCGCCCCCGAGGCGGTGGTGCTGACCGCGCTCGAGATCCGCCACCCGGCGATCTCCGAACCGGTGCGCGTCGTCAACGACGCCGCCGACCACGTGATCGAGGGACACACCTATGTGGGCCTGCGCTTCGGCGCGCGCTTCGCCGACGACATCGAGGGCCAGGCGCCCCGGGCCGAGCTCGTCATCGATAACGTGGGGCGCGAGTTGACGCAGTGGATCGAGCGGACGCAGGGCGGCGTCGGCGCCACCGTGCGCGTGATGCAGGTGGTGGCGGGCGATGCGCACGCACCCGAATGGGAGATGACCATGGACGTCGCCCACGTGCGCCTCGACCAGGAGCGCGTCACCGCCCGGCTCGGCTTCGATCCGCTCTTGGGCCGCGCCGCCGTCACGCGGCGCCACGACCCGCAAACCTCGCCCGGCCTGTTCTGATGGCGCACTGGGCCGAGGCTTACGTCGGCCGCCCTTATATGGAGAGCCGGTTCGACTGCGCCGATCTGGTGGTCGAGGTGCTGCGCGAACGATTCGGCCGTGTCATTACATTGCCCGCCCACGCCGCGGGCGTGCGCGCCTGGGACGCCCAGATCGCGGCGCTCAAGGGCGGCTTCGCAAGGCCGCTCGGGCCGGGCGAGCCGCCGCGCGAGGGCGATGGGGTGCTGATGCGTATGACGGGGCGCCGCCGCGCCACCGGCCACCATATCGGCGTCTGGTGCGAGGCCGCCGGCGCGCCCCATGTGCTGCACTGTCTCAAACACATCGGCGCCTGCCTGCACCCGTTACACGGGCTCGACCGGCACGGCCTCGAGACGGTGGGAGTCTACCGGTGGCGCTGAACGACCGCGACGTTGCCCTTGTACGGCCGGTGCAACCGCCCTGCACGGCCCTTGATACGCCCTTGCAAGGGTGCATCACCGCCGACCTGTGGCCCCATCCGCTGACCGCCGAGGGGCGCCGGACCCGCCTCCGGGCGGTCGCTCCGGGCACCGCACTCGCGCGCCTTATCGCCGCCGAATGGCCCGGTGCCGGGCCCGGCATCGTCGCCGCTCTCAACGGGCGGGCCGTGCCGCCCGAGGCCTGGGCGGCGACCGTGCTCGGCGACGGCGGCGACGACAAGAACCCGCTCGCCACAGTGCTCCAACTTGCCGTCGTCGTCGCCTCGATCGCGGTCCCCTTTCTGGCGCCGACGTCCTGGGGGCTCGTGACGGCCGGCGCGCTCACCCTCAAGGGCGCCCTTGTCAGCGGCGCCATCAGTCTCGTCGGCGGCCTGGTCGTCAACGCGCTCGCCACGCCGCGACTGCCCGCGGCACCTACGCCCACGTCCGCAGCGGCGGCCGAGCCGGTCTATTCGCTTAGCGGCGGCGCCAATAGGGCGCGTGCCTACGAGCCGCTCCTGGTGGTGCTCGGCACCCACCGTGTCTTTCCCGACCTCGGGGCGGCCGAGTACACCGAGTTCGCCGGCGACGATCAGCACCTCTACCAGATCTTCCACTTCGGCCTCGGCGCCCTCGACATCGACGACCTCCGCATCGGCGACACGCCGCTTAGCGACTTCGCCGACGTCGAGACCGAGTTCGGCGATGCCGCGGGACGGGTGACGCTCGCCGCCGGC
The DNA here is from genome assembly GCA_965247705.1 of Rhodospirillales bacterium. Taxonomy (GTDB): domain Bacteria; phylum Pseudomonadota; class Alphaproteobacteria; order Rhodospirillales; family CAMCUA01; genus CBDFHV01. Next base: position 140,940 of record CBDFHV010000082.1, on the reverse strand, counting down.
AACGTCGACAGCGAGGCCGGCGCCGCGCTCGACGACACCCAATGGATCGAGCGCACTACGGCTGCCAATACCGGGCGCGTCGGCATAGACCTCGCCGGCTCGCTGTTCCGGGTCGGCGATCAGGGGGGCATCGGCCGCCACACCGTCACCGTCGAGATCGAGTATTGGCCGCAGGGCAATGAGAGCTTGAAGACCAGTCACGCCGTCACGCTCGCCAATGCCGACACCACGCCCTGCCGCAAGACCCTTTCCTACGATCTTACAGCGCCCGGCACCTGGACCGTGCGCGTGCGCCGCACCGCGGCGCCCTCGACCTCCGAGCGTATCCATGACGATATCGCCTGGACGGCGCTCCGGTCCTACCAGCCCGACCCGGGCGACTATACCGGCCAGACCCGGCTCGCGCTCAAGATCCGCGCCTCGGGCCAGCTCTCGGGCCGCCTGGAACGGCTGTCGGCCACGGTCAAACAGAAGATCCCGGTCTGGGACGGAGCCCGGTGGAGCGCACCGCAGGCCTCGAGCAATCCGGCCTGGCTCTTTCACTGGTATGCGCGCGGCATCCATATCGACGGCCGGCTCGCCGCCGGCGCCGGTCTCGCCGAGGCCCGCATCGACGATGCGGCGATCCAGGCCTGGGGCGCCTGGTGCGATGCCCAGGGGCTCGCCTGCGACCATGTCATCGACCGTACCACCACCCATGCCGAGGTGCTCACCCTGATCGCCCAGTGCGGCCGCGCCAGCCCGAGTTGGCAGAGCGGCAGGCTGGGCGTGGTGTGGGACCAGGCGGACAGGCCCGCGACCGCGCTGATCACGCCCGCCAACATCGTCGCCGGCTCGTTCGAGATCGATTACGCGAGCGGCAAGACCGCGGACGAGATCGCCTGCCGCTACATCGACCCCGACCTCGACTGGCAGTGGAATACCGTGCGCCGCACGGTTCCCGGCGCCGCGCCGGGCGGCCATACCGCGACCCTGACGCTGGCCGGCGTCACCGCCCGCGCCCAGGCCGCCGCCGAATGCAACCTTCAGGCCGCCCGCCAGGTCCATCACCGCCGCCGCCTCAAGTGGGAGATGGGCGCCGAGGGCATGGCCGTCGCCCGCGGTGACGTCGTCCACCTGACCCACGCCCTGATCGACGGCGGCGCGGCCGGGCGGCTCATCGGCGGTACCGCCGGCCGTCTCGATCTCAACCGCCCCGTCACCCTCTCGGGCGCCAGCGATTATCTGCTGCTCAGGCTCGCCGACGGGACGCTCCACACCACCACCGTCGAACACCCCGACGGCGCCGGCACGGCCGGCGAGACCGCCGCCGTCGTGCCGGAGACGCCCTTGCCCGCGGCCCCCGATGCCGCGGGCGCCAGCCCGCTCGATACCCTGTGGCGCCATTACCCCGGCGCGGCACCGCCCGCCCGTGTGCGCATCGTCGCCATGGAGCCCGCCGCCAACGCCCGCGTCCGCCTCGATGCGATCGACGAGGTCGACGCCTATTACGCCGCCGCCACCGCCGATCTCGCGGTTCCCCTTCCATCCGCCACGCGGCGCAGCGCCAGGGTGCTGCACATCGCGATCTCCGAGACCCTGATCCGCGTCGGCGCCGGCTACGCCGTGGAGATCGCCGCCAACCTCACCGTCGCCGGCGACTGGCGCGGCGGTATCGTCCGCGCCGCCCTCAACGGCGGCCGCGTCCGCACCGTGGCCAAGCTCGTGGACGGCGCCACCGAGGCGGTCTGGCAAGTCCCGCCGGCCGGAACGCTCACCGTTACCGCAATTCCCGGCACCGGAGCCGCGGCCTCGGGTGCGCCGTTCACCGTCGGTCATGTCATCCAGGGCAAGCTGGCGCCGCCCGGCAACGTGGCGAACTTCCTGGTCGACGCCCTCGGCGACGGCACGAGGCGGTTCCGCTGGACCCCGCCCGCCGATCCCGATCTCGCTGGCGTGCGCATCCGTTATGCCGAAGCGGTTGTCGGCGGCGATAGTCCAGCCTGGGACGCCATGACGCCGCTCCATGACGGATTGCTCGCCTCTTCTCCCTACGAGACCGTCGATCCGGGCGCCGGGCGCCGGCGCTTCGCCATCCGGGCCGAGGACAGCTCGGGTCTGCTCTCGGCCGCGGCCGCCACCATCGTCGCCGAGCTGCCCGATCCCCGTCTCGGGGCCGCCTTCCTGTGGGAATGCCCAAGCGCCAAAGGCTGGCCGGGCACGATACAGAACGCCCTGCGCTCCAACGACGGCGAGGACGCGCTGGAGGGCGCGGGCGCCTACACATGGGACGATCTCACCGCCTGGGACGCCTGGACATCATGGGCGCTCGGCGACGGCACGCAAGGCGCCACCACCATGACCTATACGGCCGAGGCCATCGACCTCGGCGCCAAGGTGCCGTTCTCGGTCGCCTGGGAGGCCGAGACGGCGGGAGAGGCGACGTTGCAGTACCGCACCGCCGCGGCGGCCGACGCGCTCGATGCCGCAGCCTGGGAGGATCACGCCGCGGCCGCACTCTTGACCGCGCGCCACCTCCAGCTCCGCTGGCGGCTCGCCGGCGACGGCGCCACCATGCTCCGCCTCGATCACCTCTGTTACAGCCTGCTCGGCACCGCCGCCGAGCAGAAGTTCCTCGACATCGACACCGCTACCTGGGTCGGCTCCAAGGCAGGGGGCCGCGAGATCCCGACCACGCTTGCCCGCGTCACCGATATCGATCTCACCCTGCAAGCGGTCGGACCCGGCTGGTCCTGGGTCCTCGACAACAAGAACGATCCCACCCGCATCAAGATCTTCGACGGCAGCGGCGAACCGGCCGACGCCACCGTCGACGCCGTTCTGCACGGCATCGCATGACGCCCATTGGAATCATGAGGAGGAAGCCATGGCCTGGCCCACCGACGATCTCACCACCGACCACTTCGATGCCGGTGCCGACAGCCCGGCGCACGCCCGGCCCGTGCTCAAGAAGGTAATCGACTATCTCAAGGCGGTCCTCGATGCGAGGGCCGCGGCGAACGGCCTGTGCGAGCTCGACGCCCACGCCCAGGTGCCCGGCGCCCGCATCGGCCGAGGTGCCGCCGATGGCACGGCACCCCTCGATGCTGCATCCAAGCTACCCCGCACCCATCTCCCCGGCGCCACGGCCACCGATGCCGGCGCCGCGCGCCTCGCCACCGATGCCGAGGCCGAGAACGCCTCCGGGACCGGCATCCTCCAGGCCCGTCAGCTCACGCTGCGCACCGCAACCGCCGAGCGCGCCGGCCTCCTCGAGCTCGCCACCGATACGGAAGCCATCGCCGGCTTAGACCGGACCCGCGCCATGACGCCGGCCGCCGACAAGGCTGCCCTCGACGCCGCGATGGCGAGCCTGACCATCCCGGCCGGCGGCATTACCGGTATCCGCAGCGAAACACGGGAGATAATCGAGGGGGCAAATGGCCCAAAAGGCCGTTTCTTAAGCTGCTCCCTTGGCGTCAGGCTCCAGGGCAGCGTCGCCACCGTTATCCTGACAAACCACTATTTGGCGGATGATAGCAACTGACTAAGCCGCCACGGGATCGGACGCGAATCCCGCTCGATTTTCCAGGCAAATCACGCCGGAAATCGGGACGATTTTCCGGGCCATTCGCAAAGACTTTTGTCCCGATGCGCAAAGACTTTTGTCCGCTTACAATGGCGCCGCGCGAGCCCTTGTAGCCGATGATGATCTTGCTGTTCAGCCCCAGCGCCTCGGAGGCGAAGGCAATCACGTCGGCGATGGAATCAGTCTTGCCGCTGGCCGCCCATTTGAGGGGGCGGGGGGCGTTGATGCCGTCGGCCATGGTGCGGAACGGCGAACGGGCGCTCCACAGCAGTATCCGGGGCTCGGCCACCACCCGGCCAAGCCAGGTCAGGCGGTTGAGGTCGAAGCGCACTCCCGGCTGGTCGAGAAGCTGGCCAAGGGCAGCCGCCTGGCCGTCGATGATCATGAGTGTCAGGCCGTCGGCCTTGCCCGCCGCCACCTGGTTGAGGGCCGTCAGGCCGCCGCCGCCGGGCCGGTTCTCCACCACCACCACATTGAGGCGCGCCTTCAAGTGCGGCGCCAGCAGGCGGGCGTAGGCGTCGTAGCCGCCGCCGGCCCCGTATCCCACCACCAGGCGGAGGGTTTTTCCTGCATAAAACGCCTCGCCACTGTCCTGAGCCCGGGTGGACGAGGACCCGGCGAGACCCAGAGTCACCGCCAGACACAGGGTCATCATGTATCTGGGCATGTCGCGAATCCCCTCCCCTAGGGCGATGGCCGAAGCGCGAAACCAATCCTACCACGACCGCCTTTGAAGCCACGGCGCAACTTGCGCATTGAAGATCGACGCCCGGCGGGGTACTCGATAGGAGCGGCCAATCGATCTTCGGAGGAGCAGGACCATGGGTGCCGAACGCAAGGAATACCGCTGGGTGGGCAAGCGGCCGATTCGGCCCGACGGGGTGGACAAGGTGACGGGACGGGCCCAGTTCGGCGCCGACTTCGCCCTTCCGAACATGCTGATGGCCAGTGTTCTGCGCAGCCCCCATGCCCATGCGCACATTCGCGGCATCGATACCTCGGCCGCCGCCGCGTTGCCGGGGGTGAAGGCGGTGATCACCGGCGCCGACTTGCCCGACCTGCCGTCCGTATGGAAGGGCGACACCCGCCTCGAGTCCAACATGCACAACATGTCCTTGAACACCATGGCCAAGGACAAGGTTCTCTACGAGGGCCATGCGGTCGCCGCCGTGGCCGCCACCTCGGCTTCCATCGCCGAGACGGCCCTGGGCCTGATTGTGGTCGACTACGAGGTGCTGCCTCACGTGATCGACCCGGTCGAGGCCATGAAGCCCGACGCGCCCCTACTCCACGAGGGCATGATTACCCGCAACGTCACCCCGCCGCCGGACAAGCCCTCCAACATCGCCAAGGAGATGGAGTTCGTCCTCGGCGACTTGGACAAGGGATTTTCCGAGGCCGAGGTGATTGTCGAGCGCACCTACACCACCAAGGCCGTGCACCAGGGCTACATCGAAACCCATGCGACGGTGGTCAACTGCACCGAGGACGGGCAGACCACCGTCTGGAGTTCGTCCCAGGGCCAGTTCGTCGTGCGGGCTTTCATCGCCACGGTTTTGAAGATGGACTTGGCCAGCATCCGGGTCATCCCGGCGGAGATCGGCGGCGGCTTCGGCGGCAAGATAACCCCCTATCTGGAGCCCCTGTGCGTGCTGTTGTCGCGCAAGGCCCAGCGGCCGGTGAAAAGCGTCATGAGCCGCGAGGACGTGTTCCGCGCCACCGGCCCCACTTCGGGCGGCGCCATGACCATCAAGATCGGCGCCAAGAAGGACGGCCGCATCACCGCCGCCGAAGGCACCTTCATCTATCAGGCCGGCGCCTTCCCCGGATCGCCTGTGATGAACGGCTGCATGTGCGCCTTCGCTCCCTACGACATCGCCAACGTGCGCACCAAGGGCTACGACGTGGTGGTCAACCGCCCCAAGGCGGCGGCCTACCGGGCACCCGGCTCGCCCATCTCCGCTTTCGGGGTGGAAAGCGCCATCGACGAGTTGGCCGGGGAACTGGGCATTGCGCCCCTGGAGTTGCGCCTCCAGAACGCCGCCCGCGAGGGCACCAAGGCCGCCTACGGCCCCACCTTCGGCACCATCGGCTACGAAGAAACCGTGCAGGCGGCCATGGACCATCCCCAGATGAAAGTGCCGCTGGGGCCCAACCAGGGCCGCGGCATCGCCTCCGGGTTCTGGTTCAACGGCGGCGGCGAGTCCTCGGCCTCGATCAGCGCCAATCAGGACGGGACCGTCACCGTCACCGAGGGAAGCCCCGACATCGGCGGCTCGCGGGCTTCCATGGCCATCATGGCGGCCGAGGTGCTGGGCATCGACTACGACAAGGTGAAGCCCTCGGTCGTCGATACCAACTCCATCGGCTACACCCACGTCACCGGCGGCAGCCGCGTCACCTTCGCCACCGGCATGGCGGTGGTGGAAGCGACCCAGGGCATGGTGCGCGAGATGTGCGGCCGGGCGGCCAAGATCTGGGACATCAGCCCCGACGCCGTGGAGTGGGCCGACGGCGAGGCGCGCCCCGCGGGACCAAATGCCGGCGACTTCGAACCTCTGAGCCTGGCTCAACTCGCCGCGATGGCGGGCAAGACCGGTGGGCCCATCACCGGCCACTCAGCGCTCAACGCCCAGGCCCCGGGCCCCGGCTTCGGCACCCATGTCTGCGACGTGGAAGTGGACCCGGAGACCGGTCTCGTGACCATCCTGCGCTACACCGCGGTTCAGGACGTGGGTCGGGCCATCCACCCCTCCTACGTAGAAGGCCAGATGCAGGGCGGCGTCGCCCAGGGCGTCGGCTGGGCCCTGAACGAGGAATACATCTACGACAAGGACGGGCGACTGGAAAACCCGGGCTTCCTGGATTACCGGGTGCCCGTGTGCTCGGACCTGCCGATGATCGACACCGTCCTGGTCGAGGTGCCCCATCCGCGCCATCCCTTCGGGGTCAAAGGCGTCGGCGAGGTGCCGATCGTGCCGCCCATGGCGGCTGTCGCTAATGCCATCGCCGACGCCACGGGCGTCCGCCTCGTCGACCTGCCCATGTCGCCGCCCAAGGTGCTCGCGGCGATCGACAACGGGGGCTGAGGGCATCGATCGCTTGAGGCGACTCGATGACTCGCTTTGACCCTGGATTGGCGTTGCTTGCGTAGGGGCGGGTCTGAGACCCGCCCGCTTCAAGCGTTGGCGGCGGTCCGGGGGGCATAGATCGACCGGCCCATGGCCCCAACCGACGTGGGCCCAACCGACGTGACCATTATCGGTGGCGGGGTCATCGGCAGCGCCGTCGCCTACTGGCTGGCGGCGGAGCCCGCATTCGACGGCCGGGTGGTGGTCATCGAACGGGACCCCACCTACGAGCGCGCTTCGACGCCCCGCTCCCTGGGCGCCCTTCGCACCCAGTTCTCGACGCCCGAGAACATCGCCATCGGCCAATTCTGCGGCTCATTCGTCAAGGCGGCGGACGAGCACTTGATGGTCGACGGCGACGCACCGGCCCTGAACTTCGTCGAAGGGGGCTATCTGTTCCTCGCCTCCGAGGCCGGCATGGAACAACTGTGGGCGAACCACACCGTGCAGCGCCAGCACGGCGCCGACGTGGCGCTCCTGAGCCCGGCGGAAGCGGCGGCCCGGTTTCCGTGGCTGAACACCGACGGGCTTGCCGGCGCCTCCCTGGGTCTTTCGGGGGAGGGCTGGCTCGACCCCCATGCCCTGTTGCAGGGGTTTCGGCGCAAGGCCCGCGCCCTCGGTGTCGATTACCGGCACGACGAGGTGGTGGGACTGGAGCGCGCCGGCGATCGCATCGCGGCGGTGACCTGCAAACGGGACGGCAGGCTGCCCTGCGGCTTCGTGGTCAACGCCGCCGGGGCAAACGGGGGCGCCGTGGCCGCCATGGCCGGCATTCCCCTGCCCGTGGGGCCCCGCAAGCGCACCCGGTTCTATTTCCTGTGCCGGGAGCGGATCGCCCCTTGTCCCCACACCATCGATTGCTCCGGCATCAGCTTCCGGGCCGACGGGGACGGCGTTCTTTGCGGCATGCCGCCCCTTCCCGAGGACGACGGAGAGACCTGGGACCTGGAGCCGGACCATGGGATGTTCGAGGCGCGGATCTGGCCGCTGCTGGCCGCCCGGGTGCCGGCGTTCGAAGCGGTCAAGGTGGTCCGCGCCTGGGCCGGGCACTACGACTACAACGCCTTCGACCAAAACGCGATCCTCGGCCCTCATCCGGAGGTCGCCAACTTCCTGTTCGCCAACGGCTTCTCCGGCCACGGCCTGCAGCAGGCGCCGGCGGTGGGCCGGGCCATCGCCGAGTGCATCGCCTTTGGCGGTTACCGGAGCCTGGACCTGTCCCGGTTGGGCTACGAGCGGATCGCGAACGACAGACCGCTGCGGGAGCTGGCGGTGATCTGAAGGCGACGACGTCGCGCCGGCATACCGAAAAAGGAAAACCACAGAGGCACAGAGACACAGAGGAAAAGAAAAAAACCACTGAGAGCACAGAGAACACAGAGATGGACACAGAGAAAATTGACTGCGCTTCGCGCAAGAAATATTAAATCTCTCTGTGAATTCTCTGTATTTTCTGTGGATAATTTTTTTATTCTATTTACGCGAGGCGTATATTATGTCCTATGAAAGTTGCGTACTTACTTTTCTCTGTGCCTCTGTGCCTCGATGGTTCATTTTCTTCCGCCTGCCATCCGTCCTGAAGGCCTTGATTGGCGCGCCCGGCTGCCCAATTGTTAGCGGACTGGCTTTTCCAAGGCACGCACGGGGAGAAGGATCATGATCAAGGGACTGCACCACAACGCCTATCGATGCCGGGATTCGGAAGCGACGCGGAAGTTCTACGAGGACTTCCTGGGCCTCCCCCTGGCCCGGGCGTTCGCCATCAACACCACCATGACCGGTCGCGCGACGGGCGTTTTGCACAGCTTCTACCAGATGGACGACGGCTCCTTCCTGGCCTTCTTCGAGGCCCCCGACCGGCCTTTCGAGTTCAAGGACCAGCACGACTTCGACCTCCATATCGCCGTCGAGGTGAGCCCTGACGACCTGCAGGCCATGTTCAAGAAGGGCCGTGCGGCGGGCATGGACGTGCGCGGCATCTCCGACCACGGCTTTATCGAGTCGATCTATTTCCGCGATCCCAACGGCTACGTCGTCGAACTGACGGCCCAGACGGGTACCCCGGATCAGGACCCGGCGGCCCTGCGGCAAGAAGCCCAGGCGGCGCTGGCGGCCTGGCAGGAATCAAAGGTCCCTGCCTAACGAGTGGGAGGCGGGCGGGTCTCAGACCGGCCCGCGTGTCGCGGGTTTACTTGCCGAACGGTTTGGAGATGGGAATCGAGTAATACAGCATCGCCGATTCGGTGCCCGGGTTGGTGTCGCCGATGCTGGCGTTGGACATGTGGGAGATGGCGACTCCAAGGCGCGAGCGGTCGTCGAAGCGCCAGGCGACCTCGAGCTGGGAGCGGAATTCGAGCTCATGGCCCAGATCCAGGCCGCTGCCTTCCCGGTAGTAGCCGGGGGCGAAACTGGGGGTGACGACCACCCGCCGGCCCAGATAGACGTCGATGCCGACGCCGGCGAAGACATAGAATCCCCCGTCGGAGGTGCCCATGAGCCCGCCCAGAGGCTTGAAAATCCACAGGAATTTTTCCGGGGACCGAAACTCGAGGCGGAACTCCGCCGCTTCGTTCTTCTGCCGGTTCCAATCGAAGTACCCGGCGGCGAATGAAATGAAGGCCGGATCGTCGGCCTTCGCCGCGGTGCCGCCCCCGAGAACCGCGCCCAGCAGGCTCGCGGCCATGGCCGCCGCCCGCGTCGATGCCCATGACATTGCCCGTCACCCCTCGCCGGATTCGCCGTCGGTTCGCATCTTAAGGGTCGGGCGGGTCGACGCAAGGAGCGCGGTTTTCGCCGCGCTTGTGGCGTTGGCCGCCCCGGCGGCGGCCGAATGCGCCCTGGAACCGGGCGAGACCGCCATCGTAAGGGCGGTGGTGGACGGGGATACGGTGCTTTTGGACCGAGCCGTCGACGGGGCGATGGAGGTGCGGCTGGTGGGCCTTCAGGCGCCGAAGCTGCCCCTGGGACGCAAGGGCTTTCGCCCGTGGCCCCTGGCGGCCGAATCGAAGGCGGCGCTGGAGCGCCTGACCCTGAATCGTACCGTGCGCTTGTCCTATGGGGGCGCGCGCATGGACCGTCACGGGCGCCGCCTGGCCCACCTCCACGATTTGGAACCGGGGACCTGGATCCAGGGCGCCATGCTGAGCGCCGGTATGGCTCGGGTCTACAGCTTCTCGGACAACCGGTCCTGCGTCGCGGAGATGCTGGCGCTCGAGGGCCAGGCGCGGAACGCGGACGCCGGCATCTGGTCCCACCCTTTCTACGCCGTTCGCGATCACGGCCAGGCGGGCGATCACCTCAACACGTTTCAGCTGGTGGAGGGCACGGTGCTGGACGCGGCGCGGGTGCGGGGGCGGGTCTACTTGAACTTCGGCGCCGACTGGCGCCAGGACTTCACCATCACCATGGAGTCCGGCGCCCGGCGCCTGTATCGGCAAGCCGGGTTGGACCCCCTCGACCTGAAGGGCCGAGCGTTGCGGGTGCGCGGCTGGCTGAGGAACTTCAACGGCCCTCTCATCGAAACCACCCATCCGGAACAGATTGAGTTTCTGGATCGTTGACCGGCCGTCTTGTCGCCTTCGAGCCGTCGAACCATAATCCGACCGCCATGACCCGCCACGTCCCCTCCCCGTTCCTCTTTCGCTTCCTCGCCTGCTGCCTGCCGCTGCTGGCGTTGGGCGGCTGTACGGTCAATCCGGCCACCGGGGAGCAGACGTTTACCGCTTTCATGTCGCCGGACAAGGAACTGGCGGTGGGGCGCGAGGAGCACCCCAAGCTGGTCAAGCAGTTCGGCGGCACGTACGGCGACAGGGACCTCGCTGCCTACGTCAATCGCATCGGCCAGTCCCTGGGCCGGTTGTCGGAGATGCCGGGCCTGCCGTTCAGCTTCACGGTCCTCAACGACGACACGGTGAACGCCTTCGCCCTGCCGGGCGGCTACGTCCACATCTCCCGCGGGCTGATGGCCCTGGCCGAGGACGAGGCCGAGATCGCCGGCGTGCTGGCCCACGAGATCGGTCACATCGCGGCCCGGCATTCTGCCCAGCGCTACAGCCAGGCCGTGGCGGCCAATATCGGCCTTACCCTGCTCGGCGTTCTCGGCAGCGCCTACGGGGTGCCGGCGGATGTGGGCCAGCTCGCCTCGTTCGGCGCCCAGGCATGGCTTCAAAGCTATTCCCGTGAGCAGGAACTGGAGGCGGACAAGCTGGGCATCCGCTACCTGGCGCGGGCCGGCTATGACCCCACGGCCATGACCAGCTTCCTTGCCAAAATGCAGCAGCACGGCGAGCTTCACGCCGCCCTCGCGGGACGACCCGGCGCCGTCGACCAGTACAACATCATGTCGACCCACCCGCGCACCATTGACCGGGTCCGCCAGGCCATGGAACTGGCGCGGGTGCGCCCCGCGGGCCAGCCACGGCGCAACCGGGATCGCTATCTGTCCCTGATCGACGGCATGGTCTTCGGCGACGACCCCAAGGCCGGCGTGCGCCGGGGCCGGCAGTTCGCCCATCCGGACCTGGGCATCCGCTTCGAGGTTCCGCCTGGGTTCTTCATGTTCAACGGCCGCACCCAGGTGGTGGCCCGGGGACCCGACGAAGCGCTGATCGTCTTCGACTTGGCGCCGGCCAATGACGCCCGGGCGAACAAGGACATGGCCGCCTATCTGACCCGGATGTGGGCGCCGCGGCTGAACCTGGCCGACGTGGAACGGGTCGACGTCAATGGCCTCGCCAGCGCCACGGGCCGGGCGAGCCTGGGCGGCAACAAGGGCCCCCGGGACGCACGGTTCGTGGCCCTGCGCGGCGGGCCGGAGCGTATCTATCGGCTGCTCTTCATCACCCCGCGCCAGGTGACGGGGCGCTACCTCACCGCCTTCCAGCGAACCACCTTCAGCTTTCGACGGCTCGCCGCGGTCGAGGCGCTGGCAATCAAGCCCTTGCGCCTGCGGATCGCCTCCGTGGGGCGGGGCGACACGGTGGACTCCCTCGCCGATACCCTGCCGTTCGAGACCTATCGACGGGAATGGTTTCTGGTCCTGAACGGTCTGCGGCCAACCGCGCGGCTGACACCGGGCCGGACGGTGAAGCTGGTCACGGATTAGACGATGAGTCGGCGCCCGGTTCGTCCTCGTCCTCCTTGAAGCGCCGTCGATTCTTGGGCCGGAACGCCCAGAAGGCGATCCCGACAAACAGGATCAGCAACCAGACGACCCACAGAGGCCGGGCCCAGTGCGTCGGGTCCTCCAAGTCGCGGCCGCCTACCGATAGTCCAGCACGGGCCGGATGAACTCAGTCTGACGTGGCATGGGTGCCACCTGTCCGATATAGACCTCAAAGCGTCGTTTAGGCTTGCCCGCTACCACAACAGAGGTCAAGCCCGGTCGAGGGCCCGGATCGCCCGCTGCTTTGTGATCCCCTCGCGGCCGCGGCACGGGTTAGGATGACGGGCAATCCCTTGGAAGGATGATCGACGTATGAGACGGCGAACGAACGGGCCGCTGGGAGTCCTGGCGGGGCTCATCTTGTGCATGGCCGTTCTCGGCTGTGTGCCGCCGCCTGTCCCACGGATCGACACCGCGGCCGGCGGGCCGGGCGCAGCGGCCCGCGCGGTCAGCGAAGGCGCCCGGTACATGATTGCCGCGGCCAACCCCCTTGCCGCCGAGGCCGGCCTGGAGATCCTTCGCGCCGGCGGCAGCGCCGTGGACGCGGCCATCGCCGCCCAGATGGTACTGACCCTGGTGGAGCCCCAATCCTCCGGCATCGGCGGCGGCGGCTTCATGCTCCACTACGCGGCCGGAACGGGCGAGATCGCTGCCTACGACGGGCGCGAGGTGGCCCCGGCCTCGGCCCGGGCGGACATGTTCCTCGATCCGGCGGGCAAGCCGCGCAAATTCTTCGACGCGGTGGTGGGCGGCCTGTCGGTGGGCGTCCCGGGTCTTCTGCGGATGCTGGAGATGGCCCATCGTGAGCACGGAAGCCTGCCCTGGGCGCGCTTGTTCGAGCCGGCCATAGGGTTGGCCCAAGCGGGCTTTGCCGTCTCGCCCCGACTCCACGACCTCATCGCCCGGGATAAGCATCTGAAAACGTTCAAACCCACCGCCGCCTATTTCCACGACGCCGCTGGAAAGCCGCTCGAGGTGGGAACGCGGCTCCGCAACCCAGGCCTGGCGGCGACCTTGCGCACGATCGCCCGCGATGGGGCCGGCGCCTTATACGAGGGACCGATCGCCAGGGACATCGTCGCCACCGCCGTTGGCGCGCCTCGCAACCCTTCCGGCATGACGGTGGCGGACATGGCCTCCTATCGGGCGGTGAAGCGCGACCCGGTATGCCTGTTATACCGGATGTGGTTGGTCTGCGGCATGCCGCCGCCGTCCTCCGGCGGCATCACCACCCTTCAGACCATCGGCTTGTTGCAGGATTTCGACTTGGCGGCCTTGAAGCCCGTGAGCGCGGCGGCGGTCCACCTGATCGCCGAGGCCAGCCGCATCGCCTTCGCCGACCGCAACACCTACATCGCCGACCCGGAGTTCGTGCCGGTACCCACGGACGGCATGCTGGACCCCGGCTATCTGAGCTTGCGGGCGAGCGAGATCGCCGCCGACGGCACCATCGGCCGGGCCCTGCCGGGCATGCCCGGCACCACGTCTTCCGGACCCCGGGCCGCGCATGAGGGACCGGAAGGGCTGTCCACGACCCATTTGAGTGTTATCGACGCGAACGGCAACGCGGTCAGCATGACCAGCAGCGTCGAAAGCGCCTTCGGCTCGCGCCTGATGACCCGGGGCTTCCTGCTCAACAACCAGTTGACCGATTTCTCCTTCGTCCCCGAGAAGGATGGCGCGCTGATCGCCAATCGGGCCGAACCGGGAAAGCGGCCCCGCAGTTCCATGGCGCCGACCATCGTGCTTGACGGCAGCGGCAAGGTGGTCATGGCGGTGGGCTCGCCCGGCGGCTCGCGCATCATCGGCTACGTGGCCAAAACCCTGATCGCGGTCCTCGACTGGAGCATGGACATGCAGTCGGCGGTCGGCCTGCCCCATTTCGTTAACCGCAACGGCCCCACGGACTTGGAAGAAGGCACCCCGGCGGCGTCCCTCAAGGCGCCCCTGGATGCGCTTGGCCATAAGATCAACATCAGGACCCTGACCAGCGGGCTCCATGGCATCCGGGTGACGCCGCGGGGCCTGGAAGGTGGCGCCGACCCGCGGCGCGAGGGCATCGCCATCGGTGACCCGTGAACATGATCCCCGCCGCGGCGGCCGCGGCGCCTTCCGACAGTCTCCCCGATGTCTTCCTCCTGGGCGGGCGGGACCGGCGGGTTGCCGCCGGTCATCCCTGGGTCTACGCCAATGAAGTGCGCATGGACCCGGGCGCCAAGGCGCTGGCGGCGGGCGGACTGGTCGCCCTGCGCCGGGTGGACGGCAAACCCCTGGGCGTCGGCACTTTCAATCCCCATACCCTGATCTGCTTTCGCCTCCTGTCCGCCGCGCCCGGCGCGATCATCGACGAAGCCTACCTCGCCAATCGGCTGGCGCGGGCGTTGGCGCTCCGCGAGCGGCTGTACCCAGAGCCGTTCTACCGCCTGGTCCATGGAGAGGCGGACGGGCTGCCGGGCCTGGTGGTGGACCGGTTCGGCGACGCGCTGGTGGTGCAGACGGCGACGGCCGGCATGGATGCGCTGCTACCGCTGGCGTTGTCGGCACTCGACGGTCTGCTGTCGCCGGCCCAGATCGTCGTGCGCAACGATGGCGCCTTTCGCCGCCTTGAATCCCTGGAGTCGTTCGTCCGCCAGGAGAAGGGCCGCCTGGACGGTCCGGTAGCGGTGGCCGAGGGGCCCTACCGCTTCCTCGCCGACCTGTTGCACGGCCAGAAGAGCGGTTGGTTCTTCGACCAGCGGGACAACCGCGCCTTCGTCGCCGGCTTGGCCGCCGGGGCGACGGTCCTCGACGCCTACTGCTACACCGGCGGCTTCGGTCTGGCGGCGGTCCATGGCGGCGCCGCGTCGGCCCTTCTCGTCGACAGTTCGCAGCCGGCCCTCGATCTCGCCCGTACGTCCGCCGAGGCACAAGGCGTCGCCGCGCGCTGCGTGTTCGAGCGGGGGGCGGCCTTCGACGTGCTCGAGCGGCTGGCGGCGGAAGGGCAGCGCTTCGACGTTGTCGTTGCCGATCCGCCCGCCTTCGTCAAATCCCGCAAGGACCTGAAACCGGGCCTGCGGGGCTATCGCAAGATGGCGCGTCTAGGGGCGGCGGTGGTGGCGCCGGGCGGGTATCTGTTCGTCGCCTCATGCTCCCACAACGTGGACGGAGCGGCGTTCGCGGCCGAGATGGCGCGGGGCTTTCGGGGGGCGGGACGGTCGGGACGCATCCTGCGGGCGTCCGGCGCCGGCCCCGACCATCCGATCCATCCCCACCTGCCGGAAAGCACCTACGTGACGACGCTGACCCTTCAGATGGATTGATCAGTTGGACGGGCGGGGGTTGTTGAGCCGCCAGTTGTAGCCCGCGTCGTCATAGTCGGAGAGGCCCTTCAGGCGTGCCGCCAGGTCGGGGTTGGCGTAGGTGCGCACGTGGTCCAGCACGCCGGCCTCGCTGCCGCCGAAATCCTCCTCGAACCAGTCGTAGATCTTCGACACGATAAGGTCGTTGCCTTCGAAGCGCACGCCGCGGGGGTCGTTAACGAATTCAACCGCGGCGGCGGTCAACATGGCGTCCGCGGCGGCGGCCGTGAACGCTTTCTTCTGCAGGTTGGGACAGCCCAGGGATGCGCAGTTGACCGCGTAGTGGACTCGTGGGTCCTTCCAGATGGGCCGAAGGATCCGGTGTTCGATATCGTCGAGGCTGACGTCCGTCCCGTCGACGGCGATCAGCTTGCGGCCCCAGGGGCCGTTGGCGAACAGGCCCGGCGAGATGTCGATGTCCATGATCGTGTCGACGGGGTAGTGGTCCAGTATCACCGACACGGTCAACGCGTTGTAGAGGTTGATCCACAGGGCACGCTGGGCGTTCCGGTTCAGCCGGCTGACCGGCACCGCCGACAGGCTCGACTGGTAGGCTTGTAGGGCCTTCAAGTCCTCGGCCGTCACGGTCCCATAGTCCACGAGGTTGACCCCGTTGGCGTCGGTGCTGACATAGCGGTCCAGGAACCGGTCCCAGGGGGTGTGATCCACCACGAGGGTCGAAGACTCATCGTGGGGCGTCCAGCGATCCCACAACTCGGACTTGGGCTGGGCCGCGGCCGGCCCGGCCGCAACCGTCGCCGCCAGGGCGAGGAACATGATCAGTGTGCGCATCGACTTCTCCCGCATAAGGCACATGTGGGGAGGGTGACCGCTCGGTTCAGGTGCCCTCGCGGAGCTGTGAAGAGTGGTCTAAATCACCGTCGGGCGACGAAGAAAAGACGCCGGAACGGGAACAGGGTGACTCCATCGGCACGGGGCGGATAGGCGGCGTCCACCCGGGCCGTGTAGGCGGCTTGCAGCCGCTGGCCTTGCTCCGGGGAAAGGGCCTGAAGCACCGGTGCCAGGACCGTGCCCTTGGTCCATTCCACCACCGGATGATCGCCTTCCAGGCGGTGAACGTACACGGTTTCCCACATGTCCAGGTCCGCGCAGCAGGGCGCCAGCAAGTCGTAGTAGAACCCCGATTCCGCCACCGGGTCGATCAGCAGGTGAGGCACGACGAGTTCCATCAGTCCCGATTCCTCGGCCGCCGCCACGATCGACGTATGGGACGGCTGGCCGAAGTTGCACGGCATCTGCACGGCCAGAACGCCATCGGGGGCCAGGGCTTCCAAAAGCCGCGGCAACAGGGCCGCGTGATCGCCGAGCCATTGGAGCGCGGCGTTGGACACGATCAGGTCAGCGGGCATTTCCGGCGTCCAGTTGTTCAGGTCCGCCCGTTGCCATCGCACGCCCGGCTCGTCCGCCCGGGACAGCATGTCGGGAGACGAATCCACGCCGGTCACGGTGGCCGCCGGCCAGCGGGCCGTCAAAAGCCGGGCAGGGCACCGGTGCCGCATCCGAGATCGTAGATGCTGGCCGGCGCCTCCACCTCCACTCGGTTAACCAGATCCATGGCCGGCCGCAGCCTCGGCCCGGCGAAC
Source organism: Rhodospirillales bacterium (assembly GCA_965247705.1). Lineage (GTDB taxonomy): Bacteria > Pseudomonadota > Alphaproteobacteria > Rhodospirillales > CAMCUA01 > CBDFHV01. The sequence continues at coordinate 124,135 of CBDFHV010000082.1, read as the reverse complement.
TTCAGGTACTGGGTGGGGTCCCAGGCGCTCACGGAAAGGCCGCCACTAGTCGTCGCGGGTTGCGGTCGCGATCAGGCGAAACTCGAACAGAACGGGGCCGATGAAGAAGACCAGGCCGGCCACGTGCATGCCGTCGTCATGGGCGTTCCCGGCCATGACCAGGGCGACGAGGCCCAGAACGCCGACCATGGCGCCGACGATCCAACGTTCAAACGAACCCATCGCGCACTCCTCCCAGTAAGCCGGCCCGTGCCGGCGCCGCGCAGCCTATCAAAACCGGGCAACCGTTCAACCATCCGTCATGCCGCTTGCCGAACCCGGGGCACCACGGGCAACAGGAGGCTGAAGGTCGTACCGTCGTCGCCGGTGTGCAGCAGAACCAGATCGCCGCCGTGGGACTTGATGATATCGCGCGCGATCACCAGGCCCAGGCCGGTGCCCCCTTTGCGGGCCGAACTGGCAAAGGGTTGAAACAGCTTCTCCCGCGCTTTCGGCGCCAGGCCGGGGCCGTTGTCGACCATGTCGAGGTGGAGGAACGGACCCTCGATCCGGGCCTGGATTTCGACTCTGGAGGCCTTGGCCTCGGCGGCGTTGGTACCCAGATTGATCAGCGCCCGGAACAGCTGTTCCCGGTCCACTTCCGCCTCCAGATCCTCCGCGACCAGGTTCTCCCAGGTCAATTCCGGGCGCGCCGCCGCGCGCACCGCCTCGCCCACATCGTCGACCAGCGCCCGCAGGCGCACGGGGGTGGTGGCCACATCGGCGCCGGAGTCGCTGACGAAGCTCAGGGTCTGCCCGCACAGGCGCACCGCCCGGTCGATGGCCTCGTAAAGGCGCGGCGTGACCCGCTTGACCTCGGGATCGTCGATGTCGGCCAGGCGGTCGGACACCAGCACCGCCGTGGCCAAGCTGTTGCGCAAGTCGTGATTTATCTTGGCCACCGCCGCGCCGAGGGTGGCGAGGCGCGTCTTCTGGCGCAGCGAGGCGCGCAGTGCCTGCTGCATGGCTTCCAGTTCCCGCTCGGCGATTCCAATCTCGTCGCCGCGGCCGCTGGGGGCGATCACCGGACCCGCTTCCTCCGGGTCCTGGCGAAAGGCGGTGATACTGTCGATGATCCGCGTCATGGGCCGCACCATCAGCCATTGCAGGCTGAAGTAAACCAGCACCGCCGTCAGCAGCGAGATGACGATGGACAACGACAGGATGCGGCCGGAATAGGCGTACATTTCCTCGACCATGGGCGCTTCGTCCATGACCACTTCGACCAGGACGCCGGAAGCGTGCGGGGCCACGCCCATCACCCGCATGACCCGGTTCTCCGTCTGGCCAAGGGCGGCAAAGGCGTCCAGCAACATCGTCAGCCAGCTGTCGTCCCTGAGATCGAACGCCACTTCGGCCATGGGCGGCATGTCGTCGCTCAGCATGAGCACCTTGCGCTCGGGATGGCGGAGCACGATGCCATAGGCACCGACCCGGGCCAGGAACTCCCGCTCCAGCATGCGGGTCGGCGTGACCCCGTAGTTTTCATCGAGGGCAAGGGTGGCCAGATGCGCCTCGGCGATATGTTCCTCCAGGTACACCGTGCGGAAACGGGCGATGGAGGGCGCGTAGATCAGCACCTCGCTGAGCATGACGAAGCCTATCGTCAGCACCAGCAGACGGGCGGAAAGCCCCAAGGGGGAACCGGCCCCGGATGAACTCTCTGCGGTCATGTCGGCGCGACTATACCACGCCGCCGCGCGCATCGGGGGGCGTGCGGGGCAGGAGGTGTCTCGGGTTGAAGCATCGTGTCGATATCAGTCGAATTCCAATGCGGCGAGCACGCTATGGGTGATCTCTTCCGCCTCCACGAAGGTGGATGCCACGTAATGGGCGCCGGCCTGGCGCAGGTTGGCGCCATGACCATCCTGGATATGTGAAGCAGCCAGCAGTCCGATAACCGTCATGCCGGCGGCGATGCCGCCTTGAACGCCGCCAACGCTATCCTCGATGACGACCGCGTTGGATGGCGCAATGCCCATCTGTTCCGCCGCATGGAGAAAGATGTCCGGATGCGGTTTGCCGCGCGATACCGACGAAGCGCTATAGACGTGGGGGCCAAACGCGTCTCGTAGCTGGAGCAATTCCAAGCTTATGGTCAGACGGTCCGGTGCGGAAGACGACGCAATGCATTTGGGGATGTGGTCGAAGGCGTGAATGTAGGCATACACACCGTCCACGGCCCGCAGCTCTTTGCGAAATTTGCGCAGGGTGCGCGATTGGAACATGGCTGGAAAATCCGGCGGTAGCGGTCGCCCCACGGATGCCTCGATGGCATCGATCACCTCGGAGAACCTCTTGCCCATGTACCGGTCATAGGAATCTTCCAGGGTTGTCGGCACTCCAAGCTCCGTCACGATTTGGGCAAGCACGTCGTTGGCCAGAACTTCGCTGTCCGCAACGACCCCGTCGAAGTCAAGAACTAGAAGGCCGGTCATCCCAACCGGCGCAGCAGCCGGACCAGCCAGCGGGTGCGCGGGCCGAACAGAGTCGGCGTATAGAAGCTGCCGGCGGCCCGCTTGTTCACTTCGACCAAGGTTGGGTACGGCACCACCAGACCTGCGATCGCGCCCACTTTCAGGCCCTTCGCCAGGGCCAGGCACCAGGTCTGGATCAGCTCTCCGGCCCGGGCGCCGACGATGCCCGCCCCGATAACCCCCCCGCGCGGCGAGACGATCACCTTGGCCAGGCCGTCGGTCATCCGTTCCGCCTGAGCCCGGTCGTTCTCCGCGAACGGCCAGCGCAGCACCCTGAAGTCGAGCCCCGCGTCCCGGGCCTCCGCCTCCGTCTTGCCGACCTGGGCCAGTTCCGGGTCGGTGTAGGTCACCCGGGGAACGGCGCCATGGTCCGCCCGCGCCGGCAGTCGGAAGAGGGCGCTGCGCAGCACGATGCCGGCATGGTAGGCGGCGACGTGGGTGAACTGCGGGCCGCCGGCCGCGTCGCCGATGGCGTAGACCCGCCGGTTGGTGGTGCGCAAACCACGGTCCGTGCGAATGCCACCGGGGTCACGGGCGATGCCGGCCTGCTCCAGATCGAGTTCGCCGACGTTGGGGCGCCGCCCCGTCGCCACCAGCAGGTGGGAACCTTCAAGCGTGGTTTCCCGTTCTCCCTCGACGAGGGTGACGACGACACCTTCGCCGTGGGTGCGCACGCCCACGACCCGGACCCCTTCCCGTAGATCGACCCCCTCCCGCCGCAGGCGATCGCGGACGACGTCCACGAGTTCCGGGTCATCGTTGGCGAGAAGGGTATCCATTTCCAGCACCGTCACCGGGCATCCCAACTGCCGATGGGCCTGGGCCAACTCGATGCCGATGGGCCCGCCACCGACGACCAGCAGGTGACCGGGCAGCGCGGTCCGGTCGAAAACGGTCTCGTTGGTCAGATAGGGGACGCTGTCGAGCCCCGGGATGGGCGGGATCGCCGGCGCCGACCCGGTGGCGATGACGAACCGCCGGGCCGCCACCCGAACCCCGTCCACGACCACCGACCGGGGGCCGTCGAACCGGGCGGCGCCCTTGAGCACGCGAACCCCCAGGGCCTCGAACCGCTCGACGGAATCGTTGGGCTCGATGGCGGCGATCACCCGGCGTACATGATCGTAGACGCCGGGCCCGTTCATGGCGGGCTCTCCTATGTCGATGCCGAAACGTTTTGCGCCGCGGACCGAGTCGGCGGCGTGACCCGCCGCCAGCAGGGATTTCGAGGGCACGCAGCCGTAGTTCAGACAGTCGCCGCCCATGCGGTCCTTTTCGATCAGGACCACGGACGCCCCCATCTGGACGGCGCCGGCGGCGACGCTCAGCCCGCCGGACCCGGCGCCGATGACGCAGATATCGGTTTCGAGATGGTCGTTCACGGGGCGCTGGGGGCGTCGTTCCGCGGGGTGCCCGAATCTCCGGCCCGCCGGACACGATACCGTTTGTACGCGATTGGCAGCAGCGACAGGAGGACCAGCCCCAGGATGGGCAGCAGTACCTGAGGTGCGAAGATGATTCCCAGGTCGGGCGAACCGCCGGCGGCGATCACGGCGCCCAGGCCGTTGCCGACGCCGGAATAGACGAACGTACCGGGTGCGATGCCGATGAAAGTCCCGATGGCGAACGTGGCCAGGGGCACGCCGAGGAAGGCCGGCACCAGATTCACCAACCAGAACGGAAACAAAGGCACCAGCCTGAGGACCAGCAGGTAGCTGAATGCGTTATCCCGAAAGCCTTGCTCCATGCGCCGCACGGCGCCGCCGGCCTTGCCCCGCAGATAGTCCGCCAGCGCATAGCGGGCGATGAGGAAAATGAGGATGGCACCGGCGGTGGCGCCAACCATGACCAGGGCGGTGGCCACGATGGTACCGAACAGAAACCCGCCGCCAATGGTCATCCACACCGCGCCGGGAACGGAGAGCGCCACCATCGTCGCGTAGGCCAAAATGAAGACGACCGCCGCCAGGGCATGGTGCTGTTCCCGCCAGGCGAACAGATCTTCCCGGTGGTTGGCCAAGGCGTCGAAGGAGAGGTATTCGTTGAGACCGAAGGCGAAGAAGGCGGCGAATCCAAGGGCCACGAGCACCAAGGGCCACAGGCGCCACGGAGAAAACCGCTTGGAGTCGGTGGCGGTCGGCTCTTGACGGGCGGAGTCCACCGTTCCGGATTCTCTCTTTGACTGAAGTGGCAAGGCCCCGATGCGCCCCCCGGCTACGGGCCCGCCCATCATACCATGCTCCGCGCCCCGGCAAGCCACTCACCTTCCTGTGACCATGACGCGAGCAATCCGGCGGCCATGGAAGTGGGCGCGCGTGAAGCTTGCATTGTGCGCCATGCTCGGGCATGCACGCTCGGCGTCGGTCGTCCATGCCGTCCCGTGGCCCTTCCGGAGCCTTCGCGTGAGCATCCTTTTCGTCGTCGCCGGTCTGAGTCTCCTGCTGCTGGGCGGCGAGTTCTTGGTGCGCGGATCGGTGGCTTTGGCCCGGCTGCTGGGCCTCTCGCCCCTCCTCGTCGGCATGGCGGTGGTCGGTTTCGGCACCTCGTCGCCGGAGCTGGTGACGTCGCTGACAGCGGCGCTTTCCGGCAAGCCGGACCTCGCCGTCGGCAACGTGGTCGGCAGCAACATCGCCAATGTCCTACTGATCCTCGGTATCGGCGCCGTGATCCGGCCTATGGTCTGCGCAACCCGCACCGTCATGCGCGAAGGGCTGTTCATGCTGGCCTGCGCCGCCGCCCTTGTGGCCATCGCCCACACCGGCGAGGTCGACCGCGTCACGGGAGCCTCCATGGTGGCCGGCCTGGTGGCCTTCCTTGCCTATTCCTACTGGACCGAGCGATTTCGCCACGCCCCCAGCGCCGAGCTTCACCGCATGGAGGCCGAAGCCGTTGCCGACACCACGAAGAGCGGCGGTATCGCCGCGGCCCTTACGCTCCTGGGCATGGTGGCCATCATCGGTGGCGCCGAGCTGACGGTCACCGGCGCCGTCGACATCGCCCGCGCGATCGGTGTCGACGAAGCCGTCATCGGACTTACCCTGGTGGCCATCGGCACCTCGCTTCCCGAGGTCGCCACGTCCATCGTCGCCGCCGTGCGCGGTCAGGCCGAACTGGCCATCGGCAACGTCCTCGGCAGCAACATTTTCAATACCCTGGGCATCGTCGGGACGACGGCGCTGGTACAGCCGCTGTCGGTCAATCCGCGCTTTCTGTCGGTGGACATGTGGGTCATGCTGGGCGCGTCGGCCGTCGTGCTGCCCCTGCTGCTGACCGGTCGCCGACTGAGCCGGGGCGAGGGGCTATTGTTCCTGGCGGCTTACGGCGGCTACACGACCTGGCTTTTCTACACCGGGATTGCCTGAGCCGCGCGTTGACTTCACGGGGCCTAGTCCGTATACACCGGTGCCGCATCCCTGGGGAGTAGTTGGCACGTGAAACGAACTTTTCAGCCGAGCAGACTGGTGCGCAAGCGACGCCACGGTTTCCGCTCCCGCATGGCGACGGTGGGCGGACGACGGGTGATTGCGAACCGGCGACGGAAGGGTCGTAAGCGCTTGTCCGCATGAGGTTATCGTGGCCCCGTTTCTTGGGCGCCTGAAACGCCGTTCAGAGTTCCTTCGTGTCGCTGCAACCCGGCAACGCTGGGTCACGCCGGGACTCATTCTGCAGGCCGGGCGCCGGAAGGAATTGGAGGAACAAACGGGCGATGAGGCACAAGCGCGCGTCGGCTTCACGGTCAGCCGCAGGGTCGGCAACGCGGTGCGTCGCAACCGGGCCCGGCGACGCCTGCGCGCGGTCGTCGAACGGGTGATGCCCGACTTGGCCGAGTCGGGCTACGACTATGTAATTGTCGGCCGCGCGAACACGGTCACCCGGCCGTTTCCCGCCCTTGAGACAGACCTGAGGACGGCCCTGGAACATTTGCAGAAGCGCCGCGAGAAGCGGCGCGGAGACCGAAGATGAACGTCGCCGTCACCCTGATCCGGGGCACCATTCGCCTGTATCAATGGCTGCTGTCGCCGGTACTGGCCGGGTCCTGCCGCTACACTCCCACCTGCTCGGCCTACGCCGAACAGGCGGTGACGCGGTTCGGGCCGGTCAAGGGGCTGTGGCTGGCCCTGCGGCGCCTGTCACGCTGCCACCCCTGGGCGGAGAGCGGGTGGGACCCGGTTCCCGAGGCCCAAACCCAACGCCACGTCCAGACGACCGCTCGCCGGTCCGGCTGATCCACGCCCGGAAGGCGGAGACGATGCCCGAACAACGCAACCTGATCCTGGCGATCGTCATCTCCGCCCTCATCATGTATGCCTACTATACCTTTTTCGCCCCCCCGCCGCCGATCCCGCCGTCGGCGGAGCAGCAGGAAGGCGCCGCCGACGGCGACCCTCGGGCGCCCTCGGGCAAGGACGCGGCCAGCGACATTCCCGATCTGCCCGGGACTCCGTCGTCGGTGGGGAAGGGCGCGGCCGGCGCCGCCGCCTTGCCCGCGGAGGCCTCCCGGGCCGGAGGGCCACGGGTGCGCATCAACACGCCGCGGCTGCACGGCTCGATCGCCCTGATCGGCGGCCGGCTCAACGATCTCACCATGGCGGATTACCGGGAGACCCTGGACCCGCGGAGCCCGGAGATTGTCCTCCTGACCCCGGCCTCGGGTCCCACCGGCTATTACGCGGAATTCGGCTGGGTCGCGGTCGGCGACAGTCCCGTACCGGGGCCCGACACCCCGTGGACGGCAAGTCGCAGGACCCTGACGCCTGACCGGCCAGTGATCCTGAGCTGGGACAACGGCGCGGGGCTGCGATTCGAGCGTACCTACGCCGTCGACCAAGACTACATGCTGACGGTGACACAAGTGGTGAAAAATGGCGGCGGGGGTAAGGTGACCCTGCATCCCTTTGGCCTGATCGCCCGCCGCGGGACGCCGGAAGTCACCCAGTTCTTCATCCTTCACGAAGGCATGCTGGGCGTGTTCGACGGCGTGCTCAGCGAGGTCGACTACGACGAGGCGCAGGAAGCGGTGCTGCGTGACGGCGGGCGCGAGATCCCCGGGGTGATCCGCAACCGGACCACCGGCGGCTGGCTGGGTTTCACCGACAAGTACTGGCTGACGGCCCTGATCCCCGACCAGGACATGCCGGTGGAGACGCGATTCGTACACCGGGCGCCAAACGGCAACGACCGTTATCAGTCCGACTATCGGGGGCCCGGTATGGAGGTGGCGCGCGGCGGGAACCTGTCGGTGACCAGCCGCCTGTTCGCCGGCGCAAAGGAAGTGACGCTTCTCGATCGGTACGAGGAAACGTTGGAGATTCCCGAATTCTGGCGGGCCATCGACTTCGGTTGGTTCTGGTTCCTGACCAAGCCGATCTTCCACGTCTTGATCTACATTAACGAGAAGGTCGGAAACTTCGGCATCGCCATCCTGCTGCTGACCGTGATGATCAAGCTGATCTTCTTCCCGCTGGCCAACAAGTCCTACCGGTCCATGAGCAAGCTAAAGAAGCTGCAGCCGGAGATGGTGAAACTGCGAGAGCGGTTCGGTGAAGACAAGATGCGGCTCAACCAGGAAATGATGGCGCTCTATAAGAAGGAAGGGGCCAATCCGGCGTCGGGCTGCCTGCCCATGGTGATCCAGATCCCCGTCTTTTTTGCCCTTTACAAGGTTCTGTTCGTCACCATCGAAATGCGTCAGGCCCCCTTCTACGGCTGGATTCAGGATCTGTCGCAGCCCGATCCGACCTCCATTTTCAATCTGTTTGGCTTGCTCCCCTTCTCGCCTCCGGATTTCTTGCTGATCGGCATCTGGCCCCTGATCATGGGCGGCTCCATGTTCCTTCAGCAAAAGCTGAATCCACAACCCGCGGACCCCATTCAGGCCAAGGTGTTTCTGATGATGCCAATCGTCTTCACGTTCCTGCTGGCCCGATTCCCGGCGGGTCTAGTGATCTATTGGGCCTGGAACAACGCTTTATCGATACTTCAGCAATGGGTGATCATGAAACGCATGGGCGTGTCGGTCTGATCGACCCAACCCCCGACCGGCAAATCGACAAACCGGGGGAAGAAGACCCGGACGCCCTTGCGTATGGCCGCTGGTTGTTCGCCCAGGACTGCCGGTTTCTCCTTGGCGCGGCCCAGCTTGACCAGGTGCCCGACACGTCCCTGCCCGAAGTCGCCTTCGCCGGGCGCTCCAACGTCGGCAAGTCCAGCCTGGTCAACGCATTGACCGGCCGCCGCACCCTGGCCCGCACCTCCCGCGAGCCCGGCCGCACCCAGCAGCTGAACTTCTTTGTGTTGGGGGAGCGCCTGAACCTCGTCGATCTGCCCGGTTACGGCTTCGCCAAGGCGCCGAAAAATCGCGTGGCCGCGTGGACCGACCTGGTCAACGGCTACCTGCGCGGCCGGCCGGGATTGCGGCGCTGCTACCTGCTGATCGACGCCCGCCATGGACTCAAGGACGTCGACCGGGGGGTGATGGACCGCCTCGACAAGGCGGCGGCGTCGTATCAGGTGGTGCTCACCAAGTGCGACAAGGCGCCGGCGGTGGCGCTGACAGCGCGCATGGACTCCGTGGGTGGAGAACTGGCAAGGCGTCCGGCCGCCCACCCGCGGGTTCACGCCACCAGCAGCCGAACGGGCGCTGGTATCCCCGAACTTCAGGCCGCCATCGCCATGCTGGCACCGTCGGAACCGTTGGAGTAGGCTCCGGCCCCTTTTCGTTTGCCGTTCAGGGTTCGGAAGACAATGAACAACAAGACCGAGCCGCCAGCCGGATCCACAGCCCCTGGCAACCAACCCCTCGACCTCGTGACCCAGGCCGCGACCCTGTCCGAGGCGCTTCCCTTCATGAAGCGCTATTCGGGCGCGACCTTCGTGATCAAGTACGGCGGCCATGCCATGGGAGATCCGGAACTGGCCCGCAAGTTCGCCCGCGACGTGGTGCTGTTGAAGCAGGTGGGCATCAATCCCGTGGTCGTCCACGGCGGCGGTCCCCAGATCGGCGCCATGCTCCAACGCTTGAAGATCCAGAGCGAATTCGTCGACGGCCTGCGGGTGACCGACGAGGCCACCGTCGGGGTGGTGGAAATGGTCCTTGCCGGGACCATCAACAAGCAGATCGTCAGCGAAATCAACGCCGCGGGCGGCGTCGGTGTTGGCCTCTGCGGCAAGGACGGCGGCCTGATCCAGGCGGATCGCCTGCGCCGTACCAAGCGGGACCCCGATTCCAATATCGAAAAGGTGCTGGACCTGGGACTGGTGGGGGAACCGAAGCGGATCAATCCCCTGGTCCTCAACGTGCTGCGGGACTCCGACGAAATCATTCCGGTGGTGGCGCCCATCGGCACCGGACCGGACGGCGAGACCCTCAACATCAACGCCGACACCGCCGCCGGGGCGATCGCCGGGGCGATCGCCGCACGGCGCCTGCTCATGCTCACCGACGTGGCGGGGGTCCTGGATAGCAACGCCAAGCTGATCCCCGAGCTTTCCGCCGACCAGGCCCGCCGCCTGATTGACGACGGTATCGTCAGCGGCGGGATGATCCCCAAGATCGAGACCTGCCTCGACGCCGTCGAGCGGGGCGCGGAAGGCGCGGTGATCATCGACGGGCGGGTGCCCCATGCCCTGCTGGTGGAGATTTTTACGGGTCAGGGCTCCGGCACACTGATCCGCGCCGCCAATTAAGCGCGGTTCCGCTAGTGGTCCAAATCTAACAGATTGTACCCATACGATCGCGTTTCCCGTTTCCTCGGCAGGAAGGGGCGCGCCGTCGATGCTGTCGCATCGACAAGGGTCCCTGACGCCCCGAGGAAGCGGGAAACGCGACCCAGAGGGCAGCCGACCGAGCCCCCCGGGGCCACGGGGTGTCCCCGGGATCGAAATCCGGGGGGGCTCCCCCTGAGACCCCCCGGCGGCGTTGCGGGACGCTCGCGATGCGACAGCATCGCTACGCGTCCCGCGCCTGGCCGGATGAACTTAGTCGGTCGTCGTATGGGTACCATCTGTTAGATTTGGACCACTAGGTCAACGGCCGGCGCGGCGAACCAAGTCCTCGAGAAACTCCAGTTGCCACAGCATGTCGGGGCGGCTCAAGGGATAGTCGGTCTTTCCCACGCCGATCAGGTTCTTTGGTGGGATTCGCGCCAAGCGGCGCTGGATTTCCACGGCGCATCCCACCGATAGCGCCGACTTCCAGCACAGTGCCAGCACGCCCTTGGCGCTGTAGTTGACAAAGGCTCGGGCAACCGCTTCCACGGACACGCTGGCCTTGAGGGCAAGGGCATGGGTGACGAAGTCCGGATCCCCACGGCGGACAGCGGTACCGATCCGATCCTCGTCCAGGCGCCCGGCATTGAAAAGCCGGCGGGCGCGGACTTCGGCATCTTCGCCGCTCGCCTCCTCGGCGCCGTCCGCCCCTTCCTCGCCCTCGGCCGCCGCCAGACGGTCCCGGACCAAGTCACGTACTTGTGCGAGGCTCTCCGTGTCCAGGTCCCGACGATCCTGCAACTCGCCGAGAAGTGTGTCGGCCACGAAGACAGCCAGGCGGGCAGCCGCACCGAACGGCAGACGGGGGCGGCGCACCAGGGGCGCGTGCCAGGCCGTCACGGTAGCGGCCCGATCGATGAGCTGATCCAGGGTCTCTTCGCGAATTTGGGCGCTGGAATTTCCCAGCAGCACGGTGATGGCGGATTCGTCGTCGCTGGCCACGATGGCCTCGGCCACCGATGCGCTCACCTCCCGGCGTCGGCCGATTGCCTCCAGGGCGCCGCCGACGGGACCCGTCCAGATCACTTCCAGCAAGTCAGCGTCGGTCAAAACGGGGGAGAATTCGAGGACCGGCTCGCATACCACCAGTTCGACGTCCCGGGCCAGCTGTCCGATCACATCGGTTGGCGCGTCGGAAACCTCTTTCAAGGCTTCGGAGATGATCTGACGCACCCGGGTGGCCTGGTCGCGCACCAGCAGGTCGAGGGCCTCGTAGGTAAAGCGCTCCAAGTTGTCGCGGGCCACCGGCGAGAGACTTGGCGCCAGGGTCGCGATGCGTTCCGCCAGGCAGGCACGGACTTGCTCGTCCCGGTCGCCGGCCAGGCGGACACTGGCGTGGGTCGGGGTGGCCGCATTGGCGGCGATCACCCGTCGAACCGCGGGATCCTCATCTTCGGCGAGGAAGTAGAGGATCTCCGGCCTGACATCGGTGCGGGCGGCCAGCGCCTCGCGAACGCGCGGGTCCTGGTCGCGCGCCAAGGCCTTGGCGCGGCCATAGGACAGGCCGTCTCTCCGTACGCCAGCGGTATGGGATCGCGACAGGCTCATGGAATTCGCATCCTCAGTCCGGCTGCGGAGGGGGGATGGCCGGGCGCGCGGGCCGGGCGATTTCGAATCCTCCCTTGCCGCGGCGCTTGACGGCGTACATGGCGGCATCGGCGCGAGCGAACAGGTCTTCCAGGGTCTCCGGATGCCGTGGATCGTAGACCGCCACGCCCGCCGACAGGCCCAGCGGCTTTTGGGGCGCGCCCGAAAACGCCCGCAGTCGCTGAGATGCGGTGATCAAGCTTTGGGCGCGGGACCGCGCCACCTCCAGCCCCATGCCGTCGAGCCACATGGCGAATTCGTCGCCGCCCAGCCGGGCGATGACGTCGTGTGGCCGGGAGTGCTCGATCAACAAATCGCGCACCACCAGGAGGACCTCGTCGCCCCGCCGATGGCCGTAGGTGTCGTTGACGATCTTGAAATTATCCAAATCCAGATAAAAGAGGGCGGCCAAACGGCCGCTGCGATGCAGTCTTGACAGTCGCCGGGGCAAGTCCTCCGACATGAAGGCGCGCCGGTTCAGCAGCCCGGTCAATTCGTCGGATCGGGACAGGGAGACGATTCGCTCGTGATTCATGATCTGTTCGATGGCGATTCCCAGTTGACCGCCGATCTCCGCCATGAGCGACCGATCCTCGTCGTTCCAGCCGCCCAATTCGGCCTGCTTCCAGACGGCGATGGCACCGTTTGCCGTTTGCCGGTAGCGGGTCGTCACCAAGAGCACGATCCAGCCGCCCAAATCCACATCGAATATGGGCTTTGCCTGATCTGTCGAGCCCAGAAAACCCTCGAGATCGCCAAGGCCGTCGGTATCCCCATAGGAGGCGGCAGTCCGTTGGCTCGCCGCCCCATCGCCGTCGCCGATCGCGGCGCGATAAATACGGCAGCCAGCGGCGCCGAGGGCCCGCGCCGTGGCCCCGGCGGCGGCTTCCAACATGTGGCCCGGCTCCACTTCATCGCGGATCGTGCCGAGTACATATTGGATCAACTGTTCGCGATGGTGGGCGTGGGCGAGGGTGGCTTCCCGTTCCCGTTCCACCGTGATATCCCGGCAGGTGCCCCGGGCGCCGACAATGACCCCATCGCGCCCCCGCAACGGCATGGCGGAGACCAGCAGGCAGGCCTGTCCGCCACTTTCGCGCCGCATCCACACTTCCACGTCCTCCATCGGGCCGTGGGGCGCGAACGGCAGGGGCGCATAGTCCCCGGCATTGCTGACGAAGTCCGCCGGCCGTCGACCCAGAAGCCCATCCGGGGAGAATCCCAGAGCGCCTCGCGGGGATACGAACACGAACGTGCCCTCGGGCCCCACCTCCCAGCCGAAATCGCTGGAAAGGTCGACCAGATCCTTGTAGCGCTGCCGTGAATCGGCAAGCGCGGTCTTCAGGTTATGCTCCATGGTGATGTCATGGCCGAGGAGCAGCACCGCGCGGCCCCGGTCGACGGGCATTGCGGTCGCCTCGATCACGCTGGTGTTTTCCCCCTCCCGCCATTGGTCCTGCGCCGATTGGGCGGCTCCCGACTGGAAAACCTGCTGCACGAGATATCGAATTCCGGGAAGGCCGCCGTCGTCCCATTGCGCGACCAAGGGTGATGCCTTGTCGTTGCCGGCGGTGACCGTTCCGTCAGCCTTGATCACCATCGCCATGCCCTCGTACTGGGCGACCAGCTTGCGCGCGCCGGTCGCGCCCGTGGAGGCGGCGCGGCGCGCGCCCAAACCGAGAGCGTCCATTAACCGTGGCCGGGACCCTTCGTCGCTTGCCATCCGCCACCCGAACTTCCGTGTTGCGCTGTCGCGTGAACCCACGCGCGGAAGAGTAGCCTCCGCGATTCCGCGCCTCAAGTCGTTCTCCTTCCTCATAGGGACTTGGCGAAGTGAATGCCATAGTCTCCATGGCGCAGGGGGCATCAAGTGATCACACGGATAGTGGCCACGACGGATTGGTCCTTGCCACGATCCCGCCCCATCGGTCATAGGAAGGCATGAACTACATTCAGGATCGAAAAGACCCCGCCCAACTGCGCGCCGCCGAGACGTGGATATTCGACCTGGACAACACCCTCTATCCGGCGGCGTCGAACTTGTTCGCTCAGGTGGACGTGCGAATCGGCGCCTTCATCGGCAACCTCTTGGACTTGGATCCGGTGGCGGCGCGAACCCTGCAGAAGCAGTATTTTCGGGACTACGGCACCAGCCTGCGGGGCCTGATGGAACGCCATGGTGTCGACCCGGAGGCATACATGGCGTTCGTCCACGACATCGATGTGACCGCGGTCGCGCCCTCACCCGCCCTGGACCAGGCCCTGTCCCGGCTGGAGGGTCGCAAGATCATCTTCACCAACGGCTCCGTCGCCCATGCCGAACGGGTGACCGACCGTCTGGGCGTGGCGCGCCACTTCGAGGCGGTCTTCGACATCGCCGCCGCCGATTACGTCCCCAAGCCCGAACCCGCGGTCTACGACCAGCTGGTGGATCGCCACGATATCGAGCCCCGCCGCGCCGTCATGGTCGAGGACATCGCCCGCAACCTGGTCCCCGCGGCGGCACTGGGCATGGCCACCGTATGGGTGCGCAGCGGGTCTCGCTGGGGCGCCGACGGCGCCGACGGCGACCATGTCCACCACGTCATCGACGATCTGGCGGCCTGGCTGGAGGCGCTGGTGGAGGACCAATAGTGCCGTCTTGTTGACACCTCCGGCGGCCCTGCTCATTGTCGCCGCCCCTGCCGAGAGACCCCAACCTTGCCGGAAACCGTCGACCCCCTCGCCCTGGCCCGTGACCTCATCCGCTGCCCCAGCGTCACCCCCGAAGAAGGCGGGGCCCTGGGCCTGCTGGAGCGGACCCTGAGCGGGCTGGGGTTTGCCTGCCATAGGCTGCCGTTCTCGGAACCGGGCACCCCGGACGTGGATAACCTCTATGCCCGTTTCGGAACAGCCTCGCCCAACCTTTGCTTCGCCGGGCACACGGACGTGGTGCCGCCGGGGGATCGGGACGGCTGGCACCAGGACCCCTTCGCCGCCGAGGTGGTGGACGATCGCCTTGTCGGTCGCGGCGCGGCGGACATGAAGGGGGCCATCGCCGCATTCGTTGCCGCCGCCAGCCGTTTCGTCGGCCGGCGGGGGCCGGATTTCGGTGGCTCGGTAAGCCTTCTGATCACCGGCGATGAGGAAGGCCCGGCGATCAACGGCACCGTCAAAGTGCTGAAGTGGCTGGCCGACCGGGGCGAATCCCTGGACGCCTGTGTCGTCGGCGAGCCGACGAACCCCGGTGCGCTGGGCGAGATGATGAAAATCGGCCGCCGTGGCAGCCTCAACGCATGGCTGACCGTGAAAGGGCGCCAAGGGCACGCCGCCTATCCCCATCTGGCGGACAACCCCATTTCCCGCCTTGTCGCTATCCTCGCCGATCTGGAGTCGAAACCTCTGGATACGGGTAGCACCCATTTCCAGCCGAGTACCCTTGCCCTGACCGACCTGGAGGTGGGGAACCCGACCACCAACGTCATCCCGGCCGCGGCCAAGGCCCGGTTTAATATTCGCTTCAACGACCTCCACGGCGGCGACAGCCTAAGCCGTTGGATCAGGCAACGCTGCGATGCTTCGGGAGCCGTCTACGAACTGACGGTGTCGGTGTCGGGGGAGTCCTTCCTCACCCCGCCGGGCCGGCTGAGCGACGTGGTGGCCGATGCGATACGGAAAGTCACCGGCCGGACGCCGGAACTCAGCACCACCGGCGGAACGTCGGACGCGCGATTCATCAAGGACCACTGCCCGGTGGTGGAGTTTGGGCTGTCCGGCTCGACCATGCATCAGGTCAACGAGAACGTGCCGGTGGCGGATATCGAACGGCTCAGCCGCGTCTACGAAGTCATTCTTGGCGGCTGGTTCGCCGACGGCGCGGCATGCTGACATCGCGGGAGGTTATGGCCGCGCTCTACGGCGCCTACCGGCTGGCCCGCCGCGACCCGCGTGGACTGAGCTTTTTCGAAGACAGCGAGACCGCCTTTTGGCGGTCCTTCGGCGCCGCCGTCATCATCGCACCCCTTTACGCGGTGTTTCTGGTCGTTGCGTTCGCGTCGGAAGACATGGCGGTCAGTGGCGCCCGGTTCGGTTTCGTTGAGGCCATATCCTACGTTATTGGCTGGACCGCCTTTCCCCTGGCCGCGTTCTACCTGTGCCAGATTCTGGACTGCGAGCGCCGATTCGTGCGCTACATCGTTGCTTACAACTGGTCGGCGGTGCTGTGGAACCCACCCCAGATTTTGGTTGCCTTGCTGTCGATGAGTGGCGCGGTATCGCCGGGAACCGGCCAGTTTTTGGGCTTTGTCGCGCTGATGCTGATCCTCGCCTACACCTGGTTCATCGCCCGCACCGCTCTTGACATTGGCGGGATCGCGGCGGTGGGCGTGGTCATGGTGGATCTGGTTCTGAGCGTCCTGGTGCAGGCGCTTACCGACGGGTTTCTATAGGCGGCCGCTCGGCCTGCGCGGTATCGCCATAGGAGACCCCCGTCAGGCAGAGGCCTTCGGCCGGCGCCGTCTGTCCGCCGGCGGCGCGGTCGCGGGCTTTCAGCGCCGCCGAAACGTCGTCCGCGGTCCATTTGCCTTCCCCCACCAGGACCAGGGTCCCGGTTATGTTGCGAACTTGATGGTGCAGGAACGAGCGCGCCCGGGCATGGATGATCACCCGCTCGCGGTCCCGCAATACCCACAGACGGTCGAGGGTGCGCAAGGGGGAGCGGGCCTGGCATTGGGCCGCACGGAAGGTGGTGAAGTCATGGTGTCCCGCCAGACGCTGGGCGGCCCCGTTCATGGCCTCGACGTCCAGCGGGCGGGGCGCCCACCAGACTCGACCCCGGTCGAGAACCGGTGGCGGCCGCCGGTTCAGGATCGTATAGGTGTAGGCGCGCGCGGTAGCGTCGAAGCGGGCGTGAAAGCCCGGCCGGGCGAGCTCCGCCTCGAGGATGGAGACCGCAAGCGGCTTGAGGTGGAAGTTGAGGGCGTCGCGCACGGTGTCGGGCGCGGCGTCCCGATTCAGATCGAAATGGGCCACCTGTCCCGCGGCATGAACCCCCGAATCCGTCCGTCCGGCACCGAAAACGGTCGTTGTTTCGCCTGTGAAACGAAAAATGGCCGTTTCCACGGCTTCCTGCACGCCGAGACCGTTCGCCTGGCGCTGCCAGCCCACGAAGCCTCGGCCGTCGTATTCCAGGGTAATCCGAAATCGCATACGCCACGTCTCACCGTACCCATACGAATGGTTAGGTTTTCTTTTTCCCGCAAATGTGAGATGATCTCAATAGTGCGGTCGAGACATAACTTTCGATAGGAGAGGCAAGAATGCCTGCGGACATAGGATCTGGTGCCGGGGCCTATCCATCTTTGGACGGTCTACAGCAATCGCGACAGAACGCGCAGCCGGCGCAATCCGAGTCGGTGACCCAGCCCACAGAGGTGACGACGTCCGTCACCGAGGGGACCACACGGAGCCAAGATGAGCTTGCGGCGCAACGCCAGGATCGCGTTGCGGACTCTGCCAGCGAGGACCTGGCGGGCACCGTCACGGCTGACCGGGGTCAGAACCTCAACATTACGGCCTGACCCAAAAGTCGTATTCCGACATTAGCCGGCCCCCCGTACGGGGGGCCCATTCCTTTGCGCGGCTCCCGGGGCATGTGGCTTGGCGTGGGCTTGGCGTGGGGCTTGCCGTCTCCAGCGTCTGACTTCACACTGTCCGCCATGGGCTCGAACGACATTGGCTCCAACGACGTTGGCTCGAACGAAATTGGCTCCAGCGACGGAAGTGGCGCTTTCGTTGAAACGGTGCCGGAGGGCGACTCCCAGTCCCGAATGGTCTGCGTGGATTGCGGCTTCATCCGCTACGACAACCCAAAGGTCGTCGTCGGTGCCGTCTGCACCTGGGAAGGCCGGGTGCTGCTGTGCAAGCGCGCCATCCCGCCGCGCATCGGCAGCTGGACCATCCCGGCCGGCTACCTGGAATTGAACGAGACCACCGAAGCCGGCGCCCTGCGCGAGGTGTGGGAAGAAGCCCAGGCCACCATTGAGGTGGACGGCTTGGTCGGCCTTTACGAGATCCCCCGGATCAGCCAGCTCTACGTCATCTATCGCGCCCGCATGACCGGCCCCGGTTACGCCCCCGGACCGGAAAGCCAGGTGGTGGCGCTGTTTGAGTGGGACCGCATTCCGTGGGCCGATCTTTCGTTCCCCAGCATTCGATGGGGTCTGGAACGGTTTCGCGAAACATCCGTGCAGACGGCCGTTCACCGAGACGGTGCTTGAGGAAGCGTTAACCACTGGCGAGTCAAGCTACCCGCCATGGAACAGTCGCCGCCCCTCCCTGCCGCCCTCTCGCCGGTCGCTCTCGAGCGTACCGAACGTAGCAGTTATGGCCAGGCCCGCGAGGCGTCGAACCGGGCCGCCGTCAGCGAGCGCAAGGATACGAATCAGGTTCAACGCGCCGTGACTCGCCTGGAAACCCTGCTGGGCGGCGATGAAATACCCCGAGCGAACGTGCCACGGGGCTACTACATCAACATCCGAGTCTGACGCCGTTGCCGCCGCGTCGCCAAGGGCCGCCATGCGCTTCCGATCGCACCTTTCCTTCCTCATCGCCACCGCCCTGGTCGCGGCCAGCGGCGTTGGTACCGGCGCATACCCCACGCGCCTCGAGGTGGTCGTCACCGAATTGCGCTCGAATGCGGGCCGCGTCCACATCGCCCTCTACGATCGGGCGGAGGCCTTTCCTTCCAGTGACGGCATTCGCAGCGAAGTACGGGTCGACGCCGAAGGCCGCGAAGCGCGCCACGTGTTCGAGACCCTGCCCCCAGGTCGCTATGCCTTAGCCGTCTTCCACGACGAAAACGGTAACGGCAAGTTCGACCAGGGGCTGTTGGGAATTCCTCTCGAGGGCTACGCGTTCAGCGGCGGCGTCCGGCCGTTCCTGAGACCGCCCCGCTTTGAAGCCGCCGCTTTCGACATCGCTGACGAAGGCGGTCTCGTCACCGTGCGCATGCGCTACTGAAGGGGCCCGGGAGTCGCTCCGGCGACGGCACAAGGCTCGGGGCTCTATCGAAATCAGCGGCGGGGCACGTAGATTTTTTGCCGACCGAAGATTAGTCTTTGCGTTCGGAAGGGACCGAGCATGGGGAGCACGCCCTGATGACAACCCCGAATCCGGATCAGGCGCCGGTCGCCCGAAGCGACGACGTGAGGCAGTCCGTTCCGGTCATTGACTTGGGCGGCGCCGCCGGCATGCACGAGCCCGCGACCGTGGCGCGGGTGGCCGAGGAAATCGGCGACGCGTGCCGCGATTGGGGGTTCTTCCAGATCGTCAACCACGGCATCGAAGCGACCCACCTGCAGCGTGTATGGCGGGTGGTTACCGACTTCTTCGCCCTGCCGAGAGACGCGAAACGGGCGCTGGAACGCTCCAGCGACAATCCATGGGGCTACTTCGACCGCGAGTTGACGAAGAACCGGCGCGACAAGAAGGAGATTTTCGATATCGGCCCGGAGGTCGAAATGGGGTCGGTGTCCGGCGACCCGTTTTCCGGCGCGACACCGTGGCCTGGGGCCCAGCCGGCGTTTCGTTCGGCGATGCGGGCTCATTTCAAGGCCTGCGAGCGGTTGTCGATGACCATGCTGGAGGCCGTTTGCATCAGTCTCGGCCTGCCGAAGAACCGGTTGGCCGATTGCTTCGAACCGCGACACACGAGCTTCCTCCGGCTCAACTACTATCCGGTCGAAGATCCCCTGTCGGACCTTCCCGAGGTCGATCGGTCCGGCGCCGACCTCGGCGTCCACCATCACTCCGACGCGGGCGCGGTGACGGTCCTCATGCAAGATGACGTCGGCGGCCTGCAAGTGTTCAAGGACGGGCTTTGGCACGTTGTCCAACCCGTCGACGGGGCCTTCGTCATCAATATCGGCGACATGGTGCAGGTGTGGTCGAACGACGAATACCGCGCCGCCTTGCATCGCGCCGCCGCCATGGAACATGTCGACAGATACTCGATCCCGTTCTTTTTCAATCCGTCCTACGAATCGCTGATCGAGCCGCTCGAATGCGCCCGTCTGCCCAAGCGGTACCACGGAATCGATTGGGGCGAGTTTCGGCGCAAGCGCGCCGCCGGCGACTACGCGGATGTCGGCAAGGAAGTCCAGATATCGGACTATCTGATGGGACCGTCCGAAGACGCCTCGACGGCGGTATGAAGGCCGACGGTACCAGGCCCGGGGAGCCGGGGTCGTAGCACCAATGACCCGGGCGTAGAGACGGCCAGGTTCAGGGTTCCGCCGTCGACACCATTGAAAACCAGATCTTCGCGTTTTGAGCGATATAATCCAGGAATCGATTGAACCTGGGAATCGCGTCCAACGGAATGGTCGCCCTTGGCATCGACAATTCCGTAGAGACGCGAACGCCGGCGCTCGACATCTGGTAATCGCGATGCAGCGTTCCAAATGGCGTTTTGAAATTCAGTTTCGGTCCTGCAAAAGTAGCCCGCTTGCCCATCGGTAGATAAAAGAGGGAATTGCCGCGATAGCTGACTCCGGAAAACGAATATTCGTGAGCCGTGTTTCCTGTCTTTAGTTGTTGCGGCGCACGGGCAAGTTCCGTTGGGTATTCCGCATAGATGGTCGCGCCGGGATTGAAGATGGGAAACAGGGTTAAGGAACGGATCGCGATCGGCGACCGCACATCGTCGATCCCCGCTACGTCGAAAGTAGGGTTCACCGTGTCGTTCACGGTCTCATGATATCGATCCAGGATCCATTTTTGCCTTTCCGATTGACTCATCGGCTGCAAGGTTGACCTCAGGCTTGCCGCATGCTGGCCCAAATAAGTCCTTGTCTGGCGTTCCTCGATCGAGCCATCGCGTTTCACGTGCGTAACCGTTTCCACTTCTATCGTCCGCAGATACGGGGTCACCGGCAGAGTCCTTGGAGCCGAGGGG
This sequence comes from Rhodospirillales bacterium, assembly GCA_965247705.1. Classification (GTDB taxonomy): domain Bacteria; phylum Pseudomonadota; class Alphaproteobacteria; order Rhodospirillales; family CAMCUA01; genus CBDFHV01. The sequence continues at coordinate 103,330 of CBDFHV010000082.1, read as the reverse complement.
CCGTCGATGAGGTCGAGCCGAATCGCCCCCTGCACATAGCCAGACAGGGAGGCGTATGGGCCGTAAGGATCGGTCAGATCCACGCATTGCTCTTTGTCTGCGGCGATGACGACACAGGCCACCATGTGGTCGAAATAGCCGGCCGCCGGTATCAACAGCTTGGCCGGGTCCGATCGCGTGCTCGACGTGAGTACCGGATAGACGTCGAACCCGGCTCGTTGCGCGAGATCGACGAAGAGCGTGGTCTTATCCTTGCAGTCACCGTAGCGGCGCCGAAGCGTTAGATTGGTGGGCCGAGGGACGACATCCCCAACGCCCTGTTCCAATCCGACGTAACGGATGTCCTGGCTCACGAATTGATGTATTCGGTCCAGGCGTTCCGGGTCCCCCCCGGTTCCCTCGAGGAGCTTGTCAAGGGTTCCCTGCAGGCTTGGATCATCGCTTAGCGCGGAGTCGACCAAGGCGCGCACTTGCCGCGCTAAACCGCCCCATGTGGTTTTCTCAGCCACGATCAACGAGGGAACGGCGTCGCGGTATCGTACATGTGGGTCGCGTGGATAGGCTGGGTTTTCCAAAGCGAAGCAGTGGACGGAACGATCACCGACAGGCTCGCACGTCAACCGTTCGTAGTCGCTTTGCCACTGCGGCGGCGCACTGTTTGCGGACCAAGCGAGGTGGAAATCGAACTCCTCCAACGGTACCAGCCATTGCGGGCGATAGACCCTCGACCAGGGCAACGGCCTGGCGCTTCCCTCCTGCCGGATTTTCACCACCAGCACCGTCATGGCTTTCGGCACAAGGCCAGAAAACGGGACAATGGCCTGAAACGAGTCCGTGAAGATGTCATCCGTGCTGTCGGCGACCAGCTGAATCGCCTGCGGTTCCACACTGACCCGCCGACCGCCAGGAAGCAGGGCGTAGGCCTGCTCGATGGTCGCGGTTTGACTGGAAGCATCGACCCAGAATTCCAAATTTCCGTAATTGGCGATTCCGGCCTGGGTCATGAACAGCCGCGCAACGCTGATCGTTTCCTCGATGCTGCCGTCCGGAAGTCGCTGGATGCGGACCTTGAAAAGCCGCTCGAGGTACGGCAGTTCCTTTCCGCGCAGCGCCTCTCGGCGTTGGGGCGATATGTCCAGGTCCGAATAAGCGAACGTCGGATCCTTGGGTGCCCATTGGGCAAACTCTACCGGAATGCCGGCGTACTTCAGTTGCTCCGCGTCATCGGCGTCGGCCAACGCTGGAAGCCATGCCGCGAGAACGAAAAGGAACGCTATTTTACGCCACATGGCTCGCCTGATTCCTCAGTGATACGAGTGCTCTTGACCAGCCTTTCCATGCCGGCGTCGACGATCGCTCCCCGCGTGCTGCCGGCAATGACTTCTGAGTCGGACCCGATTTCCTTGGACACAGAATTGGCTTAATCGAAGTGTCCAAGGAGGACCGGAACATGACCGATAATTTTGAGAAGAAAGTTGCTGTTGATGGGCCTGTGGTAAATGCGGGCGAGCTTGGCTCGTCCACGTTTTCCCCAGGACAGGCTTTGCCGGCAGGCCCGCTGGGACTTGGCCAGCGATGGACGGTGGCGCGCAAGCGTGAGGTCGTTCTGCGGCTTTTGCGTGACGAGCCGGTGCAACTTCTGTCGCGCCAGTTGGGCGTAGAGATCTTCCGGCTCGAGCAGTGGCGTGAGAAAGCGATCGGCGGGATCGACGCCTCGCTCAAGCAACGCAAGGGCGATCCGGTGCAGGCGGAACTGGATAGCGCCATGAAGCGGATCGGAGAGTTGACCATGCAGGTGGAACTGCTGGAGGCCAAGACGGAGACCTTCGGCCCTTTGGGGCGGCGGAGGTCGCGGCGATGAGTGCCGCCACCTCGCCCGGCACGGGTCTGGCCTGCGGCCTGCGGCGGGTCTGCGCCGCCTGGGGCATGGCCCGCTCCTCGTTCTACGCCGTGACCTCCGGCCAGCACGCCGAGCAGCCGCCGGCAAAGCGTCGGGGACCGAAGCCCGCGATCTCGGACCAGGCGCTGCTGGTGGCGATCGAAGCCGACCTGGAGGCATCGCCCTGGGAGGGCGAGGGCTACCGCAAGGTCTGGGCTCGGCTTCGGGTCTGTCGCGACATCCGGGTTGCCCGCAAGCGGGTGCTCCGCCTGATGCGCGAGAACAATCTGCTCTCGCCCCATCGCTGCCGCCGCCGTGGCGGCAATCCCCATGACGGTGAGATCATCACTCATGCCCCGAACCTCATGTGGGGCACCGATGGCGTTCGGGTGTTCACGGTGGACGACGGCTGGGGCTGGATCTTCACCGCCGTCGAGCATTGGAACGCCGAGTGTGTCGGCTGGCATGTCTGCAAGCGCGGCGACCGCTTCGCCGCCCTGCAGCCGATCTCCATGGGGCTTGCCGGGCTGTATGGCTCGACCGCGGCCGGCGCGGCTCGGGGGCTGGCCTTGCGGATGGATCACGGCTCCCAGTATCTGTCGGACCACTTCACCAACCAGATCAAGTTCTGGGGCATCCAGCCGTCCTACGCCTTCGTCGCCGAGCCCCAGACCAACGGCGTCGCCGAGCGGTTCAATCGCACGCTGAAGGAACAGATCATCCATGGTCGCATCTACCGCAACATCGCGGAGCTGCGGGACGCCGTCCGCGACTTCGTCGAACTCTACAATGCCCAGTGGATCGTCGAAAAGAACGGCTACCTGAGCCCCGCTCAAGCTCGTCAGGCGTGGCACGCCGCGATCTCAATCAGGCCCGCCGCGTGAGACAAACTTGTGTCCAAGGAACCGGGTGCGCTACACCGGCAATGACTTCGATACTGGCGTCGTCTGTCACGATCGTCGCGACCCACCATGTTTGCTTTTCAGCCGTGACAGGCAATTTTCCCGAATAGTGCGCGTAAGACACGGGCAGAAGCTTGCCGGGCATAATCAGCCGTTCTTCGGAAACCGAGAAATCGTCGACTTCGGCTTGGATCTGATTTTGTCGGAATTCAACCAGATAATCCATTCCCATGCCGGCGCCGCAGTTGACGTAGGCGACGACCCAGGTCTCCGTGCTGGACCCATAGAGCTCCAAGTCCGTTTCCTCTTCAATGGTGCCGGGTTTGACGCGAACCCAGCCATCGTCCGGGGGGCTGAGCACATACAGGCCGCTGGTGCCGGAAACGGTCTCACCGGGTCCCAGATGATCGCCCCACTCGCGAAGCAGATTCTCGTGACTCACGAAGGCGAAGAGCCCAACGGCAACAACGCCGGGCGACAGAGCAAGGTACTGCAGCTTGGAGAAATGAAACGGCCGGCCGGACCAGCGGGCGCCGCTCAAGGCAAGTTTGAAGCAATTGAGTTGGCGCTGCATCAGAAGCCACGGGATCGCAATAAGCGCCACGAACAGAAGGAAGGTTGCGGTTTCCAGCTACCACACCTCTTGGTCCAACAGCTTCTCCGCCATCTCGGGAAGTACGGTCACCACCAACGTCAGGATCACGATAACCCAGGGTGGCGGTCCAATCCGTTGATCGACGCGGTCATTCAATTGTCGGATCTGGCTGGCCTGTTTATGGACCACGAATAGCCCCGCGATCGGTATCAATAGGCCCGCGACGTAATGCCAAGGTCTGATTTCGTCATTCACATGGCGTCGCATGTCCCCCGCCACGCGTGCGGTCCAAAAAAAGATGTAGACTCCGCTGGTGAGCAGAATCAGCAAGTACAAATGCCATAGGGCAATCGGTGGTCGCCATGGCGTGTCGGACCGCCGGCTCGAACTCGGGGGCCCGGTGTCGTCGCTTTCCGGGAGTACTCCTTCGGCGTCTTGCGCGAGAACGCCGTCAGCGCCGCGCATCTGCTTCACTGTGGTCATGGTAGTCCAGCGATCATCCCCGAGCACGGCGGTTTGACGGAACGCGAAGGGCCGATATTCGACACGCGGGTGCCGTGTCATCTTGCTGGTCGAATTCTACCGGTGGCAGCCCACATCGTCCACTGGCCACCTCAGCCGCCCCATACGCCCATTTCCCTTCGTCATGAAGGTACGCGTGTGGCGTGTATTCAGGCTTGGCGAGGAGGTCGGGTGGCGCTGTCCGGCGGAGGATGGTAGGGTCGCGGCGTCGCAAGGCACGGAGAACACCAGATGCCGACCAACGCCGAAATGGCGGCCCAGCTCCTGAGGCACGCTGCCGAGTTTTTCCGCCGCATCGGTGGCGAGCACTCCGAACTTCAGCAGTCGCTCAACAACAGCGCGGTGACCTATGATCGGGTGGCCGAACTGGTAGAACAGAATCCCGGCGGCGAAGTGACCGAGGGACCAACCGAGGCGTGACGGCCGATGACGCCGCAAGCCGCGCCGCCGCCATTCTTGACTTCTGGTTCTCCACCGAGGTCACGGCCAAGTGGTTCGTCAAGGACCTGGCTTTCGATACCGCCATCCGCGACCGGTTCCTCGCCGACTACGAGCGGGCCGCCGGTGGCAACCTGGACGGCTGGCCGCCCACCTCGGATGGCGTGCTGGCCCTGATCGTGCTGCTGGATCAGCTTCCCCGCAACATGTTCCGCGACCACGCCCAGGCCTATGCCACCGACGAGGCGGCGCGGGCCCTGACCACCGAGGCGGTGGCCCGCGGCCATGACCGAGCACTGGATACGGAACGCCGGCGCTTCCTCTACCTGCCCTTGATGCACAGCGAGTCCCTCGAGGACCAGCAGCGCTGCGTGGACCTGTTCATTCTCCGCGGCGACGACCCAGAGGCCCGGGAGTCGGCCGTGCGCCATCTGAAGATCATCCGCCGCTTCGGCCGTTTCCCCCATCGCAACGGGGTGCTGGGCCGCGAAACAACGGCCGAGGAGGCGGAATTCCTCGCCGAGCCCGGTTCGACCTTCTAGGGGTACCATCTGTTAGATTTGGACTACTAGTGTTCCGATCGAGACATTTCGTTCCCATTAAATCTACGCAAACTGCGACCTTCACCCCCGGGCTCAGGAACCAAATGTTAGAATCGCAACACTAGCTGTACTGCATCTCACCACCGAGTTGAGCATCGGTCCCCGCGTTCAGATCGCCGGCGCGATCTTGCATTCCGTCCTTCGCGCATCAACCTGGCGGAACGCCGACTGGTCAAGTGGCGGGGTTGAAAGGTCGCGCCAGCACATGGATGCGGCCCGGCATGGGGGCCTCGGCGGCCTTGCGGAGGACGACGTCCTCTAGAAACACCTCCTCAAGGCCATGGGCGGCGGCGAGCCCTTCGATGTAACCGGCGCTTTGGGCGTAGCGCCCCGACGGGCGCAGGGCGTAGGTCCCCGCCTCCAGGGTTTCCAGCGAAAAGGCGAACAGGCCGCCAGGCGCCAGGCGCTGGACCACCGCGGCGAACACCGGCGCCAGGTCGCCGATGTAGATGAAAAGGTCGGCCGCCAGAATCAGGTCATAGACTGCCGCACCCACCGGTCCGGCCAGGAACGCCGTGACTTCCCCTTCGTAGACGGCGTCGTATGTGCCGCTTTCCCGCGCCGCCGCCACCATGCGCGGCGCCAGGTCCACCCCGTGCAGCACCTCGGCCCGGTCGCGGACGACCCGGCCCACCAGGCCGGTGCCGCATCCCAGGTCGAGCGTCCGGTCGAAGCGGCGCTTTGCTTGCGGATCGAGGCTGTCGAGGGCCGCCCGCAACTGTTCCGGCGCCCGGTATTCCAGCACCTCCACCAGGTGGCGCTCGAACCCCGGGGCGTAGCCGTCGAACATGTCGCGGACATAGGCCTCGGGGGCCGTGGGCGTGGTCTCCCCGGAAAGCGCCGCCGCCATATGGCGGGCACTGGCGTTGTCCGGATCCGCGGACAGGCAACGGCGATAGCACGCCAGGGCCTCGTCCCGACGACCGAGGTCCTGAAGCGCCGCGCCCAGGTTGTAAAGCAGATCGCCCCGATCCGGGTCCAGATCGACCGCTTGGCGATGGGCGGCGACCGCATCGTCCAGTTTGCCGATGTCTTTCAAGGCGCTGCCCAGGGCATCGCGGATGATGGCGTCGTTCGGTGATACCCCCGCCCCGTGCGCCAGTATCTCCGCCGCCTCGCCGGGTCGGCCGAGCTCCCCGAGGACCAGGCCCAGATTGTAGAACCCGGCGCCATAGTCGTCCTTGACCGCCACGGCCGCCCGGAAGGCTTCTTCCGCGCCCGTGTTATTGCCGGCGGCGCGCAAGGCCAGGCCCAGGTTGAGATGGGCTTCGGCGAAATCCGCCTTGGATGCGGTGGCCTGCCGGAAACAGCGGGCCGCCGCCGGCCAGTCCGCCATCGCCATCAGGGCGTTGCCAAGGTTGTACAGGGTCTCCGCCCGATCAGGCTCGATGGACAGGGCCTGCTGGAAAGTGTCGATGGCCTCTTCCACACGGTCGTCTGCCTGCAAGGCATTGCCCAGGTTCACCAGGTAGTCGGGGTTGTCGCCCTTCACCGCGACGGCCATGCGGATCAAATCCACCGCCTCCCGGGGCCGGGAGAGCTGATGGGCGATCACGCCGAGAAGGTGCAACGCGTCCGGATGGCCCGGCCGCACGTCGAGGATTTTCCGATAGAGGTCGTAGGCTTGCGGTATGCGCCCCGCCTGGTGGTGGGACAGCGCGGTCGACAGCAGCAGATTGACCGCCGCCTCCGCGCGGCTCACGTCAATGATACAGCCGCGTCAGAGGACCGAATCAACCCAATCGAAAAGCTTGCCCTTGGGCAGGGTGCCGATCTTGGTGGCCGCGACCTCGCCATCCTTGAACAGCATCAGGGTGGGAATGCCACGCACCCCGTATTTGGTCGGCGTGAGCGGATTGTCGTCGATATTGAGCTTGGCGACGGTGACCCGCTCGCTCATTTCGGTGGCCAAGTCCTCCAATGCCGGGGCGATTTGTTTGCACGGCCCGCACCATTCGGCCCAGAAATCCACCAGCACCGGCGTCAGGGACTTGAGAACATCGCCGTCAAAGGAGTCGTCGGTGACTTGCTTCGGCATAGGCCCAATCCTTTCAAAGACTTACGTCGACAGGCCGGACCCCCGCCCAACTAAGGCCCCAACTCCCAAGCTGCCTGAATTTAGGAACGGGTTAGCGGCCCGTCAAGGCGCATGGTGGTCGAGCAGTTCCGTCGGCAAGGCCATCAGGTCGGGCCCGTCCGTCCACAACAGGACGCATGTCACCGGCCGGTCAGGATAAATGTCCCCCAGGGCTTGGCGGTAAGCGGCCATTTGGCGCAGGTAGACCGCCGGCACCTCCGCGACCTCCCGGGGCGGCGGCCGGTTGGTCTTGTAATCGACAATGGTCACGCAATCGTCCGTGACCACCAAGCGGTCGACTTGGCCGACGATGACGGTCTCTCCCATGGCGCCGGCCACGGCGGCTTCGGCAAGACTATCGGGGCCGAACAGGGCGCCGAATCGCGGATCCTCGAGGACCGCGATGGTCTCCGCGACGATGGCCGCCTGGGCCTCGGCGTCCAGGCCGTGATGACCCTGGGCGAGAAAGCGCTGGGCCGCCGCCCGGCGGCGGTCCAGCGGCAGGTTCGGAAGGGTCTGAAGCAAGCGATGGATAAGGCGCCCGCGCTGGAATCGCCGGCCATCGTCGCCGTCGAAGGGAGAGCGCACCGCGGGCTCCTCGCCCTCGGGACGGGACGGCGCCAGCGGCATGTGCGGCAACCGTTCCGGCGCCGGCGGTTGGCGGAACCAGTGCGGCGGCGGTTCCTCCGTTCCGGGGGCGGGTTCTTGGGGCCGCCTGGTATCCGGCGGCCCTTCCTGGGCGCAAATCAGCCGCAGGACCCGACCGTCATCCATATCCCCGTCGGCGGCCAGGTGGGGATCCTCGATCTCCTCCACCCCGTCCGCCGTCTCCATTCCCTCCCGGACAAGCTGGTACCAGCAGCCTTGGGGCGGGTTCTGCCTGGTGCGCCAGCCGCAGATGTAGAGGCGGTCCTCGGCCCGGGTCATGGCCACATACAGCAGGCGTCGGTATTCCTCGTCGGCCAGGGCGTCCAGCCGCGCCTTCTCCGCCTCGGCCACCGCTTCACGGGCGTCCCGGGACGGTGGCCACAGGGGCAGGCGGCCGCCAGCGCCGTCCTCGGGCCATAGCAGGGGGCGTTCGTTGCGCGGCTTTTGCAGGGTGTCGGGGAGGATAACCACGGGGGCCTGAAGGCCCTTGGCGCCGTGCACCGTCATCACCCGCACCGCGTCGCGGGCGTCGTGTTCCAGGTCGCGCTTGATCTCGACTTCGCCGGCCGATACCCAATGGAGAAAGGACTGCAAAGCCGCCGCGTGCTGGCGCTCGAAGGACAGGGCCAAGTCGAGGAATTCGGCGATCGGGTCCTCGGCCTCGTGGCCGAGGCGGGAGATCAGGCGGACCCGTCCCTCAAGGGGGCCCAGAATCCGAGCATAAAGCTCGAACGGCGGCTCGTAGTCGGCCCGGGCCATCAGGTCGGCCAGGTAGCCGTGGGCGGCCGCGAAGGCCGGCGATTGGCCGCGATGGGCGCGAAGGGCATCCCACAGGGTCCCCGGACGGCCGTGGGCCAGGCGGAACAGGTCCTCTTCGGAAAGTCCCACCAGCGGCCCCTTGAGTACCGCCGCCAGGGTCAGGTCGTCACCGGGCATCACCAGCACCTGGCCAAGGGCGATCAGGTCCATGACCGCGAGCTGGTCGGTCAGCACCATGCGGTCCACGCCCGCCACCTCTACCCCCCGCTGCTTGAGCATGCGGACCAGGTCCTCGACAAAGGCGCCGCGCCGGCGCACCAGGACCATGATGTCCCCAGCATGGATCGGTCGATCCCGGGATTCCAGGTTCTCGCCATGGACCATGCGATGGATCCGCCGTGCCAGCACCGCCGCCAGCCGGGTGCGGGGCGCGTCGCCGGGGACCGCTTCCACGGGCGGTTTCCACGGCGGGGGCGCGTCCTCCTCGCGCACGTCCACCGGCGCCCAGACCTCGACCAGGCCCCCGTCCCGGGCCCGGTGGGCGGTGTGGTCGATGGGCATCCCGTCCAGGGACACCCCCTTCGCGGCGGCGCCGGAAAAGACCGCGTCCACCGTCCCTAGCACGGCCCGGGTGGAGCGGAACGATACCGAGAGCGCCACCGGCCGCCACGACCGGCCCGCCGCCGGGACCGCCTCGCCGAAATGGTCCTGCATGCCCCGAAAGGCCCCTGGCTCCGCCCCCTGGAAGCTGTAGATGGATTGCTTGACGTCGCCGACGGCGAAGACCGTGCGGCCGTCCTCCCGGGCGCCCTCGCCGGCGAAGAACTCGCCGGTCAAGGCGCGCACGATGGCCCATTGGTCGGGGCTGGTGTCCTGGGCTTCGTCGATGAGCACGTGATCGATACCGCCATCCAGCTTGTAGAGCACCCACGGCGCGGTGCCCGGGGTTTCCAGCAGGCCCCGGGCCTTGAGGATCAGGTCGTCATAGTCGAGCAGGGCGCGGGACCGCTTGCGGGCTTCGTAGGCGTCGAGCAGCGCCCCGGCCAGGCGCAGCAGCCCACCGGTGGCCACCGCCGTAATCGCCGCCCGGCGGCGTTCCAGCACCCCAAGCAGCCGCTCCCCCTCGGCCGCCAGCACATCGTCGGTGCCGGGCGAAGCGGCGAGGGCGTCCTTGGTGATCAGGCGATTGCGAAGGGTGGGAATGGGGTCGGCGGTGAGGTAGGCGCGGGCATAGGCGTCGAAATCCGTGACACGATGCTCTCGCGCGGCCGCCAGCCAGGGGACCATGAGCGCCGCCCGGTCCTTGTCCGACTTCGACCCGTCCGCCAGGGCCGACGCCGCCGCGACCAGCAGCAATCCTTCGAAGGCGTCGTCCCGGCAAGCCGTGGCGACGATGGTCTCTGCGGTGTCGCCCGGTGCCAGGCCGAGGCGGGCGCGCACGGCCTCGACGACTCGATCCACGGAGCCCTCGTGGCCCGCGAACAGGCGCTTCAGCGCCCCGCGGGCCGCCGACAGGGCGGCGATGAGGGTTGGCAGGCGTGTCTCGTGGATGCGAAGCGTCACCTCGGCCAGGGCGTTGGCCAGCACGCCGTCCGCGTCGTCCCGGGCCCGGGCAAGCACGGACTCCCAGGCCGCGGACAGGGCTTCCCGGGCATCCCGCTCCTCCATGACCATGAAATGGGGCGACACCGCCGCCTCCAGGGGAAAGCGCCCGAGCAGGGACTGGCAGAAGGCGTGGATAGTCTGGATGCCGAGGCCGCCGGGCGTATCCAGGACCCGGGCAAAAAGCCGCCGGGCCCGATGGCGATGCGCGTCATCGGGCGCCTCGCCCAGCAGGGATTGCAGAGCCTCGTCCAGTTCCTCGGCCGTATCGGTGGCCCAGGCACCCAAGGTCGCGGCGATCCGCGTCGCCATCTCCGCCGCCGCCGCCCGGGTATAGGTCAGGCACAGGATCCGCCCCGGCTCGGTGCCGGCCAGCATCAGGCTCAGCACCCGATCGGTGAGCACCTTGGTCTTGCCGGTGCCGGCGGAGGCCGAGACCCACGACGACACGGTCGGGTCGGCGGCCGCCCGTTGGGCGATCAGCGGATCGGCAGAGAGGTTCGTAACGGTGCTCACTGCCCGTCTCCCCCCTCCTCTCCGCCGCTCGACCATTCTGCGATGCGGGCCAGATGTCCATAGTCGCTGTAGGCCGGCGCCGCCGCCGGCTGGGGGCGGGCCCGGTAGGGTGTTGCCGCGAAGTCGAAAGCGGCGACCAGCCGGATCAGGCCCTCGAGCGCCTGGTCGGCCAGGGCCGCGGGATCGTCGCCCGCGGTCCGCACGGCGCCCGCCTCGCGGGTGCCGCCGAGACGCCAGAACTCCAGCGCACCCACGTGTTTTGCCGGTACGCCGGCGAAGCCGCCGCCCCGGGCGATGGCCGCCTCCAGGGGCAACTGGGGCGCGAAGCCGGCGGCCACTTCCTGCTTGGATGGCGGCTGGCCGGTCTTGTAGTCGACAATGGCGAGGGTCCCATCCCGCAACTCTTCGACCCGGTCGGCCCGCGCTGTGATGGTGAATGGTCCGGCGGGGGCGTCCAACACCAGGTGGCCCTTCACCTCGCTATGGACGCGGGCGACCGTGTGGCGCCGGGCCCACTCCCGTTCCACCAACCACGCGGCGATGCGCTCGTACCGGGGCCACCAGAAGGCCCACACCCCGGGGCGGGCGAGATGGCCGCCGAAGGCCGCACGCCCCGCCGCCAAAAGCTTGTCCAGGGACTGCGCCGCCGAGTCCCCCGTTCCGGCCTTGAGAAACAGGTCCAGCGCCCGATGAACGATCGAGCCGAAGTCGGCCAGGCTGGGGTCGGCGTCCAGGTGTTCGAGGGCTCTCAGCCCCAGGATGTGGCGGGCGTAGACCCCATAGGGGTCGCGCATCCAGGTTTCCACCTGGGTTACCGAAAGCTGGCGCGGTCGGGCTTCAACGGGGGGCGTTGGCGCCGGCGGTTGGGCGGGCAGGATCTCTCCTGGCGCATCCAGCAGGCCGGCCCAGTGGTGCCACGGGCTTTGCTCCGCCCACAAGGCTTCCAGGGGCGAGTTCCCGGTAAAAGTCGCCAGGCGCAAGAGCCAGCGCGACGGCACCGTCGGGCTGCCCTCGACCCGGGCGGCGCGGCTCAGCACCACCGTCGGGGCGCAGAACGCCTGGACGAAGTCGTGGGCGGTCAGCCCGATGCGGCGCTCCGGCAGGGGTAGGCCGAAGGAGGCCTGCATGGGACGGCTCATCCACGGGCTGGCTCGCGCTTCCGGCGGCCAGGTACCCTCGTTGAGGCCGCCGAGGACGATGGTGTCCGCATGCTGAAGGCGGGCCTCCAGCAGCCCCCAGATGTGCAGCCGGGGATGCCGCCCATGGCGCGGACGAACCGCCCGTCCGGCCATCAGGGCGTCGAGCAGCGCCGGATAGGCGGCGGCGTCGATGGCCGGGTGATCGTCGGCCGCTGCCGCGATGTCGGCGACGAACAGGGCCGCCGCCTCCCCCGCTTCCCCGGCCCACAGGCAGGCCTGCCCGGGCCCCGCGTCCGTCGCCGCCAGAGCCTCGGCCATGGCGGCGTGGGCCGCCAACAGATCGGCAATCCGCGGCGCGGCGGCGGCCATGACCGCCTGGAACGGCCCGGTGGCGTCGGCCAGGGCCGTCAGCATCGCATGGAGCGCGGATTCGGCCTCTGGCACCGCGTCCCGCAACCCCTGTAGCCCCGGAGCGGGGCGGGGGCCGCGCAGGGCCACCAGCTCCAGATAGCGTGCCTGGGCCCGGCAAAGCTGCGTCGATTGGCCGAGGGCCATCAGCGGATGCTTGAGCGCCGCCAGCAAGGGCACTGGGGCGAAGGACTCCGTCACCATGCGGGCGGTCAGCCGCAGGAACGCCCCCGGCGGCGTCTGGTCCACGGGCACGCCGGCGGAATCGTCGATGTCGATGGCCCAGCGGCGCAATTCCGCCGCCACCCGGCGGGCCAGCCCCCGGTCGGGGGTGACCAGGGCGCCCGTGCGCCCCGGATGCACGAGAGTCTCGCGCAGCACCAGGGCGATGGCGGTGGCTTCTTCCTGGGGGGTGGCGCATTCGATTCGGTGGACGCCTTCCAGGGCGGCCTCGCCGATCTTGCGCGCCTGCCAGTCACCCATGGCATGGGCCGGCCGCAGGGCCATGGAAACCAGGTCGGCGCAAGCCGGCGGCGTCAGCCCGACACAGGCCGGCCATACCCGGACGGCCTCGGGCGCCACCTCCAGCCGGGCCAGCAGCCGGCCCATGCCGTGCTGGGGATGGGATGGGGGAAGGTCTTCCCACAGGTCCTCCGGGGCATCCATATCCAGGCCCGGCAGCACCACGGCCCCCTGGGGCAGCCGCGCCACCACGTCGAGCAGGTCGGCGGTCGCCGGGATGCTGCCGGTGGAGCCAGCGGCCAGCACCGGCTCGGAGGGAGGGTCCCGCCGCCAGGCCAACGCCTGAGCCGCCAGCACCCGGTTGCGCCGGTCGGCCGGATCGAGGCAGCCTTCCTCGGCCAGCACCCGGGGCCAGGCTTCGGTCAGGATGCGCAGGAAATCGAGAGTGACCTGCCAGTGGTGCGCGAAGTTTTCGGGCACCAGGTCGGCCAGGCGGTCGAAGTTCAGCCGCTCCGTATGCACCTGGTCCAGCAGCCGCGCCAGTTCGGCGGCCAGATGCACCGCCTGGTCGAGGGTCAGGTCGCGGCGGGGATCGGCCACAATCAGCCGGGTCAGCAGGAGTTGGCGGCGGGCGGGCGGGATCGCCGGCGCCAGGTCCGCCACGTCCGCGTCGGGCCAAGCCTCGATCTCGCTCAGCTCGGAGAGGGTCAGCTCGTCCTCGTCCAGGTCGCCGAGGGGCAGCATGCGGGGCAGCAGCAGGGGACGGCCGCCGCTGTGGCGCAGAAAGGCCTCGCGAAGGGATCGCACGGCGCGGCGGGTGGGCAGCAGCAGGGTCATCCGGGGCAGCGCCGCCGGGTTCGCCGCCCGGGACAGCAAGCCCGCCGCCAGGGCGTCGACGAACGGAACGCCGGGCGGGATCGTGTAGACGACGGCGTCCGACCGCGCCGGCGCGCCCGCCGTCACCGCCTGCGGGTCTCCGGGTAGCGGGTGCCGAGGAAGGTTTCCGCCTCGGCCAGTCCTTCGACCGTGCCGACGTGGAACCATTCCCCGTCGTGGACCACCCCGTAGAGGCGATCGGCCTCGATCGCCTGGTCCCAGATGCGGTTCATGGAAAAGGGCTCCCGGGGCGCGTCCGCGAACAACCCGGGATAGAGGATCTGGACGCCGGCGAAGGCGTAGGGGGTGACGAATTTTTCCGGCCGGCGGGCGATGCGCCCGTCCGTTTCGACGATGAAATCGCCGCTGCCGTCGTAGCCGAAGGCGCAGACCGTGCTGTGAAGCAGCAACATCCCGTCCATGGCTGCGCCATCCCACTGGGCGCACATGCGCGCCAGGGCCGAGGTCGGCCCGTTCAGCCACAGGGAATCCCCCAGCACCACGTAGAACGGGTCTTCGCCCAGCATCGGCAGGGCCTGGACCACCCCGCCGCCGGTGTCGAGGAGGCTATCCTCGCGGGAGTAGAGCACCTGAGGCGTCTCGCGGTCCCTCAAGTGGGTTTCGATCTGCTCGCCCAGGTGATGGAGGTTGACGACCGCCGTCTCCACGCCCTCTTCCGTCAGGCGATCGAGTATCCGGTCGACGAGGGTGCGTCCCGTCACCGCGAGGAGGGTCTTCGGCGTGGTCTCGGTCAGCGGCCGGATGCGGGTCCCATGGCCGGCGGCGAGAATCATCGCCCGGGTCGGGCGCAGGACGGCGTTCACGGGCGGGCTCACGCGGCGGCCACGGCTGTCGGTGGCGCCGCGCGCAGGGTCGGCGGCACATGGCGGTCCATCCAGCGGCGGACCGGGGCCAGCGCCGGGTCGGCCAATGACCGTTCCAACATCCGCCATAGCCGCGGCAGGTGCGCCAGGTAGCGGGGTTTGCCGTCGCGGCGGCCGAGGCGGGTGAAGATGCCGATCACCTTGGCGTGGCGTTGGGCGCCAAGAATGGCGCAGACGGTGGCTAGCCAGTCCCCGTCCACATCCGGGTTTGCGGCCCGGTAGCGGGCGACCATGCGCCAGGCCAGCGCCGGGTCCACGTCCCGGCGCGCGTCCTCCAGCAACGATACCACATCGTAGGCCGGGCAACCCGCCACCGCGTCCTGGAAATCCAGCAGGCCGACCGCCGCCACCCCCGGACGGTCCGCCAGACCCATCAGGTTGTCCGCGTGGTAGTCGCGCAGCACCAAGGTGGGTGGCTCCCCGTGCACGGCGGGAAAGACCGACAGCCACGCCGCCCCGAAGTCTTCCCGCACCGCCGCTTCGGTGGGCCGACCGGTGATGGCGGGCAGGTACCAGTCGGCAAACAGAAACGCCTCGGCCAGAAGCGCTTCGTCGTCGTAGGGGGCGAGGCCGGCGGGCAGGGCCTGCGACCGCGGCCGTCGGTGCAGGTCGGCCAGCACATCCACGGCCCGCCCGTAGAGGTCTTCGGCGTCGGCGCCCCGGTCGAGCAGCCGGGTGTAGGTGTCGTCGCCCAAGTCCTCCACGATCAGCAGCCCGGCGGTCGTATCTTCGGCAAGGATTCCCGGCGCGCTGTAGCCAAGACCGTCCAGATGCCGGGCCATGCGCAGGAAGGGGCGCACGTCCTCGTGGGCCGGCGGGGCGTCCATCAGCATGGCGGTGCGTCCACCGGCCGCGAGACGCTCGTAGCGGCGAAAGGAGGCGTCGTTGTCGAGGGGGTGCCGGTCCGCGCCACCCCAGCCGGAATCGGCCAGGAAGCGCCGGATGGCCGCGTCTCGCGCCGGCTCAAGCAAGGCCGCACCGGACCATGGTGTCGGCCATGGCGCCCCTCGGGGTGAGGCGGGCCAGGCGGGCGTGGGGCCGGTCGACGTAGTCGAGGGCCACGTCCAGGCGATCGCGGGGCAGCAGGTCGCCCAACCGCTCGGGCCATTCGATCAGGCTGATGGCCTCGGCGAAGGCATCCTCGATGCCCAGTTCGAAGGCCTCCTCGGGGGTGCGAATGCGAAACAGGTCGAAATGGAACAGGGGCCCCACGGGGGTGTCGTAGGTCTGCACCAACGTGAACGTCGGGCTGGGCACCTCCATGTCGGGGGCGCCACAAGCCCGGACGAAGGCCCGGGCGAAGGTGGTCTTGCCGGCCCCGAGCGGTCCTCCCAGGGCATAGATTTCCGGCGGCCGGGCCTCGCGGGCGAGGCGCGCGGCCAGGGCCTCGGTGGCCGATTGATCGGGCAGGTCGAGGCGGCGGGCCGAATCGGCGGCGGAAACGGTCATCCCCGGTATTTTACTCCCCGCCCCGGTGCCCGGCAACCGAACCCGGAGTCCCACACAAACGGGGATTTCAAGGTGGAATCGATTGTGCAATTCTGCCGTCGTGGAGTGCACATCGTGACCGTCGCCGCCGAGGCGCTAAGCCGGGGCCGCCAGCATCAGGCGGCGGGGCGCATGCGCGAGGCCGCCGATGCGTACCGCCAGGCCCTGAAACAGGAGCCGGCGCGCGAGGACATCCGCGCCGCCCTGGTCCAGACCCAATTGGTGATTGCCCTCTGCCGCGGCCTCCACGGGGACGGCCATGGCGCCACCGACAGCGGCAGCCCGCGACGTTGCCGGCTGGGTCGCCTGCTGGACTCGGGGCCGGAGGTCCTGGCCGTTCCCGACTCGGTCCTCGAGTGGACCCGTTGCTACAAGAACAACCTGGCGGACCGGGCGGCGCGCTGCCGCGACCATATTGTGGGTCCGGCGAGCGGGGCGGCCAGCGAGGAGATCGTGGTCTTCCCGGTCTATTTCGCGGAATTCGTCTATGCCGACTTCGTCACCCTGAAGTCCCACCTGCCGGCCACCGCGCCATTATCGGTGCTCGACATCGGCTGCGGCTTCGCCGGTCAGGACCTTCTTGTTCACCGCCACTACGGCGCGCCGCCGGCCATGTCGTTCGCCCTTTTGGACCGGGCGGAGGTGGACGGCAGCGCCTTCACGGTGCCAGTGTTGCCGGGGGGGCCTGGGACGCCCCACCTGCATCCCCTGGAGGCCGCCACGGCCTTCCTTTCCGCCAACGGCATAGGGGCGGACAGCCTGCGGCAGGTCGCCGATTCGGCGGCCGATAGCCTGCGCGACACCCGGTTCGACCTGGTGCTGGCCATCCGCTCCTGGGGCTACATGTTTCCGCTCGCTACCTATGCCGATCTGGTCGCCGCGGTGCTGGCGCCGGGGGGCACCATCGTGGTCGACGTACATCGGGACCAGGGCGGCCTGGCGGCCTTTCAGACCCTGTTTCCCGGGGCGGCCCGCATCGGCGGCACCCGCACCATCGACCGCTGCCTGGCAGTGGCGGTGTGAACGATAAAAAAATGGGGACAGTAGAGGCGGTTGCAAAACGGAAGTTTTGCATTGGATTTTCCGCTTTGAGCGGGTGATTTTGGTTTGTTGTCGAGGCGGCCGCAGGCCTTTTCCGGTATGTTGGATTTGCGAGAAACAACACCTGGAAAGGACTGCCGGCCATGCCTCTACGCGAGACGCTATCAGTTTATTGGCAGAGCCTTCAAGGCGAACTTTTTCCGGCGCTGGAGGAGGAGCTTGGGCCGCTCGGCGACCGCTATCGCGACCTGGTGACGGTGCTCGAGCTGGCGCGCATCGAGGCTTTCGTGCGGGACTGGCCGGGTGTGGTCGGGCGTCCGCGCAAGGACCGGGCGGCGCTGGCGCGGGGCTTTGTCGCCAAGGCGGTCTTCAACATCGCCCAAACCACCGTGCTGATCGAGCGCCTGGTGCTGGACAAGACCCTGCGGCGGCTGTGCGGCTGGACCCGGGCCGGCGCGGTTCCGAGCGCGGCGACGTTCTCGCGGGCCTTTGGCGAGTTCGCGGCGAGCGATCTGCCCGGCCGTCTGCACGCGGCGGTGATCGCCAAGACCCAAGGGGCGCGCCTGGTCGGCCACATCGCCCGCGATGCCACCGCGATCGAGGCCCGCGAGCGGGCGCCGAAGAAGGCGAAACCCGAGGCCCGGCCAAAGCGCAAGCGTGGCCGGCCCAGGAAGGGCGAGGAACGGCCCAAGGCGCCCCCGGAGCGCCGCCGCCTGGAACGCCAAGGCGCGATGGGCCTACCTGAGATGCTGGCCGATCTGCCGCGGGCCTGCACCACCGGGGTCAAGCAGAACGCCAAGGGCTACCGCACCCATTGGATCGGCTACAAGCTGCACCTCGACGTGGCCGACGGCGACATCCCGATCGCCGCGCTGCTCACCTCGGCCAGCCTGCACGACAGCCAGGCGGCGATCCCGCTGGCCACCATGACCGCCGCCCGGGTAACCAGCCTCTACGACCTGATGGACTCGGCCTACGACGCCCCGGAGATCAAGGCCCACAGCCGCGCCCTCGGCCATGTTCCCCTGATCGAGCCCCATCCGCGAACCAAACAGGGCAAGGAACAGCGCAAGGCCGAGATCAAACGGCAAAAGCGCATCGGCCTGCGAGCTGCCGAGCACCACCGCTATCAGCTGCGCTCAGCCGCCGAGCGCGTCATCGCCAACCTCAAGGACAACTTCGCCGGCCGCATGATCCGCGTCCGCGGCCCCGACAAGGTCGCCTGCCACCTCATGTTCGGCCTCACCGCGCTTGCCGCCATCCAGATCATGCGCCTCGTCCCCTAGCCACTGAAAGCGCTTCGGTCGGCGTCCCGCAACTCCCGCAAATAGCAGGGAGAACGAAACCGCCTGGCCACCCCCGAGCCGTTTCCAGCGCAAAGATCAGCCGCCGCCCCAAATCGCACCACCCCGCACCCCAACCACGCCACCGCAACAATCCGCCCAGAAAATTCAGCATCCCTGAGCAAGAATTTTGCAAGCAGCTCTACTGTCCCTATTTTATTACAAAGGCACCATGGCACGGGATTTTGACCACGATCGAGAACCGTGTGCCCTCAACTCGTGCACGTTTCCTCCGTCCCGGCCCAGACCTCACGCCACGCCTGAAACTCCGACGGCCTGATTTGATATCGCGCGAAGTTCCCTTCATGCAGGCCGAGCAACTCGCTTTCGGCGACTTCCCTGAATTTCTCCCGCTCGTCGGACCCGACGTATTCCCTTGCCCACGCCCTGATGCGGGCAAGCGCCGATCTCTTGTCCATCGGGCCGCGCACGATGTCGCCGACAATCCGACGGAGTCCGTCGCGATGCTTCAGCCGGAACGGGTCGGGTTCGCCGAGCGACTGTCTCACCGCCCCGTAGCGTGAAGCGGAGCGTTCGTACGCCCACATGAACACGTCCTTCAGAAGGTCGACCTTGGTGAGCTCGTAAACTCCGAGCACCGCTTCGGTGTATGTCTTCGTGGGTACATCGGTGAAAGACAGCGGCGTCAGATTGGCCGCGATCAGCGGTATGTTCGCGGCAAGGCGCGATACGCGCTTGTTCACGTCATCGAACGGTTGCAGATACGGTAGTTGCACCATGACGAAAAAGGATTGCTCAAACGGGTCCTTGATGGCGGCGGCCGTCGCCAAGATCTGGTCGAAACATTCCTCGATAAGATGGGGCACTTCGAGGGGGTGGAACGCGGATCCTTGAATGCCGACCGCAATGCGCCGCAGTCGGCCCGTCGCCTCGGGATCGGCCAACAGGTTGTTGGCCAGTAAGGCGTGGAGGTTGAGAACGGTGTGACGGTTGAAGCCGATCTCCCCCGCGGACCCGACCAGGAACTCGATGGCGTCCTTGTGGTTGAGGATCATTTGGGTTTCGAGCCGTTCCTTTCCTTCCGCCGCTTCGCCGAAGTCGATGAGGCGTCTGGTGTCGAGCAGGGTGTAGGTGTTGCCTTCGAGGCGGCTCGAATTCCACGACAGATCGATGAGCAGCCGATTCAGAATCTGCTTCGCAAACGTCCCGGCAGGTTGTTGTCCCGTCGCCGGCGTGCCGACCTCTTCCAGGTGCGCTCGTTCCTTTTCGGAGAGGTACGCGCTGACGTTGGGCCGGTAGGCATCCAGGAATCCGCGGTCGTATCCGACCGGCGTTCGCGCCCGGTCAGGCTGTTCGACGTATTTCCGAATCTCAGCGGCGCTTCTGGAGATCGGTATGTCGACCGCGGGCGCTTCCCCGCGGACTTCGACAGCGGCGGCTCCGCGCTCTACCACCGTCGCGGGAATTCCGTATGTCACCCAGCGCTTTTCACCCTTCGTGACGAGACGGCCTTGATCCACGAGATGCTTGAGGCGGTATTGAAGCGTGCGGCGAGGGATTTTCTCTTCGAGCGCATCATCAATATCCTGAACGCCGATTCCTTCCCCGTGGGCGGCCACGATGGCTTCGATGGCCTTCAGTTCCTCTTCCGGTATCCGCTTTGCCATCCTCGGCCTATCTTGCGCATAGTCTCTATGCGCAATTAAAACACATTTAAGCGCAATTATCAATTCTATGCGCAATTGATGTTGCGTATAAGCCCCTTGAGCGCCGTGCCCGCCCGGGCGACGACCTGGCCCCACGCTCCCGGTGCCTCTTGGCGGACCAGGTCGAGTGTCGGATACCAGGCGCTCCGCTTGCCGCCGAGGAACCAGTGCCACAGGGGGACCGCCTCCAAAAGCACCAAGCCGGGCTTGCCCATGGCGCCGGCGAGGTGGGCGGTGGTGTTGGAGATGGTGACGACGGCGTCCATGGCGGCCACCTGAGCGGCGGCCGCCTCCAGGTCCTTGAGGGGGTCGACGTCGCTGTCGTGGATCACCGCCACCCCGGTCGACAGGGCGGCGGCTTCGATTTCGTCGGCCACGGGGCCGTGCTGGAGGCTGACGAAGCGGGCGCCCTCGAGGCCCAAAACCGGGGCCCATTGTTCCAGCGGGATGGTCTTGCCGGGCGCCCGGGGCTGGGTGGTGCGCCAGGCGATGCCGACGATGGACCCGTCGTGGCCGGCCATGTAGCGGCCTCGCAAAGCGGCCACCCGCGCGGGGTCGGCTGTCAGGTAGCCTCGGTGGTCCGGGAAGCGCGCCGGGTTGGGGCGTAGGAGCGGGATCAGGTTGCCGCCGGGGATGAAGCGGCCGGCGGCGAGCGCCTCGGGCTGGGGGGGCGCGGTGCGGGCGACGAAGCGGGTCTCGGGGAAGGACCGGGCCAAGAGGGGCAGCAAGCGATGGTTGCATTCCCACAGGAACGCCACGCCCCGGGCCGCCAGGTCGGCGATGAGACCGGCGTGGAGAAGCTGCTCGCCGATGCCCTGCTCCGCCGCCACCAGGAGAGTCCCGTCGCCCATGTCCTCCCCGGCCCAGCGGGGCATGGGGAGCGGATGGTTGGCGGTGGGAAATCGCGACCAATCCTGGCGCCGCTCGTAGAGGCGCGCGCCTTCCCCGATGCGGCCCGTCAGCAGCAACAGCAGCCCCAGGTTTACCGACGCGCCCCGGTGGCCCGGGTCGGCGGCCAGCGCCCGGCCGAACCGGGTTTCGGCATCGGCCAGATTTCCCTGGCCCCGGTGCAGGCAGCCCAACTGGAAGTGGGCCTCGGCGTTGGCCGGTTCCGTCATCAGGACGTGGTTGAAGGTGTCCAATGCGGCCTCGTGGTCGCCTTGGGCCTGCAGAACGACGCCCAGGCGCAGCCGGGCGGCGGCCATGTTCGGTGACAACGACAAGGCCCGGCCGTAGGCCTCGGCCGCCGCGTCCAGCCGCCCGGCATCCTGGCATGCCTGGCCGAGGTTGAAGGATGCCTCGGCGTTGTCCGGGTCCAGTTCGACGACCCGGGCAAAGGCCTCCGCCGCCGCATCAAACCCGCCCGTGGCCATGAGAACCCGCCCGATGGTGAGAAGGGCGGGCACGAAGTCGGTCTTCAGGGCAATGGCGCGCTTCAAAGGCTCAAGGGCGGCGGTGTGCTGTCCCCGTGCGGCGGCGATGGCGCCGAGCAGGTGCAGGGCGCCGATATGGTCGGGATGGGCGGCGAGGAACCGTTGGCAAATAGCGCCGGCTTCCACCATGTCGCCGCGGCGGAACAGTCCCGCCGCATGGGCAAGCTCCGCCTTGGACGGCACGGCGTCGTCCCCGGTCATTTCCAGAACCAGCGCCAGGGCCACCAGCCCCCCTCGTCGTCGTCGGTGTCGGCGAAGACGGGGGGCTGGGCGGACTCGTAGGACAGGACCAGGATGTCCGAGCCGTCGAGGGAGTTGGCGAAGATGGCGCTGAAGAAGTGAAGCAGGGTGACGATGGTGTCGTCGGTCTCCCACACCACTTTGCGGTTGACGTACCACAGTTCGTTGGGTTTGCGGACCACGTCCGGAACCTCGCGGAACGTCGGTTCGCCGTTTTCCTCGATCAGCCGTTGGAGCAGGGCCTTGAACTGGCCCTCCCGCATTTCCTCGAGCAGTTCCATGGACGTCAGGTCGACCCGTTGCAGGGTCGCCGGGCGGCCGTCCATGGTGAAGGTGATGTCGAACGGAACCCCGAGGATGCGGCGCCCCGGGATGCCGTAGGTGATGGGTTCCCGCCGGCGCTGCCTGAATTCGTCGCCGAACAGCTCGTCCAGGGTGTCCACGGTCATGCCCCAACGGGCATCCCGCCAGTCGGCGCTCGCCGCCGGCACGCTCGCCGTCAGAAAGACCAGAATCAGGATCCAGCGCATGGCGTCCATGACGATTGAGCGACGCCCCGCGGAAATGCGAGCGTGCCCCTCGAATGTAGTTGCTTCACGCCGTCGCTGCCACCGCCGCCGGCTGGATCTCTCCGACAAAAATACCCAAGCAAGGGAAACGACGAGAGCAAGCTCGCGGGAATACTGGCGGCCGCGACATTTGTCGGTTTTCTGTCTCGTTTACCTTTGATTTACTCCCCGAATGTCAACTTCCCCCCAATGAGGGGAAGGGAAAGATCGATTCGGTCATGAGGCCGCGGTCCGCCGCGGGCGTGGTCCTGCTGGTGGCCGCCATATTGGGCAGTACGCCTTCCGTGGCGTTCGCCCAGACCGTCTGCGGCGCCCGCACCGCCGTGCTGGAACGCCTGAAGAGTCTCTACGACGAGGTTCCCGTATCCGTCGGTCTGGGCAATGACGGTGGGGTGGTCGAGGTGGTTGCCTCGCGTGCCGGCACCTTCTCCATCGTCGTGACCCGGCCCGATGGCTTGAGCTGCCTGCTGGCCACGGGCCGCGACTGGGAACCCCTGCAGGCGCCCCTGGCCGGCACCTGAAGCCGTCTTTATCATCCTCTATACTCCGGGCCGCACGGACAGGAGGGCAGCGTTCATGGAATCCCTGCGCGTCGACGGCCGGCGGCTGTGGGCCAGCATCATGGAGATGGGCAAGATCGGCGCCACGGCGGGCGGCGGTTGCGGCCGTCTGGCCCTGACCGACCTGGACCGGCAGGCCCGCGACCTGTTCGTCGGCTGGTGCGAAGGCAGCGGCTTGCAGGTCCGTGTCGACCGCATGGGCAACATCTTCGCCCGCCGCCCCGGGCGGGATGGGACGCGCCCGGCGGTGCTGACCGGCAGCCATTTGGATACCCAGCCCCTCGGCGGACGCTTCGACGGCATATACGGAGTCCTCGCCGGCCTGGAGGTGGCCCGCACCATGGTCGATAACGGAATCACCACCGAGGCGCCGGTGGAAGTGGCGGTGTGGACCGACGAGGAGGGGGTGCGGTTCGGTGCCGGCATGCTGGCGTCGGCCGCCTTTTCCGGGCTGGCGGACGTGGAGCGGGCGCGGGCGGTGACGGACGTGGACGGGGTGAGCGTCGCCGAAGCCCTGTCGCGCATCGGCTATGACGGGCCGGAGCCGGTGGGCGGCCGGCCCATCGACAGCTTCTTCGAGGCCCACATCGAACAGGGCCCGATCCTGGAAGCCGAAGGCAAGACCGTGGGCGTGGTCGTCGGCGCCCAGGGCCAGCGCTGTTTCCAGGTGACCGTCGACGGCGAGGAAGGCCACGCCGGCACCCTGCCCATGACCCAGCGCCGCGATGCCCTGCTGGGGGCGGCCCGCATGATCGACGCCTTGAACGGGGTCGCCTTCCGTTTCGAGCCGACGCCGGTGATCACCGTTGGCCACATCCGGGTGCGCCCCAACTCCCGCAACACCATACCGGGTCAGGCGCTATTCCTGATCGACAGCCGCCATCCCGACAACGACACCCTGGCGGCGATTCGCGATACCATGGGGGAGGCGTGCCGCGAGATCGCCGCGAACGCGGGGCTCGGGGTGGAGGTCGTGGAAATCAGCGCCCGGCAGGCTGTGTCCTTCGACGATGACTGCATCGCGCTGATCCGCCAGTCGGCGGAAAGCCTCGGCATTCCCCACCGGGACATGTTCTCCGCCGCCGGGCACGATGCCTGCAACCTGGCCCGATGGGCGCCGACGGGGATGATCTTCGTTCCCTGCGAGGGCGGTATCAGTCACAACGAGCGGGAAAACGCCACGCCGGAGGACCTGGCCGCCGGCGCCGACGTGCTGCTGCGGACCATGCTGGCCCGGGCCGGCAATGGATCCGTGCCGTAAGGGCACGGGTTACCTTGCCGCGGCCATGAACCTGTCGCCAATCACGAGTCGGGGGCCGGGCCGCGTCGACTCCCTGGACATGGTTCGGGGCGCCGCCGTGGCCCTGATGGTGGCCTACCATGCCTGCTGGGATGCCAGCCACTTCGGGCTGGTGAACCTGCCCCTCTTCAGCGACCCCCTGTGGCTGGTTGCCCGGGCCCTGATACTGGCGGCGTTCCTTGTACTGGCCGGAGTCGGACTGACCCTGGCCCATGGCGGGGGTCTCTATGTCTGGCGATTCACCCGCCGACTGGCGGTGATCGCCGGCTGCGCCGCCGTCATCACGGTGGCCTCGATGTTCGCCATTCCGGACTCCATCATCCACTTCGGCGTTTTGCACAACATTGTTGGCGCGAGCCTTCTCGGCCTCGCCTTTCTGCGCCTGCCAGGGCCGGTTGTCCTGGCGGCGGGCGTCCTGTTCCTGGCCGTGCCGCGCTTTTTCGCCGACTCGTTGCTCGACGGGCCGTACCTGCTATGGCTGGGCTTGGCCACCATCACGCCGCCGTCCGCCGACTATGTGCCCCTGATGCCATGGGCGGGTCTGGTGCTGTGGGGCATGGTGGCGGGACGATGGCTGAAACGCTGGATCGCGGCGGCGGGTCCCGTGGTGCGCTGGCGAGCCCGGGCGGCGGCGTGGCGCGCTGTGGCCTGGAGCGGCCGTCACAGCCTGCTGGTCTATATGGTCCACCAGCCTGTTCTGTTCGGCTTGGCCTGGGTTCTGGCGACGACGGGAGGGGGCCTGTCGGACAGGGACGAGGCCGCGCGGCGCGCCTTCGTGGACTCCTGCCAGTCGGCCTGCGTCGCCAACCATCCCGCGGCCCTGTGCCGCCGGCAATGCACCTGCGTCATGGCCCGGCTGGAGGAAACCGGGCGCTGGCAGCGGGTCATGGTCGGCGACCTGGGCCTCGGCAAGGCCCTGGACGGCCTTGCCGAAAGCTGCCCGTCCGGGGAGTAATGCGGATGATGAGATGACCACAGCGTGATATAGAAGGCCCCTGTTCCTCAATGGCAAGAGCGCCCGAACCCGTGACGATCCGGAACATGAAAGCTGTTTCAAATCCCCCTCGCGGCTGCGTCTCGCGGGCCGGCCTCTTCGCCGCCGGTCTTCTGGTTATTCCGTGGTCGGCGGCCTCGGCGGCCCCCCTGGAACAGGAGATCGCGGCCTGCGCCGCCATCGCCGAATCCGCGCCCCGCCTCGCCTGTTACGATTCCCTGGCCGCCCGCGGCGGTGCCGCCGACCGGAAACGGGACCTGACGCCGGTCACGGAAGCCCTGGACAAGGCCTTTACCCTTTCCAGCGCCCGCCTGCGCAGCGGACCGCTTCGGTTTCGCATTCCGGTAAAGGGGGTCTATTCGCCGGCCAACCGGGCAGAGACCTTTCCCATGCCGGAAGTGGAGAACGCGGCGTCGAAGATTCGCCGCGCGTTGTCAGGGTTCGAGGGGTGGCGCCTTGCGGTGGTCGTGCATCCGGCCGTAGTGAAGTTCGGCCGTACCTCCCCCTACTCGGGCGAGGAACTGAAGGAGCAGGTCGCCGACGCCTTGCGCCGGGCCAGAATCCGGCCCCAGCACTATGCCGTCGAGACCGGCTCGCCGGTGGAGGGCTCCCTCAGCAACGTCGACCTTCGCCGCGAGGCCAACGCCCTGGTGACCATCCATATCGTCGGGTTGGAGTAGACGCCCGGTTCCGGCGCGCCACCCCCCCTGCCGGTCAGGAATACCGTTCGCCTTCCCGAACGCGGGCGGCTTCGAGGGCGAATTCCTCGACCTCGAAGGCCGGGTCCCCGTCCATGTCACCCATCCAGCCGGTGACGTCGTCCAGCGTGTCGGCGAGAACGGTCGCGCCATGGGGGGCGTCGAAACCGTGTGTGCCAGTCCAAGTATTCATGGTTACCTCCTCCGTCGTCGGACACCAAGATCGCGCTCAACGCGACCCGATCCTCCGTGAAGGCTAAGGGCATAATTCCTAAAGGTCTGTGAACGGGTTCACACGGGCCCATGGGGGATTCGAATCGTCGATTCTCCCTGCGAATGGCGTGCGGGACCGGCTATATTGGCTGGGTCGCGCCCCCTTTTGGCAACGCGAGGATGCCGTGAGCCAGGATCAGTTCGCCGTTCTCAGGACCCGGATGGTGGAGGTGATCGCCGCCCATGCGCTGCACGCGGGCGAGCAATCGGGCCGCGACCAGCTGGACGGGCGGGTGCTGGCGGCGATGGAACAGGTTCGGCGCCACGACTTCGTCCCCGCCGAGCTCAGGGCCTATGCCTATTTCGACACGCCCCTGCCCATCGGGTTCGACAAAACGGTGTCGCAGCCCTTCATCGTCGCCCTGATGACCGACCTGATGGAACTGACCCCGGACGATCGGGTGCTCGAGGTGGGTACGGGATTGGGCTATCACGCCGCCATCCTGTCGCACCTGGTTGCCCAGGTCTTTTCCGTCGAGATCGTCGAGGAACTGGGTTTGAAGGCCCAGGCGAACTTGAAGCGCCTGGAACGGGACAACGTGGAGGTCCGTATCGGCGACGGCGGTCGGGGTTGGCCGGATAAGGGACCCTTCGACGCTATTTGCGTAGCCGCGGCGCCGGACCTGCTGCCGCCGCTGCTCATCGGGCAGCTCAAGCCGGGCGGGCGCATGGTGTGCCCGTCGGGCATTCCGGGTGACCAGAAGCTTCTGCTCGCGCGCAAGGACGACGCGGGCAAGCTATCCGTCACCGAGATCCTGCCGGTCAACTTTAGCGAGCTCGAAACCGGTCACTGAGCATGCTGCCGCGGCCGCTCACCGATCTGCCGCCGCGTCGGCGCCGGCCCGCCGACGGGCGAGATTCCGTTCCCGCAAGGCGATGTAGGTTGCCGCGGTGAAGATGACCGCGCCGCCGACCCAGGTCCAAAAATCGGGCCGTTCGCCGAATAGGGCGTAACCCAGGGCGGCGGCCCAGATCAGGCGCAGGAAATCGACTGGCAACACGGCGGACGCTTCGCCCAGCTTGAACGCCTGCGCCACGGTGAGGTGGGCCGTGCCTCCCAGGGCGCCCAGAACGCCGCACCAGAACAGTGCTTCCATGGACGGTGTCCGCCAGACCATGAGCGCGGCCAGCAAGGTGAACGGTATGCCAACGATGGCCATGCGAACGGTGATGGTCACACTGGATTCCGTGCGCGCGAGCATCTTGACGACAATCATCGAGGTCGCCCAGGTGGTGGCGCCGGCAAGCGCCAGGGAGGTTCCAAGGTCGATCGCCACCAAGCCGGGGCGGAGAATGACCAGCATGCCCGCAAAGCCGGTCGCCAACGCGATAACCCGGCGCGCCCGCACCCTTTCCCCCAGCACGAGCACGGCGAGAACGGTGGCGAACAGGGGCGCCGTGAACGACAGCGCGGTGACCTTCTCCAGGGGCGCCATGCTTACCGCCGTAAACAGGAACATCACCACGCCGACGTTGAGGATGCCGCGGGTGAAATGGAGGCCCGGCCTGCGGGTGCGCAAAGATGCGAGACCGTGACGCCACACCAGCGGCAAAAGCAGCAGCAGTCCGAAAACGTTACGGAAAAAGGCGATCTCGAAGGGATGCAGTTCCTGGGACACGTGGCGGATGACCGCCCCCATGGCCGTTCCCGCGATCCCGGAGGCCACCATGTAGGCCATGGCGCGGGCGGTCTGGGCGGCGGGGCCGGCGGATCGGTTGACGGACGGCAAGGGGAGCCTCGCGGGAAATGGAGGGTGTGTGGCCGGGCTGGGTTGGGGGTCATCCGTATGGACAATGGATGCAGGAGGAACGTTTTCTATGCTCTCTTTATGCGTGCTTTCCTTTTCACTCCTTGGGAAGGTTCCCATGGCCGACAAGTCGTCGACGCCGATTCAAGACAGCGATACGGATGCCTTCCACATCCTGCCGCTCTCCATCGTTCCCGTCCAGACGCCGGCCCTGCGCCGTGCTCGATTGATCAAGAACGTGCGCTTGGCCACCGTGCTCGAACTGTTCCACGGCGAAGACACGGGCAGCGGCCAGATCGCCATTTCGGATCTGGACGCGGCGTTCAGCTGGCCGACCGACAGACCCAACGGGGATCGAGACCTGATGCGCAAGTTGGCCTCGATCCCCAGTTACGACGTCTATTCGCTTCGCATACTGCTTCGCGAGCGGGGAATTCCCGTCAGCGATTCCCAGGCTCTCCAACTTTCCGAGTCCATGCGAATCCGGCTCGACCGCTTCATGACCGCCTTCACCCGCCCCCTGATACAGGAGATCTACGGC
This sequence comes from Rhodospirillales bacterium, assembly GCA_965247705.1. GTDB lineage: Bacteria > Pseudomonadota > Alphaproteobacteria > Rhodospirillales > CAMCUA01 > CBDFHV01. The sequence continues at coordinate 75,126 of CBDFHV010000082.1, read as the reverse complement.
GAAAAGGACGTCGCGGCGGGGGGCATGGGCGACGTCGTCTCCCTGTTCCGCGATCCGGACGTGCGCAAGGTGCGCGAACGCCTTCGCCGCCTGGCCGAAATGCTGGAGATCGACGTGCCCGACGTGCCGCGCTTCCTGGAGGACTACGGCGACATCTTCCTGTCCCTGTCCTACTACCGGGAACGGTTGGAAGAACTGGAGCCGGTGATTAGCGGGTTTCTCGATTCCCTCGACAGCCTGCGCGAGAATTATCAGCTCCGCGCCAACGCCGGATTTCTGGTTTCCTGTCAACGCATCCAGGCGACGTTCAACGAGATGCTGGCGGCGATCGGCGGCCGGTTCGAGAATTTCGACCGCAGCACCCTGAGCTTGTGGCAGGACCTCACCGCCGAGCGGTTTCGCGTCGTGGAAAATCTGATCAAGGGCTATCACACCACCATCGGCGGCGCGCTGTGCGTCCTGGGCGTGAAAATGGATGCCTGGGCGCGGCTGTTCCCCGACCCCATGACCGGCGGCCCCATCCGCCGCAGCGAATTCATCATGAGCGAAATGAAGCAGGGCTTGGAAGGCATCCGACGTATCGAGAATTCGGTGCCCATGCTCTCGGCCCTGGAAAAGGAAGGGCGCACGCGCGCTCAGGGCAAGACCGTGCCCGCCGGCAGCGCGTAGCCGCGCAGGAACGCCGCCGCCGCCAAGGGCCCGCGACCCTCCCGCTGCAATGTCGTCAGCCGCAAGGCATCGCGGCCGCAGGCGATCGTCAGCCGATCGTCAAGCACGGTCCCCGGCAATGCCGGGTGGGGCAGCGCCGCCACCGTGGCGTCAAGGACCTTGATCCGCCGGCCCTGATGAATAAACCAGGCGCCCGGCCACGGGTTGAGGCCCCGCGGCATGCGCTCCAGCGCCACTGCCGAATGTCGCCAGTCGAGCCGCCCTTCGTCCCGCGCCAGCTTGGCCGCGTAGGTGACGCCCTCCGCGGGCTGGGGCTTCGCTTTCAGGCGACCCGCGTCCAGATCCCCGAGCGCCCGGACGACGAGGCTTGCGCCCAGGGCGGCCAGGGTTTCGTGCAGGTCGGCCACGGTGGTGGTGGCGGAAAGGGGCACCGCCTGGCTCAGCAGGATCGGCCCGGTATCGAGGCCCGCGTCCATCCGCACGATGGTGACACCGGTGCCGTCATCGCCGGCCAGGATAACCCGCTGGATCGGCGCCGCGCCCCGCCAGCGCGGTAACAGGGAGGCATGCACGTTGAGGCATCCCAGGCGCGGCGCCGCCAGGATCGGGGGCGGCAGGATCAGGCCGTAGGCCACGACCACCGCCGCGTCGGGCCCAAGGGCCGCGAAGTCGTCTTGTACGCCGGCCTCCTTCAGGGACGCGGGGGTGCGAACCTCCAGGCCGCGATCTCGGGCACACCCGTGGACGGGACACAGCCGTTCCCGTTGTCCCCGCCCGGCGGGGCGCGGTGGCTGACAGTAAACCGCGGCGATGTGGTGACCGGCCTCCCTCAGCGCATGCAGGGACGGCACCGCGAAGTCGGGGCTGCCCATGAACGCCAGCCGCAGGCGCCGGGGGCTCGCACCGGTGGCAACGCTCATAGATTCCACACCAGGGCGTTCAGTCCGCCGCCACTTCCTGTTGGCGCTTCGTCTTTGTCAGCTTGCGCAGAATGATGTTTCGTTTGAGGGCCGAGATGTGGTCGACGAACAGGACGCCGTCCAGGTGATCCATCTCGTGCTGCAGGCAGGTAGCCAGTACATTCTTCGCCTCCAGTTCCCGCTGGACGTTGTCTTCGTCCCGGTAGCGGACTCGGACGTGTGCCGGGCGCACCACCTCGGCATAGTGTTCCGGCAGGGACAGACAGCCTTCCTCGTAGGCGAACGGATCCTCGGAGACCCAGACGATTTCCGGGTTGGCCAGACGCAGGGGTCGGCGCGGCTCCGCGTCCTTGGCCGTATCGACCACGATGACCCGCGACTCGATGCCGATCTGGGGCGCCGCGAGGCCGATGCCATTGGCCGCGTACATGCTGTCCAGAAGGTCGTCCATCAGCGCGCGCACGGAGGAATTGACCGCCTCGACGGGCGCGCAGCGCGCCTTCAAACGCGGGTCGGGCGCGATGATGACGGGGCGAATGGCCATGGGCGGTATGCGGTGCGAAATCGTTGCGACATGTGCTCATATGGCGTAGGGGCCGGCAGCGTCAAGTCGTGGCGTCAAGTCGCGGCAGCAGGCGGCGGCCCTCAGCGTCGCAGAACGCCACCCACCCGGAAGGTCAGCGCCACGTCCCCGCCCGCCGGCGCATGCACGGTCCACTCGGCGCGATCGGCGGCGACCCTGGTGTGGGAATGGCTTTCCTCGAGGATGGTCCAATCTCCCTGGATCCGCTCGGCCACCACCACGTCGGCCGCCTGATCCTTGCGGTTGCGGATCTCCACCCGATGGGCGCTCTCGTAGGTGCGGGGCGGTCGGCCCTGGATACCGTAGTCGGTCTGGACCCGCTTGACGGTGATGTCGAAAGCCTCGCCCAGGAGCAGGGTGACGGTGCCGTCCTCGGGGGTATGGGGGATCCGGGTCTCCCCCGCGAACTGCTGTTGGCCGGCGGCGTCGGGCTGATAGACGCGGAAGATGCCGGCGGGGAGGGGCTCGCCCAGCCCGTCTTCACGTCGATTGTCGAAACGCACGCGCACCCGGGGATGGGTGTCTGTCACTTTCTGGGACCAAGGGCCCACACCCCGCCCACTGTGCGACAGGTAGCTGCGCCGGACCGGAATTGCCGTCCCATGACGCAGGGGAATCTGCTTCTTCTGCCGGGGGTTCAAGGTAACGGGCCGGGGCACCGTGTAGAGATGAACATCGCCCATTGCCTCCCGGCTCACCGTGTCCGCCGCCTCGACCATGGCCATAGGCGCGACGCCTTGGCTCCGCAACACGACGCCGGGCGCGGGCCTGGCCTGGCGGCGCACCTCGCCGGCCACCAGTTGGAGGCCGGCTTCGGCGAACCGCATGGCGGTGCCGTTCTCCAGGGTCGCCCGCGCCAGCAGGTCCATGGCCGTGCCATCCCCGTTCAGGCGCCCGGCATAGTCGGCCCGCCATGTGAGACCCTCGGTCAGGTAGGACAGCACCAGGGGCGTCGGCCCGGCCTCGGCCCGGATCACGGCCACCAGGGTCGGTTCCAGGCGCAGATCGTCGGGTATCGCCTCGAACACCAGGCGCCCCGGCGGGTCGGTCTCGATTCGCTCGCCGATCCGCAGCACCAGCCCGCCGTCCACCGCCAGCACCACGGCGCGCTCCGTCACGTCCGCGCCGGTGGTCGGGTGGCGGCGCACGACCAGTACTTCCTGTCCGATGGACCGTTCGAGCAGGGTCTGGCGGGTGACGATGTCCCGCTCAAAATTCTGTTCCACCAGGGACACCGTCGGCGGCCCGAGGAGCAGCGCCGTGGTCGGGTCCATGCGATCGCTGACCGCCGCCAGGGCCAGGGCCGATTCGCCACCCGGCAGGTCGATCCGCCGGTGGTCGCGGACGTGGGCCAGGCCATTGCCGTAGATGGTGACCGACAGGGCTTGCCGATGGGCATCCGTGACCGGAATTTCCGCCGCGCCGGCGGTCGTCGCGACGAGGGCGAAGAGGGGGACGAGCAACCGGCGCATGGGGTGGCTCCCAAGGCAAAAAGGTGGCCGGCGAGTTTGCGTTGTCCGGCAGCCGGGTGCAAGGATGGGCGGCCACGATTCGGGACTCGGCCGCCATGTATCCGCAGATTTTCGTCGCCGGCGCCGCCGTTGTCGTCGCCGTTCTCGCCATCGCCGTCGTGGTTCCGATCCTCCTGCGCGGCGAGCGGGCGCGGGCCGAGGCGGCCGCCGGCATGGGGGCCCTGGTCGAGACGGCCGAGCGTCTGGCGACCTCCCAGTCGGAGCTGGCGGGCCGCCTGCAACAGGCCCAGGGGGACACCAACCAGCGGCTGGAGAGCCTGTCCAAGCGCCTGGGCGACGGGATCATGCAGCAGACCCAGCGCACCGGCGAATCCCTGCGCCAGTTGCAGGAGCGCCTGGCGGTGATCGACGCCGCCCAGAAAAACATCGCCGAGCTGTCCCAACAGGTGGTGGGGCTGCAGGACATCCTGTCCAACAAGCAGGCCCGCGGCGCCTTCGGCGAGATCCAGCTCAACGACCTGGTAAGCGCCATCCTGCCGCCATCCGCCTACGCCTTCCAGGCGACGCTGTCGAACGGCAAGGTGGCCGACTGCCTGTTGCGCCTGCCGCTGCCACCGGGACCCATCGTCATCGACGCCAAGTTCCCCCTGGAGAGCTACCGGACCCTCACCACGGCCCCCGACGAGGACGCCCGCCGCAATGCCGGGCGCGCCTTCGCCGCCGACGTGCTGCACCACGTGCGGGCCATCGCCGAACGCTACATCGTGCCCGGCGAAACGGCCGAATCGGCCTTGATGTTTCTACCCTCGGAGGCGGTCTATGCCGAGCTCCACGCCAACTTCGGCGAGGTGGTGGACAAGTCCTACCGGGCCAAGGTGTGGATCGTCTCGCCGACCACCTTGATGGCGACCCTCAACACGGTGCGCGCCGTGCTCAAGGACGCCCGCATGCGCGAACAGTCCGCCGTCATCCAGGCGGAGGTGGCCCATCTGCTGGCCGACGTGGTCCGCCTGGACAAACGGGTCGGCAACCTGCAACGCCACTTCGGCCAGGCCGAGGAAGACCTGCGCCAGATCCGCGTCTCGTCCGAACGGATCAACCGCCGCGGTGAGCGCATCGAGGAAATCGAGTTCGGCGGACAGCCCGACGCCGAGGCCATCGCGCCGCCGGACGCGGTGGGAGAGGGGTGAGGGGGGCCTCCATCCACCGGCCCGCCCGGGCTCGGCCGGGCCTACCTCTTGAACATCGCCGAGATATCTCGCGCACCGTGAATTACGCGTGCGACTTCGATGCCCTGCTCGACGATGCGGTAGAAAATGAGGTAGTCGCCATGGGAAAAGCCCCGCAGATTAGGTAACACGTCGACTCGATCTCGCCCCATTCTCGGCTGATGGGCCAACTCTTCAAACGTATCGGTGATCTCGTCAACGAATGCAATCGCCCTACCCGGGTTGTCGCGGGCTATGTAGAGGCCGATTTGTATCAGATCGTGCTCAGCGTCGGGGGCAATGGTCACCTGAGGCATCAGGCGCCTGGCGTTGCCTCTTCATTCGCTAGCTGATCCAGCAAGTAGCGCTTGAGTTCTTCAGGGTCGAAGGGTTTGCCTTCACCTCTATCCAGCTGGTCGATTCCCATTTGAACGTCGGCCCTCAAGGCCTTCAACCTCCGGGCCTGCTCTTCGAGCCAATCGAAGCTTCTGGCGATGGCTTCTTCCTTGTTGGAGAAGATGCCAGCCGCCACCAAGCGATCGACGGCTTCTTCCTGCTGTTTGGTGAGCGTTACCTGCATCGTCGCATTCTAACCTGAAAGAATCGACTAGACGAGACTCGAGCGTGTGGGGGAGGTCGGGTTTCGACCCCACCGGTCCCGCACCCTACGACATCGACACCCGCCCCGGGGCCGGAGCTGGTGGTCGCGGTGACCGCCCGCAGGTGTGAGAGCAGGCGTTCCTGCTTCAGGTCCCGGGCGCCCGGGTCGTCCCACAGGTTGACGAATTCGTCGGGGTCGCTGGTATGGTCGAACAGCTCGCCCAGGCCCTCGTTGTGGTAGACGACCAGCTTGGTCTCGCCATCGAAGGTCATGGTCGAGCGGGTCCAGTCGTCCGGGTCGCCCCGTCCCAGGGAATCGTAGAAATCGGTGACCACGATGTCCTTGTGGGCATCCAGGGGCGCCTCGCCGCTGAGGAGCCGGTGCAGTGAGCGGCCCTGCATGTCGGGGTACGCGGGCGCGCTGGCGGCTTCCAGCAGGGTCGGCGCCACGTCCACCAGTTCGGTCAGCGCGTCGGACCGCCGGTCCTTCAGCCATCGGGCGGGCCACGACAGGATCAGCGGCACCTTCACCAGGCCGTCGTAGGCGCGGGCGCTTTTCCACAAGCAGCCGTGGTCGCCCAGCATCTCTCCGTGGTCCGACATGTAGACGATGATGGTGTTGTCGAGCTCGCCCATGGCCTCGACCGCGTCCATCAGACGCCCCAGGTGATGATCCACATGCTCGATCATGCCGTAGTAGCCGGCTTTGGCGACCTGGGCGTTGAAGGTGGGCGGGGCGGTGGAGACGATCTCGCGAACATTGCCGGGGATGTTCAACGCCTTCAGGTCCGGCATGGGCCCGCGCGGGTCGATGGGCAGCGGGTTGGGCTGGCGCACGGCGGCGAAGCGTTTCTGGCTTTCCAGTTCCTCTTCCCGGAACAGGGCCTGGGGCATGGCCGCGGGGTCGTAGCGATCCCAGTACTCGGGCGGCGGGTCGTAGGGGTTGTGGGGATCGAAAATATTGACCGACAGCAGCCAGGGTTTGTTCTTGTCGCGACCGTCCTCCAGGAACTCCAGCGCCCGGTCCGTGCACCAGGTGACATGGTGCAGGTCCGAGGGCACACCAGGAAAGGCGACCGCACGGTCGTAATCGGCGAACAGCGCGAAGGGGTCGATGCCCTTGGTCTCCTTGAGCCAGATCAGGTACTGGTTGGAGGACATCTGCTCGATGGTCGGCAGCGAGATGTGGGCCCAGTTGTAGACTCGGTAGCCGTCGTCGTGGCGTTCCTCCGCGTACTTGGCCGCCGACAGGTGCAGCTTGCCGCACAGGCAGCCGTCGTAGCCGTGTTCGGCCAGAAGCCGGGTGACAATCACCTCGTGCTTGGGAAAATTGGGGATGCCGTTGCGGTAGACCTGGGTGGTGGCCGGATAGCGCCCGGTGAGGAAGCTGGCCCGCGACGGCGTGCAGACCTGGTTCTGGATGTAGTTGCGGCGGAAGGCGACACCCCGCGAGACCAGCTTGTCCAGGTTGGGGGTGTTGATGGCCGGATTGCCCAGCGCGCCGATGGTGTCGGCCCGCTGCTGATCGGGAATGAACCACAGGATGTTGGGGCGACGTTCGGCCATGGTTCACTCCTCGCGATTGCCGGCCAGGAAATCCAACGCCGCCTGGACGCCGCCGGGCTTGTGCGGCACGCCGGCCCGCTTCAGGCCCATCTCCACCCCGGAAAGGGTGCCGGCCAGCATCAGGTCGTTGAAGTCGCCCAAGTGGCCGATGCGGAAGGCGCGTCCCGCCAGCCGCCCCAGCCCATTGCCCAGGGACATGTTGAAGGCGTCCAGCACCACACCGCGGAAGGCGTCCGCGTCGTGCCCTTCGGGCAGGAACACGGCGGTCAGGGAGTTCGACGCATGGTCCGGTTGGCGACAGACCAGCTCCAGGCCCCAGGCGGCGACCGCCCGGCGGGCCGCCTCGCCGTGGCGGGCGTGGCGGGCGAAGACGGCCTGTAGTCCCTCCTCCAGCAGCATGGCCAGCGCCTCCTTGAGGCCGAGCAGCAGGTTGGTGGCCGGGGTGTAGGGAAAGAGGTCGGCTTCGTTGGTCTTCAGGATCTCCGCCCAATCCCAGTAGGCTCGCGGCAGGCGCGCCTCCCGGGCGGCGGCCAAGGCCTTGTCGCTGACCGCGTTGAAGCCCAGGCCCGGCGGCAGCATCAGTCCTTTTTGCGACCCGCAAATGGTCACGTCGACGCCCCAGTCCCGGTGCCGGTAGTCCATCGACCCGAGGGACGAAATGGTGTCCACCATCAGCAGCGCCGGGTGGCCCACCCGGTCCATAGCCGCGCGCACCGGGGCGATGGGGCTGGTGACGCCGGTGGAGGTCTCGTTGTGGACCACGCAGACCGCCTTGATGGCCTTGTCTTCCGCCAGTTCCGCTTCCAGGGCCGCCGGGTCCACCGCCGAGCGCCAGTCGGCCTGCAGGAACAGGACGTCCAGGCCCAGGCGTTCGGCGATTCGCCGCCACTGGCTGGCGAAGTGGCCGGTCTCGTACATCAGCACCCGATCGCCGGGCGACAGGGTGTTGACCAGGGCCGCTTCCCAAGCCCCGGTGCCCGAGGAGGGAAACACCACCACCGGGGAGTCGGTTTGGAAGACCTGCCTGAGGCCGTCCAGCACCTCGCGGGTCAGGACCTGGAAGGCCGGCCCCCGGTGGTCGATGGTCGGCCGGTCGATGGCCCTAAGCACCCGGTCGGGAACGTTGGTGGGCCCGGGAATCTGCAGAAAGTGGCGGCCGCTGGGTTCGGATGCGGTCATGGCGGAAAAGTCCGGATCGCCCTGGGGTCCTAGCCTTATGCCAGCCGGAGTACCGCCGCGACAAGCGATTGCCGTTGACGGGTGAGGAGAGAGGAAGGACTCTCGCGTCCACCATGACCGCCGACGCTCCCTTTCGTCCCAACGCCCATCGGGTGGGCGATCCGGCCTTGGCCGCCCGCCTGCGGCGCGAGGTCGCCGGCGAGGTGCTGTTCGATCCCTTCGACCGTGGTCGCTACAGCACCGATGCCTCCATCTACCAGGTGGAGCCCATCGGCGTGGTGGTGCCGAAGTCGGTGGACGACATCCGCGCCACTATCGCCATTGCTGCCGAGGAAGGAGTGCCGGTCCTGCCCCGGGGCGGCGGCACGTCCCAGTGCGGCCAGACCGTCGCCGAAGCCATCGTGGTCGACTGCTCCAAGCACTTCGCCGGGGTGCTGGACCTGGATACCGATGCCCGGCGGGTTCGGGTGCGGCCCGGCGTGGTCCTCGATGACCTCAACAAGCAGCTCAAGCCCCACGGCCTGTTTTTCCCCATCGACCCGTCGACGGCCAGCCGCGCCACCATCGGCGGCATGGCGGGCAACAATTCCTGTGGGTCGCGCTCCATCCGCTACGGCAACATGGTCCACAACGTCGGCGCCATCGACGCCATCATGGCCGACGGCCAGCAATGGACCTTCGGCCCGGTGCCCCAGGGACTGAACGGCGTCGAGGGCGCCCCCGGCTACCGCGATTTGGTGGCTCGCCTGCGCGCCATCGCCGAACGGGAAGCCGACGAAATCGACAGCCGGCTGCCGAAGCTGCTGCGCCGGGTCGGCGGCTACAACATCGACAGCATCTCGGGCCACGGCCACAACATGGCGCGGATGCTGGTCGGCTCCGAGGGGACCCTGGCCTTCTTCACCGCCCTGGAGCTGGACCTGCAGCCGATCCCACCCCACAAGGCGCTGGGCGTTTGCCGCTTTTCCAGCTTTCACGACGCCATGGAGATCACCCGGCACGTGGTCGCCCTTGACCCGGCGGCGGTGGAGGTGGTGGACCGCACCCTGATCGAGCTGGCCCGCGATATCGCCGCCTTCCGTCCCACCATCGAGCGGGTGGTCGAAGGCGAACCCGACGCCCTGCTGCTGGTGGAATTCGCCGGCGAAGCGGCGGCGGAGCAGGAACGCAAGCTCCGCGAGCTGGATGCCCTGATGGCCGATCACGGCTTCCCCGGCTGCTGCGTCCCGATCACCGAGACGGCCTTGCAAGCGGCGGTGTGGGAGGTGCGCAAGGCGGGCCTCAACATCATGATGTCCATGAAGGGGGACGGAAAGCCGGTCTCCTTCATCGAGGACTGCGCGGTGCCCCTGGAGCATCTGCCCGACTACACCCGGCGCCTGACGGATGTGTTCGAGAAACACGGCACCCGTGGCACCTGGTACGCCCATGCCTCGGTCGGCTGCCTGCACGTCCGCCCGATCCTCAACATGAAGGACCCGGCGGATGTGGTGAAAATGCGGGCCATCGCCGAGGAAGCCTTCGCCATGGTCCGCGAATACAAAGGCTCCCATTCGGGCGAGCACGGGGACGGCATCGTGCGCTCCGAATTCCACGAGGTGATGTTCGGATCGCGCATCGTCCGCGCCCTGGAGGAGATCAAGGACGCCTTCGACCCGATGGGCCTGTTCAACCCCCATCGCATCGTCCGCCCGCCGCGCATGGACGACCGGCGGCTGTTTCGCTACGCCCCCGACTACGCCGATCAGGCGCCCCAGACGGCGCTGGACTGGTCCGAATGGGGCGGGCTGCTGCCGGCGGTCGAGATGTGCAACAACAACGGCGCCTGCCGCAAGTCGGATCCCAACGTCATGTGCCCGTCCTACCGGTTGACGGGGGACGAGCGGCATCTGACCCGGGGACGGGCCAACAGCCTGCGCCTGGCCCTGACCGGCCAGCTTGGTCCCAAGGCTCTGACGTCGCCGGCGATGAAGGAGGCCATGGACCTGTGCGTGGCCTGCAAGGGCTGCAGGCGGGAATGCCCCACCGGCGTCGACATGGCCCGCATGAAGGTGGAGTTCCTGGCCCAATGGAGGAAGGAAAACCCGCTGTCCCTCCGCGACCGAATGGTGGCCTACCTGCCCCGCTACGCCCCCATCGCCAGCCGGCTGGGCTGGGCGCTGAACCTGCGCGACCGCATCCCCGGCCTGCCGGCCTTGGGAGAACGGCTGACGGGCCTCAGCGCCCGGCGGCCTCTGCCGGCCTGGCACCGCCGCCCCTTCCGCGCCGGGGAGGCCGCGGCGGCGGAGCCCGAAGTCCTGCTGTTCGCCGACTGCTTCAACACCTGGTACGAGCCGGACAATTTGCGCGCGGCGGTCAAGGTCCTGGAGGCGGGGGGGTATCGCGTTCAGGTGGCGGGCGACGGCGACCGGCCGCTGTGCTGTGGCCGCACCTTCCTGTCCGTGGGCCTCATCGAGGAAGCTCGGGCCGAGGCGCGGCGCACGGTCGCCGCCATCGCGCCCCATGTGGCCCGAGGTCTGCCGGTGGTGGGACTGGAGCCGTCGTGCCTGTTCACCCTGCGCGACGAATTCGCGGGACTGCTGCCAGGGGCGGACACCGATGCCCTCGCCGCCCGGGCCGTGTTGCTGGAGGAGTTCCTGGCCACCGAGAACGACGCGGGACGGCTGCGCCTGCCGCTGAAGCCCCTGCCCGCGACGCGGGCGCTGCTCCACGGCCACTGCCACCAGAAGGCCTTCGGCGCCATGGACGCCGTGCGGGCGGCCCTGGGCTTGGTCCCGGACCTGAGGGTGGAGACCGTCGCCGCCTCCTGCTGCGGCATGGCCGGCGCCTTCGGCTACGAGGCGGAGCACGTGGACCTGTCCATCGCCATGGGGGAGCTGAGCCTGCTGCCGGCGGTGCGCGCCGCCGACCCCGACAGCCTGATCGTCGCCGACGGCTTCAGCTGCCGCCACCAGATCGCCGACGGCACCGGCCGCCAGGCCCGCCACGCGGCACGGGTGCTGGAGGCGGCGCTGGCGTGACACGCGCGAGCCCTTGGCGTTGGTTGGAGTCCGAAGCGGGCGGGTCTCAGACCCGCCCCTACGCACGGTCCAAGCGTTTCGTAGGGGCCGGTCTGAGACCGGCCCACTACGGCGGGAGTTCACCCGTGAGCTCTCCCTGGCCCCAGAAACCGGTCCGTCCGCCCCGCCGCCTGTGGCCGTGGCTGGTGCTGGCGATCCTCGTAGGGGCCCTGGCGATCTATTTGCTGGCCGAACGTTTCCCCGACGCCCTCGAGGACCAGGGGAGCCAGGTGCGGATCGTTTACCTGGCCGTGCTGCTGGTGTTCCTCGGCGGCGCCGTCGCCGTGCGCATCCGGGCCCAGCCGGGCCCGGCCCTGAAATCGGCCATCGCCTGGATCGGCATCGGGGCGGTTATCCTGGTGGTCTACAGCTTCCGTGACGAGGCGGCCGGCCTCAAGGACCGGCTGCTGGGCGAGCTGATACCCGACTGGGGGGTGGAGGGGGACGGCGCCATCAGCTTTCGCGCCGGCACCGACGGGCACTTCACGGTGGAGGCGGAGGTGGACGGCACCCCGCTTCGCTTCCTGGTCGACACCGGGGCCAGCGACGTGGTGCTGACGCCCCGGGACGCGGAACGCCTGGGCTTCGACCTGGGTGCCTTGCGCTACACACGCCTCTACAACACCGCCAACGGCACCGTGCGCGGGGCGCCGGTAACCCTGAACCGGGTCCGCCTGGGCCCCATCGACATGGTTGACGTGCATGCCTCCGTCAACGGCGCCGCCATGAACCGCTCGCTCCTCGGCATGAGCTTTCTCGCCCGCCTCGGGTCCTACGAAGTCCGTGGCGACCGGCTGACCCTGCGGCCATGAGGGGCGGACCACCGGGCACGAGGGTCGCCGTCGTTGAAATCCCCGTGGCTCTGTGGCTCTGTGTTGATGTTGCGGCTTCTCTCGACCGGGTTTCACCCCGCCCATGTCCACCGCCTTGAACAATGACCGCCTGCGCGCCATCCCCCATTTCGCGGCGCTGGACGACGGGTGCCTTGACTCTTTGCGGGGCGGCTTGCGGGCGGTGCGGTTCGCCGCCGGCGACAGCTTGATCGTCCAGGGCGCGCCGCCGGACGGGGCCTACTTTCTGGACAGCGGGGCCGCCGACGTGGTGACCAAGATCCCCGGCGGCGGCGAGCACGTGATCACCGCGGTCGCGCTTGGCGCCATGGTCGGCGACGCCGCCCTGGTGGACGCGGGCCTGCGCACCGCCTCGGTGCGGGCCACCGCCCGTGGTGGGGCGGTGTTCCTGGAACGGGCCTATTTCCTCGGCCTCTTGTCCCAGCGCCACCCGGCGGCCATGGGCGTGATGCGCGCCACCATTGAGGCCCTGTGCCAACGGCTGCACGACCTGAATGCCCGCGTGCTGGCCATGGACGGGCCATGCCTTCCGGGCGACATCGAGCGCCAAGGAAAAGTACGGGGCGGTCGGGCGCCGTTCGATGTGCGCGCCTATTTGCCGGTGCTGCCCTGCTGCAACCGTTGGGACGCGGAGAACCTGGACACGTTCCGCCGCGCCACCCGGGTGCGTCGGGCCGGCCCCGGGGCGGCCCTGTTCGATGCCGGCGATCCTGGCAAGTCCTGTTTCGTCGTCGTGCGCGGCGCCGTTTCCGCGCTGGCCAGGGACGGCCGCGGCCTGCGCCCCCTGGCCGCCCTCGGGCCCGGCCGCATGGTTGGCGTGACCGCCCTGATCCTGGGTGGCGATCACGGCAGTCTGTGCGTGGCCCGCGGCGAGACGGTGGTCCTGGAACTGCCCCGCGCGGCATTCCGCCGCATCTACGAGGGCGATACGTCCCTGTCCCTGGGGCTGCTCAACGCCATCGCGGCCGAGTTTTTGCGCAGCTTGGCCCGCACCACCAGCGAATACACCCGCCTGAGCGGCCACCGCCTGATCCGCGACGCCGCCGGCAACCTGCCGGTGACGGTGGCGATGGCGCCAGGGGCGTAGGGAATGTCCCTATCGAAGCGTTTCTGCTTGTGACCGGTTTGCGGCCTATTGGCGCGACTTCAGTGCCTCCCACACGGTCCATGCCAGATAGCCGAAGGCGCCGAACCCATAGGCTAGGAAAAAGTACTCGAGCCCGCCCGCCCAGGTGATCGGACCGACCAGGTAGATGAGGTCTTCGATTTCGACGCCGGCGTAGTGGGGATGGGCCACGGCCTTGGCGCCGGCGCGGCGTTCAAGGCCGAGACGCAGGACGAAGATCACCGGGTTGGTGAGGCCGGCGGCGAACCCAAGGGCGAGCGCTGCGCTTCCCATCTCCCCAGCGGACAGACCGATGCCGATGCCGATGAACAGCATCGTGTAATTGGAGGCGTTGACCACGGAATCAAAGCGATGGCCGAATGCCGAGGTCTTCCCGGCCAGGCGCGCGAGCTCACCGTCGGTGTGGTCGAGAAATACCGCGAACGAGAACAAACCCGCCGCCAAATTCACCAACCCCGGTCCGCCGAGCGCGAACATCACGGCCGCCGTCAGCCCCGCGACGAAGCTAAGACTGGTGAGATGGTTGGGATGGACCGGCGTCGCCACCAACGGCTTGACCAGCATGACGGCAAGCCGCTTGTCCCAGGATGTAACGGTCATGAAGGCAGCCTAGACTTTGTCTTCGCGGTGGAGACCCTATCGGAAGCCGGCATTTCGATCCAATCGGCGGATAAACCTGCTCTCTCATGTCCGAATTCAAGGTTTCGGACGAAGATCACCGCTCACCGTGTTGCCGGTGTCGAGATACGTATAGCGCCAGCGCACATGGCAGGGGGCGAAACCGTCCTGACGACGGTTGATCGATCTCTGATGCGCGGGTTGGGACCGCATGACCCTGGGTTCGTCGTGGGGCTGCCTCGGTCTAGATGACGAGCGTGGGACAAGTCCCGCTCGTAGAGCAGTCGAGGGTTCCCCTCACCGTGGTCTCGCCCCCAGGCATGGGCGCCGGCGGACTGTTGGTAGGCTGCTTCGGTCCTCCTCTTGTGGGGTGACGATTTTTCCCTGCTTTTTCTCAGCCGGCCTTGCGCGGCGCGACCTCGCGGGCGATGGCCCAGACGAAGCCGAGCATCTCGCGGGCGATAGCCGTTGTGACCAGGGGGGTATCCTTGCCTTGGGCGCCCATGCGGCGGTAGCGGGCGCAGAGGCGGGTCTGGGCCTTCCAGGCGATGTCGCGGACCGCCTTGGGTTGGCCCTGGAGGCGCTCCAGGAGGCAGCGGCTGACCCGCGCCGGCAGGCGGTAGCACCAGGCGGCCTCGATCATGACGCGGCGCGCCTCGGCGTTGCCGGCCTTGGTGATGGCGCCGCGCCGGATGTGAGCGGCGCTGGAATGCTCCGAGGGCACCAGACCGAGGTGCGCCATGAGCTGACGCGGGCTGTCGAAACGGGTCAGGTCGCCGATCTCGGCCAACAGGGTGACGGCGGTGATCAGCGCCACGCCGCGCATGGCCTGAAGGGCCTGGGCGACGGCAGCCAGGGACCAACGGGGGACCAATGCTTCGATCTCGGCCGTCAGGCGGTCGCGCCGCGCCTGGGCATCCTCGATGGCCTGGATATAGTCCTCCAGGACGATCTGCTGGGCCGGCTGCTCGAAACGCAGGCTCGCCAGCCAGCGCCGGTGGGCCAGGGTCCAGTTGTTGCCGTCTCGCGTGCGGGCGTGGCGTAGCAGGAAGCCGCTCAACTGCTGACGCGCCCGGCGCAGGGCCTTGACCGCCGCCGCGCGGGCCCGCACCAGATCGCGCAGGGCCTCGTGCTCGGGCTCGGGAACCCACACCGGCGTCAGCTCGCCGGCGCGGTCCAGCTTGGCCAAGCCCAAGGCATCGCGGCGGTCGGTCTTGATCCGATCGCCAGGACGCCGCGGGATCAGCGACGGCGCCACCACCACGCAGTCGTGGCCGAGCGATGTTAGCGTCCGATAGACCCCGTAACCGCACGGCCCGGCCTCGTAGCAGAAGCGCAGCGCGCGTCCCTCGCGCCCCAGCCTGTGCGCCAACTTCCGCAACGCCGCCGGTTGGTTCGCGATGGTGCCGAAATAGCGCGCCTCCCGGCGCAAGCCGCCATCGGCAATGGCGACCGAAATGCTCTTCTTGTGAACGTCCAGACCCACGTACGTGATAACCTGTTCCATGACCCGTCTCCTATGCATGAGGCAAGACACCGGACCATCCGGTGCAACCCTCGACACCCGCATAATGTGAGACGGGTCACCCACATCCCAGTCGGACATGGGGTCTAGTATAGCGATTCCAACGCTTGTTTCCCTCGGTTGACCTTATCGATGATGGAACTGGCGGAAGCCGTCCAGGCGAAAGGCTTGGGGTCGGCGTTGTGCTGGTCGAGGTAGTCGTTGATGGCCATTTGCAATTCGACGATGGAGTGAAACACGCCGCGACGGATGCGCTTTCGGGTGATCTCGGCAAAGAAGCGTTCGACCAAGTTGAGCCACGACGCCGAGGTCGGCGTGAAATGCAGGTGGAACCGGGGATGGCGTTTCAGCCAGCGCTTGACCTCCGGCGTCTTGTGGGCGGCGTAGTTGTCGACGATCAGGTGGAGAGCCAGGTGCTTCGACGTCGCGCGGTTGATCTTGTTCAAGAAGCGGATGAACTCCTGATGGCGATGCTTCTGCATGCATTGGCCGATGACCGTGCCGTCGAGCACGTCGAGCGCCGCGAACAGGGTGGTGGTGCCGTGGCGCTTATAGTCGTGGGTCATGGTGCCGGCCCGGCCCTTCTTCATCGGCAGGCCCGGCTGGGTGCGGTCGAGTGCCTGGATCTGGGACTTCTCGTCCACCGACAGGACGATGGCGTGCTCCGGCGGGTTGACATACAGCCCGACCACGTCCTCGACTTTCTCGGCAAACCGCGGATCATTGGACAGCTTGAAAGTCGCCACCAGATGCGGTTTCAGCTCATGTGCCTTCCAGATCGCCTGAACGCTCGACGGCGCGATGCCCACCGCCTTGGCCATCGTTCGCAGGCTCCAGTGGGTCGCGTCCGGCGGCGTTTCCGTCTTGGTCTTCTCGATCACCCGCATGACCACATCCGCCGCAAGCGGTGCCTTGCCCGGCGGGCGCGTCTTATCGCGGCACAAACCGTCCACGCCGGCCTCCACATAGCGCGTCCGCCAGCGTCGGATGGTCGGTTTGCTCACGCCCAAGCGGCGCTGGATCTCATCGGTGCCAACGCCGTCGCCGGCCAGCCGTACAATCCGAGCCCGTCGGACATGCTTCTGCGGCGTGTTGCCATTGGCGATCAACGCCTCCAGCCTGTCCTGATCCCCAGGCGCCAGCTGGATCCTCACTTTCTTCCCCATGAACCCAGAATCGCATCACACCTGCCCGATGGGAATCATTTGTTTCGAGCGGAACACTAGCGAACGATCTGCTCTCCGCTGATCACGAGGTGTTATTTACGCTTCGCGATAAGGATCGCGCCGGCGAGCTGATGCGCCAAAATGGCCTCCAATACGAGCTGTTGAGCCACAAGCGGACCGGTGTGGCGCTGGCCGTGGAGTTCGGGCTGCGCAACCTGAAACTGTCCCGGATCGTCAAAGAGTATCGACCGCATTTTATGACCGGCGTCATGGGACCCAGTATCGCCGTCGTCGGTCGCTTGCGCTGTATTCTGTTCGGTGACCGGGTTCGAACGGCGATATTCTATGGCACCGAAATGGCCACAATGACCAACCGCTTCGCCTATCCGATGGCCAACTACGTCTGTACGCCGGATTGTTGCCAACGATCCGTATCCGGCGACCATCGTACCTTCCCCAGTTATCTCTCCATGGCGTATCTCGCCCCCAAGCGTTTCACCCCCGATCAAAGGGTGGTCGGCGCGGCGGGCGTCGATATCACGAAACCGTACTTCCTAACGCGCTTCGTCTCCTATGAGGCCAGCCACGATATGGGCACACATGGTATCCCCCTATCGAAGAAAATGGACCTCGTCCACATGCTCGAGAAACGCGGGCGCGTGCTGGTATCCTCGGAACAACCTTTACCGAAGGAGCTGGAACCCTATCGACTGACGGCCCCGGTGTCGCAAATCCATCATTTTCTCGCCTATGCGACCGCCCTGATCGGCGAAAGCGCGACCATGGCATCGGAATGCGCCGTGCTGGGAACCCTGGCCTCTTATGTATCGCCCGTCGGACGGGGCTTTACCGACGAGCAGGAGCAGAGATATGGCCTGGTGGTGAACTGCGTCGGTGAGAATCATGGCGGCGACTGGTTGAGCGTGGTGCGGCGAACGCTCGACGACTCCCAGCTTGCCGCGCGGGTGCGGGCCGGTCGAGAGCGACTGCTCGCCGACAAGGTTGACCATACCAATTGGATGGTGGATTTCTTCGAACGGGAGTATGCCCGGCATTTCGCGCGCAGCGGATAAGTCGGAACGGCCCACGCCCCCGGTCGATCGCCAAGAGCGCTTGGAGACGCCATGACGGAACGGGTTTTCATTACGGGCGGCGCCGGCTTCGTTGGATCCCATGTCGCGCGGCGTCTCGTGGAGCTCGGCCACGACGTCGTCCTTGGGGATTGCACGAGTCTAAGCCCCGGCGCCACACTGGCCGGCCGGTCCCAGGTCAAGGCGTCTGGAGTCATCTATGGCGGCGCCACCCTGGCACCGGGTGTGATCGTGGGCGAAGGGGCCGTTGTCGGCGCTGGCTCGGTTGCGCTCAAGAACGTCCCCGCGGGCAGCACGGTCGTCGGGGTGCCGGCGAAAGAGATCGGGAGCGGGCGGAAATGAAGCGACGGCGACACGACGTCGAGGAAGGGAACGGACGCCGGAATATTGCGCCAACACGACAAATTCACTGGATCTGAGCCCGTCACCCGAAACCATCGACGCGGCGCGGACGGTCATAGGAAGGTGCATCCCCTCGCGGGGCATTGATGCGACTGAAACTTCTCCACTCTCGCATTCTGCGCAACGCCAGCGCCCTTGTCGCGACACATGTGTCGGCGCGGATAATCCATTTCCTTTACCTGCTCGTCATCGCCCGTCTTCTTGGCCCCGAGGAAACAGGGCTGTTCGTTTACGGCGTCGCCTTCTACATGGCTTTCCTGGGACTGGCGAATTTCGGCCAGAACATAATTCTGGCCCAGCGCCTCAGCCGAAGCCGAGTGAACCTGAGAGCCATTGCCGCCCACAGTTTGACCGTTACCCTGTCGATGGCAGCGATCTTGAGCCTGTGCGGCTTGACCTATATTGGGTTCACGGAACCCACGTTCCGGACCATGGTGGCAGTGGGTTTTTTCGTCGTCACCCTCGTCTTTCGTGCCGTGGCCAACTGGGTGCGCGGCTGTTTCATCGCCCTCGAGCAAGCGACCTGGATTCCCCGCTTCGAGACCCTCTTTCGCGGCGCGGAGGCGCTGTGCGGCGTCACAACCCTGCTGTTGGGAGGCGGGTTGTTGTCGGTATGCTTTCTGCGCGCCCTGTTTTGGGGTTTCGAAATGGTGGCTTCTCTGCGCCGCCTGCATCGGATGACCGGATTCGCGCCGCGTCCCGGCACCCGTCGGCGCCTGCTGATTGCGCTGCTTCGGGTCTCGGCGCCCATCACGCTGGGAATATGGATGCTGGGCCTGTTCGCCCAGGTCGCCATCGTCATCCTGCGCCAGGTCGAGCCGAACACGGCATTGATTGCCAGTTTCGGCATCGCGATGCAGTTCGTGACGGTGTTTCTGATTCCACCCCGCGCCCTTGCGTTGGCGTCCCTGCCGAAAATCAATCGCGACTATCAGCGGGGCGGCGAGATGACCGATTTCGTCTTGTCGGCGAAACTGGTTTTGGCAATTGCAACGGTGGCGGCCATTTGTGCATCCGCCTATGTCCCGTGGCTGATCTTTCTGATCCTGGGACCGAAGTTCGAAGCCGCCGGCACGATCGTCGCCGATCTGGCCTGGTTGTTGCCGTCATTCGCGGTCGTGACGTTCGTGGTGCACTTGCTGAACGCGATGGATGGCCGCAAGCAGGCCGCGGCAGTCCTCTCGCTCATGGTCGTTCTCCACATCGGTTCGATGTTCGCCCTGCTCCCGTTGGGCGCGGTATCGGGGGCCGTGTTGTCCCTGTGCGTCGCCGCGGCCGTGGGTGCGTTGCTCGCCTTCCTGATCGCCCACAAGCGACTCAAACTTGCAAGCCACGCCTGGTGGGTGAAGCCAGCCGTTGCTTCGGCGGTCGCCTTCGGCGTCTTCACGTCGGAATTGCTGCCGGCGGTATGGTTAGCACCGATCGCGGTCGCAGCCTTGGCCGCCGCGATGCTCGGCATGAACGCAATATCTTCAGCCGAAAGGTCGCGGCTGCTGGCATTAGTGCGCATTGGCGACCATCCCCGGCCTTGATACGCTTCCAGATGTATCGATGCGGATCTATGAACCTGCTGCCCGTATTCAGCACGTCAAATCTCGTTCCAAGACACCATCGGCACCCGAGCCCGGTTGTCACCGCCGGCCCGCCGCTGCTAGCGTTCATGGCAAGCAGCCGGCGGAGGACCAGCCCATGACGACGATCGCTGCGCCACGGAACGCGACCCTCGACGATGCGGTGGCGGCGGCCGAGGACCGATACGTGGCGGCCAACCCACGGAGCGCGGCGCAAAATCACATGGCGGCGCGCCACATGCCCGGCGGCAACACCCGCACCATCCTGTTCTACGACCCCTTCCCCCTGGTCCTGGTCGGCGGAAAGGGCGCCACCGTGACCGACCTGGACGGCCACACCTACCGGGATTTTCTGGGCGAATACACGGCCGGCCTCTACGGGCACTCCCATCCGGCCATCGTCGCGGCGGTACGCGGGGCGCTGGACCAGGGCATCGTGCTGGGCGCCCCCAACCGCCACGAGGCGCGACTGACCGAGCTTGTCTGCCAGCGCTTCCCGGCCTGCGAGCGGGTGCGGTTCTGCAACTCGGGCACGGAGGCCAACCTGATGGCCATCAGCCTGGCCCGGGCAGCCACTGGCCGCGGACGCCTGATGGCCTTCGATGGCGCCTACCACGGGGGGCTGCTCTATTTCGCCGCCGGCGGCGAGCGGACCAACGTGCCTTTCCCGGTGGTGACCGGCGCCTACAACGATGCCAATGGCGCCCGGCGCACAATCGCCGAGAACGCAGGCAACCTGGCGGCGATCATCGTGGAGCCCATGATGGGCGCCGGCGGCGCGATCCCGGGATCGGCCGAGTTCCTGCGGGCCTTGTGCGAAGAAGCCGACCGCTGTGGGGCCCTTTTGATCTTCGACGAGGTCATTACCTCCCGCCTGTCGTCGGGCGGGCTGCAAAAAGTCCTCGGCATCGCCCCCGACCTGACCACCTTCGGCAAGTACCTGGGCGGCGGCATGACCTTCGGCGCCTTCGGCGGCCGGGCCGACCTGATGGACCTTTACGATCCTCACCGGCCCGACGCCCTGCTGCATTCGGGCACCTACAACAACAACGCCCTGACCATGGCGGCCGGGGTCGTCGGCCTGGAACAAGTCTTTACGCCCGAGGCGGCGGACCGGCTGAATGCCACCGGAGACGACCTGCGCGGCCGCATGGGCCGGGCCGCCGCCGTGGCCGGGGTGGCGGTCCAGGTGACCGGCATCGGCTCCATCCTCGGCCTTCATTTTCAGGACCGGCCCATCGCCCGGCCGACGGATGCGGAGGCGACCCCGGCGGGCGCCCGCAAGCTATTCCAACTGGAGATGCTGCTGCGCGGTTTTTACGTGTCCCGGCGTGGCTTTTTCAGCCTGTCGGTGGCCCTGGAGGACGGCGACTACGACGCCTTCATGGACGCCTTCGCCGACGTGCTGGAGACCATGGCGCCGGTACTTCGGTCTTGAGAGACGGCGCTAGCGCCCCGCCGCCACGGGATTGCGGCCGGGTACGATCCGCCGGTAGGACAACGCCTCGGCGATGTGGATGCGGCGCACCGATGCTTGGCCTTCCAAATCGGCCAGGGTGCGCGCCACCCGCAGCACTCGGTGGTAGCCGCGGGCGGTGAGCCGCATGCGCTCGGCCGCCTCCACCAGCAGCCGGCGGCCCTCGGCATCCGGCGCGGCGACCTCTTCCAGCAGCGCCCCGTCCGCCTCGGCGTTGGTGCGGATGGGCGGGGTCGCGTCCAGGGGTGCGTAGCGGTGGCCCTGGATCGCGCGGGCGGCGGCCACCCGCGCCGCGACGGCGGCCGAGCCTTCCGCCGGCGGCGGCAGGGACAGGTCCGCCGGGTTCACCGCCGGTACCTCCACATGCAAATCGATGCGGTCGAACAGGGGACCGGAGATGCGCTGCTGGTAGTCGGCCCCGCAGCGGGGCGCCCGGGTGCAGGCCTGAACGGGGTCGTCCAGGTAGCCGCAGCGGCAAGGGTTCATCGCCGCCACCAGTTGCACCCGGGCCGGATAGCTCACGTGGGCGTTGGCGCGGGCGATGGAGACCCGTCCCGTCTCCAGGGGCTGGCGCAGGGCCTCCAGGGCGGCGCGCTGGAATTCCGGCAATTCGTCCAGAAACAAAACCCCCAGGTGGGCGAGGGACACCTCCCCCGGCCGCGCCCGCATGCCGCCGCCCACCAGGGCCGGCACCGAGGCGGAAAGGTGGGGATCGCGGAACGGCCGGCGGCGGACGATGGCCCCGTCAGCGAGCTGGCCGGCGAGGCTGTGGATCATGCTCACGTCGAGGGATTCGGCGGGGCTCAGGGTTGGCAGGATGCCCGGCAGCCGCGAGGCCAGCATGGATTTGCCGGCCCCCGGCGGTCCGATCAGCAGCAGGTTGTGGCCGCCGGCGGCGGTGATCTCCAACGCCCGCTTGGCGGTCTCCTGGCCCTTGATGTCGGCGAGGTCCGGCGGCACCGGGCCATCTTCGGCGATCTTGGGTTGTGGCCGGTCGAGGATCTGGGTGCCCTTGATGTGGTTGATCAGGGCCAGCAGGTTGTCCGGCGCCAGGATATCCACCTCGCCCGCCCACGCCGCCTCGCCGCCCTGGGCCGCCGGGCAGATCAGGCCGAGCTGCCGGGACGCGGCATGGACCGCCGCCGGCAGCACTCCGGCGACCGACGAGATGCCGGCGTCAAGGGCCAGTTCGCCGAGGGCCAAGAAATCGACCATCTCGTCCGATGGCAGAACCCCCATGTCGGCCAGCAGGGCCAGGGCGATGGGCAGGTCGAAATGGCTGCATTCCTTGAGCATGTCGGCGGGCGCCAGGTTGACCGTGATGCGCCGCGGCGGCAGGGCCAGGCCCATGGCGCTCAGCGCCCCGCGCACCCGCTCCCGGCTTTCGCCCACCGCCTTGTCGGGCAGCACCACCGTGAAGGCGGGCAGGCCCGAGGTCATCTGGACCTGCACGTCCACGTCCAGCACGTCAATGCCCTGAAAGGCGACCGTATTGACCCGCGCCACCATCGGTCGAAACCCGGCTCCCCCTGCGAAGCGGGCGATTGTACGGGGCGGAAGCCAGTGGGGCCAGGGGGGGGCCAGGGGGGGACCAGGGGGGGACCAGGGGGGGACCAGGGGCAGGAAACGGCCGGTCCTCAGAACGACGGCAGCAGCACCGTCTTGTCTTGCACCTTCAGCGCCCGGTGGCGAAAGGGGCGGTCGCAGGGATAGTCGCGGATCTCCGTGATCGTCGGCAGATTGTAGAGCAGGCGTCCGGCCAGCAGGCGGGCCACGGCGCCATCGGTCCGCCGGGCCAGCACGTAATACCAGGGGACACGGATAATGACCCATGGAGACGGCTTCCCAGGGTTTTCGGCAAGGAGCGTTCGTCGTGGCGATGCGGTGCATCGCAAGTCGGACGCGACGTTGTCCGAAAGCCCTGGGAAGCCGCCGTTCCGGTCGCCACTGCGCCCAGTCGGAGGGCGTCGACAAGCATCGACGATGCAACCGCATCGCCAGCGGCTTGTCTCCTACCCAACGGGACGCGGTGACGATCTCCATGGGTCAATATCCGTGTCCCTTGGTATAAGTGGGAAAGGGTTCCGTGGTCAGGGCGAGGGATACAAGGGGACGGAGGAGCATCAGGCCAAGTCCAAACCCGCGTGCCGGGCAAACGGCCGAAAGTCCCGGTCCCGGGTCAGCAGCGGGATCTCGTGGTCCAGACAGGACTGACAGATCAAGGCATCGGCCAGGGGCGCCTTGAGGCCGCGCGCCAAAAGACTTCGCCGTGTCCGGCCTGCCCGCTCCCAATATCCGTCGAGGAGGGGCAGAACCGGCAGCGCGCCGAGCAGTTCTTCCAGGCGCGACGGCATCGCCGGCGCGCTCAGCAATTCCGACAGGACGACAGGGGGAATATGCACCGCCTGTTTGGCGAGGTGTTGGTCCAAGGTGTCTACGTCCCGCCCCAGTTCGCCGGCCAGGAAGGCGATCAGCGTACTGGTGTCAGCCGCGATCACCGGCGGTCCAGGCGCAGGGACTCCAGGTCCACATCCAGAGGCACCTTGCCCCGCAGTTCGCGCAGTTTCTCGGCCGCCTTGGCCGAGGCGAGCATGTGCAGCCCTTCCTTCACAGTCTCGGTGATTCCCTTTCCCGTCGCCGCCTGTGCCTTGCGCAACAGCGGTTCGGGGATATGGGCGGTGATTTTCCTCGTGGCGAGCATGAGTCGATGGATACCATAAAATATTGCCATAAGCCAACGCCGTATTGCGTTATGGCATTCGCATAAGCGTGTCATACCGATTCCGCTTGAGTGTTTCTCAAGCGCGGCGACGGCTTGCGGTCTTCATCCCTCTCCCGTCACCCCCCGAAGGCGCCCGTGAAGAAATCGTCACCCCGGCGAAGGCCGGGGTCCAGGGAAGCCAGCAACGCGTTGAAAAGTATGGGTTCCGGCCATCGCGGGAACGACGAGTGGGAGAACCCCTATCGATTTCGTCACCGGCGCCTCCGCGGGGGTGACGGCAATGTGGCGGCGGTCGTCGGGGCTGCTTTCCCCAACCTACGGGAGACCAACGGTTCATCCGGAATCGGTATCATGGGTTGGGGTTGTCGGGCTCCTCCGCCGTGCCTTGTGGCATCCGTGCGGGCTCGGGTAGGCTTCCTCCGCCATGGCCGAACCGAAGACCAAGCCGACGGACGCCAGCGTCCAGGCGTTCCTCGATGGGGTGTCACCCGAACGGCGGCGGCGCGAGGGGTATGTGCTGCGCGACCTGATGGCCCGGGTCACCGGCCTGGAACCGCTGATGTGGGGCGACAGCATGGTCGGCTTCGGCCACTACCACTACCGCTACAACAACGGCCGCCAGGGCGACTGGTTCCTCACCGGATTCTCGCCCCGCAAGCGGGCGCTGAGCGTCTACATCATGGACGGCTACAGCGGCTACGGAGACCTGCTGGCCCGGCTCGGCAAGCACAAGACGGCCGTCTCCTGCCTCTACATCACCAACATCGACAACATCGACATGGCGGTGCTCGAGGATCTCATCGGCCTTTCGGTGGCCGCCATGCGGGAGACGTACGGCGGATCACCGTCGGAAGCGGCGGGAGTTTCTCCATGAGGATGACAATATTAGAATTGCGTCCCCTTATACGGTTCCTCACCGGCTTTTCGCCCCGCAAGCGGGCGCTCAGCGTCTACATAATGGACGGCTACAGTGACTACGCAGACCTGCTGGCCCGCCTGGGCAAGCACAAAACGGCCGTATCCTGCCTCTACATCACCAACTTGGACAACATCGACATGGCGGTGCTCGAGGACCTCATCGGGCGGTCGATGGCCGCCATGCGAAGGATCTACGGCGAAGTTTCGCCGGATGGCGGTCAATCTTCCGCCGGCACAAGGTAGTCGACGGCGAAACGTCGGTCGAGCCGGGGCGAACCAAGCGGATTGGAAATGCAGCGACACAATGACTGTTACCCGCCGATGCCAATCACAGGTAGCACACCGATCGGCGTCGAAGTGTATGGTAAAATGCCGTGAAGACGTCCATGCGCGGTCTTCCTCTGGAACGCCTCGTCCGTGATGCTGGAGTAATAAGTATTGTGTCCTCATTATTCTCCTGTCTCATGACTTGCTGGCCATTGCATGTAATTCGCGCGCGGCGTAGGCGCTGCAGCCCTGCTTGCGAGGATAAGATATGGCTGAAGAAACCTTCCCGATACCGAAGTTAATTCTCCAAGGTCTTGTTACGACGGCAGTCATAGTAGGCACGCTCATAGCCGGATCCAACTGGAATGAAAGCGTCAAGCTAGCCCCAATTATTCATGACGGCCATCGGATTTCAGCGGGACGAGCGGTAGCGACCGGGTTGACGGCGATTTTTGAGACGGATTGTCGGAGAGGTTGGAGGTTGTTGTTCGGGGCTCGTCCGGCGGCACCTGCCGCTTGGTTCAGGGCCCTTGGGCGGTGATGCGCCCGGCGATGGCGATCATGGCCGGCTGATAGGGATAGGCCGAAGGCAGGGCGATCCTGAGGCGCGACTTGAGCTCCTCGACGCGGACGGCGATTTTGAGAAACGCCCGGCGCAGGGTTTCGAAGGTGGCCGTTCGCCACAGCGATTTCCGAGGCGCCGCTTGGCGAAGCTGATGCAGCAGCCAGTAGGCGCCGGTATGCAGGAAGAGGCGGAACTGGTTGGCCTCCCAACGGTGGCACGACGTGCGGTCGGACTTGGTGTAGAGCTTGTGGTCCTTGATCATGTTTTCCATCCGCCCGCGGGCGCAGTAGACCTTCTCGTAGAGCGCCTTGGCGCGGCCGCTCAGGTTGGTGACGACGAAGCGGACGTCACAGCCCTTGGCGGTAGCTTCCACGCGGGCGATGACCGAGCGTTGCCGTGACCAGCTTTTGGCCTGGTAGCCGGTGTGGAAGAAGCGGCGCACCTTATCCTTTCCCTGCCCCGCCCGGCGCACGGCGGCGTCCTCGCACCACGGCTGGCCGATCCTGTTCAGCCGGGCGTTGCCGGAAAGCCCGAAGATGTAGCCGCAGCCCTGACGTTCGAGGAATTCCATGGCCTCCGGCGTGGCGTAGTGGCCATCGCCCCGCACGGTGATCTCGACCCGTGGCCAGTTGCGGCGGATGCGGCCGATGACGTGTCTCAGGATCCGCGCCGCCTCGTCGCCGGAGGGCCGCTTGCCGGGACGCAGCAGTGACATCACCGGCTTGCCGGTGGCCGCCTCGAAGATATGGATGGGTTGGAAGCAATAGTCGTCGTAATGGGCGTTGAACAGCGCCAGCTGCTGGCCGCCGTGAACGGCATCGTCGGTGTCGTCGATATCGAGAACGATGCGCGCCGGAACGCGCTTGAAGCTGGCGCAAAACAGATCGATCATCGACAGCCCCATGCGCCCGAGCGCGCGCCATGACGGCGCGTTCTCGAGGCGCGACAGGGTCGGTTGGCTCATCAGGTCGTCGCCGCTCTCGGACAAACGGCCACAGGCCAGCTTGAACGCCGGATCGAAACGCAGAACGTCGAGGTCGTCGCAATCCTCATACCCGCAGGCAATAGCGAACAGGCGCGCCCGGATCATGTCTACGTAAGCGTGGGTCGTGCTCGCCGGGTCGCGCACGTCGGTGACGCAGGAAGCGAGCACGTCGGCGATGCCGAGCCGCCTGTCGATCTCGCCCAACAACAACACCCCGCCGTCCGACGACAGCCGTCCGCCGTCGAAGCGGGCGCAAAGCGGCTTGCCTCCAACGGGTGACAAACCAGGGAGATAGGGGGTAATCTCGTTCATGGTGAGCCGTGGGTTGTTCTGTTGCCATGTGATCTTGTCTTGACACCAAAATCATACGGCATTTCAACAGGTTAATCTACGCTCACCAGCATTTTCAATCAGCGCCGTGAATAATTCGGGCTAGAAAGAACCCGGCTACAGAACGATTTGCTTAGTGCCTATTGGGAGAAGCGCGTCGAGGCACATGTCGATGCAGCGTCCTCTGCTGCACTTTTAGCGCGGGAAAGTATTAATTCTCAAAAATGGACTCAGGCGCTTGCTGACTTCAATGAGCTCTACCATGGCCGCCTTGTAATGTTTGAAGATGAGATTGTTTGTAAGGGGATGGTTAAATTCAACGCCAAACTTCAGGAATTTAAGAACGCTCCGGTATTGGCAAAAGAAGCCTTAGCTGACGCTTCGCGGGCACTAGCCCCAATTATTCATGACGGCCATCGGATTTCAGCGGGACGAGCGGTAGCGACCGGGTTGACGGCGATTTTTGAGACGGATTGTCGGAGAGGTTGGAGGTTGTTGTTCGGGGCTCGTCCGGCGGCACCTGCCGCTTGGTTCAGGGCCCTTGGGCGGTGATGCGCCCGGCGATGGCGATCATGGCCGGCTGATAGGGATAGGCCGAAGGCAGGGCGATCCTGAGGCGCGACTTGAGCTCCTCGACGCGGACGGCGATTTTGAGAAACGCCCGGCGCAGGGTTTCGAAGGTGGCCGTTCGCCACAGCGATTTCCGAGGCGCCGCTTGGCGAAGCTGATGCAGCAGCCAGTAGGCGCCGGTATGCAGGAAGAGGCGGAACTGGTTGGCCTCCCAACGGTGGCACGACGTGCGGTCGGACTTGGTGTAGAGCTTGTGGTCCTTGATCATGTTTTCCATCCGCCCGCGGGCGCAGTAGACCTTCTCGTAGAGCGCCTTGGCGCGGCCGCTCAGGTTGGTGACGACGAAGCGGACGTCACAGCCCTTGGCGGTAGCTTCCACGCGGGCGATGACCGAGCGTTGCCGTGACCAGCTTTTGGCCTGGTAGCCGGTGTGGAAGAAGCGGCGCACCTTATCCTTTCCCTGCCCCGCCCGGCGCACGGCGGCGTCCTCGCACCACGGCTGGCCGATCCTGTTCAGCCGGGCGTTGCCGGAAAGCCCGAAGATGTAGCCGCAGCCCTGACGTTCGAGGAATTCCATGGCCTCCGGCGTGGCGTAGTGGCCATCGCCCCGCACGGTGATCTCGACCCGTGGCCAGTTGCGGCGGATGCGGCCGATGACGTGTCTCAGGATCCGCGCCGCCTCGTCGCCGGAGGGCCGCTTGCCGGGACGCAGCAGTGACATCACCGGCTTGCCGGTGGCCGCCTCGAAGATATGGATGGGTTGGAAGCAATAGTCGTCGTAATGGGCGTTGAACAGCGCCAGCTGCTGGCCGCCGTGAACGGCATCGTCGGTGTCGTCGATATCGAGAACGATGCGCGCCGGAACGCGCTTGAAGCTGGCGCAAAACAGATCGATCATCGACAGCCCCATGCGCCCGAGCGCGCGCCATGACGGCGCGTTCTCGAGGCGCGACAGGGTCGGTTGGCTCATCAGGTCGTCGCCGCTCTCGGACAAACGGCCACAGGCCAGCTTGAACGCCGGATCGAAACGCAGAACGTCGAGGTCGTCGCAATCCTCATACCCGCAGGCAATAGCGAACAGGCGCGCCCGGATCATGTCTACGTAAGCGTGGGTCGTGCTCGCCGGGTCGCGCACGTCGGTGACGCAGGAAGCGAGCACGTCGGCGATGCCGAGCCGCCTGTCGATCTCGCCCAACAACAACACCCCGCCGTCCGACGACAGCCGTCCGCCGTCGAAGCGGGCGCAAAGCGGCTTGCCTCCAACGGGCGACAAACCAGGGAGATAGGGGGTAATCTCGTTCATGGTGAGCCGTGGGTTGTTCTGTTGCCATGTGATCTTGTCTTGACACCAAAATCATACGGCATTTCAACAGGTTAATCTACGCTCACCAGCATTTTCAATCAGCGCCGTGAATAATTCGGGCTAGCATCGACTATCAAAGAGAGCTTGCGAATAGCGGCAGAGAATTTGAAACCAATTCCGCCGGACCACACATGTAGCTGAACTTGCGCTGCCTTAAATTCCAAACAAAAGGGACACAATATCCAACTTTCAACAAGAGATAGAGGGATGTGGCCATAATCGCGGCTGCGGGCCCATACGACGGAACGCCACGACGAGACCACTCGCCAGGTGGTTTACGAGCAGGGCGGCGCCGGGGCCGCGTCGTCCACCGCGTAGCGGCGGTCGCGCAGGGGGCGGACGAGGCGGTTGGTTTCGGCGTAGAGCGGATCGGCCTTGTAGGCGGCGAGGTCTTCCCCGCTGTCGAATTCTCCGTAGACCACCAGATCGATGTCGCTGGACAGCGTGTCGTGCCGGTCGTTGCGGGCGACTTCCAGGTATTTCGCACAGGGGATTTCCGCCAGGCGGCTGAGGGCCGCCTGTACCCGGTCCAGGTCGGCCCGGTCCTTCAGGGTGAAGAAAACGATGTGACGGATCACCGCGAAGCCAGGCGATGGGTCACGCCGACGCCGCCGAGGGTCCCGCCGTCTTCGCCGCCTCGATCCGGCGTTCGATGGCGTCCCAGATCCGGCCCTCCAGGTTGACCCCGTCGAAGCGGTTGATCTCTTGCAGGCCGGTGGGCGAGGTGACGTTGATTTCCGTCAGGTAGCGCCCGATGACGTCGATGCCGACGAAGATCAGGCCAAGCTCGCGCAACGCCGGGCCGATGGCGGCGCAGATCTCCCGGTCGCGGTCGGTGAGGTCCGCTTTCTCGGGCCTGGCGCCGACGTGCATGTTGGCCCGCGCCTCGCCGGGGGGCGGCACTCGCAGGATGGCGCCGGCGGGCTCGCCGTCGATAAGGATGATGCGCTTGTCCCCCTGGCGCACCTCGGGCAGGTAGGCCTGGGTGATGATGGGCTCCCGATAGAGGTCGGTGAACAGCTCCAGCAGCGCGCTTAGGTTCTCGTCCTCGGGTCCGATGTGGAAGACCCCGGCGCCGCCATTGCCGAACAGGGGCTTGACGATGATGTCCTTGTGTTCCTCGCGGAAGGCGACGATGCGATCCCGCTCCGACGTGATGATGGTCGGCGGCATCAGGTCGGGGAAGTGGGTGACGAACAGCTTTTCCGGCGCGTTGCGCACCTGCACCGGATCGTTGACCACCAGGGTGCCGGGGTGGATGTGTTCCAGCAGGTGGGTGGCGGTGATGTAGCCCATGTCGAACGGCGGGTCCTGGCGCATCTGCACCACGTCCATGTCGGCCAGGTCGATGGTCTCCTCCGCGCCCAGAGTGTGATGGTTGCCGGCTTCGCGGCGCACGGTCAGGGGCTGGGCGCGGGCGGTCACCCGGCCCTCGGAAAACGCCAGGTTGCGGGGTCCGTAGTGCCACAGGCGATGGCCCCGGGACTGGGCCTCCAGGGCAATGACGAAGGTGCTGTCGGCGTCGATGTCGATGGACCCGATGGGGTCCATCTGGATGGCCACCTTGAGGCCCATGGGCGAAATCCTTCCCTGTCGCGCGGGGCGCGACCATAGCCCTCCCTTGGCGCGCGGCGCGACTATAGCCGCGCCGGGGCCTCCGGTCACCGCCTTCAGGCGGCGAAGCGGGCGATGTGGAAGGGTTCCAGTGGCACGTCGCTGTGCCCGTCGACGATCAGCTCGGCGAGCACGGATCCGACCCCGGGGCCAAGCTGGAACCCGTGGCCGCAGAAGCCGAAGGCGTGGAACAGACCCGGGGTGGTGCGGCTGGGCCCGATGACCGGGATGTCGTCGGGCATGTAGCCCTCGATTCCCGCCCAGGTGCGGATCAGGCGGGCGTGGCCGAGGGCGGGGACCAGCCGCCGGATGAGGGTGAAATGCGTCAGCGTGCGCTGGGGCCGGGTATAGACCCGCCTGGCCGCCGCGTCGGCGATGCCGCGCCCGCCCCCGAAGACCACATTGCCCCGCGCGACCTGGCGCAAATAGATGTCTCCGGCCAGGGTCCCCACCGTGGGACCGATGAGCGGGGGCAGGGGTTCGGTCACCCCTTGCTGGGGCGCTTCCGGCACCAGGGATACGGGCTCGCCGAACCAGGCGGAAAGGGTGTCGGCCCAGGCGCCGCTCGCGTTGACCATCACCGGTGCGGCGATTTCCCGGCCGTCATCGGTGGCGACACGAAACCGGGCGCCGTCGTGGCGCGCCTCGACGACGGTGGCCCCCTCGAGAATCTGCGCCCCGATGGCGCGGGCGCGCCGGGCGAATGCCGGCGCCAGCAGGCGCGGATTGGCATGGCCGTCGTTGGGGGACCAGGAGCCGCCGATGATGCCGTCGCCGACCCACGGCCAGCGCTCGCACACCGCGTTGGCGCCGAGAATCTCCAGCTCCAGGCCGTACTCCAGCGCACGCATGGCGTAGGTCTCGAGCGCCGCCATGTCGCCTTCGTCGAAGGCGAAGACCACGTGGCCGGCAGGGGTGAACTCGCAGGTATCGCCGACCAGGTCGGCGAGGCGGCCCCAAATCTCCCGCGATCGCATGGCCAGCGGAAGCTGGGGCAGAAACCGGCGCTGGCGGCGGACGTTGCCGAAGTTGACGCCGCTGGCATGGGCGGCAACCGTATCGCGCTCCAACAGGACCACCGAGCGGCCCCGCAGGCGCAGGTGCAGGGCGGTGGAACAGCCCATGATGCCGCCGCCGGCGATGACCACGTCCGCCTCAATCGGCGGCATCGGACTCCTCCTGGGGCAGCCCCAGGGGAATGGGCTTGACCGGCGCGGCGGCGCGCAGCCGTCCCACCTCGGACAGGGGCACGCCCAGCTCCGCGGCGACGATCTCGGCGGCGCCGAGTTCGCAGAAGCGCCCCTGGCAGCGCCCCATGCCGACCCGGCTAAAGGCCTTGGCACGGTTGATCTCCCGGGCGCCGACGTCGCGACGGACGGCGTCGCGGATCTCGCCGGCGGTGATCGCCTCGCAGCGGCAGGCGATCTGGTCGTCGGCCAGGCCCGCCGCCAGGCCCACCGGCGGCGGAAAGGCTTTTGTGAACGCCGCCTGCAAGCCCAGGGCCCGGTCGAGGCGGGCCCGCAAGGCGGCCTCCGGCTCAGCCGTCGGGGCGGGCAGTTTCAGGTCTGAGAGGACGGCTTGCCCGGCCAGGGCGCCCGCCGCTTCCGCCGCGTCGGCGCCGCCCACCCGCATGCCGTCGCCGGCCAGATAGAGGCCCGGCGCCGCCCGGCCCCACGGGTCCGTATCCGGCAGCCATTGGCCCTGGTCCGGCTCGAAGCGGTATTCGGCGCCGGCCAACTGGGCCAATTGGCTTTCGGGCTTGAGTCCGAAGCCGACGGCGAGCGCATCGCAGTCGATCCGCCGTTCCCGACCGCCCCCGTCCCGGTAGATGATGGCCGAGACCCCATCATCGCCTTCCACCCGCACCGGCCGGACGCCGAACCCCAGGGGCACGCCACGGGCGCGAAGCTGGGCCCCGTACCACAGGCCCTTGAGCACCGTCGCCCCGTCGTGCCGCAAGCCGCCGGCCAGGTGGCGCTTGGCGGCCAGGGGCGCGCAATCCAACACCGCGGCGACGTTTGCCCCGGCCTTGGCGTACTGCCAGGCCAGCAGATAGAGAAGGGGCGAGGAACCCATGAAGACCACCCGGGCGCCGACGGCGCACCCCTGCGCCTTCAGCGCCACCTGGGCGCCGCCCAGGGTATAGACGCCGGGCAGGGTCCAGCCGGGGAACGGCAGCAGGCGGTCCACCGCGCCGGTCGCCAGGATCAGGGCCTCGAAGGGCAGGGTTCGGGAAACCCCGTCGCGGACCACGTAGAGGACCGAATCGCGCACCGCCCAGGCGAGGCTGTCGGGCCAGTGGTCGATCTTCCCTTCGAGCCGGTCGAAGGCTCCATGGAGCGCCACCGCCTTCGTCGCCTCGAACCCGTAGACCTGGGACGCATCCCGGGACAGGGGCGGCTGCAGCCGGCGATAGATCTGACCGCCGCTGGCCGGCGATTCATCCACCACGGTCGGACGAAGGCCGGCGGCGGCGATGGTCTCGGCGGCGCGGGTGCCGGCGGGTCCGGCGCCAACGACGACGACGCGGGGCGGGCTCACAGGCGATCTCCCCAGTAGGAGGCGCCGGCCGCAACAATCAGCCTCGGCTTTGCATTGCCAACGGATGTCATGGTAACCGTTCGGTTGGGCACGGGCGTGCGAAGTCATCGGCGACTTCGCTTCGACAATAGATCACGCGGTGGACCGGACCCAAGGCTCAATCGACCAGCGAACAGAACCACCCCGACGGGGCAGATCAGGAGGACCTCATGCGACTGGTGACCTTCCAACAAGGCAAGCAGCAGCGGGTGGGCGCGATCCTGCCGGCCAGCGACGGCGGCAAGGAGCGCATCGTCGATCTGGCGGCGGCGGCACGCTACCTGGCGCGCCGCGACGGCAAACCGAACCGGCTGGAAGCCGTCACCGATATGGTGGACCTGCTGGCCGCGGGATCCGCCGGGCTGGCCGCGGCGAAACGGACCGTGTCCGCCATGGTCAAGGCGATGAAGGGCCAGCGGGCGGTTCCCCCCGCCCTGCGCCGCATGGTCCTCGACCGCGCCAAGGCCAAACTGTGCGCGCCGGTGCCGCGGCCGCCGAAGTTCATCCTGGTCGGGCTCAACTATCGGGATCACGCGGAGGAGGGCGGCCACGCCATCCCCACGGTGCCGACCCTGTTCAACAAGTTCACCATCAGCGTCGCCGGCCCGGGGGAGCGCATCGTTCTGCCCCGGGCGGCCAAGTTCGTCGACTACGAGGGGGAGTTCGCCATTGTCGTCGGCAAGCGCGGCCGCAACGTCCCCAAGCGGTCGGCGATGGATCACGTGGCCGGCTACACGATCGTCAACGATGTCTCCGCCCGCGACTGGCAGAACCGCACCACCCAGTGGATGGCGGGTAAGGCCTGGGATCAGTTCGGGATCATGGGCCCGGCGCTGGTGACTGCGGACGAGATCAAGAACCCCCACGCCCTGGACTTGAAGACCTGGGTGAGCGGCAAGCTCATGCAGTCGTCGAACACCAGCCAGCTCATCTTTCGGACACAGGCCCTCATCGCCGACATTTCCAGGTTCTGCACCATTGAGCCGGGGGACGTGATCTCCACCGGTACGCCCAGCGGCGTCGGCTACTACAGCAAACCCCAGCGGCCGCTCAGGGACGGCGACACGGTGCGCATCGAGATCACCGGCCTGGGCGCGCTGGAGAACAAGTTCATCGCCGAGAAGCCCGCCCGTCGGGCATCGGCGAAGAAAAAGGCGGCTTGAAGCGCCACCGCCGCCGCCGGTGGCCATGACCGCGGTCGTCACCGGTGGCGCCGGCTTCATCGGCTCCCACCTGGTTGAGCGGCTGCTGGCCGATGGCGCGCGGGTCCGGGTGGTCGACAACCTGGCCACGGGACGCCTGGAGAACCTGAACCACCTGGCGGATAATTCGCGCCTCGACGTGGTGGAGGCCGACATCACCACGGCGGAGCGGCCTTCGTGGCTGGAGAGGGGGGATACGGTCTTTCACCTGGCGGCGCTGGCCGACATCGTCCCGTCCGTGGAGCGCCCTATCGACTATCACCGGGCCAATGTGGAAGGCACCGTGCGGGTGCTGGAAGCGGCCCGGGCCGCCCGTGCCGGCCCGCTGGTCTACGCGGCTTCGTCCTCCTGCTACGGCATACCCGACGTCTATCCCACCCCCGAGTCGGCCCCGCCCCGGCCGCAATATCCCTACGCCCTCACCAAATGGGTGGGCGAGCAGTATGTGATGCACTGGGGCCGGGTCTACGGCCTGCCGGTGACGTCCCTGCGCCTGTTCAACGTCTACGGGCCGCGCTCGCGCACCTCCGGCGCCTACGGCGCGGTGTTCGGGGTGTTCCTGGCCCAGAAGCTTGCCGGCAAGCCCTTTACCGTTGTCGGCGACGGCAGCCAGGGCCGGGACTTCACCTTCGTGACCGACGTCGCCGACGCATTCGCGCGCGCGGCACGGACGGAGGCCGCCCGGGGCGAGGCGATCAACATTGGCACGGGCGAGAGCCCGTCGGTGAACCGCCTGGTGGCTCTGCTGGGCGGCGAAACGGTTCACGTCCCGAAGCGTCCCGGAGAGCCCGATCGCACCCAGGCCGACACCACCCGCGCCCGCGAGGTTCTCGGCTGGGCACCCCAGGTGGATTTCGAGACCGGCGTGGGAATCATGCTGGACAATATCGAGAACTGGCGGAACGCAAATGGTTCCCCGTGTGGACCCAGGAGACGGTGGCCAAGGCCACGGAAACCTGGTTCCGACACTTGGGAGGTGGAAATTCCACATTGCGCGAACTTTCGTGTTGACGGGAATTCCACTTGATGTAAACTTCAGACGATGCGCGTGGTGTTTACCCGCACGGCCAGTAAATCCATTGTCGGGCTGCCAGCCTCTGTGCGCGATACATTGAAGGTCCGACTGGCGGAGATTGCAGCGGATCCGTTCGCGAGTCACCGCAATGTCAGGCCTCTCGCCGGACGGGCGAGTGCCTTCCGTATCCGGATGGGTAACTGGCGCGCGCTCTATGAAATCGACCGGAGTGCCCTGACCTTGACCGTGTACATCGTCGATCACCGCAGCCGGGCATATCGTTGAAGGAAACCGCCACGATGACCATCAATACCTCCGAGACAGGCACCGGCGAATCTCGCAACTCTCTGTCCCGCCGCGAGGTCCGCGCAGCGGTTCGGACCGCGTTCCCCGGCTTTGTACTCATTCGCCGCGCCGAGTTGGACCGCCTACGCGCATCGGCGGAGGATGCGGCCGATGTGGCAGCCTTCGACGCCACCAAGGCCGAAGCAGCGGGTCAGCCCTTTATTCCGGCCGATGTGGCCTTCGCCATCGCCGCGGGGATCCATCCATTGAAAGCGTGGCGCAAGGCCCGGGGTCTCACCTTAGTGCAACTGTCCCGGCAAGCCGGGGCCAGCAAGAGCCAGCTTTCCATGATCGAAACGCGCCAACGGGAACCGTCCCTGGCCCTGTTGAAGCGCCTGGCGGCGGCCCTCGGCGCGGACGTGGGCGATTTGGTGGAAGACCGCGCGGGGTGATGGGGCGCGGAGGCTGGAGGCGATGATCGCATCCGAGAGGCGAGGTCCCTGGTCGGTGCTGGTCACCGGTGGCGCCGGCTATGTGGGTAGCCGGCTGGTGCCCAAGCTGCTGGCCGCCGGTCATCGGGTGAGCGTGCTGGATTTGTACCTGTACGGCGACCGCGTGTTCGACGGCGTGGCGGACCGGTCCCAATTGCGGGAAGTCAAGGGCGATTTGCGGGACCCGGCGGCGGTGGCCCGGGCGGTGGCCGGCCGCGACGCGGTGATCCACCTTGCCTGCATTTCCAACGACCCGTCCTTCGAGCTGGATCCGGCGCTCGGCCGGTCGATCAACTATGACAGCTTCCGGCCCCTGGTTCGCGCCGCTCGGGACGCGGGGGTGAAGCGGTTCCTCTACGCGTCGTCGTCCAGCGTCTACGGGGTCAGCGACGAACCGGAAGTGACCGAGGACCTGCCTCTCAAACCGCTGACCGACTATTCCCGCTACAAGGCCCTGTGCGAGGAGGTGCTGGAGCGGGAACGCCAGCCCGGCTTCGTCACCTGCACCGTGCGCCCGGCCACCGTGTGCGGCTACGCGCCGCGCCAGCGCCTGGACGTGATCGTCAACATCCTCACCAACCACGCGGTCAACGCCGGCCGCATCCGGGTCTTCGGCGGCGGCCAGCGGCGGCCCAACCTGCACATCGAAGACATGACCGATCTCTATCTGTTCCTGCTCGACCAGCCGGACGAGGCCATCGACGGCCAGGTCTTCAACGTCGGCGACGAGAACCGGACGGTGATGGAACTGGCGGAAATCGTGCGTGCGGTGGTCGGCGGCGACGTTGCCGTGGCGGTGGAGCCGACGGACAACCCCCGCTCCTACCACATCTCCTCGCGCCGGCTGCGGGACCGGCTGGGCTTCATGCCGAAGTGCACCATCGACGACGCCGTGCGCGACCTGAAGGAGGCCTTCGCGGCGGGCCGCCTGCCGGACCCGCTGAACGACCCGGTCTATTTCAACATTAAGATGATGCAGCAGGTGCGGCTGAGGTGAGTAACTTAACTGGGGACAGTAGAGGCGGTTGCAAAACGGATGTTTTGCGTTGGATTTTCCGCTTTGAGCGGGTGATTTTGGTTTGTTGTCGAGGCGGCCGCAGGCCTTTTCCGGTATGTTGGATTTGCGAGAAACAACACCTGGAAAGGACTGCCGGCCATGCCTCTACGCGAGACGCTATCAGTTTATTGGCAGAGCCTTCAAGGCGAACTTTTTCCGGCGCTGGAGGAGGAGCTTGGGCCGCTCGGCGACCGCTATCGCGACCTGGTGACGGTGCTCGAGCTGGCGCGCATCGAGGCTTTCGTGCGGGACTGGCCGGGTGTGGTCGGGCGTCCGCGCAAGGACCGGGCGGCGCTGGCGCGGGGCTTTGTCGCCAAGGCGGTCTTCAACATCGCCCAAACCACCGTGCTGATCGAGCGCCTGGTGCTGGACAAGACCCTGCGGCGGCTGTGCGGCTGGACCCGGGCCGGCGCGGTTCCGAGCGCGGCGACGTTCTCGCGGGCCTTTGGCGAGTTCGCGGCGAGCGATCTGCCCGGCCGTCTGCACGCGGCGGTGATCGCCAAGACCCAAGGGGCGCGCCTGGTCGGCCACATCGCCCGCGATGCCACCGCGATCGAGGCCCGCGAGCGGGCGCCGAAGAAGGCGAAACCCGAGGCCCGGCCAAAGCGCAAGCGTGGCCGGCCCAGGAAGGGCGAGGAACGGCCCAAGGCGCCCCCGGAGCGCCGCCGCCTGGAACGCCAAGGCGCGATGGGCCTACCTGAGATGCTGGCCGATCTGCCGCGGGCCTGCACCACCGGGGTCAAGCAGAACGCCAAGGGCTACCGCACCCATTGGATCGGCTACAAGCTGCACCTCGACGTGGCCGACGGCGACATCCCGATCGCCGCGCTGCTCACCTCGGCCAGCCTGCACGACAGCCAGGCGGCGATCCCGCTGGCCACCATGACCGCCGCCCGGGTAACCAGCCTCTACGACCTGATGGACTCGGCCTACGACGCCCCGGAGATCAAGGCCCACAGCCGCGCCCTCGGCCATGTTCCCCTGATCGAGCCCCATCCGCGAACCAAACAGGGCAAGGAACAGCGCAAGGCCGAGATCAAACGGCAAAAGCGCATCGGCCTGCGAGCTGCCGAGCACCACCGCTATCAGCTGCGCTCAGCCGCCGAGCGCGTCATCGCCAACCTCAAGGACAACTTCGCCGGCCGCATGATCCGCGTCCGCGGCCCCGACAAGGTCGCCTGCCACCTCATGTTCGGCCTCACCGCGCTTGCCGCCATCCAGATCATGCGCCTCGTCCCCTAGCCACTGAAAGCGCTTCGGTCGGCGTCCCGCAACTCCCGCAAATAGCAGGGAGAACGAAACCGCCTGGCCACCCCCGAGCCGTTTCCAGCGCAAAGATCAGCCGCCGCCCCAAATCGCACCACCCCGCACCCCAACCACGCCACCGCAACAATCCGCCCAGAAAATTCAGCATCCCTGAGCAAGAATTTTGCAAGCAGCTCAGTATAGCTCCGTGTATAATTTTAGTTTAATTATATACTGTCCCCAGTTAAGTTCATGGTGCGTAGGGGCGGGTCTCAGACCCGCCCGCCTCTCATCGGTAGTCGGGATCGACGTCGTCGTACTGGAGGTCGATCCATTCGCCGGTGAAATGGGGTTCGCGGCGCTCCAGGAAGGCGCGGGGGCCTTCGCGGGCGTCCTTGAAGAACATGTTCTCCGCCTCGCCGACGACCAGCCATTCGAGGCCCTTGACCGGATCGCAGCCCAAGCCCTGGTTGCGGGCATTCTTGATGGCGCCGTAGGCCTGGGTGGGACCCTTGGCGAGGCGGCCGGCGAGGGCATCGGTCTCCGCCTCCAGATCCTCGTCGGGGACCATGCGGGTCAGCAGGCCCAGGCGCAGGGCCTCCTCGGCGTCGATCATCTCCCCCAGCAGCAGCAGTTCCGTCGCCTTGCCGAACCCCACGTAGCGGGGCAGCAGGTAGGCACAGCCGCCGCCGAGGCCGCGGCGGATGAAGATCGCCGCCATCTTGGTGGTCGTCGACGCGATCCGGAAGTCGCACGCCAACGCCAGGTCGAACCCCGCCCCCACCGCATAGCCCCGCACCATGGCCACCACCGGTTTCCGCAACTGCAGAATATCGTTGACCAAACGCGGATAGCCCATCTTCAAGCGCGCGTGCATGTCCGGCGGGCCGTATTTGAAGCGATCTTCCGGGTGCAGATCGTCGCCGGCGCAGAAGCTCTTGCCGTCGCCCCGGATCACCACGCAGCGCACCGATTGGTCGCGTCGCGCCCGCTCCAGGATATCGCTGAATTCCAGGATCATGTCCGGCAGCAGCGCGTTCAGCTTCGCCGCCCGGTCGATGGTGATGGTGGCGATGCCGTCGGACACCGCGTAGCGAAAACGGTCATCGGTCATGCCGCTATCCCTCCTTCCTGCCCGGCTCCCGGGCGGCGAGCATTTTGGCCATCGCCGCCCCCACCGTGGTGACGATGGATACGGTCGCGCAGCCGGCATCGGCCAGCGCACGGAGCTTGGCCGCGGCGGTGGTCCGCGCCGCGCCGGCGCCGCTGATCGCCCCGGCGTGGCCCATGCGCTTCTCGGGCGGTGCCTGGATGCCGGCGATGTAGGCGACGATGGGTTTGCTCATGGTAGCGATGACGTCGGCGGCGGCGTATTCCATGGCGCCTCCCGGCTCCCCCACCAGGACCACGGCATCGGTCTCCGAGTCCTGTTCGAACAGGGGGAGGACATCCACGAAAGTGGTGCCCACCACCCGGTCGCCGCCCAGGCAGACGATGGAGCTTTCGCCAAAGCCATGATCATGGAGACTGTCGAAGACTTCATAGGTCAGGGTGCCGCTCTTGGAGACGATGCCGATACGCCCGGGGCGCACGCTTCGGTCATGGATGTCGGCGATGTTGGCCTTGCCGGGACTGATCACGCCGGCCGAGTTGGGGCCGAGCAGGGTGGCGCCACGGGCCCGCGCATGGGCGCACATGCGCATGGCGTCGTGCACGGGGACGTTCTCCGCATAGAGTACGGCCAGCCGGATGCCGGCCTCGAACACTTCGTCCATGGCGTCCAAAGCGTTGGCCCTGCCGACGGCGCTGAGCACGCAGTCGGCGCCGGTGGCGGACACCGCCTCGGCCATGGTGGCGAATACGGGCAGCCCACAGACAGTCTCCCCGGCCCTCTTCGGCGACGTGCCGCCCACCACGGGCGTGCCGTGGGCAACCATGCGTTCGGCATAGGCGCGTCCGGTGCCACCGGTGATGCCCTGAATCAGAATGCGCGAGGTTTCGTCGAGGAAAACGGACACGGGCCGCGCGCCTACACCGGACGGACCGGACGGCCGGAGAGCGCGATGGCCTTGGCGCAGGCCTCCTTGAAGTTCCCGGTGATGAAGCAGGGAACCCCTTCCAGGATGCGCCGGGCGTCGTCCTCCATGTTGCCCCGCAGGCGCAACACGATGGGCGGCAGGGAACCGCTTGAGACGGCCTCCACCGCCTTCACCACCCCATCGGCGATGGTGTCCAGGGTGCGGAATTGGAAGTACATGTTGATCAACAGGACCTTGGGCTCCAAGGACAGCATCAGCGCCAACACACGGGCGATGTGATCCGGCCCCTGCCCCATGACGCCGTGAAGCTCCACCAGGGCGCGGACCTGGCCGCCCATGGCGACGAGCTGGTCCAGGGTCGCCATGGTCATGCCGGCGCCGTTCATCATGGCGGCGATGTCGCCGTCCAGTTCGACGCCCATCACCTGCAAACGGCGGGCCTCCTCCTCGAAGGGCGTGCCGTCGGGGATCGCCTTGCGGCCCGGATGTCGGAAGGCCGCGTCCTCGTCCAGGATCACCTTGGCGTCGGCCGCTAACAGCCGGCCGTTTGCATCCACCACCAGGGGATTGATTTCCACCAATTCCGCGTCCTCGGCCACCAGGATCGCGTATATGCGCCGCGCCGCCTCGGCGATCACCTCGGCCGCCAGACCATCGAAGGCCAGGGCCCGGGCGATCCGTCCCACCGCGTGGTCGCCGAGCCCAACCAAAGGGTCGACGGGGCAGGCGACGATGCGGTCGCGGGGGACCGATTCGATGTCCACGCCCCCGTCGCGGCAGGCCAGCAGCACCGGCTGCCCCCGGTCCCGGTCCACCTGGGCGGCCAGATAGAACTCGTGGGCGATGTTCAGCTTGTGCTCCACATAGACGGCTTGAACCGCCTGGCCGCCGATGGTGAGCCCATTCATTGCGGCGGCGACCGCAGCGACTTCGTCGGTCGAGTGGACCTCGCGGATGCCGCCGGCCTTGCCACGGCCGCCGGCCAGCACCTGGGCCTTGACCATCCACGGTCCCGGACCCGGTGGCGGGGCCGGGTAGAGGGCGCCCTCGGGAACGGCGAAGCCATGGCGGGCAAGCAGGGCCTTGCCCTCGTGTTCCAGCAGACGGATCATGGGGTTCTTACCGGTAGTCGGGGTCGACGTCGTCGTATTGGA
Source organism: Rhodospirillales bacterium (assembly GCA_965247705.1). Classification (GTDB taxonomy): domain Bacteria; phylum Pseudomonadota; class Alphaproteobacteria; order Rhodospirillales; family CAMCUA01; genus CBDFHV01. The sequence goes on along the minus strand of CBDFHV010000082.1, from coordinate 33,641 downwards.
GGTCGATCCACGCGCCGGTAAAGTTGGGTTCCCGACGCTCCAGGAAGGCGCGGGGGCCTTCGCGGGCGTCGCGGTGGAACATCAGTTCGGTGTTGCACTGGATCTGCCACTCCAGCCCCTTGACCGGATCGCAGCCGAGGCCCTGGTTGCGGGCATTCTTGACCGCGCCGATGGCCTGGGTGGCCGCCTTGGCGAGGCGGCCGGCGAAGGCGGCGGTCTCCGCCTCCAGATCCTCGTCGGGCACCATGCGGGTCAGCAGGCCCAGGCGCAGGGCCTCCTCGGCGTCGATCATCTCCCCCAGCAGCAGCAGCTCCGTCGCCTTGCCGAACCCCACGTAGCGGGGCAGCAGGTAGGCACAGCCGCCGCCGAGGCCGCGGCGGATGAAGATCGCCGCCATCTTGGTGGTCGTCGACGCGATCCGGAAGTCGCACGCCAACGCCAGGTCGAACCCCGCCCCCACCGCATAGCCCCGCACCATGGCCACCACCGGTTTCCGCAACTGCAGAATATCGTTGACCAAACGCGGATAGCCCATCTTCAAGCGCGTGTGCATGTCCGGCGGGCCGTATTTGAAGCGATCTTCCGGGTGCAGATCGTCGCCGGCGCAGAAGCTCTTGCCGTCGCCCCGGATCACCACGCAGCGCACCGCCTGGTCGCGTCGCGCCCGCTCCAGGATATCGCTGAATTCCAGGATCATGTCCGGCAGCAGCGCGTTCAGCTTCGCCGCCCGGTCGATGGTGATGGTGGCGATGCCGTCGGACACCACGTAGCGGAAGCGGTCGTCGGTCAGCGGTTGATCCACCGCGGTGCCGGAATTGCCTTTGATTGGGGCGTCAGGATTGTCATCGGTCATGTCGGATTCCGTCTTCTTGGCAAGGGTGGGCGTCACGGAACACTGGCGGTGTTTCCATGACTCCCATCAGTCCGGTTCTGGTTGTGCTTGCGCCTTGGGGCGGGCGGGTCTGAGACCCGCCCCTACGCGGCACTGTTCGTAGGGGCGGGTCTGAGACCGGCCCGCTTCACGCACCCAAGGCCATGGATAGGCGAACCGCAACCCAATGGTCTAACGCCGTTCCAGCTGCGCCTTCTTGATCTCGGCGATGGCCTTGCCCGGATTGAGGTTCTTGGGGCAGGTGTTCGTACAGTTCATGATCGTGTGGCAACGATAAAGCCGGAAGGGGTCCTGCACGTAGTCCAGGCGATCGCCCGTCGCTTCGTCCCGGGAGTCGACGATCCAGCGATAAGACTGCAGCAGGACGGCCGGGCCCAGGTAGCGGTCGCCGTTCCACCAATAGCTGGGACAGCTCGTCTGGCAGCAGAAGCACAGGATGCATTCCCACATGCCGTCCAGCTTCGCCCGTTCCTCGGGGCTTTGCAGGCGTTCGCCCCCCGCCGGCTTGGTGTCCGATTTCAGCCACGGCTCGATGGAGGCATACTGGGCGTAGGGGACGCTGAGATCGGCCACCAGATCCTTGATCACCGGCATGTGGGGAAGCGGATAGATCTTCACGTCCCCCTTCACCTCGGCGATGGGCTTGGTGCAGGCCAGGGTATTGGTGCCGTCGATGTTGAAGGCGCAGGAGCCGCAGACCCCCTCCCGGCAGGAGCGGCGGAAGGTCAGGGTGGTGTCGATCTCGTTCTTGATCTTGATCATCGCGTCCAGGACCATCGGCCCGCAGTCGTCCAGATCGATCTCGTAGGTATCCAGGTACGGGTTGTCGCCACTTTCCGGATCGAAGCGATAGATGACGAACCTTTTGGGGCGCTTGGCGCCGGCCGTTACCGGGTGGGTTCGGCCCGGCTTGACCTGGGAGTTGGCGGGTAGCGTGAACTCGACCATGGGCGAAAGTCCCTCCGGACGCCTAGTAAACCCGGGCCTTGGGCTCGATGTATTCGATCTCGTTGGTCAGCGTGTAGGCGTGGACCGGACGGTAATCGAGGCGCACCTTGCGCTTTTCGTCCACCCAGGCGAGGGAGTGCTTCATCCAGCCGTCGTCGTCCCGGTCCGGGAAATCCTCGCGGGCGTGCGCGCCGCGGCTTTCCTGGCGGGCCTGGGCCGAATGGATCGTCGGCACGGCGCAATCGATCAGATTCTCCAGCTCGAGGGCCTCGACCAAGTCCGAGTTCCAGATCATCGTCCGGTCGTTGACTTGAATGTCGGCAAGGGAGTCCGCCACACCACCTATTTCTCGACAGCCCTCGTCCAGCACCTCGGCGGTGCGGAAGACGGCGGCGTTGCTCTGCATGGTCCGTTGCATGGCCAGGCGGATCTCAGCGGTTTTCAGGGACCCTGCCGCGTTGCGCAACCGGTCGAGGCGGCCGAGCGCCTTGTCCGCCACGTCCCCGGGCAGCGGCGCGTGGGAAGCCCCGGCCTCGACCACCTCGGCGCAGCGCACTCCCGCCGCGCGGCCGAACACGACCAAGTCGAGGAGCGAGTTGCTGCCCAGGCGATTGGCCCCATGGACCGAGACGCAGGCCGCCTCGCCAACCGCCATCAGGCCGGGACACGTGGCGTCCACATCGCCGTCCCGGGGCGCCATGACCTGGCCGTGATGGTTGGTCGGGATGCCGCCCATGTTGTAGTGCACCGTGGGCAGGACCGGGATCGGCTCCTTGGTGGCTTCGACGCCGGCAAAGATGCGCGCCGTCTCGGTGATGCCGGGCAGCCTTTCGTGCAGGACCGCCTCGCCAAGGTGTTCCAGGTGCAGGAAAATGTGATCCTTGTCGGCCCCGACGCCATGGCCTTCGCGGATCTCGATGGTCATCGCCCGGCTGACCACGTCGCGGGATGCCAGGTCCTTGGCCGAGGGCGCGTGGCGTTCCATGAAACGCTCGCCTTCGGAATTGGTCAGATAGGCTCCCTCGCCGCGGGCCCCTTCGGTGATCAGGCAGCCGGAGCCGTATATGCCGGTGGGGTGGAACTGGACGAACTCCATGTCCTGCAATGGAAGGCCGGCGCGGGCCACCATGCCATTGCCGTCCCCGGTGCAGGTATGGGCCGAAGTGCATGAAAAATAGGATCGCCCGTAGCCGCCGGTGGCCAGGATGGTCATGTTGCCGCGGAACACGTGAATCGATCCGTCGTCCAGGCACCAGGCGACCACGCCCCGGCAGGCGCCGTCCGAATCCATGAGCAAGTCGATGGCGAAATACTCGACGAAGAAGTCGGTGCCGTGCTTCAAGGACTGCTGATAGAGGGTATGGAGGATGGCGTGACCGGTGCGGTCGGCGGCGGCGCAGGCGCGCTGCACCGGAGCCTCGCCGAAGTTCTTCATGTGACCGCCGAAGGGCCGCTGGTAGATGCGCCCGTCGGCGGTGCGCGAGAAGGGGACGCCGAAGTTTTCCAATTCGTAGACGGCTTCGGGCCCTTGCTTGCACATGTACTCGATGGCGTCCTGGTCACCGAGCCAGTCGGAGCCCTTGACGGTGTCGTACATGTGCCACCGCCAGTTGTCCTCTTCCATGTTGCCGAGCGCCGCCCCGATGCCGCCCTGGGCCGCCACCGTGTGGCTGCGGGTCGGGAAAACCTTGGTAATGCAGGCGGTTTTCAGGCCCGCGGCCGTGCAGCCCATGGCGGCCCGAAGTCCGGCGCCGCCGGCGCCGACCACGACCACGTCGTGGTGGTGTTCAGTGATGGGATAGGTCTCGGACATCAGGCTTCCGTTCCCATGGCGGACGAGTCAGGCGCCGAAGGCGACGCGGAGGACGGCGAGGATCGCCGAGGCGGCGCACAACACGGCCAGGAACTTGACGGCGACGAGGCTGGCCACCTTGGCCCCTTCGTGGTGAACGTAGTCTTCGATCACCACTTGCAGGCCCTGCTGGGCGTGGTGAAACATCACGGCGACGAACAACACCATCAGAAGGGCATTGCCATGCTCGCCGAGGAAGGCCTTGAACGCCGCGTGATCCGCGCCGACCAGGCCGACGGCCGCGTAAACGAACCACAGCACCAAGGGCACGAGGGCAATGGAGGTCAGCCGCTGCGCCCACCAATGGCCGACCCCTTCGCCGGCCGCGCCCAGGCCCCGGACCCGGCTCATCGGCGTGCGCATGTCCATCACATGGCTCCTCGGGCGGCGTAGCCGGCGATCCAGACGGCCACCGTCAGGACCAACGCCGCCCCGATCACCAGCAAGCCGGACACCTTCAGTTGGGAGAGCTCCAGACCCGATCCGACGTCCCACACCAAGTGGCGGAGACCGTTGCAGAGGTGGAAGAACAGGCAAAAAGTCCAGCCGAACAGCAGAAGACGGCCGAACCACGAACCGATGAACCCTTGCGCCCGATCGAAGGCTTCGGGCCCGTAGGCCGCCGAACTGAGCCAATAGGCCAGCACCAGCGCGCCCCCGGCCAATGCCACGCCGGCCAACCGATGGGTGATCGACAGCACGGAAGTCATTTGCGGACGATAAATCATGATGTGCGGCGACAGGGGCCGCGCGGGCTGGGCCATGGAAGACGCCTCTGCCGAGGACTTAAAAGAAGACTTCCGGTTTATCCCCTCACCCCGGGACTGTCAACGGGGACCACCAACGCCGCGCCCACGGAGTCGGCGTAACCACTTGCACCGCTTCTTGAATTTCCCGCCGCCGCCGGCACCTGGCCGGAGTGCCCCCTCCATTCGCCCGCCGGGTGTGGAAAACCTGTGAATGGAAAAGAAGAACAGTGAACCCTTATGCACAGAAATCTGCTTCCCGAGAACATTTTTGGTCTTGCGGCCCGGCATCATGTTTTTGACACTTCCCAGTGCACGCGGCAGCGTGCTTCCGGCGTTTTCTGTCGATGCGCGTCGCGTTTTGGTGGCGTTGCTACCGCGGATGCGTCGGACCGGAACGGATGGCCTTGGTGGCCAATCAGGTTGACGCCGTGGGGGTCCGTCGCAATGTTCGCGACGGTATCCGAAAGGCGACCGCCACATACCAAGGTCGGCAGCGTTGTGATCTCATCCGGCGCCTCTTCACGGTGACGGTGGTGGATCCCAGGGCCGTCGACCGAGGCGTGAACGGTTCGCGCGCGGCCCGGGAACCGCGGGGTGTGGTTGCAAGACGCCCCGGTGATTCCCAGTGGGCCCGGGCCGACCCTCCCTGGGGCCGGCCCATGGCGGGATCCGAAGACACCACCCGGGGCCATCCACCGGTGTGTCGGTTGGGGGTTCGATGACCGCGGCTCGCCGCGGCAGATCGACCCCGTCGGCGGATCGTCGACCGCGCCGTTCTCTGCCCAGGGCACACGCGGTCCAGGCCGATATCGACAGTGTGCAGCCGCGGGCGCGGAGCTTTGGCCGGCTCCAAGAGGCGTCAGGCGTGGCCGCTTCGGCGGCCCGGCGCGGGAATCCCAGGACCCCCGCCCCTGACGCCTCTTCTTCATTTCACGGCCCGTTCATATCAGGTCGCGAATCCTCAGACTAGTGTTCCGATCGAGACATTTCGTTCCCATTAAATCTACGCAAACTGCGACCTTCACCCCCGGGCTCAGGAACCAAATGTTAGAATCGCAACACTAGGAGATAAAGCACGTCCATAGGACTGTATACCTCTCAACATTGCTTTGTTTCACATTTGTCGGGGCGGTAGTCTCTGGCCATGGGCATTCTCGCCATCAATTCCTCGGTGGCCTATGGGCATGTGGGCAACGGCGCCGCCGTATTCGCCTTGCGGCGACTGGGTCTTGACGTCTGGCCCGTGGCGACCGTCTTGTTCTCCAACCACGCGGGCTATGGGGACGTGGGGGGACGGGTCGTAGACCCGGAGATCGTTGACGACCTGATCTCGGGCCTCGGGCGCCGCGGCGCTTTCACCCGCTGCCAGGGTATCTTGTCGGGCTACCTGGGCAGGCCGGAGACAGGGGACGCGGTCGTCCGCACCGTGAGGATCGTGCGGGACGCCAGTCCGACGGTGCTTTATTGCTGCGATCCGGTCCTGGGAGACGGGGACAAAGGCCTCTACGTCGCCGAAGCGCAGGCCACAAAGGTCCGCGACAAGCTGATTCCCACGGCGGACGTCGTCACGCCCAATCTGTTCGAGTTGGGCTACCTGACCGGCCTGCCGGTGGATTCCGCGGCCCATATCCAGGCGGCGGCGTCGGCATTGCGGTCCCGTGGGCCGCGCCTCGTGGTCGTCACCTCCGTGCCGCCCCCAATAGCGCCGGCGGGTGAGATTGGCGTCCTGGCGGTGGACGAAAGCGGAGGCCATCTCGTCAGCGTCCCCAGGGAAGACACGGTTGCCAAGGGCACCGGCGACCTGCTGGCCGCCCTGCTGCTGGGGCACATGGTACGGGGCGTAGATCCGGTCGCGGCGGTGGAAGTCGCGGTGGCGGCCGTGCACGCCGTCGCCGCGGCGACAGCCAAGGCGGGCGCGGCGGAACTGCGGCTGGTCGCTTCCCAGGACGCCCTGGTGACGCCGCCGCGTCCGTTTTTGGCGCAAGCGCTCTTCTGAGGAAAGTTCAGGCCGCCTTCCGCATGTGGCTTCGCACCAATTCCTCGGCGATCTGCACCGTGTTGAGGGCGGCGCCCTTGCGCAGATTGTCGGCGCAGACCCAGAGGCTGAGCCCGTGCTTGACCGTGGGGTCGAAGCGCAGTCGGCTAATGTAGACCGGGTCCTCGCCGGCGCACTCCACGGGCGTCACATAGCCCTCGTCGACCCGGTAGTCGACGACCGTCACCCCGGGCGCCTGTTTCAGCGCCTTGCGGGCCTCCTCGACCGAGACGGGCCTGGCGAACTCCACGTTCACCGCCTCGCCGTGGCCGACGAATGTCGGTATGCGCACGCAGGTGGCCGCGACCTTGATGTCGGGCCCCATGATCTTGCGGGTCTCGACGGCCATCTTCCATTCCTCCTTCGTGGCGCCGTCGTCCATGAAGGTGTCCACATGGGGAATGGCGTTGAAGGCGATCTGCTTGGGGAACTCTTGCATATGTTTGTGCGGTGGCTCGTTGACGTAAATTCCGCGGGTTTGGTTGAACAACTCGTCCATGGCCGCCTTGCCGGCACCGGAGGTCGACTGGTAGGTGGAAACCACCACCCGCTTGATGCGGCCGATGTCATGGAGGGGCTTCAGGGCCACCACCAGCTGAATGGTGGAGCAGTTGGGATTGGCGATGATGTTGCGTTTGGCATAGCCGGCGATGGCCTGGGAATTTACCTCCGGCACCACCAAAGGGACGTCGGGCTCCATGCGAAAGCGCGACGTATTGTCGATGACCACGGCGCCGGCGGCGACGGCCTTGGGCACGAAGACTTCCGAGACCTTGGCGCCGGGCGACGACAGGACGATGTCGGTTCCGGCGAAGTCGAAGCCATCGAGACTCCGCACCGTGAGGACCTTGTCGTCGCCGTAGGAAAGCTCCCGCCCCACGGACCGCTCCGATGCAAGCGCCGTCACCGCCGCGGCGGGGAAGTCCCGTTCCGCCAAGACGTTCAGAAGTTCCCGGCCGACGTTGCCCGTGGCGCCGACCACGGCGACGTTGAAGCTGGGGGAGTAGCTCATCGCGATTCTCCTGCGAAGCCGGCCAACAACGGTCAGGCCGGCACCTTGTCCAGTTCCCTGAGAATGGATTCACCCATCACGGTGGTCGACACTTTCGCCTTGCCCGGCTGCATGATGTCCGCCGTGCGCAGGCCGCCTTGCAGCACCTGGCGAATGGCCCCCTCGATCAGGTCCGCCTCTTCCGCTAGGTCGAACGAATAGCGAAGCGCCATGGCGAAGCTGAGCAGCATCGCCACCGGATTGGCCAAACCCGTGCCGGCGATATCCGGGGCGCTGCCGTGCACCGGCTCGAACAGCGCCCGCCGCCGCCCCGAGGCATCCGCCGCGCCGAGGCTCGCCGAAGGCAGCATGCCGAGCGATCCCGTCATCATGGCCGCCTCGTCGGACAGGATGTCGCCAAACAAATTGTCGGCGAGGATGACGTCGAACTGCTTGGGCTCGCGGATCAACTGCATGGCGCAGTTGTCGGCGTACATGTGGCTCAGGTCCACGCCGGGGAATTCATCGTCGTGGATCTTCTGCACTTCCTGGCGCCACAACAGACCGCTTTCCATCACGTTGGCCTTCTCCACCGAGCACACCCGGCCCTGTCGCCGTTCCGCCAGCTCGAAGGCCACCCGGGCGATGCGCTGGATCTCGGGCGTGGTGTAGACCTGGGTGTTGACGCCCCGCCGGGTGCCGTCGGGCAGGGTCTCGATCCCCCGCGGCTCTCCGAAATAGATGCCGCCCACCAGCTCGCGGACGAACATGATGTCGAGGCCCTCGATCACCTCGCGTTTCAGGGTGGACGCATCGGCGAGGGCATCGAACACCACCGCCGGCCGCAGGTTGGCGAACAGGTCCATCCCCTTGCGCAGACCTAGAATGCCCGCCTCGGGACGGATGTCGAAGGCCACGCCGTCCCATTTGGGTCCACCCACGGCCCCCATGATCACCGCGTCCGCCGCCATGGCGTCGGCCAGGGTCTCGTCGGTGAGCGGCACCCCATGGGCATCGATGGCGCCGCCGCCCACAAGCCCTTCCGTCACGTCGAACGTGATCCCGCGATCCTTGGCCATCCAGTCGATGACCTGGCGGACTTCGTACATCACCTCGGGGCCGATCCCGTCGCCGGGCAGCAACAACAGCTTCTTGCTGGTGGTCATGGTTTATTCCTTGATGTCGGTGTCGGGTTCGGAGAAGACGTAGCCGCTCAAGCGTAGATCCAAGGCTGGGCGGACTTCTGCCGGGTTTCGAAGGCGTCGATGGCCGCTGTTTTCTGGGTGGTCAGCCCAATGTCGTCGAGGCCGTTCAACAGGCAGTGCTTGCGGAACGCGTCCACCTCGAAGGCAATGCGCCCGCCGTCGGGTCGCACGATCTCCTGGCGCTCCAGGTCCACCGTGATGGTGGCGTTGGCGCCGTTCCGCGCATCCTCCATCAGCGCTTCCACCTGGACCTTGGGCAGGTGGATGGGCAGGACTCCGTTCTTGAAGCAGTTGTTGTAGAAGATGTCGGCGAAGCTGGGCGCGATGACGCAACGGATGCCGAAATCCAGTAGGGCCCACGGCGCGTGTTCCCGGGACGACCCGCAGCCGAAGTTCTCTCCGGACACCAGGATGGCGGCGTCGCGGTAGGCCGGCTGGTTGAGCACGAAGTCCGGCTTCTCCGACCCGTCGTCGGCGTAGCGGCTGTCAAAAAACAGGTACTGGCCCAAGCCGGTCCGCTTGATGGTCTTGAGGAATTGCTTGGGGATGATCTGGTCCGTGTCCACGTTGACTTTGGGGAACGGCGCCGCCACGCCTGTCAGTTGGGTGAATTTCTCCATCGTCCGTTCCTCAAGCTAGGCAAGCAACCGGCGCACGTCGGACAGCCGCCCCGTCACCGCCGCGGCGACCGCCATGATCGGACTGACAAGGTGAGTCCGTCCGCCGCGTCCCTGGCGGCCTTCGAAGTTTCGATTGGATGTCGACGCGCAGCGCTCGCCGGGCTCCAGCCGGTCGGCGTTCATGGCCAGGCACATGGAACACCCCGGTTCGCGCCATTCGAATCCGGCCTCCCGGAAGACCCGGTCCAGGCCCTCCGCCTCGGCCTGGGTTTTCACCAGGCCGGAACCGGGGACCACCATGGCGCCCACGTTCTCGGCCACTGTGCGGCCCTTGGCCACGGCGGCGGCTTCGCGCAGGTCCTCGATGCGGCTGTTGGTGCAGGAGCCGATGAACACCCGGTCCACCGCCACCTGTTCCATGGGCGTGCCGGGTTGAAGCGCCATGTATTCCAGGGCCCGCTCCAACCCCTGACGGCGTCCCTCGTCGGTCTCCGCCGCCGGATCGGGCACGTGGCCGGTGATGGGGACTACCTGCTCGGGGCTCGTCCCCCAGGTGATCTGCGGTACCAGATCCCCCGCATCCAGACGGACTTCCTTGTCGAAGGTCGCGCCCCCATCCGTGGGCAGAGTCCGCCAGTAGGCGACGGCGGCGTCCCAATCCTTGCCCTGGGGCGCCATGGGCAGGCCTTCCAGATAGGCGAATGTGGTTTCGTCGGGCGCGATCAGACCGGCCCGGGCGCCCGCCTCGATGGTCATGTTGCAGACCGTCATGCGGCCTTCCATGGACAGCGCCTGGATGGTCGAGCCCGCGTATTCGATCACATGACCGGTGCCGCCGGCGGTCCCGATCTTGCCGATGATGGCGAGGATCAGGTCCTTGGAGCCAACCCCGAAGGGTAGCGTTCCATCGACGCTCACCCGCATGTTCTGGGCCGGTTGCTGGACCAGGGTCTGGGTGGCCAGCACGTGCTCCACCTCGGAGGTGCCGATGCCGAAGGCCAGCGCGCCGAAAGCCCCATGGGTGGCGGTATGGGAATCGCCGCAGACGATCGTGGCGCCGGGCAGGGTGAAGCCCTGTTCGGGCCCGATCACATGGACGATGCCCTGGCGTCGGTCGTTCATGTCGAAATAGGGGATGGCGAAGTCGGCCGCGTTGCGGTCCAGGGCCTCCACCTGGATGCGGGATTCCTCTTCCACGATGCCGCCGGAGCGGTCCGTGGTGGGCACGTTGTGGTCGGCCACGGCCAAGGTGGCGCCGGGGCGGCGGACCTTGCGGCCCGCGACGCGAAGCCCCTCGAAGGCCTGGGGACTGGTCACTTCGTGCACCAGGTGCCGATCGACGTAGAGAAGACAGGTGCCGTCGTCCTGATGGTCCACCAGGTGGCTTTCCCAGATCTTGTCGAACAGGGTCTTGGCCATGGGCCGGGTCTCTCTTCTTGCGGCCCCCTCGGGCCTCCTCTGGCTTACCGCGGCTTCCCGCGGCCCCGCTCGGGCGTCGGGTCGCCTATGATTCCTTCTTGGCCGCGGCCTTGACGGCGGCGGCGGAGGCCTCGCGGCCGGCGGCCCGCTTTTCGGCCTTGGCGGCCAGGCGGGCCTCCCGGGCGGCCGGGCTTTCGGCCTTCTCGGCGATACGCGCCGATTTACCGGACAGACCCCGCAAGTAATAGAGCTTGGCCCGCCGGACGTCGCCGCGGCGCACCACTTCGATGCCGGCAATGGACGGCGAATAGAGGGGAAACACCCGCTCCACGCCTTCCCCATAGGAGATCTTGCGAATGGTGAACGACGAGTTGAGACCCCGATTGCGACGGGCGATGCAGACGCCCTCGAACGCCTGGAACCGTTCCCGCGTTCCTTCGACGACCTTCACACTTACCCGCACGGAGTCGCCAGGGGCGAATTCGGGTACCGGCCGCGTGGCGGCAAGCTTCTCGGCCTGCTCCTTTTCCAAGGTTTGGATAACGTTCATGACGTACCACCTTTCTTCTTTTCGGGCCGGCCCGCGGGGCCGGCGCATTCCGCATCCAAATCCCGATACCGGGCCCATAAATCCGGCCGACGTTTCCGGGTGACATCTTCGGCCCAGGCCCGCCGCGACGCCCGGATGCGCCCGTGGTCCCCCGATAGGAGGACTTCCGGAACCCGTCGGCCCCGCCACTCCCGGGGCCTGGTGTAGTGGGGATACTCCAGCAGCCCCGACTCGAAACTTTCCTCCGCCAACGATTCCTCGGCCCCGACGACACCGGGCAGCAGGCGAACGCAGGCATCGATCAGGGCGATGGCCGCCGGCTCCCCGCCCGACAGCACGAAATCGCCCAGGCTGCACGGCCGCGCCGACCGTGCTTCGAGGACCCGCTCGTCCACGCCCTCGAAACGACCGCACAAAAGAACCATCCCATCCCCGGCGGCGAGGTCCCGCACCCAGGCCTGGGTCAGCGGCTGGCCTCGCGGCGTGAGGTAAAGGAGCGGGCCGCCCGGCGGGCCGTCCACGACCGACGCAATCGCCGCGTCGACCACGTCGGGCCGCATCACCATGCCCGGTCCGCCGCCGAAAGGCGCATCGTCGACGGAGCGGTGTTTATCGCGCGCGAATTCGCGAATGTCTACCGTTTCCAGCACCCATCGGCCCATTTCGAGACCGCGACCCGCCAGGGACAAGCCGAGCGGCCCCGGAAACATCTCCGGACAGAGGGTCAGGACCCGCGCGGTCCAGGGAAGCGAGCGTTTCTCGGTCACCGCCCGGTCTCCCGGTGAACCGGGGCGCCGTTGTCCTCGCTCTCATCGCCGGTCGGAGGCTCGGCGAACCCATCCGGCAGCAGGCCTGCGGGTGGTCGTACCACCAACCGACCGGCCGGCACCTCCACCACCGGCACCACCGCGTGGGAAAAGGGCACCATTGCCGTGCGTCCCCAGGAATCCTCGATCTCGATCAGGTCACCGGCGCCGAAGTCGTGGACCGCGCGAACCCGGCCCATGAGCGTTCCGTCGTCCCGCACCGCCTCCAAGCCCAGGAGATCGGCGTGATAGTACTCGTTACGGTCCGGTTCGGGCAGGCGGTCGCGGGGCATGTAGAGGCGGGTATTGGTCAGCGCCTCCGCCGCCGTACGGTCCTCCACCCCCTCGATGCGTGCGATCAGCCGGTCCTTGTGATGCCCGACAACTCGCAGGGAGTAGACGCGGTCCCCGGACTCATCGGTCAATGGCCCATAGGTCGTCACCGCTTCCGGATCCGCCGTGTAGCTGAGCAGCCGCACATCGCCCCGCAGCCCCCGGGGGCCGGTGATCACACCCACGCACAAAAGATCGGGGCGCGGCGCATGGTGGGGGGAAGATCCCATGGTCGGTCATCAAGGTTATTGGGTGGCGGAGGATTTATTCGGGTTTCTTATCCTTTTCCGCCGTGATCTCGTCCGCCGGCGCTTCTTCCGCAGGAGCCTCCTCCGCAGGCGCCTCTTCAGTGGCCGCCTCTTCCGCAGGCGCCTCTTCAGTGGCCGCCTCTTCCGCTGGTGGCTCTTCCACGGCGACTTCTTCCGCCGGTGCCGCTTTAGCTGGCGCTTCTTCCGTAGACGGCCCTTCCGCGACGACCTCTTCCGCCGGCGCCTCTTCGGCCGGTGCCGCCTCTTCGACCGCCTCTTCGGCCGGTGCCGCCTCTTCGACCGGTGCCGCCTCTTCGACCGGCTCCGGCTCCGGCTCCGGGGCGGGCGCGGCGGCCGCGGCCTTGCTCGCTTCCTCGGCCGCCTTCATGCGCTCGATCGCCTTGGCCTTGGGCTGGTTCTTCTTGGTCTGTTCCGGAATGGCCGGCTTGTCCCCCAGACCGTTCATGGCCAGGAAGCGGGCGACCCGATCGCTGGGCAGGGCGCCGACGCCCAGCCAGTGGCGGGCCCGCTCCTCGTTGATCATCACCCGCTCGGGATGGTCCTTGGCCAGCATCGGGTTGTAGCTGCCGATGCGCTCGATGAAGCGGCCGTCCCGCGGACTGCGGGAATCGGCGATGACGATCCGATAGTAGGGGCGCTTCTTGGCGCCGCCTCGGGAAAGGCGAATTCTCACGCTCATGGCTTTCTATGATCTCCGCGTCAGGGGGTTTGCGATTTCGTGCGGGCGGCGGCCGATTCAGCGGCCCATGGGAAAGGGCGGCATCATCCCGGGCGGCATGCGCCCGCCGGGCATTCCGCCTTTGCCCATCTTGCCCATCTTCTTGACCATGCCGCTCATCTGTTTGTGCTGCTTGAGCAGGCGATTGACATCCTGCACCGTGGTTCCCGACCCCGACGCGATGCGCCGCCGCCGCGAGCCATTGAGAACCTTGGGATTGCGCCGTTCCGTGGGCGTCATGGATTGGATGATCGCCTGCTGGCGGGCGATCATCCTGTCGTCGATGTTGTGCTGGGAAATCTGCTTCTTGACCTTGGCGATACCGGGCAGCATGCCGAGCAGACCCTCGACGCTGCCCATGCGCCGGATCTGGCTCAATTGCTGGGCCAGGTCGTCGAGGGTGAACTGGCCCTTCATCATGCGGGCGGCCATCTTCTCGGCGTCTTCCTGGCCGACCACGTCCTGGGCCCGTTCCACCAGACCGACCACGTCGCCCATGCCGAGGATGCGGCCGGCGATCCGATTGGCATCGAAGGCTTCGAGGGCATCCAGTTTTTCGCCGGTGCCCAGCAGCTTCAGCGGTTGACCCGTGACGGCCCGCATGGAGAGCGCGGCGCCGCCCCGGGCATCGCCATCGGCGCGGGTCAGCGCGATTCCGCTGATACCGATCTTGTCGTGAAAATCCCGGGCCAGGGTCACCGCGTCCTGGCCGGTCATGGCGTCGGCCACCAGCAGGGTCTCGGTGGGCCGGGCCGCGTCGCGGACTGCCGCCACCTCGGCCATCATGGGCTGATCGATATGCAGCCGGCCGGAAGTGTCCAGCACGACCACGTCATAGGCTTCCAGGCGCCCGGTCTGCATGGCGCGGCGGCAGATGGCGACGGGCTGTTCGCCGAGGACGATATTGAGCACGGGCACGTCCGCCTGCGCGCCCAGCACCTGAAGCTGCTGCTGGGCCGCCGGGCGATAGACGTCGAGGGAAGCAAGCAGGACCTTCTTGCGCTGCCGATTCTTCAGTCGCAGGGCCAGCTTGGCCGCGGTGGTGGTCTTGCCCGACCCCTGCAGGCCGACCATCAGGATGGCCGAGGGCGGTTCGCCGCCGATATTGATGTCGGCCGGTTCGGGGCCCAGGGTCTCCACCAGGTGATCGTGGACCACCTTGATCACCATCTGGGCGGGAGTGACGCTGCGCAGAACTTCCTGGCCGACCGCCTTCTGGCGCACCCCATCGATGAAAGACTTGACCACCGGCAGGGCGACGTCGGCTTCCAGGAGCGCCACCCGCACCTCGCGCAGGGCCTCGGCGACGTCGGACTCCGAGAGCGCGCCGCGCTTGCCCAGGCGCTCGAAGATCTCGTTCAGCCGTCCCGACAGCGACTCGAACATGGCTTGCCCAACAACTCCCGTTCCAAACGGTTTCGCGCCAGTGCGCGATACTCGCGGACTGGCGGTGCCCCTCGGGGCATCGGTAGCGTCGCAATTCTGCAACCAGAGGCGGACTAATACGTTGCCCCGGCTGGAAAGGTCAAGGGAAGAGGCAACTCTGGCGGCGGCTAGCCGCTGTTCCCATGATCGTCGCTATTGGTGCCCGAGTCACCATCCGCCGGCCCATTGGCCTTGGGCACGCCGGACCCCTTGGGCGGGACGCGGTCCTTCGAAGAACCCTTGATCGGTGAGACGCCGCCTTTTTCGACCAGTGGTGTCCGCGTCTCCTTCGGATGAACACCCAGTTGGGTCCGCTGCGAATCCCCCGACATTTCACCTGCTCCTTACGCTTTGAACATCTCGATCATATGATAGTCGTCCGGCCGCAGAACAATCCCCTGAGAGCCTTCAACGGCCTCGAGGAATGCGCCTTGATCGTCCAACCGCCAGAGCTGTTCCAAGTACAAGTGACCGGAATCCGGATAAAGGCTGGCATAGGAGTTCTCGCCAAACCATCCGCCGATTCTTCGGCCATCACCAAGGTGCACCAGGACCCAACATACCTCGCGCCGCAGGAAAAAGTTGTCCCACGCGGTTTGGCTGCGCTCGAGGATGATGCGTCGTGCAGACAGCCAGTTCAGGAACACATTGAGGACCACGGGCCACAAAACCGGAGCAACGAAAAAGACGACGACAATCAGAAAATAGGCCTGGAACGGGTTAGTCGTAGAGAATCCGGGCTCTGCCAGACGCGCAATGGGCCAAGAGAGCAGCGCGAAATTCACGATGCCGAAGGCAACGGCTTCCAGAAGATCGTCCTTCAGCCTGACCCGGTCTCGAGGATGGAACAGAGAAAATACCTTCATGGAAAGAAATCCCGGCACCACCAGGGCGGCGAAGATCACTAGATTGGAGGTTGTGAAGTGTTCCACCGGGACCGATCCCCTACGCGTCATGCCGATCAGGCAGGAGGCTAGAAAGACTTGGCTCTCCCTGCAACCCTCTGTGCGGAGGCAACACGGCTGCTGCAGCCTCACGGCTTGATCCTGCGCGGCGGCTTTCACCCAGTTCCCGGAGACGAAGTTCCGGACGAAAAGGCAACCGTGCTGATGGTGGGCAACGCCGGACCGGCGATGTGGCGGGTCTTCGCGTGGGCGCGGCGGGACGAGCCCGATCCCTTGAACGCCTGGAGCCGACGGGTGATCACGGACGTGGCGAACGCGCTGGGCGCCACGGCGCTGTTTCCCTTCGACGGTCCCCCCTACTGGCCATTTCAGCGTTGGGCCATGAAGGCGGAGGCCGTGCATCCGTCGCCCATCGGCCCCCTGATCAATCCCGACCATGGCCTGTGGCATGCCTACCGGGGGGCGCTGGCCTTCGCCGAGCGCCTGCTCCTGCCAAATTTCGATGCGCGTATCAGCCCCTGCGACGACTGCGCCGACAAGCCGTGCCTGTCTGCGTGCCCGGTCGGCGCCTTCCCGGCGCCCGGACGCTACGACGTGCCGGTCTGTATCGACCACATCGCAAGCCCGGCCGGCGCCGACTGTCTCGGCCTCGGTTGCCGCGCCCGCCGTGCCTGCCCGGTGGGCCGGGACACCGTCTACGAACCCGACCAGGCGGGCCACCACATGACCGCCTTCCTGGCCGCGAACC
Organism: Rhodospirillales bacterium; assembly: GCA_965247705.1. Classification (GTDB taxonomy): domain Bacteria; phylum Pseudomonadota; class Alphaproteobacteria; order Rhodospirillales; family CAMCUA01; genus CBDFHV01. The sequence goes on along the minus strand of CBDFHV010000082.1, from coordinate 17,176 downwards.
GATAGGCGCCCGCACCGATCCTGTGGACTTCGGAGCCGTCCTTGCCATATTAGGCCGGTCATGAACGATATAGCCTTCATCAAGATGCACGGGCTCGGCAACGACTTCGTCGTGATCGACACGCGCGAGGCGCCGCTGAACTTGACCGGACCCCTGGCCCGCACCATCGCCGACCGGCGGTCTGGGGTGGGCTGCGATCAGTTGATCCTGCTCGAGCCCCCGCGCCAGGCCGGCGCCGACCTTTTCATGGGCATCTACAACGCCGACGGCGGCGAAGCGGAGGCCTGCGGCAACGCCACCCGCTGCGTCGCCGCCCATCTGATGGCGGCGCGCGGCGAGAAGCGATTGGTCGTCGAGACCGTGGCCGGCCTGTTGCCGACCCGCCGCGAAGCCGACGGCCTGGTCACCGTCGACATGGGCCCCGTGCGCCTGGGGTGGCGGGACATTCCCCTGGCGGAAGAACGGGACACCCTTCACGTGGGCGTCGCCGTCGGCCCCTTCGCCGATCCGGTGGCGGTCAACGTGGGCAATCCCCACGCCGTGTTCCTGGTCGACGACGCCGAGGCGGCGCCCCTGGAGACCCACGGCCGGGAGCTGGAGCATCACCCCATGTTCCCGCGGCGGACCAATGTGGGCGCCGCCCAGGTGTTGGCCCGGGACCGCATCCGGCTCAGGGTGTGGGAGCGGGGCGTGGGTTTGACCCGGGCCTGCGGGTCGGGGGCTTGCGCCGCCCTGGTCGCCGCCCACCGCCGCGGCCTCGCGGAGCGCGATGCCGAGGTCCTGCTGGACGGCGGCGCCTTGCGCATCGTCTGGCGGGAAGACGGACACGTGGAAATGGCTGGCCCGGCGGCGGTGAGCTTCCACGGGACGCTGGACCCGTCGCTGCTGACCACGGCGGCCTAATGGCTGCCCGCGTCGTCACCTTCGGCTGCCGTTTGAACGCCTTCGAATCCGAAGTGATCCGAGCCCACGCCGACGCCGCTGGCCTGAACGACACCATCGTCGTCAACACCTGCACCGTCACCGCCGAGGCGGAGCGCCAGGCCCGCCAGGCCATCCGCCGCCTGAAGCGCGAGCATCCGCGTTCCCGCATCGTCGTCACCGGCTGCGCGGCTCAGCGGACGCCGGAGACCTTTGCCGCCATGGCGCAGGTGGACCGGGTGCTGGGCAACGCCGAAAAGATGGACCCCGCGACCTGGCGCGCCGGCACCCTGTTCGACGACGGTGCCCCAACCGCCTCCGTGGGCGACATCGCCCGGGTGCGGGAGACCGCCGGCCACCTGGTCCACGGCTTCGACGGCCGGGCGCGAGCCTTCGTCGAGATCCAGCAGGGCTGCGACCATCGCTGCACCTTCTGCGTCATTCCCTCGGTGAGGGGCCCCAACCGCGGCGTGCCCGCCGAGGTGGTGGTGGAGCGGGTGCGGACCCTTGTTTCCGGCGGCTACCGGGAGGCTGTGCTGACCGGCGTCGACATCTGCTCCTACGGCAACGACCTTGATCACAAGATGAGCCTGGGCGCCCTCGCCCTGCATGTTCTCACTTCGGTGCCGGACCTTGAGCGCCTGCGCCTGTCGACGGTGGACCCGGCGGCCGTCGACGACGACGTCATCGCCCTGCTGGCGGACCAGCCGCGATTGATGCCCCATCTGCATCTGTCCCTGCAGGCGGGCGACGACATGGTGCTCAAGCGTATGCGGCGGCGTCACGCCCGGGCCGACGTGGCGGCGCTGTGCGCCCGCGCCCGGGCGGCGCGCCCCGACGTCGTCTTCGGCGCCGACGTGATCGCCGGCTTCCCCACCGAGACCGACGCTATGTTCGACAATACGCTGGCCTTCGTCCACGATCTGGGGCTCACCTATCTGCACGTCTTTCCCTATTCGCCCCGGCCGGGGACCGCCGCCGCCCGCATGCCCCAAGTACCCGCCGGGGTTCGTCGGCAACGCGCGGCGCGCTTGCGGTCCGCCGGCAACGCGGCCTTGACCGCCTATCTGCATGAACAGGTGGGTGCGGCGACGACCGTGCTGGTGGAACGGGACGACAGGGGACGCACGCCGCACTATGCGCCGGTGCGCCTGGATGCACCGGCCGCGCCGGGCCACATCGTTCCCGCCCGCCTGACCGGCGTCGCCGAGGGAACCCTCCTCGCCCGGGTCGCGGCGTGAGGGAGGCCGCCGGCGAAGACCCCGAACCCAAGGGCTGGTTCGGCCGCCTGAAGGTGGGCCTCGGGCGCAGCGCGTCGCGACTGAGCGACGGCATCGCGGGCCTGGTCACCGGCAGGCGCCTGGACGACTCGGCCCTCGAAGCGCTGGAAGAGTTGCTCATTACCGCCGACCTGGGCGTCGGTGCCGCCCACCGCCTCAGCCAATCCCTGGCCAAGACCCGTTTCGACAAGGAGATTTCGCCCGAGGAAGTCCGCGCCGCCCTGGCCGAGGAAATCACGGCGATCCTGGAACCGGTGGCCCTTCCCCTGACCATCGACCCGTCGCACCGGCCCCACGTGATCCTGGTTTGCGGGGTCAATGGCGGCGGCAAAACCACCACCATCGGCAAACTGGCCGCCGCCCAACGGGCCCAGGGCCGCACCGTGGTCCTGGCCGCCGGCGATACCTACCGCGCCGCCGCCATCGAACAGCTTCAAATCTGGGGCCAACGGTCGGGCTGCCCGGTGGTGGCGGGAAATACCGGGGCCGACGCCGCCGGGCTCGCCTACGCCGCCCTGGAGAAGGCGCGCGCCGAGGATGCCGATGTTCTGCTGATCGACACCGCCGGACGCCTGCAAAACAAGGCTGGCCTCATGGACGAACTGAAGAAGATGGTGCGGGTGCTGAAGAAGATCGACCCCGACGCCCCCCACGATTGCCTGCTGGTGCTCGACGCCACGGTCGGCCAGAACGCCCATAGCCAGGTGGAGATTTTCCGCGACATGGTTTCGGTCAGCGGGTTGGTGGTCACCAAGCTGGACGGCACCGCCCGGGGCGGGGTGCTGGTGGCCCTGGCCGAACGCTTCGGCCTACCGGTCCACGCCATCGGTGTCGGCGAGGGCATCGACGATCTGCGCCCCTTCGCCGCCCGCGACTTCGCCCGCTCCCTGATGGGGCTGGAGGACGGGCGGGTCTGAGACCCGCCCCTACGCCAACGATTTCAAACGCGTAGGGGCCGGTCTCAGACCGGCCCGCATCATCCGCGCGCCGCCGTCATTCGTTCCCCAGCGCGAGGACCGAGCCGATCAAATACAAGGACCCGCACACCAGAATGCGGCCCGGCGAGCTGCCCTCTTGCACCAGCGACTGAACCGCCGCGCCTACAGAGATGGCGGTGCCCACTATTGAAACCAGGCCGGCGAGGGACGCGGCAATGGCTTCCGGCGGGTGGGCGTTGGGCGAACCGGGAATGGGGACGGCCTGGACCGACCGCGCCATGGGGGCGAGTGGCGCCATGAATTCCCGGGGATCCCGGTTGTTCAGCATGCCGAGGACCAAGTCCAGGGGCCGGTCGGACCACAACCGGGCCTGGTCCGCGAGGGCCCGGCCGGCGGCCGGATTATGGCCGCCGTCGAGCCACAGCTCCCACCCGGGGGGCAGGGATTCAGCGATGGGCCCGCGAGTCAGGCGCTGTAGCCGGCCCGGCCAGTCGACGTCGACCAGACCCTGGGCCAGCGCCGCGTCCGGCAAGGGGGGCCCGGGCAGCAATCGGGCGCAGGCCAAGGCATGGCCGGCGTTCTGGACCTGATGCGCTCCGACCAAGGCCGGGTCGGGTAAATCGAATGTCTTCCCGTCGAATTGGAAGCGAAGGCCGCCGGCAGTCTTCCCGGCTGACCAGTCCACGCCCTCGGCGATAATCTCCGCCCCCACCTCGGCCGCCCGGGCGCGGATGACCCGGTCGGCCTCCGATGCCTGGCGGGCCAGAACGCAGGTCACGCCGGGCTTGAGGATGCCCGCTTTCTCGAACCCGATGGCGGACAAGGTGTCGCCCAGATAGTGCTGATGGTCCAGGGACACCGGCGTGATCGCCGTCAGCGCCGGCCGCGCGACCACATTGGTGGCATCGAGCCGGCCACCCAGGCCCACTTCCAGCAGCACCCAGTCGGCGGTTGTGCGGGCAAAGCCCAGGAAAGCCGCGGCCATGGTGATCTCGAAGAAGGTGATGGTCGCGCCGTCGTTGGCGACCTCGCATTCCTCCAGCAACGCGGAAAGGGTTGCGTCGTCGATCACCGCGCCGGCCAGACGAATGCGTTCGTTGAACCGCACCAGATGGGGCGAGGTGGCCACGTGCACCCGCTGGCCCGCCGCTTCCAGGATGGCGCGCAGGAAGGCGATGACCGAGCCCTTGCCGTTGGTGCCCGCCACGTTAACCACCGGCGGCAGAGCGCGCTCGGGATGACCCAGCCGGGCGAGCAGCCGTTCCACCCGTCCCAGGGTCAGGTCGATCACCCTGGGATGGAGGCGGGTCAGCCGTTCGAGGATGGCACTCGAGGGAAGGACCGGTTCCTTGCTTTCGGTCCCGTTCCGAGGACCGGCCCTATTCGACCGGGGGTGACGCGCCACGGCTCTCCTCTTCGGACGCCGCCGCCGCGGCGCCCGTCTCCGGATCGTCTTCGGGCAAGGGGACGACCTCGGCGGATGGACCCGGGTGACGAATGAGCCCGAGGATGCGGATCAGGGTCTGGCGCAACTCCTGTCGGCGGACCACCATATCCACCATTCCATGGTCGCGAAGGTATTCGGCCCGCTGAAACCCTTCGGGCAGGGATTCGCGTATGGTCTGCTCGATCACCCGGGCCCCGGCGAAGCCGATCACCGCCCCGGGTTCGGCGATGGCGATGTCGCCGAGCATGGCGAAGGACGCGGAGACGCCACCGGTGGTGGGATCGGCCAGAACGACGATGTAGGGCAGCCCCGCTTCCTTGACCATCTCGACGCCGATGGTGGTGCGGGCCATCTGCATCAGGGACAGGATGCCTTCCTGCATGCGTGCCCCACCCGACGACGTGACCGCGATCAGGGGGGCGTCCTGCATCACCGCCAGGCGCGCTGCCGCCAGAAAGCCCTCGCCCACCGCGATCCCCATGGAGCCGCCCATGAACCGGAAGTCCAAGGCCGCCACGACCACGGCCATGCCGCCCATGGTGCCGTGGGCCACCACCAGGGCGTCGTCGCCGGTTGTGTTCTGGGCATCCTTCAGGCGGTCCGTATAGCGCTTGCCGTCGCGGAACTTCAGGGGGTCTACCGCGACCTTGGGAAGCTCGATGGTCTGGAAGGTCTCGTCGTCGAACAGCATGGCCAGTCGCTGCTCCGCCGTCAGGCGCATGTGGTGGCCGCAATGGGGACAGACCCGATTTGCCGCTTCCAGCTCGCGGTGGAAGATCATCTCGCCGCAACTGGTGCACTTGTCCCACAGGTTGTCGGGAATCTCCCGCTGGCCGACCAGTTCGCGCAGCTTCGGACGGACGAAGTTGGTGAGCCAGTTCATGCCGCCGCGCCGCCGCGCGCGCCGCGCATCCTTTCCGCCAGCGCCTTGACCAGGGCGGTGACGGCGTCGGCGCATCCCGGTTTTGGCTGGCCGGCGTCGTCCAGGTTGTCGCCCACCGCGTCGGTCAGAGCCGAGCCGACCACCGCCGCATCGGCGATCCGCGCGATCTCGGCCGCCTGCTCCGGCGTCCGGATGCCGAAGCCGACGGCAATGGGTATGGACACATGACGGCGAATGCGCGCCACCGCCTGGGCCACGTCGTCGACGGCCGCCGATCGGGTTCCGGTGATGCCGGTGATGGAGACGTAGTAGAGAAACCCACTCACGTCGCGGGCCACCTGGGACAGGCGTTCGTCATCGGTGGTTGGCGCGGCGAGGAAGATCAGGTCCAGGCCGGCCGCCCGCGCCGGGGATGCCAGTTCCTCGGCTTCCTCCGGCGGCAGGTCGACCACGATCAAGCCGTCGACGCCAGCGGCGGCCGCGTCCCGGGTGAAGGCCTCGGTGCCATGGGAATAGATCGGGTTGTAATAACCCATCAGCACCACGGGGGTGTCGTCGTCGGTGCCCCGGAACTCCCGTACCATGTCGAGGGTCGCCTTTACCGTATGCCCGTTCCGCAACGCCCGCAGGGAGCTTTCCTGCACCGATGGCCCGTCGGCCATGGGGTCGCTGAACGGAACACCCAGTTCAATCACATCGGCGCCGGCCTCGGGCAGGGCGTGGAAGATGGCCTTCGAGGTCTCCCGATCCGGATCGCCGGCGGTGACGAAGGTAACCAGACCGGCGCGGCCCTCGGCCTTCAGGGCCGCGAAGCGCCTGGCGATGCGGGAGCCGCCGGTCATGAGTTGCCGTCCACGTCGGAGGGGCGCGATCCCCCCCTCACAGTTCGACCCCGAACCGTTCGGCGACGGTGAACACATCCTTGTCGCCGCGCCCGCACATGTTCATGACGATCAGGTGGTCCTTGGGCAGCTTCGGCGCGATGCACGCCACGTGGGCCAGGGCATGGGCCGGCTCCAACGCCGGGATGATGCCTTCCAGCCGGGTGCTGAGCTTGAACGCCTCCAGGGCCTCGTCGTCGGTGATGGAGACGTAGTCCACCCGCCCTGAATCCCGCAGCCAGGAGTGTTCCGGCCCGACCCCGGGGTAGTCGAGTCCGGCGGAGATGGAATGGGCCTCCTCGATCTGGCCGTCGGCGTCCTGCAGCAGATAGGTACGGTTACCGTGCAGCACGCCGGGCCGGCCGCCGGTAAGCGAGGCGGCGTGGCGTGGCGTGTCCACCCCCTCGCCGGCGGCCTCGACCCCAACCATGCGCACGTCCGGATCGTCGAGGAACGGGTGGAACAGGCCCATGGCGTTGGAGCCGCCGCCAATGGCCGCCACCAGGGTGTCTGGCAGGCGGCCCTCCGCTTCGTGAATCTGCTGGCGGGTCTCCTCGCCGATCACCGACTGGAAGTCGCGCACCATGGCCGGATAGGGATGGGGCCCGGCGACCGTGCCGATCAGGTAGTAGGTGTCGTGGACGTTGGCCACCCAGTCGCGAAGCGCCTCGTTCATGGCGTCCTTGAGGGTGCCGGCGCCGGAGGTGACGGGCCGCACCTCGGCGCCCAGGAGCTTCATGCGAAAGACGTTGGGCGCTTGGCGCTGGACGTCGGTCTCGCCCATGTAGACCACGCAGGGCAGGCCAAAAAGGGCGCAGACGGTGGCCGTCGCCACCCCGTGCTGGCCGGCGCCGGTCTCGGCGATGATGCGGGTCATGCCCATGCGCCGGGCGAGCAGGATCTGGCCCATGCAGTTGTTGATTTTGTGCGCCCCGGTATGGTTGAGCTCATCGCGCTTGAAGTAGACGCGGGCGCCACCCAGCTGCGCGGTCAGGCGCGAGGCCAGGAACAGGGGGCTCGGCCGGCCCACGTAGTGTTTCAGGTAGTGGCGGAATTCCTCGTCGAAAGCGGGGTCTTCGCGGGCAGCGTCCCAGGCCTTCTCCACCCTGAGGATCAGCGGCATCAGGGTCTCGGCGACGAATCGGCCGCCATAGATGCCGAAATGGCCCCGCTCGTCCGGGCCGCCACGGTAAGTGTTGAGGGATTCCATCGCTCGCCTGTGGCCGTGAAGTGGGCGCGGCTACATACAGCATATCCCCTGGCCGGCCCAAACGGAATGTTGGGACGCCTGCCCTATAGCGCCTTCGCCACCTCCAGGAAGCGGCGGATTTTTGCCGGGTTCTTGACCCCGGGTCGGTCCTCGACTCCGGACGAGACGTCGACGATGGTGGCGCCGGTAACGGTGGTGGCCTGGGCCACGTTGTCCACATCCAGGCCGCCGGCCAGGATCCACGGCCTCTCCCAGGCGTGTCCCCGGAGCAGTTTCCAGTCGAAGGGCTGGGCATTGCCGCCGGGGCGGGTGGCGCCCTTGGGCGGTCGGGCATCGAACAGCAGGCGGTCGGCGACCGCCGCGTAGTCGCCGGCCAGCACCAGGTCCTTGGCGCCGGAAATGCCCAGCGCCTTCATCACCGGCAGTCCGAAGCGCTCGCGGACTTCGGTCACGCGGCCGGGGCTTTCCATGCCGTGCAGTTGCAAAAGATCGAGGCGAGCCGACTTCACCAGCTCCGCCAGCAGGACGTCGTCGGCGTCCACCACCAGACCCACCTTGACGATGCCGTCGGGCACCCGGGCGGCAAGCCCGGCCTGGAAGGCCGGCGCGATGGACCGTGGCGAGGGCGGAAAAAAGACGAACCCCACCAGCCCCGCCCCGCCCGCCACGGCCGCGTCCACGGCGGCCGGGTCGTTGAGACCGCATATTTTGACTTCGATGGTCATCGCGCCAGTCTAGTGGTCTGCGTCAGACGGATGGAGGCTTATTCCGCTCCGTCGCCGCCAATCTCGACGCAAGTTGGACTTGTGCAATTCAGCAAGCGCACTGTTCATGCAGGCGACTCCAATAGCGTTATCCCGCAGTCATCGAGGGCATCGAGGAAGTCAGCCTGCCGAATCAGCGGCGTGACGTCGAGAGACTCCAATTTGCGAATGGCTCGATCGAAAACGGCTGCGCAATTATGCCCCGTAAACCTCGACTGAAATATGAAGCCGTCCGCTTCCAGAACACTGGCGGAGGTGGCCGCGGACAAGGCACGGCCTGCCGCGTGGTTCGAATCATGGGCGACGGCGGTCGGCGCGGCAATGCGGATCGGGCCGTCTCCGCGCAGGTCGACGAGCGAAACGGCTTCAGTCGAGCGGAGCGAAACGACCAGCCTGGCTTCCACGTCGGCCCGAGGCAGTTCGCGACGCTTGCGACGTGTGAACCGGTTGCGCCCCAATGCTTCCCAGAAGCTACATCGCACCGATTCAGCGGCATAGAGAACCGCATACTTGCCCTCGGGATCACTGAATCTGCTTGGCGCGGGAATGGCACTTAGCGGAAAGTGAGCGTGCTTCCAATGGATTAAACGGAACATTCCTTCGATCTGGATGCTGCGCAGGCGCTCCCGGATGCGCTCAGGATCGTACGTGATACTCACGCAAAGTCGCCCTGGGCGTCCCCCTCAGCAGCAGCCGCCACGAGATCGACTTCACCCTTGCGAAGACGGGTAATGGGCATAGCCCCCATAAGGGCGCCGAGGGGCGTCTTAAGCCAGATCCAAGCCGCGTATCCGTCCTCAAAACAAGGCGTGATCCGGTCCATGCCTTTGACTGGCCGACCGCGACCGTCAAGCTGATCGGCGGGAAAGACATACCCGCGCTTGCCGCCCTGCCAGCCGACGATCTTTCCCTTCTTTAGCCAGTCATGGACGGACTGGCGGGTTTTGAGGCCGGCCCGGGCCGCGAGTTCGTCGGAGGTCAGCAGATCCTCCTTCTTTCCTGGACGCGCTCGTGCGGCGATACGTCGACCGGCCTCGCCGGCATGTACCAGACGCGGTTCGGCACCCTCCACAATCTCGACGCCTTCTACATCCGCATCCTTCGCCGAGAGCGCATCAGCTGCAACGGCCAGCGCGGACCGAACAGCATCGGGGTGCGAAACCAGGACGGAGAGCGCACGCGGACTGAGGCCTTGGGCGGCATCCTGCACCACGGCGGTCAGCGCTTCGACGTCTTGGCTCTTCACATGCACCGCGGGGCCTCTCCCAAGGACAATCGGCCGCAAAGCGCAATCTTCGTCTATTTCGTCTATTTTGTCAAGATTCCGTGTCTGGCCGGCCAACTGCCGAACAGCTCGTCACAGCCGCTCGCTCACCAACTGCGCCGCGGCCAGGTCCTCGAGGGCGGTGCCGACGGATTTGAACAGGGTGATGGCGTCATCGTCCTGGCGGCCGGGGGTTTCGCCCCGGCAGAGTTCGAACAGATCGCCCCGGATGTGGTCCTTGGTAATGATGCCGCGCTTCAGGGGATCCACGATATCGCCCCCTTCCACGAGCGCCCCGGCGCGGGTATCCACGTAGACTTGGGACTTGAGCACGGCCTCGTCGTCGGATTCGCGCATGGCGGGATTGAAGGCGCCCACCAAGTCCAGGTGCTGGCCCGGGCGCAGCCAGTCGCCGCAAACCAGCGGGTCATTCGACAGGGTGGCGCAGGAGACGATGTCGGCCTCGGGCACCGCCGCGGCCAGATCCTCGACCGGCTCCACGGGCAGGCCCTCCGCTTTCAAGACGTTGGCCAACCGCGCCGCCTTGTCGGGGTTGCGGCCCCACAGGCTGACCCGGCGGATTGGCCGCTGGGTGGCATGGGCGCGGATCAGGTGCGGGGCCATGGCGCCGGTGCCCACCATCAGGTGGTGCGCGGCGTCGGCGCGGGCCAGAAAGCGGGCGGCGAGCGCGCTGGCCGCCGCAGTTCGCCGGACGGTCAATTCGCCTCCTTCAATCAGCGCCCGGGGCCGCCCCGTGTGCCCGTCGAGCAGCAGCATGGATGCGAATATGGACGGCAGGTCCCGGTTCGCGTTGTCGGGAAAGACGCTGGCCACCTTGACCCCGATCACGTCGCCCACCCGCCAGGCGGGCATCAGCAGCAGAGTGGCATCCGCCTCGTCCGCCATGTCGACGATGTGGTGGTGGCGGACGGGGACGACGCAGCCGTCGCGGAAGAAGGACTCGATGCGTTCGACGAGCGCCGGATAGTCCAGGCGTGCCGCGACCCCCGCCGCGTCGATGACGCCAGGGCCCGACCCCTCAGGCGGCACGAGACACCGGCGCGGGGAGCCCGGCCTTGTTCTCCACGGAATGGGAAGCGCCGTTACCAGGGCTTTCGCCGGCATTCGCCATCTGCCGACGCAAACGCTCCAGCTCCCGCTCGGCCGCCTCCGCCCGGCGGGCGTTCTCCCGCGCCCGGCGGCGCGGGGAACCGGTTGTCAGCCAGTGGACCAGCGCGCCAAGGACGAAACCGACAATGAGAACGAGCAGCACCACGGAAAACAGAGGTAGATTCAGGGTCAACGGCGCCGGCCAGAAGGACACGTCAACACGCTCGCGATTGGCAACGGCGAAGGTCACGACCGCCACAGCGACGGGCAGCATGACGAACCAGGAAATGGCGCGTGTCGCCAATCGGTGCCGGGCCATGATCGATATCCTTGCTCGAATGTGGACAGATCGTTCAGGAGGACGGGCAGGTCAGGAGGTCGGGCCGTTCAGTTTTTCCCGCAGTTGTTTTCCGGTCTTGAAATAGGGCGCGTATTTGGCTGCAACGCCCACGGTGTCGCCCGTGCGAGGATTGCGTCCGGTACGCGCGGCCCGCTGCTTAACGGAGAAGGCGCCGAAGCCGCGCAACTCCACCCGGTCGCCACGGCCGAGGGCGGCGGCGATTTCATCGAAGATCGTGCTGACGATACGCTCGACGTCCCGCTGAAAGAGGTGAGGATTTGCCTCGGCCAGGCGCGCGATCAGTTCCGACTTGGTCATGGCGGCGACATTCCCCCTCGCGGTCAAGCGAATTCAAAGCGGCCGGCGGTCCTCGTCCACACCGCGCGCTTTGCGTCAGGTTCCGTCAGGCTGCCAGACCGACAGCGCGCCGTCAAGACTAAGTCGTTCAGAATTCAGGACTTTTCCAACCAGAGACCGAGTCAGGCCGTCGGCGAGGCGGCGCCAAAGGGCATCGTCAGCGTCGCTTTCGATGTCTCGGACTGGAAGTTCCAGGGAGACGCCGTGGGATTCGGCCAGCCACTGGCGGGCTTCCGGTTCGCCGCCAATGGCGTCGAGAAGTCCGTTGTCCACCGCTTGGCGGCCGGAATAGATCCGCCCGTCGGCAAGCACGAGGACCCTTTGCCGGTCCATGCCGCGGCGTTCGGCCACCATGTCGACGAACATGGCGTATAGATCCATGACCACCGCGCGGATGGTCTGTCGCGCTTCGTCCGAGAACGGCTCCAGGGGGTTGGGCTGGGCCTTCAAGGGATGGCTTTTGACCGCCTCGGGCTTGACCCCCAGGGTCTCCAGGAGTCCGGTGATGTCGGCCGATTGTATAAGTACACCGATGGAGCCGGTGACGGTCCCGGCGCGGCCGAGAATCCGGTCGGCGCCAAGGGCAATCATATAGCCGGCCGAGGTGGCCAGCTCTCCCAGCACCGCCACCACCGGTTTGTGGGCTGCCACGCCGCGCAGGGATAGATACAAGGCCTCTCCCCCGGCGACGGTGCCGCCGGGACTGTCAATCTTGACGATCAGCGCGCGCACCCGGTCGTCGTCGCCCAGCTCCCGCAGGGCCTCGTCGCGCCATGGGTCGTCCAGGATGAGGCCGGATACGGTGAGGCGGGCGACCATCTCGCCCTGGCCGAATACGTCGAAGCGTCCCGCGAAGGCCACGGCCGCCACGACGATGGCGAGGACAGCCGTGAGGCGCCACACGACAAGCCGCCGCTTCATCCGCCGGCGGTCGACGATCAGGTCGGCGTCGAGGGCCATGGGCCGGGTTTCCCGAGGACCAGCCGCGATCCGCGGCCAGTGGTCTGAATTAGACCATTAGGTTTTGTCGGCGGACTCCGTGTCCTCGACCTGCTTATTTTCGCCCTGGTCGTCGGTCGTTTCGTCGGCGGGCTCCTCCGTCGCGGCATCGGTCGCCTTGGCCGCCTTGGATGCCTTGGCCGCCTTTGACGCCTTGGCCGCCGGTTTCGCCCCGTCGTCCGTGTCGTCCTTGGCGGCCGTCTTGGCCTTGGATTTGGTGGCCTTTTTCTTCTCCGGTTTTTCCTCGACTTCCGCCTCGGCCGGCGCCTCGGTATGCTCGGCGTCGCGCTTTTCTCGGATGGCGGCGCCGAGAATATCGCCAAGGCTGGCGCCCGAATCCGAGGATCCGTACGCCGCCATGGCACGCTTCTCCTCGGCCACTTCCAGGGCCTTGACGGACAGGGTCAGGCGACGGGTCGTCTTGTCCACTTGGGTGATCTTGGCGTCCAGCTTGTCACCGGCCGCGAAGCGGCCCGGCCGCTGGTCGACCCGGTCCCGTGAAAGTTCGGCCTTGCGGATGAAGCCGGGCACCCCCTCGTTCACCATCACCTCGAGCCCATTGTCGACCACGGACTTAATGGTGCAGGTGACGATGGCGCCCTTCTTCAGTTCGTCCATGCCCTTTTCGAAGGGGTCCTCGCTCAGTTGTTTGACGCCGAGACTGATTCGCTCCTTGTCGGTGTCCACGTCGAGGACTTTGGCCTTTACCATGTCGCCCTTTTTATAGGACGCGATCGCTTCCTCGCCCTTCTGATCCCAGGACAGGTCCGAGAGGTGGACCATGCCGTCGATCTCTCCGGAGAGGCCGATGAAGAGGCCGAACTCGGTGATGTTCTTGACCTCGCCCTCGACCTCGGAACCGACGGTGAAGTTCTCCCGGAAATCCTCCCAGGGATTGGCCAGGCACTGCTTGAGGCCGAGGCTGATGCGGCGCTTTTCCGCGTCGGTGTCCAGGATCATCACCTCCACTTCCTGACTGGTGGAGACGATCTTGCCGGGATGGACGTTCTTCTTGGTCCAACTCATTTCCGAGACATGGACCAGGCCTTCGACACCCGGTTCCAATTCCACGAAGGCGCCATAATCGGTGATGTTGGTGACCCGGCCGGTAAACCTGGTGTTCACGGGGAACTTGGCCGCGACGCCTTCCCAGGGATCGGATTCAAGCTGCTTCATGCCCAGCGAGATCCGTTGGGTTTCCGCGTTGAAGCGAATGACCTGGACATTTACCGTCTGGCCGATCTGCAGGGCCTCGGTCGGATGGTTGATGCGCCGCCAGGCGATGTCGGTGACATGAAGCAGGCCGTCCACCCCGCCCAGGTCGACGAAAGCGCCGTAGTCGGTGATGTTCTTGACCACGCCCTCCAGGACTTGGCCTTCCTTCAAGTTGGCGATCAATTCGGACCGGGCCTCGGAACGTGCTTCTTCCAGCACCGCGCGTCGGGAAACGACGATGTTGCCCCGGTTGCGGTCCATCTTCAGAATTTGGAACGGCTGTGGCGAGCCCATCAGGGGGGTGACGTCGCGCACCGGGCGAATATCCACCTGGCTGCCGGGCAGGAACGCCACGGCGCCCGACAGATCGACGATGAAACCGCCCTTCACCCGGCCGAAGATGACGCCCTTCACGCGCTCGTTTTTCTCGAAAGCCTTTTCCAGCAGGTTCCAGGCCTCTTCGCGACGCGCCTTTTCGCGGCTGAGCATGATAATGCCGTCGCGATCTTCGTAGCGCTCCACGAACACGTCCACCAGGTCGCCGGGCTGGACCTCCGTGTCCTGGCCGGGCGCCGAGAATTCCTTCACCGGAACGCGCCCCTCGGATTTCAGGCCGACGTCGATGAGCACCGCGTCCGCGGTCACGCTCAAGACCGTGCCCGTGACGACGGTCCCCTCCACGCCGTCACCTTCGCCGAATGACTCATCCAGAAGGGAAGCGAAGTTCTCGGTCGAGGGCGGGGCCGCCTCTTCGATGGCAGCGGTGATTTCGGCAGGCGCCATGGTGGTGACTTCCTTCAGCAATCGATGCGAATCCAACGTCGGACCGGCAGGGAATGTTTGTCGGGGTGTATCCATGGAAGGCGTCCCACTCGCGGAACGAACTTCCGACGCAGTCACCCACGCACCCGACAAAAAGATCCCAGGGTCAATGCCTAGCCGGCCCGAAGGCGGGTTTTAGTGTAATCCAGCGCCAGGGTCAAAACCTCCTCCGGCGTCAAATCGGAGGAGTCGATGACACAGGCGTCGTCGGCGGCTTTCATCGGCGCGTCCCGGCGCGACGAATCCCGTTGGTCCCGGGCGCGCATTCTGGATTCCACCCGAACCGGATACACATCCTCGCCGCGGCCGCGGAGCTCGGCCACCCGCCGCCCGACGCGGGTCCCGATATCGGCGGTGACGAACAACTTCACCGGCGCGTCGGGACAGACCTGGGTGCCGATGTCCCGCCCGTCGAGAACCGCGCCCGCCGCCCCGCCCGGCGGATTGCGGGCGAAGTCTCGCTGCAACGCCAGAAGCGCGGCGCGGACTTCGGCGATGGCGGCGACGATGGAGGCCGCGCCGGCGGCCTCATCGCCGCGCAGCGCGGGATCCCCGAGCGCGGCGGGCGAGAGGGACCTGGCGGCGCGGGCCGCGGCCGCCGGATCGGCCGGGTCCTCCCCCCGCCGCAGCAGCTCCAGCCCCACTGCCCGATAGAGAAGCCCCGTATCCAGTCGGGCGAAGCCCAAGGTGCGGGCCAGTGCCGCCGACAAGGTGCCCTTGCCAGCGGCGGCGGGACCGTCCACGGCGACAATCACGGGCTCGGCTCGAGGCGAGCGCCGACGCCGTTCAACAGGTCCGCGAATCCGGGGAAGCTGGTATCCATGGGGCCGGCGTCGTCGATGCGTACCGCCTCGCGGCTGGCCATGCCAAGGACCAGGAAGGCCATGGCGATGCGGTGGTCCAGCGCCGTCGCGATGGCACCGCCGCCGGCCACGTCTCCACCCCGGCCCTCGATGAGGAGTTCGTCTTGCCGCTCCTCGACGCTGACGCCGCAGGCGGCAAGACCGCGGGCCATGGCGGCCAGCCGGTCGCTCTCCTTGACCCGCATTTCACCGATTCCCGCGAAGCGGGACCGACCTTCGGCGAAGGACGCGGCGACAGCCAGCACCGGATATTCGTCGATCATCGTCGGCGCCCGCTCCGGCGGCACCTCTATTCCCTTCAGCGGTCCGGCGGTGGCCACGATGTCGGCCACCGGTTCCCCGTCCGCCTCGCCGGCGTTTTCCAGGCGCAGGTCGGCGCCCATGTCCAGGAGGCTGGCCAACAGGCCGTTGCGCAGGGGATTGACGCCGACCCCCTTGAGCCGCAGGCGGGAGCCCGGCACGATCAAGGCGGCGACCAGGGGAAAGGCGGCCGAGGAGATATCGCCCGGCACGACGATGTGGCGGCCTTCCAGTTCGGGCTGTCCGACAAGGGTGATGGATCGGCCGCCGTCCGGGCGTTCGGCGACCGTCACCTGGGCTCCGAAATGGCGAAGCATGCGCTCGCTGTGATCGCGGGTCGGGTGCGGCTCGATAACGGTGGTTTCCCCCGGGGTATTGAGGGCCGCCAGCAGGATGGCCGACTTGACCTGCGCCGAGGCCACGGGGAGTTCGTAGACAATGGGGACCGGCTCGGCGGTTCCGATGATGGCCATGGGCAGGCGCTCGCCCGTCCGGCCCACGAAGTCCGCGCCCATGATGCGCAGCGGCGCCGTCACCCGGGCCATGGGCCGCGCCCGCAACGAGGCGTCGCCGGTCATGAAGCAGGTGAAGGGGTGGGTCGCCAACAGGCCGGCGAAAAGGCGCGCCGCCGTGCCGGCATTCCCCATGTCGAGGACGTCCTCGGGCTCGTGGAGACCGCCGACCCCGACGCCATGGACCCGCCACTGGCCCGACCGCTCGCGCACCGCCTCGGCGCCCATGGCCCGCACGCAGCGGGCCGTGGCCAGCACGTCGGCGCCTTCCAGAAGGCCCTGGATGCGGGTCTCGCCCACGGCGGCGGCGCCGAGCATGAGGGCGCGGTGCGAAATCGACTTGTCGCCGGGAACGGCGATGTCTCCGGCAAGACCGCCGGAGGCACGGGAAGTCAGGGCAGACACGTCGCTGAGGCTCCTGTCAACAGCCGGGGAACCAATCCGTTGACGCCGGTTTCGGGGTTCCCAATGACGGCGCCTTCTGTACCATGGCCGGGTTCTCCCAAACAGGTGTCCGAAGGCCCTTGATTTTGGTTTTGACAGGCCCGCGCGTTCGTGGCAAACGGCGCCTCCCGACCTGGGTGGGGCGACCAGGCACGCTTTAACATGGGAGACTGAGCGTGGCGAAGCCGGAGCTGGGAACCAAGCACACGTGCGGGTCTTGCGGGGCTCGCTTTTATGACCTCGGGCGGACCGAGATCGTATGCCCAAAGTGTGACACGCCGTGGAACGAAGCCGCACGGAAGCGGCCGCCGCCGCCGCCGCCGAGCGAAGACGTTGACGTCGACGAAGAGGCGGAAACGGACGACATGGACGATGACCTGGCGGACAGCGGCGCCGATCCGGACGATAATGACGACGACGTGGCGGAGGTTGTCACCGTCGTCAGCGACGGTGACAAGGACGTCGGCTAGGGAATGTGGCGAACGAACCCGCACCCGGCTTGCCTTGCCGCGGGATTAGCCAGTATGTTCCGTCCCCTCCCAAGCGCCCGTGGCGCGGAGGTGTCGGAATTCTTGGGGCCGTAGCTCAATTGGGAGAGCGCTACAATGGCATTGTAGAGGTCGTCG
>CBDFHV010000081.1:0-256856 GCA_965247705.1 Rhodospirillales bacterium | reverse complement strand
TCCTCGATCTGGTAGCTCTCCGCCGTCAGAAGGGCCGGTTTGCGGGCTTCGCTCATGGCGGCCTCATTCTCCACCGTCGAAGGGCGTCGGGTCGAGAAAACGATTCAGCACATTTTGCGTGATCCGCGCCACGTTGTTCTTGTCCGCATCACCACCCTCCCACAGCAGCGAGGTGGCCCAGGCGATGGAGCCGGTCGCCCACACCGCGCCGCCGCCGGGGGTCTCGAAAAACACCATGTCGGCCCGCACCTTGCCGTGCTGCAGGCCGTCGAGGGCCCGGGTGGTGGTGATGAACTCCTCCTGGGACAATAGCCCCCCCAGGCCAGGGCTTTCGGAGGTCGCCACCACGAGCGCCTCGGGCGGCGATCCCAGCACCACATCGAAGCGGTCGATTTCCATCCCCGCCGCGCCGCCGCCCCGGAAGCCGAAACCGCCGATCGGTTCGTCCTCGCCGATACCCTCGAACATGAAGCCGACCCGCCCGTCGTGGCTCGCCGCGGTGCGCCTGTAGGCCACCGAGCGGTCGAATAGGGTGGCCGCGAAGCCGACCCCGATCAGGCGCTGGGGCGCCCGTCCGTGGGATCGCCACAGGCCGCCCGGATCGCCGTTGAACGACAGGTTGTCCTCCCCCGGCTCCCCTTCCCAGGTGCGCACCCCGGCGATGCCGCGGCGCATTTCCAGCACCCCCGGCAGGCTGTCGTGCCAGGCGATCCGCCAGTAGAAGCCGTTGCCGCCCAGGGCCATGTGCCGCCCACCACCCCGCTGGAAGGCGTCCACCGCGTCCCACATGGGGGTGGAATAGTATTCGGGGTGGCTGCCGGTGATCAGCACCCGGTAGCCGTCGAGCAGCGTCCGGCCTTCGGCGTGCAGATCCTCGTCGGTAATCACGTCGTAGGGCTGGCCGAGCCCTTCCAGCCAGCCGGTGATGTGGGAATCGTTGACGTAGTTGAAGGTGTAAAGCCCCGGTCGCACGGTCAGCAGGGGCCGCAGCCGCGACGCATGGAACACCCCGCTGCCATCGGCATGGGTGTCGTAGGTGGAATAGCCCAGCTCCCGGTGGATGTGGAGATAAAGCTCCTCCTCGCTCAGGGTGAGGACCGATTCGAACAGGTTCTCCGAATTCTGGCTGTCCACCTTCACGTGGGTGTTGGCGTAGGCCAGGTAAGTGGCGGTGGCGGCCAGATAGGCCACCGGGGCCGTCGGCCGGCCGGGCCGGGGGCGAACGAAAAATGCGATCCAGCTTTCTTGGTCAGCCTGGAGATGGGCCGCGTGGAGGCGGGCGGCGTAGCAGCCGCTTGTCGCATCCTCGGGCACGGTCCACGAGGCATCCGTCGCCCAGCCGCAGTCATGGAGGTCGTCGTCGTGGAAGTGGATGGCCCCGTACTGGCCTGGGTCAAGGCGCCAGTCCAACACCGTCCCGTCCCAGTTGAACCCGGTCACCGCCCGGGCCGGCAGGTTCACCGTCTCCCCGTCCAGGCGGTTGGCGGCGGTGTCGTGGACCCGGGTGCCGCGGATGTCACGGGAGAAATCCCAGGCAGCGATGACGTCTGGCCGGGCTGGGTCGGGGGCCGCGGTGACCGCCAAGGCGTGCAGGTCGTCCGCCGACAGGGCCTCGGAGACCAGGCGCGGCCGGTCGATCTTGCCGTTGAAGTGACCGCCGGCCAGACCGTCCACTCCGTCCATCCAGGCGGCCAGCCGGAAGAAAACTCCCCCCGGCTTCCGCCAGGAGCGCTCGACCATGGCCCGGACTTCGCCGTCGGTGCGCCGGCCGGCTCGGGGCCGCAGCAGCCACTGATCCACCGTCGCCATGCCGGTTTCGGCCTCGTAGGCGGCGGCGACAAAGGCCCATTCCCGTTCCGGCAGGGGCACCCCCGTGGAGAGGCACAAGGGTTCCCCCGACCCGTCGCCGAGGCGAAGCGCCAGCGCCCCCGTGGCGTCCAGTTCCAGCAGGAACCCCGTACCCGTGTCCTCCCGCCACCATCCCATGACGGCTTGGCGACCCTTGGCCGGGGTGGTCGGCCAGACCATGGCGGCGAGGCCGAAGCCGCGCAGGCGGGCAAGCGCCGGAGAGGCCGGCACGTTCACATGGGACCCCGGATGGATCGCCTGAACCCGGCCCGGAAATTTGTTCCCGCCCAGATCGTCCACGGCGTCGTAACGCACTCCCGGTCCGCCGGGCGTCGGGTCGGCGCAGATCAGGCGCACGATCTCCACCCCGAACGCGGCCGGCCCGTCACAGGAGACCTTGAAGTCGATCCTCTGTCCCCGGGCGACGCTGAACCGGTCGGCGTAGCCGAGGATGGCGGTGCGGCTCACGGCCACCGGTTTACCTTCCATGATCGTCTTTCGCGTTCATCCCGGGCCGATTGCTCAATATGGGGATGTCGTACCCGGGCTCGTCCCGGGTACCCAAGGAACATGGCAAACTCCAGACTCTGAAGTACCATGGATTGCCGGAACCAGTCCGGCAATGTCAGCCGGGGTGGAGGAGGGGAAAGCGAGTCACTTCGTTGGCTCACCGCCCTCACAAATCCAGCGTCCGGCCGGTCAACGCTTCCCAGCGCAGCTTGAACACCGCCCATTCGGCCTCGTCCAGGGAATGGCACACCCGGTCCGCCAGCACCTCCGGCGGCTCCCCCCTATTTCCCGTCAGTCGCGCCAGCACCCATTCCGCGCCGGGCTTGCGGACCAGCAGCACGTACTTCCCCTGAAGCGGGCCGGAGCGCATGCGGTGCAGCACGTGGCGCAATTCTTCCCCGTGGGGTCCCCGCGGGTTGTCCCGAAACGCCACCGCCAGGTCGGTGCGCGTTGGGTCGATTTCAAATACTGCGTCGGTGGGGTCGTAGGGTTGCATGGCAAATCAGTCTCTGAAGCCGCCAGGCCGAGTAACCTGAATCATTCAAAGCTCCAACACCTGGCCCCGGTTCAATTGCTGCGGTGTCTTGTTCCAGACCGCCCGCCCGATTTCCCCCATGATCGCCTCGTGCAGGCCGGGTTTCATGTGGTTGATGTAGATATCGGCCGGGCGCTGGAGTTTCTCGATTTCGGCGGCGAGGGTGGTTGGGCAGAGGTGGCCGGCGGTCTCCGCCAGGCGCATGTGGGCGTCGTCGAAGGCGGTCTCGATAAGCACGTACCGCGTCTCGATGGCGTTGACGGCCGCCCACAGGGCGTCGCACGGCCGGGTGTCGCCGCAGTAGACCAGGCTCGCGCCATCGTGCTCCAACGCGAAGCCCACTGTCGAGACGGTGTGGTTGGCGGGGACGGGGGTGATCCGGCACTTGCCCAGATCGATCGTCGTGCCGACCTCGACCGGCGAAAATTGTAGGCTGGGTTTGTCCGGTGTCGGGATCTGCCGGAGATCCGGCCAGATGGTCCAGTTGAAGATGTGGTCCTCGAAGGACCGCAGGGTCTCTTCCGTGGCGTGAACCGTCACCGGGCGGTCGCGGCCCGTCACCACCGCGTCGATCAGCAGCGGCAGATCGGCGAAGTGATCCATATGAGCATGGGTGATGAAAACATGATCGACGGTCAACAGCCGCGCCAGCGGAAGATCGCCGACGCCCGTGCCGGCGTCGAGCAGGATGTCGTCGCCCACCAGCAGGGCGTTGGTGCGCAAGGGGTCGCCGATGCCGCCGTCGCAACCGAGAACCCGTACCTGCATGTCCGTCCTGTCTGTGGACTCGTTCGGCGTTCAGGCCGCCGACCTCGCTCCGGGACTCGAACCGCGGTCGAGGATGCCGAGATCGTCGAGGACCGCGCGGATGCGCGCCGCCACCTCCGGCGTCGCCGGGCGTATCGGGTCGCGGGGGACGCCGGCGGGCAGCCCGAGCATGTTGAGGGCCGCCTTGTAGGGCGCCGGATCGGTGGCCGGGCCGACCGAGCCCGCCGGCGCGCCGGGGACGCTGGCCAGCATGGTGTTGAAGATCAGGTGGACGCGGGCGTGAAGCGCCAAGCGTTCTTCGATGCCGAGGCTGGCCACGTCGAGGATCCGCCCGATGTCGTTGCCCAGAAGGTCCGGCCCGGTGGAGATGAATCCGGCTGAGCCCATCAAGCGGCCGGCCAGCATGTTGCTGCCGTTGCCGACAAAGATGGCGATCCGGTCGCGAAACCGGCGCAGGGACTCGAAGACGAAGGCGAGGCGGGGGTCGGACTGCTTGATGCCGACGATGGGGGCCACGTCCATGATCGCCGCCAGGTACTCGTGGGTGATGGGGAAGCCGCTGCGCTGGGGCGTGTTGAACACCATGATCGGATTGTCGACGGCCTTGGCCACCGCCTCGAAGCGGTGGCATATCTCCGCCTTGGTGGCGTTCAGCACCACGTAGGGCTGGGTCACCGCGACGCCGGTGGCGCCCCCCTCGGCGACGGCGCGGGCGCGGGCTACCAACTCGGTGGTGGTAACCGCCGTACAGCCGACGAACACCGGCGCCTGGCCCCTCACCGCCTTGGTGGCCGCGGCGGCCAGTTGGGTCAGCTCGCCGGCCGACAGGGCCCACTGCTCCCCATTGTCGCCGGCGACCAGAAACCCGGTGGCGCCCCAGCTCAGATGCCAGCGGATGATCTCGTCGAAAGCGTCGAACATGATGTCGCCCTTGTCGCTAAAGGGCGTCACGACGGCGGGCACGAAACCCTGGATCACATAGTCGGGCATGTCGGTTCCTCCTGGCGGTCCGTATTGGACCGCACGCTGCCGGGAATAGTGGCGCTCGAAGCGCCACACCGCAACAGCGACGCGCAGGCTAGGACGGAAACGATGTCACCGTCCGTTGAAGTGTGCTGAGACGGTAATCACCTGACATTTTGGCCCGCTGAGAGGCGTGGCCATGCCGCCCCTGGGGGGTTGTAGGATGGAGTTGACGCTTCATCGCAACCCGCACCAGGAGAGACGACATGACCACGAAGGATAAAGTAGCACGACGCAAGCTATCGATGCTCGAGCTGGCCATCGAGATGAACAACGTCTCCAAGGCCTGCCGGATCATGGGCTACAGCCGCCAGCAGTTCTACGAGATCCGGCGCAACTTCCAGATTTATGGCGCGGAAGGGCTTATCGACCGGCTGCCCGGCGCCCGCGGCCCGCATCCCAACCGGGTTTCCGAGGCGGTCGAGAAAGCGGTGCTCGATCATGCCCTGGAGCACCCCGGCCACGGTCCCTTGCGGGTGGCGCAGGAATTGGCGCTGAAGGGCATCCAGGTTTCGTCCGGCGGCGTTCGCGGTGTCT
Source organism: Rhodospirillales bacterium (assembly GCA_965247705.1). Taxonomy (GTDB): domain Bacteria; phylum Pseudomonadota; class Alphaproteobacteria; order Rhodospirillales; family CAMCUA01; genus CBDFHV01. Next base: position 251,635 of record CBDFHV010000081.1, on the reverse strand, counting down.
GGAGCCGGCACGATCTGTTGACCAAGCACGATCGCCTGCTGCGCCTTGAGAAGCACGTCGGCGGGTGCAAGATCGAACTCAGCGACGAGCAGATCCGGCTGCTGGAACGGTTCAGCCCCGAGTTCCGCGAGCGCCATATCGAGACCCACCACACCGGTGACCTGGTGGCCGTGGACACCTTTTTCGTCGGCCATCTGAAGGGAGTCGGCAAGATCTACCTGCAAAGCGTCATCGATTGCTTCAGCCGCTATGCCTGGGGAAGACTTTACACGTCCAAACTGCCGCTGACCGCCGTGCACGTGATGAACAACGACGTGCTGCCGACCTTCGAGGCCCACGACGCGGGGATCACCACGGTGCTGTCGGACAATGGCCGGGAATTCTGCGGCCGCCCGGATCGCCATCCCTATGAGCTGTTCCTGCAACTGGAGGAGATCGAGCACCGCACGACCAAGGTCCGGCGGCCGCAGTCGAACGGTTATGTCGAAAGGCTGCACCGCACCCTGCTCGACGAGCACTTCCGCGTCATGGGGCGCAAGAAGTTCTACGAGTCCGTCGACGAGATGCAGGCCGATCTCGACACCTACCTGGTCGGCTACAACACCCGACGGCCGCACCAGGGTCGCGGCATGAACGGTCGCACGCCGGCCAGGGCATTCAAGGACGGATTGCCGAAAAAGGAGACGCCGACCAAGATGAAGAAGGCAAAAGCCGCTTAATCACCCCCCCCCCCGCGTGCGCGCGGATACGGGGCGGTAGTGTCAGGTGAATACCCTATCTGTACAGTTGAAGCGATGGTTATCGGGGTGGGTCGTGGCATGACCCAAACAATATTAACCACAGAGAACACAGAGAACGCAGAGGTTACACAGAGATGAAAGAATAAAAATATCTCCTATTATTTTCTCTGTGTCTATCTCTGTGTTCTCTGTGTTCTCTGTGGTTACACTTCCTGTTTTTCTTCCAATCACTGGGGTCTGCCATCCGATTTGGGATGAGGAGGGGTTGCAAAATAGCCATGCGCAAAAGTTGGTGACGGCATGCAGGAGTAAGGTGGTGCGGAAAGAATCCTCGCGTTCCTGCTGACGGCGCCAAGTCAGCGTGCCCCGCCGTCGTTTGTGGAATATGACGCCACGGATCGCTTCACGATGAGTTGAACCTTGGCGGCGGAATCCGTGCTTGCGGCCGGCGCTAAACAATTCAATCATCGTTGAATTATGGAAATGAATGACGCTGTCGGCTCGTTCGAAGCCCTGGCCCATGACACCCGACTGGGCGTGCTGCGCCTGCTGATCCCCGCCGGCGAGGACGGCCTGGCGGCGGGAGACATCAGCCGGCACCTGGACCTTCCGGCCAACAGCCTGTCCTTCCATCTCGGACGGCTCCTGAACGCGGGGCTGATCAAGTGCCGGCGCAGCGGCCGCAACCTTTTCTACGCCGCCGATTACGCGCGCGTCGCCGGCTTGGTGAGCTTTCTGTCCGATGACTGCTGCGCCGCCGCCCCCGATGGATGCCTGCCGGAGTGCGCGACGGTGGCCACCCCACCATCGGTTGGCGGCAGACGCGTCTGCGGCCCCTCGGACACGGTCCCATCACGGAGGAAATGATCATGCAATTTCACAAGCTGCCGACGACCGAGCTGGCGAAGGCCGGCGGGGTCGGCGTGGTGACCGCCTTGCTGCTCACCGCGGTGATGGTGCCGGCCATGAAGTTCGGCGTCTCGCCGATGCCCAAGCCCCTCGGCCTCGCCTTCGCCGAAACGGTGCTCGGGCGCCCGCTGCCCCTGCCCATCGGCCTCTTGTTCCATGTGGTCTATGTGGCGTTCTGGTCGATCGCCTACGTGATCCTGTTTCGCGACAACCTGAACGTGACCAAGGCGCTGGCGCTGGCCGGCGCGTTGTGGGTCGCCGTTCTGCTGGTCTTCTTTCCCATTGTCGGATGGGGATTTCTTGGCCTCGCGGTCACCCCGAAACTGATCGTCGCTTCCCTGGTGCCGCATCTTCTTTTCGCGGTGATCTTGTGGGGCCTGTGCCGCGTCGCCTTCAAAGCGAATTCATGATACCAAGGAGCACCAATAATGACCCATAGAGACGGCTTCCCAGGGTTTTCGGCGAGGAGCGTTCGGCGCGGCGATGCGGTGCATCGCAAGGCGGACGCGACGACGTCCGAAAGCCCTGGGAGGCCGCCGTTCCGGTCGTCACTGCGACCCGTCGGAGGGCGTCGACAAGCCTCGACGATGCCCCGCATCGCCAGCGGCGTGTCTCCTACCCGATGGGACGCAGTGACGATCTCTATGGGTCATTATTGGTGCTCCTTGGTATGAGGGCAGCGCTTCTTCCGTCGACGATCACCTATGTCGCGGCGGCGATCGCCGAAATCGGCGGCTGCTTCGCCTTCTGGGTGTGGCTGCGGCTGGGCAAGTCCGCCTGGTGGCTGGTCCCCGGCATCGCCAGCCTGGTCCTCTTCGCCTATCTGCTGACCAGGATCGACAGCGGTTTCGCCGGGCGGGTCTATGCGGCCTATGGCGGCGTCTATATCGCCACGTCCCTCGGTTGGCTGTGGGTCGTCGAGATGCAGCGGCCCGACCGCTGGGACGTTCTCGGCGCCGCGATCTGTCTCCTCGGCGCGGCGGTCATCCTGTTCGGGCCGAGAGGGGCGTAGCCCAGCAGGGTGTTCTCGAGGGCCGTCGCCAAGCACCATGGCGATATTCGATCCGTTGGAACGGGGCCGGTACCAACGGATCGGAAAATCCTCCGGAGTGTCGGTTATTTTTACAGGATTTCGCCGGAAATCGCGGAATCGCCCAAAAAGTGTCAGAAAAATTTACAGATTGAGTCGCCGCGCCGGAGGGCCGTGTCCGTAAGCCATTGGAATCAATAAAAACCAATGTTTGGCACGAATTTTGTATCTGTTTTCCCTGAAACAAGAGGTGCGGCACTTTCGCCGAAACCTAGAGGTGGTAGGAAACGATGCGGACAAAACTCCAAGCGCTCGGGCTCGCGGTGGCGGCGGTGACCATGGCCATGGCAGGTGAGTCGGACCCGATTTCCTTGGACACAGAATTGGCTTAATCGAAGTGTCCAAGGAGGACCGGAACATGACCGATAATTTTGAGAAGAAAGTTGCTGTTGATGGGCCTGTGGTAAATGCGGGCGAGCTTGGCTCGTCCACGTTTTCCCCAGGACAGGCTTTGCCGGCAGGCCCGCTGGGACTTGGCCAGCGATGGACGGTGGCGCGCAAGCGTGAGGTCGTTCTGCGGCTTTTGCGTGACGAGCCGGTGCAACTTCTGTCGCGCCAGTTGGGCGTAGAGATCTTCCGGCTCGAGCAGTGGCGTGAGAAAGCGATCGGCGGGATCGACGCCTCGCTCAAGCAACGCAAGGGCGATCCGGTGCAGGCGGAACTGGATAGCGCCATGAAGCGGATCGGAGAGTTGACCATGCAGGTGGAACTGCTGGAGGCCAAGACGGAGACCTTCGGCCCTTTGGGGCGGCGGAGGTCGCGGCGATGAGTGCCGCCACCTCGCCCGGCACGGGTCTGGCCTACGGCCTGCGGCGGGTCTGCGCCGCCTGGGGCATGGCCCGCTCCTCGTTCTACGCCGTGACCTCCGGCCAGCACGCCGAGCAGCCGCCGGCAAAGCGTCGGGGACCGAAGCCCGCGATCTCGGACCAGGCGCTGCTGGTGGCGATCGAAGCCGACCTGGAGGCATCGCCCTGGGAGGGCGAGGGCTACCGCAAGGTCTGGGCTCGGCTTCGGGTCTGTCGCGACATCCGGGTTGCCCGCAAGCGGGTGCTCCGCCTGATGCGCGAGAACAATCTGCTCTCGCCCCATCGCTGCCGCCGCCGTGGCGGCAATCCCCATGACGGTGAGATCATCACTCATGCCCCGAACCTCATGTGGGGCACCGATGGCGTTCGGGTGTTCACGGTGGACGACGGCTGGGGCTGGATCTTCACCGCCGTCGAGCATTGGAACGCCGAGTGTGTCGGCTGGCATGTCTGCAAGCGCGGCGACCGCTTCGCCGCCCTGCAGCCGATCTCCATGGGGCTTGCCGGGCTGTATGGCTCGACCGCGGCCGGCGCGGCTCGGGGGCTGGCCTTGCGGATGGATCACGGCTCCCAGTATCTGTCGGACCACTTCACCAACCAGATCAAGTTCTGGGGCATCCAGCCGTCCTACGCCTTCGTCGCCGAGCCCCAGACCAACGGCGTCGCCGAGCGGTTCAATCGCACGCTGAAGGAACAGATCATCCATGGTCGCATCTACCGCAACATCGCGGAGCTGCGGGACGCCGTCCGCGACTTCGTCGAACTCTACAATGCCCAGTGGATCGTCGAAAAGAACGGCTACCTGAGCCCCGCTCAAGCTCGTCAGGCGTGGCACGCCGCGATCTCAATCAGGCCCGCCGCGTGAGACAAACTTGTGTCCAAGGAACCGGGTGCGCTACAACCGGTGATAGGGACGAGTTCGCGATTGACGATATCGAGGTTACCGCCCTTGAATTGACTGCCTCGGAACCCGCCAACGTCCCGGAGCCCGGCACCCTCGCGATCCTCGGCCTCGGCCTCGTGGGTCTTGGCTTGGCAAGACGCCGGCGGACGATCTGAACCCGTTACTGTAACGTCCCGGTCCATACAAAGAGGCGGCGTCCGTTCGGGCGGCAGCTTGGTCGTGCACTCCGATGTTTCCTTTGGTTCGGGAACACGGTGCGGGTCCGGGCCACATGGCGCAATGGCAAGCGGCGGCCGCCGGGCGTAGGCGCCGAGGAGTCGGGTACGATCGTCAGACGCCGCATCGCCAACGCGGCGGATGGCAACGGGCGACAAGGGGCGTAGTATGGCGATCCATTGCAGCCGCCGCCATGGCAGCGCCAGACACGGAGTGTTCCCATGTCAACGGTGAAAGACGCCGCGCGCGAAATCGTCGAAAATCTGCCCGACCAGGCTACCTGGGACGACCTTATGTACGAGGTCTACGCAAGACAGAAGATCGAACAGGGCATGGCCGACATCGAGGCCGGCCGGACCGTTCCCCACGGTCAGGTCAAGGCCGAGGTGCTCGGTGATGGAGATTGAATGGTCGGCGCGGGCGAGAACCGATCTTCGCGAGTTGCATGCCTATATTTCGAAGGATTCACCTTACTATGCCCGACGCTTCATTGACCGTCTTCTTGCGGCGGTCGAGGGATTGGCGGACCTCCCGCATATGGGTCGGCGCGTCCCCGAGACGGATCGGGATGACATACGGGAACTGATCTATAGAAACTATCGTGTCATCTACCGATACGGCGGCAATCGCATCCAGATTGTTACACTCCTGCACGGGAGGCGGGAAATCCTCCAAATGCCCACCATGCCGTGGGATGTCGAGTAGGATCTTTTCCGCCAACTGGTTTTCCACCATCTGACTTTTCAAGAAGGGCGATGAGCGACAGTGCCTGAGATCGTTGGTCCCCGCAGGCGCCAAGATTGCCCACCGGGAAATCTCCAGCGACGACGACACTGGGGTAGAAGCGGCGTTATGGCGAGTCCCGCTATCCCACTCCAAACACCTTCCCCCGCAGCGCCGGATAGGCAAAGGCCTGGGGGCGTTGGCCGTCGACGTACATGTGGGCGAACATGCGGGTGATGCGCTCCATGTCGGCGCTGGCGGCGAAGGCGTCGTGGGCCGCCCGGTCGGTCCAGACCGTGTGGGCGACGCGTTGGCCGGTGCCGGGTTCGCCCAGAAGGTGGGCGCCCATGATGCCCGAAGCCTTCTCCAGGATCGGCAGCGCGCCGTCGTCGAACAGGGCCTCGGCCTCGGCCCAGCACTCGGGCTTGCACTGCCAGTGGGACATGCGCACGAACATTTTTTGCAGCTTCTTCATGGATGATAAAGTAAGAAGTTAACCACAGAGACACAGAGAAGAAGACGATAATAAACCTCTCTTCTTTTTAATATTTGTTTCTATTTCTCTGTGTCTCTGTGCCTCTGTGGTTCATTTTCAAGAACATGTACCCTCAGCGGTAGCGGGCGAGGGTCAGGCCGTCGAGGGGGATTTCCGGCGGGCGGGCGTCCACTAGGCCGGCCACCAGGCGGCCGCTGCCCGCCGCCAGGGTCCAGCCCAGGGGGCCGTGGCCGGTGTTCAGGAACAGGTTCTCATAAGGCGTCGGACCGAGGACCGGCGGGCCATCGGGGGTCATCGGGCGGAGGCCGGTCCAGGGGGTCTCGGTGGCCGACCGGGGAACCCGGGGAAAGAGGGCATGGAGGGCCTCGCGCAGGGTGCGTACATGGCCCTTGTCGATGGTGGCGTCACCGCCATTGAGCACCGCCACGCCGGTCGCCCTGAGGCGGCGGCCCAGCGGCGTGACCACCATCTTGCGCGCGGCGTCGCGCACCGGCAGGGACGGGCCGACAGGGGCCTCCCCCGAGAAGGTTTGCCCGTCCGACGTCTCGGGCGCCCCGTCGCCGATGTCGATCGTTACCGAGTAACCCTGCACCGGATAGAGGGGCAGGCGGAGGCCGAGGGGGGCGAGCAGGCGGCGGCTTTGCCAGCCCAGGGCAACCACCACCGCGTCGGCTTCGATGGGGCCCTGGTCCGTCTCCACGGCGGCGATGCGGGCACCCCGCACCGTCAGGCCCCGGACCACCACCCCATGGCGGAAGCGGGCGCCGTCCCGGGCGGCGGCGGCGGCCAGGGCGGTGGCCAGCTTGTGAACGTCGCCGGATCGGTCGTCGGGGTTGTGGACGCCGCCGGCGATCTGCGTGGCGATGGGGGTCAGCGCCGGCTCCACGGCAAGACAGGCGTCCCGGTCGAGAACCGGGGCGGCGACGCCCAGGGACTCCAGGCCCGCCGCCCCCCGGGCCGCCGCTCCCATCGCCTCGGGCTGGCGGAAAATCGTCAGGATGCCGCGGGCCGTGCGGTCGTAGGCGGGGGCGATTTCCGCCTCGATGGCGGTCATGGTCTCCATGCTGAAGCGGGCCAGGCGCAGGGTCACCTCGGCGTGGCGGCGATGGCGGGCCGGCGTGGAATTGCGGACGAAGGCCAACAGCCAGGCGATCATGGCCGGGTCCCAGCGCAGCCGGATGTCAAGGGCGGCGTCCCGGCGCAAGAGCCAGCCCAGGGCCCGCCAGGGCACGCCGGGCGCGTTCCACGGCGGCGACTGGGCGGGGGTCAGCAGGCCGGCGTTGGCGCGGCTGGTCTCGAGTGCCACGCCGTCGCGGCGTTCGACCACGGTGACGTCGTGGCCGGCGCGGGTCAGGAACCACGCCGTGGCGACGCCGACCACGCCGGCGCCGAGGACCAGCACCCGCACCGGCTCGGGCTCTCTCAGGCGACGCCGATCTGCCTGAAGATGGCCTGGGTGAGGGGGGAGTCCGCCTTGCCCAGCTCGCCGGCCAGGACCACGTGGTTGCAGTCCAAGATCTCGGTGTAAAGGCCGGGCAGGCCCTTGCCCAGCCAGACGTCGGCGAACTCCCTGGACTGGCGCTTGAACTCGTCGGTCTCGCCGCCGCCGACGGCGATGATCAGCTCGTTGGAGCGGTCGGGCAGGTGATGCTGGGGGCTGTTGCGCCGCGTGGTCGCCGCGTCCATGCGCAGGTCTTCGTTGAGGTAGGACCGGCGCAGGGGCTCCAGGTCAAAGAGCCCGCTGATGGCGCAGCCGGCCCGGATCACGTCCCGGGGCAGGCCATGTTCGGTCCAGTCGGTGGCCATCAGCATGGCGGTCAGGTGGCCGCCCGCCGAGTGGCCGGAAACGGTGATCTTGCCCGGGTCGGAGTCGAAGTCCGCGGCGTGGGCGTGGATCCAGGGGATGGCGGCACGGTTCTGGCGCACCACCTCGTCCATGGTGACGTGGGGGCAGAGGCCGTAGTTGTTGAGGATCAGGGTGACCCCGGCCGCAACGAATGGCTTGGCGATATAGCGGAACATGTCCTTGTCGAAGGACCGCCAATAGCCGCCGTGGATGAACATGTGGATCGGCGCGCCGGGCCTGCCGGCGGGAAAAATGTCCAGCCGCTCGCCCGGCTTGTCGCCGAAAGGCGTATCGAGGCGGCAGGGGAGGGCGGCGGCGATGGCGTTGCCGGTCTCCTTTCCGTCGTCGAGGCGCCACAGGTCATCGGCGCAACGGCGGCGCATGTCGTATTGCAGGTCAAGGGACTCCTGGTCGTAGGGGCCGAACACGGTCTCGGTCATGTGGTTGGTCTCTCCCTTTGGTCTGGGCGTGGGCCGGCAATTCATGTTGTACCCGGTCTCTCGGCGGCGATCCCGTCTCCCGGTGTCGCGGGATCGACCCGCCCACCTTGCCAGGTCACGACGATTAATTTATCCGCTATATAGGGCGGCCACAAAATGGTGTGGGTGTGTGGGGAAGCGGTCACCGCGCCGCGGACCCGAAAGGACAAGGGCATGCTTCTTGATCTACCGACCGCCGCCCGCTACAACGCGTGGGCCAATCAGCGCATCTACGCCGCCTCCGCGTCGCTCCCGCCCGAGGCCCTGGCCGAGGACCGGCGCGCCTTCTTCAAGTCCATCCTCGGCACCCTCAATCACATCCTGCTGGCCGATCTGATCTATCGCGAGCGCCTGGAGAAGAAGCCCACCACCTTCACCAGCCTCGATCAGATCCTTCATCGGGACTTCGGCGCCCTGCGCCGCGCCCAGGGGGAACAGGACGCCTGGTACATGGAGTTCTGCGACGCCCTCGATCCGGCGGCCCTGGACGGCACCCTGTCCTTCGACACGGTGGAGACGGGCGAGTATTTCAGCCTGCCCCTGCGCGATTGCCTGTGCAACCTGTTCGAGCACCAGATCCACCACCGGGGTCAGACCCATCACATGCTGTCCCACGCCAGCATCGACCCGCCGCCCCTGGATTTCGTCAAGTTCTCCTCCGGCGAGTGAGGGTTCCGAGGGTGATGGCGGGACCCGAGGTGATCGTCGTCGGCGCCGGTCAGGGAGGCCTGTCGACCAGCTACTGCCTGACCGAACACGGGGTCGACCATGTGGCCCTGGAGCGGGGCGAGGTGGGGGACAGCTGGACGCGCCGCCGCTGGGACAGCTTCTGCCTGGTCACGCCCAACTGGAGCATTCGCCTGCCGGGGGCCGAGTACGACGGCCCCGATCCCGACGGGTTCCTGCCACGCGAGGACTTCGTCGCATACATGGAACGGTGGACGGAGGCCTTCGGCTGCCCGCTCAGGACCGGCGTCACGGTGGCAAGGATCGGGCCGGCGGAGGACGACGCTTTCAGCGTCGAAACCGATGCGGGGCCGCTGCGGGCGCCCGTGGTTGTGGTCGCCACCGGCACCATGCAGGTCCCTCGGCGCCCGCCCTTCGCCGAGCGCCTGTCAAAACGCATTCTCCAACTGGATGCGGAGAAATATCGCACCGCGGCGGCGCTTCCCGAAGGGGCCGTGCTGGTGGTGGGCTCCGGGCAGACCGGTTGCCAGGTCGTCGACGACCTCAGGCTCTCGGGGCGGCAAGTTCTGCTGAGCGTTGGCGAGGCCGGCCGGCTGCCGCGGCGCTACCGGGGTCAGGATTGCGTCGCCTGGCAGCGGGAGATAGGTCTTCTCGACCGGACGCCGGACATGCTGGACTCGCCGGCGCATCGATTCCGCAGCGATCCCCATTTGACCGGTCGCGGCGGCGGGCGGACCATCAGCCTGCACCATTTTCACCGCGACGGCGTCCGCCTCCTGGGCATGGTTGCCGCGGTCGATGGGGAGACGGTGTCCTTCATGGACGACCTCCGCCGCAACATGAGCGACGCCGACGCCTTCGCCATGCAGTTCTACGCCGACGTGGACGCCTTCATCGTGAAGAACCGCATCGACGCTCCGCCGCCGACCGACAAAGAGCTGTCCGGCGGGCCACCGGCCGACGACTGGTCGGTGCCAAGCACGGCATCCATCGACCTGGAGGCCGAGGGGGTGTCGTCGGTCGTCTGGGCCACCGGCTTCTCCTTCGATTTCGGCTGGATCGATTACCCCGTGCTCGACGACATGGGCTACCCGGTCACCGACCGGGGCGCCACCACCGTGCCCGGCCTCTATTTCATGGGCCTGAACTGGATGGTGCGGCGGAAGTCTGGAATCCTCTACGGCGTTGGCGACGACGCCCGCCACGTGGCGGACCACATCGTCGGCTATCTGGCCACGGGCCACTGATCGCGGGATTCTCTTATGGCAGGCACGGACATCCATATCGGCATCGACGTCGGTGGCACTTTCACCGACCTGGCGGTCAGCATCCCGGCCGACAACCGGCTGATCCGCCACAAGCTGTCGTCCACTCCGGCGAGTCCCGATCAAGCGATTATCGACGGCATCGCGGCGGTTCTCAGCGACCATGGCCTGGACCCGGCCCATGTCGTCCGCCTGTCCCACGGCACCACGGTGGGGACCAACGCCCTCATCCAGAAGCGTTGCGGCACCGTGGCCGTGGTGACCAGCGAAGGATTCCGCGATCTCCTCGAGATCGGCCGCCAGTCGCGGCCCCAGGTCTACGACATTCACAAGGATTATCCGCGGCCGCTGGTTTCCCGCGACTTGCGGTTCGAAGTTGGGGAGCGGGTGCTGGCCGATGGCACCGTGTACCGGCCCCTCGACGAGGCGGGCCTTCGGGAAGTCGCGGCGCGGCTGGCGGCGGAGAAGGTGGACTGCGTGGTGGTCTGCTTCCTCCATTCCTATGCCTATCCCGACCACGAAGATCGGGCCGTGTCGATCTTGCGGGAAAGTCTGCCCGACGACGTCGAGGTGTTGTCCTCGTCGTCCGTTTACCCTGAGTTTAGGGAGTTCGAGCGCTTCTCCACCGCCGTGCTCAACGGGGCGTTGCTCACGGTGATGAACGCCTACATGGACCGCTTCACCCGGGCTGTGAAGGCGCAGGGGGTGCCCGTGGCGCCGACCGTGAGCCAAAGCTCCGGCGGCCTGATGTCGGTGGACATGGCCCGGCGGCTGCCCATCCGGGCCTCCCTGTCCGGCCCCGCGGCCGGGGTTCGCGGCACCGCCTTTCGGGCCCAGACCACCGGTCATGGCAACGTCGTCACCCTCGACATGGGCGGCACCAGCGCCGACGTGAGCCTGCTGCGGGACGGCCAACCGACGGAGGTCCAGGAGCGCACCCTGGCCGGCTATCCCCTTCGCCTGCCGGCGATCGACGTCAATGCGGTGGGCGCCGGCGGCGGCTCCATCGCCTGGATCGACCTGGACGGGCTGCTGAAGGTGGGACCGCGGAGCGCCGGGGCGGTGCCGGGGCCAGCCTGCTACGACCAGGGCGGCACCGAGGCGACCGTGACCGACGCCAACGTGGTGTTGGGGCGACTCAACGGCGAGGCGCTGCTGGACGGCCGCATGCCGATCCGCAAGGCGCTTTCCGAGAAATCCATCGCAGTCCTGGGGACGGCGCTGGGCATGGACATGGAGCAGACGGCGCTCGGCATCGTGCGGGTGGTGAGCGCCATCATGGTCAAGGCCATTCGCACCATCTCCATCGAGCGCGGTCACAACCCGGCCGACTTCTCGCTGTTCGTCTATGGGGGCGCCGGACCCCTCCATGCGGTCGATGTGGCCCAGGAACTGGATATCGGGACCGTGGTGGTACCGCCCAGCCCGGGCATTCTGTGCGCCGAGGGGCTGTTGAACTCGGAATTGACCCTCGAATTCGTCAAGACGGTCCTCGGCAGTCTGGAGGACGGCGCGGCCGATGCCATCGAGGCCGCCCGGCAGGAACTGATGGCGACAACGCAAGCGTGGTTCGAGCAGCAGGGCGTTGCCGCGCCCGACCGGCGGCTGTTGTGGTCGGCCGGCTTGCGCTATCAAGGCCAGAACTACGAACTGACCGTGCCGATGGACGAAGGCCCGGTCGGCGTGGCGATGCGAAACGACCTGATCGATGCCTTCCATGAAGCCCACGAGCGGAACTACGGCTTCGCCTCCCGAGCCGAGACCATCCAGTTCGTGAACCTGAAGGTGAAGGCGCTGGGCCTCTTAGAACAGCCGCCGTTGCCCACTTTGGAAAACACGGTCCCGGCAGACCCCGTGGACCACCGCCAGGTCCTGTTCTCCGCAGACGGCTGGATCGAAACGCCCATCTTCCGCCGCGATTCCCTTGGCCGAGACCAAACGCTCCATGGCCCCGCCGTCATCGACCAGTTGGACGCCACCACCGTCGTCTTCCCTGGCAACCGCTGCATCGTCGACCGGTGGGGCAACATCGTCATCACAGTGTCTTGAGGCGCGTCATGTCCCTGACCCCCATCGAGGTGGAACTCCTGCGTAACGGCCTCGTCAGCATTGCCGACGAAACCTACGTAGCGCTGATGAAAAGCGCCTATTCCACCAACATCAAGGAGCGACGGGACCACTCCACGGCCATCTTCGACGCCCACGGCCGAGTCGTGGTCCAGGGCGACAGCATGCCCCTGCACCTGGCCTCGATGCTCGGCCTGGTCCAGGTGGTTCTGGATCGCTTCGGCGCCGACGGCGTCCAAACTGGCGATATGTTCATATCCAACGATCCCTACGTGGGCCGCGGTTCGCACTTGCCCGACGTGGCCATGGTCAGTCCGGTCTTCGATGGCGAGCGGCTGGTGCTGTTCGTGGCCAACATCGCCCACCATGCCGACATCGGCGGCATGGCGCCCGGCTCAATGGCCGGCGGCATGACCGAAATCTATCAGGAAGGCCTGCGCATTCCCCCCATACGCCTGCTCAAGGACGGCCGGATCCAGCAGGACGTCATGGACATGATCCTCTTGAACGTGCGGGTGCCGGAAGAGCGCCGCGGCGACTACAACGCCCAGATCGCCGCCAACCGCCTGGGCGAGCGCCGGTGCAAGGAACTGTTCGTCAAGTGGCCGGTGGACCGGGTGATCGAGGGGACCGATGCCATCATCGCCGCCGGCGCCCGGCGGATGCGGGCCGCGGTCAAGGACATGCCGGACGGCGAGTATCGATTCGAGGACCTGATCGACGACGACGGCATGGGAACCGAGGACATTCGCATCGCCGTCAGGGTCGTGGTCGAGGGCGAGACGATCCTGTTCGACTTCGACGGCAGCGCCCCCCAGGTCAAGGGCAACATCAATGTGACCATGGCCGGTCTCCAGGCGGCGGTGCTCTATTCGCTGAAAGTTCTGGTGGACCCCGATGGGCCGCAAAACCACGGCATGCTGGACCCGATCCGCATCGAGGCGCCCGAGGGCTCCATCGTCAATGCCCTCTTCCCTGCCGCCTCCGCCGCCCGTGCCCAGACCGGGCAGCGCATTGTCGATGCGATCCTCGGCGCGCTGGCGCCGGCCCTGCCCGACCGGGTGATCGCCGCCAGCAACGGCGCCAATACCTCGGCGGCCTTTTCCGGTCGTGGCCCCGACGGCAAGTTTTACGTTTATCTGGAGACATTGGGCGGCGGCGGCGGCGCCCGCTCCTACAAGGACGGCACCGACGGCGTGCAGGTTCATATGACCAACACCACCAACCTGCCCGTCGAGGCCATGGAGAACGAGTACGACCTGATGATCGAACGCTATGAACTGGTGTCCGATTCCGGGGGCGCCGGGCGGTGGCGGGGCGGCCTTGCCCTGCGGCGGGTTTACCGGCCGCTCCATCACACCATGATCTTCAGCGGTCAGGGCGAGCGCTTCGTCCATCAGCCCTGGGGAATATTCGGCGGCTCCCCCGGGACCACCGGCAAGTTCGAGATCATCGAGGACGACGGCGGCCGCACGCGACTGGCCAATAAGCCCATGTCGTTGGAAGTCGCCCCGGGGGCGGCGGTCTCGGTGACCACGCCGGGGGCGGGCGGATATGGGCCGGCGGCGGAACGGGACCCGCAAAGCCGCGCCGAGGACGCCAGTTCCGACAAGTTCTCGCCCGACTATCTGACGCGACACTACGGCGCGGCCGTGGAAGAGAAGGTCGCCGCCGGTGATCGAGATGACTGATGGCGCGCGCGGTACCGCGATGAACGGTGGATGGAGGACCGGCAATGCATGACGTCATCGTCGTCGGCGCCGGCATCACCGGCGCCAGCACCGCCTACCACCTGAAGAAGCTGGGCGCGGATTCGGTGTTGATGATCGAACGCCAGCAGGCGGCGGCCGGCGGCACCGGCAAGAGCGCGGCGGCCGTGCGTCAGAATTACTCGACGCCGATCATGGCGCGGCTGGCGCGCCAGGCCATCGAGCAGTTCAAGGCCATGCCCGAGGAACTGGGCGCCGCCGGCTACCACATGATCATTCCCGCCGACATGGTCGAAGGGCTGGCGCGCAATCTGGCGGTCCAGCACGCGGAAGGCGTGGAAACGGGCTTCATGTCCGAAGACGAGATCGAGAAACGCCTCCCCTGGCTCAATCGGCAAGGCGTCGCCGCCATCACCTGGGAGCCCGACGGGGGCTATGCCGATCCGGTGCGTTCGACCGAGGCCTACGTGAACGCGTTCCAACGGCTGGGCGGTGAGTACCGGGAGCGAACACCGGTGCGGGGGATCCTGCGCGAGGGAGACCGGGTGACCGGCATTCTCACCGATGAAGGCCCCCACCATGGCGGCCTGGTGGTCAATGCCGCCGGCCCGTGGGCCCACTTCCTGGCCGCCAGCGCCCATATCGAGCTGCCCCTGCGCACGGTGCGCGAGCAGGACACAGTGTGGGAAGCCCGGCCGGAACGGCCGCCTCCCCAGTCGACACTGGCCGTTGCCATCGACGGGCTCTACGTGCGGCCCCTGGAGGGTCTCCGCTACATCGTCGGACGGGGCTTTCCCAAGGAATACGTCGATATCGACCCCTACAATTTCAAGGAAACCGCCGATCCGGAGTTCATCTCCGAGATCATGGAACGGCTCGAACACCGCATCCCCTCCTTCGCCGGGTCCCGGCTGATCGATTCCTATGCCTCGCTCTACGACGTGACCCCGGACTGGTATCCGTTCCTGGGGCCGCGCGCGGGGCTCGAGGGCTATTGCGATGCTTGCGGTGGCAGCGGTCACGGTTTCAAGTTCGGACCGTCCTTCGGCCTGGCGCTTGCCAAGTGGATCCGCACCGGCGGCACCGATGCAGAATTCGCCCAGTTCAGCTTCGACCGGCTGGCGAACGGGCGGGCATTCATGCAAACCTTCGGCGGCAACCGCGGCTGATGGGGCCGGGGGGGGGAGACTGAGACATGTGCGGTATCGTCGGCCTGGTCCTCAAGGACCCTGATCTGAGGCCCCTCCTCGGCGGCCTGTTCGAGACCATGCTGGTCGGCATGAGCGAGCGGGGGCCGGACAGCGCCGGCATGGCGGTCTATCACCGGCCCACCACCAACGGCGCCTGCAAGCTGACGGCCTTCCACCCCGAGCCGGGATTCGCCTGGCGACAAGTGGCCGGCGACATGGCCCAGGCCCTGGACGTGGAGACGGACGTGGAGGTGCGCGCCAACCATGCCGTCATCACGGTGGCCGCCGAAGTGGGCCCCGCCCGGCGCTGGTTCGACGACCATCGCCCGGATGTGCGGGTGATGGGCTATGGCGGGCTGATGGAGGTCTACAAGGACATGGGCCTGCCGGGCGAGGTGGTCGGCCGCTATGGGGTCGCCGAGATGGCCGGGACCCATGCCGTCGGCCATACTCGCATGGCCACCGAAAGCGCCGTGACCACCGAGCATTCCCATCCCTTTACCGCCGATTCAGACATGTGCTTGGTCCACAACGGATCGCTGAGCAACCACAACCGGCTGCGGCGGTGGCTGGAACGCCACGGCATGACCTTCGAGACCGACAACGATACCGAGGTGGCGGCCCGCTACGTGGCCTACCGGCTGGGGGAAGGGGCGACCCTCCATGAGGCCTTGGAGGCGGCCATCCGTGACTTGGACGGCTTCTATACCTTCACCGTCGGCACCCGGGACGGCTTCGCTGTTCTGCGCGACGGGTTTGCCTGCAAGCCCGCCGTCCTTGCCGAGACCGACGGCTGGGTGGCCATGGCCAGCGAGTTCCGCAGCCTGGCACACTTGCCGGGGGTGGACGGGGCACACATCTGGGAGCCGGAGCCCCTGACCATCTACACCTGGGACGTGAGCGGGGGGACTACGGCATGATTGCCGTGGACCTGCTCGACACCGAGGTGCGGGAGTTGAATGCCCGACTGCACGCCTTGCCGCCCGACACCAACGAGACCGACTGGCGCCTCGCCAACCCGCGCGGCGCGCACGCCCTGGCGGTCGGCCTCACCCGGCCCGTCCAGGTCATCATCGACGGCCATGTGGGCTACTACTGCGCCGGCATGAACGCGGAAGCGACGGTGGACATCCGCGGCCACTGCGGCACCGGCGTGGGGGAAAACATGATGTCCGGCACCGTGCGGGTGCGCGGCAATGCCTCCCAGGCCGCCGGTGCGTCGGCCCGGGGCGGCCTGCTGGTCATCGAAGGCGACGCCAGTTCCCGCTGCGGCATCTCCATGAAGGGCGTCGATATCGTGGTTGGTGGATCGGTGGGCCACATGAGCGCCTTCATGGCCCAGTCGGGACACCTGGTGGTGTGCGGCAACGCCGGGCCGGACATGGGCGATTCCATCTACGAGGCGATCCTCTTCGTTGCCGGCGACGTATCCAGCCTGGGCGCCGACTGCGTGGAGAAGAAAATGACGGCGGAACACCGCCAGACCGTCGCCGGGCTTCTCGCGCGTGCAGGGCTGGAAGCCGATCCCTCCGGCTTCCGCCGTTTCGGCTCCGCCCGCCGGCTCTACAACTTCAACGTGGATCACGCCGATGACTATTGAGCTTGTTGGGCCGGCGGGCCGGTCTCAGACCGGCCCCTACGAATTCTTCCGCGTAGGGGCGGGTCTCAGACCCGCCCGCCCCAGGCTCGCGAGGGGCAACTCCCCATGACCGTTGACCCCCGCAGCCTGCGCCCGTCGGCCAGCTTTCCCGCCCATGTGCTGGCGGAGATTCATCGCGCCGCCGACCAGGGGGTCTACGAGATCCGCGGCTTTGGCGCCAAACGGTCGCTGCCGACCTTCGACGACCTGGTGTTCCTCGGCGCCTCGGTATCGCGCTATCCCCTGGAAGGCTATCGGGAGCGTTGCGACACCAACGTGGTTCTGGGCACCCGCTTCGCCCGCAAGCCTGTCGAGCTGAAGATTCCGATCACCATTGCCGGCATGAGCTTCGGCGCCTTGGGGGCCCATGCCAAGGAGGCCATCGGCCGGGCCTGTACGGAGATGGGCACCAGTTCCACCACCGGCGACGGCGGCATGACGGAGGAGGAGCGCCAGGCGTCCGAGACCCTGATCTATCAGGTGCTGCCGTCCCGCTACGGCATGGACCCAGAGGACCTGCGCCGCGCCGACGCCATCGAGGTGGTGATCGGCCAGGGCGCCAAGCCCGGCGGCGGCGGCATGCTCCTGGGGCTCAAGATCACCGACCGGGTGGCCGATATGCGCGACCTGCCGAAGGGCATCGACCAGCGCAGCGCCTGCCGCCATCCGGACTGGACCGGCCCCGACGACCTGGCGATCAAGATCCGCGAACTGCGCGAGGTCACCGACTGGGAAAAGCCCATCTACGTGAAGATCGGCGCCACCCGCACCGCCTACGACGTGCCCCTGGCGGTCAAGGCCGGCGCCGACGTGGTGGTGCTGGACGGCATGCAAGGGGGCACCGCCGCCACCCAGGACGTGTTCATCGAGCATGTGGGCATCCCCACCCTGCCGGCGGTGCGCTTGGCGGTCGAGGCGCTCCAGGAACTGGACATGCACCGTAAGGTGCA
Source organism: Rhodospirillales bacterium (assembly GCA_965247705.1). GTDB lineage: Bacteria > Pseudomonadota > Alphaproteobacteria > Rhodospirillales > CAMCUA01 > CBDFHV01. Next base: position 233,919 of record CBDFHV010000081.1, on the reverse strand, counting down.
GCTTGTCGTCTCCGGCGGTATCCGCAGCGGCGCCGACGCCGCCAAGGCGCTGGCCATGGGCGCCGACGCGGTGTCCATCGGCAGCGCGGCCATGGTGGCCCTGGGTTGCAATCGGCCAGTGCACATTGAGGACTACCAGGCCCTGGGGACCGAGCCCGGCTTCTGCCATCACTGTCATACCGGCCGCTGCCCGGTGGGCATCACCACCCAGGACGCGGACCTGGAGGCCCGCCTGCGGCCCGAGCAAGGCGCGCGGTGGCTGAAGAATTATTTGACGGTGATGACCCTGGAACTGCAGACCATCGCCCGGGCCTGCGGCAAAAGCCACGTCCTCAACCTGGAGCCCGAGGACATGGTGGCCCTGACCATGGAAGCCGCCGCCATGGCCGGCGTGCCGCTGGCCGGCACGGACTGGATCCCGGGGCGAGGTTGAGATCGGCGCCAGCGGTGCCGCCAGGGCGGGTCTGAGACCCGCCCCTACGCCCCACCCGTACTGCTCGTAGGGGCGGGTCTGAGACCCGCCCGCACCGTTGCAGGCTCTGCCACCCTCTCCACCGTCGCCGTGAGGCCGAAGTCGTCGAGGATGGCGTAGAGGGCCGGCACCACGAACAGCACCTGGAAAGTGGCCGTTGCGAGGCCGAAGGCGAGGCTGGTGACCAGCGGGATCAGCACCTGGGCCTGGAGGCTGGTCTCGGTCAGGAGCGGCAGCACCCCGGCCACCGTGGTCAGGGAAGTGAGCAGGATCGCCCGAAAGCGCTGGCGGGCGGCGCGCCGGGCGCCGTCGGTGGCGGTCTCGCCGTGGCTGCGGTGGATCTTGATGAATGTCACCAGCAGGATTGAGTTGTTGACCACCACCCCGGCCAGGGAAGCGAACCCCACCATGCTGGGCATGGACAGCTCCAGGCCCATGGCCAGATGGCCCCAGACCACCCCCACCAGGCCGAGGGGAATGGCCGCCATCACCACGATCGGCTCCACGTAGCTGCGGAACTGGAAACTCAGCAGCAGGAAGATGGCGACCAGGCCGACCAGGAAGTTTCGCCGCAGGGAACCGCCGGTCTCCTCGGCCTCCTTGGCCTGGCCTTCCAGCTCGACGGTGAGCCCGGGGTAGCGCGCCAAGAGGTCCGGCAGCAGGCGTTCCCGGGTGTCGGCGATGATCTCGCCGGCATTGGCCTCGTCGGCGTTGATATCCCCCTGGATGGTGACCGCGCGGCGCCCATCGATGCGGTTGATGCGCGCGTAACCGCGGCCCGATTCGAGGATCGCCACGGCGTTCAAGGGCACCTGTTCGCCGCCGGGCAGAGTGATGGTGAAATAGGCGAGATCCGCCAGGCTGTCGCGGTCCTTCCCCGACAGGCGGATGTCGATTTCGTAGTCTTCGGGGCCCACTTGGATCTCCGAGGCGGTGCTGCCGTGGAACGCCGCCCGCAACTGCCCCGCCACTTGCGCCGCGTTCAGCCCCAGGGCCGTGGCCCCGTCGCGCAGCCGCAGCCGCACTTCCGGCTTTCCCGGGCGCAAGTCGTCGGAGAGGTCAAAGACGCCCCGATAGCCGCCGAGCCAGTCGAGGAGCTCCGTCGAGGCGGCCTTCAAGTTTGCCAGATCCCGGCCCACCAGCCGGATGTCGATGGGGCGGCCCGCCGGTCCCAACTGGGGTTCGGTGAACTTGATGGAGATGACGTCGGGCAGGCTCCCCACACGGGTCCGCCAGCGGTTGAGGACGTCGTCCAGGCGGGCGTTGCGGGCCTCGGATTTCAGCAGGTCGACGATCACCGTGGCGATGTGGGCACCGGATTCGTAGGCGTCCTGGTTCTTGTCGAACTGGACACCGACGTTGCGCACAAGGGACTGGCCTCCTGGCTGCTGCGGCGCCAGGTCCTCGCCCACCTTCCGGATCGCCGCCACCAGGCGCGCCACCACCGCCTCGGTTCGGGCAAGGGGCGTGCCTTGGGGCAGCAGCAGCCGCGCCTCGATCACGTTGCCCTCGATGTCGGGAAAAGCCCGGAACTTGAGCACGCCGCCCGCCAGCATGGCGACGGAGGCGAAAAACAAGGCGCCGATCACCCCCACGGTCAGGTAGCGCCAGGCGACCGCGGCATCCACCAGGCGTCCCAGCCGGTCCTCCGTGAAGCGGGCCAGCGCGGCGTCGAAACGGGCGCGAAAACCCCTGCGCCGAGACCGGTCGGCGGCCCGAAGCGCCCCCATCAGATGGTGGGGCAGGATCAGGAACGCCTCCACCAGGCTGAAGGACAGAGTCAGGATCAGGATCACCGGCAGCACCTTGAGCACCGACCCGATGTCGCCCTTGAGAAAGGCCAGGGCGCCGAAAACGCTGACCGTGGTCACGAAGGAGGCCAGCACCCCCGGCGCCACCTCCCGGGTCCCCACCACGGCGGCCTCGAGGGGCGGAAGGCCCGCCTGGCGGTGGCGGGCGATGTTCTCCGAAATGACGATGGCGTCGTCCATCAACAGCCCGACCGCGATCAACAGGCCGACCATGGTGATCATGTCGAAGGAATATCCGGCCGCCGCCATGCCGGCGATGGTCCCCATGAAGGCCACCGGAAGCCCCGCCGACACCCAGAACGAATAGCGCAGGCCGAAAAACAGCCACATGACGAGAAACACCAGCCCCAGGCCCTGAGCCCCGTTCCTGACCAGCATGTTCAGCCGGTCGCGGACGATGGAGGCCAGGTCGCGGGTGATCTGAAAACTCATCCCCGGCGGTGCGCGGACCCGTTCCTCGGCCAGGTAGGCATTCAAGGCGTCGACCACGTCGAGGGTGTCGTCGCCCTTGCCCTTTTCCACCGCCAGGAAGGCGGCCCGCTGGCCGTTGAAGAAGCTCTTGTCCTCCTCCAGTTCGAACCGGTCGGTGATGGTGGCGATGTCGCCGAGGCGGATCTCGGACCCGCTTTCCGAGGCCACCACCACCAGGTCGCGGAAATCCCGGGGCCGGCGGCGCTCGTCGTCGAAGCGGATCAGCACCGTGGTTTCCCGGGTTTCCACCGTGCCCGCCGGCAGTTTCAGGCTCTGGCTGGCCACCAGGTCCGCCAGATCGTCGATGCTGAGGCCGAACTGGCGCATGGTCGCCCCTGGCACTTCGATGCGGATCTGGTGCTGGGAGAACCCCTCGATGCGGACCTGGGAGACCCCCGGGATGGTCAGAAGTTCGTCCTTCATGCGTTCGGCATAGGCCTTCAGGTCCTCGGGCGGCATGGTGCCGGCGACGGCGACGGAGGCCACGAAATCGGTGCGCCCCAGTTGCCGCGTCACCGGGTCCTCGGCGTCGTCGGGGAACTCGTCGATGGCATCGATCTCTGTCTTCACGTCGTCGAGGAAGCGGTCCAGGTCGCCGCCTTCCCGCATCACCAGGGTCGCGATGGCGACGCTTTCGCGGGCCTCGCAGCGGGTTTCCTCCAGGTTGTCGATACCATCGGCCACGTCCTCGATCCGCTGGCAGATGGCTTCCTCCACGTCCTCCGCCGTGGCCGCCGGGAAGGGCACCCGAACCTCCACCTTGTCGGCCGGAATGTCGGGAAAGGTTTCCCGCTTGACCGTCGGCGCGGCCGCCAGGCCGACGACCAGAAACGCCACCATCAGCAGGTTGGCGGCGGTCGGATGGGCGGCGAAGTAGCGGATCATCGGACCGGCGTGTTGCCCAGGGCCTCGGCGATCAGCTCGGCCGCCGCCGCCTCGTCGGCCGCCGGCTCGAGCAGCATGCCCTCGACGGCCGAGGCCAGGTCCGAGACGATGACCCGTTCCCCCGCTTCCAGCCCCTCACGCACAACCAGGAAGTTGGTCTGGGCGAAACCCACCTCGACATCGCGGACGACCAGCCGGTTGTCGGGTCCGGCGATGCGGACCCGGCCGCCGTGAAGGGCGGCGCGGGGAATGATCACCGCGTTGGCCCGGGGCCGGCCGCGCAGTTCGACCTCGACGTACATGTTCTTGACCAGGGGCGGCCGTCGCCCCGCTTCCGCCTTCTGGTAGGGCCTGTCCACCGCGACGATGACGCCAACGGTGCGGGTGCGCGGACCCACCGTGTCGCTGACCCGCTCGAACCGGGCCTCCCACTCGGCGTCCACGTCGCCGGTCCGCAGGCGGACGACGGCCTTCAGGTCGACGATCTCCCGCAGCCGGGGCATGATCGTGCCCGCGTTTATTGGGATCGCCATTCCCGGAGGCAGCAGATTGAACATGTTGCTGATCGGCACCTGAGCGTTTACCTCGGCCACGTCCAGGCTGTCGGCCTCCACCAGGACCTGGCCCTGGGCGGCGAACTGGGCCTCCTCCACGTTGACCGCCGCGATCCGGCAGTCGAAGGGGGCGACGATAATGGTGCGGTCCAGGTCCCGCCGGGCGGCCGCGAGCTGGGCTTCCAACTGGGACTTTTGCGCGTCCAGGACGGCCCGTTCGGCCGGGATCAGGTTGAGGGTGTTGCGCAGGGTCTGCATCGCCTGTTCGCCGGCCAGGACCGCGCGTTCCTCGTCGTCGACGGCGGCCTGGGAAACGGTCCGGTTGCGCACCAGTTGCCGCTTGCGCTCCAGGTCCTTTTGGGAGAGGTCCAGATTGCGGTTCTCGATGGCCAGGGAGCGTTCGGTGTTGCGCGCCCGCACGTCCAGTTCCGCAAGCTGCGCCTCCACGGCGCGGATATTGGCCTCGATCTGGGCCACGGCGAGGCGATAGTCGGTGGGATCGATGCGCAGAAGCTCGGTCCCGGCGGCAAGGATGGCGCCCTTTTCCAGGTGGCGGTGGCGGGCGATCACCGTGCCCTTCACCTGGGCCACCGCCTCCCACACCTTGCCCGGCTGCACGTTGCCGTAGGCCAGGGCCCGCGGCACCACGTCCACCGCCGGCGCCGGCACCACCCGCACCGGCGTCACCCGCTCGCGCACCTCGACCCGCTGCGGCCCCTCGCGGGTCTGAACGGCGACCGCGACGATCAGCACGCCCAGCGCCAAGGGCGGCACTACCAGGAGCTTACGGCCGTGTCGGCGCAAAAAGGTCTTCATTGATGTCCCACGTCAAATCAGCCGCCCACAATCGGCCAAAGGGGCCGGGGGATCAACGCTGGCGGTGGGGAGGGGTGTCTCGACCGACCTCCGCGCGGGGGATCGGTCAAGCCGAAAGCGTCCCTCGAGGCCAATGCTGCTAAGCTTGCGTCCGTGCGATCGCGGCGTAGGACGAATGCCGAATGCAGGGGTGGATCGGATGCAGTCCGGAAGAACGGGCTCAGAAAGAGCGCTTCGAATCCCTCTATGAGAGGGCGCAATCGCCGGTCATGTTGACCATCGAGCGCAGCGTGTGCGGCTGCGACTATGGGGGCAGCAGCTGGACGACCACGGCCGAGGCCGAGCACATGGTCGGGCGCCTGGCCTTGCGTCCGGGCATGCGCCTGCTCGACTTGGGAGCCGGATCCGGTTGGCCGGGGCTTTACATGGCCAGGAAAAGCGGTTGCGACATCGTGCTCGCCGATCTTCCCCTGGCCGGTCTTCGGATCGCGGCGCAAAGGGCCGCCAGTGACGGCATCCAACGACGGGTTCTGGTCGCTTCCTCCGATGCCGCGGCCTTGCCCTTTCCAGAAGGCTGTTTCGACGCCATCAGCCATAGCGACCTCTTGTGCTGTCTGCGGCAAAAGCGTTCCGTCCTTGCCGCCTGCCGAGGGGCGATTCGGCGTCAGGGGCGCATGGCGTTCACTGTCATCTCCATCGCGCCGGGCCTTTCGGCCGAGGACCGTGGTCGTGCCCTGGCCAATGGGCCGGAATTCGTCGAATCGGACAGCGAATACCCCACGCTGCTCGTTCAGACGGGCTGGAAGGTGACCGGCCACGAGGACATCACGGCGGAATACGCCGCCTCCTGCCGTCGCCAACTCGAGGCGGACGAGGCCCAGACGGAGGGTTTGGTCGCCCTCATGGGCGCCAACATGGTCGCCGAGCGTCTCGCCGAATGGCGCTCCAAGCTTGCGGCCATCGGCGACGATCTTCTGCGGCGCGAAGTCTTTGTGGCGGTGCCGAACGCGGAATAGACCCGGTGGCGTACCGAAAGTCTCGATTTGATAATTCGGGATACTGCCTCGCCAATCACGGTGGCGGAGACGTGATCTCCCGCAAGTGGCCGGTCTTGATCCAGAGTCGCGCACCCTCGTGGCCGGCCTCGAGCGCCGTGGTTGCGCCGTCGGGGATGCGAACCCATGAATGGCGGTGCAGCGGCTCGCCGCTCTCGGTCGCGGCGCCCTCGAGGATCAAAAGCTCGGCGCCCCCTTCGGCCCTGAAGCTTGCCGCCGCATGGGGCGCCCACCGTTCGACGCGTACGTCCTCGCCGGCACCCAAAAAGAGCGGCGTCACCTCGACGCCCGGCCGCCCCGGGTCGGCGACGGTGCCGATCCGGTTCATGTCGATGCGGACGTGGCTGCGGTCATCCGGATCGAACTGCCACAGCTTGACGAAGATCACGCAGCCCGGTTCCGAGCCCGGCGTGTGGCGCGACTGGGGCGGATTGCGGATATAGGCGCCGGCCGGAAAGTCGCCATGTTCGTCCTGGAAGACGCCTTCGAGGACGATGAACTCCTCGCCGCCACCATGGACATGGGGCGAAAACCGGCTGCCGGGGTCATACCGCACGATGCTCGTCGCCCGCGCCACTTCGTCGCCAATCCGGTCGAGCAGACGGCGGCTGACACCGGGCATGGGCGAGTCCCGCCACGGGATATCGTCGGTGTGGAGTACGACGCGCTGGTCGAAGTCGGCGTTGATTTTCACGATCATGTCCCCTCGTCGCGGTTTGGTATTACAGCCGCCTCAGCCGCGGCACCGCGACGACCGCGAACAGGCCGATGGCGATCAGGCCCAGGCCGTTGGCGAAAAGCGCCGGGCCGAGGCCGAGGACGGTGGCCAGCGCCCCCATCTCCAGATGGCCCAGGGGGGCGGAGCCGATGGCGAAGACCCAGGCGCCCATGGCCCGGCCCCGCAGGTGATTGGGCACGCTCACCTGCATCATGGACTGGGTCAGCACGTCGGAGGCGGCGGCCATGCCGGAAACGAAGAACAGCGCGGACAGGGCGGCCCACAGGGAGCCGGCGGCCGACAGCATCAGAAGACTGACGCCGAAGGCGCCGATGACGCCGATGTAGACATTGCCCCGTCCCCGCGCCGGGTTGAGGACCGACAACAGCAGGGTGGCGGCAATACCGCCGACGGCGCGGGCCGCGTGCAACAGGCCCAACCCCTCCGCGCCCATGGCCAGACGCTGGGTGGCCAGTTCGGGCAGGGCGGTGGCGAAGGAGAAGCCGAACACTTCGACCGAGGCGGTGACGACCACCAGCATCAGCAGGACCCGGTTGCTTCGCGCCTCGGCCAGGAATTCCCGCAGATTCTGACCCATGGGCACCCGCGCGATGGTGGTCGCCAGGCCCTGCGTGCGAAGGTGGGCGAAGAGGCCATAAGCGCCGCCGTGGAGGAACGCCAGGGACAACAGCGCCGCCGGCGCGCCAAGCCGCTCGGTGGCGAACCCGGCCACAAGGGCGCCCGCCAATTGGCCGACGCGGCTGCCCAGGTTGAGAAGCCCAATTCCGCTGACCACATGTTCTCCGCCGACGATGTCGTAGGCATAGCTGGCGCGAACGGGCTGGTGCAGGGCGCGCAAGCTGCCGCTGATCAGGGTGAAAGCCAGAATGGTCCAGCGGTCGGCGAATCCGGCCCCCATGAGGGCGGCGAACAACAACAGGTTGGCGGCGATGCAAAGCTCTACCCGCCGCAGCAGGATCCGCCGGTCCATCCAGTCGGCGACGGCGCCCGACAGGCCGCCGAACACCGCGTAGGGCACGAAATTGAGGGCCAGCACGACGCCGACCCAGGCCGTCGATCCGGTAATCTGATACACCAGCAGGCTGATGACCACCTGCTCGCCGTTCATGCCGATGCTGTTACAGGTGGCGCCCAGCCACAGACGCCGGAAGTCCCCGTGTCGAAACGCCAGGCTGCGGATCATCGTGTCAGCCCCGCACCAATTCTCCCGAATCCGCGCGGCCTTGGCACGACGGCGCGGATGTCTTGGCGGCCACGCTCTCCGGGGCTTTCAGCGCCGCCGGATCTATCGCCGCCGCGATTTCCACTGGCCGGACGTTCCGCTCGCCGTGCAAGCCCGCCCACAGCCATGACCAGTCCCCGTCGGCACTCCGGGGTCCGCCAAGCCGGCGGGGCGGTACCGGGCGAAGCTCGCCGTCTCGTTCCTCGGCGATGACGAAGCGGAAGGCATAGTGGGGCGTCAGGCCCATGCGCAGATCCGAAACCACGACCCGATCCGCCGTCCCATCGACGCGGAAGAAGCCGTGGGAGAATGTGGCCAGCTTCCCCAAAGCGGGATTTCCGTTCAGGCAACCGGCCAGGTCCCGACCCGACGGGTGGGCATAGACGGTCTCCGTCCCGGGGGCGAAGAGGGGCAGGTAGACGTTGAGGTAGCGATCCCCGTCCATGACGATGGCGCGCCAGAGGAGCGTGTTGAAGGGTGTCAGCGTGACCATCATCCGCTCGGGCGCGACCCCCGCCTCGGCGAGCATGGTCCGCGCCCGCGCTTCGGTCACCTGCTGCCCGACCAGTCCCCATCCCAGGTAGGCAGTGAACAGGCCTAGGCCAGCGATCACGACCCCACGCAATCGGGCCGACCAGGAATGCAGGCACAACCCCCAAATCACCAGGACCAGCAGGGGCAGGGTGTAGAGGGGATCGATGATGAAAATGGAGCCGACGCCCACCGCTCCGTCCCACAGGGGCCACAGGAGGCGGGTGCCGTAGATGGTCACCGCGTCGAGTAGGGCATGGGTGGCGAGGCACAGGTAGACGGCGGCGTAGGTCAGAAGGACGGGCGCCTGGCGGAGGTCAGCCATGAGGCGCCTCAGCCCTTCGCCGAACAAGGGCGTGACCGCCGCCTGAAGGATCAGCGAGTGGGTGTGTCCCCGGTGCAGGGTGAACGAATCGACCGGATCGGCGAAGGGAAAGAAGACGTCCAGATCGGGCGCCACGCCGAGCGCGCCGCCCACCAGGATCGCCCGCCGCGGGCCCAGGCGGCGTCCCAGCAGGGCAACGCCGACCCCGGCGCCGAGGGCAAACTGGGTAAGGGAATCCACGCCACAGCGCCTCCGGCGGCGGTTACACCTTGCCGTGGCAGTGCTTGAATTTCTTCCCCGAACCGCAGGGGCAGGTGGCGTTGCGGGAGACCCGTCCCCAGGTGGACGAATCCTTCGGATTGATCGCGGCCGAGGCCTGACGCCGGCGCACGGGCGCCGTGGCCACGGCCACGTCCTGGCCGTTGCCACGGCCGCGTCCGGGCGCCTCGTCGAGGCGCAGCGCCGGGTCTTCCCGGGTCTCTTGCATCTCCAGTTCCGGCGGTAGCGGCAGGTCGTCCGGACCGGGCGAGATCTGCAATTCGACGTGGCTGAGGACCGTCACCACCCGCTCCTGCAGGCTGGTCAACATCTCCTCGAACAAGTTGAAGGCCTCGCGCTTGTATTCGTTCAACGGGTCCTTCTGGGCATAGGCCCGAAGGCCAATGCCGTGGCGCAAATGATCCAGGGTCAGCAGGTGCTCCTTCCACACCTGGTCGAGAAGCTGCAGCAGCAGGCTCTTTTCCACCGTGCGCATGATCTCGGGGCCGTAGTTGGCGGCCTTCTCCGCCATCTTGCGGTCGGCGGCGTCGGTCAGCCGTTCGCGGATCTCGGCGTCGGCGATGCCTTCTTCCTTGGACCATTCCTGGATCGGCAGGTCGAGGCCGGTGACGCGCACGAAATCCGTGTGCAGCGCATGGGTGTCCCACTGCTCGGCGTAGGCCTTCTCGGGAATGAACCGCGACACCATGTCGTCGATGACCTGGTGGCGCATGTCGGCGACGCTGGCCGAGACATCGTCGGTGGACATCAGCTCCTTGCGCTGCTCGTAAATGTTCTTGCGCTGGTCATTCATGACGTCGTCGAACTTGAGAAGGTTCTTGCGAATCTCGAAGTTCCGCTCCTCGACCTTCCTCTGTGCCTTTTCCAGGGCCTTATTGACCCAGGGATGGATGATGGCCTCGCCTTCCTCGAGCCCCAGCTTCTGGAGCATGCCTTCGATACGCTCGGAGCCGAAGATGCGCATCAGGTCGTCATCGAGGGACAGGTAGAACTGCGACGCCCCCGGGTCGCCCTGGCGGCCGGATCGACCGCGAAGCTGATTGTCGATGCGGCGGCTCTCGTGACGCTCGGTGCCAAGGACGAACAGGCCGCCGGCATCGATGACCACGTCGCGGGCGTCGTCGATCTCGGCCTTGATCCCGGCGATGCGCTTTTCCCGCTCGGCGGGGTCCTTGACCTCGGACAATTCGTGCTGGATGCGCATGTCCAGATTGCCGCCCAGCTGAATGTCGGTGCCGCGGCCGGCCATATTGGTGGCGATGGTGATGGCGCCGGGGGTTCCGGCCTGGGAGATGATCTTCGCTTCCTGCTCGTGATAGCGGGCGTTCAGGACGTGATGGGGGATCTTCTTGTTCTTCAGGAGCGCCGCCAGATGCTCCGACTTCTCGATGCTCACCGTGCCGACCAGGACCGGTTGCTGGCGCTGGTGGCAATCGGCGAGCAGTTCCAGGATGGCGTCGTACTTTTCACTCGAGGTCCGATAGACCTCGTCGTCCATGTCGTCACGAATGCACGGCAGGTTGGTGGGGATCTCCAACACCTCGAGTCCGTAGATCTCGCCAAACTCGCCGGCCTCGGTCATCGCCGTCCCGGTCATGCCGGCGAGCTTCGGGTAGAGCCGGAAGTAGTTCTGGAAGGTGATCGAGGCGAGGGTCTGATTCTCCTGCTGGATCAGTACCCCTTCCTTGGCCTCCAGGGCCTGGTGCAGGCCTTCCGAGTAGCGCCGACCTTCCATCATCCGCCCCGTGAACTCGTCGATGATCACCACCTTGTCGTCCTTGACGATGTAATCCGTGTCGCGGGCGAACAACGTGTGGGCGCGCAGGGCCTGGTTGGCGTGATGGACCAGGGTGACGTTTTGGATGTCGTAGAGGCCGCCTTCGGAAAGCAACTCGGCCTCCCGCAACAGTTCTTCCATCTTCTCGGTGCCGGTCTCGGTGAAGCTGACGGCGCGGGCCTTCTCGTCCTTCTCGTAGTCATCCTTCGCCAGATTCGGGATCAGCTTGTCGATCTTGGTATAGAGATCGGAGGAAACCTCGGCTGGGCCGGAGATAATCAGCGGGGTGCGCGCTTCGTCGACGAGAATCGAGTCCACCTCGTCGACGATGCCGAACTGGAACTCCCGCTGCACCATGTCCTGCATGCGGAACTTCATGTTGTCGCGCAGGTAGTCGAAGCCGAACTCGTTGTTGGTGCCGTAGGTGACGTCGCAGCCATAGGCTTGGCGCCGCTCATCGTCGTCCAGGCCGTGGAGGATGCAACCGACCGTAAGCCCCAGGAACTTGTAAATCTGGCCCATCCATTCGGCGTCGCGGCTGGCCAGATAGTCGTTCACTGTGACCACATGGGCGCCCTTGCCCACAAGCGCGTTCAGATAGATCGGCAGGGTGGCGACGAGGGTCTTGCCCTCGCCGGTCTTCATTTCGGCGATCATGCCCCGGTGAAGGATGACCCCACCCAGGAGCTGGACGTCGAAATGGCGTTGGCCGAGGGTGCGTTTGGACGCCTCGCGCACGGTGGCGAAGGCGTCCACCAGCAGGGCATCCAAGTCCTCTCCCGCCCGATGACGGCCGCGCAGCCAATCGGTGCGGGCCTTGAGGTCGTCGTCGGAGAGGGCTTCCAGCTCCGGTTCCAGGCTGTTGATGGCTTCGACCGTCTTCCACAGGGGCTTCAGGTAGCGGTCGTTGGCGCTGCCGAACAAACGTCGGGCGATGACTCCTAACATGAAGAATCCTCGGGAGAAAATCGGTTTCGCGCACAGAGAGAACGGGGCTTCCCGGCCCTGGTCAACAGATAGAGAGCCGTTCCCCCGGTGTCAACGCGGGGGCCGGCAGCGAAAAACATGCCTCACACGGGCCGATCGCCGGCGTGGGAGGAAGTGACCTTCAGAACGCCTTCGTCGGGGCCGGTGACCGTGAAGTCGTCGTGAATGCGCCCGCGCCGGATCTCCGACGGATCGAGTTCCCGCGCCGCGCACTCCCCGTGGGCGGCGTCGATATCGTCGACCATGATGTCGAAAGAGGCCTCCCGCCCCGGGGCCAGGGACCCGTCGGCCCGGCGCAGCACCAGATGGGTGCCGCCGCGAAGCTCGAGCACGGCCACGCTGTCATTGAGGGCAATCGGGCGCATGCCGAAATCCACGAAGTAGCGGTTCGCCGCCTCCAGATCGCCAACGGTCATGGACACGTGACCGACGGCGACGGCGGGCCGGTCGTCTGCCGGAGTGGGCATGGGGTCCTCCTGCTGCTTGTTACGTCTGGCGATATTGCTGGCCGTATTATTGGCGCACGAACACGAAATCGCCACCGTCGTGCCCAGCGCTGCGAACGTCGGAGTACTCGGGCGTCTGGTTGGCCTTCAGCATGACCGGACGGCGCATCTTGGAGAACAGCGTCGTGCCATCCATGATTTTCTTGTTGTTCCCCAGGGCTTCGATAAAGGCGCTGGCGAAGGGCGAGTGGCCCGACCCGTCGCTGTCGGCCACCGGCTCCAGGCCGCCGGAGGTGAGCGTGACGCGGGCCGCCTTTTGGGAAATGCGCTGCCAATAGTCGGCACTGCGCAACAGCACGGGCGCACTGCGGGTGAGGGCGCCGGAATAGCAGCTGTCGGCGACGATCATCACATGCTTCGCCAGCAGCGTGCGCAGGGTATCTGTGATGGTGGCGTTGGAGACCCACTGATGCCGACGGTTGGGTTGGGCATCCGCCGGTAGCCAATAGCCCCAGTTCGCCGCCTCGTCCAGCCAGCCATGGCCGGCGTAGTAAATGAGAAGGTTGTCGTCGCCGACCAGAGTTTCCCGATATTCGTCGAGGGCATCGACGATCTGGGCCCGGGTCGGGTTGAGCAGCAGCCGCACCGCGAAGCCGTAATCGCGGGCCAGGACTTCCGAGACCTTTTTGGCATCGGCGACCGCGGTGCGCAGCGGGGGCAGGTGGCGGTAGTCGTTGATGCCGATAATCAGAGCGTGGTAACGGCCCCAGTCCACATCGCCGGGCGCCGTGGGTCCGATTTTCTGATTCGGGACCGCGATGGTGAGCGTTTGCGGCGGCGCTACTCCCGGCGACGGCAACCTCGGTGTCGACGGGGTGCGGCCGAAGGCGCGGTCGAGCAAGGCGTGCTTGCGTCGTTCGAATTCCGTCGGCGTCAATATGCCCCCGTCGAGCAACTCCTTCAACAAGGCCAGCTGTTCCTTGAGACCCTGAGGGGTCAGCGGCGACGACTCTCCCAGGGTGGATGGCGGCGCTTTGGTTTCCGGCGCTTTCTCGGCGGGCGGCGCCGGGGAAGGCGCCACGGCTTCCGCTGGCGGACTTTGGGGGGCGGCCGCGGCCTGGCGGGAGGCGGCCCGGCCGGCTTCCGCTTCGAGGACCGTCAGCACCTCCTGCGCGGAGGCATCGGGCCCGGCCAAGAGGCGGGTGTTGATCGCGTCCCCAACCGTAAGTGGCGCCGCCGCCATGATCAAGTTCGCCCGGCACGTTACATCGCCGCTTTCCCGCATATCCCTGGACCGATAGGTGCCGTAGGTCCTGCCGATAAAGGCGTGCCGGGAAAATCGCCCTTCAAGCTTCGTCTGTACGGTTCCCCCTTCGATGCGCCAATCGAACCACAGGGAGACCGTGCCGTTGCCCCGCGGCGTGGCGGCAAGCGTGACGCTTCGGCCCTTGTGACTCACCCGCGCCTCGAACCGGCCGCCGTTCACGGTGGCCTCGAAATCGACCCGGTCGAAGCCGCAGATTTCCTGCCGGTCGAGGCCACTGCGCGAGCGGGAACTGTCGCTGCTGATCATGGCCCCGGACCAGGCGCCGTCCACCGGCGCCTCGGCGCGCAACGAATGGACGGGAAACAGGACCAGCGCGGCGATCGCCGCCAGCCACAACCGGCCGATGTCCGCCGCCGGGGGGACCGCCGTCGATCGGTCGTTCACCGGTTCGGGTTGTCTCACAGGTTTGCGCCGCATGGTCTATCCTACCACGGCGCGGTTGCCGATTGCAGCCGTCGCCAGGCGCGATTACCAGTCGTCGATGCCGCGGCGGCCGATGGTGATGTCACGATGGACGTGGACGCTCATCAGCAGCCCGAAGCCGAACAGCACCGTGAGCATGGCCGTGCCGCCGTAGGAGATCAGCGGCAAGGGCACGCCCACCACCGGGATCAATCCCATCACCATCGCCGTATTGATGAAGACATAGAGGAACACGGTGACGGTCACCCCCATGCCCACCAGACGGCCGAACTGGTTGCGGGACCTCAGACTCATGGCGAAGCCATAGGCCAGGATCAGCACATACATGCCGATGAGGACCAGGCCGCCGACCAGACCAAACTCCTCGGCCAGCATGGTGAAGACGAAATCGGTTTGCTTTTCCGGCAGAAAATTCAAATGGCTCTGGGTGCCCTGCAGGAACCCGCGGCCGAACAGGCCGCCCGAGCCGAGCGCGATCTTGGACTGGATGATGTGATAACCGGAGCCCAGGGGATCGCTCTCGGGATTGAAGAAGGTAATCACCCGCTGGCGCTGGTAGTCGTGAAGGAACCGCCAGACGACGGGAACCGCCGCCACCACCGCCAGGCCGACGCTGGCGAACATCCACAGCCGCACGCCGGCGAGAAAAAACAGAGCACCGCCCACCATCATCAGCATGACAGCCGTTCCCAGGTCCGGTTGGCGCAAGACCAGTGCGGCGGGGGCGGCGATGATGAGCAGGGGAACGACCAGAAAGCTCAATCGGCTCACGTCCTCGGGCCCGGCGCTATGAAAGTAGCGGGCAAGCGCCAGGACGATGGCGATCTTCATCACCTCGGAAGGCTGAATGTTGAAAAAGCCCAGCGAAATCCACCGCTGGGCGCCCATGCCGACGTTGCCCACCACCTCGACCGCCGCCAGCAGGACCAGCGCCAGCCCGTAAATGACGTAAGCCCATCGCATCCACAGTCGCACGTCGATCAGGGCCACCGTCACGAGGAAGCTGAGCCCGACCCCATAGCGCAGTAAGTGGCGCGACGCCCACGGCTCCAGGCTGCCGTTGGCGGCGGAATAGAGCATCGCCACGCCCATGCCGGCCACCGTCGTCAGGAGGACGATGAAAAACCAATGAATTTGCCACAGCTTGCGGCCAATGGTCAGTTCCGGCGCATTGAGGCGGCTGTCGAGAAGGGCCATCGGCTAGCCGCGGCCGTCGCCGCCGGTGTCGTCGGCGGGTTCCAGCCTCGCGGTTGGCGCCGCGAAGCGCTCCTGCACGGTCTTCAGGACGTCTCGGACAATGGGCGCGGCGGCCCGCGAACCGCCGCCGCCGTGCTCGACGACGACGGATACCGCGTATCGGGGGGCCTCCACAGGCGCGAATCCAACGAACAAGGCATGATCGCGGCGCTCGAACGGCAGATCTTCGTTCTTGAAGACGCCCCGTTCCCGCTCCGCCTTGGTGATTCTGCGCACTTGCGAGGTGCCGGTCTTGCCGCCCATGCGCTGGCCTTCGGTTTTGATCATCGACCGGTGCGCCGTACCACGGGGCTCGTTGACGATGGCGTTCATGGCGTCGCGCATGAGCTCGAGATGGGCCGGACGCAGTCCCAGGCTGGGAAAGGACGATTGGGCGCGGGGTCGGACTCCCGTCGAAGTCACTTCGTCGAGGGACAGCCGGGGTGTCACCGCGTTGCCGCCGTTGACCAGACGCGCGATCATGACGGCGAGCTGCAGGGGCGTCGCCAGCATGTAGCCCTGACCAATTCCGGTGATCAGGGTTTCGCCTTTTTGCCACGGCGCGCCGATGACCGCCTGCTTCCAGCCCCGTGTCGGGACCAGACCGGGTTGCTCGCCCGGCAGGTCGACGCCCGTGACGGCGCCCAAGCCCAGCCGCTGGGCCATGGCGGCGATACGATCGATACCCACCCGCTTGGCCACCTCATAGAAGTACACGTCGCAAGACCACTTGAGGCCGTTACGAAGGCTGACGCTTCCGTGCCCGCCGCGCTTCCAACAGTGAAAGCGGGCATTTCCCAAGTTCAGGGCACCGTTGCAGAAAAAGCCGGTATCCGGGCTGATCACTCCGGCTTCCAGGGCTGCCATGGCGACCACCATCTTGAAGGTGGATCCCGGCGCGTACTGTCCCGATATCGCCTTGTCGATCAAGGGATGGCGCACGTCCTGGGACAGGGAACGCCATTCCTTTGACGTCAGGCCCCGGTTGAAGGCATTGGGATCGAACGCCGGAGAGGACGTCAGCGCCAGGACCTCGCCCGAGTGAACGTCCATGACAACCGCCGCCGCGCCGCGCTGGGGCAGGCGTTCCGACACCATGGTTTGGGTGGCCAGATCCAGACTCAAGCGAACTTCGGCGCCCGGCTGTCCCTCCTGACGCGACAACTCGCGGATGATGCGCCCGAACGCGTTGACCTCGACCTGGGAACTGCCGCCGGTACCCCGCAGCGCCAAGTCATGGATCTTCTCGACACCGTTCTTGCCGATGCGAAATCCCGGCAACAGCAGCAGGCGATCGCCTGCCGCTTCCGCTTCCGACACCGCCGCCACGTAGCCCAGGACATGGGCCATAGTAAGGCCGTGGGGATAGTAGCGGCTCTGCCCGACGTCGATCATCAGCCCCGGCAGGTCGGGCGCGTTGACCTCGATGCGGGCCACTTCCTCCCAGGTCAGGTTCTCCCGCACGGTCACCGGAACCCAACCACGCTTGCGTTTGGTCTCCCGCAACACCCGGCGGCTGTCCGATTCGTCCACGGGAACGATTCGCGACAGGCTTTTCAGGGTCTCCGCGACCGCCGGGGTCTGTTCGGAGATCAAGACCACGCGATAGTTCTGGCGATTGTGGGCCAGAGGGATACCGAACCGGTCGACGATCCGGCCCCGGGGCGGGGGTATGAGTCGAAGATTTATCCGGTTTTCGTCGGCCAGCGTCCGGTAGCGGTCGGATTCGAGAACCTGCAGATAGTAAAGCCGCCCCATCAGCGCCGAGACGAGCAGGGCCTTCGCGCCCCCCAGCATGGCCGTTCGGCGGTTGAAAACCCGTTGCTGGTCGCCGTCGTGTCGCATCGTCTGATGTCGCTGTTCTGACGGATTCTTGACGCCTACGCCGGCGCTTGCAGGATGGCCCGTTGCCAAGCCAGAAACATCGCCGCCAGCAGGGGATAGAAGCAAAGAGTCGTCAGGAACTGAATGCCGAAGGGCGTTGGGTCGAGAGGGGTGACATGGAAAGCCGACCCCAGGACCCAGGCTTGCACCATGGCGCCGGCGCCGACCAGGGCGAATCCCAGCCAGACGATGGGAAACGCCTTGCCGAAAAAGAATCGCCGCTGGCTGACCAGGACGCCGTAGACCGTCAACAGCACCAGCGCGTGGATGCCGACCGGCGCGCCGCTCAGCAAATCCTGCAGCAGGCCGACCAGGAATACCGCCAGCGGCGTCATCAGGTCGGGCCGATGGATGCTCCAATGATAAACCGCGACCAGCGGCAGCAGGGGCGCGACCCGCGCGAAGCCGGGCAGATGAAACGGAACCTGGCCAATAATCACCAGAACCACCGCGAGGCCAAACGGGGTCAGATCCCGCGCCAACGTGTCCAGCCGCTGCCATATGCCCGGTTTCACGGCGCCGCTCCCGGTGCCGGCGCGGCCTCGGGGGTTTCGATGGTGGACTCCTGTTTCGGCATCTGCAGGATGCCGTCGAGGCCGAATTCCACCACCCGGACATATTCCAGGCGCTGACGCTCGACGAAGGGTTGAATGGCGATGCCCTCATCGCTCACGGAAGCGATCACGCCCACGGGCAGACGCGGCGGAAAAGCCCCGCCATGGCCGGACGTGACGATTCGGTCGCCGGGGCCGACGCCGACGCCCGCCGGCAAGTGAATGAGCCGCGGCTGTTCCGAGTTGTCGCCGGCCAGGATGGCCCGTACGCCCGCCGGTTCGACCAGCACCGGAATGCGGGAGTTGAGGTCGGTGATCAGCAGAACCCGGCCCGACACCCTGCCCACGTCGGCAATTCGGCCCACCAGCCCCTCGCCGGTAACCACCGCCTGGCCCTTGCGCACCCCATCGCGATGGCCCGCGTTGAGCACCAGGCTATGGGCGAAGACGCCACCGGTGTCGGCGATAACCCGGGCGGCGATGAAGCTGGCTTCCGGATCGGGGCGGAAGTTGAGCAACGCGCGAAGGCGGGCGTTTTCGGCCTCCAGGCGCCGGGCCACCGTCTGCCACCCCATCAGGCGCGCCCGCTGTTCCCGCAAGAGGGTGTTCTGCTGGCGGAACTCCATCACTTCCTGCACCGTCGCCACGCCATCGGCCAAGGTTTCCACCGGGCGCGAGACGGCGTCCAGGATGGGCGCCAGGCCATCGGTCACATGGGTGCGCATGCGCTCCGTGACGAAGGTGTCGGCCTTCCCCAGGAGCATGAGCCCGAACGCCAGCACCACCAGCCCCACGTAGGCGAAACGATGGGCCAGGTTGCGAATAGGCGCCGTAATCGCGTGGATAGGTCGGGCTCGATCGGCCAACCGGTACCCCTCGCAATCGTCAATGCAAAACCACGGGCCACGCCACCGTGGCCACTATCGGCATACTATTGCCCAACCTACTAACGGTAAATGAATTTCTAATACATCGTCGTCAAAAGGTTCTTCATTTTCTTCATCTCTTCCAACGCCCGCCCGGTGCCCAGCACGACGCAGGACAAGGGATCGTCGGCGATGGAGACCGGCAGTCCCGTGGCGTGGCGCAGCACGTAGTCGACGTTGCCCAACAGCGCGCCGCCGCCGGTCAGCACGATACCCTTGTCCACGATGTCCGCCGCCAGTTCCGGGGCCGTATGCTCCAGCGCCACCTTGACCGATTCGATGATGGCGCCGACCGGTTCGGCGAGGCTTTCGGAGATCTGGCGTTCGGACAACACCAGTTCCTTGGGCACGCCATTCATCAGGTCCCGGCCCTTGACTTCCATGGTCATGCCTTCGCCGTCCTCGGGCGGACAGGCGGAGCCGACCTCTTCCTTGATCCGCTCGGCGGTGCTCTCGCCAATCAACAGATTATGGTTGCGCCGGGTATAGGCGATGATGGCCTCGTCCATTTTGTCGCCGCCGGTGCGCACGCTGCGGGAATAGACGATGCCGCCGAGGGACAGGACAGCCACTTCCGTCGTGCCGCCGCCGATGTCGACGACCATCGACCCCGTGGGTTCGGTCACCGGCAGGCCCGCGCCGATGGCGGCGGCCATGGGTTCCTCGATGAGGTACACCTTGCGCGCACCGGCGCTTTCCGCCGATTCCTGGATCGCGCGCCGTTCCACGGCGGTGGAGCCGGACGGCACGCAGACGACCACCAAGGGGCTGGCGAAGCTGCGCCGGTTGTGCACCTTGCGGATGAAATGCTTGATCATTTCCTCGGCCACTTCGAAGTCGGCGATGACGCCGTCGCGAAGGGGCCGGATGGCCTGAATGTTCCCCGGGGTGCGCCCCAGCATCTGCTTGGCTTCCTCGCCGACCGCGAGAACCTGCTTCTTCCCCTTGTGCTCGGCGATGGCCACCACGGAGGGTTCGTTGAGGACGACGCCCCGGCCCTTGACGAAGACCAGGGTGTTGGCGGTGCCCAGATCGATGGCCATATCCGCCGAGAGAAAACCGAATAGGCGAGAAAACATGCGCGCGTATCCCTAGTCCACGCCCCGTTCAGGTCCGGGATCGGAATATATTCCCGAACCCCGGACCTGGGTCTTATAAGGGGCGACGCGTCCGAGGGCTAGGCCGAAAGCGCCGCGGGCGCCGTCTTCTCCCGTTTCACCAGCAGTTTGTTCAAGGCGTTCACGTAGGCTTTTACCGAGGCCACCATCGTATCGGTGTCCGCTCCCTGGCCGTTGACCGTCTTGCCGCCTTCCTCGAGGCGCACCGAAACCTCGGCCTGGGCGTCGGTGCCGGCGGTGACCGCGTGGACCTGAAAGAGCTGCAGGTGGGCCTTGTGCTCGACCATGGCCTTGATGCAATTGAAGGCCGCGTCGACGGGGCCGTCGCCGGAGGCGGCGTGGCAGAGGCGCTCCCCATCCACATCCAGTTCCATCTCCGCCTTGGGCGGGCGATGCCGGGTACCGCACAGGATCTCCAAGGACACCAACTGGATGCGGTCGTTGGCGCGCACCGCCTCGTCGTCGACCAGGGCAATGATGTCCTCGGTGAAGATTTCCTTCTTTTTGTCCGCCAGGTCCTTGAACCGCTTGAAGACGTCCTGGAAGGCGTTGTCGCCCAACTCGTAGCCCAGTTCCTTCAGTTTCTCGCGGAAGGCATGGCGTCCCGAGTGCTTGCCGAGAACCAGGGTCGACTGGGTGAGACCCACCGATTCCGGGGTCATGATCTCGTAGGTCTGGGCGTTCTTGAGAACCCCGTCCTGATGAATACCCGACTCGTGCGCGAAGGCGTTGGCGCCGACGACGGCCTTGTTGGGCTGGACCACGAACCCGGTGATGCCGGAGACCATGCGCGAGGCTTTCATGATCATCTCGGTCTTGACGCCGCAGTCGTAGGGCATGGAGTCGTAGCGGGTCCGCAACGCCATCAAGACCTCTTCCATGGCCGCGTTGCCCGCTCGCTCGCCGAGGCCGTTGATGGTGCACTCGATCTGGCGGGCGCCGGCGTTCACCGCGGCCAGGGAATTGGCCACGGCCAGGCCCAGATCGTTGTGGCAATGGACCGAGATGATGGCCTTGTCGATGTTCGGCACCCGGTTCTTCAGCATCTCGATGAGGGCGGCGAACTCGTGGGGCAGGGCGTAGCCCACCGTATCGGGGATGTTAATGGTGGTGGCACCGCTCGCGATCGCCGATTCGACGCAGCGGCACAGGAAATCGTGCTCCGTGCGCGAGCCGTCCTCCGGCGACCATTCCACGTCGTCGCTGTGGTTGCGGGCCAGGGTCACGCTGTCGATGACCGCCTGGTGAACCGCGTCGGGCTCCATCTGCAGTTTGTACTTCATGTGCAGGGCCGAGGTGGAGATGAAGGTGTGGATACGCTTGCGCGGCGCCGGCTTCACCGCCTCGGCGCAGCGTTCGATATCCATGCGGGTCGCCCGGGCCAGCCCAGCCACGGTGGAATCCTTGACCGCTTCGGCGATGTTGCGGACCGCCTGGAAGTCGCCATCGGAGGCAATGGGGAATCCGGCCTCGATAACATCCACCCCCATCTCCTCGAGGCACTGGGCGATGCGCAGCTTCTCTTCCAGGTTCATGGAGGCGCCCGGCGATTGCTCGCCGTCGCGCAGGGTGGTGTCGAAGATGACGACCCGGTTCGGATCGATCGTGCTCATGAGAAAATTCCTTCCTTCAACAAAGGTCTAACGCAGTTCGGGTGTGCTGCAATCCCCTGAACGCCCGCCGCCCCGCAGTCGGAGCGACCTGGGAAAGCGTTCAGGGGCACCTAAGTCGAAGGGCCCCGAAAGGGGTAAGGAGCAGGGCGCGGGCAACCGACCGGGCACGTGGCGTCGCCACACGTAGTGTCAAATCCAGTTCCCTGTGTGCCCCACGAAGGGTCATAGGGGTCAAGCCCTTGCCAATTTGGCGTCGCAACTGGCCTGAATACCTTCGGCGACGCGCTCCTTGTCGGCAATAAAGACAGGTCAAAGACGTTCTTGTCAACAAGCGCGAGAAGTCGGATGCTTCGAGTTCGCGGTCAGCGCGTTACCGCGGGTCAGTTCTTGGACTTGTCGACCAGGCGGTTCTCGCCGATCCAAGGCATCATCGCCCGCAGGCGCTCGCCCACCTCCTCGATGGGATGCTCGGCCGCCCGCCGGCGCATCGCCTTGAAGCTCGGTTGCCCGGCGTGGTTTTCCAACATCCAGTCCCGGGCGAAGCGGCCCGACTGAATGTCGGCAAGGATCTTCTTCATCTCCTTGCGCACCCCCGGCACGATCACCCGGGGCCCCGAGGTGTAGTCGCCGTATTCGGCGGTGTTGGAGACCGAATAGCGCATGTTGGCGATGCCGCCCTCGTAGATCAGATCGACGATCAGCTTGACCTCGTGGACGCACTCGAAATAGGCCATCTCCGGCGCGTAGCCGGCCTCGATCAGGGTCTCGTAGGCGGTCTGGATCAGCGAGGTCAGGCCACCGCAAAGCACCGTCTGTTCGCCGAACAAGTCGGTCTCGCATTCCTCCTTGAAACTGGTCTCCAGAACGCCGGCCCGCCCCGCCCCCAGGGCGCAGGCGTAGGACAGCCCGATCTCGGTGGCATTGCCGGACTGGTCGTGTTCGACCGCCAACAGGCTGGGCACGCCGGCGCCGCGGACATATTCCGAGCGCACCGTATGGCCGGGGCCCTTGGGCGCCACCATGAACACGTCCAGGTCCGCTCGCGGCTCGATCAGGCGGAAATGGATCGACAGACCATGGGCGAAGGCCAGCGCCGCGCCTTGCTTCATGTGGTCGTGGATCTCCTGGGCATAGAGCGCCGACTGACCCTCGTCGGGGGTCAGCACCATCAACACATCGGCCCAGGCCGCGGCGTCGGCGACACTCTTGACGGGGAACTTCTCGCCTTCCGCTTTCTTACGGCTGGAAGAGCCCTCCCGCAGGGCCACCACCACGTCCTTGGCGCCGCTATCGCGGAGGTTCAGGGCATGGGCATGGCCTTGGCTGCCGTAGCCGGCGATGGCCACCTTCTTGCCCTTGATCAGATTCACGTCCGCATCACGATCATAATAGACCCGCATGGCTGTCTCCCTGGAAAAGCGGTCTCGAAGGGGTAATCCGGAATAGGGTAACGGTCGATCAGATGGTGCCGGTCCCACGGGCGATGGCCACGACACCGGTACGCGACACCTCGCTTAAGCCCAATGGCACCATCAAATCGACGAAGGCGTTGAGCTTGTCGGTGCTGCCGACGATCTCGAAGACGAAGGATTCCTGGGTGCTGTCCACCACGTGAGCCCGAAAGATATCGGCGATGCGCAGGGATTCCACCCTCTTTTCGCCGCCGGAGCTCACTTTTACCAGGGCCAGTTCCCGTTCCACATGGGGGCCCTCCACCGTCAGGTCGCTAACCCGGTGGACCGGTACCAGGCGATCCAATTGGGCCTTGATCTGTTCGATGATCATCGGCGTGCCAGTGGTTACGATGGTGATCCGCGACAGGCGGTTCGTGGGATCCACCTCGGCCACCGTAAGGCTTTCGATGTTGTAGCCGCGGCCCGAGAACAGGCCGATGACGCGGGCCAACACCCCGGCCTCGTTGTCGACGAGGACCGAAATCGTGTGGGTGACCTCCTGGGAAACGGGCTTGATCACGGTGCGGACTCCGGAATGAAGGGTCGGGACAAGCGAAATACTCTCGACGCGAGACCCTCGCGCCGGGGGTCGCCTATACCAGCACCATGCCTTCCTCGGAGACAGGCTTCTCCGCCTTGTCGTCCGGGCCCAGCAGCATTTCGTTGTGGGCCGCGCCCGACGGGATCATGGGGAAGCAGTTTTCCTTCTGATCCACGGCGATATCGGCGATGACGGCCTTGTCGCAGGCCACCATCTCCATGATCAGGTCATCGACCTCGTCGGGCCGCGTGGCGCGCAGGCCGACGGCGCCGAAGGCCTCGGCCAGCTTCACGAAGTCGGGCAGGGAATCCATGTAGCTTTCGGCGTAGCGGCCGCCGTGCAGCAGTTCCTGCCACTGGCGCACCATGCCCATATACTGGTTGTTGAGAATGAACGTCTTCACCGGCAGTTTGTACTGGGCGATGGTGGACATCTCCTGGATGTTCATCATGATCGAAGCCTCGCCGGCGACGTCGATGACCAGGGCCTCGGGATGGGCCACCTGCACGCCCATGGCCGATGGCAAGCCGTACCCCATGGTGCCCAATCCGCCCGAAGTCATCCAGCGGTTGGGTTTCTCGAAGCCGTAGAACTGGGCCGCCCACATCTGGTGCTGGCCCACTTCGGTGGTGATGAAGACATCGTCCCGGTCCTTGGTCAGGGCGAACAGCCGTTCCAGCGCGTACTGGGGCTTGATGATCGACGTGGATTGCTTGTAGTGGAGGCAATCCCGGGCTCGCCATTTGTCGATGGCGCGCCACCAGGGCCGCAGGGCCTTGGTGTCGGGCCTGGCCTTGCGGGCGCGGATAAGCTTGATCATGTCCTCGAGCACCGAGCCCACATCGCCGACGATCCCGATGTCCACGGAGACGTTCTTGTTGATCGACGACGGGTCGATGTCGACGTGAATCTTCTTCGATCCCGGCGAGAAGGCCGGCAATCGGCCCGTCACCCGGTCGTCGAAGCGGGCGCCGATGCAGACCATCACATCGCAGTCGTGCATGGCGTGGTTGGATTCGAAGGTGCCGTGCATGCCGACCATGCCCAGGAACTGCTTGTCCGAGGCGGGCAGGGACCCCAGGCCCATCAGGGTGAGGGTGCAAGGGAACCCGGTCATGCGCACCAGGCGGGTAAGTAGCTGGGACGCCTTGGGCCCCGAATTGATCACGCCGCCGCCGGCATAGATGAGGGGCCGCTTGGCCTTGAGCATCAGGTCGACGGCCTGTTCGATCAGCTGGGGATCGCCCTTGGTGCGGGGGTTATAGCTCTTGTGCTTGACCTTGGCCGGCGGAACGTAGTCGCCGGCGGCCATGGCAACGTCCTTGGGCAGATCGATGACCACCGGTCCGGGCCGGCCGCTACGGGCCACGTGGAAGGCCTCGTGCACGGTCCGCGCCAAGTCGTTGACGTCCTTGACCAGGTAGTTGTGCTTGGTGCAGGGGCGGGTGATGCCGGTGGTGTCCGCCTCCTGGAAGGCATCGTTGCCGATCAGGTGGGTTGGCACTTGCCCGGCGATGCAGATGATGGGGACGCTGTCCATCAGCGCGTCGGTGAGGCCGGTCACGGCGTTGGTGGCGCCAGGGCCCGAGGTGACCAGGAGCACGCCAACTTCCCCCGTGGAGCGGGCAAAGCCTTCGGCCGCGTGGGCCGCCCCCTGCTCGTGGCGGACGAGGATGTGACGGATCGAGTTCTGCTTGAACAGCTCGTCGTATATCGGAAGCACGGCGCCGCCGGGGTATCCAAAGATGACCTCGACGCCCTGGTCGACCAGGGCCTTGAGCAGGATCTGGGCACCGTTCATCGGCTCGCTCGACATCGACTCGACCTCCTGTACGTGGTCGCGGGCGTCCGCAGGGGGCGGCCGCCCGCGATTACGCCGCCACGCGCCATGCTGCAGCGCGGCAACGAAGGACGGCAACTTAGTCGGTCATTTGGGGCGGGTCAACAGGAATTGGCGAATAAATGAAAAGATTTTTTCCCGATCTCTATGGTAATCTTGCGTGATGAGACGATGTGACGCAACTTTCTGATTCCGAAGCCAGGTGAACTGGCGCTTGGCGTAGTTCCGGCTGGCCTGCTGGGCGGCCGCGATGGCCGCCGGCAGCGCCTCTCCATCGCGCAGATGGCGGGCCAGTTCCCGCACCCCGACGGCCTTCATCGCCGGCAGCTCCGGGGCGAGGTTGCGTCCTAGGAGGGCCGCCACCTCGGCCATGGCGCCACCGGCGACCATTTGCTCCACCCGGGCGTCGATGGCGGCGTAAAGTTCCGCTCGTGGCGGCAGCAGTATGACCGCGGCGAACTGCTCCGCCGCGGGCCGGGTGGCGTCCGCCTGCCAGGCGGAAAGGGGGCGCCCGGTCGCCCGGACCACTTCCCAGGCTCTCAGCAATCGCTGCCGGTCGGTCGGCGACAGGCGCGCGGCACCACCAGGATCGAAGCGCGACAGGGCGTCGCGAAACCCCGCCCCGCCCAGGCGTTCATGGAGGGCGCCGGCGTCGTCGCGAACCGCTTGGGGGATGGCGGGGATGTCCGCGATGCCACGGGTAAGGGTCGACAGATAGAGGCCGGTGCCGCCGACCGCGATGGGCAGTTTGCCGGCCTCGCGGGCCGCGGCGATTTCCACCTCCGCCAGGCGCTTCCACCGCCCGGCGGAGCAGGGATCCGCCGCGTCGAGGAAGCCATACAACCGGTGGGGAACCCTGGCTTCATCCTCGGCGGACGGGCGCGCGGTCAGGACACGCAGGTCCCGGTAGGCCTGCATGCTATCGGCGTTGATCAGAACCCCGTCGAAGGTCGCCGCCAGGTCGATGGCCGCCGCCGACTTGCCGCTGGCGGTGGGCCCGGCGACGATCAGCAGCGGGGCCGGCGGCCCCGTGGGGTCAGTCGTCGAGGGGATTGACGAGCAGGCCGTCGCCAAGTTTCGGCTCGAACCAAGTGGATTTGGGCGGCATGACGGCACCATCGTCGGCCACCTCCATCATCGTCTCCAGGGGCGTGGCCACGACCGTGAAGGCCGCCGCCCAGTCGCCCGATGCGACCCGCTGCCCGAGGGCCTCCAGGCTATCGGGGCCGCCCACGAAGTCGAGGCGGGGATCGTTGCGGGGATCCTGGATGCCGAGGAGGGGGCCCAGGACCTCCCGGTTCAGGCGCTCCGTATCCAGGCGCGCCGCCGCGCTCCCCGGCGGCGCATCGCCAAGCGACAGCCGGTACCACTTTTCGCCGAGGAGAAGGCCGATCTCGCCCGCCCGTTGCGGTCGGATGGGGACCGCTTCGGGCGCGACAGCCATGCGTTCGCCCAGTCGGGCAAGAAAGCCTTCCGGGTCGTGGTCGCCCAGATCCCGTAGCACCCGGTCATAGGGCAGGATGCGGACCTCGTCGGCGGGAAAGGTCACCGCCAGAAAATGCCGCCACGGCGCGTCCGATCCGTCACCGCCTTTGTCGCGCAGGCGGTACACCTGGTCGGCGGCGGCCGTCCGATGGTGGCCGTCGGCGACATAGAGAGCATCCATACGGGAGAAGGCGCGCCACAGCGCTTCCGTCGCCCCCTGGCCGATCGCCGGCCACAGCATGTGCCGCACCCCGTCGGGGGCGGTCACGTCGACCAAGGGCGGCCCCGCCACCACCGGCTCCAGCAGGTCGGCGAGATCGACGTTCCGACGGTGGACCATAAACACCGGCCCGGTCTGGGCGTTCACCGCCGCCATGTGCTGGGCCCGCTCGTTTTCCTTTTCCGCCCGGGTCAGTTCATGGCGCCGTATCCGATGGTCGCGATAGGCGTCCAGGGGCGCCACGCCGGCAATACCCGTCTGAACGTGATCGCCGATGACCATGCGATAGGCGAAGTAGGCGGGATCGGGGCATTGCACCATCACGCCCTCGGCCACCATACGGCCCAGGGTCACCGCGCCACCCTGATGGGTTTCGGGCCGCGGTGGAACCTGGCCCGCGGGGAACGACGCCTCGGGGCGTGTCACGCGCAGGAAATGCCAGGGGCGTCCCTCGACAAGGGCCCGCGCCTGGGCTTCGTTGACCACGTCGTAGGGGGGCGCCACGACCTCATGGGCGTGATCCGGGACGACCCGCATGGCGCGGAAAGGGGCCAAAAGGGGTTGGGTTGTCTGGTCGGCCATGGGACCGTCATAGCGCCCCCTTGGGCGGCCCGTCAAAAAAGGCCTTGCGCTGAACTGGCGATGGCCTATAGTTAACCTTATGGTTAAATATCAAGTGGACTCCCTGAGCACGACGTTCGCGGCCCTCTCCGATCCCACCCGCCGAGCCGTTCTGGCGCGACTGGGGACGGGAGAAGCCACGGTGGGGGAATTGGCGGCGCCGTTCGCCATGTCCCTGCCCGCCGTTTCCAAGCATCTCAAGGTCCTGGAGGTCGCCGGCCTGCTGGTTCGCCGCAAGGACGGGCGCGTGCACCGTTGCGGCGTCAACCCTCAACCGCTTGTCGAAGCGGCGGCCTGGATCGAGCAGCAGCGGCAGTTCTGGGAGGACCGTCTGGATTCCCTCGAACGCTACCTGAGAGACACCACCCCCAAACCCGATACCGACAAGGAGGAAGACCATGGCCATTGCTGAGCCCACCGTCGACACGGGCACTGTCTTGCACATGACCCGATCGTTTCCGTTCCCCCGCCAGCGGGTATTCGCGGCCTTTACCGAGGCCGACCAGGTCGCGGCCTGGTTCGGCCCCCAGGGCATGACCGCCAAAGTGACCGACTTCGACCTGCGGGTTGGCGGTCGCTATCGCATCGAGATATGCGGCGAGGCCGACTCCGCTCACACCGTCGGCGGCGAGTTCCAGGAGATCGCGTCGCCGGAACGCCTGGTCTACACGTGGGCCTGGGAGACCGGCGACATGGCCGGGGTCGAAACCCTTGTCACCCTCGAGTTCCGGGAGCGGGACGGCGCCACGGACCTGGTCCTGGTTCACGAGCGCATGCCCAATGAGTCCGCGCGCGCGGCCCATGAAGGGGGCTGGGGAAGCTCCTTCGAATGCCTGTCCGACCACCTTAAAGGAGCCTGACCCATGGCCGATCCCATCATCTTCGGTTTCCCGGTGAGCACCTATGTGCGTACCGCGCGCACCGTGCTCGAGGAAAAAGGCGTCGCCTACCGGCTCGAGCCCCTGCCGCCCCATGACGATGCCCTGAAGGGCCGCCATCCCTGGGGCAAGATCCCCGCTTTCGAGCACGATGGCCTGCGCCTGTTCGAGACCCTGGCCATCGCCACCTACGCCGAGGATACGTTTGGCGGCACCCGCCTGTTCCGGGTCGAGGCCAAGGCGCGGGCGCGCATGTTCCAGTGGGCGAGCGCCATCGCCGACGACGTCTACCCCCGTCTCATCGTGCGGCTGGTGATTCCCTACGTCGTAGCCCGGGGTTCCGACAGCGGCCCCGATCGATCGATCATCGACGGCGCGATGCCGGAAAACCGCCACGCCTTGGGGGTGCTCGACGGCGCGCTGGCCGACAGCCCATGTCTTTCCGGGGATACGGTGGCCTACGACGACCTGCTGTTGGCGCCGATTATCTACTGGGTCGGCAAGATGCCCGAGGGGCCGGATCTCCTGAAGCCGGTCGCCAACGTGCGGCGGTGGTTTGATGCCATCTCCGAGCGGCCCGCCTTCAAGGCCACGGAGCCAGAAATGCCACCGTCCTGATGGCGCGCTTATGTAGGGGCGGGTCTCAGACCCGCACGGCGTGATGCCCTACGCCGCCGCCACCTTCGGCAGGTCGGCCATGGCGGCGGCGAGGGCGGCCTCGTCGTAGGCCTCGTCCTGAAGTTCGTTGGCGAAGTAGTCGGTGTAGGCCTGCATGTCGAAGTGGCCGTGGCCGCACAGATTGAACAGGATCGTTCGGCCGACACCTTCTTCCTTGCATTTCAGGGCTTCGTCGATGGTGGCCCGAACGGCATGGGTTGGCTCGGGGGCGGGGAGAATGCCCTCCGCACGGGCGAAAGTGACGCCGGCTTCGAAGCAGGCCGTCTGGGGATAGGCGCGGGCTTCGATCAGCTTCAGGTCGGACAAGTGGCTGACGAGGGGCGACATGCCGTGGTAGCGGAGGCCGCCGGCATGGATGCCCGACGGCACGAAGGTCGAGCCCAGGGTGTGCATCTTGACCAGCGGCGTCAGGTGGCCCGTATCGCCGAAGTCGTAGGCGAAGGTGCCCCGCGTCAGGGTGGGGCAGGCGGCCGGTTCGACGGCGATCACCCGAAGATCGCCGCCGTCGCGGAGCTTGCGGCCGAGGAACGGAAAGGCGAGTCCCGCGAAGTTGCTGCCGCCGCCGGCACAGCCGATGACGATGTCCGGATAGTCGCCGGCCTGGTCCAACTGCTCAAGCGCTTCCTCGCCGATCACCGTCTGATGCATCAGCACGTGGTTGAGGACACTGCCGAGGGAATAGTGGGTGTCCTCGCGGCCCGCCGCCATTTCCACGGCTTCGGATATGGCGATGCCCAGGCTGCCCGTGGAATCCGGGCTTTGGGCCAGGATGGCGCGGCCGGCATTGGTCTCCTCGCTGGGGCTGGCCACGCAGCGGGCGCCGTAGGCTTCCATCAGCGCCCGGCGATAGGGCTTCTGCCGGTAGCTTACCTTGACCATGTAGACGTCGATCTCGAGGCCGAAGACGGATCCCGCGAAGGCAAGGGCCGATCCCCACTGGCCGGCGCCGGTTTCCGTGGTCAGGCGCTTCGTTCCCTCTTCCTTGTTGTAGAAGGCCTGGGCGACGGCGGTGTTGGGCTTGTGGCTGCCGGCGGGGCTGACGCCCTCGTACTTGTAATAGAGGCGCGCCGGGGTCTGCAGCGCCGCTTCCAGCCGCCGGGCCCTATACAGCGGCGTCGGGCGCCACAGGCGATAGACGTCGCGCACAGGTTCGGGGATCTCGATCTCCCGCTCGGCGCTCACTTCCTGGCCGATGAGGGCCATGGGGAACAAGGGAGCCAGATCCGCCGGGCCGATGGGCTGGCCCGTACCCGGATGCAGGACCGGAGCCAGCGGCTTCGGCAGGTCGGCGACGATGTTGTACCAGGACCGGGGAATGCGGTCCTCGGACAGCACGTATTTGGTGGTATCGGACACTGCGGCCTCCCGGGCGGGGCGCGGGATGCGACAGGGCGGTGACGACGGCACCGGCCCTCGCCCTTCTCTGAAGCGGCGCCGGTTGGCGCCGCGGATGGGAATGGCGCTGTTTTAACCCTCGCCGATGCGCAGGGCAACGAACCGCAGCCCGCCCTGGCCCTCCAGCAGCAGTAGGACCGACTTGCGTCCCGCCTCGCGGGCGGCGGTGATCTGGGCGGCCACGGCTTCGACGGTCGTGACCTCTTCCTGGCTGACCTCGACAATCAGATCGCCGGGCCGCACGCCCTTTTCGGCGCTGACGCTATCGCTCTTGACGTCGGTGACCACCACGCCCTTGGCGTTTTCCTCCAGCTTGTAGCGCTCCCGCAGATCGGTGGTCAGCTCGGCCAGGGAAAGGCCCAGTTCCTCGATCGCCTTCTCGACGCCGCCCTCGCGGCCGGTGACGCGGCTGGCAATCTGGGCTTCGGCATCCTTCAGGGCGCCGATCTCCACCTTGAGGCCCACCCGACCGCTGTCCCGCCAAACCACCACGCCCACGGCCTTGCCAACATCGGTTTCGGCGACGATGCGCGGTAGCTTGCGCATCTCCGGGACTTCGCGGCCGTTGAATTCGAGAATTACATCGCCCGCCTGAATACCGGCCGTTTCCGCCGGCCCATCCTTCATCACGCTGGCGACCAGGGCGCCGGTGGCTTTCTCCAGCCCTAGGGTCTCGGCGATCTCGTCCGTCACCGCCTGAATATGAACCCCCAGCCAGCCCCGGCGCACTTCGCCGAACCGGATCAACTGGTCGATGACTGGCCTGGCCATGCTGCTGGGGATGGCGAAGCCGATGCCGATGCTGCCGCCAGAGCGGGAGAAGATGGCCGTATTGATGCCGATAACTTCGCCATCGAGGTTGAACATGGGGCCGCCCGAGTTGCCCTGGTTGATCGAGGCGTCGGTCTGCAGGAAGTCATCGTAAGGGCCGGCGTTGATGTTGCGGCCCCGGGCCGAGATGATGCCCGCGGTCACGGTGCCGCCGAGGCCGAACGGATTGCCGATGGCCAGTATCCAGTCGCCGACCCGGGTGACGTCCGAATCGCCGAACGTCACCGTTGGCAGCTTAAGCCCCGCCGGGTCGACCCGCAGCACCGCCAGGTCCGTCTTGGCGTCGCGGCCGACGATCGTCGCCTCCAGCCGAGTGTCGTCCTGGAGGATGACGGCAATCTCGTCGGCTTCCTGGATCACGTGATTGTTGGTCACCACGTAACCGTCGGCGCTGATGATGAATCCCGAGCCCAGGGAGGTGGCCCGCCGCCGCCGCTGTTGCGGCTGGTTGCGCTCGAAAAATTCCTTGAAGAACTCCTCGAACGGCGAGCCGGGCGGAAGCTGGGGTATCTCGACGCCGCCGCGCCCGGTCACGGTCTGCGTCGTGGATATGTTGACCACCGCCGGCAGAAGCCTGTCCGCCAGATCCGCGAAACCGTCGGGCGCCGCACCGGCGGCCGGGTTGGACATCCCGGCGCCGAAGGCAAGAATCATCACCGCAAGTCCGACCGGCACGGCCCACGGGGCCGATCGGCTTGGCCGTGCCATGGCTTGCCCCAGTTCCAAGGCACACCGAACCTGCCCGGTGGATACGCGGAATTGGCCGTCTGTCTGCATCGCTAAGTCTCCTTGACTCGACGGTCGCCGTCGCCAGGCGACATCGATCCTAGTGTTCCGCTCGAAACAAATGATTCCCATCGGGCAGGTGTGATGCGATTCTGGGTTCATGGGGAAGAAAGTGAGGATCCAGCTGGCGCCTGGGGATCAGGACAGGCTGGAGGCGTTGATCGCCAATGGCAACACGCCGCAGAAGCATGTCCGACGGGCTCGGATTGTACGGCTGGCCGGCGACGGCGTTGGCACCGATGAGATCCAGCGCCGCTTGGGCGTGAGCAAACCGACCATCCGACGCTGGCGGACGCGCTATGTGGAGGCCGGCGTGGACGGTTTGTGCCGCGATAAGACGCGCCCGCCGGGCAAGGCACCGCTTGCGGCGGATGTGGTCATGCGGGTGATCGAGAAGACCAAGACGGAAACGCCGCCGGACGCGACCCACTGGAGCCTGCGAACGATGGCCAAGGCGGTGGGCATCGCGCCGTCGAGCGTTCAGGCGATCTGGAAGGCACATGAGCTGAAACCGCATCTGGTGGCGACTTTCAAGCTGTCCAATGATCCGCGGTTTGCCGAGAACGTCGAGGACGTGGTCGGGCTGTATGTCAACCCGCCGGAGCACGCCATCGTCCTGTCGGTGGACGAGAAGTCCCAGATCCAGGCACTCGACCGCACCCAGCCGGGCCTGCCGATGAAGAAGGGCCGGGCCGGCACCATGACCCACGACTATAAGCGCCACGGCACCACCACCCTGTTCGCGGCGCTCGACGTGCTCGACGGCACGGTCATCGGCCAATGCATGCAGAAGCATCGCCATCAGGAGTTCATCCGCTTCTTGAACAAGATCAACCGCGCGACGTCGAAGCACCTGGCTCTCCACCTGATCGTCGACAACTACGCCGCCCACAAGACGCCGGAGGTCAAGCGCTGGCTGAAACGCCATCCCCGGTTCCACCTGCATTTCACGCCGACCTCGGCGTCGTGGCTCAACTTGGTCGAACGCTTCTTTGCCGAGATCACCCGAAAGCGCATCCGTCGCGGCGTGTTTCACTCCATCGTCGAATTGCAAATGGCCATCAACGACTACCTCGACCAGCACAACGCCGACCCCAAGCCTTTCGCCTGGACGGCTTCCGCCAGTTCCATCATCGATAAGGTCAACCGAGGGAAACAAGCGTTGGAATCGCTACACTAGGCTCCGATTTAGTCTCCCCGGCCGGGTCTTTCAAGAAAATGACCCCATGGGACCGCCCCGCCAATAGCCGACAAGTATGGTCGAATCGTGGCCTTGTGCCCATTGGAGCAATATCTGACCGCACGGAACCGGTTCGGTTCCGTGCGGTCAGATATTGCTCCATTCTTCAAGTGTTAGAGCAGCTTTATCCGACCGGGCGGATCGCCGAAGGCGATGCCGAACGATCGGATGCCGCTCTAACCGCGAATCAGCCACACGAGACCGAGCCCGAGGCAGGCGGTGAACACGCCACCGGTGCGCAGGTGGCTCAGGGGTTGGGCGAGAACGTGCAGCATCATCTTCTTCATGCCGTTGGGCAGGAGGGCGTACAGAGCCCCCTCTATCACCATGGCCACGCCAATGGCGGTCAACAACTGCGTCATGTCACGCCCTCGTCGGAATCGGGCGTCTAGTGTTGCGATTCTAACATTTGGTTCCTGAGCCCGGGGGTGAAGGTCGCAGTTTGCGTAGATTTAATGGGAACGAAATGTCTCGATCGGAACACTAGCGCCGTGGCCGCTACGGCTTCGGGGCGAGCGGCAGGGTGCCCGTCTTGTCATTGAAGTAACGGAAGAAATCGCCGTCCGGCGAGAGCACCATCGTGGTTCCGTCGGTCAAGGACTTGCGATAGGCCGACATGGAACGGACGAACCGGAAGAACGCGGGATCCT
This sequence comes from Rhodospirillales bacterium, assembly GCA_965247705.1. Lineage (GTDB taxonomy): Bacteria > Pseudomonadota > Alphaproteobacteria > Rhodospirillales > CAMCUA01 > CBDFHV01. The sequence continues at coordinate 199,849 of CBDFHV010000081.1, read as the reverse complement.
GACCGTAGGCCTCGGCGGTGATGCGGTTGCGTTCCGCTTCCCCTTCGCCGATCAGGATTTCCGACTGCTTGTTGGCTTCCGCCAGGAGCACCGTTTTCTGACGGTCGGCGTTGGCGGTGATCCGCTGCTTCAGCTCGTCGCCTTCGGCGCGAAGCAGGTTGGCCTCGCGCTCGCGCTCCGAGCGCATGCGGTCGTAGACGTTCTTCGAGATGTCCTCCGGCAACTCGGCCCGCCCGATGCGCACGTCCACCACCTCGATGCCGAAGGACGTCGCCACGCTCTTCGCCCGTTCCTGGATGCGGGCCATGATTTCGCCGCGCTTCGTCGACAACAGGTCGGGCAGGGCTTGCTGCCCCAGGACGGCACGGACGTTGGAATTCAAGGTTTTGCCGAAGCGGTCGCGCAGGCTCGCCTCGTCCCGCATGGACTGATAGAAGCGCAGGGGATCGACGATTCGGTAGCGGGCGTAAGAGTCCACGTTGATGCGCTTCTGGTCCGACAGGATCACTTCCTCCGACGGCGGATCCAGGTTGAGGATCCGCTTGTCGAAGACGACCACCTCCTGGATGAACGGTATCTTGATGTTCAACCCCGGTTCCTTGATCACCCGGCGCGGTTCGCCGAACTGGAGAACGAGGGCCTGGGCCCGTTGGTCGACGGTGAAGAGCGCGCTGAAGGCGAAGATGCCGAGGACGACCACGACCAGGCCGATGATGGCGAGCGAGGTCCTCATTGGCGGTTCTCCTGGTTGGGACGGCGCATCAGTTCGTTGAGGGGAAGATAGGGCACCACGCCGCCGCCGCCCTGCCCGCCACCAACGCCGCCGTCGATGATCACCTTGTTGGCCCCCTGCATCACGTCCTCGAGGGCCTCCAGGTACAGGCGTTGGGTGGTGACGTCCTTGGCCACCTTGTAAGTCTCGTAAAGGGCGAGGAAACGGTTGGCTTCGCCTTCGGCGTCCTTGACGGCCTTTTCCTTGAGGGCCAAGGCCCCTTGGATGAGCTGTTCCGCTTCGCCGCGGGCCGTCGGTACGATTTTGTTGCGATAGGCCTCGGCCTCGTTCTGCTTGCGCTCCTTGTCCTGGCGCGCCCTCTGGACCTCGTTGAAGGCGTCGATGACGGGTTTGGGCGGATCGACCTTCAAAAGCTGTACTTCGGTGATCAGGATGCCGGCCTTGTAGATGTCGAGGATATCCTGCAGCAAAGTCTCGCCACGCGCCTGGATTTCGCTACGGCCGCCGGTCAAGGCGTCCTCCAGGTTGGATTGGCCGATGACCTCGCGCATGGCGCTCTCGGCGGCCTTTTTCACCGTCTCTTCCGGGTCGCGGACATTGAACAGATAATCGGGCGCATCGCGGATCTTCCAAAATACGGTGAAGTCCAGGTCGGCGATGTTCTGATCGCCCGTCAGCATCAGGCTTTCCTCGGGAACATCCGCGGTGCGCACGGCGCGCGCCGACTCGGCGCCGCCTCGGAAGCCCACCTCGACCCGGTTGATCTGCTCCACGTTGGGCGTCAAGACCCGTCCGATCGGCGCCGGGAAAAACAGATGAAGCCCCGGCCCCGTGGTGTGGTCGTAGCGGCCGAACAGCATCACCACGCCCTGTTCGGCCGTCTCCACCCGATAAAGCCCGCTCAGCAGCCATACGGCGACCAGCACCAAACCGATGATGGCGTAGCCTTTGCCGCCGCCAAGGCCGCCGGGCAGGATGCGGCGCACCCGATCCTGGCCGCGCCGCAGCAATTCCTCGATGTCCGGAGGCTGAGGACCGGCGGGGCCTCGGCCCCAGGGTCCTTGTCCGCCGCCTTGCGGGTTCCAAGCCATTTTATTCCGTCCTTAGCCTGAGTGGCGCTTTGTCCTGGCTGACCGTCCCGGCCCACGCCGGACCAACGATTCCCCGGAACGGGTGAACCGCGCGGCGGCGGAGATTTCCACCATGGGGACTGTTACGCCACGACCCACGCCTTATATGACAGCCGTGACGGCGGCGCAATCGCGGGCCGTACCCAAGTCCATTTCAATTCCGAGGACTCCACGGGGGAACGCAGCATGTCGCAGGTGACGGAAGAGCGGGTTCTGGAGGCGCTCCAGAACGTCGCCGATCCCGACAAGGGGCGGGACGTGGTGTCGTTGGGCATGGTCACCGCCCTGCAGATTCGCGAGGGTCACGTGGCTTTGGCCCTGCAGGTGGAGCCGCAACGCGGACCGCACCTGGAACCCCTGCGCAAGGAAGCGGAACGGGTGGTTTGGGAACTGCCCGGCGTGTTGTCCGCCACGGTGGCGCTGACGGCGGAGCGGCCGGCGCCCCCGTCGCCTCCTGCCGCTCCCCAGGCTCCCCCCCAGGCTGCGCCCGGAGGTGCCCCCGGAGGTGCCCCCGGTCCCGAACAGCTGCTGCTGCCCGGCGTGCGGGCGATCATCGCCGTGGCCTCGGGCAAGGGCGGGGTCGGAAAATCGACCACCGCCGTCAACCTGGCCCTGGCGCTCAAGTCCTTGGGACTGCGGGTCGGGGTGTTCGACGCCGACATCTTCGGCCCCTCGGTGCCGCGCATGCTGGGCATCTCGGGCAAGCCGTCGTCCGCCGACGAGATACGCCTCGCGCCCATGGAGAACTACGGCATCAAGTGCATGTCCATGGGCTTCCTGGTCGAGGAGGAAACGCCCGTCATCTGGCGCGGGCCCATGGTCATGCGGGCGCTGGAGCAAATGATGCGCGACGTCGCCTGGGGCGAACTGGACGTGATGGTTGTGGACATGCCGCCGGGCACCGGGGACACCCAGCTGACCATGTCCCAGCGGGTGCCCCTGGCCGGCGTGGTCATCGTGTCGACGCCCCAGGAAATCGCCCTGGCCGATGCTCGCAAGGGCCTCAACATGTTCCGCCGGGTGAATGTGCCGGTGCTCGGTCTGGTGGAAAACATGAGCTACTTCCAGTGTCCCGACAACGGCAAGCGCTACTACATCTTCGGCCGCGACGGGGTCAAGCGGGAGGCGGCCCGTTCCGAGACCGACTTCCTGGGCGAGATCCCACTGGATACGGAGATCCGCGAAACCTCCGACGCTGGCCACCCGATCGTCATCGCCAACCCCGACGGCGAACACGCCCACGCCTATCGGGCCATCGCCGAAAAGGTCTGGGCCAAGATCTTGGCACGCCTGGAAGACGACAGCGCCCAAGGGCCGCGAATTCTGGTCGAATAGGGCGGCGCGCCAATCCAAACGGCGTGCTCGCCGCGCCGCAATTCATGCGCGACGTGTGGGGGGACCGATCCGTCCACGAACTGACTTCAAAACCGCGATGTGCCCCCGAGCGCACTGGGGGGTGGTGCGCCTACCCGCCGAACATCTTGCGCAGGTTGTCGAACCCGGCCTGGTAGATGTCGCTGACGATCTTGGTGGCATCGGCTTCCGGCGCGCCCATGGGGTCGAACTCCCCGGACCACTGGACGGCGCAGCCGTCGTCGGTTTCGGTCACCGTCAGGCTGCCCCGGTAATTGGCCAGGGGCAGCGGGCTGTCGACGATGGCGTAGCTGTAGGTGCGCTTGTCATTGTCGACGCGCTCCAGCTTCTCGACAATGGTGCCGCCGCCGACCAGGCTGAGACGGCGCAGCTGTCCTTCCTCCTCCAAGGTGCTTTTCTCCACCGCCGGGTGCCAGTCCGGCAGGGCGTTGAAGTGTCCAATCAGGTTCCACACCTGATCGCCGGTGACCTTCAGGTCGGTGGACATGGATACCTTGGCCATTGGGGGTGTGCCTCCTGGATCAGGGGTTGGCTTCGTGGGGGACCGGTCGGTCCATGGTGTCTTGCCCGCGAAGGGGTCGCACCGATGTGCTGGCTTTAGCCTAGTGTTGCGATTCTAACATTTGGTTCCTGAGCCCGGGGGTGAAGGTCGCAGTTTGCGTAGATTTAATGGGAACGAAATGTCTCGATCGGAACACTAGCACACCCTCAATCGTCGCGCCCCAGGGCCGCCATCAGTTCCCGCCATTCCCGCTTGCTGAGGCCGCTGTCCTCTTGAGACACCGCCTCGCCCTCCAGCATGCGTCGCACCGCCGCCAGGCCCGCCGCCGACAGGTGCGCCCCGCCGAGGGCATAGTCGGAAAAGGCCTCGAAAACGATCGGCACCCAGCGCCGCACCGTGTCCATCATGGCGTCCGCATAGACGCGGATCTCGTACTGGGCGTGGGCATCGGCACGCAGGCCCAGGAAATGCAGCAGGTTGTGCAGGTCGATCTTCCAGTACCACTGGGTATAGGTGCCGAGCGTCAGGTTCATGCGCCCCAGTTCCCGGGCAAGCCCGGATCGGTCGGGGTTCAGAATCTCGCCCGCGGCGTCTTCGTTGAGCATCTCCTGGTAATGGGCGTAGCAGCGCTCCGCGTCGTCGCGCAGGATCGCCAGCACCCGCGCCGCCTCCTCGCCGGACAGCACATTACCCCGGCCCTGGCGGTTGGCCGCCGACTGGACTCCCAGGTGCTCCGGCGCCGGCACGTAGTACTCCTTGTCGAGGATGGAATAGCGGGCCGAGTATTCGTTGACGTTGGCGGTGCGGTGGCGGATCCACTGGCGGGCGACGAAGATGGGCAGCTTGACGTGGTACTTGATTTCGCACATCTCGAAGGGCGTGGTGTGGCGGTGGCGCATCAAATAGCGAATCAGCCCCGCATCGTCCCGCGCCCGGCGGGTTCCCCGGCCATAGGACACCCGGGCCGCCTGGACGATGGCCCCGTCGTCGCCCATGTAATCGATCACCCGCACGAAACCGTGGTCGAGCACCGGGATCGGCGCGTAGAGGATTTCCTCCAGTTCCGGCACGGTGGGCCGCAGGGTCTCGCGGCGCTCCCCGCGCGCTTCCGCGATTTCCGCCCGCTGCTCCGCCGTCAGGTCCAAGGCCCCATCCCTCGCGTGCCGAATCCCCGCCGCCGATTCGGCCCCCGCGACTCTAGCCCGACGGGCGGGCGGGGGACAGGTGGCGAAGGAGGGGCAAACCAAATCCGATTGGCGGACTCCACCACTTACATCACATGTTCATGCACTTACAGAGCAATATTTCATGCCATGGTCGTGCAAATCGTGTAAAAACACATAATCAGTTTCGACATCGAAGGAAGTCCGTACGTGTCCCTGCTTTCCCAATCCACCGCCTTCCGCCGCCGCCGGCTGGCCCGAACCCAACCCTTCGACCTGGAGGGGGAGCGGCGCCTGCGGGGAGTCGACGCCGTGGACGTGGACAATTACGCCAGCAACCGGCGCACGGCCCGGGCCATGGGCGTGACCGACAACCTGGGCCTTATGCCCGATCTGGTCGCCGACGTGCACGCCACGGGCGGCAATCCGGGCCGGGCGTCTTTGGACGACCTCTTTGAGGCCCTGGGCAACCGCGAACCGGAGAAAGCCCTGCGCCTGTTCGACGGCGCCAACGCCACCCTCCGCCGGGCTCGCCGCGCCCCCATCGCCGACGACCACCTGCCGGCCATGATCCCGCTGCTGGAAGCGCGGGGGGCGGGACGCAGTTCGGAGTCGATCCAAGTATCTTTGCTGATGAGCAGGGCAAGTGACGAAGGTCAGTTTCACGTCCAAAGCTCTCAACCACAGGACTGTGGTCGGTATGAAGTCGTGATCTGGGGCGCCGAGCGGGACATCGCAGAGACCTCTGCGGACATTGCCGATGCCGAAGCGGCCATACGAGACCTTGAGTTGGCGCTGCGACGCCTTGAAGGGGATATGATGTTGGCGAAGGCAGAGCTCGCGGTGGCGTTGGGTTCAGCGCCGCCTGCTATCGGCGCTGGGGGACTTCCCTTGGTCGGATCAGCGTTGTCGGTCGCCGCAGCAGGTGCAAAGATCGCAGATCTGGAGAAAAAGATAAACGAACACCAACTGGAGATTGGACGATATCGGATATTGATAGATGCCGACTTGAGGGTCCGCCAAGCAGATGCCAAACAACGATTGGCGAAGGCGCGGGAAGAACTTGCACAATGCCAACGGGCTGGCAGCGGCTAGTGGTCTAAGTCTGACAGATGGTACCCATACGACGACCGACCGAGTTCATCCGGCCAGGCGCGGGACGCGCGGCGATGCTGTCGCATCGCGAGCGTCCCGCAACGCCGCCGGGGGGCTCGGTCGGCCGCCATGTGGGTCGCGTTTCCCGCTTCCTCGGGGCGTCAGGGGCGCTTATCAATGCGACAGCATCGACGGCGCGCCCCTTCCTGCCGAGGAAACGGGAAACGCGATCGTATGGGTACCATCTGTCAGACTTAGACCACTAGGGACTTGGGCCGAGAGGCGGGCCCTCCAAGTAGTATTGGGCCCGGTGTTGTTCTCGCGTCGACAGGCTTTTTTTCAACTGACTAATTAGAGCCTCGTCAACCTGGGCGCCCGCCGCTTTCGCACGCATGTACCAGACGAAAGCTTTCATGCCGTCAAATCGCCCGTAGTCGATCGATGCATAGATGTTGCCCAGTGTCAGCATGGCCTCCCGATGGCCGCGGTTGGCAACGAGAATTAGCTCCCTGATGCCACTCAACAATTTTCTCTCGCCAAGGGTGCCATCGACGAGGGCCTTGCCCAGCTCGAAGGCTGCAGGCGCCCAGCCGTCCCTGGCGGCGTTACCCAGCCAGAGGCGCGCTGTTTCCGGCAGCCGGGGAAATTCGCCCGAGCCGCGCAACAGCTTCAGGGCCATGTCGGTCTTGGCTTCGGTGCTTCCCTGCTCGATGTCGCGCACCCAATCCAGGGCGGCACGAAAGTCCTCGGGAATCTCACGATGGAACATCAGCCCCCGCAAAATGAGGGACAGCGACTTGCTATCGGACAGATCCGTGGTGGCGAGGCACAAGGCGGCCGCCCGATATCGCCGCCGGGCCAATTTCAGGCCAATCGGTCCGGGGGTCAGATGGGGCTCCAGGTACCCCATCCGCGCATAGGCCGCGCAATAGCCCCCGTCCACGGCTTTCCGGTGGGCCTCGTAGGCCGGGCGCTTGTCTTCGCGGGCGCAGGGACCGATCTCGTGGAGATCGCCGAGAACAAGGTAGGCCCAGACTTGGCCACCGTCTCCCGTAGTCTCCAAGAGGGCGAAGGCCGCATTGCAGTCGCCGCCGGCGACCAGGGCGTCTACCCTGTCGGCAATCTCCTTTCCGGACTTGGCCGGGGGCTCCGGGGCGGCGCCAACAGGTCCGGCGGTTGCCGCCAGCAGCATCACCAGCGCCAACCGCAAGGACGCGATGGACATGATCCTCATGGAGCCGTCCCCAATCGGGTTGTTGCGTGGGTTCGGGCACGCGGCAACGAGCGGCCTTTGAGACAGGCGTGTTCCATTGCACTCTTAACGTGCGTCCCGTCCGCCACATTGGCAACCGTTTCGTTGGCGGAGGCGGACTACTCACCCAACCTATGGTCGGTTTTGGGCTCGAATTTGGGCTGGCCGAGCCATCGATCCCCTGCTGGCGGGCATGGGTGATGCCGGGGGGCTGTCGAACGCCTATCCCCTCCGGCGGTTGGCCCTTGATGATTCAAGGAGACACGACATCCGCCGGGGACCACGCCCTTAGGGGCGCGTGCTAGCCCGGCTTGCGGGCCAGGAAGGCGTAGCCGAAGACCTCGAATTTTCGCGCGTTGGGCTCGCCGCCGGCACCCTCGAAAGTGTCGACGGGCGGCCCGATGCGGATGTCGGCGAAGCCCGTATCGGCGATCATGCGCTGCCAGCCTTCACACGGAAGGCCACCGGCGATTCAGGCGGTCCACAGATCGATGTTGTTGATCGCCGCCTCGGGCACCGGCGCGCCGTTGGCGATGTCGGCGAACTGGAGATGTCCGCCGGGCCGCAGGACCCGCCAGATCTCGTCGAACACCCGCCGCTTGTCGGCGCACAAGTTGATCACCCCGTTGCTGATCACCGCGTCGGCCCAGCCGTCCTCGATGGGAAGCTGCTCAAGCAGGCCGTCGCGGAATTCGGCCTGGCCGAGGCCCATGTCGCTGGCGGTGCGCCGCGACTTGGTCAACATCTCCTCGGTCATGTCGATGCCGACGACACGTCCCTTGGGTCCCACCTGCTGAGCGGCGATGAAGCAGTCGAAACCGCCGCCCGATCCCAAATCGACGACCCGTTCCCCGGCCGCCAGCGGGCGCAGGGAGAACGGGTTGGCCACGCCGGCAAAGGACTCGACCGCCGCATCGGGCATCGGGTCGACGACGGCGTCCTCATAGCCGAGCCGCTTGGCCAGGGGGCGGCCGGTGTGGAAGTGGTACGGGTCGTTGGGCTTGACAGCCACCTCCCGGTACTTGGCCTTCACCTGCTCGCGCAGTGCAACGGCATCGACGGACTGTTTCCCGGTCATTGTCGTCTCCTATCGGCCCCCATGAAGGTGTTTCCTCGACCGCATTGTGAAAGAACGATCGGCGAGGCACCATGCCTTTCTTCGCTCCCGCCCGTCCCCGGTTCCCAAGGCCCGCCCCATGACTTCGCTGCCCCCCGATCCCCTGGACGCCGGCGGCATCGCCGGCTTCGCCCGCGACCTGCGCGCCGGGCACATCACCGCCGAGGCCGCGAGCCGCGCCTATCTGGACCGCGTCGCGGTGCTGGAGCCCCGGCTCCAGGCTTTCGAGCATGTGGACGGCGACCGGGCATTGAGCGTGGCGCGGGCATTGGACGCCCTGCTTGCCGCCGGGACCGACCTGGGGCCGCTGATGGGGGTGCCGGTGACGGTGAAGGACCTGTTCGCCGTCGACGGCTTAGCAGTCCACGCCGGCTCCAACATCGACCTCTCCGACGTCATCGGTGCCGAGGGCCCCTTCATCAAGACCCTGAAGCGGGCCGGCTGCGTGATCATCGGGACGGTGAAGTCGCCGGAGTTCGCCATGGGCTCGGCCGGCATGGGCAATGTGAGCATCCTCAGGGGCGCGCCGTGGAACCCGTGGGACGCGGTGGAGCAGCGGGCGCCGGGGGTATCCTCCAGCGGTTCCGCCGTCGCCGTGGCGGCGGGCCTCTGCGCCTGGTCCGTGGGCACCGACACCGGCGGTTCGGTGCGCAGCCCGGCCGCCTACTGCGGGCTGTTCGGCCTCAAGACCACCGCCGGCCGGTTCCCCGCCGGGGGCATGTTCCCCCAAGCGCCGGCGCTGGACTCCATCGGTCCGCTCACCCGCACGGCGACCGACGGAGCGCTGGTCTTCGCCGCCTTGACCGGCATCGCGGAAGCGCCAACCCCACCGCCCGAGGCGATTCGCCTAGGCCGGCCGACAAGCTTCTTTTTCGAGGAACTGGAGCCCAGCGTGGCCCGCGCCGTGGAGGGTGCGCTTAAGGCCCTGGCGGCGGCGGGGGTGACCATCGTCCCTGTCGATATCCCCGAAGCCTGGGAGGTGGCGGAGACGTTCGGCCCCTACACGCCGGCCCACCTGATCGCCATCATCGGGCGCGAGCGGTTCCTCGCCGAGCGCGCCCGCATGGACCCCCGGGTGGCGCCCCGGGTCGCCCGCGGGCTGGAGGTGACGGCCGATAGCATTGTCCGGCTGGAGCGTCGCCGCCGCGCCCTGGTCCGCATCGTTCATGGGCGGCTCGCCGGTCTCGACGGTTTCGTCATGCCCACCGCGGCGTTCCTGCCGCCGCCCCTGGCGGACCTGGACGGCAAGTCGCCCGAGGCCCTCAATGCCCTGATGGCCGCCCGCCGCACCCATCGCCGGTCGTTCGCCAACATCTGCGGCCTCACCGCCTTCACCACGCCCGTGCAGCAATTCGGCGCCGACCTGCCGGTGGGCCTTCAGGTCATGGGCCGGGGCGGGGACGAGGCGAACCTGCTGGCGGTGGCGCGGACCATCGAGTCCATCACCGGACCGCCGCCGCGACCGGACTTGAGCGGGTTCCTGTCGTAGCGCGAGGCGGTGCCGCCGCGGGCGGCTGGCGCCTGAGGCGGGCCGGTCTCAGACCGGCCCCTACGCACCGAATTTGCTTTCGTAGGGGCGGGTCTCAGACCCGCCCGCGTTGACCCGACGAACGATTCCGATCTTGTCGCTCAAATCTCCCGGCCGCCGGCGGCGGCGTAGCGGCCCACCGGCGGGGTGACTTCCTTGCTGGTCGCCACGTCGACGATGGCCGGCTTGCCCGACTCCTCGGCCCGGCGCAGGGCGGGGATCAGTTCGGCCGGATCCTCCACCCGTTCCCCATGGGCGCCGAAGGCGCGGGCGATGGCGGCGAAGTCCAGGTCCAGGAAGTCGGTGGCGTCGGGCAGCCGGTCGTTGCTGGAGTGGAGATAGCGCTGCACGTCGTAGGAAAACCCGAAGGCGGCGTTGTTGAAGATCACCGTGGTGGTGGCGATGTTGAGCCGCAGTGCCGTTTCCAGGTCCGCCAGGTGGTAGCCCATGCCCCCGTCGCCCACCAGACTGATCACCCGTTTCGATTCCTTCACCGCCAGCTTGGCCCCGAAGGCCGCCGGGAAGGCCCAGCCGAGGGAGCCGGCGGCGCGCAGGCTGCCCCGCCCGGCGCACTTCTGCTCGACCACCGTGCCCGCCCAGGCGGCGGCATAGCCGGTGTCGGCCACCAGGACGTGGTCGGCGCTGACAAACGCGTCGAGCGCGGTGAGGGCGGTGAAGGGATTGATCCGCCCGTCGACGGCCGTGTCGGTGGCGCGGCGGGCCACCGCGTTACGCCAGGCCGCGAGTTCGGACTGGACCTTCGCCGTCCAGTCCGCCCAGCGGGGCGTGGCGCCCGGCAGTCCGGCATCCTCGCAGGCCTCCAGCAGGGCCCCCAGCGCCAGCTTGGCGTCGGCCAGGATCGACAGCTCTTCCCGGTAGGTGCGGCCCAAGGTGATGGCGTCGGCGTCGATGTGGACGATGCGGGCGCCGGCCTTGGGAAACTTGAAGGTATCGGTGCCCATGGCGCCCAGGCGCGAGCCGACGACGACGATCAGGTCGCTGCCCTCCAGCGTATCGTTGGCCACCTTGCGGGAGTAGCGGCCGCACACACCCACCGCCAGGGGATGGGTCTCGGCGATGGCGCCCTTGCCGTTGATGGAGGTGACCACCGGCACATCGAGACGCTCGGCCAGGGCCGTCAGTTCGTCCCAGGCCTCGGCCATCAGAATCCCGCCGCCGGCCAGCAGTACCGGCCGGTCCGCCGAGGCGATCAGGGCGGCGGCCTGCTCCATGTCGCCGGGCGCCGGCGCGGCCCGCAGGGCGGCGACGGTGGCGAAGGCGGGCTCGGCATAGATGTCGGGCGCCGGGTCCAGCTCCTCGGTGTACCAGTCCATGGGAATCGCCAGGTAGGCCGGCCCCGGACTGCCCTCGACGGCGGCCCGGACGGCGGTGCGCATCACGTCGGCGATGCGATGGGGCGCCGGCAGCTCGCCACGCCACTTGGTGCAGGGTTCGAACATGGGCAGCTGTTCGAACTCCTGGTACTCGTACTTGAACTTCGTTGCGCTGTCGGTGGCGCTATTGATGGCGATCACCGGGCTGTGGGCCCAGTAGGCGTCGATCAGGGCGAACGGCAGGTACGAAGTGCCGCAACCGTACTGGGCCATGCCGAAGCTGGGCTTGCCGGTCAGCCGCGAATAGGCGTCCGCCATGGCGAAGGCGGACCGCTCCGAGCGTGCGAGCACCACCTGCAAGCCTTCCCGAAGTTGGCCCTCCATCATCGGGTTCTGGGGCCCGCCGGTGAGGGTGAAGATGTACTCGGCCCCATAGGCCTTGATGGTCTTGGCGATGGCTTGCGACAGGTTCACGGACGGGTTCCTTCCAGGGCGGAGTGAGGGGCGCGGTTATGGTCAGGGTGGCAGAGAACTCAATATGCCTTCCCTTGGCAAGGGCGGGGCGGGCGGGGGCGTGGCGAGACGACGGCCGTGTGGACACTTCGGCAACCCGTTCGCTTTGCATCCGGTGCGCGAAACACGTATATTCGGGGTGCCGGTTCGCCGGCTATGGCGATAAACGTCGTTCGAAATAAGCGTTGCGGACCCGGGGGCAGTACCCGGCGCCTCCACCAATTCGCCGCGCCGCTCGGCCCTCCGGGGCTGGCGGCGGGCAACAAGGGGGCGAAACAGGATCGACGCGCGTGGTAAAGGCTCGGTTTTCGCCCGGCATGGTACCGCCGTTATCGGGCCAAACTCACAGATGCCAATGATAACGAGGCATTTGCTCTCGCCGCCTAAACAGCGGCAAGCGGGGTTCGGGGGGCACCTGGCAACAGAAGCCCCCCACTTCAACTCCGTCCCGGTCGGGACGGGGATGATTGCGTCCTAGCGTGATGGTTCCGAATTTCGGGGCAGGACATGCACCGGAATTCGGAAGCTGAATCACACTAGAAAATAATGTTTGGTGTCCCGATTGAGAAATTCGAGGAAGCGGATTTCTCAATCGGGACACTGGGGGGAGGCGGCGCAAGGTCATGGACGAGACGCCACTGCGATACGACCTGTGGGTCGAACAGGCCCTGCGCGGCGTCATCCGCCGGGCCCTGGATCAGGTGGTGGAACAGGGCCTGCCCGGCGACCATCACTTCTATCTGACCTTCAAGACCGAAACCCCGGGCGTGGTGCTGGCGGATTCGCTGCGCCAGAAGTACCCCGACGAGATGACGATCATTCTTCAGAACCAGTTCTGGAATCTAAGCACCGACCATGAAGCCGTGGAGGTAACGCTGGCCTTCAACGGCGTGCGCCAGCCGATGCGCGTCCCCTTCCACGCGGTGACCGCCTTCGCCGACCCGGCGGTCAATTTCGGGCTGCAGCTCAAGATTCTGGAGGCCGATGGCGCGGCGCCGACCCTCCCGCCGGCGACGCCCCTTCTGCCGGCAACGGGCGGCGCCACGCCGTCGCCGGTACCGCCAAGGGCGTCCCGCAAGCGTAAGCCGGCGGAAGTCGCCAAGAGTACCGATGAAGACTCGGCGGAGGACGATACAACCGGCGAGGTGATCGCGCTGGACGCCTTTCGCAAGAAGTAGCCGCCCGCCCGGACCCCCGCCCGAGGAGGAGCGAAACCCATGACCGGTCCCGTACACCACGACCTCTTTCCCATGGGCGATCCCCATATCGCCTTTCGCAAGCTGACCGACGACCACGTGGGCGTCGCCCACATGGGCGGCCACGAGATCCTGACCATCGCGCCCGAGGGCCTTTCCCTACTCGCCGACGAGGCCATGCGCGACATCGCTCATTACCTCAGGGCCGACCATCTGCAGCAGTTGCGCAACATCCTCGACGACGCCGAGGCCTCCGACAACGATCGCTTCGTCGCCACCGAGCTGTTGAAGAACGCCAACGTGGCGGCGGGCGGCGTGTTGCCCATGTGCCAGGATACGGGCACCGCCATCGTCATGGGCAAGAAGGGGCAGTTCGTGTGGACCGGCGGCAACGACGAGGCGGCGCTTTCCGAGGGCATCCTCAAGGCCTATGGGGAGACCAACCTGCGCTACAGCCAGATGGCGCCGCTCGACATGTACAACGAGGTCAACACGGGCAGCAACCTGCCGGCCCAGATCGACATCCAGGCGGTGCCCGGCCGTGGCTACAAGTTTATGTTCGTCGCCAAGGGCGGCGGCTCGGCCAACAAGACCTTCCTCTATCAGGAGACCAAGGCGCTGTTGAATCCGGAGCGTCTGGCGACATTCGTCGACGAGAAACTGCGCTCCATCGGCACCTCTGCCTGTCCGCCCTATCACCTAGCCCTGGTCATCGGCGGGCTGTCGGCGGAGATGACCCTGAAGGCCGTCAAGCTGGCCAGCACCCACTACCTGGACGGCCTGCCCACCCAGGGCAGCGAAACCGCCCACGCCTTCCGCGACATCGAGATGGAAGCGAAGGTGCTGGAGATTTCCCGAAACATCGGCATCGGCGCCCAGTTCGGCGGCAAATACTTCTGCCACGACGTGCGGGTGATCCGCCTGCCCCGCCATGGGGCGTCCTGCCCGGTGGGGCTGGGGGTCTCCTGCTCGGCCGACCGCCAGGCGATGGCCAAGATCACCCCCGACGGCATCTTCCTCGAGGAGTTGGAGCGCAACCCGTCGCGCTTCCTGCCCGAGGTGACCGAGGCCGAACTGGGAGGCGACGTGGTCCACGTCGACCTCAACCGACCGATGGCGGAGACCCTGGCCACCCTGACCCGCCACCCCGTGTCCACCCGGGTGGTCCTGTCGGGGCCGCTGATCGTCGGCCGCGACATCGCCCACGCCAAACTGCAAGAACGCCTCGACCGGGGCGAGGGGCTGCCCGAGTATTTCAAGACCCACGGGGTCTACTACGCCGGGCCCGCCAAGACGCCGGAAGGCTACGCCACCGGGTCCTTCGGGCCGACCACCGCGGGCCGCATGGACTCATACGTGGACCAATTCCAGGCCGCCGGCGGCAGCCTGGTCATGCTGGCCAAGGGCAACCGCTCCAACCAGGTCACCGAGGCCTGCCACAGGCACGGCGGCTTCTACCTGGGCTCCATCGGCGGCCCCGGCGCGCGGCTGGCCCAGGACTGCATCCGCCACGTCGAATGCATCGAGTACCCGGAACTGGGCATGGAGGCGATCTGGAAGATCCAGATCGAGGATTTCCCCGCCTTCATCGTCGTCGACGACAAGGGCAACGACTTCTTCTCCCGCTTCGCGGTGAAACGGGCGGCGTGAGACGGGGGCCCCTCGGCCTCGCTCCCTCGCACCTCCTCCAGGTGTCGTCACCCCGCGCCCACACCCTAACGTCACCCCCGCGCCCACCCTAACGTCACCCCCGCGAAGGCGGGGGTCCAGGGCGTCGGCACCCCGAGAATTTCGAATGCGCGGACGCAGGGGCGACTCATTTTTCAATGTTTTTATGATTCCCGCGTTCCATGGACCCCCGCCTTCGCGGGGGTGACGGCAGGGGGGTGGCCGGCGTCCCGCGGCGCGCCAAAGTCGTCGTCCGCCGCCGGATCGAAGCCGCAGGCGATCAGTGCTTGCCGCATGTGCTCGGGCACCGGCGCGGTGACCCGAATGGGTTCCCGGCTGGGGTAGAGGGGCAGGACGATGATCCGGGCGTGGAGCAGCATCGGGCCGGCGGCGGGCTGGGGACCGTAGATGGGATCGTCCATGACGGGGCAGCCTAGTTCCGCGCAGTGCACCCGGATCTGGTGGGTGCGGCCGGTCTTCGGGGTCAGTTCCAGCCAGGTGCGGTCGCCATTGCCGCCCCGCACCCGGTAGCGGGTGAGGGCGGGCTGGCCGTCGTCCGCGACCTCCATCCGCCAGCCGCTTTTTTGGCTGCGCTTGCGCAGGGGGCGGTCGATGGTGCCAGCGGGCTTCCGTGGCGTGCCCCGCACCAGCGCCCAGTAGGTTTTTCCCACCCGGCCGTCCGAGAACAGCCGTCCCAGGCGCCTGAGCGCTTTCTTGTGCCGGCCGAGGACCAGGCAGCCGCTGGTGTCCCGGTCCAACCGATGGGCCAGGGCCGGCGGCGCGGGCAGGCCGAAGCGCAGCGCATCCAGGAACCGCTCCACGTTGGGCCCGCCCCCGGGGCCGGCGTGCACCGGCAGCCCGGCGGGCTTGTCGACGATCAGCATCAGTCCGTCGCGGTACAGCAGGCGGGACAGCAGCAGGTCGGGGTTCATGCCCGCGGGCGAGGCAAGCGGGCGGGTCTGAGACCCGCCCCTACGCAACGGTTTTGGCACTCGTAGGGGCGGGTCTCAGACCCGCCCGTCCGGCGGTCCGGGACGTTCACGGGGTTCACACCTCCACGCCATAGACTTCCTTGGCCCGTTGCGGGGTCAGGTAGCCCTCGCGGACATCGGCGCGGACCCGCGCCGGATCGCGCCCCTCGGGCGCGCCGAAGCCGCCGCCGGTGCCGGTGACGATGCGCACCACGTCGTCCTTTTTCAGGGACAGGGCGGTCGTGTAGGCGTGGCGCTCCACCGTGCCGTCGGTGCGGCGTACCTCGATGTAGTTGGTGCTGCCATCTCGGCCGCCGGACATGCCCCAGGGCACTTCCTTGGAGCGGGTATAGCCGCAGGTGAGGAAGGCGTCGTCGGAACGGATGCGGTAGTCCATGCGGATGCCCTTGCCGCCCCGGTAGCGGCCCTCGCCGCCGGGGGCATCGTTGAGCTCCATGCGGTCGACGTAGAGGCCGTTGCGGGCCTCCGATATCTCTGCCGGGCAGTTGAAAGTGTCGCCGTGGAAGCCGGAAAACATGGCCGTCACCCCGTCGCCCCCGTCGATGGCGCCCCAGCCGCCCAGTTGGGGCTCGACGATGGTGTAGTGGCGTCCGGTGTCCGGGTGGCGGCCGCCGATCACTGTGCCGCAGATGGAGCCGAAGTGGCCGGCCGATACCCGCTCGGGCAGGTGGGGCGCCAGGCAGCGCCAGATGAGGTCGTAGAGCCGCACCTCGGTCTCGAAATAAAAGCTGTTGGCGGCCGGCGGCAGGGGATGGAACACGCTGCCCGGCCGGGTCAGCACATCAAGCGGCCGAAAGGTGCCGGCGTTGGCCGGCGACTGGGGATCGGTCACCGACTTGACGATCATCTGGGCGGCGACCCGGGAGCCGTCGGCGCTGACGTTGTTGGAGCGCGGGTCCTGGTCCGGATTGTCCCGCAGATCGACGATGAAGGCATCGTCGCGGATCTCCACCGCCACCCTCCACAGGGCGCCGTCATCCTGCGGCTCTTCCAGCGTGAAGGTGCCCTTTGGCAGGCCGGCGAGAGCCTTCAGCGTTGCCTTTTCCCCCAGGTCCATGTGGGCGGCCATGGCGGCGAGGAAGGTGTCGCGGCCGTACTTCTCGATCAGCCGCAGGATCTGGCGCTCCCCCACCCGCACCGCGGCGATGCCGGCCCACATGTCGCCCTCCAGGTAGTCGGGCAGGCGGCTGTTGGCCTTGAGGATTTCGATGACCGAGGCGATGGGGCGGCCGCCGTCGATCAGCTTCACCGCCGGCAGGCGGATGCCTTCTTGGTAGATCTCGGTGGCCTCGGTGGACATGGAGCCCGGGGTCATGCCGCCGACGTCGTTCCAATGGGCGATGTTGGCGGTCCAGGCGACGATCTCGCCGCCGGAAAACACCGGCATGGCCAAGACCACGTCGTTCAAGTGGGTGACGCCGCCGGTGTAGGGGTCGTTGGTCATGTAGACGTCGCCGGGACGGATGAGGGCGCGGTCGTGGCGTTCGAGGATGCAACCGACGGCCTTGTCGAGGACGCCGACGAAGGCCGGGATGCCGGCCCCGGTGCTGGCCAGGTTGCCGTCCCCGTCGGTGATGCCGGTGGCCATGTCCAGCACCTCGTAGATGATGGCGCTCATGGCGGTCTTGCGGAGCGCGGCGAACATCTCGTCGCTGGTCGCCTGCAGGGCGCTGTGAATGATCTCCAGGGTGATCGGGTCTTGGTTCGGGGTCATGGGGCGGGTCCTTGGGTATGCGGAAACACGGCGGTTGCCGCGAACGCTGCAGCGTGCCAACAAATCCCACTGTCATTGCCGGGCTTGTACCGGCAATCCATGGTGGCGCTCGCGGGGAGTCCGCCATGTTCCATGGGTACCCGGGACGAGCCCGGGTACGACACGAAGGGGGTGTCGCGGCGCTGTCGCAACCCGATCATGAATCGGCCTCTTGAGCGGGTATCGCGATGTGGATGTTACCCCAGTCGTCGACGCTTGCCGCCTGCCCGGGGTGGACCACGGTGGTGGTGCCGCTGTCTTCGACGATGGCGGGACCCTGGAAGGCCATGCCCGGCTCCAGCGAAGGGCCGTCGTAGAGGGTCGCCTCGTGGATGCCTTCCAGAGCGTAGTCCACGGGCCGGGTGCCCTTGACGGCCTCGGTAAGGGCCCGGCCGGTGACGGTTGCCGGGGCCGGTTCCAGGTGGCCAATGGGGACGGTGGCCACGATGTGCAGGCCCACCATCTCCACCGGAGCGCCCAGGCGGTAGGTGTATTCCTTCTCGTAGGCGCCGTGGAAGCGTTCGGCGATGGCGGCCCGGGTCTCCGGGTCGATGGTGCCGGTTCCCAGGTTTACTTCCACCGAATGCTCCTGGTTGCGATAGCGCAGGCGCGCCGCGTGCTGGAAGGCGACGCTGTCGGCGGCGAAGCCCTCGGCGGCGAAGCGATCGCGGGCGTCGGCCCGCAGGTCCTCCAGGCGGGCGTTGATGGCGCCAAGCGCGCCATCCTCCAGGTCCACCAGCAGGGTGGCCAGCAGGTCGCGGCGCAGGTCCGACATCAACATGCCCCAGGCGGAAAACACCGAAGCCGCGGCCGGCACCACCACCTTGCCCACCCCCAGTTCGGCGGCCAGCCCCGCGCCGTGCAGGCCGCCGCCGCCGCCGAAGGCGACCATGGTGAAATCCCGGGGATCGTGTCCCCGGTTCACCGACACCAGCTTCAGGGCATTGACCATGTTGTTGTTGGCCATGCGCACGATGCCCCGGGCCACTTCCACCCGGTCCATGGCCAGGGGCTCCGCGAGGCGGTCGAGGGCGGCAACCACGGCGTCCATGTCGGCCTCGATGTCGCCGCCGCAGAAATAGGCCGGGTTGATCCGCCCCAGGGCCAGGTTGGCGTCGGTGGTGGTGGCCGCCGTGCCGCCCTTGCCGTAGGCCACCGGGCCCGGCTCGGCGCCGGCGCTCGACGGCCCCACCCGCAGCCGCTCCAGGTCGTCCACCCAGGCCATGGAGCCGCCGCCCTGGCCGATCTCCACGATATCCACCACCGGCACCATGATGGGATAGCCGGCGCTGCGCTCGGTCCGCCCCATCCAGTAGTCGGACACGATGCGCACGTCGCCGTCCTCGATCAGCGAGCACTTGGCGGTGGTGCCGCCGATGTCGAGGGCAAGCAGATTGGGCTCGCCGATCAGGCGGCCGAGGGCGGCGGCGCCCCAGACCCCCGACGCCGGGCCCGACTCGACCATGGTGATGGGGATGGCCTTGCTGGCGGCGACGGTTTCGACCCCGCAATTGGACTGCATGACGTGGAGGCTGCCGGCGAATCCCTTGTCCCGCAGGCCGGTCTCGAGGCGGTTCAGATAGCGTTCCGCCAAGTGCTGCACATAGGCCGACAACACGGTGGTGTTGGTGCGTTCGTATTCCCGCCACTCGCGGGTGATCTGGTGGGAGGCGACCACCGAGGCCGCCGGCCACGCCTGGCGGATGGCGGCCACGGTGCGGGCCTCGTGATCCGGGTTGGCGAAGGCGTGGAGGAAGCAGACCGCTACCGCCTCGACCCCCTCGGCCCGAAAATCCTCGATGATCGCCGGCAGGCCGGCGAGGTCGAGCGGGATGCGCTCGTCGCCCCGGTAGGTCATGCGGCCCGCCAGTTCCCGGCGCAGGCGCCGGGGCACGAAGGGTTCGGGCTTGCGGTAGCGCAGGTTGAAGAAATCGGGCCGGTCGCCGCGGGCGATCTCCAGGACGTCGCGGAACCCCTCGGTGGTGATCAGCCCCGTGCAAGCGCCCTTGCGCTCGGTCAGGGCGTTGATAACCACCGTGGTGCCGTGGGCCATCTGGCGCACCGTTGCGGGGTCGACACCGCTTTTCTCCAGAACCCGCAAGACGCCCACCTCGAAGCCGGGCGGGGTGGTGTCGGTCTTGGCCACGCGCAGGGACTGGGCGCCCGAGCCGGCGTCGGCCTCCAGGCTTACTAGGTCGGTGAACGTGCCACCCACGTCGATGGCCACTCGTGTGGTCGCGCCGTCCGCCATGATTTAGGCGTCGGCTTCTTCGACAACCCGGACTGTCGACCAGGCCCGCGCCACGGGAAGCCCGATCTGGCGCTGGGCGAGGCGGACGGATTCGGCATCGGGCGCCTGGTAGACGCAGATCATGTGCTTGCCGCCCATCGATCGATCCCTGTCCCTGTCGATTGGTGAAACTGGCCGTCGCAGGGACACCGATTGTCCCGCAATTACCACGCCGAATCCAACGCCGAATACCACGACGCCTGTCTACACCGGCGTCAACGCCAGCGGTTGCCGTTCGAACAGGAGATCGGAACATGCAACACGGATACACCTACGCGGACACTTTGGCGGCATCGGAGCGCATCAACTGGCGGGTGGAAGACCTCCTCGGCGAGGGTAAGACCCTGGATTTCGGCACGCGGTTCATGCCCGAGACCCTGGCCCGTGTCGATGGTCTTGCGTTCCTGCGCACTCGCGAGCAGATGGTCCTCAACCAGATCAGGGGTCACGGTTACCTCTACACCTTTGGCCCGGTGGAGGAATCCCAGCACGCCAAGCTGGATACCCTGATGGTGGAAGCCCTGGCCGAGGCCTGCGACGAAGACGAGATCGGCGGCGCCTTCGATCAATACCTGGAGATCGGCGGCATGGTCGATGCCGGGCTTCAGCAGCAGGTGGTCTTCGACATGGAGGCCTTCGTCCGCGCCACCGGCCGGTCCCTAACCGGCGAGGAACAGGACACCTTCAAAACCGTCCAGACCCAGGGGCTGCGCTGGACCTACCTGGGCAGCGGCATGACCCATCCCAACTTTCTGACAACGGTCGAGCAGATCCGCTCGGCCGCCCGCGAAACGATCGAGTCGGTGGCGCCGGCGTTCCGTTGAGCGCCCGCCACCTGTGGGACGTGGGAATCCTGCCGGCGGACGCCGTGGCGACCAGCCTCGGCCTACCGGTCGATCTACGGCAAAGGCGCAGCGTTCACGAGTAGGCCTCTCGTGGCCGGCGCGGCTTCGGAGTGAGGCGGACTCTGGACCCGACGCCGAGCGCCGCGTGACCGAAATTCGCGCTCGGTTCCGACCATAGGAGAAGTGAGTGGCCCGCCTCCGCCCACGAGGCGGTTGCAAGAGTGGCGGATTGGAACCACGGTGAAGGTGCAATGAAACACGCCTGTCTCAAATCCCGTTTGATTGCGGCGCTGGTTGTCGCGTGGGTGGTCGCCGGCTGCACGGGCACCGAAGCGATATCCGCGCCGGAGCGAAAGCAAGACTTCTCCAAGTGGACGCCGCCGTCTTGCGAGGAACTCGTGCCGTCGCTCCTCGAGAAGGTCGCCAACGGAAGGCGAAGTGCGGCTTACGTCCTTGCGGAGTTCTACGAGACCGACGAACCGTGTCTTGCCAAGGACATGGTGATGGCAGCGCGGTTCTATCGGCGGGCCGCCGAGTTGGGCGATATGGACGCCATGGTTCGCCTCGGTTTCCAATACACCACCGGACTCGGAGTCGAGGCGGACCACGTTCTCGCTAGTGTAGCGATTCCAACGCTTGTTTCCCTCGGTTGACCTTATCGATGATGGAACTGGCGGAAGCCGTCCAGGCGAAAGGCTTGGGGTCGGCGTTGTGCTGGTCGAGGTAGTCGTTGATGGCCATTTGCAATTCGACGATGGAGTGAAACACGCCGCGACGGATGCGCTTTCGGGTGATCTCGGCAAAGAAGCGTTCGACCAAGTTGAGCCACGACGCCGAGGTCGGCGTGAAATGCAGGTGGAACCGGGGATGGCGTTTCAGCCAGCGCTTGACCTCCGGCGTCTTGTGGGCGGCGTAGTTGTCGACGATCAGGTGGAGAGCCAGGTGCTTCGACGTCGCGCGGTTGATCTTGTTCAAGAAGCGGATGAACTCCTGATGGCGATGCTTCTGCATGCATTGGCCGATGACCGTGCCGTCGAGCACGTCGAGCGCCGCGAACAGGGTGGTGGTGCCGTGGCGCTTATAGTCGTGGGTCATGGTGCCGGCCCGGCCCTTCTTCATCGGCAGGCCCGGCTGGGTGCGGTCGAGTGCCTGGATCTGGGACTTCTCGTCCACCGACAGGACGATGGCGTGCTCCGGCGGGTTGACATACAGCCCGACCACGTCCTCGACGTTCTCGGCAAACCGCGGATCATTGGACAGCTTGAAAGTCGCCACCAGATGCGGTTTCAGCTCATGTGCCTTCCAGATCGCCTGAACGCTCGACGGCGCGATGCCCACCGCCTTGGCCATCGTTCGCAGGCTCCAGTGGGTCGCGTCCGGCGGCGTTTCCGTCTTGGTCTTCTCGATCACCCGCATGACCACATCCGCCGCAAGCGGTGCCTTGCCCGGCGGGCGCGTCTTATCGCGGCACAAACCGTCCACGCCGGCCTCCACATAGCGCGTCCGCCAGCGTCGGATGGTCGGTTTGCTCACGCCCAAGCGGCGCTGGATCTCATCGGTGCCAACGCCGTCGCCGGCCAGCCGTACAATCCGAGCCCGTCGGACATGCTTCTGCGGCGTGTTGCCATTGGCGATCAACGCCTCCAGCCTGTCCTGATCCCCAGGCGCCAGCTGGATCCTCACTTTCTTCCCCATGAACCCAGAATCGCATCACACCTGCCCGATGGGAATCATTTGTTTCGAGCGGAACACTAGCTCCTTGGCCCAGTGGATAACGTTCGATCGTTCGATCGAATGCACCTTCCGGGCTCCGGCCTTAAGGCAAAGAAAAGTTAGCAGCCCCGTGCCGGCGCCTACGTCAGCAATGACGTCGCCTTCCTTAACGGTGGCAGTGATGGCGTCGCGGTATGCGCGAACCCTTGTCTCGTCGAACACCAGATCGGCGTGGACCGAGGGAAACTCGTAGATATTGGCTACTTCGGGGAACAGTTCGACGGGATCAAGCACGATCAACGACCTCTCGTGTCGCTCGCCAGAGAGTCACTGCGGGAAGGGTGGCGCTGATCGCGCGTGCAGGTGCCATTGTGCGCTTCTCCCCCTCAAACACAGCGGTCGGCGGAGCACATTAGTCGGGACTGAGGGCGAACGCCATCCTGATCGACAGGATTCGGGTCCTGGCTGGCCAGCCGCCGGCGGCCCCGGCGGAAGGAGGTGGATTGGGAGAGAAGGGACACGGCAAACGTTCTCCGTTCGCGGTTGAAATCATTCTTCGATATTATAACGGAAAAAGGTTATTATGCAAGAAAAATGGGTTATACATATTTGATTGTGTGTTTTTTGTATGCCATCAGCACGCCGTGGCCGTCCGGGCTATCCGCCCCGCTTACTCTCGCGCCTCCACGGACTGGCCGTCGCCGACCCGGTCGCTGGGATGGAGTACCACCCTGTCGCCTTCCTTGAGGCCCAGGCGCACCTGCCCGTGGCGGTCGTTGCGATGCCCCAATTCGATGGAACGCTTGGCGGCAATTCCGTCTGCGGCGGCGAAGACCCGATCGGCGCCGTTCTCCTGGAAGACGGCGCTGGCGGGGACCCGCAGGGCGTCGTCGGCCTGCCACAGGACGATGCGCGCTTCCACCCGGTAGCCGTGGCCGAGGCGGGCCCAGGGCTCCCGGGGGCCGTCGAAGTCGATGATCACGTTGACCCGCTGTTCCTCGATGCCCAGCGCCGAAACCTTGGTGAAGCCGAAGGGTTCCACCCGGCGCACTCGGGCCCGCAGGGTCTCGCCGCCGCCCCAGCGTTCGATCAGGACCGCATCTCCGGGCGACACCTTCACCGCGTCGGTGGACAAGAGCTCCACCACCACCTCCAGGTCGGCGGGATCGCCCAACTCCAGCAGGGGCGCGCCGGCTTCCACCACCCCTTCGCTCTCGCGGAAGATGCGCAGGATTCGGCCGCTGACCGGGGCGGTGACGGGGAAACAGCAGGCCGGGGTGCCCAGGCGCTGGGCCGGGTCGATCAAGGCCGCCCGCGCCGTTGCCAGTTCATGGGTGCGCACGGACAACGCCGCCTCGGCGGTTTTCAGGGCCGCCCGATTGGTTCGCAATTCCATGCGTGCCCGGTCGAGGGCCGCCCGGGCGATGGTGCCGTCCCGCGCCAATTCCTCGGCCCGGGTCAGTTCGGCGCCGGCGTAGTCCAGCTCCGCCTGGATGCGCGCCACCTCCGCCTCGGTGAGCTGCTTCGACGCCTGGGCCGCCTTGACCGCCGCCTGCCGCTCGGAGCGGGAGCGGGCGTCGAGGAAAGCCGGCTGGCGGGGCTGGATCTGGGCCAGCACCGTCTCTCCGGCAACGACCAGATCGCCCACCTCGCCGGCGTAGCGAAGCACCTGGCCGGGCAGGGGGGAGGAGACCAGATAGACCTCGCGCACCCGGGTGCGGCCCTCCTCGTCGACGGTGACCATCATCGGCCCCCGGTCGACGAGCCCCAAGTCCACCGGCACCGGCCGCGGCCGGAAGGCGAAGGCCAGCGCCCCGAACAGCGCCGCGACGGCCAGTCCCCAACCGATCCATGCCTTAAGTGCCATCGATTATTCCCGCGTCTTGAGGACCGCGATCAGGTCCAGCGTGCCGAGCCGCCGGGCGACCGCCAGGCCGCTGAGGACCGAGGCCGTCAGCACCACGATCACCGCCCAGCCGTAGGTGGTCGAGCGCACCAGCAGGGGGATGCGGAACAGCTCCGTATCCATCTGTGTCACGAACACCGTGACCAGTCCGTAGCCTAAAACACAGCCCAAGGGCAGGGCGGGCAGCAGCAGGAACAACTCACCGAGGAAGATATAGGCCACCTCGCCGCGGGTGAAGCCCAGCACCCGCAGGCTGGCCAGCTCCCGGCCCTGCTCGGAGAGACCGATGCGGGCGGCGTTGTAGACCACCCCGCCGGCGATCAGGGAGGCGAACACGATGTAGACGGAAACGACGCTCATCATGGTTTCATCGAGGATCTTCTCCAGGACCTGGCGGCTGCGAGCCCGCTCCGACACCCCCTGGACGGCCGGCATGCCCTTGAGGTCCCGGTAGAGGGCGGCCTGCCTCTGGGGTTCCACCCGCAGGTGCAGGGCCGATATCCGGGGCCCCTCGTCCATCAGTTCGGCCAGGGCATCGCGGTCCATGTAGGCGGCGACGCCCACGTACTCCTGGACGACGCGGACCACGGTCACGTCACGCCGCACGCGCTTGCCCTCCAGGGCCTCGAAGCGAACCGTCTGGCCGGTCTCCACGGCCAGCAGGTCGGCCAGCTTGGTGGTGAGGACCAGGCCATGGGGTGGCAGGGTCACCACATTGCCGTCCATGTCGAGAAGGCGGCTCAGGTCCCCGTCCCGGTCCCGCCCGGTGATCGAGACCCGCTCCGCCCGAGGACCGTGCACCAGGCGGGCGGCGACCGCGCGGGCGGGCTCCACCGACAGCACCCCGTCCCGGCGGGTGATGGCGAAGCGCACCGCCTCCCCACGGGCTTCGGTGAGGGTCACGGTCACATCCTGGTGCTGGTTGCGGTGGAAGAAGAGCTCCATCATCTCGTCGATGGCGTCGATGAAGAACAGGGTGGAGACCAGCAGGGCCACGGCGAAGGCGATGCCGCCGCTGGTCAGCAGGCCGCGCAGGGGCCAGCGGGTGACGTGCCGCAGGATCATGCGGGTCGGCGCCCGCAAGCCGGAGAGGAACCCCAGCCTCTCGCCCAGTCCCCGGCGATAGGCGGTCGGCGCCGGCGGCACCATGGCCACGGCCGGCGCCAGGCGGCCGGCGCGCAGCACGGCGGCCAGCGCCCCGGCCGCGGCCGTCGCCGTTCCGACCAGGGCCGAGGCCGCCAACACCTGCGGATCCAGCCGGTAGTAGAGGAAGGGGAAACGGTAATTCTGGGCATAGAGTTCGGTCATGCCCTGCCCCAGCCACGCCCCGGCGATCCAGCCGAGGACAATGCCGATCAGGGCCACGGCCAGGATCATCTTCATGTAGTGAAGGCCGACGGCCCCGTTGCCGTATCCGAAGGCTTTCAACAACCCGATCTGCTCCCGTTGGGTCTGGACTAGCCGCGCCGCTGTCGCATTCAACAGGAAGGCGGCCACCCCCAGGAAGATGGGCGGAATGATCGTCGTCATGGTCTGGAGCTGCTCCAGTTCCGCCTTGAGGAAAGCGTGGGAGGCGTGGTCCTCGCGGCCGAAGGCACCGAGGCCGCCGTAGTCCTCCAGCAACTCGTCCAGCCCGTCGATCACCGCCGCCTCCGAGGCGCCGGGGGCCAGCAGCAGGGTGACGCCGTTGAAGGCGCTCTTTAAGTCGAAGGCCGCCTCGAGGGCGGTCTCGCTCATCCACAGGGTGGCGAAGCGCCGGTTGTCGGGGACCAGCTCGCCGGTCGGGATGGCATAGATGACCTCCGGCGACAGGGCGACGCCGGCCACCCGAAGGCGACGCTGGCGGCCGTTGAGGATCGCGGTGATGGTGTCGCCGAGCTTGAGGCCGTGGGCCTCGGCGAAGCGTTCGCCCACCAGTACCTCGTCGTCGCTGCGGGGGCGGAACAGGCGGCCGCTGCTGAGCGCCGGGGCGTTGAGCACCGGGACCCCGCTGTCCGGCAGGGAGGTGATGCGGGCCCGGGCGGGCGCGTCCAGGCCCGGCATGTCGAGGATGGCGTCCTTGACGATGCGGGTTTCCACCCGTCGCACGCCGGGGAGGGCGGCAATCCGCTCGGCCAAGGTCTCCGGGGCCCGCTTGGCGAAGGCGAAGACGTGGGCGAAGCGGTGGCGTTCGTAGTAGGCGTCCCGGGTCTGCTTCAGGGACCCGTGGGTGCTGACGGACAGGACCAGGGTCGCGACCCCCCCCCCGCCAGCACCAGGGCGATGGCCAGGAACTGGCCGCGCATGTGCCACAGATCCCTGAGCAGCTTGCGGTTGAGCGGGGCCATCGGCGGGCTACCAGGTCAATTCCCGCGCCCGTTGGCGGCGGTCGGGGGTGTGCACCGACGCCACCTGGCCGTCGGCGAAGGCGATCACCCGCTCGGCCATGGCGGCGATGACGGCGTTGTGGGTGATCAGCATGGTAGTGGTGCCCAGTTCGTCGGCGACCCGTTCGATGGCCTCGAGCACGCCGACCCCGGTCGTGGAATCGAGCGCCCCCGTGGGCTCGTCGCACAGCAGCACCTCGGGGCGCTTGGCGATGGCCCGGGCGACGGCGACACGCTGCTGTTCACCGCCCGACATCTGGGAGGGAAAGTGATCCATGCGCTCCCCCAGCCCGACGATGGTCAGGGCCTCCTCGGGGGTCATGGGGTCGGTGGCGATCTCGGTGACCAGGGCCACGTTCTCGCGGGCGGTGAGGCTGGGGATGAGGTTATAGAACTGGAAAATGAAGCCCACGTGCGCGCACCGGTAGCCGGTCAGCGCCCGGTCGTCGAAGGCGGTCAGCTCATCGCCCCGAAACCACACCCGGCCCGCGGTGGGATGATCCAGGCCGCCGAGGATGTTCAAGAGGGTCGACTTGCCGCTGCCCGACGGCCCCAGCAGCACCGAGATGCCGCCCCGCGGCACCTCCAGGTCGATGCCGCGCAAGGCGTGCACGGCGACGCCATTGCCGCCATAGACCTTGGTCAGGCCCTCGGTGCGGAAGGTGGGAACGGCTTCGGCTTCGGCCATGGGGCCATCCTACAGCCATGCCGCGCCGCGCACCCCCGACGAATCGCCGTGGACGGCGCGCTTCAACGGGGTATCCACCCGGTCGGAGAATACCCACCGCGACCACAGACCGGGGACCGCCTCGTACAGCCGCGCCATGTTGGAGAGCCCGCCGCCGAGGACGATGACGTCCGGATCGAGGATGTTGATGACGCTGGCCAGCGCCCGGGCGAGGCGTCCTTCGAAGCGTGCCAAGGCGGCCGCCGCCGCCGCTTCGCCATCCTCGGCCCGGGCTGCCACGGTCTCGGCGTGGGTGTCGCCGTTCCCATAGTCGCGGGCCAGGCCGGGTCCGGACAGGAAAGTCTCGACGCAGCCGTCAAGGCCGCAATAGCACCGCGGGCCGGGCCGTTCCCCGTCCTCCGGCCAGGGCAGGGGGTTGTGGCCCCACTCGCCGGCGATGGCGTTGCGGCCGCTCAAGGGGCGCCCGCCGACGACAATGCCGCCGCCGACGCCGGTGCCGAGGATGACGCCGAACACCACCTGGGCCCCCTGGCCGGCGCCGTCCGTCGCCTCGGAGACGGCGAAGCAGTTGGCGTCGTTCTCCATGTGCACCGGCTTGCCGAGCGCGGTCTCCAGGTCACGGTCCAGGGGCCGGCCGATCAGCCAGGTGGAGTTGGCGTTCTTCACCAGCCCCGTGGCCGGCGAGAGAATGCCCGGAATCCCGACTCCGATGTGAGGTACGGCTGAATCCCCGGCCCCTTCCAGGGTGCGGGTCAGTTCGGCCACGGTCCGCACCGTGGCGTCATAGTCTTCGCGCGGTGTCGCGACCCGGCGGCGGGCGACTTCGCGACCGTCATCGGTCAGCAGGATACCCTCGACCTTGGTGCCGCCGAGGTCGATGCCGATACGCACTAGCGTTCCAGGCGCGGGTTCAGTACGTCGCGCAGTTGGTCGCCCACCAGATTGATACTCCCCACCGTGACCAAGAGCGCGATGCCGGGATAGAAACTGATCCAGTAAAAGCCGCTCAGCAGGTATTCGAAGCCGTTGGCGATCAACAGGCCCAGGGACGGCTCGGTAATGGGCACGCCGACGCCGAGGAAGCTGAGGGTGGCTTCGAGGGCGATGGCGTGGGCCATCTGCACCGTGCCGATGACGATCAGCGGCGGCAGGCAGTTGGGCATCAGGTGGCGGAACACGATACGACGCGGCCCCAGGGCCAGGCAGGTGGCCGCTTCCATATACTCCCGATTACGTTCCGAAAGGGCGGTGGCGCGCACGGTGCGGGCGTAGTAGGCCCACTGCACGATGATCAGGGCCAGGATCACCTTGTCCACGCCCTTGCCCAGGATGGCCAACAGAATCAGGGCCACCAGGATGGCGGGAAAGCTTAGCTGGATATCGACGATGCGCATCACCAGGGTATCGAACCATCCGCCCACGTAGGCCGCGGCGAGGCCGATGGTGGTGCCGACGAAGAGGGCGAGGACGGCGCTCATGACGCCGACGCCAAGGCTGATGCGCAGTCCGTAAATCATGCCGCTGAAAAGGTCGCGCCCCTGATCGTCGGTGCCCAGCAGATAGGTGTAGCCGCTCATCAGGCTCACTTCGCCCGGCGGCAGCTTGCTGTCGGTGACGTCGAGCTGTCTCAGGTCATAGGGGTCCTGGGGCGTGACCAGGGGCGCGAAGATGGCCAGCAGGACAATCACCACGACCACGCCCAGGGCCGAGAGGGCGAGCTTGCTGTCGGCGAAGTCGGCGACGAACCGGCGGAGAGGGGTCTCGACCCCGCGGCTTTCGGTGGGCGTCCTGGGCGCCGCCAGATGCGTGGTGGTGGTCATCGCGCCAGCCCCGCCATTTTCACCCGTGGATCCAGGAAGGTGTAAAAGACGTCGACGATCACGTTGATGGTGACGAACATCAGCACCGTCGTCATCAGGTAGGCGACGATCATCGGCCGATCCAAGGTATTGATGGAATCGATGATCAGCTTGCCCATCCCCGGCCACGAGAAGATGGTCTCGGTGACGATGGCCAGGGCGATGACGCCGCCCAGCTCCAGGCCGAGCACGGTCACCACCGGGATGGAAATGTTCTTCAGAATGTGGACCAGCACCAGCCGCCGCCGCCCCAGGCCCTTGGCGCGGGCGAACTTGACGTAGTCCTGGAGCACCACCTCGCGGGTGCCCGCCCGGGCCAGGCGAATGACCAGCGAGAACTTGAACAGGGCCAGGTTGATGGCCGGCAGGATCAGGTGGCTGAGGCCGTCCAGGGTCAGAAAACTGAGCGGCACGCCCAAGACGTCCACCGTCTCGCCCCGTCCGGTGGACGGCAGCCAGTCAAGCTGCACCGCGAACAACATGA
Source organism: Rhodospirillales bacterium (assembly GCA_965247705.1). Taxonomy (GTDB): domain Bacteria; phylum Pseudomonadota; class Alphaproteobacteria; order Rhodospirillales; family CAMCUA01; genus CBDFHV01. Next base: position 170,348 of record CBDFHV010000081.1, on the reverse strand, counting down.
TCAGCATCAGGCCAACCCAGAAACTGGGCAGGCTGAAGCCGAGGATGGAACCACCCATGATCAGCCGGCTGCCGATCCCCCGGGGGTTGAGGCCGGCCAGCATGCCCAAGGGCAGGCCCAGAACCACCGCGATGATCATCGACAGGAAGGCAAGTTCCAGGGTCGCCGGCATGCGCTCCAGGATCATCTTCAGCGCCGGCTCGGAGGTGACGAAGGAGCGCCCCATGTCCCCCCGCGAGACGTTGCCGAGAAAGATCCAGATCTGATCCCACAGGGATTTGTCGAGGCCGAGGGCGCGGGTGGCGCGCGCTATCTCGATCTGATCGGCCATGGGGTCGATGAGAATCGCCACCGGGTCGCCGATCATGAACACGCCGACGAACACCAGGATAGCCATGACCAGGACCACCAGGGCGCTCTGCAGCAGTCGTCGGATCAGGAAGACCAGCATGGTCCGGCCGTTGCCTCGGCTTCGGTTGGAGCGCGGACGGACCCCGGGAGGGCCCGTCCGCCGGCTTCAACGTCTCAGGACGCGGGCGAGATGTCCATGGGCCGGGTCTGGTCGCCGGCTTGCGGATGCATCACGAAACCCTTGCGCGCCGCCCACGAGTTGACGAAGTGCAGCACGGGCAGCATCGCTTGGTCCTGGGTGAAGGCGATCTCGCCGGCCTGGCGCATCAGGTCCGCGTACTTGCCCGGGTCCAGGGTCACCCGGGCCTCGGCCAGCAGCGCGTCGTGCTTGGCGTTGGAGTAGCGGCCGCGGTTCACCGGCCCCAGCCCCTTGTCGGGGGTCCAGGTGTTGAGCACGTAGGTGTGCATGTCCAGCGTCGAGTTGGCGGAGCTGCCCACCAAGTACATGCTGAAGTTGCGCTTCGACGCCTTGCCGAAATAGACGCTCTTGGGGAACGTCTCCACGGAGGCGTCGATGCCGGCGCGGGTCAGCATCTGGGCCGCGGCCTGGACCACCTTCTCGTCGTTGGGGTAGCGGTCGTTGGGGCCGTGGACGGTGAGCTGGAAGCCGTTCGGGTATCCGGCCTCCGCCAGCAGCTTCTTGGCGCCCTCCGGATCGTAGGGTTCGATCTTGATATTGGAGTTGGTGCCGTTGAAGTGGCTGGCCATGGCTTGGCCGGTGGCAAGGCCAACGCCGTCCATGATGCGGTCGACGATAATGTCGCGATTGATCGCCTTCGACAGCGCCTTGCGCACCCGCACGTCGGCCAGCGGGTTGGCGCCGAGCGGCTTGCCGTCGCTGCCGCGCACCATCGGCGTCGGCTTGGCGACCACGTCGAGCCCGAAATAGAGCAGGCGGTTGCCGGCCCGCTGGAAGACCTGCACGTCCTTGCTCGCCTTCAGGCGCTTGATATCGACCGTGGGGACGAAGCTGATCACGTCCACGTCGCCGGCCAGGATCGCCGCCGTGCGCGCAGGATTGCTGGACAGGGTCTTGATGGTGACCTTGTCCCACTGGGGTTTCGTCCCCCAATAGTCCTTGTTGGCCGTCAGGACCACCCGGTCGCCCGACTTCCATTCCCCGTACTTGTAGGGGCCGCTGCCGATCATCGCCTTGCCGTTGTTGTAGTCCTCGGTGCTGGCCATGCCGAGGTGCTTGGGCACGATGGCGATCTGTTCCAAATCGTGGAGCACGTTGGGCGACGGGATGGTCGCTTTGATGCGCAGAGTATGAGCGTCGATCGCGGCTACCTTCTCGAACAGCCGCAGGTATTTCTGGAAGCTGGACGGGCTGTTTTCCACCTTGGGCAGGCGGTCGAAGGAGAACGTTACGTCGGCCGTGGTCACAGGCTTGCCGTCGTGAAACTTGGCGTCCTTGCGCAGCTTGAAAGTCCAGGTCAGGCCGTCGTCGGAGGCGGTCCAGGACTCGGCGATACCGGGAATCGCGTTGAGGTTTTCGTCGTGGTGGATCAGACGGTCGAATACGGACTCGGTGATCTCGGTGTTGGGTCCCAGGTTGTAGAAATGGGGATCCATGGTCGTCGCTTCGCTGCCGACGCCGATCACCAGATCGGCGGCCAGAGCCGGCGTCGCGGCGATGGCGGCGGCGAGTGTCCCCGCCAAGAACGTGTTGATGGAATGTCGCACGGTGAACCTCCTAATTTTCGTGGTGTTTGTGGGCCTCGATAGATACGGACGTTTGCTTCCAGCTGACGTAAGCGGTCTTTAGCCGACCGCGTTCTTGAAAGTGCGATACCAGTTGCCGCCGAGGATGCCGGCGGCCGTTTCCCTTGAATGTCCCCGGTCGAGCAGCCCCTGGGTGAAGTTGGGGAACAGGCGGATGGTCTCGAAGCCGCGGGGATAGGTATGGTCGAAGAAGTCCTCGACGGTGCCGAAGATGTCGGGTCGCAGAACCCGCCACTTGGGCGGCTTGTGGCTCTTGTTGCCGGCCCAGTAGGCCTCCCGATAGGCCTCGGTGAAGTCCAGGCCCAGGCCGACGTGGGCTTCGCCCGCCACGCTTATGTAGTGGTCGGCGTGCTGCAGCATGTGCTCGATGGAGGGGGTCTGGGGCGCCACCGTTGTCGGCAAGCCGCAGACGCCCACCGTGCCGCCCTTTTCGGCGATGATGCGGATGGTCTCGTCCTTGGTGTTCCGGTCGTTGGCGTTGATGGTGTAGCTGTTGGAATGGGTGCAGACCGGATGGGTGGCGAGTTCGGCCGCCTCGAGGCGAGACTGATGACCGACGTGGGACAGGTCGAGCAGCATCGGCAAGCCGTTGATGCACTCGATCAGTTCCTTGCCGGCGAAGCTGAGACCGGCGTTGCGGGTTTCGCCGCAGCCGTCGCAATAGACCGTTGCCCCTGTGTAGGCGGGGCCGAAGAACCGCACCCCCAGGCGGTGCAACAGCTCGACCCGATAGATGTCGGGGCCGATCATGGCGGCACCCTGGGTGCCGACGATGATGGCCACCTTTCCCGCCCTCGTGGCCGCGTCGATATCGGCCGAACACAGGGCCAGGGTCATGTTCGGGTTGGCCTCGATCTTGTCGAGGCCGGTCTCGACGTTGCGCAGGAAACCGTCCCAGTCCTCGCTCTCGGCTCCGAAAGTGACGTTGGCCACGTTCACCCCGCCCTCGCGCATGCGCTCCGTGAACGGCTCGTCGAGAACGTAGAACAGGGCCGTGCAGTCGAAGACCAGGGTCTCCTGGTGGAAATGCACGGTCTCGTTCGAGGCCTTCAGTTCGGAGACGTGGAGTGGGTCCATGGGCGATGTCCTTGCATGGGATGGGAAGGCGCGCGGCGGCGGCGGAGACCGTCGGGGCCGCATACTGCCCAATGATCGACGGCAGGTAAACTTTCTTGGCGCTAACGATCGTTTCGCTTGGCCAGGAATCGCGATCCGGCCAGGGATGCGGCGATGCCGATCCACAGCACGATGCAGATGGGCCGGGTGAACAGCACCGAGAGATCCCAGTCGAACATCTCGCCGCTCTGGATGAAGTACTCCTCGGCGATGGGGCCCAGCACCATGCCCAACACCACCGCCGCCAGGGGATAACGGAACCGTTGCAGGATGTAGCCGAAGACGCCCATGCCCACCATTACGCCGACGTCGAAGAATTCCTGGCGGCTGACGTAGGCACCGAGCGACGCGGCGGCGATGGTGCAGGGGATCAGGATGTTCAAGGGAATGCGGGTCAGCCGGTAGAAATTGGTGGCGACGATGGCGCCGAAGACCCCGATCAGCATGCAGCCGAACAGCAGGTAGATGCCCAGGGTATGGATCAGGGGCAACTGTTCGATGAACAGGCGCGGCCCCGGCCTGAGGCCCATGTAAGTCATCACCCCCATCAGGATGGCGGCGGCCACCGAACCTGGAATGCCGAGAGTGAAGGTGGGGATCAGGGCGCCGCCGACGTTGGAGCTGTTGGCGGCTTCCGCCGCGATGATGCCCTGGGGCACGCCGGTGCCGAATTTCTCCGGTTCCCGCGAGGTGTTTTTCGCCAGCGTGTAGGAGACGAAGGCCGACACCGCCGCCCCGGCCCCGGGCAGGGCGCCGATGAAGGTCCCGACGACGGAGCTTTGGATCAGCACCCGCAGGTGGCGGAAGGTCCTCGCCATGCCGACCAGGGTTTCCCTGAGGGTCGAGTCGACCCTGAGGTCGCCGCGCACCAGGCTCGGTTCGTTGATCAGCGCCATCATCTGCGACACGCAGAAAAGCCCCAGGAGGGAAGCGATGAAGGGGAAACCCTCGTACATCTGGGGGATGCCGAAGGTCATGCGCTTCTCGCTCCAGTACTGATCAACGCCGACCGAGGCGAGGGCCATGCCGATGGCGCCGGCGAACAGGCCCTTCCACAGGCGGCCCGGCTCCACCGAGGCGAGGACCGTGAGCCCGAAGATGACGAGGACGAAGAACTCCGGCGCCGCGAACTGAAGGGCGAACCGGGCCAGCACCGGCGAGAACAGGAGGAAGGCCGCGATGCTGAAAGTACCGCCCACGGCCGAGGCCATGGCGCCGTAGCCCAGGGCCTCGGAAACCCGCCCGCTGCGGGTCATGGGGAAGCCGTCGAAGACGGTGGGGGCGCCGCCGGCGTCTCCCGGCACGCCGAGCAAGATCGAGGTGATGCCGCCCCCGTAATGGGAGCCGCCATAGATGTTGATCAGGAACACCATGGCGTTCAGCGGCGACAGGGTGACGGCGATGGGCAGGCTGAGGGCCACCGCGGTGCCGCCGCTGAAACCGGGGAGCGCCCCGAAGAAGATGCCGATCGCCATGCCGATGACGGCGAACATCACCGAATCGAGGGCGATCGTTGACAGCAGTTCGATCATCGGCGGGTGCCGCCTGTCGCCGCCATCAGATGGGCACCTCGAACAGGATGCCGAAAACGAAGTAAAGGCTGAAGCTGAACAGCCCGGCGATGATCACCGCCGGCAGCCAGCGCACTCCCAGTACGAGCATGGTCGTGGCCAGGAACAGGGCGGTCGCGATCAGGTAGTTGGTGAAGGTGAAGACGATCAGGTAGCCGACGCAGGCCGCCACCAGGATGGCCGGCGCGCGGAGCTCCCGCAAAAGCGCGGCGGACACGGCTGCTTCGTCCCCCTCACTGTCGCCCGCCGCCACCTGTCGCCGGAACTCGGCGAAGAGGACCAGGCCGGCAAGGACGGGCATGATGCCCATGAGAAACCATGGGAAGACCAGGGACTCGAAGGGGTATCCCCGTGTCTCGACATAGAAGAGGAGCCCGAAGATGAACACTATTCCGGGAACCAGCAACTCCTTGAAGAGCGCCATCGGTCTTAATCAGTGCTCCTGGGTCGGAGGGGGAAACGGCGGCGGGGTGAACGGCCCCGCCGCCACGGGCGCTATTTCTTCTTTTGGCGCCCCTGCGCGTCCTTGATCAAGGGCATGTACTGTTTCATCACGCTGGACGTGTCGTCGACCAGCTTCTGGGCACCATCCGGATCCATGTAGGTGACCTTGCGTCCGGCCCGGGCCATGGCCTTTTTGTAATCTTCCGAATGCACCACCTTGCTGAAGGCGGCCTGCAGCTTTTTCCAGCCCTCCGGGTCGTTCTTCCTGAACGCCGAATGGGTCATCATGCCGATGGAGAAGGTCAGGTTCGGCACTTTGACGTTGGGGCCCAACTGCTCGTTGATGGTGGCGCAATAGGGGTAGGGCTCGCTGCGCTCGGTGGACGCGACGCCCAGGCAATGGATCTCGTCGCGCACGGCATAGACCGACAGGGGCCGCGACACGCCGATGTCGAAGTGCTTGCCCAGGATATTGCTGGTCACCTTCGATCCCGAGTTCACGGGCACCACCCTGAGGTCGACGCCGGCCTGCTTTTCGACCGAAGCGACGGTGATGTAATGCTCGCCGGTGAAGGTGCCGATGGCCAGTTTCACCGCGTCGGGGGTCTTCTTCGCCGCGGCGACCACATTCTTCATGTCCTTGAGCGCACCGCCCTTGTAGGTGAACCACATGGGGACATCGCCGGTAATGATGCCCAGGGGGGCAAAGTCGCTCATGGTGTAGGGCGGCGTTTGAAAGAGGACCGTGTTGGGCAGGTGCGGTATCCAGAAACCGCCGATGGTGTAGCCGTCCGCCCCTCGCTGATGAACGATCGACCAGCCCAGTTCGCCGCCGGCGCCCGGCTTGTAGGAATAGAGCAGGGTGACGCCCAGTTCCTTCTCCATCAGGGTCTTCAGGGGCTGAATGGTCTGGTCGGCCGAACCGCCGGGGCGGGTCGGGATGACCACGGTGATCGACTGCTTGGGATAGTCGCTGGCGGCGAGCGCCAGGCTTCCCGTAAGGACCGTCGCGCCCAGAGTGGCGGCGGCGGTGATGGTCCAGATGTGTCTCATGTCCGTCTCCCAGTTGGTATGCGTGCGGGCTTTGATTTAGTGACCGGCCATCATAAGTGCCGCGACAGCGGCGTCAAACGGGTGCCGGATCCTCGGCCACGAACCAGTCGGCGATGGTGCTGCCGGTCATGAACACCACGTCGTTGCGCGCCGCCAGCAGGTCGACGATTTCCGCCACGTAGCCGATGCGGTGGGGAACGGCGCTCAGGTGCGGATGCAGGGGCAGGGTCAGGACGCGGGGTTGGCCGGTCTCGACGATTTCGCGTTCGAAAGTGGCCACGGTCTGGCGGACCCGCCGCAGCACATTGTCGGAGACGTGCTTTTCCACCGCGAAGACCACGCTGTCGTTGAGCTCCAGGTTGTAGGGCATGGCAATCATCGGGCCGTGCTTGGTGGTCATCCAGCAGGGCAGGTCGTCGAGCACCCATTCGCAGACCCACTCGATCCCCGCCGCCTTCAGCAGGTCGGGAGTGTCGAACGTCTCCGCCAGGCCGGGGCCGAGCCAGCCCCGGGGCCGGGTGCCCGTGAAGGCCTCGATCTTGGACAGGGATTCTTCGATGAGGTCCGCCTCGGCATCCTCGCTGTTGATCCCGCGCTGGTGAATTCCGTGGCCCATGAACTCCCAGCCCGCGTCGCGGATGGCGGCCGCCAGGTCGGGGAAGACGTCGATGATCGCGGCGTTGGCGCTGGCGGTGACCGGTATTCCCCGGTCGGCGAACAGTTTCAACAGGCGCGGCATGCCGCAGCGGTTGCCGTATTCCGACCAACTGAAGTTGGGGACGTCGGGCACGTGAACGCGACCGCGGGGCGGCGTCATGATCGCGCGCGGCATGGGCTGATCGAACTCCCAGTGTTCCACGTTGACGACCACGTGGACGATCAGCGGCTTGCCGTCGGGGGGCGACAGGGCCGGTCCGTCGGAGGACAGGCGAAACGGCACGCGGGGATTGGACGACATGGCGGTTCTCCGGACGAATTGGTGCTCACTGGTATAAGGTATCTGTCGACTTGGAGGAACGTTGCCATGGCCATCGAGCCCGCCGTCCTCGAGGCCCGCCTGGCGGAGACCGAGGCCATGCTGGCCGAGCATGGCCTCGGCGCCCTGGTGGTCTTCGCCCAGGGCAGCGCCGTCGGCTTCGCCAGCCCCATGCACGGCTACCTGCGCTACCTGTCGGACTGGAACAGCCACCACTATCCCTCGGCTTTGATCCTGGTCCCGGGGCGGCCCCTGGTGGTGCTGACGCCCAACAAGTTTCTTCAGATGTTCGCCTCCGAACTGACTCATTTTCGGGACGTGCGCTGGTTTCCCTTGTCCAATTTCGGTGCCGCCATCGCGGAAATCCTACGGGAGGCCGGCTGTGCTGGAGGCAGGATCGGCTATATCGGCCGCGATGAGACGCCGGTGCCCCTGTGGGAGCGGATGACCGGGGCCTTGCCGGAGGTAGTCTGGGACGACCCATCGGACTGGTTCGACCGCCGGCGCATGGTCAAGGACGCTTACCAGATCGCCGTCCACCGCCGCGCCGCGGCCTTGTGCGACCGGCTGTTTCAGGCCCTTCCCCAACAGCTCCGCGCCGGCAAGCAGGCCTTTCAGGTGCGCGCCGAGATGGAGCGGCTGGCCTACCACGAGGGCGCCGATTTCTGCCTCACCTGGCTGACCGTCGGGCCCTGCGCCGACGGCGGGCGGCTCTACAAGGGCCTGGGACGGCACGTGCCCCAGGAGGGCGATCAGGCCGTCTTCGGCATCTACCTGATGGTCGACGGCCATTGGGGCCACGCCATCCGTTCGGGCAGCCTGGGTCCGCCCGGCGAGGATCACCGGGCGCTCTACGAGGTGGTGCTGGAGGCGGAGGCCCGCGCCCTCGACGCGCTCCGGCCCGGAGCCGACCTCCATGCGGTCCAGGAGGCCTTCGAGGGGGTGTTCAAGCGCCGCTTCACGCCCGACCAGCGGGGCGTCATGTTCCGCTTCACCAATGCACACGGCCTGGGGCTCAGCTACAGCGAACCCATCGTCGGCGACGCCTTCCCCCAACCCTACGCCGCCGATGCCGGGGACGGCGCCCGCCAGTCGATCCCGGTCGCGGCGGGGATGCTGTTCGAGTTCCATCCCAACGCCTTCCTGCCCGAAGTCGGCGGCGCCTGCGTCGGCGACATGGTGCTGGTAACCGCCGATGGCAACGAGATCCTGACCCGCTATCCCCGGACCCTCGGCGTCTGGTAGCCAGCCATCAAGGACCCGACCATGAGCTACGACTACGTCACCGTCATGCCCGATCCCTTGCGCGCCGCCGGGGCGGCGCTGTTCGAAGCCATGGGCGTGCCGGCGGAAGACGCGGCCCTGGTGGTGGACGTGCACGTGGATTCCGATCTTCGGGGCGAGGAATCCCACGGCGTGCGGATGCTCAATATCCACCTGGAGCGCATCCGCGCCGGCGGCAACCGGGCCAAGGCCAAGGTGACGGTGCTGGCCGACAGAAAGGCCATGGCCCTTTACGACGCCCACCACAGCATGGGCCAGGTCGTGGCTGCCCGGGCGATGATGTTGGCCATCGACAAGGCCCGGGTGTTCGGCATCGGCGTGGTCGGCGTGCGCAACGCCAATTCCTACACCTCGGCCAAGTACTATCCCCTGTTGGCGGCGGACGCCGGCATGATCGGCATCACCTACACCAACAGCCCGCCCATGATGCCGCCCCATGGGGGCGCCCGGGCCAGGGTCGGCAACAATCCTCTGGCCGTCGCCGCGCCGGCGGGACGGGTGCCGGTGGTCCTCGACATGGCCAACACCATCGCCGTGGAAAAGGTGCGCCAGGCCGGCGCCGAGGACCAGCCCATCCCCGACACCTGGGCCCTCGGCCACGACGGTAACCCGACCACGGATCCCAAGGAGGCGCTGGAGGCCTACACGTTCCTGCCCTTCGGCGGCTACAAGGCCTTCGGCCTGGGCACCGCCCACGAGATCCTGACCGGGGTGCTGTGCGGCGGCGGCCTGTTCACTCGGCCGGGGACCGGCTTTCGGCCCTTCGACAACGTCTACAATTGCTGCCAGTTGTTCGAGGCGATCAATATCGAATGGTTCATGCCCCTGGATGTGTTCAAGGAACGCATGGACCGCATGGTCGAGACCATCAAGGACACGCCCCTGCGGCCGGGCTTCGACACCCTCTACGTGCCCGGCGAACGGGGTTTCGAGGAGCTGGCGCGCCGCTCCCGCGACGGCATACCCCTGCACCGGACCACCATCGCCGACATGCAGCGCTGGGCCGCCGAACTGGGCGTGCCGGCGCTGGAAATCCCGTCGTGAAGCTCTCCGGGCGCACCGCCCTGGTGACCGGCGGCAGCCGGGGGATCGGCGCCGCCATCGCCGGCGCCTTCGCCGCCGAGGGCGCCGATGTGGCGCTGTGCCATCTTGACGACGATGCCGCCGCCGAAGACGTCGTGGGCCAGATCGCGGCGCACGGCAGGCGGGCCTTCGCGGCGGCCTGCGACGTCTCGGACGAGGCGGCGGTTGCGGCGTTCGTGGACTCCGCCCGCGAGGCCCTGGGGACGATCCACATCCTGGTCAACAACGCCGGTCATTCCGGCGAGGTGGCCTTTGACGATCTTTCGGTGGCCGACTGGGACCGGATGATCGCCGTCCATCTCAGGGGCAGCTTCCTTGCCACCCGGGCCTGCTGGCCGGCGATGCGAGAAGCCGGCTGGGGCCGCATCATCAACATCGCCTCTCAACACGCCCTCAAGGGAACAATCGGCAAGGCCCACTATTGCGCCGCCAACGCCGGCTTGCTGGGGTTCACCAAGGGGCTGGCGCGGGAAGGGGCGCCGCTGGGCATCCTGGTCAACGCCATCGCTCCGGGGCCGGTGGAGACCGACCTGCTGGCCGGCCTGTCGGCGGCATGGCGGGTGGCCAAGCAGGCGGAGCTTCCCTTGGGGCGCTTCGGCCGGCCGGAAGAGATCGCCGCCACCGCGGTACTCCTGGCCGGCGAGGACGGCGCCTACTACGTGGGCCAGACCCTGTCGCCCAACGGCGGCGACGTGATGTAGCTACCGTTCAGGCGAAATCGGCGCTCAGGTAATCGAAGGCGGTCAGGGTGTGGATGCGGGCGACCGCCATCAGGTCGTCGAGAATCACGAACTCGTCCACCCCGCCCATGTTGCCGGGCGTCCGGCCGCAGACCACCGTCGGAATGCCGGCCATACGGTAGAGCCGCGCGTCGGAGGCGCCGACCCGCATGTTGGGCACGGCCTCCATGCCCAGGGCCTCGCTGGCGTTGGCGGTCACCCGGGCGACGATTTCGTGGTCCGGCGGCGTGACGCTGGGCTGGTAACGTCGCAGGACCGTATGAGCGATGCCTTCGAGCGGCGCCAGCAGGGCCGCGATCTCTTCTTCCACCGCCTGGCAGGTGAGGCCGACCGGCAGGCGCACGTCCACTCGGGCGGCGGCCCGATCGGCGACCAGGTTGGGCGCCGCGCCGCCCTCGATGGTACCGACATTGACGGTGACCGACTTCAGCACCCGGGTCTCGCCGGCCCCGGAGAGGGGCTCCGACACGGGCGCGGCCCGGTCGATGGCGGCGTCTACCTCGGGCGGCAGCGTGACAGGGAGCGCCCGCAAGGCGGTCAGCGCCGTCAGCGCCCCCATCAGGCGCTCGATGGCGCTGTCGCCCAGGTGCACGTGGGCGCCGTGGGCGGCCTTGCCGGAGGCGGCCACGTCGAGCCACAGAATCCCCTTTTCGCCGAAGCGGGGAATGCGCGGCGAACCGGCATCGCCGCAGATCATGGCGTCGCCCCGGGCATGGGGGACCGTCTCCAGCAGGTGGCCGGTGCCGAGGATGCCCATGGTCTCTTCGTCGCCGGCCAGGGTGAGCACTGCTTCGCCCCGCCAGGCCTCGCGCGTTGCCGCCAGCAGGCGCATGGCGAGGATCGAGCAGGCGATGCCGCCCTTCATATCGCCGCTGCCGCGCCCATATAGCCGGCCGTCGCGGATTTCGCCGCCCAGGGGATCGACGGACCAGCCGTCCGGTCGCCGACGGGGTAGGTGTCGAGGTGACCGTTGAACACCAGCTGCCGCCCGGGACCGCCGCCCGACAGCCGGGCCACCAGGTTGACGATGGGCTCCTGGGCCGTATGGGTCTCCACCACGACGCCGGGGATGTCGGCCAGCAGGCGCGCCGCCGCCACGGCCACGGCCCGGGTGTCGCCCGGCGGATTGCCGCTGGACGCGGCGATGAGGCCGCGGCAGTGCTCGACCAACCGGTCCCCGGACCGGGCCAGCTTGTCGATCAGTTCTTGGCGGACGTCGGTCATGGCGTCCTCAGGCGGTTTTTGGGTCGAGGACATCGCGCAAGGCGTCGCCCAGAAAGTTGGCGCCGAGGACGAACAGCGTGATGGCCATCCCCGGGAAGGTCACCGTCCACCAAGCCGAGTCCACGTAGCTGCGCCCGTCGGCCACCATGCTGCCCCAGGTGGGCGTCGGGGCCTGGACGCCGACGCCGAGGAAGCTCAAGGCCGATTCCAGCAGCACCGCCTCGCCCAGTTGCAGGGTTGCCATGACGATGACGGGCCCGATCAGGTTGGGGGCGATATGGCGGAACATGATGGCGCCGTTGCTCGCCCCCATGGCGATGCTGGCCTGGACGAAGGCGGCTTCCTTGAGGAACAGCACCATGCCCCGGGTATAACGCCCATAGGGCACCCAGCCCCACACCCCGATGACAATGATGACGCTCAACAGCCCGGACCCGAAGAAGGCAATGAAAGCGATGGCGAAGAGAATCATCGGCATGGCGAGCTTCATGTCGGCCAGGCGCATGAGTACGGCCCCCACGACGCCCTCGTAAAAACCGGCGATCAGCCCGATCAGGGTGCCGATCACACCCGACACCAGCACCGCGCTGAAACCCACCAGGATGGAAATGCGGGCCCCGTGGATCATCCGCGACAGGATGTCGCGGCCCACGTGGTCGGTACCCAGCAAGTAGTTGCTTTCGGCGTTGACGAAGGTGGGCGCCACATGGCGCGCCCTCAGGCTTTGTCCGAACGGATCGTACGGGCTGATGACATCGGCGCCGATTGCCGTCACCACGATGAGGGCCATGAGCAGAAGCCCAACGACACCCTTGGTGGTGCGGAATAGCTGACCCATGGGGGCTGCTCAGCGCCGGCGAATACGCGGGTCGATGAAGTAGTAGGCGAGGTCGATCAGCAGGTTGATGCCGACGAAGATCACCGTGAACAGGGCAATGCTGGCCAGCACCACGGGGTAGTCCCGGCCGAGAACCGCATGGATGCTCGCCCGGCCCAGGCCCGGCCAGGAGAACACCGTCTCCGTCACCACGGTGCCGGTGAGCATGGCGCCGGCCTGCAAGCCCCAGATCGTCAGGATCGGGATCTGGGCGTTGCGGAAGGCGTGGCGCATGACCACCATGCGCTCCGGCAGGCCCTTGGCCCGCGCCGTGCGCACGTAATTCTCGCCCATGATCTCCAGCATCGCCGAGCGGGTGAGCCGGGTCATGATGGCGTTCATGTACCAGCCCAGGGTGACCGCCGGCAGGATCAGGTGCAGGAACCCATCGCGGCCGCCCACGGGCAACCATTGCAGCAGCACCGCGAACACGAGAATCAACAGAATTCCCAGCCAGAATACGGGCATGGACTGCCCAAGTACGGCGATCACCGTGGCGGCGGTGTCGATTGCGGTATTGCGTTTCACCGCCGCCGCGATGCCCAAGGGAATGGCGATCAGGGTCGCCACGATCAAGGCGGCAAAGGCCAGTTCCAGGGTCGCCGGCAGGAATTCCAGAACCACTTCCAGGGCCGGCTGGCGGGCGCGGAAGGACATGCCGAAGTCACCCTGGACGGCGCCGAAGACAAAGATCGCGAACTGCTCAAGCAGGGGCTTGTCGAGGCCCAGCTTGGCCCGCATCGCCGCCACGTCGGCGTCGCTGGCGTCGATGGGCAGCATAATCTGGGCCGGATCCCCGCTGGCGTTCAGAAAGATGAACACCAACAGGCTCATGCTCAGGATCACCAGGGGCACCTGCAGCAGGCGGACGACGATGAGACGAAGCATGAGTTCTCAGCCGGGCAAGGAAAGGGCGGGCGCCCGGGCCGCCCGCCCTAGTATCTTGCCTGCCTACTTTGACTTGATTTCGAACGCCCAGACCATCTCGTCCGGTCGCGGCTGCCAGTCCAGCCGGGCCGACATGCCATACAGGTCCTTCTGGTCATAGAGGAAGATCCACGGCGCGTCGTCGCGAACGATCTGGTGGATTTCGGCGAACAAACGCTTGCGCTCTTCCGGATCGTGGGACACCTCTTCCTTGCGGATCAAGGCATCCACGGCGTCGGACTGGTAGTACTTGTTGTAGCGCTTGCCGTCGATGCGGTAGCCCATGTGCTGGTCGCAGTCCAGCACCTGGTTGCCGGTGCCGATGAAGTACATGGGGAAGTTCTCGGCTCGCCACTGCTTGATGAACTCGGCCCACTCGGGCTGGTTGTGGGTTACCCGGATGCCGACCGCGCTCAGCATGCCGGCGATGGCTTCCTGGATCTCCTTGTCCTGGGTGTAGCGCCCGACGGGTCCCAGCATGGTGACCTCGAGGCCGTTGGGGTAGCCGGCTTCCGCCAGCAGCGCCTTGGCCTTGGCCGGATCGTACGCATAGGGCGCGACCTTGGACCAGCCGAACAGGGTTTCGGTGCAGACGCTGGGGTTGACGAAGGCGTGGCCGCCTAGGACCACCTCCACCAGCGCCTCGACATCCACCGCGTGGTTGACGGCTTGGCGCACCCGCAGGTCATCGAATGGTTTTTTGCGGGTGTTAAGGCCGACGAACATGTTGCGCACCGAGTGCACGCCCTTCCACTGCAGGCTGGGCAGGGCATCGATCTCCTTCGCGCGTTCGGCGGTCAGGTTGGCGATGATGTCCACTTCCCCGTTCTTGAGCGAGGCGTAGCGGGCGAAATCCTCCGGGATCGGCTTGACCACGTAGCGGTCGATCTGCGGCCGTCCCCGCCAGTGGTCGCCAAAGGCGTCCATGACGATCTGCTGGTTCTTGTCCCATTGTACGAACTTGAACGGGCCGGTGCCGACGGGCGCCTGGCCGAAGGCCTGCTCGCCCATCTCGTTGAAGGCCTTTTTGGGCAGAATGGGAATCCGCACCAGGGTCGGCGTGATGGTGGCCAGGGGCTTCGGCATGTGCAGGATCACCGTGTTGTCGTCCACCTTCTCCATATGGTCGACAAAGCCCTTGAGCGAGCTCAGCAGTGGTACGGCGTCCTTTCCCTTGCCGAAGATGCGGTCGAAGGTGAAGACCACGTCGTCGGCCGAGAAGTCGCTGCCGTCGTGCCATTTCACGCCGCGGCGGAGCTTGAGGCGCATCTGGGTCGAGGTCGGAAACGTCCACGACTCCGCCAGTCCCGGCACGAGGACGCCCTTGGCGTCGCGCCAGATCAGCGAGTCGTAAATGTTCATCATCACCCCGACGCTGGAGATCAGCGTATCGTAAGCCGGGTCCAGAGACTCCGGATCGACGCCCTGGGCCAGGGAGACGCTGTTTTGAGCCTGGACGGCCGAGCCCATGGCGAGCCCCGCCGTCAGGGCGCCCGCGGCCACGAGCCGGCCGAGGCGCTTTTTCGAGAAATAGACCATGATCGTTCCCTCTTTGTGGTTGGTTGATGTCGAACGGGTTGGCGAGCGGACGAGGCCGGCTTTCATGATACCGCCTCCTCCATTTCGACGGCCTGCAAGTGGAAGGCCGCCTGAATAAGCGCCCGGGTATAGGGGTGCCGGGGCGCCGTAAAGACTTCCTCGCACGGGCCCGACTCCACCACACGGCCGTCGCGCATGACGATGACGTCCTCGGAAAGGGCGCGGACGACCTTCAGGTCGTGGCTGATGAAGAGGTAGGCCAAGTGGTGGCGCGCTTGAATTTCCCGCAGCAGGTCGACGATCTGCGCCTGGACCGAGCGGTCGAGGGCGGACGTGGGTTCGTCGAGGACCAGGAATCGGGGTTTCAGCACCAGCACCCGGGCGATGGCGATGCGCTGGCGTTGGCCGCCGGAAAATTCGTGGGGATGACGACGGCGGGACTCCGGATCGAGCCCCACTTCCTCGAGGGCGCGGACGATCATCGCCTCGCGGGCCTTGTCGTCGTCGCCGATGCGGTTGATCCTCAACCCCTCGCCGACCACCTGGTCGACCCGCATGCGGGGGCTCAGGGATCCGAAGGGGTCCTGGAAGACGATCTGCATCTGGCTGCGCAAGGGCCGCAGGGATTTGATGGAGCGGCCCTGCAGGTCCTCGGTGCCAAAGCGGATCTCACCGGTGCTGTCGATGAGCCGTAGGAGGGCGCGGCCAAGGGTGGTCTTGCCGGATCCGCTCTCGCCAACGACGCCGACGGTGTGGCCTTCGCGCACCGCGACGCTGACCCCGTCGACGGCGTCGACGTGGCCCTTGACCTGCCGCAGCGCCCCGGACCGGATGGGGAACCGCACCCGGATATCGCGGCCCTCGATGACCGTCGTGGCGTCGGCGGGCGGCGACGGGGGCTTGCCCTCCGGTTCGGCTTCCAGGAGATGGCGGGTGTAGGGATGCTCGGGGGCTTCGAAAATGCGCCGCGCGGGGCCTTGTTCGACGATCATGCCGTCATTCATGACGCAGATTCGGTCGGCCATCCGCCGCACCACGTTGAGGTCGTGACTGATCAGCAGGAGCGCCATGCCGAAGCGCTGCTGGAGTTCGCCGATCAGGGACAGGATCTGGGCCTGGATGGTGACGTCCAGGGCCGTGGTGGGTTCGTCGGCGATCAGCAGGTCGGGTTCGTTGGCCAGCGCCATGGCGATCATCACCCGTTGCACCTGACCGCCAGACAGTTCGTGGGGATAGGCGCCAAGGCGCCGTGCCGGCTCGGGGATGCGCACCAGTTCGAGAAGTTCCAGGGTTCGCCGTTTGGCCTCCGCCGCCGAAACGCCTTTATGGATCGAAACCACCTCGCCGACCTGCTCCTCGATGGTGAACAGGGGATTGAGCGACGTCATCGGCTCCTGGAAGATCATCGCGATGCGATCGCCGCGGATGTCGCGCATGATCCGCGGCCCCGCGCCGATCAATTCCTGGCCCCGATAGGTGATGCTGCCCCGGGGGTGGCGGGCGACGGGATAGGGAAGGAGTTGCAGAATCGACAGGGCGGTCACCGACTTGCCAGACCCCGATTCGCCTACCAGCCCCACCGCCTCGCCGGCATGCACATCGAAGGACACGCCGCGAACGGCGTGCACGGTCTGTTCCGGCATCACGAAATCAACCACGAGATCCCGGATCCCGAGCAGGGCTTCCTTCGGTTGCGGCGAGGGCTCCATTGCGTCGACCTTGGCGTGCCCGGCTTCCGTGGTCAACGTGGCATGACCGGCAGCAGCAAGTGCGACGGGTGTCCCCGGTCGTGGAATACGGTCTGCCGCGCCACCTTCAACCCGTTGTCCGCGTAAAAGGGCTTGCCGGTGTTGTGGTTGCGATCGAAGGCCGGGAAGTCGGAGGATGTGATGTCGAGGCGGATGCGCGATCCCTTCCGGAACAGGATGCCCGTGGCCATCATCCTGATGACGAACTTAGACGGTTCGCCCGGCGTGAGGAAGGCCTCCCGGTCGTAGCCTTGCCGGTAGCGCGCCCGGAGGATGCCATGACACAGGTTCATCGCCAGGCCGTCGACACCCACCTCGATCAGCTTGGCGACGAAGTCCGTGTCGACGGCATCGGAGGCGGCCCACAGGCGGCATTGCACGGGGCCGATGACCAGAAGGTCCTTGCGCAGGGGCGGCGTCTGATAAACCAGGATGTCTTGCCGCCGTTCGTTGGGTTTCTGGTCGCAGGCGGCGGCTTGGCCCTCCATGCCCATCAGGCTCACGACCGGGTCGGCCGGATCGTAAACGAAGGTATCGGGGGGTTCGGCCCTCGGCTCGTCCCGGGACAAGACCCCGTCGCCTCTGGGCGTGTTGGCCTTGCCGCCGCCGTGCAGGAAGAAGGCGGTCTCGCGAACCCCCTCGGGCGGCCAGGCGTGTTCGAACCGCCAGCGGTTCTCGTTGAGGATGAACAGCTTGACCGGCGGCTCGTCGGCGATCCCCGTGTCCCGTCCCTTGAGCCGCCAGTCGTACCAGCGCAGCAGGTGGTCGTGATAGCTGGCCGTTGCCTCGGACCCATAGTCGCGGGGGCCGAGCTTGCGCCCCTGGTTGTCCGTGTCGTGGGTCCACGGGCCGATGATCAGGCGGTGCTGGTCGCGGGTGGCTGCCGGGCCATCGGCGAGCATGCCGTTGAAATGGTCGGCCGAACCCAACAGCCGGTCCCACCAGCCGGTCAACGTGCACGTCGGGACAGTGACGTGGGGATGGACCGTGTCCAGGGCCCAGAATTCCTGGTTGATCTCTCGCCAGTAGCGCTTCTGCACCGGGGCCGTCTCGTGGAACAGATAGTCCGGAATCTCGTCCAGGGGGAGCCGCCACAGCCATTTACCCCGCAACACCTGGTCCCAGATGTGATCGGCCTCGGCCACCGATTGCGGGCCCATGGGATCGCCGGCCCGAAGACGTGGCGACACCGCCATGTGATGCTGCCAGCGCAGGCGCACGCCGGTCTCGAAGATGCCGTACGTGCAGTCGAGGGTGCGGACCGAAAAGCCGCTGGTGAAGATCGCCCCCAGCGCCGGTGGCTGGGCCGCCGCCATGCGCCAGATGCACCAGGACGGGTAGGAATTGCCCCAGGTGCCCACCTGGCCGTCGGACCCGGGAAGGGCCGCCGCCCATTGACAGGCATCGAAGCCGTCGCGGCTTTCCACTTCTTGGCCTTCCGCCGACATGTGCCAGATCCACCGGCCATCGGAGGCATTGCGGCCGCGAATGTCCTGAACCGCGGCCATGTAGCCGTGGGCGGCAAGCGCCCGGGCGGTCGCCACGTAGCCCGGGCGGTTCTTGTCGTAAGGTGTGCGGCACAGAAGAACAGGCCAGGACCCCTTGTCGTTCGGCCGGTAAACGTCGGCCCGCAGAACCGTTCCATCCCGCGTCTCGCAGGGAACGTCGGTCGCCACACGGATTGCCGAGCCCGATAGGTCTTGGTCGCTCATCCGCGCCTGTCCTCCCTGGTCGGTCGGGACGCCCGTGGCCGCGATTAATCGCGGACTAGTGTTGCGATTCTAACATTTGGTTCCTGAGCCCGGGGGTGAAGGTCGCAGTTTGCGTAGATTTAATGGGAACGAAATGTCTCGATCGGAACACTAGGCGGTACCGCGCCCCCGCAGCACAACAACAGCCGCGCCGGCAATGACGAGGACCAGGGCCACCGCGAGGACCAGGCGTTGGGTCTCCAACGACGTCACCGTCTCGGCGTTGGCGCGGGTCGTTCGTTCCAGGGAGGCGACCTTGGCCTGGGTGGCGGTCAGGTCCGATTGGGCATTCTTCGTTGATTCTTGTGCCGCGGCGAGCTTGCTTTCCGTCTCGGTTGCGGCCTTGCGACCGGCCGACAGTTCCCGTTCCAGCGCAGCGATTCGGGTTTCTCCGGCCGCGACCCTGCTTTCCATATCCCCTTTCTCGCCCTGCACCGACGTCAGGCGGCCGCGCAGGTCGGCCAACTGGTTGTCGCGTCCCGCCACGTCGGTCTTGAGCCTCTCGGAGAGTCCTTCCAGAGATCCCAGGCGGCCCTCAAGATCGCCGATCAGGCTGTCCTTGCCGGAAACCTGCGTTTGCAGGCTGCCCAACAGGCCGTCCTTTGCGGACAGCTGGCTTTGGAGTCCGGCCAGGAAACCGTCCTTTTCGGTGAGTTGGCTTTGCAGGCCGCCCAACAGACCGTCCTTCTCGGAAAGCTGGCTTTGGAGCCCGGCCAGGAAACCGTCCTTTTCCGTGAGCTGGCTTTGCAGGCTCCCCAATAGCCCGTCCTTCTCCGAAAGCTGACCTTGAAGGGAACCGAGGAGACCGTCCTTCTCCGAGAGTTGGCTCTGAAGGCCGGCCAAGAGGCCATTCTTTTGCGATAGCTGACCCTGCAAACCGCCCAGCAAGCCGTCCTTCTCGGCCAGTTGTCCTTGCAGGCCACTGAGAAGTCCGTCTTTTTCCGTGAGTTGGCCTTGCAAGCTTCCCAGCAACCCGTCTTTCTCCGACAGTTGGGATTGCAGGCCGCCGATGAGGCCGTTCTTGTCGGCGAGTTGGCCTTGGAGAGAACCGAGGAGACCGTCTTTCTCCGAGAGTTGGCCTTGGAGGGAACCGAGGAGACCGTCTTTCTCCGAGAGTTGGCCTTGAAGGGAACCGAGGAGCCCGTCCTTCTCCGCCAGTTGGCCCTGGAGCCCGCCAAGCAGGTTGTCCTTTTGCGTGAGCTGCCCCTGGAGGCTGCCCACAAGGCCGTCTTTTTCGGAGACCTGGCTCTGCAGCCCGCCGATGGTCCGGTCCTTGGTCGTGAGCTGGGATTGAAGGCCGGAAATGAGCCCGTCCTTTTGGCCCAACTGCTGTTGCAGGGATTGGAGGTCCAGTCCTCCCGGCGCGGCGGGAAGCG
Organism: Rhodospirillales bacterium; assembly: GCA_965247705.1. Classification (GTDB taxonomy): domain Bacteria; phylum Pseudomonadota; class Alphaproteobacteria; order Rhodospirillales; family CAMCUA01; genus CBDFHV01. The sequence continues at coordinate 150,503 of CBDFHV010000081.1, read as the reverse complement.
GCGACGGCGTGGCAGCCGGGGCCGAGGGAGTCGGTGTCGCCGGCGCCTGAGCGCCCGGAACGGGAACCTTGCCCTGGGTCGCACCGCGAATTAGGTCGCCCAGGCCGCTCTGGGCGATCGACGGGTGGACGGAAGCGAAAAGAAAGGCAATGCCGGTCATGGCGGCGACAAATGGGGCAGGAGATGGGCGCATGACGTCTTTCCTCCTGGGACAGGACGAGGGGCCGACCAGTATCCCCCTGTCGAAGCCGCGTCTCAATCGTTCTGCGCGACCGGGTATGCAGGGCCTATGAGAGCGCGCAATAACGTGATAGTCTCTTGATTCAACACGCTTCCGTGGAATTGTGGGAAAGACGAATGCCCATGAGCGATGGGTCCGGGTGGGCCCGAGGCGGCATGATCGGTGCCGTCTTGGCGGTGCTTTTGACCGCCGTGCCCATTCCCGGTCCGAATGCTGTCTCGTGGGCGGCCGATGTCGGCAATGCCGACGACTTGCTGGTGGTCGACTGCCTGCTGCCGGGCAAGGTGCGCCGGCTGGGGACCCGGGCCACCTATGTTACCGCCCGCAAGGCCATCAAGACCACCGCCGGCGACTGCGCCATCCGGGGGGGCGAATACACCGCCGCCGACCGGGCCGACTACCGCACCGCCCTGTTGACCTGGCTGCCCCTGGCCAAGGGCGGCGACCTGGAGGCCCAGACCTACATCGGCGAGATCTTCGAGAAGGGACTTGGCGTTCCGCCCCAGTACGACCTGGCCGCAAAATGGTATGCCCTCGCCGCGGAGCAGGGCTTCGTCCGCGCCCAGTTGAACCTGAGAGCCCTGTTCGAGCAGGGACTGGGCGTTCCCCAGGACAAGGCCAAGGCGGTTGAATGGTACCGCAAGGCGTCGGGCTTCGACGCCGCGGCCTTGCCGTTCGTTCCCGGCGGCGAATCGAACGCCGAACTGGAGAAGCTTCGCCAAGAGCGGGAAAGCCTGCGGCAAGAGCGGGAAACGCTTCAGCGGGAGCGGGACCAGCTGCGTCGGGAACTGGACGACGTTCGCCAACGCCTAAAAGGCAATCAGGAGCAATTGCACCAGCGCAGCAGCGAAAGCGAGAAAGCGCGAAAGCGCGAAAGGCCCTGGCGGCAACCCGCGAGCGGTTGGAAAAGGAAATCGCTTCCGGTCAGGCGGACAAGATCGCCACCGTGGCGGCCGAACTGTCGACCCGGTCGAAGGAACTTGAGAAACGGGAGGCGGAGGCATCGGCCCTGCGATCCCTCATCGGCAAGCTGGAACAGCAGGCCAGCACGCTGCGCTCTTCCCTCGACAGCGAGCAACAGCAGCGGGCCGCGAGCGAGAAAGATGTCGCGCGCCTGCGCGGCGAGGCCGAACAGGCCAAGGCGGCCCTGCGGGGGGCCGAGGGCCGGCTGGCCAAGGCGGAGCGGTCGTTGAAGTCGCAACAGGATCGAGCCCGCAAACAGCAGTCGGAGGTGGCGGCCCTGCGGGCGACTTTGGACAAGTCGAAGCGCTCCTCCAGCCGCGACCGCAGCCGCGAAGCGGCGCTGCAGAAGGAACTGCGGGAACGTGAAGCGGCCCTGAAGCGGGAACGGGATCGGGCAGGCCAATTGGCGGCCTCGGTCGATTCTTTGAAGGGTGAAACCGGCAAGCTTCGTTCCGACCTCGCTTCCCGCGAGGCCGATGATCGCAAGCGCCAGCAGACCCTGGCCGCCGCTGGCCCGGCGATCGCCATCCTCCAACCCAACGTGCCCACTACCCGCAGCGTTGGCCTGCCGACAATCACCACCGACGCCGACAAGACCCTCGTGGTGGGCAAGGTGGAAACGGCCTCCGGGCTGATGGCGCTGACCATCAACGACGTCGAGGTCAAGCCCAACGACCAGGGCCTGTTCAAGGCCACCGTGCCCCTGAAGGGGGACAAGACAACGGTTTCCGTGGTCGCCATCGACGGCGCCGGCAAGCGTTCAGCGTCCCAGTTCGTCCTTGCGCGCCGCATCGTCGCGGGTGGCGTTCGCGGCCAGGGCGCAAAGCCCGAAGCCAAGCCCGTACCCCTCGACATCAAGTTCGGGGACTACGTGGCCTTGGTCATCGGCAACAATGACTACAAGCAGTTGCCGAAGCTGGAAACGGCGGTCCACGACGCACAAACGGTGGCCGGAATTCTTCAAAAACGCTACGCGATGGACGTGCGCCTGCTAGTCAACGCGTCCCGCTACGACATCTTGTCGGCAATGAACGACCTGCGCCAGGAACTGACCGACACCGATAACCTGATCATCTACTACGCCGGCCATGGGGAACTGGACCGGGCCAACAACCGGGGTCACTGGCTACCCGTGGACTCGGAGCCGGACAGCACCGCCAACTGGATTTCCAATATCCAGATCACCGACGTGCTGAACGCCATGTCGGTGCGCCAGGTGCTGGTGGTCGCGGACTCCTGCTATTCCGGCACCCTGACCCGCTCGTCGCTCGCCAGCCTGGAAGCCGGCATGTCGGGGGAGATGCGCAACAACTGGCTGAAGATGATGGCCAAGAAGCGGGCCCGGGTGGTCCTGTCCTCGGGCGGCGTGCAGCCAGTTTTGGACAGCGCCGGGGGTAAGCATTCCGTATTCGCCAGCGCCTTCATCGACGTCCTCAATGGGAATGCGGACGTGCTGGAAGGACAGAAGCTCTACCACCTGGTGTCACAGCGGGTGACCAGCGTTCGCGCGGCGGCCGAGATTGAACAGTTGCCCCAGTACGCGCCAATCAAGTATGCCGGTCACGAAGCCGGCGATTTCTTCTTCGTGCCGAAGATCTAGTGTTCCGATCGAGACATTTCGTTCCCATTAAATCTACGCAAACTGCGACCTTCACCCCCGGGCTCAGGAACCAAATGTTAGAATCGCAACACTAGGGGCGAGCGAGGCCGGCCGCCACGGGGCGGCGGCCAAGAGGGGGAATATGGAAACTCTGAAAAATGCCGGTCGATGGGGCGCACGCCTGTGGGCCGGACTTTGGGGCTTGGTGGCGGCAATCGCCGTGGCGGCGGTACCGATCGCCGCGTCGGCCCAGAACGCGGCGTTCGAGGCCTTGTTCAACAACGTCTGTGGCGGCACCACGTCCGGCAACTTGGCTACGCTCTGCGGCGTATCGGCTGGCGCCGGTCTCGCCACCGAGAGCGAGAACTCCCTCAACCCGGGACAGGCCCTGGCCAGCACCGACCAATCCCTGGTCCGGGCCGAGGCGCTGCTGGCCGAAACCCTGGAGCGGCTGGAAGAGATTCGCGACGAGGAAGCGGGGAAGCCCACCCGCGCCGACGACACGGCGATCGAGTTCGGGCGCTTCAGCCTGTCGACCCAGTTCAAGTTCGAAGAATTCGACGAGGATCGGGACGACCTCGAGAACGAGCGCGGCTATGACGGCGAAACATGGACCTTCCAGGTGCTCGGCGACTATCGGGTCTCGGACGAGTGGGTGGTGGGAGCGCTCCTGGGCTTCGATCGCAGCGACTCGGACTTCGACCCGGACAACGCGGCGGCCGCCTTCACGCCCGGCGGTTCCGAAGGCGGCGTGGAGACGGATACCTACTACCTGAACCTGTTCACCAGTTACAACATCACCGACAGTCTCTACGTGGACGGGGCGCTCGGCTACGGCTACGCCGACTACGATCTGCAGCGCAACGCCATCTTCCTGGACCCGGGCCGCACCACGCCGACGACGATCGACGCCAGGGCCGACACCCAGGGCCACAATTTCTCGGCCGGTGGCGGTGTGGGTTACGATTTCAGCTTCGGGGCTTTGAGCGTCGGACCCTACGCGCGGGCCAACGTGGTCTACACGACCCTGGACGGCTACACGGAAAACGACCCCGTCAACACGGGACTGGCGCTGATCGTCGAGGACAGCGAGGCCACGTCCGTGACCGGCGTCCTCGGGGCGCGGGCCTCCTATGCCTTCGGCTTCACCTGGGGCGTCGTCGTGCCCCAGGTTCGGGCCGAATACGAGCATGAGTTCAAGGACGACCCGCGGGACGTGGACACCCAGTTCGCGGCCGACGTGTCAGGCGCCATCGTCAGCGTCATTTCCGACGATCCCGACCGCAACTATTGGAACCTGGGCGCCGGCGTGCTGGTTGTCCTGCCCAACGGCTGGATGCCTTTCGTCGACGTGGAGGCCCTGGTCGGTCACTCGACCCTCGATCGCGCCCGCGTCACCGGCGGCCTGCGCGCGGAGTTCTAGTGGTCCAAATCTAACAGATGGTAGCCATACGACGACCGACCGCGTTCATCCGGCCAGGCGCGGGACGCGCGGCGATGCTTTCGCATCGCGAGCGTTCCGCAACGCCGCCGGGGGGTCTCAGGGGGAGTCCCCCCGGAATTCAATCCCGGGGACACCCCGTGGCCCCGGGGGGCTCGGTCGGCCGCCCTCTGGGTAGCGTTTCCCGCTTCCTCGGGGCGTCAGGGACCCTTGTCGATGCGACAGCATCGACGGCGCGCCCCTTCCTGCCGAGGAAGCGGGAAACGCGATCGTATGGGTACCATCTGCTAGATTTGGACCACTAGGGGACCCCGATCTCCGGCCGAGCATCCTTCCCTTGACCCCGCGTCCTGTTGGCGACGTCGGAGAGCCAAGGCCGTGAGCGGTGCGGAGGCAATCCGGCCATCGGATGCGGCGGCGCCGGTTTCGGCGGCCGGCAAGGTGCGAGAGATCGCCGACCTGGCCTCGATCCTGGAGGCCGCCCATGGCGCCGGTGAAACCGTCGTGCTCGCTCACGGCGTCTTCGACTTGCTGCACATGGGCCATATCCGCCATCTGCGTGCCGCCCGGCGTCACGGCACGGTCCTGGTGGCCTCGGTCACCGCCGATGCCCACGTCAACCGGGGACCGGGCCGGCCGGTCTTTCCCGCCGAGATGCTGGCCTCCCTGGAACTGGTGGACTGGGTCGTCATCAACCGGGCGCCGACGGCGGTGCCGGTCATCGAGGCCCTGAAGCCCCAGGTCTACGCCAAGGGCTCCGAATACGCCCGGGCCGAGGACGACGTCACCGGCAAGATCACCGACGAGGAACGGGCCGTCGAGGCCTGTGGCGGGCGACTCGCCTTCACCGACGAGGTCACCTTCTCGTCTTCCACCCTGATCAACAGCCATCTCGACATCTATTCCCCGGCCCTGAGCGCCTATCTGGAGCCCCGGCGGGACGGGCAATTCCTGGACTCGCTCACCGACCTCATCGAACGGGTGCGCGACACCCGGGTGCTGATGATCGGCGACGCCATCGTCGACGAATACCGCTATGTCAGCCCGATGGGCAAATCGCCCAAGGAAAACATGATCGCCACTCTGTTCGAGGAATCCGAGGTCTTCGCCGGCGGCATCGTCGCGGCGGCCAATCACGTGGCCGATATCTGCGCCGAAGTGGAAGTGATTACCTGCCTCGGCGCCGACGACCGCCACGAGGCGATGATCCGCGATAGCCTGCGGTCCAACGTCACCCTGACCGCGCTCCACCGCCCCGGCGCGCCGACCACGCGGAAGTGCCGGTTCGTGGACGTGACCTACAAGCGCAAGCTGTTCGAGGTCTACCACATGGACGATTCGCCCCTGGACGGCGGGCTGGGGCGACAACTGGAGGACTTGATCGGGGAGCGGGCGCCCCGCTTCGACCTCACCGCCGTGGCCGACTTCGGACACGGGCTCTTGGGGCCGAGCGCGATCCGTACGATTACCGAGGCGGCCCCTTTCCTGGCCGTTGCCGCCCAGACCAACAGCGCCAACCTGGGCTACAACCTGATCACCCGCTTTCCCAGGGCGGACTACGTGTGCATCGACGCCCCCGAGGCGCAACTGGCGGTGGCCGACAAACTGGCCAGCGTCGAGACCATCGTCGCCGACAAGCTGCCGGCGTGCATCGATTGCAACCGCTTCATCGTTACCGAAGGGCGCCTCGGCTGCGTGTCCTCCGGTGCCGACGGCACGCCCCACCGCATCCCCGCCTTCACCGATGTGGTGGTCGACACCATGGGCGCCGGCGACGCCTTCTTCGCGGTGACCGCGCCCCTGGTGGCGATCGGCGGCGACCTGGCCCAGGCGGCCTTCATCGGCAATGCCGTGGGCGCCATCAAGGTCGGCATCGTCGGCCATCGCCAGTCGGTGGAGAAGGCGCCGCTGCTCAAGTACCTCATGTCGCTGCTCAAGTGACGGCGCCCCCGCCGCAGGCTCCGCTCGCGACCGCCGATCCCGCCTTTCGGCGGGACCTGCTGCGGCGCATGCTGCGCATCCGCCGCATCGAAGAGCGGATCGCCGCCCTCTATGGCGAGCAGGAGATGCGCTGCCCGGTCCACCTGTCCATCGGTCAGGAAGGCTGCGCCGTGGGGGTGACGGCGGCCCTTGGACCCGACGACTACGTAATGGCCGGCCATCGGGCCCATGCCCCCTACCTGGCGCGGGGCGGCGACCTCAAGGCCATGCTGGCCGAGATCTACGGCAAGGCCACCGGCTACGGCGGCGGCAAGGGGGGCTCCATGCACCCCATCGATCCGGCGGTCGGTTTCCTGGGGGCGACACCCATCGTCGGCAGCACCATTCCCATCGCCGTCGGCGCAGCCCTCGGCGCCGTGATGCAAGGCGAAGCGCGGGTGAGCGTGGTCTTCTTCGGCGACGGCGCCGCCGAGACTGGGGTCTTCCACGAAAGCCTCAACATCGCCCGGCTCCACGATCTTCCGGTAATCTTCGTCTGCGAGAACAATCTGTATTCGGTGCTCACCGGGTTGGAGGAACGCCAGCCCCCGGGCCGGGCCATCGCCGCCCTTGCCGCCGCCCACGGCATGCCCGCCTGGCAGGTGGACGGCAACGACGTCCTGGCCGTGTTCGACGCCGCGAGCGAGGCCGTGGAGGGGGCCCGGGGCGGAACCGGGCCCGCGTTCCTGGAACTGGCCACCTATCGCTGGCTCGAGCATTGCGGCCCCGAGGACGACGACCATCTGGGCTACCGGCCGGAGGGCGAACTGGAAACGTGGAAGGCGCACTGTCCGGTGGTTCGGTTGCAGGCATCGCTGTTGAAAAGCGAAGCGCTGTCGGTGGCGGATTTGGCGGCCCAGGAGGACCAAATCGATGCCGAGATCGATGCCGCCGTGGACTTCGCCCCGGAAAGCCCGCCCCCCGATCCCGCCACTGCCTTCGACCATGTTTACGGCACCCCGCCGTGAGCCGCCGGCTGACCTTCGCCCAGGCCATCAACGAGGCCCTGGACCTGTGCCTGGCGGCGGACCCCGCGGTCTACGTCATGGGCCTGGGCGTGCCCGACCCCAAGGGCATCTTCGGCACCACTATCGGTCTCCGCGACAAGCACGGCGTCAAACGGGTGCTCGACATGCCGGTGGCGGAAAACGCCATGACCGGGGTGGCCATCGGTTCCGCCCTCGCGGGCATGCGCCCGGTGATGACCCATCAGCGGGTGGATTTCGCCCTCTTGGCGCTGGAGCAGATGGTCAACCAGGCGGCCAAGTGGCGCTACATGTTCGGCGGCAAGGCCCATGTGCCCATTGTCGTTCGACTGGTGATCGGCCGCGGCTGGGGGCAGGGGCCGCAGCATTCCCAGAGCCTGCATTCCTGGTTCGCCCACGTGCCGGGCCTGAACGTGGTCATGCCGGCGAGCCCCCACGACGCCAAGGGCCTGCTGATCGCCGCCATCGAGGACGACGATCCGGTGATCGTGCTGGAGCACCGTTGGCTGTTCTCCCTCGTCGGCCCGGTGCCGGAGGGGCTTTACCGGGTACCGATGGGGACATGCCGCATCGCCCGGCCCGGATCCGACGTCACCATAGCGGCGCTCTCACACATGACCGTGGAAGCCTTGCGGGCCGCCGCGAGCTTGGCCGAAGCCGGGGTGGAGGCGGAAGTCGTCGATCTGCGGTCCCTGGCGCCCTTCGACGCCGAGACGGTCATCGGCTCGGTTCGCCGCACCGGGCGGCTGGTGGTCGCCGATACGGGCTGGCGCCACGCCGGCTTCGCCGCCGAGGTTGTGGCGCGGGTGGCCGAGGCCGCTTCCGATGCGTTGAAGGCACCTCCAGTGCGGTTGGCGCTGCCCGCCGTCCCGGTGCCCACCGCCCGGGTACTGGCAGAGGCGGTCTACCCCGGTGCCGCCGACATTGTCGAAGCGGTGCGCCGGGTCCTCGACCTGGACCGCCCGGTCCCGCTGCCGGAGCCCGCGGTGCCGTCGGACGTGCCCGACAATCTGTTCAAGGGGCCGTTCTAGTGGTGCTCGACGGCGCCACCATCGTGGTCCTGGGCAGCAACTCCTTTTCCGGCCAGGATTTTGTCGACCGCCTGCTCGACGAGCCGGTAGGGCGGGTGATCGGAGTCAGCCGGTCGGCGATGAAGCCGGACCGGTTTCTGCGCTATGGTGGCCGGGCGGACCTGGACCGGTTCGCGTTCCATGCCCTCGACATGAACCGGGACATGGATGCCCTGCTGGCGCTGTTGGATCGGGAGGCTCCGTTCGCGGTGGTCAACTTCGCCGCCCAAAGCGAAGTGGGCCCCAGTTGGGTGCACCCGGAACACTGGTTCGAAACCAATACCGTGGCGCTCTCGCGGCTGGTCAACCATCTGGCCCGGCGGGACGACCTGAAGCGCTACCTGCACATCTCCTCGCCCGAGGCCTACGGGAGCTGCCCCGAGCCCCTGACCGAGGACGCTCCGGACCGGCCGAGCACGCCCTACGCGGCGTCCAAGGCGGCCGCCGATATGCTGGTCGCCGTCTACGCCCGCCAGTTCGGCCTGCCCGCCATCACCATCCGTGCCTCCAACGTCTACGGGGCTCGCCAGCAGCTTCACAAGATCGTCTGTCGGGCGATGATCTGCATTCGCGCGGGCCGCAAGATCCGCCTCGACGGCGGCGGCAGGGCGGTGAAGTCTTTCATCCACGTGCGCGACGTCTCGGAGGGGGAATTGGCGGCGCTGATCCATGGGGACGCCGGCGCCCGCTACCACCTCTCGCCCGATGGCGGCGGCATCGCCATCCGTGACCTGGTGGCCCGCATCTGCAACCTCATGGGCACCACCATCGAGGCGGCGACGGAAGACGGCCCGGAACGTCCCGGCCAGGATTCCGCCTACGTAATCGATTCCAGCCGGGCGCGGCGAAAGCTCGACTGGCGTCCGCGCATCGATCTGGACACGGGCCTCAAGGAGTGTCTGGATTGGCTCGACGCCCACTGGGAATCAATCCGGTCCCTGCCCCATGACTATCAGCGTCGCCCCTGACACCCGCGCGGCTCCCCGGCCCGACAGGGCGCTGGTGGAGCAGATCTTCGCCGCCCTGCCTGATCTTTGGCGCCATCACGCCGCGGGAACGCCCCTTTACCGCCATTTGGACGGGGTCCTGCGGGCCTACTTCGAGGGCGGCACGGACGAGCGCATCGCCATGGCGCCCTTTGCCGACCTGTGGTGGCCGCGCATTAGCCTTGGCAACCTCTCCAGCTATTGCTTTTTCACCATGGGCGAGATGGTGCTGCACGCCTTTTATGGGCGCAACGACGGGCGCTATGGGAGCTTCTTCGACGTCGGCGCCCACATGGGGATCGATTCCCTGCTGGCCGCCCACCTGGGCTATCGGGTCCATGCCTTCGAGCCCGACCCGGACCACGGCCGCAGGATGGCGGAAATCCTGGCCCGCAACGGTCACCCTGACGTCACCGTGCATGGGGCGGCCATCTCCGACCGGGCCGGGGAGACCGCCTTCGTACGCGTCCAGGGCAACACGACCGCCAGCCACATCGCCGGCGCCCGGGACTTTCACGGTCCCGTGGAGCGGGTTTCGGTCAAGACCATGACCTTCGAAGACGTGGGCTGGTTCCCCGACCTGATGAAAATCAACGTCGAAGGCCACGAAAGCGTCGTCGTCGGGACCATCCCGGCCAAGGTCTGGGACCGCATGGATGCCTTCATCGAGGTCCACGATTCCCCCAACCGGGATCGGCTGTGGGACAATTTCCAGACCATTGGCGTCGGGCTCTATTCCCAGAAGCGGGGCTGGCGCAAGGCCCGGCGTCCCGACCACCTGCCGGCCACCAACAAGGAGGGCTACCTGTTCGTCAGTCGCAAGCGGCGCATGCCCTGGTAGAGTCGGTCCGGTGAACAGCGCTCTCATCAATTCGGGCACCCTGGCCATCGACGGCGGACCGCCCACACGCCAAGGGCCGCCGCCGCCCCGCCGCGCCTTCGGCGAGGCGGAACTGGCCGCCGTGCGTGATGTGTTCGAGGAAAGCTGGCGTAGCGGCGTCGATTTCGGCATCGAGGGAATTTTCGAGAGGCGCTTCACCGAACGCTACGCCGCCTACCACGGCGGCGGCTTCGCCGACGGGGTCAACGCCGGCTCGACGGCCCTCTATGTGGCTCTGGCCGCCATGGACCTGCCCCGCGGCAGCGACGTCATCGTCTCCCCGGTCACCAATGCCGCCGATCCCATGGCGGTGGCGCTCTTGGGCCTGCGCCCGGTGGTGGCCGATTCGGCGCCCGACCGCTTCAACGTGGACGCACAAAGCCTCGCCGCCGCCATCACGCCGGCCACCAAGGCGGCCCTGCTCACCCATTCGGCAGGCCTGCCCATGGAGATGGACCCTATCATGGCGCTGGCCGAGGCCCACGGGATCGCCATCATCGAAGACACCTCCCAGGCCCATGGCGCCACGCTGAATGGGCAGCCGGTGGGCACCTGGGGCCGCAGTGCCGCCGCCTCCACCGGCTTCACCAAGACCCTGGCCACCGGCGGCCGCGGCGGCGTGATTTATACCCGCGACGAGGCGCTCCATTGGTCCATGCGGGCCCACGCCGACCGGGGCAAGCCCCTGCAGCGGCCCGACTTCGACCAGAGGCACGCGGAGACCTTCCAGTTCCCGGCCCTGAACTTCAACATGGACGAGCTGTCGGCGGCCATCGGGCTCAGCCTGCTGGAGCGGCTGGACGCCATCAACGCCCGCCGCCTGGCCCTGTTCGAGCGCATCCGGGACGGCCTGGTGGATTGCCCGGCCGTGCGCCCTCTCTCGCCGCCGAAGGGTTCGGCGCCGGCGTTCTTCTACGCCACCATGCTGGTGGAACCGGCGGCGCTGCGGGTGGACGCCCAGGAATTCGCCGAGGCGGTGGCGGCGGAAGGCATCTGGCTCAACCCCCACTACCGGGAACTGGTGGCAGAGTGGCCCTGGTACCGGGACCTCACCGGCGGCGCCTTCCCTACCCCCAACGCGGTGGCCTGCCGCGACCGTTCCTTCAACCTGCTGTTTCATGAAGGGTTCGCAGATTCGGATGCCGACGACATCGTCGCCGCGATCCTCAAGGTGGCGCGGGCTCTGGATCGCTGAACCATGGCGGTGATGGACGAGCTATCGGCCCTTCGCACGGCGCTGGCCCGCAATCCCGACGGCTATGAGGAGAACAGAGACCTCGGGCTGCGGCTTGCCCGGCATCGCACCATGGACACGGCCGCCGAAGGCTTCATCCGCAAGGCCCTAGCCCGAAAGATTCACGAAAAGGTCACCGCCGCCCCCTAATATGCGTTATGATTCAGGTGCTTAGACTGTGTCAAACGCAGGGGAACGGCGGTGACGGATTGTACCCTTTCGAAGATCGAATTTCCACGCTGTTGCGGTCGTCGGGTCGAGGCGGATTTTGCCGGCGGCGATATCTCGTCGCACGGCGGGGCGCCGCTTCTGGCTTTAGCGGACCGCCGGCTCGGCTTGCTGTCGGGCTTGGCGCGCCGGCTCGACGACGGGCGCCAGGCGGGCAAGGTGGCGCACCGGCTTGTGGCGTTGCTGCGCCAGCGGGTGTACGCGATCGCGCTGGGCCACGAAGACGTCAATGACCATGCCGGTTTGCGCGACGACCTGGCGCTGCAGACGGCGGTCGGGCGCGACCGGCGTCTTGCCAGCCCGTCGACCGTCGGCCGGCTTGATCGGGCGGCGGACCGGGCCTGGGCGTGGGCGGCGCATGTGTCCATGGTCGAGGCCTTCATCGCCGCGTTCGATCGGGCGCCGAAGGAGCTGGTGCTGGACTTCGACGCCACCGACGATGCGGTGCATGGGCACCAGGTGGGGCGCTTCTTCCATGGCTATTACGATCACTACTGCTTCCTGCCGCTCTATGTCTTTTGCGGCGACCGCCTTTTGGTCAGCTACCTGAGGCCGTCGAACGTCGATGGCGCCAAGCATGCCTGGGCGATCCTGGCCCTGTTGGTCGGGCGTTTACGAGAGGTCTGGCCGGATGTGCGCATCATCCTGCGCGCCGATTCAGGCTTCTGCCGGCACAAGATGCTGTCGTGGTGCGAGCGCCATGATGTCGGCTACATCGTCGGCCTGGCCAAGAACGCGCGCCTCAACCGGGATGCCGAGCCGGCGATGGCCGCGGCCGAGGCGGCGTATCGGCACAACGGCGAGAAGCAGCGCCTGTTCGCCGAACTCCGCTACGGCGCCAAGACATGGACCAGGCGCCGCCGCGTGATCGCGCGCCTCGAGCACGGCGCCAAGGGCGCCAACCCGCGCTATGTAGTGACCAACCTCGAAGGCGACGGCCGGTCGCTTTACGACCGCCTCTACTGCCAGCGTGGCGAGATGGAAAACCGCATCAAGGAACAGCAGCTCGACCTGTTCGCCGACCGCACCTCGTGTCACGACTGGTGGCCCAACCAGTTCCGCCTGATCGCCGCGTCGCTCGCCTACAGCCTGATCGAGGCGATCCGCCGCCTCGCCCTCCAGCGCACCGACATGGCCCGCGCCCAGGCCGGCACCATCCGCCTCAAGCTGCTGAACATCGGCGCCGTCGTCATCCGCAACACACGGCGCGTCCGCCTGCATCTATCGACCGCCTGCCCGGACAAGGCCCTGTTCCATCTCGCCGCCGCACGGCTCAAGCCCGGATAGACCGCCGCCAAGACAACACAAGCCCCGTCACGCGCAGCGACAGCGCACCATTCAGCATGCCTCGAAACCGCCAAAACCGTCCACGAAACGCGGCCAGGCCGCCGCGATGCCCCGCAACCGGCCAAAGCGCCCTCAACGCAATCCGAAAACGCCACCAAGACAACAAAAACCGTTACTTTAGAAACGTTCGTGACAAATCCGGACTAGAGCGGCATCCGATCGTACGGAATCTCCTGCGGCGATCCGCCTGGTCGGATAAAGCTGCTCTAACACTTGAAGAATCGAGCAATATCCGACCACACGGAACCGAGGCGGTTCCGTGTGGTCGGATATTGCTCTAGGGTGCGCGACTTCCGCACCAGCCGAGAAACGGCGCCCATGAAGTACGTCAGTACCCGCGGCCAGGCCCCGGCCCTGTCCTTCGAGGACGTGCTGCTGGGGGGGCTTGCCCCCGACGGCGGGCTCTACATGCCCGAGGTTTGGCCCCAGTGGTCCCAACCCGCGCATCAGTCCCACGACGACCTCCGCGCTTTCGCCGGCATGAGCTACCCGGCGCTGACGGCGCGTGTGTTGGCGTCGTTCACGGGCGAAGACTTTTCCGAGACTGAACTGACCGATATCGCCGAGGACGCCTACGGGGGGTTCGACCACGCCGCCGTGGCCCCCCTGCGTCAGTTGGATTCGCAATTATGGCTGATGGAGCTGTTCCACGGCCCGACCCTGGCCTTCAAGGACCTGGCCATGCAGGTGCTGGGACACCTGTTCGACCGGGCGCTGAAGCGGCGCGGCACCCGGCTGACCATCGTCGGCGCCACCTCTGGCGATACGGGCTCGGCGGCCATCGAGGCCTGTCGGGAGCGGGACATGCTGGATGTCTTCATCCTGTATCCCCACGGCCGGGTGTCGGAGGTGCAGCGGCGCCAGATGACCACCGTGACCGCCCCCAACGTCCACGCCATCGCCGTCGAGGGTACGTTCGATCATTGCCAGGCCATCGTGAAGGCCCTCTTCAACGACGCGCCGTTTCGCGGCAACCATCGCCTGTCGGCGGTGAATTCCATCAACTGGATCCGGGTGGCGGCGCAGATCGTCTACTACGTGGCCGCGGCGGTGGCCCTGGGGGCGCCGGAGCGGCGGGTTGCCTTCGCCGTGCCGACGGGAAATTTCGGCAATGCCTTCGCCGGCTACGCCGCCCGACGCATGGGCCTGCCGGTGGAGGCCTTCATGGTCGGCTCCAACCGAAACGACATCCTGGCCCGCTTTTTCCATAACGGTGAGATGGTCACCGGGGCGGTCCATCCCACCCTCAGCCCGAGCATGGACATCCAGGTTTCCAGCAACTTCGAACGCTTGTTGTTCGAGGCCCTGGACCGGGACACAGCGGCGGTGGCGAGCCTCATGGAAGCCTTTGCCCGCGACGGCCGCTATGGCCTCGCGGCGGACCGCATGAAGCAAATTCGCCGCCTGTTCTCCGGTCACCGTCTCGACGACGCCGGAACCAAGGCCGAGATCGCGGCCACCTACCAAGCCACCGGCATGCTGGTGGATCCCCATACGGCGGTCGGCCTGGCCGCCGCCCGGGCCTGGGACGGCGATCCCACCGTGTCCCGGGTGGCCCTGGCGACGGCCCATCCGGCCAAGTTTCCCGACGCCGTGGTCTCGGCCACCGGCATCATGCCAGCCCTCCCCGAAAGCCTGGCCGACCTTCACGGGCGGCCGGAGCGGGTGATGGTGCTGCCCAACGACATCGATGCGGTCAAGGCGTTCATCGCCGGGCACCGCGCCGCCGAGAGGGCCGCATGACCGTCCGTATCGAGACCCTGCCGTCGGGCCTGCGGATCGTCACCGACACCATGGAGTCGGTGGAGAGTGTGTCCCTGGGCGTCTGGGTGGCGGCCGGAACCCGGCACGAGAGCCCCGATGTCAACGGGGTCTCCCACTTTCTGGAGCACATGGCCTTCAAGGGGACGTCCAAGCGCAGCGCCCAGGACATCGCCGAGGAGATCGAGGCCGTGGGCGGTCACCTGAACGCCCACACCTCCCGGGAATACACGGCCTTCTACGTCAAGGTGCTGAAGGAAGACGTGCCCCTGGCCGTCGACATCGTCTCCGACATCGTCCAGAACGCCGTCTTCGACCCGGAAGAACTGGAACGGGAGCGGGCGGTGATCCTGCAGGAGATCCGCCAGGCCAACGACACCCCCGACGATATCGTCTTCGATCACTTTCAGGCGGCCGCCTTTCCCGATCAGGCGCTGGGCTGGCCGGTCCTGGGCTCGGCCCAGTCGGTCCAGGACATGCCGCGGGAGCGCATCCGCGACTATATGCACGGCAGCTACTGCGCGCCCAGGATCATCGCCGCCGCCGCCGGTCGGGTGGATCATGACCAGCACCGCCGGCTGGTCGAAGCCGCGTTCGCCGGTCTGCCACGAGATCCCATGCCGGCGGTGGCGCCGGCCCGCTACACGGGCGGGGACTATCGGGAAACCCGCGACCTGGAGCAGGTCCAACTGGTCATCGGCTTCCAGGGGATGGCCTTCGGCGACGACGGTTTCTACAGCGCGTCGGTGTTTTCGACCCTCTTTGGGGGCGGCATGTCGTCGCGGTTGTTCCAGGAAATCCGCGAGAAGCGCGGCCTCGCCTACAGCGTCTATTCATTCCTCTCGGCCTATTCGGACTCCGGCCTGTTCGCGGTTCACGCGGGGACCGGCGCGGCGGAGCTCACCGACCTGCTGCCGGTCCTGTGCGAGGAAATCGGCAAGGTCGTGCGCGACGTGGACGAGGCCGAGGTCGCCCGGGCCCGGGCCCAGCTCAAGGCCAGCATCCTCATGTCCCTGGAAAGCACCGGCGCGCGCTGTGAGCAGGCGGCCCGCCAGCTCATGGTCTTCGGTCGCATCCTGACCCCCGACGAGACCATCGAACGCATCGAGGCCGTCAACGCGGACGCGGTGCTGAAAGCAGCCCGACAAATCCTCGCCTCGCCGATGACCGTGGCCGCCCTCGGACCCGTCTCCGACCTGCCGCCCCGCGAGACCCTGGCCCAGCAGATCGCCGAGCGGCTGGCGGCTTAGGGGGCGGCGCTCTTCAGGCGGCCTCCAGGGACACCACGACAGCGTCGGTGTCGGGATCGGTCGTGGTGTAGCCTTGCAGGTCTTCCGGCGCCACGTCGTCGAGCCGAACCCGCAGGCCGTTCACGCCGTCGAAGGAGACGATGGTGCCGCCGTCGAACGGGCGCGCGTCCAGGTCCGCCAGGTTGAAGGCCGCGCCCTCGAAACGAAGCGTATCGCCGGCACCAAAATCCGTAATGGTGTCGGTACCGTCGCCGGGCTGGAACAGGAACATGTCGTCGCCGCCCCCGCCGGCCATGGTGTCGTTCTTGACCCCGCCGACGATCACGTCGTTCCCCGCCGAGCCGGTGATGGTGTCCTTGCCGCGACCGCCTTGAATCTCCTCGATCCCACGCAGGTCGGTCGCCGAAAAGTCCAGGCTATCGCCCTTGGTGGTGCCGCGTAAGACGTCGACGCCGGCCCCACCGTCGATGACTTCGACGGAATCCGCGGGACCGAACGTCCGGTTGAAGCCGATCAGATCGTCCCCGTCGCTGCCCAGAATACGGTCCAAACCCGCACCGCCAATGAACCGGTCGAAGCCGTCGCCCGAGCCCTCGACCCGGAACACATCGTCGCCCGCCCCGCCATCCAGGACGTCGTTGCGAACGCCGCCATTGATGGTGTCGTCGCCGGCCGAACCGGTGATGGTGTCCTTGCCGCGGCCGCCTTGGATTTCGTCGATACGGATCAGCGTGGTGTCCGAGAAGTCCAAGGTGTCGCCCCTGGCGGTGCCGCGCAGGACGTTCTCCCCGCCGCCGCCGTCGATCACCTCGACCGAGTTTTCGGGCCCGAAGGTGCGATTGATCCCGATGGCGTCGTCCCCATCGCCGCCCAGAATCCAGTCCGTTCCGTCGCCGCCGAAGAAACGGTCGAACCCGTCACCGGTGCCTTCGACCAGAAACACGTCGTCCCCATCGCCGCCATTGAGGGTGTCGTTGCGGGCACCGCCGACGATCAGGTCGCTACCCTCGCCGCCAACCAGGGTTTCGCTTCTGGACCCGCCACGGATTACCGTCTGGGTGAGCGGGGGCAGGATCTCGACGGGCGATTCCGCCACCGGCACCGGGGGAACCAGGGCATCGCCCGGCTCCCGGGTCGTGGGAGACGCCTCGGAACGCTGGCCGCTTCCCGAAGGGCCGGCGCTTTCCAAGTTGGTGATGCGATCGGGCGAGTTCGGCCCACCGTCGACCACGCGAAGGGGGCCATCGAAGGCGCCGCCGGCGTCCCCTTCGGAACCCGCCGCGGTCTCGAAGGCCGCCTCGAGGGACTGCCCGTAGTCGTTGCCGTCGGTGCCGTCCAGCGGCAGGCGGGACAGGGGCACCTTGAACAGGGCCACCAGGTCGTCGAAACCGAGGAAACCCGCCGTGGCGGGCGCCGGATCGAAGGCCGCCAGATCGATCAGCTCGTGGGGCTGGCTCAGGGTCACGGCCGATCCGCCACCGTGCAGTTCGCCCGTCCCCACTTCCCCGTCGAAGCGTTCCATGGTCAGGGCGCGGGTGCCGCTTTCGTCCACGTCCAAACCCGCCTGGGCGCCGTTCAAAGCCAATTTGCCGTGGGGCGTTGTCACGGTCAGCGGTGCGGAAAGGTCTCCCGCGCCGGACCCGCCGACGATGACGAACAGTCCGTGGGTCGCGGCCAATGCCAGATCGGGATCGACGGCGATGTCCAGCCGGCTGTCCCCTCCCAAGGCCACCCCCCCATGGTCCTCGAAGCGCAAGCCGACCGAACCCGCCGGGCCCGTCTCCACCCCATCGCCACCATAGAGCGGATCGCCGGCCCGAAGCGGAACTCGGGCGCCGTCCGCCCGCACCGCGAATACCTCTCCCCGCACCGTGTCAACGGTGCCGGCCGCCGTCGACGTGGCGGAAGTCGCATCCTGTTCCGAAGGTGATGATTCCGTCGCCATGCCCGAGGGTCCTTTCGCGATTGAGCCCTGCCGCCGAAGCGGCATCGGCCGTTCGTCTACTTTTCCCTCGAGGACCCTGCCGGCGGATGTACGGAATCGGCGTTCCAGCGCGGGAACGGGCCGAGGTTCCGGGGACTGTTCTAAAGACGCCCCAATGGCAAGCCATGAAAACCGTAGCCGAAAGGCCTTAACGTTCGGTGAATCGGCACCTTGGGCCCGCGGTCGTCGACGGCCGGGCTCTTATGTCCGTTTTCAAGGTTTGAGGCATGGATTTCGTCTCCGTGCAACGGACTGTGGGTGGTTGTAGCCTGCCCAGGGCTGGAGGCGGCGGGTGAGACGACGGTGGATCAAGCTCTTATGCGCGGGTTGGCTACCGCATTTCCGTTTTTGCGTCCCGGGGCTGCCTCTGTCTTGTCGCGCGGGTCCTGATGGCCGCAAAGCCCGGTCGAGGGTTCCCCAGCACCTGCGCCGCCCCCAGCCGTGGGCATGGGATCGGGTTGTGTCGCGGGGTTGGAATGTCTGGGCGGCGATATCTCCGCTGCTGCTGGTTGGGGTTGGCGGATCAGTGGCCAGCGGTTTCCGCCGGCGCGGTGTGGCGGGCGATGTCCCACAGGAAGGCGGCCATTTCGCGGGCGATGGCGACGGTGACCAGGTTGGCGGGCTTGCCGCGGGCGGTCATCTGGCGGAAGCGGGCGCAGAGCCGGCGCTGGGCCTTCCAGGCGATGTCCTGGACGGCGCCCTCGAGGGGCTCCAGCTTGGCCCGCTTGGCGGTGGCGACGCGGGCCGGCAGGCGATAGCTCCAGGCGCCTTCCACGAGGATGCGGCGCAGGCGGCTGTTGCCGGCCTTGGTGATGGCACCGCGGCGCTGGCGGGAGCCACTGGAGTGCTCGCTGGGAACCAGGCCGAGATAAGCCATGAGCTGGCGCGGGTTGTCGAAGCGCCGGAAGTCGCCGACCTCGGCGCAGGCGGTGACGGCGGCCAATTGGGAGACCCCGCGCAGGCCTTGGAAGGCGGCAACGACGGGGGCCATCGAGACGGGGGCCATCGAGTAGTCGGGCAGCAGCCTGGTGATCTCCTGGTCGAGGCTTTGCAGGCGCGCCTTGGCGGCGGCGGCGGCGATGGCGCGCCGGGCGTCCTCGAAGACGATCTGCTGGGCCGCATGCTCGAAGGTCTGGGTGTCGAGCCAGCGCTCGTGGGCGCGGCTCCAGTTGCTGAGCCCTTGCCAAATGCGATCGTGGCGCAACAGAAAGCTGTGCAGTTGCTGGCGGGTCTGACGCAGCGCCCGCATGGCGGCCTCGCGGGCGCGCACCAGATCGCGCATCGCCTCGTGGGCCGCATCGGGCACCCACACCGCCGTCAGCTGGCCCGCCCGGTGCAACCGCGCCAGGTCCAGCGCATCGCGGCGGTCGGTCTTCACCCGCCGCCCCGCCGCCTTGGGGATCAGCGATGGCGCCACCACCATGCAGTCATGGCCCAGGCGCTTCGCCAGGCGATGGATCCCATAGCCGCACGGGCCGGCCTCGTAGCACAGCGCCAGAGCGCCGTGGCGCGCCGCCAGCTTGCCGAGCATGCCGGCAATCTCCCTCGGCCGGTTGGCGATCTCGCCGATGAACACCGCCTCGGGGCCAACGTCCGGTCCCGCCACCGCCACCGAGATGCTCATCTTGTGCACGTCCAGTCCAATCGTCGTGATAGTCTCCGTCATGGCTCGTCTCCTGTGCATGAGGACAGGCGCCGAAGCGGCGCAGCCCTCGATCGTTGCACATCGAGGCGAGCCGCCTCCAAGGACATACAGTCTTGTCCTGGCGATCCAAGGTCTCTAAAAGCCGGGACTATGCCGTGTTCCATGGGTGCCCGGAACACGGCTGGGCAAGTTCCCATCGAAGCCAGGTCATTCGCACGGCACCCGCCATTCCGTCCCGGGCATTTCGCTGGGACGATAACCGAGGTGTCATGATCCTGACGCAGTCTCGTGGTCCGAATCAGACAGGGAGAGGCAAAATGAGAAAGACCCTTTTCGCCGCGTTGGCGGCGAGCGTTATTGCCGCGCCGTCAATGGCGGCCGATGTTTCCGGCAAGCTCGTCATCTACACGTCGCAACCCAACAAGGATGCGCAACAGACGGTCGACGCCTTCAAGGCCAAACACCCCAACGTCCAAGTCGACTGGATTCGCGACGGCACCACGAAAGTGATGGCCAAGCTGCGGGCCGAGTTCGAGGCCGGCGCGCCGCAGCCCGACGTGCTGCTCATCGCCGACATGGTGACCATGGAGGGCCTGAAGCAGGAAGGTCGCCTCATGGCCCACTCGGGCGCCAATGTGTCGGCCTACGATCCGGTGCTCATGGACAGCGGGAAGCACTACTTCTCCACCAAGCTGATTACCACTGGCATCATCTACAACATCAACGCGCCGATGAAGCCGACATCTTACAAGGACCTGGCGAAGCCTGAAGCGAACGGCAAGATCGCCATGCCGTCGCCCTTGACCTCCGGCGCGGCGACCATCCACATGGCGGCGCTGACCGGCAATCCGGACCTTGGCTGGGCGTTCTACGAAAAACTGGCGGCGCAGGGCGCCAACCCGAAGGGCGGCAACGGCGGCACCTACAAGGCTATCGCCGGGGGCGAGAAGCTTTATGGTTTCGTCGTCGATTTCCTGCCGATCCGCAACAAAAAGAAGGGCGCGCCGGTGGAGTTCGTCTTCCCCGAGGAAGGGGTCTCGGCGGTCACCGAACCGGTGGCGATCCTGTCAACGGCCAAGAACCCCGCCGCCGCCAAGGCTTTTGTCGATTTCCTGTTGTCGATGGAAGGCCAGGAAATGGCGTCCAATCAGGGCTACCTGCCGGCCCATCCCAAGGTCGCGCCGCCGGACGGCTTCCCGTCCCGCGATACGATCAAGCTGATGAAGTTCAGCCCGGCCGAAGCCTTGAAGAACGACAAGGTCAACAAGAAGAAGTTCATCGACATCTTCGGTGGCTGACGGCGGCCATTCTTCCGGCGCCGGTTCGATCCGGCGCCTGCGACCGGGCGGCGAGGGACTGACCCTCGCCGCCCTCGTCGCGTTTGGCGTTCTCTTTTGCGGCCTGCCGCTGGCGCTGCTGGCGAAGACGGCGTTTCTGGCCGACGGCGTGCCGACCATCGCGCCTCTCCTCGACGCGCTGCAGAGCCGCTCCGTACTGCGCGCCCTGTGGCACAGCGTCGAAAGCAGCGTCGCATCGGCGGCGATCGCGACGGTGTTCGGAACCGC
Source organism: Rhodospirillales bacterium (assembly GCA_965247705.1). Classification (GTDB taxonomy): domain Bacteria; phylum Pseudomonadota; class Alphaproteobacteria; order Rhodospirillales; family CAMCUA01; genus CBDFHV01. The sequence goes on along the minus strand of CBDFHV010000081.1, from coordinate 129,342 downwards.
CTTGGCCCTGGTCATCGGCCTGACCGATGTGCGGGCCAAGGGGCCGCTGATCTTTCTCATGCTGTTGCCGATGATGATTCCGCCGCACGTGACGGTGATCGCCTGGATTCAGGCGCTGGGCCCCGGCAGCCCGCTGCTCAATTTGTTTGGGCTGGCGCCCGAGCTGGGGTCGACCCATCCCCTCTACTCGGCGGGCGGCATCGTCGCATTGCTGGCCCTGCAGCATGCGCCCCTGGTCCTGCTCATGGTCTGCGCCGCGGTCCGCGCGCTGCCCCGGGAGATGAGCGACGCCGCCCGCTGTGCCGGCGCCGGGCCCTTCACCATGGTGCGGCGCATCGTCCTGCCGCTGCTTGGCCCCACCCTGGTCAGCGGATTTACCCTCGCCTTCATCGCCGCATTGGGCAATTTCGGGATTCAGGCGCTGCTTGGCATTCCGGCCCGCTACACGACCCTACCGGTCCTGATCTGGCGGCGGCTGGCCAGCTTCGGGCCGGATATGCTGGGCGAGGTGGCGGTGATCTCCACCATCGTCGCGGCGATCGCGGTCTTCGCCATCGCACTGCAGTTCGCGATCCAGAAACGGGTGCGTTCCGCCCTGATCGGCCCGCCCCAGGCGCCGCTCAATCTGCACCTGAAGGCGGCGCGGCCCATGGTGGAAACGGCCTTGTGGCTGGTGATCGCCGGGACGCTGGTGTTACCGGTAAGTTCCCTGTTCGCGACCGCGCTGGTGACGACCTACGGCCTGCCCCTGAACCTGGAAACCCTCACCTTCGAACATTTCGCCGAGGTTCTGTTCACCCAGGAAGTGACCGTCAGGGCATTCGCCAACTCGACCATGATCGCCGGCACCGCCGCGCTGATCGTCAGCGGTTGCGCGGCGGCGCTGGGGTACTTCCTGTTCCGCCCGGCCGGTGGAACGCGGCGCCTCGCCGGCGGCGTCGCCGGCCTGGCGGACGTCGCTTACGCGGTCCCCGGCCTGGTCATCTCGATCGCCTTCATCCTCGCCTTTATCCATCCCTTGCCACTTCTCGGCGTATCGCTCTACGGCACCGGATGGATCATCCTGATCGCCTACGTGGCCGCCTTCTTCGCCATCGCGCTGAAGCCCGTGGGCGCGGCCTATGCCCAGCTCGACAGCAGCCTCGACGACGCCGCGCGGGTCGCCGGCGCCCGTTTCGGCAGGCGCGTGTGGAAGGTCTTCGTGCCCCTGGTCGCGCCGGCGGCGGCCTCGGGCGCGATCCTGGTGTTCCTGACGTCCTATAACGAGGTCACCGTCTCCGCCCTTTTGTGGTCAACCGGCAACGAGACCATCGGCACCACCATCTTCAATTACGAGGATGGCGGCTACACCAACATTGCCGCCGCCATGTCGGCGGTAACCGTGCTGGCGACGCTGGCGCTGATGGCGGCGTTGCATGTCTTCGGACGGCGCTTGCCGCCGGGCATTGTGCCCTGGCGGGCGTGACCTTCAGGGGGACGGCAGGACCCAGCCGCCGGAGATTCGCACCCCCACCACGTCACCGACGCCAACACGGATGCGAGATACCGCCGGCAACGCGGTCGCCAGCGCCGCGACCTCCACCTCCGCTTCCCATGAGCCGCCGCGATAGCTCCGGCTCGTCACCTGTGCGGCATGGAAGTCCGTCGCCTCTGGATCCCCGACTTCGATATCCTGCGGCCGCAACACCGCCCGGGCCGGCCCCGGCCCCATGCCGGCGCGGCAGCGGAGCCACGCGTCCAGGCCGGGCGCCAACCGCGCCATCGCCCCCTCCGCCTCGATCTGGAGAAGTTCGCAGTCGAGCAACGCGCCGCGGCCGATGAAGCGGGCCACCTGTTCGCTCGCCGGCCGGTCGTGGATTTCTTCCGGCGTGCCGATCTGTTCGAAGCGGCCCCGGTTCATCACCGCGATCCGATCGGCCAGGGCCATCGCCTCGCGCTGATCGTGGGTGATGTAGATGGTCGTTGCCCGGGCCGCCCGATGGAAGGCACTCAATTCCGCCTCCATCGAAGTCCGCAGATGGGGATCGAGGTTGGCCAGCGGCTCGTCCATCAGCACGGTGGTGGCCCCGCCCGCCAGGCAGCGGGCCAGGGCGACCCGCTGGCGCTGCCCGCCGGACAGGGCGGCCGGTTTTCGGGCCGCGTAGTCCTCCAGCGCCACCGTGCGGAGGTGGGTCCAGGCTTGCGCGGCGGCCGCTGGCTTGGAGGCGCCCCGGGTCTCGATGGGAAACGCCACGTTGCCCAGCACCGTCATGTGCGGCCACAGGGCGTAGGACTGGAAAACGACACCCACCGTCCGGTCTTCCGGCGCCACGTGCAGGCCCGACGCCGAAACCGTGTGGCCGCGCAGGGCGATCTCGCCGCCGTCGATCTCCTCCAACCCCGCCACCAGCCGAATCAGGGTCGACTTGCCACAGCCCGACGGCCCCAGGACGACGAAGAACTCGCCCGACTCGATTTCCGCCGACACCCCGTCGACGGCGGCGAACTCATCGAACAATTTTCGAGCATGGCGAATGCTGACCGACATGGGACTCCGGATCGCTGGCGGCGGCGGCGGGCCAGGGTTTATGCACAAATCCGGCGCGCGATGGAAATGCCGTGAACTCGGGGGCTGGGCGCGGGCCCGTTCAGGGGCTTTCCCGTTGGCGCCGCGGACGGCCGGCGAGCAGCACCACGGCGCCGGGCAGGGCGGATACCAGCACCAGAAGCCCGTAGGCCACCGAAACGCCGACGGCTTCGGTAATGCCGAGGCCGGCCACCTGGGCCAGCAGGGCGGCGACCGCCTCGCGCACGCCCCAACCGGCGACCGACACGGGGATCACCATGCTGAAGAGAACGACCGGGACCACGGTCACCAAGGCGTAACCGGGCAGCTCGATGCCGATCGCGCGCGCCGCCAGGGCATAGACCGCGATGTAGGAGGCGACCACCAACAGGGAACCGCCCATCTGAACGATCAGGGGCCCCGGAACGGCGAAGGCGCGCCGGGCGTCGACGCCCAGGTGCCGGACCTGCCGTCGGACGGCGCCAATTCCCATCATCCCGCCCAGCACCGCCAGCAGTCCCAGGGCCGCGAGCCCCGCCACCACCAGGTCCCCCGGTTCAACGGCGGGCAGACCCAGCCCGCCCCGGGGCCAGAAGGCCGCCCCGGCCAGCACCACCAACAGCAGGGCAGCCTGCCCGGACGCCCGCTCCAGAACGACGGCGCGCACCGCGGGACCCATGGTCCGGCCTGAGTCCTGGCCGTCCGGCATCTCGCGGCGCCGCGAGACGCCGTGGCGAAGGGCCCGGGTCGCGTCCCCCGTCACCCCGCCGGGAAGCACCTGGTTCAGGAAGGTTGCCAGATAGTACTCCCGGATAGCCTGCCCTAACCCGAGCACGGCCCCCAGACGTCGCGCCGTAAAGCGCCAGCGCCACGCGGAAAGCACCACCTGGGGCACGGTGATCCCCAAGGCCGCCGCAGCCATGTAAGGGTCGAAATCCCGCAAGCGCGCCACCACCGCCTCGCCGCCGTCCCATCCCCTTCGGCGGGCACCACGATCGCCGTTACCTCGACCCGCCGGTTGATCCCGGCGGCGGCACGGATCGGGTCCTTGAGGCGCTCCTCGCCCCAGCCCTCGACCCGAAGCCGGCCGGTGTCGATGGCTCCACGGGCCACCAGGTAGTCCCGCACGGCCGCCGCGCGACGCTCCGACAGGGCCTTATTGTGGGCGGCCGGGCCCGAGGCGTCGGTGTGACCGGCGATGACGAAGTTCGCCTGGACCAGGCTCCTGTCGGCCAGGGCCTCGGCCAGCCGGTCGAGCTGCCTGGTCGCCGCCGGGGTTAGGGTGGCGGAATTCAGGGCGAAGGGAACGCTCAAGTCGATGGAGCGCGCCCGGGCCCGCGGTTTGCCGCCGTGCTCCGGCAGGTAATTCATCGGCGCCAGGCCACGGATGATGGCGTCGACGTCCATGGCCGCGCCCGGCGGCGCCTCCTGGGCAATCGCGCCGGTCATTCCCCCTATCAGGAGGATGGCGGCGGCAATGTAGAACCACGGTCGTCTCATGTGTCGCCTCCTCTTCGTACTATCTCCTATGGACGGGCGAAGGTGGTTTTGGCCACACAACGGCCAAGAAAAGCATTTGCCGCGCGCCGCCAACGATTTGCGGTCCCCAATGGCGAGCCAGCGGTGAAAATTTCGCCAAATCCTTTCGTACACTATTATGATACCGATCCGAGACAGCACGGCCCGTCTTGCGGTCGGGACGCCAGGATTTACGCAAGGGAGAACGATCATGCAACGCGTACTGTCCAGCCTCGGGGCCGCCGTGGTCCTTAGCGCGGTTTCCATCTTCGCCGGGCCCGTCTTGGCCCAGTCCAACCCCACCATCATGGTGATGGCCGAGGACGGAGACACCGATGGTGTACCCCGGAGGAGCCGGATCTCGACCCGCATCCTCAACGAACTGGTCACCCAGTTGCATAGCGCCGGCTACGACGTCTACGACGAGACGGCGGTGACCGTCGATACGCACGTGCAGGGACGCAGCGATCGCACCGATGCCGAGATTATTGATATCGCCAAGAGCGTCCGGCGTCCGCCGATCGATATCGCGGTGTTTTTCACGGTCTTCGCCGGTGTCACCCGTAAGACCTATGCCAACGAGATGAGCTTGCGCGTGGCCGGCCGGCTGCTGAACGTCCATGACGGCCGCCGCCTGGGCAACTGGGAAGAGGAGGTTCCCGACCGTTGGAACCTTCCCAACCGCTGCTTCCCCGGCGGCGCCCAGGGGCCGAGTCGGGAGTGCATCCTGGAAGCCGTCGGCGGCGATGCCCGCAAGGTGGCCCAGGCCGTGGGCTCGGTGCTGGTGGAAATGCTCGACCGTCAGATCTCCAGCGTCGAGCGGGGCCGGGTTGGCACCGACTCGGGCTCGCGGGGATCGGGTTCGGACTTGAAGCGGGCCTACGTCCTCGAATTCGACGGCTTCACCGACCAGGACATGATGGACATCGAGGAATTCCTGGTGGTCTTCTCCGGCTACGTCGATCACCGCCCCACCTCCAGCGTCGGCAACAGCCACGAGGTCTGGTACGAATCCACCATTGAGACGGGACGCCTGAAGCGCAACCTTTCAAAAATGGTGGACATCCTCAACATGCCCTCGACCCTACGGTTTTCGGGCAACAAGCTCACCCTCCGCAAAAAGAACTTCCGTCAACAACGCACCCGGGACCATATCCGCGACCTCTACAAGTGGTGACGGACTGGGCCGCCTGACGGGCAGTCCTCCGCGCCCTCGTAACGCGAACGCGGCTCCGTTCATGTTCCCTTTGCCCCTGTGACAGGGACTCAGGCGACACGCCAGGAGACATGCCCATGTTCCGCCCAGCGGTTTCCTTCCTGCTTCTCGCCGCCCTTGGCGCCTGCGCCGCGCCGGCCCACGAAAGCTGGACCGCCGGCAGCCGCGGTTCGGTATCCGACCGGGGCGCCCACAGCCTTCTGATAATGGGCGAGGACGCCGATCCCGATACCATCCCCCGCAACGACCGCTCCTTCGCGCGGGCGCTGAACGCCTTTTCCACCGAATTGAGCGCCCGTGGCTTCAGCGTCTACGACGAGACCGCGGTGACACTGGACACCCATGCCCAGGGACGAGTCCGGCGCACCGACGCCGAAGTGATCGACATCGCCAAAGGGGTACGCAGGCCGCCCATCGACACGGTGGTCCTCTTCACCCTCTATCCCCACACCACCGACAAGCCCCATACCCACGAGCTTCACCTGCGGACGGTGGGACGGCTGCTGTCGGTCCACGACGGGCGGCGGCTGGGCAACTTCGAGGTTTCTCACCAGGTGAACGTGCGTCCCGACTGCCGCGATGGCTGCCGGGCAGAGGCCATCGGGCGGATCGCCCGCATCCTGTCCCAGGACGTGGGCGACATCCTGTCGGAGAAGCTGGCCTACCGGCAGCGGGGAGGCCGCGCCGTATCCGCCCGCGGAGACGGCGGACTGGCGCGCGGCCTCACCCTCATTTTCGACGATTTCAACGACGCCGAGGTGCGGCGCATGGAGGACTATCTGGTAATATTCTCCGGCTACCGGTCCCACCGGCCCACCACGGTCCTCGGCCGCTATCACGAGTACTGGTACCAGACCACCATCACCGACGCCCGCATGAAGCGCAATCTGAGCCGCATGTTCGAGGAGCTGGACCTGCGCGCCCGCATCACCTTCTCCGGCAACACCTACAAGATGCGCCAGATCCGGTTGCCGTAGGCAACCGCAAGACAACCTCGCGCCCTCCTCCTCGACCGTGATCACCATGCTGGCCTCGGCCACCGCGGCGTTGGGGAGGCTGCGGAAGACGGCCGTGACCTCGGCCAGGGACGTATAGGGCAGGACCTCGAAATCCGTTTCCCGCACCGGGACCGGCAGGTCCTCGGCAATGTCCCGGTCGACGGCGTAGCATTTCACCTGCTCCGCGCCCGCCGGCGGTCCGACGGGCCATTCGAAGCCCATGGTCGGGTCGGGGATGCCTAGAACCTTGCCGCCCCGCAGCAGGGACCCGTTGTGGTAGCGGTTGGGGAAAATGCGCATGATCCCACCGTCCGCCTGCTTGTAGAAGCAGTAGAGGTGGCTGTCCCGGCTGGTCTCCACCATCAGAACCAGCTTTTCTTCGTCGGGAGCCGGCTTGATGGCGTAGACCGGGTCGGCGCCGCGCTCGCTGGTGAGAGTGAAGCCGATCGGCGGAACGCGGGTCGCAACGTCTTGTTCAACGGCGCTGGTAACAGGGCCTTCGAGTCCGTGGGGCATGACCGCCTCGATGGAGGCACGCCGCACGTAACCCTGCCAGCGCTGGATCCCGCCGCCGGCGTCGACAAAGGCCAGGTTCAGGTCCACGTGATCGCCCAGCAGCCAGTAGGCGCCCTTGAAGACGTAGTCGCCGGCCGACTCCTCGGCCATCAGGGAATCGGGATTACCGCCTTTCAGACCCAGGCCACGCCGCTCAACCGCGTCCGGCCGCATCCGGGCCGGCGCCTCGCGCACCGGCGCACGCCCCACCCGGCGCGCCGCCGCCCGCTGCAGTTCGGCGACAAAGCGCCGCGAGAACCAGCGCCCGAAGGGGGTCTGCACGTCGGTGTCCTGGAATCGCACGCCCTGAGGCCGGACCACCCGCAGATCGGGAATCGTCCCCAGTACGTCCGCCGCGGCCCGCCGCACCGCCTCGTCCAGCCCCATGCCGCGGGCGATGTCGAAGTTGTAGCGCATGGCGCGCGGCGTCGCCTCGCCCAGGGTCTGCCCGGTCCACACGTCCTGGGCGGCCATGGAGATCAGGAGCTGGTTGTCGCTCAAGGGTACCAGGTTGGTGACGATCAGGATGTCGGCCCCGGCGGCGCGGATCAGTTGATTGGTCTTCTCGGCGGTAACCTCAAGCCGGTTGAAGTCGTCGATCTCGTGTTCGAGCCGTTGCAGCTCGTCGCGGGTCACCACGCGGTGGCGGGGGCCGGCGCCATGGACCACGGTTGCCCGCAGCCGGTAGCCCAGCACCCGGGCGAAAGCCCGGTCGACGGGCAGGTCGTCACGCTTCCAGAAGGGCCACAGGGCGATCTTTCGCCGCACCCTGTCGTCGGCGCCTGGCACGGGCGCGGCGGGCTCGAACCAGAGGGAGCTTTCCGTCACGTCCGCCGGCCGGTCCGTCCGCCGGCGCAGGGCCTTCAGAACCTCGGCCGCCATCGCCTCGACGATCTCCGGGTCGGGGATATTGATCGGCTCGCTTGCGGCGGGAGCGGTTTTCTTGGGCTCCGGCGCCGCCACGGACGGAAGGGTCGGCGCCAGCATGGCGACGGCCAGCAGACTGGCAACCGCTCGACGCGCCAATCTCACCTTTTCAACCGTCAAGGAACTGTTCCCATGGCGGCGGCTCAGAACATGTCCTTGCCGGTCAGGTTGCCGGCGGGCAGGGTCCGCCTGTCCTCGGTTCCGCGCCCCCTGTCGACACGGACACCGCCGATGTCGAGCCGGTCGTCGGCGGCTTTCCCGGGCGCCGGCTTGCGGGGCGGCGGTCCGACGATCCTGCTCGGCATCGGGGCGCCCACCGCCCGGGCCACGTTCAACCGTCCCCCCGCCGCCACCTTGCCCGCGAGCCCGGCCACCCTGTCGACGGTCTCCAGCAGCCGCTCCCTTATCTGCGCGCCTGTCATGTCGGGATGCTGGGACTTGATGAGGGCCGCCGCGCCCACCACCACCGGCACCGCCATGGAGGTGCCGGTGTGGGCCTTGTAGCCGCTGTCGGGGCCCCGGCCGTCCTCGCCCTCGGGCACGCTGCTGAGGATGTCCACGCCGGGGGCGGCCAGATGTACGCTCCGCGGTCCGAAGTTGGAGAAATCCGCCAGTTCGTCGTCGACGCCCGTGGCCGCCACGGAAATGATGTTGGGCAGGGGATAGCCGCTGGGAAATTCGGGGACCACATCGTTGTCGGAGGCCGCGTTGCCGGCCGCGGCCACCACCAGGATGCCCTTGCGCCCGGCCGCCTCGAGGAGCTTTTGCATGATCGCCGAACGGTTCGGCCCGCCGATGCTCATGTTGACGATGTGGGCGCCGTTGGCGATGGCGTAGTCCAGCGCCAGGACGACGTCCACCAGCCGCCCGATGCCGCAGGGCCCACCCATGATTTTCAGCGGCATGATCTTGACGTTGGGTGCCAGGCCGGCGATGCCGCGGCCGTTGCCGGTCGTGGCGCCGATGATTCCGGCGACGTGGGTACCGTGATCCTCGTAGCCGCGGGACGCCTCGTCGGGCAGGCAGCCCTCTTGCGGCAAGGGCACCAGCTCCGCCGTGGGATTGTTGTGGCCCTGAACGAAGTTCCATCCGTGGATGTCGTCGACGAAGCCGTTGCCATCGTCGTCCAGGCCGTTGTCGGGGATTTCCTTCGGGTTCGTCCAGATGCGCCCCCGCAGGTCTTCGTGGAACAATTGGACGCCGGTGTCCATGACGGCGACCACCACCTCCCGGCCGCCGGCAGCATGGCTCCAGGCCTCCATGGCCTTCACCGCGCGCAGGTGCCACTGCTGGGGCGCCAGGGGATCGTTGGGCATGCCGGCGGATAGGTAGTAGATGAAGTTGGGTTCGGCGGCCTCGACCGCCGGGTCGCGCCGCAGCCGCGCCAAGGCATGGGTTCGTCCCGCTTTGTCCCGGGCCGAGGGCATGTCGATAAGCACCCCGCCGATCCGGGTGAGGCGTTTCGCGACCCGGGCCGACGGGTCCAGGAGGCGCATCAGGTTGAAGGTGCCCTGGGCGTCGACCCTGGGGCCCCGCTCCTTGAAGGTGACCACCACTTCGCCGGGCACCGCGTCGTAGTTCAGGCGGTAGGTACCCGAGGTCTGGGCGGCGAGCGGACCCGCGAACGCGCAAGCCGCCACAGCCGCGGCGAAGATCGCACTCCGGCGGCGCCATCCATTCCTGTCGTTCGAATTCATCCCATCACCCGCCATGGGCATGGAGCCCCGGAAACGAGGACCCATGGTACAAGTTTGCACGTCACGGAATCGTCCTGGCAACGCGGAAACCGATATTGTTGAAGCGGTAGTCGGTGCCGTACCGGTCCCGGTTCGCCACGCGGACCACCCTGGGCTGGCCGTTCCAGGAACCGCCGCGGAGGACACGGTGGCCGCATTGGCCGCCGGAATTCCAGGCGCTTCCGTCCCCGGGCGCACCGCCATAACTGTTGTGCCAACAGTCGGCCGTCCATTCCCACACATTGCCCAGCAGATCGTGAAGGCCGAACCGGTTAGCGCGGAAGGAACCCACGGGCGCCGTCTGCCGATCGTCCCACCGGGTGCCGCAGCCATCGCAGTTGGCGTTGCCGCGCCCCACGGCGATACCCCACCAGAAGGCCGCATTGGTCCCGGCGCGGGCCACGTATTCCCATTCCGACTCGCTCAGCAGGCGATAGGGATGACCTGTCTTGCGGGTCAGCCACGCCAGGTAGTGTCTGGTGTCCCCCCACGACACGTTGATCACCGGCCGGCGGTCCCGTCCCCAGCCCTCGTCGCTCGGCCATTGGCGGTTGCATGCTCCGGCGGAAGCGCAGGCATCCCACTCAGCGAACGTGACCTCGTATTTTCCCACCGCCAGGGCATGGCCGATCCTGACGCCGTGCGCCGGCCCCTCGTCGTCGTCGCGGCCGCGCTCGTCAGATGGCGAACCCATGCGAAAGGACCCCGGCGGCACCACCACCATTTGCGGGCAGTCGTCGCAGTCCTTGAAGGCCTCGCCCGCTTTCGGCGCCCCGGGGTAAACGCCCGCCGCCGGTCGCGCGGGCGATGGGGCCGGGGCCGGGGCCGGCGGGCGTCGCGGGGTGACCGCCGCGACCCGGTCTTCCATCAGCAGAGGGCCGAACACATAGCCCATGGCGCTACGGGTCAGCGCTACCCGGTACCAGATGGCGCCGGCCACTATTGCCTCCCCCGTCACGGCCACCCGGCGGCCCGCCTGCAGGAAGCCCACCTTCTTCGATTTCACTCGCGGCGCCGCGCGTACGTTGGCGTTGTTCGTCGCGATGCGGAATTCGTCCCGGTCGACGACGCGGAAATTCAGGCTGGCAGGGGGCGGCGGCGGGAGGGCGACCGCCTGCTTCGGTTCCAGTTCCGCAAGCTTCAACCGCGCCAGAGGCACGAAGATGCCGTCGGGGAACTGCCCCAGGTAGGCCCGAAAGGACGCCGGGTTGTCGCTGTCCTTCACGGTGTCCCAGAACAGGGCTTCCTTGTCGGCGTTGGCGTCCGTGGTGGTGCCCGGAGTCGCGGCCGCGGCGGCGGCCGCCGGCGGGCGAAAGAAAAATTGCCGGTGATGGAAGACGAGGTCCAGGGCACCTGGCGTCCGTCGGTGCGTTGGGCGACCCGGGCGCGGACCCGCTTGAAAACGTCCTCCAGCTTCAGGCCCGGGGCGGCGACGGCCTCCAGCAGGGCCGCGGTGTAGAGGCTGTGGGCGCCGTCCCCGTCGGAGGCCACTTCGCCCGGCGCGGTGGCATAGGCGATGTAGGTCCCCCGGGGCGCCCGGGTCTGGGCCAGGCCGCGGACGGGGGAGCGGAAGCGGCTGGCGAAGGGATTGTTGCGGCAGGCGTCCAGGATGACGATGTTGAGGCGGTTCCGCGCCCCGCCCATGCGGGCCACCACCTGGTTGAGGCCGACGGCGTCCACTTCCACGTGTTCTTCCACGTCGATGGCGGCGCCGACGGGGATCAGATAGTTCTCGTCCCCCACCCGCACCCCGTGACCGGCGAAATAGAACAGTCCCACGCCGCCGTCGCCGAGGCGCCTTCCGAAGTCGATGATCGCCTTGCGCATGGTGCGCCGGTCCGCGTCCAGGTGCGCTTCCACATCGAACCCGAGGCCACGCAAGGCGTCGGCGAAGTCCCGGGCATCGTTGACCGGATTCAGCAACCGGTCGTAGCGGTAGCCCGAATTGCCGATGACCAGGGCGACGCGCCGCTCTTGAGTCACCGCCGGCGCCGGGCGCAGTCCGATGCCCCGATCGGGAACCGTGTCCGCCGCACCGCCCACCGCGGGCGCGGCGACAATCGCGACCATGAGGCAAAGGGCAACCATGCGCCCTCGTCCTCGATTCCGATTCCGCCACGTCATGGTCGTCATTGCCCGTCTCCGCGTGCCGATTGTGACCCCCGGTCACCGGCGGCGCAACGCCGCCGCGCTATCGACGCCGCCACGGAGGTCCGGCAGGGTAGCCAGCGCCCGGCGCGCCGCATCGTCGGCCATCGATGGAAAACGGTCCGCATCGTTGATCAGCCGTCCGGCCCGGAAGGCGCCACCGACAAGCCCCAGGGGCGACAGCGGCACGCCACCGTCGGCCCGTTCGGCCACGTGGCGGGCGCGCCACAGGAGCGTCCCGTCGCCCGCGCGGCGCATGGAAAGCGCCAGGCCTAGTCTGCTCTGGGCCCAGATCAGGGCAAAGTCGGTTCCCGTTTCCACGCTCGCCGCCTCCACAACCGTATCGCAACGCAGCGCGCGGGCCAGCCGCTTCAAATCGCCGGGATCGGCGGCGTCCAGAGCCAGATCCCGCTCGGCCCGCTGGCGCGCCGCGGGCCCCACCACCCGATCCACCCGGGCGCCGAGATGGCGGGCCAGGGCGCCTTCGACCACCCGCGCGGCGGCGATGTCCAGTCCCTCGCCGGAAAGGGGCAGGACCATGACGCAGGCCGGTGGGGTCTCGAAGAAGGCCCGCTCCAGTTGGTAGGACACCCGGCGTTCGAAGGGCGCGGCCGGCTCGGCGGCGTCCCCGGCGGCCACGTAGCGCACCTCGGTGCAGGCCACCGTCAGGGCTGCCGCGGTCATGACAACTGTCACGGCAACCGCCAGGACCCGGCGGTCAAGGCCGTTGCAGGTCATCGGTCCGCACCCAGCCGAACAGGCCACGGGGCGCGCTGACGTAGGCCATGCGCCGGTCCGGCCCCAGGCGCAGCACCCGCACCGTCCCCCCGTGCAGGCGCAGCACGGGCGTCCCCGCGCCGTCTGGCTCGCCGTGGAGGCTGGTGGGACCGGGGCGCAGGCGGATCGGGGCACGGCGTCTGCCATTCGCGGTTTGCCGGCGGTCAGCGCTCGCTCCGTCCGCCGGCGCCACCGCCTGAACGAGGGCCGGCGTGTAGCGGCTGCCTTCCGCCTTGAAGTCGTGGCGCAGGGCCGCCAGCAGCCGGCCGGGGGCCAGGTCCTCCTCCCCGCCCCGGGCCAGAAGGTCGAGCAGGATCGCGTCGCCCGCCGTCGCGAATCGGGGGTCGTCGGACGGCAAGGCGATCAGGGAGAGGGCGGGCGTCCCCGCCTCGCCTTCCGGCGCCCCGCTTTCCGGTGTCGTCACGGCGAAACGCCGGGCGCCCCGGGGCCAGTGGAACAGGTCCTCGAAGCAGGCGGGCGCCAGAACCGTGGTCGGGACGGCGGTGCGCACGGGACTGGTGCCGGGGGCCGGGCAGGGGGTCTCGGCAAGCCCCGGGGCGAGGCCGCTGACCCAGACCAGGCGGCGGTCGCCGCGCTTCCCGTCGGCGGTAACGAAGGCCGCCACCCGGCCCGCCATTTCCGCCGGGGTGGCGTCGGTGACAACGTTGACCATGTCAAAACCGAAACGGTCCTTGAGCAGGGCCTGAATCCGGGCCTCCCGGCCCCAACCGTCGCGGCCGGACTCGTAGAGGGCGACGATGGCCTCGTCGGCGGCGACGGCCGCCACCGGCAGGGACGCCGCCACGGTGATGGCGACGCCGACAGGGCGTAAAAGGGTGGGTGTCATGGCAGCCTCCTTATGGGCAATTGCGGCCGAGCGCCCCGGAGAGGTCGATACGGCCGGGCACCCGGCGGTCGTCAACGCGCAAGTCCTCAACCCACACCTCGCGGCCTTCGATGCGATAAACGGCGGCGACTGTATTCGCGGCGCCGCGACCGCCGGCCAGGCGCTTAATCCCGCCCAGCAGCATGGCGTCCATGGCGCGGGGAAACAGCCGTACCGGAACGGCGCCACGGACGGCGGGATGGCGTCGGCGCAGCGCGGCCACCAGGCTGGCCTCGTCCCCGGTGACTTGGGTGCCCGATTCCCGGGCGAAGCCGCTATAGCGGTCCATGTCGGGCCGCCATGGCTCATTGGCGGGGCCGTCGGGGCCAAAAAGGGCGCCGTCCCCCTTCATCAGGGCGACGGCCATGTCGTAGCAGTGGCGCAAGGTGTCGAACAGGGCCTCCCGACCGTTGCGGCTGTCCGGCCAGGCGATCTCGATGCGGGGGCCGACGCCATGCTCCAGCAGGCGCAGCAGGGTCCGCCCATGGGCGATCACCTGGGGCGAGGCGGCATCGGCGTCGGGCTCGGTGGGCGGCGAGGACGCCGGTGCGTCAGCCAAGATCTTGGGCTCGGGCGGTGTCACTTCTTCGAGACGTGGCCGTAGAGGCGTGACTTGTGTCGCGGGTTCGGCCCGCGCCTCCGGCTTCGGTGGCGCGGGCTTCGGTGGCGCGGGCTTCAGGGGCGCGATGGCGGGGGTCGGTCGTGGATCAGGTAGCGGGGGGTGGGACCGCACGGATTCGCGGGGCGCCGGCGGGGCCGGCAGGGCAACGGCGGCCAAGGTCACGGGCAGGGCCTCCGCCGTGGCGATCGTGGTCGCCTTGGGAGGAGGCTCCTCGGCGCCGGGCGCGGGGGAGGCGTTGCGCGCCGGCGCCGAGGTCTCGGGCTCAATCACCATCGCGATCAGGATGAGCCCGAGGAACACGCTGGCGACGACCGACAGCGCGCCGGTGGCCCGGGACATGGCCTCAGTTCCCTACCCGAGTGAAGTAGAAGAGCTCCATCTCCTCCACCAGGGCGTCCAGCTCCCGCCGCCGCTCCCGGGGGGTCATCAGGGGCTCGCCCTCAGCCAGGGCAACGGGGCCGGAAGATGACCCACTGCTCAGCACTTCCGCCCGGCGCTTCAGCACCTCCGGCGACGGATCCGGGACAGTCTCGGCAGCGGGGAGGGGATCCGACTCGACCGCCGGAACAGGGGTAGGCGGCGGCGGCGGCGCTTCGGGAGCCTTGGGGTCGGGCGCCGGGGCCACGGCTACATCCGAGGGGCTGGACGCGGGCGGTGTCGCGCCCGTGAAGAGGTGCGAGGCCCGCTCGGTCGCCTGGCGGGCAAGACCCGCCGCTCGGTCCATGGCCCCCTCCAGGCCAGCCGGGGCCGGGTTGACCGCCGGGCCGTCGCCGGCCATCAGATAGAAGAGCGCGGCGCCGACGACCAGGTTGAACATCAGATAGCGCATGGGGTGTCCTCCTCAACGGGCGGGCAGGCAGGCTTGGCGTTCCAGGCTGCGGCTGTAGGCGACGCCGAGCACGGCGCGCAGGGCCGCCGACAGGGGCAGACCGATAACGGTGGTCATGAAGGCGGTGCTGAAGTGGGCGGTGAGCTGACGGATCACCCCCTGCACGGTATCGGGGGTCAGGACCTGGTCGGCGAGGCCGCCGATGCCCAGGCTGATGCCCAGCAGGGTATAGGTGAGGGCCACCGTGGCGATGCCGCTGGCCGCCTGCTGGCCGGCCTCGAACCAGGTGCGGTGGCCCGCCGCGGCCGGATGGCCGGCCGACACCTTGGCGAAGGCAAGGGCCACCACATAGGCCAGTCCGGCGACCACGGCGACGAAGGCCACACCCAATATCCGCTCCGCCCAGTCGACGATCTCCGCCACCGGGCTGGTGGTCAGGGCCACCGCCACCGCCAGCACCAGGGCCGCGCCGCCCAGCAGGTAGCTGAGCGCCCGCGACCCGGCGGACAGCAGGCGGGCGATGCCGGCCATGTCAGCGCCGCCGCTTTTCGGCCGACATCAGGGCCTGGCTGGTGATCCCCATCTGGGACAGCCAGTGGTCGGCGATGGTGGCGTTGGACTCGGCGGCGGCGTGGACCAGGAAGGTCCGGTCGTAGCTGGCGAAAGCCTGCTTGACCGCCGGGGTGTTCCTCCCGGTCAGGGACTTGTCGCGCAGCACGATCCGCTCCAGGTCCACCAGCCGCCGTTGGGCGGTGGCGGTCTTGGCGTGGCGCTCCTCCGGTGTCAGGTCCGGGTTGAGCAGGGTCTCGATGAGGATGGCCCGTTCGCGTTCCAGGTTCTCGACGCTGCCGGCCTGAGCCGTGGAAGCCACGGCGACAGCGGCCGCGAGGGCGATGCCCAGGACACGGGTGGGGGTCATGGCGGTCATGTCATGTCTCCTTCTGATAAGGGCCTAGTGTTCCGATCGAGACATTTCGTTCCCATTAAATCTACGCAAACTGCGACCTTCACCCCCGGGCTCAGGAACCAAATGTTAGAATCGCAACACTAGCGAACGAAGAACTCGACGGCGGAGGCGACGCTGGCGTCCTCACCGATATCCACGTCATCGGGCGCGTCATCGGTGACTTCCTCGCGCAGCGCCATGGCGTCCAGGGCCACCAGCCGGGCCATGAAGCCCAGCAGTTCCCCTTCCTGATCGACCAGCGCCAGATTGGCCTCGGTTTCCGCCATCAGTTGGCGGACGTAGTCGGGCTTGGTGACCAGGGCGCCGTCAATCTCGGCCGCCTGGTTCATGGGATGGGCGTCGATGGCCGCGATGAGGGCGTTCATGGCCGTCAGGTTGCGGCCGTACTCGCGGGCGTAGCGGGATTCTGGCGCCGCGGTGGTGCCGAACAGCGACGTATCCACCGCATCCACCGATCGCTCCAGGCGCTGGCGCGCGACGATCTGGTTTTCGATCAGGGCGGCCTGGGCCGGGGTCTTGCCGGCGGCGTTGCGCTCCAGCTTGCGGAGCAGGCGGTCATAGACCTTGATTCGCGCCGCCAGGTGGCGGCGCTTGAGGTCCCGGCGTTCGTTCATCATCTCCAGGTAGGCCTTCTTCTCAGCCAGGAACTGGTGGCGCAGTTCGGTCCGCACTTCGCCTTCGGCCTGATCGATGGCGCCCTGCAGGTCGGTCAGGGTCTGGGCCTTGAAGCCCATGGACGCTTCCGCATCCCTGAGCGCCTGGGCCAGAGGCGACTCGGCGAAGTCCCGGTCCAGGGCCTTGGGCACGTGGGTGGCGGGCAGCTTCACCAGCCGCTCGGTAATCCGCGGGTTCCAATCGGGGGTCGCGGCCCCGGCGGGCGGGGCAACCATGACGGTCGCCGCCATGGCGGCCGCCAGCACCAGGGCCGAAACCGTGGCCGTAAGGCGCGCGCGAGGCCGAATGGGACGTGAAAGGGATTGGATGGTCATGATGGGGTCTCCCCTGATCGGCGGTTCAGTTGCGCTTCCAGAAGTGGACGCGGCGCACTTCGGCGGTCAGCCGGTCGTCCACGTTGAGCAAGTTGGGCAGGTGGGGCGGCGGCACGGGCTTGCCGCTGGTCAGCACCTCCATGGTGTCGACGAACGACGCGCCGCCGGTGATGTACAGGTCCTGGCCCGGGAACGCCTGCTTGAAGCGCTCCAGGTTGGCCCGCGCGGCGCTCACATCGCCGCCCTTAAAATAGTTGAGCGCGCTCAGGGCATAGGCCCGCATGCGCTCTTCCCGGGCGATGGTGGCCGCCTCGGGTCCCAGGTCCGCCTCGCAGCTTTCAATCAGCCGGGCACTGGCGAGATAGCCCCCCGGGTTGCCCCGGGTCCGGGCCTCGTCGTCCATTTTGCGGGCATCGTCAATGCAGGCCCGGTAGGCGCGCATGGCGGCCATGTCCTGGAACCGGGCTTCGCGGAAGCCGATCCCTTCGGCGGGCGCGCCGCCGGTGGTGTTGCAGGCCGCGGCGAGAAGCGAGACCAGCACGGCCGCCGCCGCGCGGCGGCATGCCGGGGCCGAAGAAGATCGATGCGTGGACATGACGCCACCTCCATTGGGTTTGCCTGGAGGGGACTATGAAAGGGGGAGAGGGGTTTTTCGACGGGGCGGGTCGGGCGATCATGGGGGGTTTAAATTCGGCCCCGTCCAGCGGTCAACAGCGGAGCGCATGCAGACCACTCGAATTTAACCACAGAGAACACAGAGAACACAGAGTATTCACAGAGAAAGAAAAAATTAAACTCAGAATTTAGAAGGTGTAAAATTTCTCTTCTTTGTGTTCTCTGCGTTCTCAGTGGTTAATCTTCCATTGTTGTTTTACTTACACTTCCGACACAGCCGCCTACTTCCGGCGAGCGAACAGGAAGTCGCCGCCTTCGTGGCCGGCGAAGCGGATGTCCGAATAGCGGGGTTCCTGGGGCGCGGCGAGCTTGACCACCCGCTCCACCTGGCCGAACAAGCGGGCGCCGTCGAGAACGCCGTCGTTGGCGGCCAGGGCATCGAGGACGGCCTTGGCGAACACGGAATGATCGCCGCCGCCCCGGTCGGTGACCGGCTCCAGGCCGCCCGAGGTGAGCACGGTGCGCGACCGCTTCCCGGCCATTTGCGCGAGGTGGTCCGGCGTTCGGCTGCGCAGGCCGAGGCCCCGGGTCAGGGTGCCGGAATAGCAACTGTCCGCCATCACCAGGACGTGCGGGATTTGAGCGCCTTCAGGGCGTCGGTGATGGTGGTGTTGGAAACCCAGTTGACCCGGCTGCCTTCCGTGGCGTCCACCGGCAGCCAGTATCCCCGGTCCGCCTCCTCGTCCAGCCAGCCGTGTCCGGCGTAGTAGATGAGAAGGTTGTCGTCTTCCCTCAGGCGGGCGCGCAGGTCGTCGAGGGCGGAGATGATATCGACCCGGGTCGCCTCGACAAGCAGGGTGGTGGCGAACCCGTAGTCGTCTTTCAGCGTCGCGGCCACCATGCGGGCATCCCCGGCCGCCGTCTTCAGGGACGGCAAATCCTGGTAACGGGAATTGCCGATGACCAGGGCGTGGTAGCGGCCAAGGGGACCCGTTGTCGCCGTGGCCGCGACGGCTTCGGCGGGCGCCAACAGCGGCGCGTAGACGTAGCCCAGTCGCCGGTCGTCGCGCTCGACCAGGATCCAGTCCTTGCCTCTCACCCGGCCGAGGGCGGTGATCCGCGTTCCCGCGGGCAGGGTGGCGACCCGTTGGGCGGCGACGGCGGGCGCGGCGCGCACGTTGGCGTTCTTGAGGGTGACATAGGGCGCATCGATGGGCCTGAGGTCGGAGTCGCTCACCGCCATCGGTGCGGCCGGCGGCGCGGCGCGGACTCAAGCGGCCTCCAAGGCCGACTCGTGCAGCCGGCCGACGGGCGCGCCTTCCTCGGCGATCCGAACCCAGCCCGTGGGCAGGACGCCGATGACATGGACCTGCTCGCCCCGCTCCAGCTTGCGGCCGGCCTTGGCCTTGCGCTCCGGCAGGGCGCGTATGACCGCGTTGGCGACCGCGACCTTGCGGAACCCGCTGTCCTGGCGCAGGCCGGCGGTGAGTTTTGCGATTCGTTCCGCCTCGGCGCGCTCGGCTGCCTTGCGGCGTTCCTGTTCGGCTTTTTGGGCCGCATCCTGCTTGCGCTGTTGCGCCGCGCGGCGTGCCTCCTCGGCACGCTTTTTCGCTGCCGCCACCTTGTTTTCGAGTGCCTTGATACGCGACACCGCGAGGTTGCCGACTTCCTCGTCGCCGCTGGCTTCCTTGTACAAGGCGAGCGCCTTGGCTTCGTCCCTGGGGCCGCCGCGGCCATCCTCGTACATCTTGCCCAGGTAGTACTTGGCGGCCTTGGGATACTCGGTTCGCTCGTAAAGCTGGCGCGCCTTGGCGAGGTCCTTCGGCCCGCCCTTGCCTTCCTCCCACAGCCGGCCGAGCCCGTAGAATCCGTACTCCAAGCCGCGGTCGATTCCATACTGGTACCACTCCCGCGCCTTGGCGAAATCGCCGATCTTGTCCGCATACAGCTTGCCCAGGTTCCAAGACCCGTTGTAGTTTCCCTTCTCCGCAGCGCGGCGATACAACGCGATCGCCGACCGATTGTTCTGGGGAACGCCGTAGCCATTCTCATGGCAGGCGGCTGCGTGTACCATGCCTTCCACGTGGCCCGCATTGGCCGCCTTCAGGTACCAGCGACAGCCTTCGGCCCGGTTCGTTCCGGCGTCGGTGTCACGGATGGCCCGCCCGCCCGGATAGGCGACACGGGCATCCTTGTGGAAACCGGTCGAGAATTGGTTGGCGGCGGAGTAGTACACTCGTCCAAGGTAGATCATTGCCTCCGCGTTGCCCGCCTTGGCATGGCGCTGCAAGTAGGCCCAACCCTGCTTTTGCAACTGAATCCATCGCGCGTGGCCGACCTTCGGTCGGTCGGCGAAAAAGTTCTTGTAGCCGTCCTCCCAGAAATCGGCCTCGGCGGCCGGCGCGGTGACCGCGAGCGCGGCAAGGCAACAAAGGGTAATTCGCAAGATTCGATTCATGGTCCCGTCTCCTCTTCGGGCTATGAACGGCCAAGAACGCGGATCCGCCGGATCATAGCATCGGCCGATGTTCCCGCTAACGCTGCCCGCCCTGTCATGGTGTCGGGCCCGTGCGAACCACGCGGTGCGTGACCGGCACGTCTCGGCAGCTTTCGCTGGGTTTCGGTTGGCCCTCGGCCTTGGTTGCGACACTTTCCATGGTGGCCGGGCAGCCTTCCACGACAAGGCTCAGGGTGGCCGGCAGGGCCAGGCGGCGGGGCAGGGGCAAGATCATGGCAATGGCGCCGCAGTCGGGCTCAGCGGACGGCGGCGGCGTCTCGGACGGGGCACGGGCGCCGCGCCGGCTTTCGGTCCACACGATGTTGGAGATCGACAGCGTTATGCCCTCCGCCGCACGGGCACGGACCTCCAGGCGGCAGAGGCCTTCTCCGTTGCTGGGTTTGAACCGGCCGTCGGCCTCGCGGGGGACGGGCACGGGGACCGCCTCGGCGGATCCGATGAGCAGGGCCGCGCAGGTGCTGCCCCGGGGCGGGCGGTGTTCGATCAGTTCGATGGTGATGTCCGCGGGCCCAAGGTTCCGAGATTCCGCCGGCGCCGGCGCGGGACTGGCGGGCGCCGCCACGGGTGTCGGTACGATGGGTTCTCGGGCGCGCGTGTACCAAAAACCCGCGAGAGCCGTCGCCAGGACCACAACGGCGACTCCGCCAACCATGAAAAGACGCCGGCCGCCGCTCTCGCCGCCCGGGTCGGTCGATCCGTGGACGGGCGAACCTTGGCCGCCGAGCCCGACGGTCCGCAACAGGTCGTCCACCGTTTCCGTCGCTACAAACCGGCAGCCCTCGGGCGACGACGCCGGGTTGGCGGCGGGAAGGGCAACGATCACGGGCAAGCCCGCTTCCCGCGCCTCCGCAAGCACCCCTTCCGCCGCCCGCACCTTCTCGGCCACGTGGTCGACGGCGGAAACCTTCAGGTCCCGGTCCACTTCGCCCGTGACAAGGACCAGAACATCGGCGGCATCGTCCGGGCCGGCCAGGCGGCCGGCGGCGGCCAGGGCATGGGCGGCGTAGAGGGCGAGCTGCCAGCTATAGCCCTCGGTGACCGGGGCCGACAGGTCGACCCGGTAGGCGGCCCCGCCGAAGGCCCGTTGGATGACCCCCGTGGGTTCGCGGACGAAGGCGTTGTAGGCGGGACTGATGGGCAGGGCGACGGCCTTGCCGGCCAGGCAGACCACCGAATCCACATCCGGGTCCTCTTCGGTGATGCGCTGCACGGAAACCGGGCCAGCGGTGGTGAGGATGGCGACGCGAACCCGGCTCACGTGAGGTAGACCTCCGTGTGGATGTCCCGCAGGGCCTGAAGCACTTCCGAATCCGCGTCCAGCAGCACCTGAATTCGTCCGTCGGACGCCTCCGGCAGGGGCAGCCGCACCCAGCGGCGGTCCGGGGAAAAGGCGAACAGCACCGACGGCGCTTCGGCGCCCGGCGCCTTCATTTCAAGGATCACGTAGATCTGGCCCGGGTCGGCCCGCGACGGGCGGAAGGCGATGCGGCAGGTCTCGGTCTCCCGGGCCTGGATCGCGCCGCTGCTGGCGGCGGCCACCCGGGGCAGATGCTGGGTCGCGGTGTTGCGAAGCAGACGCTCCAGATCCCGGCGCAGGGCCAGGTCGCGGCCCAAGGCTTGGGTGAGGGCTGGGCTCGCCTGATAGGCCGGGTCGGTGGCATAGGCGTAAAGTTCGCCGAAAGCGACCGCGCGCGGCGCTGCGGCCTGTACGCCGTCCTGAAGGTGGTCCGTGTCATCCAGGACGTCCAGCGCCCGTTCCGCCAGGTCGATGGCGGCCGGACTCAGGGGGTGTCGGTCATCGGCCATGGTCGACTCCGTAAAGGGTCCGGAACTGGCGGGTGAACAGGGAGCGGTCGGCGGCGAACCAGCCGTCGGCATCGGCGCCCGCGCCGTCGAGCCGCGCCAGCACGGCCGCCATCGCCGCCTGAATGCGGCCCAGGGGCGCGATGGCGGCGGCATAGCCCGCGGCCACGTCTTCGTCCGCCAGGTCCTCGTCCCGGAAACCGCGCCGGGCGATACCGCCAAAGGCCGCCCGGGCCCGCTGCATCAGCTCCACCAGATCGGCGTCGGGCAAGCTGTCGGGGACGGCGAGGGCATCGAGGAACCGCCCGGCGGGGGAGGCTCCGCCCAGGGTTACCACGGTGCCTTCGGAGTCGGTTTGCCGCTCGGCATCGCCCGCGATCCGGTCTCGCAAGGCGCCCAGATCGGCGTCCGGGGCAAGGGCCAGGACCAGCTCGATGGCCTCGGCCCGCCGCAGGCGCACCTGGCGAAAGAGCGCCGCGAGGCGCACCCGCTCCAGGTGGGCCAGCAGGCCCCGGTAGGCGGTCACCTGGCCCGCGTAATCGTCTTCCGCCGCCCTTTCGATGAAGGCGGCCAGGTCCTCCGCCGCGGGGTCCTTGCGGGTGATGTTGGTGATCCGCGATTGGGCCTTGCCGAAGACCGCGTGGCGGAGCACGGAAAGGGTCAGCCGCGGGCCGTCCCGCCCTGCCTCCAGCACGCTCGCCGCCACGCCGGCCTCGCGGCCGTTGAGGAATGTGACCGCCGCCGCCGGCGGCTCGGCAAGGGCCTGCAGGGGCCCGATGGCCTCGTCGGCGACGGCCTGTTCGATGTCCGCCGGGTCCACCTCCCCCGCCTCCCAATCGGTGCCGATGGGCCGGGGGCTGTCGATTTCCCGCCGGTCGCGGGCATGGCGCAGAATGACGGCCAAGGCCAGACCCAGGCGGAACACCGTGGCGTAAGCCCGGAAATCGGTCCCCGGCGGCGGGTCCGCCGAGACCTGTAGCCAGAAGTCGAGGATCGCACCGTCATCCACCGCCTCCGGAGACGCGTCGCCGCCGCGTTCCTTGAGGAAGGCCAGCATGGCCCGGGATTTGCGATGCCCCTGGACGGTCGGCAAGTGGTCCTTCAGCCAGTCGTACAGGCGCCGGGCCAAATCGTTAGCGGCTTCGCCTACCACGGCGGCGTCGGGCAGGGGTGGGGTCAGGGGCGCCAGACCCTCGTCCACCGCCGTGTAACCCAGCGCGGTCACCAGGAACTCCAGCAGCGCGGCCAGGAATGGCATGCGCGAATAGGCGACGCTGAAGGTCCCGCCGTCCAGGTCCAGGGTGATGCCGGCCTCGGTCGCCGCCAGGCCCGGGACGCCGGCGGCGGAGAAGAAGGCGCGGAAGGCGCCCGGCCGGGCCGAGGGGCCCCAGAACAGGGGCTCGTAGCGCCCGCCCCGGCGATCGGCGGCACTGGCCGCCGCCACCAGGTGGCACAGCTCCAACAGCGCCGGGGCGTAGGTGCGACAGGCGATGGTCCGGGCCAGGGTCCGGCAGCAGCGCTCTGAATACTTGGGTTCGCCGTCATGGGTGGTGACATCCGCGATTGTGCGCAGGGCGGCGCTCAGCTCGCCGCTCTTGCCTTCCTCGATGACAAGGGAGTCCCCGTCTCCTGGCTCCACGCGCTTCTCCCCTCGCGCCACAGGCGCCGCCGATACTCCCGGCGCAACTCCAGGACCCGTCGCACGTAGGGCGCGGTTGCCGGGATGACGCGCGCATGGGGCAGGTCGCCCACCGCCGAACCGCCATTATAGTAAGACAGGGCCAGGTCTACACGGCCCCGATAGCGATCGATCAGCCGGCCCAGGAAGTGCAGCCCCAGGCGCACGTTGATCCGGGGGTCCCACAGCAAGTCCGCATGGATGCGGTATTCGCCCCAGGCGGTGGCGGGCATGATCTGCATGACGCCGCGAGCGCCCTTGTGGCTGGCGGCGGCGGGGTCGAAGTTGGACTCCGCATGGGCTACCGCCAGGGCCAGGTCGGCGGGGATGCCCATGCCGCGGGCCTCGCGGCGGACCAGGGTCTGGATGGACTCCCGGTCCTGGGCCACGGGGGCGCGGGGCCGGGCGCTGGCGCAGCCGCCCAGAAGGGGCGTCAGGGCCAGTCCGGCGATGGCCGCGATGGCACGGCGGCGGGAAAGGGACGGGGTCATGGTGCTGTCCTCCAGGCCTCAGAACCGCCGCCGGTCCCGGCGCCACCAATGAGCCGGGCGGGGTCGGATCGGGAAATCGTCCAGGGACCGCCGCGCCGCCTCCAGGCGCGCCCGGAGGTCGTCATCGAGATCGTCGAAGCCGATCCGCCGCGCGTCCCACCTGGGCCGAACTCGCGGCCGACCCCGGGGCTTGGGCGGGGCCGCCACCACGTCGTAGCGGCCGTCGTCGGTGGTCACCACGCGGTTGTCCCGGTCATGGCGCGAGTCATTGGCATCGGCCGTCCTGTGGGCAAGGACGGTTCTCCGCCGTCCCTCGACGGCGTCCCGCGCGGCCACCTGCTCGGCGTAGCGCCGCTCCCAGCGCATGACCTGGGCGATGTAGTCGCGGATCGACGACGCGGCGCGGCCCTCGGGGTGGGGCCGGTCGGGGCGGCCGGTGGCGTAGCGGGCCAGGGCCTCTTCCCAGTCACCGTCGTGGCGCAGGATCAGGTCCTCGAGGATGCGCAGGCCCAGGCGGACGTTGATTTTCGGATCCCACAGGTCGTCGGGCGGCGTGTCGTACACCTGCCGCGCCAGGCGGGGCAGGATCTGCATGACGCCGCGGGCGCCCGTGGGACCCTCGTGGTCAGGGTCAAAGTCGGACTCGGCTCGGGCGACGGCCAGGGCCAGGGAGGCTGGCACCGCCGTCCGCGCCGCCTCGGCGACGATCAGGTCCTGGATGGACTCGGTCGCGGGAGTGACGGCCGGCCGGGCGGCGGCACCGGATGTCACACAAACGGCGACGGCAACCGTGGCAAGGGCACTGGCAAGAGTGCTGGTGAAAGTGCGTCGGGCTGCAAAGCGTGTCATGGCGGTGACTCCTTAGTCGAGCTGTTGTTCGAGCGCGGCCTGCCACCGGGCGTCCATGGCGGTCACGGTGAGGTCGGCAAGGGGGATGCGGGCGCGGGCGGCGAGGGCCTCGGCTACGGGTGTCCGGGGGTCGAAGGCCAGGATCACCCGCCCGCCATCATCGGTCAGGCGGGCCGGGTCCACGGGTTTCAAACCATCGTCGTAGAAGCGGCCCCGGTGCAGGAATATCACCCGGTCCTCGGCCTGGGGCCGCACGGTCGCGGCTTCCGGCGCATCGTCCGCCGCCGGCGCCAGGCGCGCCGCCACCG
Organism: Rhodospirillales bacterium; assembly: GCA_965247705.1. Taxonomy (GTDB): domain Bacteria; phylum Pseudomonadota; class Alphaproteobacteria; order Rhodospirillales; family CAMCUA01; genus CBDFHV01. Next base: position 104,367 of record CBDFHV010000081.1, on the reverse strand, counting down.
ATGCATTGGCTGGCTCTCCGGGCCCGCCGGCGCCCATGGAGACCATGGTCAGAACCATGACGCTGAAGAACCCCATGGCAAGGGCCAGGGCGATCTCGGTCATGGCATTGTCGTGGCCACCGGTCATGACGCGGTCTCCCGTCCGGGTTGCGGAGAAAAAGAGCGGGCGGCACCCCCAACAGGCGCCGCCCGCGCCGAGTTCTCCAGGGAGGAACGAAAGGGGTTATGGAAGGGGGAGGGGAATTTTCCAGCCGGGGCGCCTGGGGGCGTCCAGCGTAGCTCCAACATCCGGATTCGCACAAATGCGTTCTAAGATTAACCACAGAGAACACAGAGAGCACAGAGATGGACACAGAGAAGAAGAGTTAATTAATTTTTGAATTTTATTTTCTCTGTGAATCCTCTGTGTTCTCTGTGTTCTCTGTGGTTAATCTTGATCTTCCGTTCTATGGCAACTCCCGCACGACCCTGAAGCCGCTGCTGGTGAGGCGGGAGTCGGTCTTGCCCCAGTCCCGGTTGGCCGAGCGGACGTCCCGCGGCTGGTTGTACCAGGAGCCGCCGCGCAGCACCCGGCGCCCGCAGTCGCCGCCCTCGATCCAGGCGGCGCCGTCCGCGGGCGCGCCGCCATAGCTCTCGTGCCAGCAGTCGCTGGTCCATTCCCAGACGTTGCCGAGGACGTCGTGAAGGCCAAAGCCGTTGGCGGACAGGCTTCCGGTGGGGCTGGTATGCACGTGACCGTCCGCGCAGACTTCGTGGACCTGGTCGTCGCCGGTGTAGCGGTCGCTGTAGGTCTGGTCGGCGGCGTTGGCATGGGCGCATTGGGCATCGTCGAACTCGCCCCACGGGCGGGCCGTGGTGGTGCCGGCCCGCGCGGCGTATTCCCATTCGGCCTCGCTCGGCAGTCGATAGATCGCGCCGGTCTTGCGGCTCAGCCACTCCACATAGGCTGTCGCATCCTTCCAGCCGATACACACCGCGGGGTGACGGTCTTCCTGGGGGAAGCCGGGATCGCGCCAGCTCCTGCCCGATTCATCCTGCCACCGGCCACCGTCCCAGATCCGGCAGCCAGTCACCCGATAACCGGTGCCGCGCACGAAGGCCTCGAACTGGCTTCGGGTCACTTCATGCTTGCCGACGGCAAAAGAGGCGCCAATCCAAATCCCACGGACCGGGCCCTCGTTATCCCGCCGACCGGCCTCGTAGGACGGCGAGCCCATCTGGAACGCGCCCGCCGGCACCATCACCAAGTCCGCGCAGTCCGCGCAGTCCTTGAACGTCTCGGCGGGAACGCCGGCCTTCGGGAACGGCGTCACGGCGGCGATTTGCTGGTTTTCCAGCAGCGGCCCGAACACGTAGCCGCCGCGCCCGTCGGCCAGCGCCACCCGGTACCAGGTGGCCCCGTCGACAGTGGTTTGGCCGGTCACCGCCACCCGGCTTCCCTTGGCCAGATAACCCACTTTGCTGGCCGTCACCATGGGTGCCGCCCGCACGTTGGCGTTCTTCGATACGGCGCGGACCTGGTCGAGCGACATGACGTTGCCCGACCGCGGAGCTGGCGACGGGGCGGCGGCGTTGTCGAAGTCGATCAGGGCGGCCCGCGCCGTTCGCAATTCCTCGGACCGCCTGGACAGTTCGGCAGTGGCGGTCCTGAGCGCCGACTGTCGGCTGCGCGCTTCCCTGCGGATCCGCTCCATGCTCGCCCGGGTCGCCAACCCCTTCCGTGCCAAGGCCTTGGCCCGCGCCAGATCGGTCCGCGCCTGTTCTTGTTGCGCCTGGAGGCGCGCCACCTCGGCCATGGCCCGCCGCATCGCCACCTCCGCCGCCACAGCGGCGGCCTCAAGTTCGGCCCGGGCACGGTTGTCCGGGAGGGCCGGCGGAGCCGCCTCGGGTGCGGGTTCCGGCCTCCCCCGTGGCGCCACGGTGGCGAGCACGGTGGACGCCCCGCCGATCACCGTGGCGTGCTGCAGGCGCCCGAAGAGGCGCCGGGCGGCGTAGGTCATCTCCGAGTCCAGATAGGCCTTCGCCTCGCCCACCGTGACCTGGCCGTCACCGTTGCCGTGGCGGTCCTTGTCGGCGGCCCCATAGAGGGCGGCCAGCAGGTGGCGGGTGAAAAGGCCGCGCCGGGCCTCCTCGTCCCAGCTCGCCACCTCGTCTCCCTGGGCCGCCGTCAGCACCACCAGGCCCGAGGCCTGTTCCGGTACCCGGGGCTTGATGGACAGCCCCGAGGCGGCGCGGATCAGCATGCCGCCGGGCGAATTGCCGGAAAAGCAGGCGTCCAGGTAAACCCGCACCGATTTGGCTTTGAGCTTGGCCAGATTCGAATACAGCAGGTCGACGGGATAGCCGTTGATCTCCGGCGTGTTGGGGTCGGCGTCCACCGGCAGCAGGTAGCCCCGCCGGTCCTTCAGCCCCGGCACCCCGTGGCCGGAATAAAACACCACCACGTGGGATCGCCCGGGTCGGAGGAAGCGCCACAACTTGCCCTCGTGGGTGCGCTCGTTGCCGAAGGCCGACGTCATCTGGGCCTGGGTGGCGTCGCGGAGATCGACAATGTTGCCGGGCCGGAAGCCCAGGACCCCGGTGACGTAGCGCTTGAAATCCTCGGCGTCGTTATGGGCGAAGGAAACCTGGGGGATGCCTGGCCCGTAGCCCTTGTTGCCGATGATCACCGCGACGCCGAAGGGGTCCTCGGCGGTGGCCGGGGAGGCCACGGCGATGGCCATGGCCGCCAGCACCGCTAGCAGCCGCCTTTCCATGCCTCCGCACCCTTGCCACCTCATGGGCCCATCCTCCCCCAACCCATTGTGCGTCCGGGTCTCAAGGCGCGCAATCCAAGGCCGGTCCCGGACATCCCCGGGACCGCGAAAGAAGGAGGGCCGAATGCCGCCCAACGGTGCGCGATGCACCACGCAGCTTCCGAGACTGGACAGGTTCACTTGGTGCCCTTGGCGCGGGTCTCCAGCGTCTCCGCCTCATCGCCCCGCCCGGTTTGCCGAAGCAGGGCGGCGTAGTTCTCACGGACGGTGGTCACGTGCGGGTGCTCGACCCCCAAGGCCTTCTCCGTAATCGCCAGTGAGCGCTTCAGGAATGGCTCGGCCTCGGCGAACCGGCCCTGGACGCGGTATAGCTCCCCCAGGTCGTTGAGGCTGATCGCAACGTCCGGGTGCTCCGGCCTCAAGGCCTTTTCCCGGATCGCCAGCGAGCGCTCGTACAGCCGCTCGGCCTCTGCGTATTTCTCCTGGGAATGGTAAAGACCGGCCAGGTTGTTTAGGCTGATCGCAACGTCCGGGTGCTCTGGCCCCAAGGCCTTTTCATAGATCGAAAGCGAACGCTTGATAAGTGACAAGGCCCCTGCGTAAGAGCCCTTGCGCATGTGGTTCAAGGCAAGGCCTAAGAGGCTTTGTGCCACATCCGGGTGTTCGGGTCCCAAGGTCCTTTCACGAATGGCGAGCGAACGCTCGTAAAGCGGCTCGGCCTCGGGGTATCTTCCCTGGTCTTGGTAAAGGGCGGCCAGATTGTGGACAATCTGCCCCACGCTTGCGTGATCCGACCCGACGGCCAATTCGTAAATTCTTAGGGCGCGCTTATAAAGTGGCTCAGCCTCTTCGTACCTGCCCTTGTCGTCGTACAGCCACGCCAAATTGTTGAGGCTCTCCCCCACCTCCAAATGTTCCGCGCCGAAAGCCCGTGTCCGAATTGCCAGCGAGCGCTTGTATAGCGGCTCGGCATCGTCGTAACCGCCCATGTAGTGATCCCGCCTTATTCACCCAAGGGGCCTGAAATGACTGGCGCGCGGCGGATTTTGACGTAAAATCAATGTGCTAGAAGGATTCACAACAAACCTCCGCCGTGCGCCATGGGTGAAACGCTATCTCTGTTCGGTTCCTCGTTCAACAAGTCCCTTCGCATCGAATCCCGACCCGAGCGGCTGACCGGGGAACCGGGGGCCGTGCTCTTGCGCGAGATCATGGAGCGCACCCGGATCATCGAGTGGCTGACCGAGCGGTTGCACGATCCGCGCAAGGCCGATCGTGTCACCTATCCCCTGGCCGATCTGCTGCGCACGGTTCTGCTTCTCTTTGGCCAGGGTTGGCACGACCAAGACGACGCCGACGCGCTCCGCCATGATGCGGGCCTACGCCTGGCTGCAAGCGGTTCACGGGGTGTCACGCCGTTGTCCACCGAGGCGCACCTGGCCTCGCAACCCACGCTGTCGCGTCTGATCGCGCTTCTGAGCACGCCGGAGGCCCGCACTGTGCTCCATGAGGCGATCACCGAGCTCGCGGGGCGGCGGTTCCGGGGCCTGCGCGGCGGTCACCGGCAGCGATATCTGACCATCGACGTGGACAGCCTGCCGATCGAGGTCCACGGCCATCAACCCGGCTCGGCCTGGAACGGCCATTACCATCAGCGCATGTACCACCCTTTGGTGGCCAGCATCGCCGAAACCGGCGACCTTCTGGACGCTCGTTTACGGGAGGGCAACGCCCACACCGCCGAGGGGGCGCCGGACTTCATCCTTGATCTCGTGGACCGAGCCGAAGAGACGCTGTGCCAAGTCGCTCTGGTGCGCATCGACGCTGGGTTCCCCAGCGATCCCCTGCTGTCGGGCCTGGAGCGTCGCGGGACGCCCTATGTTGCCCGATTGCGGACCAACAAGGTCCTGGACCGCATGGCTCAGCCCTGTCTTGGACGGCCGCCGGGACGGCCTCCGGCAGAGCCGCGGACGTGGTTCCACGAGATGACCTGCCGGGCGAAGTCGTGGTCGAAAGAGCGCCGAGTGGTCCTGGTGGTGTTGGAACGGCCAGACCAATTTCTGGTTGATCACTTCTGGCTGATCACCAGCCTTGATGCCGGGGCCGTGCCGGCGGCCGATCTCCTGGATCACTACCGCCAGCGCGGCCGTGCCGAGGCCCACATGGGCGAACTCATGGACGTGATGGACCCGGCGCTGTCGTCCGCGTCGCGAAGGAAGCGTCATTACCGGGGGCGCTGCCTGCCGGAGCGCGAGAGCACGGTCGATGCCTTCGCTCACAACGAGGTCGTCCTGTTGCTCAACATCCTGGCCTATGAACTGGTTCATGCCGGGCGGTGCCTGATGGAGACTGCGACCGGCGAGGGGTGGAGCCTTCGCCGGTTCCGCGAGCGCGTTCTGCGCGCCGCCGCCCGGGTCGTCGTTTCCGGCCGACGCATCACCATGGTCATCGGGGAAACATTCGCCCGCTTCTGGCAACGGCTCTGGCCGCGCTTGGAACGCTTGCGATACGCCGACCCGTAACCCCGTCCAAGTCGGCCAGCTAGACTTCAAGCCACCGCCGGATCGCCGGTGGCGGTCCCGCTCGCCTCCACGGCGGCTTCTTCACGCCTTTCATGCCTCAAGTGGCTATCGCACAGCTGGGGAAGCACCCGTGACTCGCCAGCCGCGAATGACCCTGCAACGAGACTCGCATCACATGCAGAAAAGTCTACGGCAAGGGGGTTGGTGAATAAGCCGGGGTGATAGTTCATGGCAAGAGCGTTTATGACGACTGCAACATGTGGATGTTCTGTTCCCAAGATTATTTCGTAGATCGACAATGCGTGCCGGAAAAGCGGCTCGGCGTCCGGATAATTGCCTTGCGTTCGGTAAAGAAGAGCCAGTTCGTGAGAAGCGCTAGCCAGTCGTGAATCATGCACTCCAAATGAATTCGCAACTTGTACCGCGGCCAAAAGATAGGCCTCAGCGTCCACGTAGCGGCCTAGGGAGTCCGCTACCCTGGCGTCCTTCATGTAGCTGGTCCACGAGCGCTCCGCGTCCGCATGTCGGCCTTGCACCTTGTTTGAATTGCTGTTTGTCCGTAAGTGATTTGTGTCGGCCGAGTTTTCCCGAATATTCCACGCCCGACCGATGAGTGCGGCAGCATCCCTCTCTCGCCCAAGCTCCCGATACAGCCCGGCCAAGTTCTCCAGATGCCCGGCGACGTGAGGATGGTTCGCGCCCTTGATTTCCTCGACCAAGGCCAATGCCCGCTTCAGGTACGGCTCGGCCTCGGCGGTTCGGCCGAGAACGGCCAGGATCTGGCCCAACTGATAGAGAGACTCGGGCCGTCGCGGATCGTCGGGCGCGAACGCCTCCGCCGCTTCGAGGGCCGCCCGGAAGTGGCGCTCGGTGGCGGCCTCGTCGCCGGCCCCGAAGGCCTTGCGCCCGGCCTGGGTGTGCGCCTCCCAAGAGGCGGGCTGCGCGAACGCGGGCGAGCAGATCAGGGCCAGGATAAGGGCGCTTGCAAGTAACCAAGGTCTCAATCGAGGCATCTTCGTTCTCAGCTTCACTTTTTGCCCTTGGCGCGGATCGCGCTGGCGCGGGCATCCAGCTTCTCCGCCTCTTCGCCGCGCCCAATTTCCCGAAGCAGGGCGGCGTAATCCACAAGAGTCTGCGCAACGTGCGGGTGCGCCGCGTCCAGGGCCTTTTCCCGGATCGCCAGGGAGCGCTGGAAGAGTTCCTCGGCTTCGGCGTGCTTGCCCTGGGATTGGTACAGAATGGCCAGACTGTTGAGGCTTTCCCCCACATCCGGATGTTCCTCACCCAGGGACTCTTTCCGGATCCCTAACGCCCGCTCGTGGAGCACTTGCGCCTCGGAAATTCGGCCTTGGGCTTGGTAGAGCTTCGCCAGGTCGTGGAGCACCTGTCCGACGCTGGGGTGCTCTGCACTGAGGGCTTTCTCGGCGATCGCCAGCGAGCGCTTGTGAAGGGATTCGGCTTCGGCGTTCCGCCCTTGGGCATGCCGGAGCTTTGCCAGCCAGTTGAGGCTTAGCGCCATGTCGAGGTGTTCCGGACCGAGGGCTTTTTCGGTGATCCTCAGGGAGCGTTTGAGCAGCGAATCGGCCTCGGGGTATCGGCCTAGGGCATGATAGAGCGCAGCCAGATTGTAGAGGTTCGCTGCGACCGCGGGGTGCTCCGGACCCAAGGCCCTTTCCTGGATCATCAAGGCGCGCTTGTACATCGGCTCGGCCTCGGCGTACTTGCCTTGGTCGTGATAGAGGTTGGCCAGGTTGTTTAGTCCGCCGGCCACTTCCGGATGTGCCGGCCCCAAGGCCATTTCGGTGATCGATACCGAGCGCTCATAGAGCGGCTCGGCCTCGGCGTAACGGCCCTGGTCACGGTAAACCTCCGCTAGGCTGTTGAGGCTGGTTCCCACGCGCGGGTGTTCCGGCCCCAAGGTCTTTTCCAAGATCGCCAGCGAGCGCTGGTAGAGCGGTTCGACCCCGGCGTACTTGCCTTGGTCGTGATAGAGGTTGGCCAGGTTGTGGAGGCTGACTCCCACGTCCGGGTGCACCGGCCCCAAGGTCTTTTCCAAGATCGCCAGCGAGCGCTCATAGAGCGGCTCGGCGTCTTCGTACTTGCCCTGGGTACGAAAAAGTTCGGCCAAGTTGTTGAGGCTTGTCCCTACATCCGGGTGCTCGGGACCTAAGGCCTTTTCCCGGATCGCCAGCGAGCGCTCATAAAGCGGCTCGGCATCCGCGTACCTGCCCTGGGCGTGGTACAGCTGGGCTAGGTTGTCGAGGCTTGCCGCCACCTTGGGATGATCCGCCCCCAACGCCGGTTCCAAGATGGCCCGCGAGCGCTCATAGAGCGGCTCGGCGTCTTCGTACTTGCCCTGGGTACGAAAAAGTTCGGCCAAGTTGTTGAGGCTTGTCCCTACATCCGGGTGCTCGGGACCTAAGGCCTTTTCCCGGCTCGCCAGCGAGCGCTCGAGAAGCGGCTCGGCATCGTCGTACTTGCCTTGGTCGTGATAGAGGGCGGCCAAGTTGTTGAGTCTGGTGGATACGTCGGGATGATCAGCGCCCAGTGCCCGTTCCAAGATCGCCAGCGAGCGCAAGTAGAGTGGCTCGGCCTCAGCATGCCTGCCCTGGGCTTTGTAGAGCCAGGCTAAATTGTTAAGGCTTGTGGCTACATCGGGATGATCAGCACCCAGTGTCAATTCCCGAATCGCCAGGGACCGCAAGTAAAGTGGCTTGGCTTCGGCGAACTTGCCCTGCATGCTGTAGAGCGAAGCCAGGTTGTTGAGGGTTGTACCCACCTCCCGATGTTCGCCTCCCCAGGCCTTCTCGTAGATCGCCAGGGACCGATTGTATAGCGGCTCGGCCTCGGCGTACTTGCCCTGGGATTGGTAAACCGAGGCCAGGTTGTTGAGGCTGATTCCGACGTCAGGGTGTTCGGCTCCCAAAGCCACTTCTCGGATAGCCAGCGAGCGCTTGTACAGCTGTTCGGCCTCGGGGTATCGGCCCTGAACGCGATAGAGCTGCGCCAGGGTGTACAGGGTCTTGGCCAGTCGTGGGTCCCGTGGCCCAAATTCCTCCGCCACCGCGAGCGCGAACCCAAGTTGGATCTCCGCCTCTGTGTAGCGGCTTTGCTCGTAGGCTGTAGATCCTGTTGACATGTGGCCGGTCCACAGGTGTTCCGCGTCGGGCGGCTTTGCCCGAATTTCACTTGCCCGCTTGACCGGCGCATCGGCTTCCACCGCCCGCTCCAGGTTTCGGTAGAGCTTGGCCAGGTTGTCCAGGTGCCCGGCGACGTCGGGGTGGTCGGCGCCTTTTGATCCCTCGACCAGGGCGAGCGCCCGCTTCAGGTGCGGTTCGGCCTCGGCGGGCCGGCCGAGCAAGGCAAGGATCTGGCCCAGTTGGTAGAGGGATTCGGGCCATCGCGGATCGTCGGGCGCGAACGCCTCCGCCGCTTCGAGCGCCGCCCGGAAGTGGCGCTCGGTGGCCACCTCGTCGCCGGCCCCGAAGGCCTTGCGCCCGGCCTGGTTGTGCGCCTCCCAGGACGTCGGTTGCGCAACGGCGGGTGAGGAAACCAGGGTCAGGACAAGGAGGCCCGCAACCGACCAAGGGCTCAATCGAGGCATCGTCGATCTCCGTTTCTCCATGACGACCGCGGCGAGGGCCGGCCGTCACGCGTCTCGTCCTCCATAGGGTCACGACACCCCATTGTGCGTCCGGCCCTGCCGACGCGCAATCCAAGGCCGGTCCCCGCTACTCTCAGTGCTATGGAAGGACGAAGGGCGATTGCCGACGGCGCGTACCGAATGGCCGTCTTCTCGCACCCGAACGGACCTTGACCCGTGCCGGGACACACCATGTGCCCCATCCCGTCCCGGGATCAATGGACACGCTTCCGATCGATGCTCGATGCCGCTACCATTTTCGGCGGACGGCGGGAGTCCTAGGGATGCTGAACTACCGGCGCATGGGAACGGGGGAGGCCCTGGTCCTGGTGCACGGCTTTCTCGGCGGCGGCGGCTACTGGGGCGCCGTGGCCGAGCACTTCGCCCGACGCTTCCAGGTCATCCTGCCGGACCTCCCGGGCTTTGCCGGCAGCGCCGCACTCCCGGTCCCCGAGACGGTGGCGGGGTTCGCCGCCGCCCTGATCGAGTTCATGGACGGGCTGGGGATCGAGCGCTGCCGCCTCATGGGCCACTCCATGGGCGGCATGATCGTCCAGCAGGTGGCACTCGACGCGCCATCCCGAATCTCGCGCCTGATCCTCTACGGCACCGCGTGCCAGTCCGGATTGCCTGAGCGATTCGAAACCGTCGAGGAAACCATCGCCCGCATCGCGGCCGAGGGGATCGAGGCGACGGCGGACCGCATCGTCGCCACCTGGTTTGTCAACGGCGGCGGGAATATGTACCGGGGCGGCGGCGCAAAAATGTACCACGGGCTCGGTGGTAGCTTGTCCGCGTAGTCCATGGGAGGGACCCGCGCGCGGGGCGACGCGCCCTCCGCGCGGCTGGCGGCGGCCCGCGCGTGGGAGGGGCCTGTGGGCCCACGCGGGCAAGCGGGGGGTTATTCGGACGGTTGCCGGTGTCGTGACCGGCTCTGCTTGAGCCGGTAGCTCTCGCCGTTCATCTCCAGGATATGGACATGGTGGGTGATGCGGTCGAGCAGCGCGCCGGTGAGGCGCTCGCTGGCGAAGACCGTCGTCCATTCCTGGAAGGGCAGGTTTGAGGTCACGATGGTGGCGCCGTTCTCGTAGCGCCGGCTGAAGACGTCGAACAGCAGCTCGCTTCCGGTCTGCGAGAGGGGCACGTATCCGAGCTCGTCGACGATCAGGAGATTGACCCTGGCGAGCTGGTCCTGGAGGCGGAGCAGCCTCTTCTCGTCGCGTGCCTCGATCAGCTCGTGGACCAGATGGGAGGCTGTGGCGAAGCGCACGGAAAGGCCCTTCTGGCAGGCGGCGAGGCCGAGGGCGAGAGCGACATGCGTCTTCCCGACGCCGCTTGGGCCGAGCAGGATTACGTTCTCACGGCGCGTGATGTACTCGCCGCGCGCGAGATCCAGCACCAGCATCTTGTTGAGGCTCGGGATTGCCTTGAAGTCGAAGCTCTCGAGCTGTTTGACGACAGGGAACCCGGCCTGCCTGATGCGGCGCTCGACGAGGCGGCGCTCGCGGTCGATCAGCTCCAGCTCCACCAGTCGGGCGAGGAACTGCACATGATCCAGGCCCTCGGCCGCGCACTGGCGCGCCAGTTTCTCGTATTCCCGCAGGAAGGTCGGCAGCTTCAGCCTCTTCAGGTGATGTTCGAGCAGGATGCGGGGGGCCTCAGCCATGGCCGGCCCCTCCGGCCAGCAGGGTGGCGTAGTCGGCGCTCCGCGTGGCGGCGACGAAGGGCTGGGGCAAGTGCGGATAGCGCGACAGGTCGAGATGCACGGGCCGCCTCTCGATGCGCGCCAGCAGGAGATGCTTGACCGCATCGAAGCCGATCAGGCGCCGCTTCACCGCGTCGCGCACCGCGGCCGCCACTTGGCGTGCCGGGAAGTCTTCGTGCAGGCGCAGCACCTGGATGTATTCGCGCTTGCCGCGCGGGCCGAAGCGGGCTTCGAGGAGGCGGCGCAGCGTGTCGAAGGCGGGATCGAGCTTCCATCCCCGCAGCGGCGCCGCCTGGTCCAGGGCGCCCGGCTTCTTCTCCAGCAGCGACAGATAGTGCAGCGGCTCGTAGATGACGTCGCCGCGGACATAGGAGCGCCGATGGCGGGCGACGATCTCGGCGCCGAGCGCGATCTCGACCCGGTCGACATAGCCCTTCACCATGACCTTCTTGTGGGCGTGCACCGTCGGCGCCGAGTAGTCCACCAGCCGGTAGCGCACCAGGGCCGTGGACAAGATCTGGCCCGGCACATGCTCGCAGGCCTCGAAGGGAACCGCCGGCAGATCGCGCAGGGCGTCGAGGTCGCCCAACAATGCCGTCGCCCGGTCGCCTGCCTCCAGCGCGTCGAGCCGCTCCAGGCAGCGCGCCATCAGCCGCTCGTTCAGGACCGACAGGTCGTGCACCTTCGGGATCGGCACCATGAACCGGCGCCGTGCCGTCTTCACCAGGGCCTCCACCTTGCCCTTGTCGTTGCCCTTGCCGGGCCGGCCGAAGCGGTCGCGGAACAGGTAGTGCGATTGCAGATGCGTGAACGCCTGCGTGCGCCGACGCGTGCCGTCGCCCAGGATCCGTGCCACCGCCAGGGTCGTGTTGTCGTAGAGGATCGAGCGCGGAACCCCGCCGAGGAAGGCGAAGGCGCTGACATGGCCGTCCAGGAAGGCCTCCGTCGTCTCCCGGGGATACGCCTTGACGAACCAGAGGTTGGAATGGGGCAGGATCAGGCAGAAGAAGGCGACCTTCTCCCGCCTGCCCCCGACCTCCACCACCGCCTCGCCGAAGTCGACCTGGGCATGGCCCGGCGGGTGATGCAGCGGCACGAAGGCCTCGCGCGTCGATTGCCGCCGGGAACGCACATAGTCCTTCACAATGGTGTAGCCGCCGGTGAACCCGTGCTCGTCCCGTAGCCGCTCGAAGATCCGATGCGCCGTGTGACGCTGCTTGCGCGGCACGTCCGGATCCGTGTCCGCCTCCAGGATCGCGTCGACGATGCCGGTGAACCCGTCCAGCTTCGGCCGCCTGACCGGCTTCGTCCGGCGGTATCCCGGCGGCGCCGAATAGCTCAGCATCTTCTTCACCGTCCGGCGGTCGATGCCGAACCGCCGGCCCGCCTCGTGATGGCTCAGACCCTCGTCGACAACCGCCAGTCGAACCGCCGCATAGAGCTCCACGCCGTACATCTCCTGCCCCTCGTCGCAACCGACAAGGGACCATGAGTGGCACAATTTTGCGCCGCCGCGACCGGACCGCCCGGCCGCCTCGCGTGGTGCATTATTCCTCCGCCGTTAACATTGGTTCGTCGACGGCGAGAAAAGCCCGGCCTACGCCCCTTGCCGCGCCGCCGGCGACGGCGCGTTGGCGAGCAGTGCCGTGGCGGCCATGAGGACCATGCAGGGATGGAGCGCGCGGGATCGGTTGGGCGAGATCGCCGCCCCGACCTTGGCGATTGGCGGCGATCGGGACCGTTCGATCGCGCCCCACCACCTCCTCGACCTGTGGCGGGGGATCCCCGATTGCCGTCTCGCCGTGGTGCCCGGCTGCGCCCACGCCGTGCACCTGGAGAAGCCAGTCCTCTTCATGGACCTGGTCGACGATTTTCTGGCGACGGGCGGTAGAGGCGGGCCGGTCTGAGACCGGCCCCTACGCACTCAAGATGCTTTCGTAGGGGCGGGTCTGAGACCCGCCCGTCCCCGTCCCGAAATGGTATCGAAGAGGCGCCGACGTATCAGCTCCTGGTGACCGGGATCTCCATCAGGTCTTCGCCCCAAATCAGGGTGCCGTCGTAGATCTCGTGCATGTCGGCGATGGTTCGTTCGCGCATTCCGTCCCGATCGGTGCCCGGGGGGAAGTGGCTGGCGACCAGGGTCTTGACCCCGGCGTCGCGGGCCAGGGCGGCGAGCGCCCGGTGGGGCATGGCGGCAAGTCTGGACTTGGTCTCGTCGCGGACCGACGAGTCGGTGTGCTTTTCGTCCAATCTGATGCACATGTGCACCAGTACGTCCGCCTGATGGGCGAGCTCGTGCATGGCCTTGCAGGGTGCCGCATCGCCGGAATAGGCGAAGACGCCGTCGGGGCCCTCCAGACGATAGGCGTAGCAGATCAGATAGGGTTGCATGTGGGGCACGTTGGCCAGGGTCAACCGCCAGCCATCGCCTTCGACGACGTCGCTTTCGGCGAGCTCGGTCACTTCGGTGCCCGGACGGGCGCGCTTCCCATCCCCGCCCCGCCATTGGTAGAGGGCGACGCTCGACCAGTGTTGGGTCCGCGCCTCCAAGTCCAGGTTGAAGGCGCCCTCGGGACCGAACAGCCGGTCCATGAATTGCTGGATGCCGGGGGGGCCGTAAATCTTCATCGGCGGTACGTTTCCCGCACCCACGTCCCAGCGGTTGAGGAACAGGCTTATCAGGTCGGCACAGTGGTCGAAGTGCAGGTGGGTGATGAAAACGTGGGTCACCTCGGTGCAGTAGACGCCCAGTTCCTTCAGGCGGTGATAGGCGCCGGGGCCGTGGTCGAACAGGATGACGTCGTCGCCGGTGCGTATCAGGTAGCTCGAAGACGCCCGTTTCAAAGATGGCTCGGGCACGCCGGTGCCCAGTAGATTGAGTCTCATGGGGTTCCTCTCAGTTCAAGTTTCGCCGCCGCGATCAGCTACTTCTGAAGCCGGGGATTGAGGACATCGCGCAACTGATCGCCCATCAGGTTGATGGTGGCGATGGTGATCAACAGCGCCATGCCGGGATAGAAGCTGATCCAATAGCGGCCGCTCAGCACGTATTCGAACCCATTGGCGATGAGGAGGCCGAGGGACGGTTCCGTCGGCGGCAGGCCGAGGCCCAGGAACGACAGGGTCGCCTCCAGGGCGATCGCGTGGCCCACCTGCACCGTGCCGACGACGATCAGGGGCGGCATGCAGTTGGGCAGCAGGTGGCGGAACATGATCCGGCGATGTCCCAGGGTCAGGCATTGGACCGCTTCGATGTATTCGCGGCGTCGTTCGGCCAGCGCCTGACTGCGGATGATCCGCGCATAATACGCCCACTGGACGATGACCAGGGCGATGATGATCTTGTCCACCCCCCGGCCCAGAATGGCGAGCAGGATCAGTGCGACCAGGATTGTCGGGATGCTGAGCTGCAGGTCGACGACCCGCATGATGACGCTGTCCACCCGTCCGCCAAAGTAGGCGGCAGCAAGCCCGACGCACATGACCACCACGAGGGCGATGAAGCCGCTGGAGACGCCGACGAACAGGCTGATCCTCAGGCCATAGAATATGCCGCTCAGCATGTCGCGGCCCTGACCGTCGGTGCCCAGCCAATAGATCATCCCGTCGGAGGACCGCGCCGAGCCCGGCGGCAAGCGGTTTTCGAGGATACTCACCTGCAACAGATCGTAGGGATCGGTCGGCGATATCCAGGGGCAGGCCATGGCGACGAAAAAGACCGCCACAAAGCCGAGAAAAGCAGCGATCGCGACCTTGCTTTCGCAATAATCGGCGAGGAATCGGCGGAAGGGGGTTTCAATGGCGGCCGCTTCTTCGGCCTCCCGCACGGCCGCCAGCGAAGGTTTTAAGGCCGGTTGGGTCATGCCTTGGCCTCTTGCAGCCGCACCCGGGGATCGATCACCGCATACAGGAGATCGACCGCCAGATTGATGACGCTGAAGATGCAGACGGTGAGCATGAGGTAGCCGACCACGATGGGCCGGTCCAAATTGTCGATCGAATCGATCAGCAGCTTGCCCATGCCGGGCCAGGCAAAGACGGTCTCGGTGACGACCGCGAAGGCGATGAGACCGCCGAGTTCGAGGCCGAGCACGGTAACAACTGGCAGCAAGATGTTCTTGAGCACGTGGACGAAGATGATGCGCGCCGTCGACACCCCCTTGGCACGGGCGAACTTGACGAAGTCGAGGAACATGGTCTCGCGGGTGCCGGAGCGGGTCATGCGGATGACCAGGGAAGTGAAGATCAAGGACAGGCTGACCGCCGGAAGGACCAGATGGGCGAGTCCGTCCAAGGTGAGGAAGCTGAAATCGAGACCCAGAACCGCGACCGTCTCACCCCGGCCGGAGGCCGGCAACCACCCCAGCTCAACGGCGAAGATCACGATGAGCATGATGCTGACCCAGAAGTTGGGCAGGCTGAAGCCGAGGATCGAGCCGCCCATGATAAGCCTGCCGCTGACGGATTCGGGCCTGAGGCCCGCCCACATGCCGAGCGGGATGCCGACGACCACGGTGATCAGCATGGCCGAGACGGCCAGCTCCAGGGTTGCCGGCATGCGCTCCAGGATCACCTCCAGGGCCGAGATGCCGAACTGGAATGAATCGCCGAGGTCGCCCTGGACCGCATTCATCAGGAAAACGAAATACTGCTCGTAGACCGGCCGATCGAGACCCAGGAATTGTACCGCCCTGACGTAACAATCGCCGATGCAATCCTCGCTGATCAGGATATCCGCCGGATTGCCGATCACCATGACGCCGAAGAAGACGAGCACCGTCATGACCAAGACCACTAACAGGCTCTGCAACAGCCGACGGATGATGAAGACCGTCACGAGCTTGCTTCCACGTCAGTTGCAAGAAAAGTGCGGACGGCCTCACCTGGAGAGGCCGTCCGCGATCGCGGGAGTTACTTGGTCTTTACGACGTTCACCGCCATGTTGAAGCCGTCGAGTCGCGTCGTGTACTTCAGCCCTGGGCGGGACGCCCAGGTGTAGACCTCGAAGTACAAGGGCGAGATTCCGACGTCCTTGACGGCAATCCCGATCGCATCCTTGAACAACTGCTCGCGCTTGTTTTTGTCGATGGTGACGACCGCCTCTTCGATCAGGGCGTCGGTTCGGGGGTTGCTCATTCCCGTCGGTTGGCAACAGTACTCGGTTCCCTTGAGGGGGCCGGTGTGGACGACGGCCTTGAGCTGGATCGACGGCTCGCCGGACGCCACGCTGTAGGTGCGGATTGCCAGGCTGTTGTTCATTTTCCCGGTAATCTTGGAAAAGAACACTTGTTTGGGATTGAGCACTACCTCGGTCTTGACGCCGATCTGGGTCCACATCTGGGCCGTCGCCTCGGCGACACTGATGTCATTGAGGTAACCGCCGGACGAGCTGTGGAGCGTCACCTTGAACCCGTCCGGGTATCCGGCCTCCGCCAGCAACTTCTTGGCGCCCTCCGGATCGTAGGGTTCCGGCTTGAGGTCGGTGTTGTAGCCGTAGAACCCTTCCGGCAACAATTGCGTCGCCACGGTTGCCGAGCCCTCGAAGACCCTATCGACGATTCCCTGGCGGTTGATGGCCAGGGAAAGCGCCTTGCGAACCCTCCAGTCGCGCAGCGGATTGGGCCAGGCCGGACTGCCGTCGTTGTTCCACACGTAGGGCGAAACGTCGCGCCGGCTGTCGAGCCACAGATAGAAGGGACGGTTACCGGTGCCCGAGCTGATGACCACCTTGGGATCGTTTCTCAGGCTCTTGATGTCCGTCGTCGGAACCTTGTCGATGATGTCCACGTCGCCGCTTTTTAGGACCGCGACCCGGGTCGCGTCGGACTTGATCGGCTTGAAGACCACCCGGTCCCAGGCCGGCTTGCCGCCCCAGTAGTCGGGATTGGCCTCGAGGACCAGGCGGTCCCCCCGCTTCCACTCGACGAATTTGTAGGGACCGGTGCCGATGGTCGCCTTGCCCGAATTGAAGTCCGCCGTCGACGCCCCTTGGGCGTGCTTCTTGGAGACGATGGCGAAGGCCGCCAGGTCCGTCTCCATCAGGGGATTGGGTGCCGGCGTCTTGACCTGGAAGGTGTGGTCGTCGATCTTGATCGCCGTTTAGGCGGCGAGATACTGTTTGAAGCTGGTCGGGGTGGGAATGGTCGTCGCGCGCTCAAAGCTGAAGATCACGTCGTCGGCGGTGAACGGCGAGCCGTCGTGCCACTTCACGCCTTTGCGCAGCTTGAACTCCCAAGTGGTGTCGTCGATCGGCTTCCACGACTCCGCGAGGCCGGGCTGCAGGCCCATCAAGTCGTCCTTGGCGATCAAGTGGTCGAAGATATGACGGCCGATCTCGATGGACGCCGTGTTGGTCGACCAGTGGGGGTCGATCGACGGCGTTTCCGTCTTGAGGGCGTAACGTAGATCGTCCGCCCAGGCCGTGGTCGCGATCACCGCCGCCGCGGCGATACCGACAAAAGCGCCAATGTGCTTTTTCATGGATATTCCTCCTGCGTGGATTCATTGCGAGGCTTCGGGTTCATCCCGAAGATTGCGAGATCGGGTACGTGACCGGCAACGCGCCGCATGCCCTTCCGCGTGGCCGAATTCGGCAGCGAGCTTCTTTCTGGCACCATAGTAGAGCACCAATATGAATTGCGGAACCAGCGTGATGGAACGGCCCGCGCCGAACCGTGCCCCCGATGGAATGCCGTGGCGAGGTCGGGGATGAGCCATGGCCCGACGATCGGGCTGATCGTCAACCCCATCGCCGGCATGGGGGGCGCGGTGGGACTGAAGGGAACCGACGGGCCGGCGATCTTGGCACGGGCCCGCGAATTGGGCGCCGTCCCTGGTGCTGCGGCGCGCACCCGACGGGCCTTGAGCATCCTGGCGGCGCGATGCCCGGCGGCGCGGATCGTGACGCCTCGCGGCGCCATGGGAGGCGAGGCGGCTACGGAAGCCGGTTTCGATCCGGATCTTCTCGGCCAGGCGCCGGCGAACGAGACCTCGGCCGCCGACACCGTCGCCGCGGTTCGCCAGATGAGGAACGCGGCGGTCGACATCATCCTGTTCGCCGGCGGTGACGGCACCGCCCGTGTCATCGCCGACGAAGTGACGCAGGCGATACCGGCGCTGGGAATCCCCTGCGGCGTCAAGATGCATTCCGGGGTCTTCGCCACCAGCCCGGAGGCCGCGGGCCGGCTGATCGCGGAATTTGCGAAGGACAGGGCGCGGGTGCGCTTTCGCGACGTGGAAATCCTGGACGTGGATGAAACCGCGACCCGTCGAGACCGGATCGCCACCCGTCTCTATGGCTATGCGCGCGCACCGTTCGAACGCGGGCTGGTGCAAATGCCCAAGGGTGGCGGGCCGCTCGCCGACGAAGACGCGGCCAGGGCCGCGGGCGCCGAACTGGCGGCCGAGATGGCCCCCGGTGTGGTCTATCTGATCGGACCCGGCACGACGATGAAAGCGATCACCGACGTGCTCGGCCTGGAGAAGACCCTACTTGGCGTCGATGCCGTGCGCGACGGCCGGATCGTCGGCAAGGACATCGCCAACCGGGAAATCGTCGCCCTGATCGAACGCCATGAGGCGCGAATCATGCTCGGCGTAACCGGCGGTCAGGGATACGTGCTGGGTCGAGGCAATCAGCAGTTTAGCGCCGAGGTCATTCGCCGGGTCGGCCGCGACGGCATCACGATCGTCGCCAGCACCGAGAAGTTGATTGCCTTGCCCGAACCCAGGCTTCTGGTCGATACGGGGGACCCGGAGCTCGACGCCAACCTGGCCGGCTATGTCAGGGTGCGCACGGGACCGGGGCAAACGATGATGATGCGCCTGGAATCATGAGCCGGCGACATTGAACGGGGCGCCGCTCGGTGTCAGTCTGATGTGGATCACCAGACGGAGGAGGATTACGTGACCAACATAGCACGAGCCCACCCCTGGATGGGGAGTTCGGCCCCCGGCGCAAAGGAACGGATGCTGGCCGCAATCGGCGCCGAACGGATCGAACAGGTGTTCGAGCAGATACCGGCCGATCACTTTCGCTCTACGCCGCTGAACCTGCCGCCGGCGCTCACCTCGGAAGTCGATCTGCGGCGTCACATGCTGGCCACCCTGCGCAAGAACGAGGATTGCGAACGCAGCCTCAACTTCCTTGGCGCCGGCTGCTGGCAGCACCACGTTCCCGCGGTGGTCGACGAAATCGTCGGCCGGACCGAGTTCCTGACCCCGGTGTGGGGCTCGGCCCAGTCGGATCATGGCCGCAACCAGGCGTGGTTCGAATATAACAGCCAGTTGGGCGAACTGGTTGGGTGCGAGGTGGTTCAGCTCCCGGTCTATAGCTGGGGCTGCGCGGCCGGGCACGCGATCCGGATGGCGGCACGGCTCACCGGCCGGCGAAAGGTGTTGGTGCCACGGCTGTCGGACCCGGAACGGCTGTCGGTCATTCGGACCTACTGCCAGCCGACCGAGATGGCCCGCCATATCGAGGTGGTGCTGGTCGAGGCCGACGGCGCGACCGGGCGGATCGACCTTGCGGACCTGCAGTCCAAGCTCGGCCCCGATATCGCCGCGGTCTATTTCGAAACCCCCTCCTATCTCGGCATCATCGAGTCCGCCGCCGGCGACATCGCCCAGATGGCCCGCGCTCAGGGCGCCGAAACCATTGTCGGGGTCGATCCGATCTCCCTTGGCGTGCTCAAGGCGCCGGCGGACTACGGCGCCGATATCGTCGTCGGATCGACGCAGCCGTTGGGCGTTCACATGAACTGCGGCGGCGGCGTGGGCGGCTTTATCGCCTCGTCCGACCAGGAACGCTACGTCCGCGAGTTCAATGGCTTCCTGGTATCGATCGCCGAGACCACCCAGCCGGGGCAGTTCGGTTTCAGCCTCGCGTCGTCGCACCAAACGTCCTACGGCATGCGCGACGAGGGCAAGGATTGGACCGGCACTTCGGTCTATCTGTGGGCCATCGCCAACGCCATCTATATGAGCCTCCTCGGCCCCGAGGGCTTCCGCGAGGTCGGTGCGCTGATCGTCTCCAAGGCCACCTTCGCGGCCCGGCGGCTGGCGGCCATCAAGGGCGTCCGGATCTTGTGGCCCGACGGGTTCTTCAAGGAATTCGTGGTCAATTTCGACGACAGCGGCAAGACCGTCGCCGAAGTGAATGAGGCGCTCCGCTCCGTGCATGGGATCTTCGGCGGCAAGGACCTGTCCCGGGAGCTGCCCGAGCTTGGTCAAAGCGCCCTCTATTGCGTCACCGAAATCCACACGGCGGACGAATCTGACCCGCCTTGCCAATGCCATTAGGGAGGTCGTCAGGCCATGACCGGACCCACCAAACCGCGCGCCTATCACGCCCCCGTCTGGGACGAGCCCGTTGTCATGGAGCTAAGTCGGCCCGGCGCCCGCGGCCAAGTCTTCGCTGGCCCGGAACCGGAGGTCGTCGACGTGGTCGGTCACGCCAAGGATCTGATCCCCGCGACGATGCGCCGCGAGGACAGCCCGGCGCTGCCCGAGATGTCCGAGTTCGAGGTCCAGCGGCACTACCTCCATCTGAGCCAGGAAACCCTGGGCATGATGGGGGTCAGCCTCTTCGGCACCTGCACCATGAAGTACAATTCCAGGCTCGGCGAGATGCTGGCCGCCCGCCCGGAGCTGGCGGAGGCGCATCCCCTGCAGCATCCCGACACCCTGCAAGGGGTGCTCGAGATCATCCATGGCCTGGATCTGATCCTGCGCGAGCTTTCGGGCATGGATCAGTTCGTGTTTCAGCCTGGCGGCGGTGCCGATGCGGCCTATACCCATGCCGCGGTAACGCGGGCCTATTTCTCGGCTCGTGGGGAGCTTGCCCAGCGGGACGAGGTCATCACCACGATTCAGGCCCATCCCTGCAACTCCGCGACCGCTGCCGCGGCGGGATTCAAGGTCATTACGCTGCCGTTGGAGGCTAACGGCTATCCGTCGCTCGACGCCCTGAAGGCGGCGATCTCTGAGCGAACGGCGGCCTTGATGGTCGGCAATCCGGACGACATGGGAATCTACAATCCCGACGTCAAGGAATGGGTCCGGCTGGTCAAGGAGGCGGGCGCCCTTTGCTTCTACGATCATGCCAACTTCAATGGCGTGATGGGCAAATTGTGCGCCCGCGAGCTTGGTTTCGATGCCTGCATGTTCATGCTGCACAAGACGTTTGGCGCACCGAAGGGCGGCGGCGGCCCGGCGGTCGGCGCCTACGGTTGCTCGGCCGAGCTTGCGCCCTACCTGCCGACGCCCGTCATCGTCGAGGAGGACGGAACCTACCGCCTCGACGAGGACCGGCCCCAAAGCACCGGCAAGATCCGCGAATTCTGGGGCAACGTTCCCCAGATCGTGAAGGCCTATGCCTGGGCCCGGGCCATGGGCGCGGAAGGCATACAGGAAGCCTCGGACATATCGGTCCTGACCAACAACTATATCGACAAGAAGCTCAGCCAGATCCGCGGCGTCGAGAAATCCCATCCCGGGCTGACCCAGTTCCGCATGGAGATGACCCGCTGGGGTGTTGGTCCCATGAAGGAAGAGACCGGCGTCGGCACCGCCGACGTGGCCAACAGGATGGCGGACTATGGGATCGATCCCTGGTGGATGAGCCACGAGCCCTGGGTGGTGCCGGAACCCTTCACGCCGGAGGCCGGCGAACTATGGTCAGTCGAGGACGTCGACCGCTGGATCGCCGTCGTCGCCAAGATCTCAGAAGAAGCCTACGCGGATCCGGAACTGGTCAAGACGGCGCCCCACAATCAGGCGATCAAGCAGCTCAAGGGCGCGGTGCTCGAGGACCCTAATGGTTGGGCGATGACCTGGCGCGCGTACCTGCGCAAACACCGGGGGCTGAAGGCGGCGGCCGAGTAGGAGACCAAGCCATGACCAAGACATTCCGCGGCAGCTACACGGTTACCATCACGCCCTTTACCGACGACGGTTCGGCGATCGATATTCCCCGCTGGAAGACCTTTCTGGACTGGCAGCTTGCGGTCGGGGTTCCCGGCATCATCATCCTGGGCAGCACCGGCGAATTCCTGACCGTCACCGACGACGAACGCTCGGAATTCGTCGAATCGACGGTGAAGCACATCGCCGGCCGTATCCCGGTGCTGGTCGGGTCCATGAACGCCCATACTCCGACCGCAGTACGCTATTCGGCCGAGGCGGAAGCCATGGGCGCCGACGGATTGATGATCATCCCGCCCTACTACTACACGCCGACCGAGGACGAAATCTTCAACTATTACAAGGCGATCTGCGAGGCGGTCTCGCTGCCGATCATGCTCTACAACAATCCCTTCACCTCCAACGTGGACATGTCCGCCACGCTGGTCGCGCGCCTCACGGCTGCCTTCGAGCAGGTCCGCTACATCAAGGAAGCCAGCATGGACGGCGCGCGGGTGTTCGACATCGTCGAGGCAACGGACGGGGTCATGAACGTCTTTGCCGGCGAGCGGGTGGTCGAATCCTACTTGCTGGGCGCGGTCGGCTACGTCAATCCCTATGGCAACTATATCCCGCGGGCCTCCCATCGCTTTTGCGACTTCATGGCCGAAGGCCGGGTCGAGGACGCCAAGAAAGTCCAGCGTCTGATCGACAGAATGCAGGCCATCATCGGCGAGGGCCATCCGACCTACGGCCACCAGTGCTATTCCAAGGCCCTGGCCTCTGCGGCCGGCTATCCGATGGGCGACGTTCGCCCGCCGCTGACCCCGTTCCGCGACCTCGGCGCGGAGGGCGCGCAACGGGTCGACAGGCTCAAATCCATCATGAACGAGCTCGACGCCCTGATGGCGCGGCTTGACTGCCGTCTCGCTGCTTGACACCACCCCTTCCCATACCCGGCTGGCCTTGAGGCTTTATGACCCGACCGCTGTTGTTCGAGCCCCTTGAACTGCGCGGCCTGACCCTCAGGAACCGGATCGTCGTCTCACCCATGTGCCAGTATCAGGCAGTCGAGGGGCGGGTCCGGGACTGGCATCAACAGCATCATGCCAGGTTCGCCCTCGGCGGCGTCGGTCTTGGGTTCGTCGAGGCGACCGGTGTGACCCCGGCTTATTCACCAACCCCCTTGCCGTAGACTTTTCTGCATGTGATGCGAGTCTCGTTGCAGGGTCATTCGCGGCTGGCGAGTCACGGGTGCTTCCCCAGCTGTGCGATAGCCACTTGAGGCATGAAAGGCGTGAAGAAGCCGCCGTGGAGGCGAGCGGGACCGCCACCGGCGATCCGGCGGTGGCTTGAAGTCTAGCTGGCCGACTTGGACGGGGTTACGGGTCGGCGTATCGCAAGCGTTCCAAGCGCGGCCAGAGCCGTTGCCAGAAGCGGGCGAATGTTTCCCCGATGACCATGGTGATGCGTCGGCCGGAAACGACGACCCGGGCGGCGGCGCGCAGAACGCGCTCGCGGAACCGGCGAAGGCTCCACCCCTCGCCGGTCGCAGTCTCCATCAGGCACCGCCCGGCATGAACCAGTTCATAGGCCAGGATGTTGAGCAACAGGACGACCTCGTTGTGAGCGAAGGCATCGACCGTGCTCTCGCGCTCCGGCAGGCAGCGCCCCCGGTAATGACGCTTCCTTCGCGACGCGGACGACAGCGCCGGGTCCATCACGTCCATGAGTTCGCCCATGTGGGCCTCGGCACGGCCGCGCTGGCGGTAGTGATCCAGGAGATCGGCCGCCGGCACGGCCCCGGCATCAAGGCTGGTGATCAGCCAGAAGTGATCAACCAGAAATTGGTCTGGCCGTTCCAACACCACCAGGACCACTCGGCGCTCTTTCGACCACGACTTCGCCCGGCAGGTCATCTCGTGGAACCACGTCCGCGGCTCTGCCGGAGGCCGTCCCGGCGGCCGTCCAAGACAGGGCTGAGCCATGCGGTCCAGGACCTTGTTGGTCCGCAATCGGGCAACATAGGGCGTCCCGCGACGCTCCAGGCCCGACAGCAGGGGATCGCTGGGGAACCCAGCGTCGATGCGCACCAGAGCGACTTGGCACAGCGTCTCTTCGGCTCGGTCCACGAGATCAAGGATGAAGTCCAGCGCCCCCTCGGCGGTGTGGGCGTTGCCCTCCCGTAAACGAGCGTCCAGAAGGTCGCCGGTTTCGGCGATGCTGGCCACCAAAGGGTGGTACATGCGCTGATGGTAATGGCCGTTCCAGGCCGAGCCGGGTTGATGGCCGTGGACCTCGATCGGCAGGCTGTCCACGTCGATGGTCAGATATCGCTGCCGGTGACCGCCGCGCAGGCCCCGGAACCGCCGCCCCGCGAGCTCGGTGATCGCCTCATGGAGCACAGTGCGGGCCTCCGGCGTGCTCAGAAGCGCGATCAGACGCGACAGCGTGGGTTGCGAGGCCAGGTGCGCCTCGGTGGACAACGGCGTGACACCCCGTGAACCGCTTGCAGCCAGGCGTAGGCCCGCATCATGGCGGAGCGCGTCGGCGTCGTCTTGGTCGTGCCAACCCTGGCCAAAGAGAAGCAGAACCGTGCGCAGCAGATCGGCCAGGGGATAGGTGACACGATCGGCCTTGCGCGGATCGTGCAACCGCTCGGTCAGCCACTCGATGATCCGGGTGCGCTCCATGATCTCGCGCAAGAGCACGGCCCCCGGTTCCCCGGTCAGCCGCTCGGGTCGGGATTCGATGCGAAGGGACTTGTTGAACGAGGAACCGAACAGAGATAGCGTTTCACCCATGGCGCACGGCGGAGGTTTGTTGTGAATCCTTCTAGCACATTGATTTTACGTCAAAATCCGCCGCGCGCCAGTCATTTCAGGCCCCTTGGGTGAATAAGGCGGGGTGACACCGGGTGGCCGGATTACCCACCGCTGCACCGGGATCTGGGACGACGGCCAGATCCCCGGCCTCGCCGAGATCGCGCACCTGTACAAATCCCACGGTGCCGCCGCCGGCATTCAGATCGGTCATTCCGGACGCCGCGGTAGCTGCGCCTTGCCGTGGGAGGGGGCGGCCCACCTCACCGATGAGAGCGAACAGCCCGGATGGCAAACCGTCGGGCCAAGCGCCCTGCCCGAGCGCGATGGCTATCCGCTGCCTCACGCGTTGACCGAGGCCGAGATCCTGGACCTCGTCGATGCATTCGCGAAGGCCGCCGTACGGGCCGTGAAAGCGGGTTTCGACGTCATCGAAATCCATGGCGCCCACGGCTATCTGATCCATTCCTTCCTGTCGCCCCTCTCCAACCAGCGGACCGATCGGTACGGCGGCACCCCGGATGGACGCATGGCATTTCCCTTGTTGGTTAGCGAGGCTGTCCGCGCGGTGTGAGCGGACGATCGGCCGTTATTTTACCGCGCGTCGAGCGTCGACAACGTCCCCGGCGGTCTGGAAATCGAGGATTCGGTGGCGCTCGCGAAGGCGCTTAAGGCGCGGGGCGTCGACGTGATCGATTGCTCCTCGGGCGGCATGAGTGGCCCGGCGTCCCTCCCCACGGCCAAAATCGCCAAAGGGCATCAGGTGCCCTACGCCGAAGTGATCCGCAAGGGCGCGGACATCAGGACCATGGCCGTCGGCCTGATTATGGAGTCGCATCAGGCGGAACGAATCCTCACCGACGGGAAGGCCGATTTGATCGCCCTGGGGCGGGCGCTGATCGCCAACCCCAATTGGGCCTACACGCGGCCCTGGCGCTCGGCCTTGACGATCCCCACGCGGTCCTGCCGCCCGCCTATGGCTTCTACCTGGAACGGCGCGCCGCCCAGATTGGGGACTGAGGGCGGAGAGCAATTGGACTCACCCTTCAATTCCCCTGGATCACCGAATGCGTTTGAAGCGGGCCGGTCTGAGACCGGCCCCTGCGCACGGGAGTGTGCGTGCGATAGTGCGTAGGGGCGGGTCTGAGACCCGCCCGTGCATCGCCCAGAACTCAGCGAATGTAACTGGCGCCGTTGACGTCGAGGGTCGCGCCGGAGAGGTGGCGGCAGGTGCCGGCGCAGAGGAACGTGGTCAGGCTGGCAAGATCCGCCGGCGGTATCCATTCCCCCATGGCCAGGCCGGCGCTGACCGCCGCCTCGCCGCCGGTCGCCTCGGCCGCATCGACAGACATCTGAGTCCGCACCACCCCCGGCGCGATGACATAGGCGAGAACGTTGTCCCGGGCATAGTTGCGCGCGATGGTCTTCGTCGCCGCCATCACCGCCGCCTTGGTGGCCGAATAGGTCAGCAGCGCCGGATTGCCGGGACCCCGCTGGGCCGCCCAGCTCGATATGGTGACGAGCATACCGCCGCCATTGGCTGTGTAGTGGCGCACCGCGTTGCGCATCAGTCGGCACGGGGCCAGCACGTTGACCCGCCAGGCCTCGTCCCACACCCGGTCCCAGGCGTCGTCGCCGTCGTCGATGCCGCCGGTCATGCGCATGATGGCGGCGTTGTTGACCAGGACGTCGATCCGGCCCCGCCAGTCGAGTACCTCCCGCCACAGGGCCTCGATCGCCGCCGTGTCCCCCAGCTCCGCCTGCACCAGCTTGACCCGCTCGGCCGGCGCATCGGCCACCGCCGCCTCGGCGCCCGCCCGGTCGGTGTTATAGTGGGCGATCACATGGGCCCCCGACTGGACGAGCGATTGGGCGATCGCCGCCCCGATCCCCTTGGAGCTGCCGGTCACCAGAATGGTCTTGTCCGATAGATCCTGCATCGCCCGTCCTTTTCCGTTGCGCGGCGCTACAGGCCGCCGTCAATCGGCAATATCTGTCCCGTCGTACCGGCGGATAGGGAACTGGCGAAATAGAGCGCCCCATTGGCAACGTCCTCGATGGTCGCCATGCGGCCGAGGGCGGTGCCACGGGCGAGGGTCTCGAGCGCCTGGTCTAGCGGAAGCCCGCCCGCCGCGGCCCGCGACCGCACACGCCCGATCAGGGCCTCGGTGGCGATAGGCCCCGGGGCCAGGGCATTGACCCGAATATCGAAGCGCCCCAGGTCGAGCGCGGTCGACCGCACGATGCCGAGAACGGCATGCTTGGTCGCGACATAGAGGCAAATATTGGGATCGCCTCGCCAGGAATTCAGGGAACCGGTAACGACAATCGAACCGCCGCCGGCCTTCATCAGGGGCACCGCATGCTTGATGGTCGCCGCAACGCCGCGCACGTTGATTGCGAAAGCCCGGTCCCACTCCGCGAAATCGATCTCGGCCGTCTCGCGCCATGGCGGCACCACGCCGGCGTTCGCCACCACGATGTCGAGCCGGCCGAAGTCCCGCGCGACAAGATCGAACGCCTCGGCCAGCCCGCGTTCGTCCGACACGTCGCAGCGCCGGTGTTGCCAGGAGGCGGGCAGCGGCTCCCCGGGCTCGGCCAGATCGAGACCCACGCCGATGGCCCCCTCTTCGGCCAGCCGGCGCACGATGCCGAGCCCCAACCCGTTCGCCGCCCCGGTGACCAGCGCTACCTTACCGTCGACAAGTCCCGCGCCCACCCTGTTTCCTTTCAGTCGTGTTGCCATTGTCGGAAACTAAAGAACTCCTTCAGGAGGCTCAATTCAAATTACTCTGACAATACCGTGCAACCGGATGGTGCGCAGGTGTTGGAGGTCGAGCCATCGCCCGCGGCGGGGAGCTTGTCGACGTTCCGGGTCTGGTGTCCGAGCTTCGCCAACTCGAAGCCCTCGCACAGGCCGATGACGCCGGCACTGACGATGATCTCGTTGTAATCGTTGGCGATGAGGATTTAGTTTTCTAACTATTTTTCTCCCTTCTAATTACTTTTCCTTTACGCTCGCCGGTTAGTTTTCCCTGTTTCAAAGTGAGCTTTCCGTTGACAAGAACATCCCGCATGCCTTCGGCAAGCTGATTGGGCTCGAAAGTCGTACCCCGCTCGCCGAACGTTTCAGGATCGAAGATGGCGATGTCCGCCCAGGCTCCCGATCGCAAGACGCCCCTGTCCCCAAGGCCCAGGATGGTGGCCGGAAGTCCGGTCAATTTGTAGACCGCTTCTTCCGGCGTGAGTGCCTTCTTTTCACGGACCATGAACCGGTAGAACCAGGCTGCCCAAGTGTAGGCTCCGTGAAACGTAGAGCTGGCCAGGGGACCATCCGTTGACAGAGCCGTGGCATCCGAAGCAGGCATGCACAACGGATGGGTGAAAACATCCTGTTGCTGTCGCTCGCTGTAGGTCGACTGCGCGACAGCCATGAACTCGTGCATTCGTTGGGGATTTTCCAGCAACAGATCGTAGACGGCATCAAGCGCATCCTGGCCACGTTCGGAAGCAATCTCGCCGATGCTTCTGTGGGCGTATTGCGGCCAAATGGGGTTGTCCAGGAGGATGGTGCTGTTCCAGTCAGTTCTTGAATTCAGAATGGTGGGGGATTGTTTTATTTTGTTCCGTACCTTCGGATCGGCAAGTTGTTGCCGCAGCGACTCGGGTTCCGGGTTCAACCAGTGGGGCAGTGCGAAATGAAGGTAGGCTATGCCGAAACTTCGGGTGTGCATGTCGAAGTGAACGTCAAGTCCGTTTTCTCGTGCCGTATCGACGGCTTCGATACAGCGTTCGCAATCCTCCGGCCGGCGCGGTAGCAGGTGTGATATCTGGAGACGTACGCCGCTCATTCGCGCCGTGCGTATTGCTTCCTCGACGGCTTCCACCGCACCCGAGGCGCCCCGATTGCGGGTATGGGTTGCATAAAGCCCACCGTGGCTTTTGACGGTCCTGCAGAGTTCGGTGACTTCGTGCTCGGAAGCGCCTGATTCGGAAACATATTCGAGCCCCGTGGAGTAGCCCCAGGCGCCTTCCTCGAGGGATTTCTCGAGCAGCACCCGCATTTCCGATGCTTGCCGTGGCGAGGCAGGGTCGGGGCTGAAGCCCATGGTGGACAACCGCAGCTGCCCGTTCGGCACCAGGCTCACCACATTGACGGCAGGACCGGCCTTTTCCAGACGATCGAAATAGGAAGCCGTCCCACTCCAGTCCAAGGGAATATCGTCGCTGAAGCCAAGTATGATCTGTTTCGAAATCTCGGGATTCTTCACCGGGAAGCAACCGTAACCGCAGTTTCCCAAGACCTCCAGGGTCACCCCTTGGTGAACTGCACTAACCGCTCTGGGATCGACCAGCAAGGTCCAGTCGGAATGGCTGTGAATATCGATGAAGCCGGGAGTCACATACATGCCTTCCGCATCCAGCGAGGCAGCATCATTCGCTTCAATCCGTCCGATATCGACAATCCGTCCCTTTTCGATTGCCAGATCGGCCTGATACGCCTCGGAAGCGGTTCCGTCCAGGATGGTTCCCTGTCTTATTACAAGATCGATACTCATGTTATTGACTTATTGTTTGCCGGTATTTTTGGATCGAATTCAAGTCTACTGTCATAGTCTCATCGCATCTAATTGAAAACACGGTCGGGCAGATACAGGGCCAGTTCCGGAACGAGCGTCAGCAGGAGGGTCATTAACGCGACGCAGAATATGAACGGCACGCTTCCCCGGGCTACTTCCGGAAACCGCAGGTCGCTGCGCAGCCCCTGGATGACGAACAGGTTCATCCCCACCGGCGGCGTAATCAGTGCCATCTCCATCAGTAGGACGATGACGATGCCGAACCAAACGCCATCGAATCCGACTCCGACCATGACCTGGGTCGTCGTCGGCACGATGGCGATCAACATCGTCATTGTCTCCATGAAACAGCCAAGGATGATGAACATGGTGACCACCGCCAACAGCGTCTGGTACTTCGTCAGCTGAAGGGTCGTCACCGTATCGACCAGTTGCTGCACCAGTCCGATGGTATTGATGACGAAATTGAAAATGAAGGCGAACAAGACGATGATCATCACCATGCTGGTGACGCGCACCGTGCTCTCGAGCGCCTCCATCAACATCGGCATCCGCAACCTGCCCTTGACCGCGGCGACCAGGAGGGCGGCGACGACGCCGAAGGCGGCCGATTCGGTCGCCGTCGCAAAACCGGTGTAAATCGTCCCGATGACGACCAGGAAAATCAGCACCGGCGGCCACAGGTCCGGGAGTACGGAAAAGCGCTCGGTCCAGGTCGACCGCCTGGGCCGCCCGCCCCAACCCGGCCGAAAGATGCACAGGACCGTGATGCTGAGTGAAAATATCCCGCTCAGTATAATCCCGGGAACGATACCGGCAAGATAGAGGCGCGGAATGGAGTTGTCGGTCAGCACGCCATAAATGATCAGGGCGATCGAAGGCGGGATCAGTATGCCGAGCGTCCCGCCAGCCACGATCGAGCCGAGAAACAGCGGCCGGTTGTAGGCTTCCTTGTCCATTTGCGGCAGCGCCACCGTGCCAATGGTCGCCGCGGTCGCCACGCTCGATCCGGACGTCGCCGCGAACATCGCCGAGGCAAAGACGTTCGCGTGCATCAGCCCGCCCGGCAGCCAAGACAGCCAGCGTGTGATGGCGTTGTACATGCCGTCCGCGACGCCCGAGCGCAGCAGGATCTCACCGAGCAGGATGTAGAGCGGGACGGAGACGAGAATAAAGCCGCTGCCCCCGGTCCAGACAATCTCGCCGGCGGCGCGCAGGATCGGCAGCGTCGAGTATATCTCGGCCAGCACGAACGCCGAGACGCCGAGCGCTGTCGCCACATGTACCGACAACGCCAGCATGCCCATGAACACAACGAATGCAACGAGGATCATGGTCTGTCAGGCCGCGCCGCCCCCGCGCCGCTTGAGCCTCGCGACTTCTTCCTCGATCACCTCGCGCGGGGCCGGCGGCGAGAGCAATTTTTGAACCGCGGAGAGGTTGCCGCGCGCCAACTCGCGCCCGACCGATAGGGCCACCACGGCCATGACCGCGATGAAGACCAGGATGCCGATGACCCACAGGCCCTGAATCAGCGCCAGCGGGATGAACAAGGGCTGCGAGGAGCGCGATTTGAACTCGACGGCCAGCAGCCACATATCGATGGCGAGCTTGCCCAGGTAGGTCATCGTCGCGAGCATCGCCAGCATCGCAATCAGGTCGAGACCGGCGCGGATGCCGGCGGGCATGAGTTGGTAGACCACGTCGATGCGGATATGTGTCCGGTGCAGGAATGCATCGGACAAGCCCCAGGCGGTGACGATCGCCAGGCCGTAGCCGGCGAGCTCCGAGACCCCGCCGATCGGCGCCGAGAACGCCTGGCGCAGCACGACGTCGACGAAAACCACGAGGGCGGTCACGAGGACGATCAGCCCCGCTGCCTGGGACATGCGGTGGGCCAGCCGCCGCGCCAGATCGATGACCACCTAGTGTGGCGCCCCAAAAATTCGCTGCATATAGTTTGGCTTGTTATTCCGGATGCCGTGGTCGCGGCATCCGGAATCAAGCGACTTCTTAAGACAGGGCAACAAGGACACCCTCGCTGCAACCGATCACTTAATCTCGGCCGTCATGCCAACGACCTTGCCGATCGTCTCGTTCCAGATGGCGACGCATTCCGCGCCGCAACGCTTGGCCCAGCGCGACACCACATTGGCCTTGCTGATGGCCGAAAGCTTCGCCTTATCGGACGCACTGCCTTCGACGAGCGTCATGTTGGCCTTGATGCCAATCGTGCAGGGGCCCTTGCCGGTATTGCAGGTAATGCCCTGGTCCATCTGCATGATGCCGTTCGCCCACAAGTCATCCCGCAGCTGGTCGAACTCCTTGGTCAGAAAGTCCCGCACCGCCGGATCGAGCCGGTTCCAGCTGTTCACGTTGACCGCGCTGAACCAGGTGGAGATGCCGCCCGGCAGGTTGTAGAGGTATTTGGTGACTTCCCACCACTTCGACGTGTTGCCCGACAGCGACCCGGTGACGCCGCAATCGAGGGTGCCGCGCTGAAGCGCCGTCACCACCTCGCCGAATGCCACCGACACCGGCACGGCGCCCGCGCCCTCAAGGAAGTCCGACAGCGGCGCGGAGTAGGCACGGATCTTCCTGCCCTTGAGATCGTCGATCGAGGTAATCGGGTCGCGGCAGAACATGATGCTCGGCGGGTTGGGCCACATGAACAGCAACTTGGCGCCGTACTTTTCCTGCATGAGCTTGTCGAGAACCGGCGAGTAGGCCGCGACCGCCTTTTTCAAGGTATCCATGTCCTGAATCACGCCCCACAGCTCGGTGCCGTTAAACTCGGGGAAATCGGACGCCATCTGGGAGTGATTGCCCGACCCGAAATCAAGGACGCCAAGCTTGAGCAGCCGCAGAATCTCGCCACCCTTGAGGCCCAGCTGGTCGAAGGTCGTGTAATCGGCCGTTATCTTGCCGCCGGAAGCCTTCTGCACGTGCTTGGTCCAAAATGGCCGCATGACCAGTTTATCGCCGCTCAGGCTGCTCCACATGCCGTGCACCTTGAGGTGGGTGCGCGGCAACTCCTGTGCGGCGGCATCCGGCGTGCCCACGGAAACGGCCAGGGCAAGGCCAAGAAACGCGGAAGCGACTTTGAACATGACGAACCTCCCATGCAGGTAATGGTGAATGATCGACCGCGGATGTTTCGTCTTTTGGATTGGCAGCAACCCCAGTGTATGACACGCTGGCTCGTTGTCAACGGCGGAGCAAATTTGGTCCAAAGTTTAGGTTTTGATCAAGAGATATTGACTAACGAAACAGAAGGTACACCGCGCGTATGAGCTTTCAACCTGTCATGCGGAGGTATTGAATGAATAGCGAGTATCGCGGCTGGCGACCGCTAGTGTTGGCCATGGGTCGATGCTGAAACAGCGCGTTGCGATTGTCACCGGCAGCGCGCAGGGAATAGGCCTCGCCATCGCCAGAACGCTCGCTGAATATGGCGCCAGCGTCGTGATTAACGACGTCAATGCGGCGGGCTTGGCACGTGCCGCGGCGTCTCTAGAGGATCTCGGAGGACCAAGTCTTCAGGTCGTGGCGGACATTTCGAAGAACGAAGAAGTCGAAAGTCTTGTTGGCCAGGTCACTGAACAGTTCGGTCACATCGATATCCTGGTCAATAATGCCGGCTATCTGATCTGCAAGAACTTCCTCGAATTCACCGAGCAGGAGTGGGACCGCTCGTTCGAGGTAAATCTCCGCGCCATGTTCCTGTGCTGCCGAGCCGTTCTTCCGGGGATGATCGGCGCGCGTAAAGGCGCCATCGTAAACATTGCATCGACCGCCGCGTTTCATTCGACCATCCCCCATATTCCTTACTCGGTTGCCAAGGCGGGCGTGGTCGCGCTTACCCGTGACCTGGCTTACGAGATGGCGCCGTTCGGCATTCGCGTCAATGCGGTGGCACCGGGCAACATTGCGACGCCGATGTTGCAAGGGGCTAATGAAAAGTCGCACACGCCGTTGAGCCATTTGTGTCCCTTGGGACACATGGGCTCGCCCGAGGATATTGCCGAGGCGGTCGCCTATCTGGCCTCCGACCTGGCGAAGTACGTGGTCGGGACCACGCTGAAGGTCAATGGCGGTTTTGATCTGTCCGTCATGCCGCCGCCCGCCAATCGCCCGGGGAAATAAATCGCACGAGTATGACTTGGCCGATATCTAGCCCCAATTATTCATGACGGCCATCGGATTTCAGCGGGACGAGCGGTAGCGACCGGGTTGACGGCGATTTTTGAGACGGATTGTCGGAGAGGTTGGAGGTTGTTGTTCGGGGCTCGTCCGGCGGCACCTGCCGCTTGGTTCAGGGCCCTTGGGCGGTGATGCGCCCGGCGATGGCGATCATGGCCGGCTGATAGGGATAGGCCGAAGGCAGGGCGATCCTGAGGCGCGACTTGAGCTCCTCGACGCGGACGGCGATTTTGAGAAACGCCCGGCGCAGGGTTTCGAAGGTGGCCGTTCGCCACAGCGATTTCCGAGGCGCCGCTTGGCGAAGCTGATGCAGCAGCCAGTAGGCGCCGGTATGCAGGAAGAGGCGGAACTGGTTGGCCTCCCAACGGTGGCACGACGTGCGGTCGGACTTGGTGTAGAGCTTGTGGTCCTTGATCATGTTTTCCATCCGCCCGCGGGCGCAGTAGACCTTCTCGTAGAGCGCCTTGGCGCGGCCGCTCAGGTTGGTGACGACGAAGCGGACGTCACAGCCCTTGGCGGTAGCTTCCACGCGGGCGATGACCGAGCGTTGCCGTGACCAGCTTTTGGCCTGGTAGCCGGTGTGGAAGAAGCGGCGCACCTTATCCTTTCCCTGCCCCGCCCGGCGCACGGCGGCGTCCTCGCACCACGGCTGGCCGATCCTGTTCAGCCGGGCGTTGCCGGAAAGCCCGAAGATGTAGCCGCAGCCCTGACGTTCGAGGAATTCCATGGCCTCCGGCGTGGCGTAGTGGCCATCGCCCCGCACGGTGATCTCGACCCGTGGCCAGTTGCGGCGGATGCGGCCGATGACGTGTCTCAGGATCCGCGCCGCCTCGTCGCCGGAGGGCCGCTTGCCGGGACGCAGCAGTGACATCACCGGCTTGCCGGTGGCCGCCTCGAAGATATGGATGGGTTGGAAGCAATAGTCGTCGTAATGGGCGTTGAACAGCGCCAGCTGCTGGCCGCCGTGAACGGCATCGTCGGTGTCGTCGATATCGAGAACGATGCGCGCCGGAACGCGCTTGAAGCTGGCGCAAAACAGATCGATCGTCGACAGCCCCATGCGCCCGAGCGCGCGCCATGACGGCGCGTTCTCGAGGCGCGACAGGGTCGGTTGGCTCATCAGGTCGTCGCCGCTCTCGGACAAACGGCCACAGGCCAGCTTGAACGCCGGATCGAAACGCAGAACGTCGAGGTCGTCGCAATCCTCATACCCGCAGGCAATAGCGAACAGGCGCGCCCGGATCATGTCTACGTAAGCGTGGGTCGTGCTCGCCGGGTCGCGCACGTCGGTGACGCAGGAAGCGAGCACGTCGGCGATGCCGAGCCGCCTGTCGATCTCGCCCAACAACAACACCCCGCCGTCCGACGACAGCCGTCCGCCGTCGAAGCGGGCGCAAAGCGGCTTGCCTCCAACGGGCGACAAACCAGGGAGATAGGGGGTAATCTCGTTCATGGCGAGCCGTGGGTTGTTCTGTTGCCATGTGATCTTGTCTTGACACCAAAATCATACGGCATTTCAACAGGTTAATCTACGCTCACCAGCATTTTCAATCAGCGCCGTGAATAATTCGGGCTAGAGGCTGGCACGATGTATTTCCAGGACATCCGTGCGCGTCGCCCCCAGACGTTCATTCGTGGCCCTACCCCCGGCGCCGCAACCCAGACCCGTGGCATGGGCATTGGTGCGCACCTGCGGCGGTCTATACGGTGACCTTCCATGACCCCCCTCAAAAGCGTTGTCGGCCGCGTCGCGGCATTGCCCGCATCGACGCGCGCCGCTTTGTTCATGTTGGCCCAATGCCTGGGGCTCGCCTTGATGGTGGTCATGGTCCGAGTGATCTCGAAGGACATGCATGCCCTTCAGATCGGATTCTTCCGGTTCTTCTTCGGATTCCTTTGCATGGTCCCGTGGATGGTGACCATGGGGTGGGAGAGCTTGAGGACCCGGCATCGCGGGCAGCACGCGCTGCGGGCGTTCACCGGCGTTTCCGCCATGTTGTTCGGATTCACGGCGGTCACTCTCATGCCCCTGGCCGAGGCGACGGCACTCACCTTCACCACGCCGCTTTTCGCCACCGCCGCCGCCGCGCTGATCCTCAAGGAAGTGGTGCGGGTCCGCCGTTGGACGGCAATCGCCGTCGGCTTCTGCGGAACCCTGGTCATCCTGCGGCCCGGGGCCGAAGCGATCAGCCTGCCCGCTGTCTTCGCATTGACCGGAGCCTTTTTCGCCGCCATGTCGGTGATCAACCTGAAGATTCTTTCGCGTACCGAGTCGGCACGTACCGTGCTGGTTTACATGGGCATTTTCATGACGCCCATGTCGCTGATTCCGGCGCTGTTCGTTTGGCGCACGCCGGACCTGGCGACTTTGGGACCGCTGGCGGTTCTCGGCCTTCTGGGGACGCTCACCAACGTGGCCATGGTGCGGGCGCTGTCCTTGGCCGACGCCGCGGCGGTGTTGCCGTTCGATTTCACCCGCCTGCTGTATGTGGCGGTGCTCGCCTACGTTCTGTTCGGCGAGGTCCCCGACGTCTGGACCTGGGTCGGCGCGGGGATCATTTTCGCCGCCGTGGTCTACACCGCCCGTCGCGAGGCCCAGCTCGCCCGCCAGGCGGGACGGCGGCCGCCCCGCGCCGCGCCCCAGGGCTATGGCCAGGCCCTGCCGGCGGACCTCAGGGAGTCTGCGGACCAAACAGGGCCCGACGGGCCCGGGACCGGTGATCGTCGGTGATGTGGGCGGCGACCGAGCGTACGGCGATGGCAAGGACGGCGGCGTCGTCGGTAAAGCCCAGGGCGGCGATAAAGTCGGGGATCATGTCCACCGGCGTCACGAAGTAGGCCAACGCCGCCACCAGGACCGCCTTCACCGCCGCCGGCGTTCGCGGGTCGATGGCGCAGTAGTGGGCCGCCACGGCGGTCTCCACGAACGGCACACGGCCGAGCGTGCGACGTACCTTGCGCCAAAAGCGGCGCTCGTCCCCGGCATTTTCCGCGCCATCGGACGATGTCGTATCGGTGGCCGCCTCAGTCATCTTTCCTGGCCGCCAAGTCCATAAATCGGGCCAGCGCCACGTCCTTGAGCGTCAGCCCGCCGGCGTCGTGGGTGGTCAGCGCCACGTCGACACGCCCATAGACGTTGAACCATTCCGGATGGTGGTTCATGCGCTCCGCTTCCAGGGCGACGCGGGTCATGAAGCCGAAGGCGCGGTTGAAATCGGCGAAGCGGAAGCCCTTTTCGATAGCGTCCCGGCCGTCGACGACGGCCCAGCCGTCCAGTTCCGAAAGCGCCTTCGCCCGGGCCTCGCCGGTCAAGGGTTGGGCCATGATCGGCCTCCTTTGGCCATGGTCTCGGTGGTGGCCCTCGGAAACATGGGACGCCTTGGCGGGCCGCGCAAGCCGGGCTAGGTTGCCCCCATGAGGACCGACCCCTGGGTTCCACCGAGCGCCGCCGACATGGAGGACCTCGCCCGCGAGGCCCTTGGCACAATTCCCGTCCGATTCCGCCGCCACCTGGACGGGGTGGCGATCCGGGTGACCGATTTCCCCGACCCGGAGACCGAGCGGGAGATGGGCCTGGAAAGCCCGTTCGACATCCTCGGTCTCTATCGGGGGGTGTCGATCGACCAGAAAAGCACCGCCTTCTCCCCCGACGACGTGGACATGATCTTCCTCTACCGCCGCCCCATATTGGATTACTGGTGCGACACCGGAGAGGACCTCATGCACGTGGTGCGCCACGTGCTGATCCACGAGGTGGGCCACCATTTCGGGCTTAGCGACGAGGACATGGAACGAATCGAGGAGGAGGCATGAACGCCCCGGTGAAGCCTTTACCGCCCGAGGCCCTCTATGCGGCCTGCGACCCGGCGAGGCTGCCGTTCGACACCACCGACGACCTGGAGCCGACCACCGACGTTCTCGGCCAGGACCGGGCGGTGGCGGCGGTGAGTTTCGCCATCGGCATGGACCATGATGGCTACAACCTGTTCGCCCTCGGTCCCGAGGGCACGGGCAAGTCCAGCCTGGTGCGCCGATTCGTCGAGGCGGCGGCGGCCAAGGCGCCGGTGCCCGGCGATTGGAGCTACATCCACAATTTCGACGAGCCCCATCGTCCCAAGGCGCTGGAGCTGCCGGCCGGCCGCGCCTGTCCGTTGCGCGCCGACATGGAAACACTGGTCGAGGAATTGCGCGCCGCCATCCCCGCCGCCTTCGAAAGCGACGAGTACCGCAACCGCAAGAGCGTCCTCGAAGAGGAGTTCAAGGAGCGCAACGAGTCCACCTTCGGCGCACTGCAGAAGAAAGCCCAGTCCAAGAATATCGCGCTCATTCGCACCCCGGTGGGCTTGGCGCTGGCGCCGGTGCGCGAGGGCAACGTGCTCAAGCCCGAGGAATTCGAGGCGCTGCCCGAGGCCCAGAGAAAGACTCTTCAAGGGGACATGGAGGCCTTGCAGGAGGAACTCGGCGAGACCCTGCCCAAGGTGCCCCAGTGGGAAAAGGAACTGCGCGAGAAGCTCAGGGAATTGAGCCGCGAGGTGACCCTCTACGCCGTCGGCTTCCTGATCGATGAACTGAAGAAAAAATGGACCGACCAACCAGACGTGATCGCCCATCTGGAGGCGGTCCATGAGGACGTGGTCGATAACGCCAACGAATTCCTGCCCCAGGAAGCCCAGGTCCAGGCGGGCCCAGAGGCCCAGATGGCGGCCCTGGCTCAGCGCGCGCAAAGGGGTCCGTCCTTTTTCCGGCGCTATCAGGTGAACGTACTGGTGGACAATTCGGCCTCCGTCGACGACGCCGAAGCCCGCGCCGCGGCCCCGGCCATGGGTGCGCCGGTGGTGGAGGAGGATCATCCCACCCAGCCGAACCTGATCGGCCGTATCGAGCATATTCCCCAGTTCGGATCCCTGGTCACCGACTTCAATCTGATCAAGCCGGGTGCCTTGCACCGGGCCAATGGCGGCCATCTGCTGCTGGATGCGCGAAAGCTCCTCATTCAGCCGTTCGTCTGGGAATCCCTGAAACGCGCCCTGCGCTCCCGCACCATCCGCATCGAATCCCCCGGCGAGGAGATGGGGATGGCCACCACCATCAGCCTGCAGCCGGAACCGATCCCCCTGCGGGTCAAGGTGGTGCTGCTGGGCGAACCGATGATCTATTATCTGTTGGTGCGCCAGGACCCGGATTTCCGGGAATTGTTCAAGGTCGCGGCCGACTTCGACGACCGCATGGTGCGCGACGCGGACAACAGCCTCCACCTTGCCCGCCTGACCGCCGCCATGGTGCGCAATGATGGTCTGGTCCCCTTCGATCGCGGCGCCGTCGCCCGGATCGAGGAGCAGGCGGCGCGGCAGGCCGCCGATTCGGAGCGCTTGAGTACCCACATGGGCGACATCCAGGACCTGCTGCGGGAGGCGGACTACTGGGCCCGACAAGACGGTGCCGACCGCGCCAGCGCCGATCATGTGCAGAAGGCCGTCGAATCCAAAATCCACCGGTCCGACCGCCTGCGCGAGCGCACCTACGAGCAGATCGAACGCCAGACCGTCCACATCGCCACCGACGGGGCAATCGCGGGCCAGGTCAACGGGCTCGCGGTCCTGCAACTGGACTCTTTCTCATTCGGCAAGCCCAGCCGCATCAGCTGCCGGGTGCACATGGGCAAGGGCGAAGTGGTGGACATCGAACGCCAGGTGGAAATGGGCGGACCGCTCCATTCCAAGGGGGTGCTGATCCTGTCGTCCTACCTGAGCAGCCAGTTTTCCCCCGACGCGCCCCTGTCCCTGACGGCGAGCCTGGTGTTCGAGCAGTCCTATGGCGGGGTCGACGGCGACAGCGCGTCGTCGACGGAACTTTACGCCCTCCTCTCGGCCCTGTCGGACATTCCCATCAAGCAGTCCCTCGCGGTCACCGGCTCGGTGGACCAGTACGGCACCGTGCAGGCCATCGGCGGCGCCAACGAAAAGATCGAGGGCTTCTTCGACATCTGCCGCAAGCGGGGCCTCGGCGGCGAACAGGGGGTGCTGATCCCGGCCAGCAACGTCAAGCACCTCATGTTGCGTACGGATGTGGTGGCGGCGGCCCGGGAGGGTCGGTTCCATATCTATCCGGTGGCCACCATCGGCGAAGGCATCGAGCTGCTGACCGGCGTCCCGGCCGGCGTGCGGGGCGACGACGGGACCTATCCCATCGGCACCGTCTTCCGGGCGGTGGAGCACCGGCTCGCCGCCTTTACCGGAAAGGCCCTGGCGCTCGCCGCCCAGGCCCGCCCCCGGGGCGGCAACGGCCGTGGAGGCAACGGTTGATGGGCGCGGCCGCAGCCGGCACCGACCGGGTCGACAAGCGAAAGGTGCGGCGCATCCTGCTCGCCCTGGATGCCACGACCGACGACATGGCCGGCCTCGACGAGGTCGCCGCCCTGGCCGAGCGGTTGCAGGCGGAGATCCTGGGACTGCTGGTGGAGGATGCCGACGTCTTCGACCTGGCGGATCATCCAGGGGCCCTGGTGGTCAGCGCCGTATCGACGGGCCTTCGCCGCCTCGACCGGCAGACCGTGGAGCGCAGCCACCGGGTCCGCGCCGTTGCCAGCCAGCGGGCGGTGGAAGCGGCCATGGGCCGCCGCCGGGTCAAGGCCCACTTCGCCGTGCGCCGCGGCAACATCGCCCGCGAGGTGATCGCGTCCGCCCGGGACGCCGACCTGGTGGTGATTGGCTGGGGGTCGGGCGGCCTGTCCCTGCGGGCATCGGGTCAACCCTTGCGGCCCGGCGCCATCGCCTGCGCCGTCGCCGAAGGCGCCGAGCGGCCTGTCCTGCTGCTGAAATCCGGTCCCGCCCGCGGCCCGGCCCCACTGGCCCCCGGCCCAGCCCTGGTGGCTTACGACGGCAGCCCGACCGCCGACAAGGCGGTGGCGGCGGCGATCGAACTTTCGCTGCGGGAGGGCGAGCTTCTGGACGTGGCCCTGTTGACCGATCGCCTGGCCGACGTCGCCGCCTGGACCGAGACGCTGGAGGGGCGGCTGGCCGAACAGGGGGTGGCGGCGCGGTTCCTGCACCTGGCGGCGGACGGCCTTCCCAACCTGTGCGCCCTGGCGCGTCACAGCGGGGCCTCGATCCTGGTCCTCGGCGTCGACGGTCCCACCTGCTGCGGCGCCCAAGTGCGCGGCCTCCTCGATCGGGCCGAATGCTCGGTATTGCTGGTGCGGTGAAAGGATAAAGTCACCACCGAGGCACAGAGACACAGAGACACAGAGAAAAGCCGATGCGCTTCGCGCGGAATTAAATCTCTGTGTCTCTGTGCCTCGGTGGTTTGCTTTGGACCACCGTCCCGCCCGCGGGCAATTCTTGCGCCTGCCCCGTAAGCTTGCGTTCCCGAAAGCCGATGTAGGTGGCAGAGGCGAAGATCACGCTGCCCCCCACCCAGGTCCAGATGCCTGGAACCTCGCCGAAGAAGACGAATCCGATGGCCGCCGCCCACACCAGCTTGGTGAACAGCATCGGCAGCACGGCGGTCAGGTCCGCTTCGTGCAGGGCCTGCACGAAAGCTATATTGCCGAGGATCCCCAGCGCCCCCAAGGCGATCAGCCACGGCATGTGATGCAGCTCCGGCGTGACCCACACGAACATCGCGGCGACGAACGTCGCCGGGGTGGTAAAGATGGTCATGTAGAGAGTCTGGGTAACGCTGGATTCGGTGCTCGACAGAGTCTTCATGACGATCATCACCACGGCGAAGGCGGCCGCGGCGACGAGGGCGGCCATCGCCCCCGGGTCGAGCGCCGCGAAACCGGGGCGAACGATGATCAAGGTTCCGCAAAAGCCGAGCACCATTGCCGAAATTCGGCGGGCGCGCACGCGTTCGCGCAGGAATAGCGCCGCCAGCAGGGTGGCGAACAGGGGCGAGGAGAACTGCAGAGCCGTCACCTTGGCCAGGGGCGATATGGTGACGGCAAGGGTGTTGAGAGTCATCGAAAAGGATTGGAGCACCCCGCGCAGGGCATGCAGGGGGAAACGGCGCGTGCGCAACGGACCGCTGCCTTGCCGCATCATGCTCGGGCTCAGCATGAGGAAGCCGAACAGGCAGCGAAAGAAAGCGATCTCGAAGGCGTGCAGGTCCGCCGACAGGGCCCGGGTCATACCGTTCATGCTGGCCCCCAGCAGGGTTCCGGTCAGCACGAGCAGGAGGCCCCGGGCGACCGGCGGAACGGCCTTCCAGCCGCGCCCCAGGGAGGCGATGAGGGGGGCGATGAGGGAGGCGATGACGGAGGCGAGCGCGGACAAGGTCCCCATCATAGTCGCCAACGCCGCGGCGATCAGGCCTTTTGGGCCGCCGTCCTCAAAACCAGGGTAAGGACGATCATGCTCGCCATCACGACGGCCAGCACCTGAAGTCCGGCATCGAAACCGCCGGTGGCGTCGGAGACCAGACCGATGGCCACGGGACCGGAGACGCCGCCGATCTCGGCGGCCGAGAAGAACAAGCCGCCGGCCGCCCCGGTGCGCCGCGATCCCACTTGGGGGAATTCCATGATGATGAGCAGGGACACCGTCATCATGGAACTGCGGGCGATGCCTTGCAGGAACAACCCGACGACCAGGGAGGGGCCCAAGGCGGTCTGGATCAGGAGCGACGCCGCGGTCGCCGAGGCGAACAGCAGGATCAGGATCGCGATTCGCCGTTCCGGCACCGCCAGCCTGGGAATCAGCAGCGACCCGGCGATGCCGACCACCGAGGGCACCGCCGCCCAATAGCCGGCCGTCGCCGCGTCCATGCCGCCGGAACGCAGGATCTCCGGCAGCCAGTTGTTCAGGGCGTGGTTGAAGAAGAAAATGCCCATACTCATCAACAGCATGATGCGCACCGGGCCCACCTTCAGCAGATCCAGGAACACC
Source organism: Rhodospirillales bacterium (assembly GCA_965247705.1). GTDB lineage: Bacteria > Pseudomonadota > Alphaproteobacteria > Rhodospirillales > CAMCUA01 > CBDFHV01. Next base: position 62,349 of record CBDFHV010000081.1, on the reverse strand, counting down.
TGGCGCTGGGATACCCGGGGTTCGGACGACAGGCGGCGCTCCACCGCGCGGCCCGCCGGATGGGCGCTGATCAGCAGGCCGACGAAGCCGCTGACCAGCACGAAGCCCGCATAGGCGATCAGCACCCGGCGCCAGTCATTGCCCATCAACGGCATCATCACGCTGTTGGTGATCGACAGGGCCGTGATGCCGCCCAGGGCCGTCCCGGTCATGTAGGCGCCCATGGCCAGACCCCGTTCCTTGCCTTCGAACCACAGGGACATCAGCTTCGGCGCGCCCACCGATACCAGGGGCCCGCCCAGGCCGAACAGCGCCACCGCCAGGAACAGGGACACGTGGCCGGTGGACAGGCCCCGTCCCAGCCCCGAGGCGGCGATGACGAGGGCGGCCAGAAACAGGGCCCGCCCCGGCCCGAAACGGTCGACGAAAGCGCCGCAGGGGATGGCGGCGGCGATATAGACCAGAGGCCAAGCTCCCAGCACCGCGCCCATGGCCGAATGGCTGATTCCCAGCTCCTCGGTGATGGTGCCGACCAGGGGCGCCAGGCCCGTCGTCGTCAAACCGAAGCAGAAATAGCTCAGCCAAGCGCCCGCCAACATGGCCCAGCGATAAGGATGTCGGGGGCCCGGTTCCGGCGCCAAGGCGGCCTGTTCGGTCATGGGCTATCCCCGCAGGCCAAGGCCGCCGCGGCTGCGGAGGTCCCGAAGTCGGGTTGAAGGGTTTGTCCATCAGGGACTGGGAAACAGGCGAGCACCCATTGTGAACGGGCGCCCCGGAGAACGCTAGTGCCCCCCATCGCAATTCCCGACCCCATACGACGGCCTTGCGCGTTCATCCGGCCAGGCGCGGGACGCGCGGCGATGCTGGAGCATCGCAAGCGTGCCGCAACGCCGCCGGGGGGTCTCGGGGGGGAGTCCCCCCGGAATTCAATGCCGGGGACACCCCCTGGCCCCGGGGGACGCGCAAGGCCGCCCGCGGGGTCGCTTTTCCCGTTCCCTCGGGGCGTCGGCGACGCTTGACGATGGCCCCGCATCGCCGGCGCGCCGCCTCCTGCCGAGGGAACGGGAAAAGCGATCGTATGGGGTCGGGAATTGCGATGGGGGGCACTAGTGGCAAGGCCAAGGGATCGCCCTGTGGTAAAAGGATGTCCGTCGTCGCCAGGGGGACAGCATGACGAAGGACAGCAAAACACCACGGAGCTTGCGGTCCCAGGCCTGGTTCGGGCCGGCCGACAAGGACGGCTTCATCCACCGCAGCTGGATGCGCAACCAGGGCCTGCCGCCGGACGCCTTCGACGGGCGGCCGGTGATCGGCATTTGCAATACCTTCTCGGAGCTTACCCCTTGCAACGCCCACTTCCGCGACATCGCCGAGCGGGTGAAGCGGGGCGTGTGGGAGGCGGGCGGGCTGCCGCTGGAATTCCCCGTCATGTCCCTGGGCGAAACCCTGATGCGGCCGACCACCATGCTGTTTCGCAACCTGGTCAGCATGGACGTCGAGGAATCGATCCGCGCCAACCCCATCGACGGAGTGGTGCTGCTGGTCGGCTGCGACAAGACCACGCCGGCCTTGATGATGGGGGCGGCGAGCTGCGACCTGCCCACCATCGCGGTCTCCGGCGGGCCGATGCTGAACGGACGTTATCGTGGCGAGCTGATTGGATCCGGCACCGCGGTGTGGCGCTTTTCCGAGCAGGTGCGGGCCGGCGAGATGACCCTTGAAGACTTCATGGAGGCCGAGGCCGCCATGTCCCGCAGCCCCGGCCACTGCATGGTCATGGGCACCGCATCGACCATGGCCTGCATGGTGGAGGCTCTCGGCATGGGCCTGCCGGGGAACGCCGCCATTCCAGCCGTCGACTCCCGGCGGCGGTCCCTCGCCCACATGGCCGGGCGCTGCATCGTCGAGCTGGTGCACGCCGACGTGCCCATGTCCCGCATCCTCACCAAGGCGGCCTTCGAGAACGCGATTCGGGCGTGTGGCGCCATCGGCGGCTCCACCAACGCGGTGGTGCACCTGATCGCGATCGCCGGGCGCGTCGGTGTCAATCTGGGCCTGGACGACTGGGACCGTCTGGGCCGGGAAATCCCGACAGTGGTCGACCTGATGCCGTCGGGCCGCTTCCTGATGGAGGAATTTTTCGAGGCCGGCGGTTTGCCGGCGGTGCTGCGCGCCCTGGGCGAGCGGGAGCTGCTGAACAAACAGGCCTTGACGGTGATCGGCCGCACCCTGTGGGACAACGTCAAGGACGCCCCCTGCCACGACGAGAGCGTCATCCGACCCTGGGACGACCCGCTGACTCCGGAAGGGGGGCTGGCGGTGCTGCGGGGCAACCTGGCCCCCGACGGCGCGGTGCTCAAACCCTCCGCCGCATCGCTGGAGCTGATGGTGCATCGGGGCCGGGCGGTGGTGTTCGAGGATATGGACGACTACCGGGCCCGCATCGACGATGCGGACCTGGATGTGGACCGGACCTGCGTTCTGGTCCTCAAGAATTGCGGCCCCAAGGGATACCCGGGCATGGCCGAGGTGGGCAACGTCGGCCTGCCACGAAAGCTGCTGGCCCAGGGGGTGAAGGACATGGTCCGCATTTCGGATGCCCGCATGAGCGGCACCGCCTACGGCACCGTGGTCCTGCATGTGGCCCCCGAAGCGGCCGCCGGCGGCGCCCTGGCCCTGGTCGAGAACGGCGACATGATCGAACTGGACGTGCCGGCGCGGCGGCTGCATCTGGACGTGCCGGAAGACGAGTTGGGGCGCCGCCGCGCCGCCTGGTCTCCGCCGGTGCCGGAGATGACCAGCGGCTATCAGAAGCTCTACGTGGACTCGGTCCTCCAGGCCGACCGGGGCGCCGACTTCGATTTCCTGGTCGGCCAGCGCGGCGCCGCCGTGCCGCGGGAGTCGCACTAGAGGACTGGGGCGGGCCGGTCTCAGACCGGCCCCTACGCCCTTGACGTCGCTTGCGTAGGGGCGGGTCTCAGACCCGCCCGTCGAGCTCCGCCACCCGCCCACCATGGGCCAGAAAATCCTCCAACGCTCCCGCCTCGGTTTCGATCTCGAGCGCGTCGTTGAAGCGGTTGAAGAAGCCGCACAGCGCCGTGCGCAAGGTCAGTTCAACCATTTGCGCCTCGCTGAAGTGTTCCCGCAAGGCGGCGAACAGGGCGTCGGGCACCGCGTTCGCCCGGGTGGTCACGGCCACCGCGTAATCCCGCACCAGCCGGTCCAGCGTATCGAGGCCCGGGCAGTCGGGTTCGATGATGCGGGCGACGGTCTCGGCGGGCAGGCCCTCGTCCACCAGGCGGGGCGTGTGGTGGGCGACGCAATAGGCGCACCGGTTGAGCTTGGAGACGGTGACCAGAGCGATCTCCAGGACCCGCTTGGGCAACAGGGCTTCGTCGGCCAGCGCCAGCAGCAGGCCCATGACGTGGCGCAGGGCCGGGGGCCGATGGGCGAATACCTTTACTTGATTGAGGAACGACCCGTAATCCTCGGCGAACCGCCGGTAGATCGGCCGCGCGTCCGCCGGCACTTCGTCAATGGTTACGTCGCGAACCCGGGCCATGGGGTGATCCTTTCCTGTTCCCGTGAAGCAGCGGGCTGCTTTAGTCTACACTCCACGGGCGCGTTGCGAGGGAAAGATCGGGCGATGGCAAGTGACGACGTCCCGCTGGGAACCCCGCCTTTCCATGTCGGCGCGGTCCTTTCTCAGTCGTTCCGCACCCTGTTCCGCAATCTTGCCTCCTTCGGTCTGCTGGCGCTGTCCCTGATCCTGGTCCAGGCGGGGCTGCAGTGGGTGGCGACGGGGGGCAACTATTTCCGCGCCATCGGCGACTGGGTGTCGGAGGATGGGGTGGTGGTCTACGGGCCGGCGCTTGCCATCCAGCTTGTCGTCTCCTGGCTTATCACCGCCGCCCTGGTCTACGGCACCGTGCAGGATCTACGGGGCCGGCGCCCCGGGCTGGCCGAGTGCGTGGGCCGGGGCGTCACCATGGTTCTGCCGGTTGTCGGGGTGATCCTTGTGAGCTGGCTGCTGATCGCGGCGGGAATCATGCTGCTGGTCGTGCCGGGGGTGGTTCTCTACCTGCTGTTCTGGGTGGCGGTGCCGGTGGCGGTGGTGGAGCGGCCCGGCATCATCGCCAGCCTCAAGCGCAGTGCCGAACTGACCCGGGGCAACCGCTGGCGGATTTTGGGCCTGGTGTTGATCCTGAACGTGATCCAGTTCCTGCTCCAGCGCTTCCTGGTCATGCCCGTAGCCCTGGTCGCGGACTTCGCCGATACCAGCGGCGCCTTGAGCACGGCGGCGGAATTGCTGCTCACCGCCTTCGGCGTTGCCTTGTGGGCGGTGGCCGCGGCGGTCGGCTACTATCACCTGCGGGTGGCCCGCGAGGGCGCCCACATCGAACAAATCGCGGCGGTGTTCGAATGAGCGATCTTCCTCCCCGCCCCGGGCGAAGCCGGGTGCCGCAAAGCGGATCGCCCCTTGCGGCAACTCCGCCGGATGTCACGGCGGTGGCACCGCTTCCCGTCGGCGTGGTCCTGGTGCAGTCGGTCCATATCCTGTTGCGTAATCTGGTGCCGTTCGGGTTGCTGGCGTTTGGCATCTCCGTGGTGGAATCGACATTATATTGGATGGTCATCGGGGACGGGGTATTTGACGCCGTCGACCAGCTTAGCGGGGCGGACGAGGCGGTGCTGTTCCAGCCGGCAGTCAGCTTTCAGATGATCGTCTATATGGCCGTTCGAATTGGTATTGCCTGGATTGTCACGGCCGCTCTCGTCTACGGCACCATTCAGCACCTGCGGGGCCGTCCGGCAGACGTGGGTGACAGCATTGCCCAGGGTTTGGCCCTGGTCTTCCCCGGGATCGGGGTGATCCTGGTGAGCGGACTGCTTGTGTTGGCGGGCCTGTTGTTGTTCGTGGTGCCTGGTGTCTTCGCCTACGCACTATTCTGGGTGGCGGTTCCGGTGGCGGTGGTGGAGCGGACCGGGATCAACGCCAGCCTCCGGCGTAGCGCCGCGCTTACCCGAGGCAATCGCTGGCGGATCCTGGGCCTGACCGTAGTGCTCATCATGTTCCAGTGGCTATTGGCGGAGGCGGTGACGTTGCCCATGGACCTGTTCACCGACTCCGCGGAGCCCGCTGGATTTTTTGCCACGCTGGTGTACCTGATTTTGGATACCGTCTACCTCGCTCTGTCGGCCGTGGTGACGGCGGTGGGCTATTACTACCTGCGGGTTGCCTACGACGGGGCCGACATCGAACAGATCGCCACGGTCTTCGACTAAGCCCTCACGGCGAGCGGGGCACCGAGCCAGGGTGGCGCTGGCGTTCGCGCCTTCGGCCCATCAGCAGGCCGGTCTCCTGGCGGGTGCGCATGGCGGCGTAGAAGCTCTCCAGGAAGCGCCGGGTGGCGGCGTCGCCCTGGGGGACCTCGCCGGTCCAGGCGATGCGCTCGCGGATCTTCTCGGTCACCGCCTCGCGGGTCGGCGCGGCCGCCGCGCCGGTCATCCGCAGCACCTGTTCCAGGGCCTGCAGCTCATAGACCCCATAGATGTCGAGCTGGGCCTCCGAGAAGCCCCATTCCGATGCCTTGCGGGCCGAGACCAGGTCGTCCAGCAGCAGCGGCCGGGGGATGGTCACCACCCAGGTCCCGGCGAGCAGGTCGCCGGCCCGAAGCCGGTCCCGGTTCATCAGCGGCAAAAAAGTGAACAGCAGGAGCCAGGTCAGGACCGCATAGCGCACGGCCGCGTCGATGCCGACGTCGCCGCCGCTCAACAGCAGGTTCAGCGGCAGGAACAGCTCCACTTCGCGCATCAGGTTGCGGGCGAAGACCGCTTCCGCCGTCAAGGGCCCACCGCCCCGGTCCATGACCCTCAGGCCCATGGCCCGCTTGCCGGGGGTGGAGCCCTGCCAGCGCAGCTCGAAGAAGGCGAAATAGAAGCTGCGGACCAGAAAGGCGAGGACGACGGTGGCGCTCAAAGCCCACCCCATGACCTGTTCCCCCAGGTCCAGATACCAGGGCAGCCCGAGGGCGATCAGCGCCACGACGGCGATCGCGATCCCCAGGTATAGGAGGTCGATCAAGACCGCCGCCAACCGCTCGCCCCGGTCGGCCAGGCGAACCGTGATCGGCACCCCTTCGGGGGTCAGCACCAGGCGCGCCGAACGGGGCTTGCGGGTCATGTCCGTCGAGGGCGCCCGGCGGCGGCGAAGTAGGTCACCCACAGGGCCAGCGCCGCCCCGCCGATGGCATAGCGGGTGGCGTCGTCGGAGATAAGCTGGCGGGCAAAGGCCTCCAGCAGGGCGGCGACGAAGAACAGCAGCACCGCCCCCAGCACCAGGCGCGAGGCCCGCCGGCCGCTGTCGGCGAGGGCGGCCAGCCTGCCGCGCCGGCCCGGGAAGGCCAGCGCCCAGCCGGTCATCAACCCGGCGCCACCGCACAGGCAGACCGCCAACAGCTCGGTGGTGCCATGGACGGCGATCCAGCCGCCGAATTCGGTCAGCAATCCCCGCTCATGGTAAACCGCCGCGAGGGCCCCCAGGCCGGCGCCGTTGACGAACAGCAGCAGCAAGACGGGAACTCCGAACGCAACCCCCAGGGCGAAGCACATCATGCCGATCTGGGCGTTGTGGGTGAACAGGAACGAGGCGAACAGCTTCATCGCGTCCCGGGCCGCGGGGTCGAACGTATAGAGGGCGTCGCGCAGGGATTCCTCGGAGGCGTCCGGAGTCCGTCCCGCCGCCACGCCGTCGGAGACGAAGGTGAAAAACCAGGCGTCGTCGCTCAGTGTGAGACCGAATCCGACGCCGATGCCGAACAGAAGGGCGAGCACGGCCAGGGCAATCGCCAGGCTCGCGCCCCGCACCCCCGACGGCAGGTGGTGGCCGAAGAAGGCGCCGACGGCGGCGAAGGCGCCCGTGCGGGTGCCGTGCAGGCACAGGTAGGCCCGGGTCCCCAGGGCCTCCAGATACTCCAGCGCGTTGCGGTCGAGCGAGATGGAGCGGGCCACCGACAGGGACGACAGGGCCGCCCGATAGAGTCCCGGCAGCCGCATGAGCTGGTTGTGGGTCAGGGCGCCGGGGCCCCGCTTCTCCCAGCGGGTCACCAGGTCGTCCAGTTCCTTCCACGCATCCTGTCGCTCGCGCCGGAAGGTGAGGCTCTTCAGCGGGATGTGGGCCATGATCCGAACCGTCGCGGCGCGCCAAGCGGGCGGGTCTTAGACCCGCCCCTACGCGCCCGAACTCCGGAGGCCGTAGGGGCGGGTCTCAGACCCGCCCGGCTCCCGCCCAAAGCAAAACGACGCCCCATCAGATCAATTCCATGCGCTTGATGGCCAGATAGCGGTTGATCAGGTCGGCGCCCAGGGCATTCACCGGCGCCTCCAGGCATTGCACGCCGAGGCGGGCCAGGCGCTCCAGGACCCGGCGGCGCTCGCGGGCGAAGGTATCGGCGACCACGGCCCGGGTCATCGCCTCCAGATCGTCGGGCGGGGCCTCGGTCCGCGCCGTCAGGCCCGGGTCCTGGTAGGTGACGAACAGCACCAGATGGCGTCCGGTCAGCCGGCCCACGTTTTCCACCATCAGTTCGGCGGTGACCGTATCGATGAACTCGGAAAACAGCACGATCAGCGAGCGCCGGTTGAGCCGGTCCCGCAAGTGGGCAAGACCGAGGGTGAAGTTGGTCTCCTCGGCAACCTCCTCCAGGGTGGCCGCGGCTTCCTGGATGCGGGCGAATCCACTCGGGCCCGAGATCGGCGACAGGGAATGGCGCACCATCGAATCGAAGGCGAACATACCGATACGGTCGCCGGCCTTGAGCCCCGCATAGGCCAGCAGCAGGGCGGCGTTGATGCCGTGGTCCAGGCGGGCCACTCCGTTCAGGGGCTCGGCCATCAGGTGGCCGGTGTCGAACGCGAGAACGATCTGATGATCCCGTTCGACCTCGAACTCCTTGCACACCAGGGCATGGTGCCGGGCCGAATGCTTCCAGTCGATGGACCGGGGGTCCAGGCCCGGCACGTATTCGCGGAGGGCGCGGAAGGCGGTGCCGTCGCCCCGGTCCCGCTGGGGGCTGCCGCCGAAATAGGCGTCGCGGACGGCGAACCGCAACGCCGCCTCGCGGACCGCCCGGATGTTGGGGATCACGGGAAGGGTCAGGTCCAGGCCCAGGCTCCGCCGGCGCTCGGCCAGCCCCAGGGGTCCCCGCCAGCGGGCCCACAGGCGCGACACCGCCGCTGGCCCCCGGCGGCGCGGCAGCAAGGGGATGGAGGCTTCCCGATCCCCGTCGGGGATGACGGCCGCGAATACCGGCGCCGGTGGTTCGATGGTGGGTCCCACGTCGAGCAGCAGTTCGACCGCCACGGGCGCCGTGGCGCCCGGCGCGCTGATGGTTACCGGAAGCGTCCCCGCTTCGCCGATGTAGAGGACCGCCGGCGGCCGCGGGGTCAGGCCAAGCGCCGCCGGCGCCCGCAAGGCGTCGGCGGCTACCGCGGCCATGGCCAGCAGGGGAACCGCGCAGGCCATCAACCACGGAACGCCGGCCAGGGTCAGCAGCAGCGCCACCGGCGCCGTCCCGGCGATCAGGACCACCGCCCGGCCCGTGGGACGTATGGCGGGCAAGAAGTTCATCGCGGGGCCGGCACCCGCTCAAGGATGTCGGCGACGATTCGATCGGTGCCGATGCCCTCGATTTCGCTGCCGGGGGCGGCGATGATCCGGTGGCGCAGGGCAGGCACCGCCAGCGCTTTCACATCGTCGGGAATCACGTAGTCGCGGCCGTCCAGCGCCGCCCGGGCGCGCGCCGCCGAGGCGATCATGTTGGCGGCCCGCGGCGAGGCGCCGAACGACAGCGCCGGGGTCTCGCGGGTAGCGCGGATCACATCCACCACATAGTCCACCACTGGGTCCGACAACAGGATGCCGGCCACCGTCCGGCGGACCGCGGCGAGGTCGTCCAGGCCCACCACCGGCTGAAGGCCCAGGGCGTCCAGGTCGGGCATGGTCGTGCGGTTGCCGAAGCGGGCCACCACCGCCCGCTCTTCGTCCCGGTCGGGGTAGTCGATCACATGCTTGAACAGGAAGCGGTCCAACTGGGCCTCGGGCAGGGGGTAGGTGCCCTGATGCTCGATCGGGTTCTAGGTGGCGATGACCATGAACCCGTCGCCCAGGGCGTGGGTCTGGCCGTCGATGGTGACGGCGCGTTCCTGCATGGCCTGCAGCAGGGCCGCCTGGGTCTTGGGCGGCGCCCGGTTGATCTCGTCGGCCAGCAGAAGCTGGGTGAAGATGGGCCCCTTGGTGAGGGTGAACTGGTTGCTGCGGAAGTTGAACAGGTTGGTGCCGATGACATCGCCGGGCATCAGGTCGGGGGTGAACTGGACCCGCCCGAAGGCCATGTCCAGCGCTCGGGAGAAGGCCTGGACCATGAGTGTCTTGGCGGTCCCCGGAACCCCTTCCAACAGGATGTGGCCCTCCACCAGCAGGGCGATCAGCAGCAGGTCGACGGCGGCGTCCTGACCGACGACGGCCTTGCGTATCTCGGCCCGCAGGCGCTCAGTCAGCGCTTGGACGGCGTCCAGGTCCATCGATCAATTCCCGTCGGAAAGTGTGAAGGCGGCGTGCCGCCGCGGCGATGTCCCCATCGGCGCCGGAGGCCGCGGAAAGAGTACGAATTCGCGCCAGCAGGGCGTCCAGATCGTCGGTGGCGCCGCGAGGCCGGGCGCGTGCCGCCAGCCATGTTTCCTGGCCCGCCGGGTCCAGGTTCGCCGGTGCGTGGAAGCGATGGGCCACATCCCGGACCACCATGCGGGCATAGGCCACGAGGGTGCGCCCGGCGTGCGGCCCGGTGGCCAGCAGTCCGACGGCGCCCTCGATCAGGGGATCCTTGCCCCGCTCCAGGCGCGGCGCCTCGGCGATGGGGGCGCCGAAGCGGCTCCAAGCGGCCCAGGCAAGGGCCCCGAGGGCCATAACCAAGGCCAGTGTGGCGGGCAGCAGGGGCGGACGGAGGGCGGCGATCACCAGACTGGGATCCTGGCGGTATCCGTGGACCGTCTCGTCGACGATCAGGCGGCCCCCGTCGTCCAGCAACTCGGTGATCGCGTTGACGGCGAGCACGGCGTTGGCGCCATCGCCGATGCCGTGGGTGGCCAGCAGGTCCGGGTCCGTCACCACCCGCACCGGCACGCCGTCGACCACCGTATCGCCGATCAGAACCCCTTGTGCCGCGGCCACCACCGGACGCAGGCCGCCGGTCACAAGTTGAACCCCGTCAAGCAGCGGAATTGCACCGAACCGGTTGTCTTCCCAGTCCGGCGTCGAGTCGGACCGCGCCACCTCGACCAGGGATCCCATGTCCCGCAAAACGGCGATCACGCCCGCCGCCGGCAACACCCACGATCGGGCAAGCCGCCCGGCCTTCGCAGGATCGGCCGACCCCGTTCGTTTGGGCAGCACCAACACCATGGCGGAGGGACCGGCGGGGGCATCCCGCAAGGCGCCAAGGGTCGATGCCAGCGCCGCCGCCGTGGGCGGCTCGGCAACCAGCACCACATCGCCCGGCCTGGCGCCGCGCACCGCCCGGTGGCGGCTTATCACCACCGGCACGTCCAATCGCCGCAGGATCTCGACGAAGGCGCGGTGGCCGATGGCGGAACGGGAAAAGGCGTTGGCTCCCACCTGTCCCCGGGGCTCCATGACCTCGGCCAGCACCATCAGGCCAATGGCCAGCAGGAACGTGAAGGCGCCGCCGCCGATGACCAGCAGGGCCGCCCGCGGGCTGAAGGAGCCATCGCTCATGGGCTCACCTCTCCCATGACCTCTCCCGTGGCCCCTTCCAAGGCGCCAATCAGGACCAGAAAACGGCCGCGGCAGGCCTGCCACGCGGCGACGTCCGGCGGCTGCTCGGCGAAACGGCTGGATTCCTCGGCCGCGACCAGTACCCCGAGATTTTGGCGCGGAGCTTCGGGGACCGCCATCTGGCGGAGCACTTCCCGCGCCGTCAGGGATGGCACCGTGGCTGCCCCGAACCGGTGCCCCAGCACCTCGATCGCCGCCAGCAACAGAATTCGCACGGCCCCCGCCAGATCGCCGGCGGCGGCTCGGGCATCGGCCTCGGCCAGGCCGGCTACCGGGCGACCGCCCGGCGGCGCGGAGTCGCTGATCGTGGGCTGGCCTGGAGCTCTCGGACGCCATCGGTAACCGCGGATGAGGCGTACGATCACCGCCAGCGCGATCCCGCAGGCAATGGCGATCAAGGCCCAAATGATGGCCTGTTCCAGTAACGGCGACATCGGGCGGATGGTGCCAAAAGCCGGGGGCGGCCTGGCATCGGGCAGGGAGGGCGGGCGGACCGCAGGAGCGCCTTTGGCCGACGGCGCCGGTGGTCCGGGCAGATCCCGCTGGTAGCCCGGATCGGCGAGCACGCTAGCCGCCGCCTCGCGGACGGCCGCGGTGTCCAGAATCGCGGCTCGGCTGTCCGGCGCCAAGGACAAGCCCAGCGCCAGGACAACCGCGACGACCGCCCCGCCCCGCCCCGCGGCGATCCCACCCTGCCATGTCCTGGTCATGGCGCGCATGATGGTGGAGCAGCCCCAGGGCCGTCAATGCGCCGCCACGCCTCCAGGCGAAAGGCGTTATAGTCCCTAGGGCCGCGGCTCACAGGGCAGAACGCACGATGACAAACATTGCTCCCGATCCCCTGGGCGAGGACGGCATCGCCGGCTTCGCCCGCCGCCTGCGGCGGGGCGAGACGCGGGCGGTCGACGTGGTGAGCGCCTACCTGGACCGGGTGTCGGCCCTGGAGCCCCGGCTCGGCTGTTTCGAGCATGTGGATGGGGAACGGGCGCTGAACCAGGCCCGGGCGCTCGACGCCCTGCTGGCCGCCGGCACCGACCTGGGACCCTTGATGGGGGTGCCGGTGGTGTTCAAGGATTTGATCCAGGTGGACGGCATGCCCACCACCGCCGGGTCCCTGCTGCCGGTCCCCGACCTGATCGGGTCGGAAGGAACGTTCGTGGGACGGCTCAAGCGCGCCGGCTGCGTCATGCTGGGCAAGGCCAAGACCGTGGAGTTCGCCCGCGGCGCGTCGGGAATCAACACCGCCCGGGGCACGCCGCGCAATCCCTGGGACGCCGCGCATGAACGGGCGCCGGGCGGGTCGTCCAGCGGCTCGGGCGTCGCCATGGCGGCGGGCCTGACCGGGTTCGCCATCGGCACGGACACCGGCGGCTCGGTGCGCAATCCGGCGGCCTTCTGCGGCGTCTTCGGGCTGAAGACCACCCACGGCCTGTGGCCCTCGGACGGCATGTGCCACACGGCGCCGTCCCTGGACACCATCGGCCTGCTCACCCGCTCGGCCGAGGACGGAGCCGCCGCCTTCGCCGCCATCGAGGGCATGCCCCTGCCGGCACCAGCGCCGCTGAAGGGCCTGCGCCTGGGTCGTCCGACCGATCACTTCTTCGACGGCTTGGATAGGCCGGTGGCCGACCGCTGCGCCGCCGCCATCGCCGCGCTGGCCGCCGCCGGGGTGGAGATCGTGCCCCTCGATCTGCCCGAGGTGGCGGAGCGGCTGGAATTCCTCGACGGCTTCACCACGCCTGAGTTCCTCGCCCTCATCGGCCGCGAGCGGCTGCTCCGCGAAGGGCATCGCATGACGCCGCTGACGGTGGAACGCACGCGGCCCGCCCTCGACGTCACCGCCGATACCTACGTGCGCCTGGGTCGCCGGATGAAAGAACTGGCGGTCCTGATCGCCGAACGTATGGCGGGCCTGGACGGCTGGCTGTCGCCCACGGTGGGCATGCTGCCGCCGACCCTCGACGCCATCAAGGACGTGGAGACGGGCCTGGCGCTGGAAGCGCGGCTGGGCCTCAATACCCACAACATCAGCCTGTGGGGCCTGTGTGCCGCCACCCTGCCGGTGCAGGAACCGGGGTCCCTGCCGATCGGCCTGCAGGTGGCTTGCGCCGGGGGGGCGGAAGCGCGGCTGCTATCCATATGCCGGGCCATGGAGGGGGTGTTGGGCACGCCGCCCCGCCCCGACCTGGCGCCGTTCCTGGCCTGACGGGCGACCCGGCGCCCGTGGCCCTGCCGGCGGTCCATCGCGCCGCCCTGTGGATGGGCGGCACGCTGCTGTCGTTCTCGGCCATGGCGATCGCCATACGCGGCCTGTCGCCGAGTATGGACGCCCTTGATATCCTGTTCTTCCGCAGCCTGATCGGCCTGCCCGTGGTGGTCGCCGCGGCGGCCCTGGGGCGGGGCGGCCTGGGCCGCTTGCGCAGCGGCCAGCCGGGCTGGCAGGGGTTTCGCAACATCGTCCACTTCGGCGGCCAGTGGGGCTGGACCGCTGGCATCGGCATGCTGCCCCTGGCCACGGTCTTCGCCCTCGAATTTACCATGCCCGTGTGGTCGGCCTTGATCGCGGTGACCCTGTTGCGGGAGCGGATGAACCCCGGGCGCATCGCCGCCCTGGTGCTAGGCTTCGTCGGCATCCTGGTGATCGTCCGCCCGGGACTGGTGGCGCTGGGTCCGGGCGCCATCGTGGTGCTGGTTGCCGCGGCCTGCTACGCCGCCGCCCATACCACCACCAAACGCCTCACCCGCACCGACGGGCCGCTGGCGATCCTGTTCTGGATGTGCCTGCTGCAATTGCCTCTGGGTTTGGCGGGGGCGCTCTTGAGCTGGGTCGCGCCCACGGCCGAGGACGTTCTCCCCCTGCTGGTGGTTGGGCTGACGGCCCTGAGCGCCCACTATTGCTTCGCCCGCGCCCTCAGCCTGGCCGACGCCAGCGTGGTCATCCCGCTGGATTTTCTCCGCCTGCCCCTGATCGCCGCTGTCGGCTTCGCCCTCTACGGCGAGCCCGTCGACGCCTTCGTCCTCGGCGGCGGCCTGCTCATCGTCGCCGGCACTTACGGCAGTGTGTGGTACGAGGGTCGGGGGCGGACTTCGCGATCAAGCGCCCGTCGGTAGTATGCCGTTCGCCCGCGCCCAGGCTTGCCATTCCACCAGTTCTTCATCCACCGGCTCCAGACGCTCGCTCAGGGCATGATTCTCCGTGAAGATCATAAAATTGTCGCAAGGCCACCGTGCCGAAGGTGCGACCAGCCCGTCGAGGTCAAGAAACGCCAGCGCCGCACCGATTTCCTGGGTTCGGTCGTAATCTCGCTCCCCGTATCGAGTCCAATCCACGCCCAGGGATTCCAGATTTGCGCGGGCCAGCCGAAGCGTACGGGAAGCGGTCACCGCCAGACGCGTGACTTTGATTTCGCGCGGACCAGGAATCGGCGTCAATTGGGCGAGGAACGAGGCGACCTCGGCGATGGCACCGTCACGGACAACGCTGGTGTAGAGAACATAAATTCCTGGCTCCACAATGGGCGGTGGCGCCCAGCGACCACCACTGACGGAAGGGGCTGTTGGGTCGGCGGTCACGCGAGTGGCGCGGTAGACCTCCTCCTCGAAGGGCCGTGGCGGGAGCTTGGTCAGACGGTCGACAAGGCGCTGATCGTGGATCATGCCCTGTCGGCCTCAACCCCTCAGAGATAGACCGAATCGCGAAGCTGGTTCACCAGGCGGCGGATCTCGTCGATGCGGCCTTCCCGGATCAGTTCGGCCGGCGCATGCCCCGCCAAGAGCTTCTGCGGTGCGAAGATCCACTGGCGCGCTTCATTGGGCGTGTAGAAATCCGACAGTTCGTCAACGATGAACTCCAACTCCAGAAGGGTTCTCTCGGTGCGGGCGTGGGGGTAGGCGCGCCCCTGGTTCCAGCGGGAAACGGTCTCGGGGCGGGTGCCAAGTAGGTTGGCCACTTCCGTGTGGCGCATGGCGCCCTTGTTGCGGATGGACTGCAGTTTCCGCGCCACCGCGCTCGTCGCCGTTGCCGCTTGCGAACCTGTCATCGACGATCACCGAAATCGATTGTTCTCCGATCTCAATATTGCGATTTTTAATGACATTTCGCTAGCGATTTATATTGATATTATCACGATGGAATTGGTGACGGGATGCTTGGCTACCTCGAATGGTCCCCCTGAGAATGGAACCGGCCGCTAATTTTCCGCCAGCTCCTTCACCAGCGCCTCGTATTCCTGGAACCCGCCCTCTGGCAGTTGGTGGGCGATGCCTCGATGGCAGTCGATGCAGGTCTTGCCTTCCTTGTCGGCTTGGGCGTGGCGGTCGCGGGCACGGCTCTGCTGGGCCGTGAAGTCCATGGACTCGAAGTCGTGGCAGTTGCGGCATTCCCGCGAATCGGTGGTTTTCATGGCGCGCCAGACGTTGCGGGCCAGTTGCAGGCGCTTGGCCTCGAACTTCTCGGCCGTGCCCACCGTGCGGTCCGCGTCCTCCACCGTCACCACCAAGCGTCCGTCGGGCTCGGTCGCGTGCACCTCGACCCCGTCGAGGGCATTGAGCGCCGCCTTGACCGGGTTCAGAGTCCCGGGCCAGGCGCGCACCAGGACGCCGGAGATATTCATCCGGCGGCGGTCGTCATCAGGTCGATGGCGCCCACCGGACAGGGCGCCACGCAGGCACCGCAGCCGCTGAGGCCGCCTCGTCCACGACAATCCTTCCGCGACCCCGAACCCGGGGCCGAAAGGACAGGGCGCCGGCCTCGCAATGCTCCTCGCAAGCCCGGCACAGGACGCCGATGGCATTGAAGCAGGCATCGGACACCGCCGCCTTCAGGTGCCAGGCAGCCGCGCCGGCAAGGCTGGTCAAGGCGTCGGTGGGACAGGCGCGGACGCAGTCGCCGCAGAAGCTACAACCGCCGCGGCCGAAATCCAGCTCCGGCAGCCGGCCGCGGCCCATGCGGATGATTTCCTCCGGGCATGCGGCCACGCAGTCGCCGCAACCGTCGCAACGCTCACGGAACGCCGCTTCCGTCAGGGCCCAAGGGGGCCGGACGGTTGGCGCGGCGGGAACGAAAGATCCGCGAATGAGCTCGGCACGGGTCAAGGCGGTCATCGGTTTTCCACTGTGCCGGCATCATGGCGTGCTGGATCGGTAAAACCTTGATCTCGATCAAGGAAGCCGGGGTGCGAGGCGCCTTATCGACGTCCGCCCGCCAGCTTCGCCGCGTCCGGATGGCGGCGCAGACGCCACATGGCAAGCGCGCCGAGAAACGGTCCGATCGCAAGAATGGAAAAAGCGAAGGGCCAGCCGGACCACGCCACCGCCACGGGAATGATGTGAATGGTGGCCAGAGTGAGCATGAAACCGACGCTGGTCTGCACGGTCAGCATGGTGCCGACCAGGTCCTTTTCCGAAAGCTCCGCCACCGAGGATGAGAACTGCGCCGAATCGGCGACGATGGTAAGGCCCCACAGCAGACACAGCGCCGTCACCAGGAACGGATGGGCGCCGAACAGGTGCCCGGCGACAAGGGCGCAGGCGCCGCTGATAAGCATGGCGCCGATGGTCAGGGACGTGCGGCCCCAGCGGTCGGCGATGAAGCCGCCGGCGACGCAGCCCACCGCGCCGATGCCGATGGTGGCGAAGGTGGCCACTGTCGCCCACAGGGTGGCGGTGTCGCCATCAACCAACCGGGCGCGGAAGCTTGCGTCCAGGAACACGCCGATCCAGGCCCACATGGCGTAAAGCTCCCACATGTGGCCCAGGTAGCCCAGGTTGGCCAGGCGCAGGGACGGGCTGGTGTAAGCCTTCAGGGCGGAGGCTGGCCGCAGGGGCGGCGCCCTCCCCCGGTTGGGTCCGACCCCGGCCATGCCGATGGCCATGGCGGCGAGGACCGCGGCCGCGGACCCGGTGGCCAGCGTGAACCGCCAGTCGACGCCGCCCAGGGCGTTGAACAGGTGGGGCGAGGCGGACCCCAACGTCAGGG
The DNA here is from genome assembly GCA_965247705.1 of Rhodospirillales bacterium. Classification (GTDB taxonomy): domain Bacteria; phylum Pseudomonadota; class Alphaproteobacteria; order Rhodospirillales; family CAMCUA01; genus CBDFHV01. Next base: position 45,520 of record CBDFHV010000081.1, on the reverse strand, counting down.
CGCCCACCAGCATGCCGACCAGCAGCCCCAGATCCTTTTGCGCCCAGGTTGCGATCAGGCGCATGCCGACCGGATAGACACCAGCCATGCAGATCCCGGTGACGAAGCGCAGCGCGATCACGCCCGGGGACGTGGGCGGCAAGGCAAGAATCAGGCCATTGGCCGCCGCGCCGATCAGGGCCGAGACCATGAACAGGCGACGCGGGTCCAACCGATCGGCCATCCCGAAGCCAGCGCTGACGATGGTGCCGACGACGAACCCAAGCTGCACGGCGCTGGTGAACAAGGACGCCGTGGCGGCGTCCAGTCCCGCGTTGCGCCGCAGGTCGGGAACCACGGCGGAGGCCGAGAACCACAGCGCCATGGCCAGCACCTGGGCGACGATCATGATGGTGATGGAGGCGCGGCGCCCGAGCACGGCTTAGCCTTCGGCCGTGCCGGATGCCGAGGGGACTTGGCCCGAGCGGCGGTCGCGACTAGCTTGGGCGTTCAACACCACCCAAGGGGAACTCGGATCATGACCGACCGCATGGCCTATGGCGGCAAGACCATCTACGGCGCCCGCGTCGGCATCCTCATGCTCGACACCCGCTGGCCGCGCGGCCCGGGAGACACCGGCAATGCCGCCACCTGGCCGTTCCCGGTCCTCTACAAGGTGGTGCGGGGCGCCACCGCCAAGGTGGTCATCCACGAGAAGGGCAAGGGCCTCAACCAGGCATTCCTCGACGCCGCCGACGAGCTGGTGCGCGACGGGGCGGACGGCATCGCCACCACCGGCGGTTTCCTGTCCATCTTTCAAAAGGAGCTGGCCGATCACTGCAATGTGCCGGTGGCATCCTCGTCGCTGATGCAGATCCCCCTTGCCCAAAACCTGCTGCCGACGGGCAAGCGGGTCGGCGTCATCACCATCCAGGGCGAACGGCTGGGCCCCGATCACCTGATCGCCGCCGGCGCCCCGGGGGACACCCCGGTGGTCGGCACCGAGAAGGGCCAAGAGCTGACCCGGGTCCTGCTCGGCGACCAGATGGAGTTGGACTACGGGCTGGCCGAGGAAGACATGCTGGCCGCCGGCGAGGAGCTGATGTCCAAGCATTCGGATATCGGGGCGATCGTCTTCGAGTGTCATAACATGGCGCCCTTCTCCCGGGTCATCGCCACCGCCTTCAACGTGCCGGTCTACGACGTATACACTTTCGTCACCTGGTTCCACGCGGGGATCGCGCCCCGGGACTTCGGGCACCCCAGCGGCGGTTCCTGGCCGCGCGGCTGGCGGGAACGCTAAGCGCGGCTCCCTCGGGGGTTGTGCCTAGGATTGAAGAAAACCACGGAGGCACAGAGAAGATATGTCTTCATAAAAAATGGTTCTGGATCCTGTTCGATGTCAGAAAATTAAAAATTAACCACAGAGAACACAGAGAACACAGAGATGGACACAGAGAAAAATGAATTCTATTCTTTCTCTGTGAATCCTCTGTGTTCTCATTGTTCTCTGTGGTGAACCTTGATGGGCGAGGCGGGCGAAGCGCCCAAATGATGAGGATCGCCGCCCCTGTCATGCCGAGGCCGCCGCGTGGACCTTCAGCTTCTCCTGGAAGGCGGGCGTGTCCAGGACGTCCCGGTTGACCACGTTGACGGGGACCTTGCCATGGGCGACGGCGAGCAGGGATTCCATGTCCGATGCCCAGCAGTCGGCCATGCATTGGTCCGTGTTCACCAGGCCGTGGGGGGCCAGGACCACGTTGTCCAGGCTCAGCACCGGATCGTCCGCGTCGGGGGGTTCCTGTTCCAGTACGTCCAGGCCGGCGCCGGCGATGCGCCGCGCCACCAGGGCCTCGACCAGGGCATTTTGGTCCACCACAGGCCCCCGGGAGGTGTTGATCAGATAGGCGGTGGGCTTCATCAGCCCGATCAGGCGGGCGTCCACCAGTCCCTGGGTCTCCGGCGACAGGAGACAGTGCAGGGTGACGAAGTCCGATTCCCGGAACACCGTGTCCAGGTCGACGATGGTCACTCCCAATTCCGCCGCCAGCCCTTTGTCGGCGAAGGGGTCATGGGCGATGAAGCGCATGCCGAAGGGCTTGGCCAGGCGGAAGACCTCCGATCCGATCCTGCCCATGCCGACCATGCCCAAGGTGCGGTCCACCAGGCCGGTGCCCACGTAGTGTTGCGATTCTAACATTTGGTTCCTGAGCCCGGGGGTGAAGGTCGCAGTTTGCGTAGATTTAATGGGAACGAAATGTCTCGATCGGAACAGTAGTTGCTCAACTGCGCCCAGCCCTCGGGGCCTTGACGGGCAATGCGGTCCTTGTCCGGGAACCGGGTGGAGAGCACCAGCAGGTAGGTGATCGCGCCCACGGCCATGGGCCGCCGCACCCCGTCGGGGGTGTTGGCCACCAGCACCCCGTTGGCGGTGCAGGCGGCCAGGTCGACCTTGTCGTAGCCGACTCCATAGCGGGCCGCCAGGGACAGCCGCGCCGGCGGCGCGAAGCTCTCCGCCGTCAGCGCCTCCTGCATCAGCACCACGGCGTCGAAGGCGTTGGTTTCCGCCGCCGTCAGCGCGTCGCCCTGGGGCAGGAAGGACAACTCCACCCGCGGGTCCCGGTCCAGGGGGCCGGTGTCGAGAGGGGATTTTCCGTCGCTATCGAACGAGGGTTGCAACTTGGCGCTGATACCGATGCGGAAAGGCTGCATGGAGGAGATCCTTTGCGGGGCTGGGGCGCGGGAGCCTTACCCGCCGCGCCGTCCCGGTCAAGACCGACCCGCGACGACCCCTCATGACCCCGGTAGCAGCCGCTCGGACACCGCCGCCGCCAGAATCTTGTGGGACCGCTCCGGCAGCTCGCGCAATGCCGTCCGCACGTCCTCCAGGTCCGTGGGATCGACCATCGCCAGGTGCAGGGCCTGGGTCAGGGGATGGTGGCGGCCGAACAAACCCAGGGCCGCCTCGGTCACCACCGCCAGCATGTCGGCGCTCAGTTTCACGGCGCTCAGCCCTCTTCGGCCTCCCGCGCCGCAGCCATGGCGGCGAGGCTTTCGAAGCGGAAGTCGGGTGTCACCTCTTCCGCCGGGGGGTGGGTGGCGCCGAAGCCGCCACGGTCATGGCGGCGGTGGATCCAGCAGGTGGCGAGCCCCGCCCGGCGTGCCGGCAGGTGGTCGTGGTAGAGGGATTCGGCGGTGTGCAGGACGCGTCCCTTGTCGATGCCGTCGCGCGCCAGGGCCTCGATCATGTAGCTGAAGTTGGCCGGGTCCGGCTTATAGGAGCCGATGTCCTGGGCCGTGTAGACGTGGTCGAAGTCGACCCCCAGCTTGCGGTTGCTGGCGGCGAACGACTCCCGGTCCACGTTGGACAGAATGACCAGTCGGTAGTGGCGTTGCAGCGCCTTGAGGGCGGCGGTCGAATCGGCGAACGCCGGCCAGTCCTTGACCGAGGCGCCGAAAGCCCGCGCCGCCTCGTCGGTGGAACCGACGCCGAACGCGGTGGCCATGGCCGCGTGGACCCGGGTCAGGATCCGCGGGTAGAGCATGTCGGGCGTGGCTTGTTGCTGGCGAGATTCGTGGCTGGAAAAGGCGGCCAGGATCTCGTCGTCGGTGGCGCGATTGCCCGCGCTTTCCAGCCATGGTTGGAAGGCGGCGACGATGCCGCTCTCCCAGTCGATCAGGGTGCCGTAGCAATCGAAGGTTAGGGTGTCGAAGTCGCCGAGGCGCATGGATCGTCCCTCCCGGTGCGGTCGCGCAGCCATAGCCGCCCGGGAGCCGGCGATCAACGGTTCCCTGCCAACGACCCTTGCGCCGCGCCGCCGCCTGCGCACAATGCGCCGTCGCCCTGCCCTCCAGCGGACCGGAGACCGCCCCCGTGATCGATCACCTCGTCGCCCCCACCGGGGACGCCGTACCCCTGGTTCCCTTGCGCCCGGATGACCTGAGCGGCTGGCTCGACGCCGAGCCGGAATCGGTCCGCCGATGGGTGACGGCCGCCGGTTTCGCCGCCAAGTCCGGCGAGACCTGCCCCGTTCCCGGAGAGGGCGGTGCCATCGCGCGGGCGCTGGCGGGCGTGGGTCAGGATCCCTTGTGGGACTGGGGTGGGTTGCCCAACCGCTTGCCCGCGGGCAGCTACCGGATCGAAGGCGACGTCGAAGATCCGGACGCGGCCGCCTTGGGCTGGGCGCTCGGCTGCTACGTCTACGACCGCTACAAGTCCCATGCCGGAGGCTTCGCGAGCCTGGTCTGGCCGGATGGTTGCGATGCCCGGGCCGTGGACAGCGCCGTCCGCGCCACCGGGCTGGTGCGCGACCTGATCAACACGCCGGCCAACGACATGGGGCCGCCGGAACTGGCCGCGGCCGCCCGGGCGATGGCGTTGGACTTCGGCGCCGACTGCCGGGTGATCGAGGGCGACGACCTGCTGGCGGAGAATTTTCCCGCCATCCACGCGGTGGGCCGGGCGGCGGCCAAGGCGCCGCGGCTGATCGACATCGCCTGGGGGGACGAGGACGCGCCGCGGCTCGCCATCTGCGGCAAGGGGGTGTGCTTCGACACCGGGGGGCTCGACCTGAAGCCGGCCTCGGGCATGATGCTGATGAAAAAGGACATGGGCGGCGGGGCCAATGCCCTGGGCCTCGCCCGTATGGTGATGGCGGGGGGACTGAAGACGCGGCTGCGGGTCCTCATCCCGGCGGTGGAGAACAGCGTCGCCGGCAATGCCATGCGGCCTTTGGACGTGGTCGAGACCCGCAAGGGGCTGACCGTCGAGATCGGCAATACGGACGCGGAAGGCCGGGTGGTTCTGTCCGACGCCCTCTACGAGGCCTCCGCCGACAAACCGGCGCTGCTCATCGACTTCGCCACCCTTACGGGAGCCGCCCGGGTGGCCCTGGGGGCGGAACTGCCGGCCCTCTTTTCCAACGACGACGCCCTGGCCGCCGAAGCGGTACGCCATGGCATGGAAGCCCACGACCCCCTGTGGCACATGCCCTTGTGGCAGTCCTACAGGTGCCACCTCGACAGCAAGGTGGCCGATCTCAACAACACATCGCGTTCGCCCCATGGCGGTGCGATCACCGCCGCCCTGTTCCTGGAATCCTTCGTCGGCGAGGGCATCCCCTGGATCCATGTGGACCAGATGGCGTGGAACGGAGACACCCGTCCCGGGCGACCCGAGGGGGGCGAGGCCATGGGCATGCGTGCACTCTATGCGGTCATCGCCGAGCGATTTCGCTGACCCGTGTCGATTCCGTTTGCCGACCCGGATATCCCCGGTCTATAAAGGTTTCGACTTCGCAACGAACCAGGCTGCCGCCGCATGGGACTTCCACTAACCGACCTCCAGGCTCTGGACCTGTGGCGGCGCGCCACCCTGACCAGCGTGCAACGGGATGCGCCGGACTTGTCGGCCCGCCAAATGGCGATTCTGCTTGCCGTCTACCTGACGGCGGCGCCCCATACGGTGCGCGGCCTGGCGGCCATGCTGCGGGTGTCCAAGCCGGCCATCACCCGGGCCATCGATCGCTTGAGCGACCTGCAACTGGTGCGCCGCAAGACCGACGAGGCGGATCGGCGCAGCGTCCTCATCCAGCGCACCGTGCGCGGCTCGGTCTTCTTGCGCGAGTTCGGCGAATTGATTGTCCGCGCCGCCAAGGAACTCGACGCCAGCGGCGGGACTACGCCGGCAACAGGTCCTTGAGGCCGGGCGGGCGGAAGCGCGACAGATAGGTGGGCAGCACCACCTCCGCCGGGGTCGCCTCGACGCCCAGGTCCGCCAGCGTCAAGGCGCCTTCGCTGACCACGTTGTCCCGCTCCATCAGCAGCACCTGATCCCTGGTCAGCAACGGTTTGGGCATCACCTGCAGCACCTGTCCCAGGGCCTTGGCGACGACGAAGGGCACCGGCATCAGGGCCCGGCGGCGCCCGATGTGATGCAGCACGAGACACATCAGCGCCTTGAAATCGTAAATGCGAGGCCCTCCAAGCTCGTACGTGCGGCCGGTCGCCGGGTAGTGCTTCAGGCACGCCATGACGGCGTCTGCCACGTCGCCCACGTAGACCGGCTGGAACCGGGGCCCGCCGCCGCCGCACAGGTCCAGCCACGGCGTGCCCGGTTCTCCGCGGACGGGGAGGCCAAAGGCCGGCCGGGCGCCGAACACGGGCAGGGACGTCGATATCCGGGCGATGGCCGCGAACTGGTTGAAGAAGCCGTCCTCGGGGCCGAACACCACGCTGGGTCGCAGAATCATGGCCTCTGGAAAGGCCGCCAAGGCGGCGGCCTCGCCGGCCGCCTTGCTGCGGGCATACGCCGCCGGCGCATTGCTGTCGGCGCCGATGGCCGAAAGCTGGACCATCCTCGCGGCGCCAGCCCCGTTCGCCGCCCGCGCCACGGTGGCCGCGCCATCGGCCTGAACGGCATCGAACCGATTGCGTCCCGCCTCGTAAAGGATGCCCACCAGGTTGATCACCACGTCGGCGCCGGCGACGGCCTGGCTGACCGAGTCCGGGACGGTAATATCGGCCGGGACCGAGGCGATCTGCCCCACGTCGCCCATGGGTTTCAGGAACTGTGCCGCTTCCGGGTCGCGCACGGCGACGCGGACCAGGAACCCCTCGCTGGCCAGCCGCCGAACCAGGTGCCGGCCAATAAAGCCCGACCCTCCGAACACGGTGACCAACGGTCGCTTCATGGCGCTCAACCCCATCGCAAGGACGCTGCGCGAAAATAGCGAGCCCGCCCCTTTCGCGCAATGCGGGCGGGGATGTCCGTCGCGACGGGCAAATCGGGTTGACAGCGCGACGCCCGCACGGCTACGAGTCGTGCCGCCGTGCCCATATTCCGGCGAATTCGTTGCGATGCCCAGGTGGCGGAACTGGTAGACGCGCAGGTTTCAGGTACCTGTGGCCGAAAGGCCGTGGAAGTTCGAGTCTTCTCCTGGGCACCATTCATCCCTTCCCCGAAACGTCGATTGATGAGCGAGCGAGACCGATGGCGTTAGAGGTGAAAGGCATTTCCGTACGGGTTCACGAAGGCGACCTACCCGCCGCTGTCCATTTCGACGGCAGCGTCGCCATCGACACCGAGACTATGGGCCTCAACCCCCATCGGGATCGCCTGTGCCTGGTGCAGTTGCGGGGACAAGAGGGCGACGTGCATTTGGTGCGCATGCCGCCGCCGCCGGCCGATCTGGAGGCGCCGAACCTGAAGGCGTTGCTGGAAGATCCCAGCATCACGAAGATCTTTCATTTCGCCCGTTTCGACCTTGTCATGCTGCGCCGCCACCTGGGCGTACAGTGCGGGCCGGTATTCTGCACCAAGGTCGCATCCCGTTTGGCACGGACCTATACGGACCGCCATGGCCTGAAGGACGTGGTGAAGGAACTGATCGGCCTCGATATGTCGAAGGAGCAGCAGTCCTCCGACTGGGGCCACGGGGACTTGAGCACCGACCAGCTTCGCTATGCCGCCGCGGACGTGATCCACCTGCACGACCTGAAGGCGCGCTTGGAAGCCATGCTGGTCCGGGAAGGCCGCATGGACCTGGCCGCCGCCTGCTTTCGCTTCCTCCCCGAGCGGGCGGCCCTGGACCTGGCCGGCTGGGCCGGCGAGGACATCTTCGCCCACTAACCGGCGCCTTGTCGGCGCCGCGATGCCCATTAACCGGCGCCCTCGCGCCTATACGGAAGGGACATTGCCGCTTTCGTTGACGATTCGGCGTCTGGCGCGCATACTCCGGCACGGCATTTGCACTGGTTATCCAGGCAGTTGGTCTTGTTGCGCGCACTTGAGGAGCAGGAGAGACGCCCTTGACGACCGTCAAGACGGTCACAAGCCCTGTTGTTCGCGACGGTACGGCTGATTTGGCATCGGCCCGTCGGGTCCTGGAGCTGGAGCGCGAGGGACTCAAACGCCTGGCCGCGGCCCTGGACGACTCGTTCGTCCGCGCCCTCGACGTCCTGGCGGCCACCCGTGGCCGGGTCGTGGTGACCGGCATGGGCAAGAGCGGCCATGTTGGCAACAAGATCGCCGCCACCCTCGCGTCCACCGGCACGCCCGCCCAGTTCGTGCACCCGGCCGAGGCCAGCCACGGTGACCTGGGCATGATTCACCGGGACGATTCGGTCCTCGCCCTCTCCAACTCGGGCGAGACCTCGGAACTGGCGGATCTCATCCAACATGCCAAACGATTTCGCATCCCGCTGGTGTCCATCACCGGCCGGGCCGGCAGTACCCTGGTCGAGGCCTCGACGGTCGCCCTGGTCCTGCCGCCCACCGCCGAAGCCTGCCCCATGGGCATTGCCCCGACCACGTCGACCACGGCGATGATGGCCCTCGGTGACGCGCTGTCCGTGGCGCTGCTGGAGCGTAAGGGGTTTTCCGTCGACGATTTCCATGCCCTGCATCCCGGCGGGCGGCTGGGCAGGCTTCTGCTCAAGGTCGGCGACATCATGCATGTCGGTGACGCCGTGCCACTGGCGGCGACGGCAACCCTCATGTCGGAAGCCCTGCTGACCATGACCGCCAAGGGCTTCGGCACTGTCGGCATCGTCGACGACGGCGGGCGCCTACTGGGAGTCGTTACCGACGGAGACCTGCGCCGCCATATGGGTCCGCACATGCTGGCCGCCGACGTCCAGTCCATGATGACCCGCGACCCGGCGGTCATCGGTGCGCGGGTGCACGCCGGCGAGGCCCTGCGAATCATGAACGAGCGGGCCATCACCGGCCTGTTCGTCACCGAGGACGGCCGCCCCGTGGGATTCGTCCACATTCACGACTGCCTGCGGGCGGGTGTGGCATGACCGGCACCGTCCCCCCAACCGACGCCCCCCGCCGCGCGCCCGTCAACGCTCTGCCGGTGGCGGCCCGGGCCCTCACCTCCCGACGCTACGCGGCAGCCTACAGCCACTTCGTCGCCTTCATGAAGGTCATGCTGCCGGTCGTGGCGCTGGTTCTCCTCGCCACCCTCGCCGCGTGGCCATACCTGCAGACGGCGGATAAGCGGTTCCGCATCGGCTTCGCCGCCCTAGAAGCCCGCGAGACGGGGGCTCCGACCATGGTCAACGCCCGCTACGTGGGGGTGGACGGGCAGTCGCGGCCGTTCGCGGTCACCGCCGACCTGGCCCACAACGCCGCGCCCGAGGCCAAGCGCATCGAGCTGGAAATGCCCAAAGCGGATATCACGCTGAAGGACGGCACCTGGCTGGCGTTGACGGCGGAATCGGGGGTCTACGCACGGGTCGACGACGTGCTCGACCTCTCCAACGATGTGGTTCTTTACCACGACGGGGGCTACGAATTGCAAACCGAGCAGGCCCGCGTTGATCTGGCCCGAGGCATCACCGAGGGCGAACGGCCGGTGCTCGGGCACGGCCCCTTCGGCGAACTTCGTTCCCAAGGGTTCCGCATGAAGAACCAGGGCCGGACAATCCACTTCACCGGCAAGGCACGCCTGGTCTTGCGTCCTCACCGCGACGCACCACTTTGGTAGCGGTGATCCGGCTCGACCACGTTTCCGCGACCTTCCCCGGTCTCCTGTTCGCCCTCTTGGTGGCGGCGGCCATCCCGGCCGGCGCGCAGGGCTTTCGCGCCACCGGCGGCGCGGTGCCGATCCAGGTCAGCGCCGACAACGGGATCGAATGGGATCAGGACACACGCGCCGTCACCGCCCGCGGAAACGCGGTGGCGATCCGCGGTGAGCTTACCGTGCGATCCAACGTGCTTCGCGCCTACTACCGTGACGCCTCAACCAGCGGCACGGAGATCTGGCGGCTCGACGCCCAGGGCTCGGTGGTTATCGAAACACCGCGGGAGCAGGCGACGGGCAACTTGGGTGTCTATGAGGTGGACCATGCGGTCTTCGTGCTGTCGGGGCCGGCCGTGAGCTACCGTACCCAAGACACACTGATTACCGCCGATCGACAACTCGAATACTGGGAAGGCAAACAGTTGGCGGTGGCGCGGGGTCGGGCGGCCGCCACCCGGGACGGCAACACCGTGCGCGCCGACGTTCTCGCCGCCTACTTCCGACGGGACGGCACGGGAAAGACCGAGCTGTATCGCCTGGAAGGATTCGACAATGTGCGTATCGATACGGGAAAGGACACGGCGACGGCGCGGCGGGTTGTTTACGATGTTGTAACGGGTATCGCGGTATTGACTGGATCGGTTAGGATTGCGCGCGACAATACGCGTCTCAACGGCTGCCGGGCGGAAGTGAACATGAACACCGGCTTGAGCCGGCTCGAGAGTTGCGCTCCCGGCGGCGGCACCCAACGGGTGCGCGGACTTGTCGTCCCCAGCGGCGTGAAGAAGCAATAGATCCCGGGGACCCCATGGTACTCCCCCCCTCCCTGTCGCTCACCCGCGGGCAGCTCGATACCGTGTCGGAACGAGTCCCCCGCCTTGTGGCCGACAACCGGGGTCTCCACGCGGAAAATCTTGGCAAGCGCTTCAAGAAGCGTCCCGTCGTCCGGGGGATCAATCTTTCCATTCAACGGGGCGAAGTCGTCGGCCTGCTGGGGCCCAACGGGGCCGGCAAGACGACGTGCTTTCACATCATCACCGGTCTGATCGCGCCTGACTACGGGACGGTGATGCTGGACGGCCTGAACGTCACCGAACTGCCCATGTATCGCCGCGCCCGCCTCGGGATCGGCTACCTGCCGCAGGAGGCGTCGATCTTCCGCGGCCTGTCGGTGGAGGGCAATATCCAGGCGGTCCTCGAAGTGGTGGAGGCATCCCGCGAGCGACGCAGCGCCATTTTGGAGGCGTTGCTCGCCGAATTCTCCATCTCACACCTTCGGCGCACACCGGCCCTGGCCCTGTCGGGCGGCGAGCGGCGGCGGGTCGAGATCGCCCGGACCCTGGCGTCGCGGCCCCATTTCGTGCTGCTTGACGAGCCCCTGGCCGGCATCGATCCCATCGCCGTCAACGACATCCGCGAGTTGGTGAGCCATCTGAAGGATCGGGGAATCGGCGTCCTGATCACCGATCACAACGTCCGCGAAACCCTGGATATCATCGATCGTGCCTATATTATTCATGACGGCATGGTTCTGATGGAGGGCACGCCGTCGGATATTGTTGGCAACGAGGACGTTAGAAGGGTGTACCTGGGCGACCGATTCACCCTGTGACCGATAACCGTCATGGTGCTTTCCCCACGGCTTGAGCTGCGCCAGGGCCAGACCCTGGTTATGACGCCGCAATTGCAGCAGGCGATTAAGCTCCTGCAACTTTCGAACCTCGAACTGAGCGCCTACGTGGAACAGGAACTGGAGCAGAACCCCCTGCTCGAGCGCGACGACGAAAGTCGCGCCAACGCGGCTGAGGACGCCGACGGCGATGCCGCGCCGGCGCCAGCCCCCGGCGAGAAGGTCGGCCCCGGCGATGAGGCCAGCGCCATGGAGTTCTCCGCCGACGGCGACAATGCCTTCGCCGCCGGCGAATCGCTGGATGCCGACTACGACGACGTGTGGGACGGGGAAGGCCCTTCCGACGGGGCCGCGGCGGAACCCGACGACGGCCATGGGTCGGGCGGCGGCGACAACTGGTCCGAGTCCGGCACCGGCGCATCGGGCGATACCCTCGACACCCTAGAGCAAACCCTGTCGGAGAAGCCGTCCCTGCGCGAACACCTGACCAGCCAGTTGGGCCTGGATGTTAAGGACCCGGGCGACCGGGCGATCGGCCTGCAACTGATCGAAATGCTGGACGGGGCGGGCTATGTCACGGGCGATATGGAGACCCTCGCCGAACAGATGGGTTGCCCCACCGCCCGGGTCCTAGCGGTACTCGCCCGCCTGCAGCAGTTCGATCCGCCCGGCATCTTCGCCCGGAACTTGAGGGAATGCCTGGCCCTGCAGCTCATGGACAAGAACCGGCTGGATCCGGCCACGGAAGCCTTGCTGGATAACCTGGAGCTGGTGGCCCAGCGCGAGTTCGACGCCTTGACGCGCCTCTGCAGCGTCGACCGGGAGGACCTCAGGGACATGCTCGGCGAGCTTCGGGCCCTGAACCCCAAGCCGGCGCTGGCCTTCGACGAGACTCCCTTGCAGCCGGTGACCCCCGATATCTTCATGCGGCCCAAACAGGGCGGCGGTTGGATCATCGAGCTGAACAACGACACCCTGCCCCGGGTGCTGATCAACAATCAGTACTGCGCCCAGGTCCGCCGAATCGCCCGCAGCAAGGTGGAGCGCCGCTACATCAATTCATGCCTTCAATCGGCGAACTGGCTGGTCAAGTCCCTGCACCAGCGGGCGACCACGATCCTCAGGGTCGCCACCGAGATCGTCACGCAGCAGGATCGCTTTTTTCGCCAGGGCATTCAACAACTCAAGCCGCTGATCCTGCGGGATATCGCCGAATCCATCGACATGCACGAGTGCACCGTAAGCCGGGTGACGACCAACAAATACATGGCAACCCCGCGGGGCATCTTCGAGCTCAAGTACTTCTTCACGCCTTCGCTCGCGAGTTCTTTGGGCGGGGACGCCCATTCGTCCGAATCGGCGCGACATCGTATCAGGGACCTGATCGACAGCGAGGATGTGGATTCCATTCTTTCCGACGACAGCCTGGCGGAGGCCCTCAAGTTGGAAGGCATCGACATCGCCCGGCGAACGGTCGCCAAATACAGGGGAATCCCTGGGCATCGCCTCGTCCATGCAACGGCGGCGCAGAAAGATCGCGGAGCGGCGGGCGGCGCTGTGAACGAGAACACTGATCGCGGTGGACCAACCTGCTATTGACTCGCCTTGGGAGCGGTACTAACTCTGGCGCCGCGGACCTAAGGCGATAGCCCCGCGACAGCATTGCCATATCAGGAACAGACAGCCGGCAACGGTCTGCTCGACATTTCCTCATGAACATCGCCATCAACGGACGACACATGGATGTGGGAGACGCTCTGCGCACCCACGTGCACGATCAACTCGACGGCGCCGTGAGCAAATATTTCCAGCGCGCGCTGGACGCAACGGTGACTCTGACCCGCGAAACGCAACGGTTCCGAGCCGACATCTCGGTGCATCCCGGACGCGGCCTGGTGGTTCAGGGCAGCGCCAGCGGCGACGAGGTCCGTGGCGCCTTCGACGGCGCGCTGGCGCGCATCGAGAAACAGCTTCGGCGCTACAAACGTCGAATTCGGGATCACCATCAAAGGAACCGCGGCAGCGAGGAATTGTTGCCGGCGCTGCAGTACGTCCTGACCTCGGCACCGGAGGAATCAGAGGTCGCGGAGGACGCTCAGCCAGCGATCATCACCGAGATTCCCACCGAGATCGCAACCTTGACTGTCGGTGAGGCGGTGATGCGCATGGACCTGGCGGATGCGCCCGCCATGATGTTCCGCAACCGCGCCAACGGGGTGCTGAACGTTATCTACCACCGCCCGGACGGCAACATCGGCTGGATCGATCCCAGCGATACCCGCCAGGAAGAGATTTAGGCCGTCATCATGGAAATCGCCGACCTCCTGTCTTTGGAGGCTGTCATCCCCAACCTGAAGGCCAGCAGCAAGAAGCAGGCCCTTCAGGATCTGGCCAAGCATGCCTCCGGGGTCAGCGGTCAGAGCGAGCGGGCGATTTTCGACGTCCTCCTGGAGCGAGAGCGCCTGGGGACGACCGGCGTCGGCAACGGCATCGCCATTCCCCACGGCAAGCTGTCCCCCATGGAGCGCCTATACGGCCTGTTCGCCCGTCTGGAACGACCGATCGACTTCGATTCCATCGACGATCGGCCGGTGGACCTGATCTTCCTTCTGTTGGCCCCGGAATCGGCGGGCGCCGACCACTTGAAGGCCCTGGCCCGGGTATCCCGGCTTTTGCGGGATCCGGCGGTGCGCGAAAAGCTGCGCGACACCAAGAGCCAGGATGCCCTCTACGCGCTGCTCACCGAGTCCCCGTCGAGCCGCGCCGCCTGAGCCGCCCTGCTTAAAATCGTTGGCGGGTCGCTGGGCGTCAGCCGTCACCGTCGGTCCCTTCCGCCTTGACGTCGATGGCCTTGCCGCGGGCCGGATTCGATCGGGCCCGCTGGCGAATTTCGATGTGGTGTGCCCGGGGTTCGGGGACGACCCGTTCCAGGTCGATGTGCAAGAGGCCATTGTCCAGATCGGCGCCCTGGACCTCGATACCCTCCGCAAGGACGAAGCTGCGCTGGAATTGGCGGGCGGCAATGCCCCGATGCAGGTACACCCGCCCCGGGTCTTCTTCCCGCCCACGCCCGCGAATGAGAAGCTGGTTTTCCTCCACGGTGACGGAGAGATCGTCGGCCGAGAACCCAGCCACCGCCAGCGTGATGCGCAGGCCGTTGTCGCCCGTCTGCTCGATGTTGTAAGGCGGGTAGCCGTCGGCCGAGGCCTTCGCGACCCGGTCCCAGGACCCGCTCGAAGTGATCGAACCCCAACATCAGGGGGCTGTCGAACAAGGGTACGCGGGCCATGTCTCGTCCTCCCGTTTCTCCGCCAAGCCCCGGGGGGCGTGGGGGGCCGTTCCGGGTTCTTATACCAAAGGACAGGGCACACCGACTTGTGAATTGAGCGGTCCGTAGCCTATGGTTTGCTTCTGGAATCGTCGGCGTCGGCCGTTGGAGGGAACGCCGGTATTGACGCGGAAGCCTTCATATCACCGGAGTTGGTTAGGATCGATGTCGCGCGGCGCGATGCGGGGCGCTGTCCTGGCGGCCGCGATCGCCGCGCCCTTGGCCGGCATGCCGACCTCGGCGGCGGGCGACCGAACTGACCAGCCGGCTGCGTAAGTTCCAAGACACTTTAGGCCGCACCATTCTGCGCTCGCCCGTGGCGGGGATCGTGAAGACCCTTCACGTGGTGACGGCGGGGGGTGTCGTGCGGCCGGGGGAGACGGTGGTGGAAATCGTGCCCGCCACGGACAACCTGGTGATCGAGGCCCGGCTGGCGCCCCAGGACATCGGCTATGTGCGCCTGGAACAGCCGGCCATGGTGCGCCTCGCCGCCGCCGACTCCGCCCGCTTCGGCCCCTTGCCCGGACGGAGTCACCCACATCAGCCCCGATACCATCACCGACGCCTCGGGGAGCGCCCACTACCGGGTGCGAATCGTGCCCGAACGGGATGCCTTCGAGCGCCACGGCCATCGCTACGGTCTGGTGCCCGGGGTGCAGGTGACCTGCTCCATCGTCACCGGCCAGCGGTCGGTGCTGGTATACCTGCTGGATCCGTTCGTCGCCGCGGCGGGCGAGGCCCTCAGGGAACGCTGAGGAAAAGCGCCGTCGTCAATCTTCCCCCAAACTGTCGTGCCCGGACTTGTTCCGGGTACCCATTGAACAGGGCGGACTCCATGCGTACGCGACCATGGGTCACCGGAAAAGTCCGGTGACGACATTTTGGAGGAGGGCGATCCGTCGCCTTATTCGACCCCGTATTTGACGGCGAGGGCCGCGGCGACCGCCTCGGGGCCGTAGTCCCGTTCGGCCGCCGCCCGGCTCGTGGTGCCGCCCCGGATGTCGGCGGCGAGGCGCGCCGGTTGGCGATCCGCTGGCGGCCCGAAGCCGCCGCCGCCGGCGGTTTCCAGGCGCATGGAATCGCCCGCCTCCATGGCGATGTGGGCGGCCTTGGAGTGGAGCTCTTCCTCGTCCGCCTGGCCGTGGTTGCGGACCAGCCGGGCGGTGTGACCGTCGCAGCCGCCGAACACGCCCGGCGCGCCGATGACGTGACCGTCGGACCGCACAGAAAAGATGACGCCGTCCCGGGCGGCGCTGATCTGGCGGGCCAGCCCGGTGCCGCCCCGGTGGCGGCCGGCGCCAGCGGAATCCTCGACCAGGGCATAGGCGTCGACGATCAGGGGGTATTCGTGCTCCAGGGCCTCCGCCGGCAGGTTTGAGGTGTTGGTCATATGCACCTGGATGGCGTCCATGCCGTCGTTCTCAAAACCGGCGCCGGCGCCGCCGCCAATGGTCTCCAGATAGACGAACGTGCGGTCGTCCTTCGGTCGTTGGCCGGAAAAGACAATCGCCGGTACCGCGTCGTGGCTGGAAGCCAGCGCCTTTTCCGGCGGCAACAATCCCTGGAAAGCGCCGAAGATGGCGCCCACCATCTTGTTGCAGGTGATGCTGCGCGCGCCAA
Organism: Rhodospirillales bacterium; assembly: GCA_965247705.1. Classification (GTDB taxonomy): domain Bacteria; phylum Pseudomonadota; class Alphaproteobacteria; order Rhodospirillales; family CAMCUA01; genus CBDFHV01. The sequence continues at coordinate 29,433 of CBDFHV010000081.1, read as the reverse complement.
CGGCGCCGGGGAAGCGGGGGTTGGCGATGGTGCCCTCGGGGGCACGGATACCGATGGCGTCGAAGAATCCGCTGTTGGGCAGCAGTCCCGGGTCGAGCAGGGTCTTGACGCAATAGTAGACGGTGGCCTGGAGGGCGCTGCGGGGGATGTTCATGGCCCCCCGGGCCTGGGTCGCCGTGCCGGTGAAATCCAGGGACAGGGCGCCGCCGTGCACCTTCACAGTGGCATGCAGCGCCACCGGATCGCCGCCCAGGCCGTCGTCGTCCAGATAGCGGGTGAAGCTGTAGTCCCCGTCCCTGAGTTCGGCCACCCGGGCGTTCAGGCGCCGTCGGGTATAGGCGAGGATGTCGTCGATCGCCCGGGCGGTGGTCTCGAGCCCCATCTGGGCGACCAGGGCGCGGGCCAGGTCGGCGCCCCGCTCGTTGGTGGCGATCTGTACCTTCAGATCCAGCGCCCGTTCCTCGGGCTCGCGGGTGTTCTCCACCAGCAGCCGCAGCAGGTCTTCTTCGAGGACGCCGGCCCGCTTGAGGCGGATGACCGGGATGCGGATGCCTTCCTCGAAAACGGTGCGCGATGCGCCGGAGATGGAGCCGGGCACGGTGCCGCCGACGTCGGAATGGTGGCCGATGTTGGCGGTGAAAAAGCGCACCGCGCCGTCGACGAAGACGGGCGTGACGATGGAGATATCCGGCATGTGAGTGCCGCCGGCCAGATAGGGATCGTTGCAGATGAAGGCATCCCCGTCCCGCATCTTGTCGACCGAATAGCGGGCCAGCACCGCCTCCACCCCGCCGACCAGGGAGCCCAGGTGCAGCGGCACATGGGAGCCCTGGGCGATCAGCCGGCCGCGGTCGTCAAAGAGGCCGACGGAGCAGTCCTTGCGTTCCTTGATGTTGGTGGAGAAGGACGAGCGGACGAAGGTGTTGCCCATATCCTCGGTGATCGACAACAACCGGTTGCTGAACACCTCCGTGGCAATGGGATCGAGGATTCGATCCTGTACGATGGGATCGAGGTGGGCATCTTGAACCATCCTCACGATCCTCCCACGGCCGCGGCAACGCGAGCGGCGCCATAGTCCCGTTCGGCGGCGGCGCGCGAGACCTTGCCGCCGCGGACATCGTCCGCCAGGCGCGCCGGGTCTCGTTCGCCGGGCGATCCATTGCCGCCGCCGCCGGCGGTCTCCAGGCGCATGGACTCGCCGGCCTTGAGCTCCACGTGGGAGGTCTTGGAATGCAGGGCCTCGGCCCGCGCCGTGCCGTGGTTCATCACCAGGCGGGCTCGGCCCCCATCGCAGCCGCCGAACACCCCGGGGGCGGCGATCACGTGGCCGTCGGAGCGGACGGAGAAGATGATGCCGTCGCGTACGGCGCTGATTTGCCGGGCGATGCCGAGGCCGCCCCGAGACCGGCCGGCACCCCCAGAATCCTCCACCAGGGCATATTCGTCCACCACCAGGTCGTATTCGTGCTCCAGGGCTTCGGCCGGCAGGTTGGAGGTGTTGGAGATGTGCATCTGCACCGCGTCCATGCCGTCGTGGTCATGGGACGCACCGACGCCGCCACCCATGGTTTCCAGGTAGACGTAAGTGCCGCGGCCATTGGCCCGCTGCCCGGAAAAGACAATCGCCGGCACCGAGTCGTGACCCGCCGCCATCGCCCTCTCCGGCGGCAGCAGGGCCCGGAAGGCGCCCAGCATGGCGCCGGCCGCCTTGTTTGCGGTGATGCTGCGGGCGCCGACGGCGGCCGGAAACAAGGGATTGGCGATGGTGCCCGGCGGGGCCACGACCTCGATGGCGTCGAACAGGCCGCTGTTGGGCATCAGGTCCGGATCGAGCGCCGTCTTCACCGCATAGTAGGCGGTGGCGCGCAGCGCGCTGTCCGGCAGGTTCATGCCGCCGCGGCCTTGGGTGCCGGAGCCGGTCATGTCGATGGTCAGTTCGGCGCCGCGGACCCGGACGGTGGCGTGGAGCGGCACCGGCTCCCCCTCGAAGCCGTCGTCGTCCAGATAGCGGGTGAAGCTGTAGTCGCCGTCCTTCAATTCCGCGATGCGGTTGCGCAGGCGCCGCCGGGTATAGGCGATGATGTCCTCGATGGAGCGTTCCACTGACTCCAGGCCCGAACGCTGGATCAGCTCCAAAACCATCGCCTTTCCCCGCTCGTTGGTGGCGATCTGGACCCGGAAGTCCAGCTCCCGGTCCTCCGGCTCGCGGGTGTTGTGGACCAGGAGGTTCATCAGGTCCTCGTCCAACGCGCCGGCGCGGACGATGCGGATCACGGGGATGCGAATGCCTTCTTCGAAGATGGTCCGGTTGGTGCCCGAAATGGAGCCCGGCACCCGGCCTCCCACGTCCGAATGGTGACCCACGTTGGCGCAGAAAAAGCTCAGCCGGCCCTCGCAGAAGACCGGGGTGACCACGGTGACGTCCGGCTGGTGGGTGCCGTGGGCCAGGTAGACGTCGTTGCAGATGAAGGCGTCGCCGTCCTCGATGTCCTCCAGGCGGCATTGCTCGAGGACCGCCTGGGTGCTGCCCCACAGGGACCCCAGGTGCATGGGCATGTGGGAGGCCTGGGCCACGCAGCGGCCCCGGACGTCGAACAGGCCGACGGAACAGTCCCGGCGTTCCTTGATGTTGGTGGAAAAGGAAGAGCGGATCAGGGTGTTGCCCATGTCCTCGGTGATCGACAGCAGGCGGTTGTTGAACACCTCCATGGCAATAGGATCGAGAATTCGATCCTTATCGTCAGCCGCGGCCGTGGAAGCGGTCATGGCGTGGCTTCCTCGATGACGATATTGCCGATGTCGTCCACCTGGGCCCGCTGGCCGGGCAGGACGACGGTGGTGGAGCTCATCTCCTCGACGATGGCTGGGCCCTCGAAGTGCACCCGCACCGGCAGGGCGTCGCGGCCATAGACACGGGTGTCCACCCAGCCACTGTCGCCGCCGAAGAAGACCTTACGGGTCTCGCGGATCGCGTCGTCCAAGGTGCCGCCGCCCACGTGGGGCTCCTGGCGAACCTTGGGCACCCGGCCGATGGCCTGCAGGCGGCAGTTGACCACTTCCACCACGCGGCCAGGAATGTCGTAGCCGTACTCCTGCACGTGGCTGCGGGCGAATCCCGCCAGGAACGCCTGCAAGCCGTCGGGCCGGATGTCATCCAAGGGTACCTTCACCTCGTAGTTCTGGCCCTGGTAGCGGGCCTCGACCATGTAGCGGAAAGTACAGTCCTCCGGCGCCAGCTTCTCGTTCGAGCGCCAGTGGTCGGCGTCACGGCGCATGTCGTCGAACAGGCCGCAGACGTCTTTCCAGGTTTCCTCGGTGGCGTCGGATATCTCGCTCCGGACGAAGTCCAGGTTGACGTCGGACAGCAGCATGCCCCGGGCGCACATGGTGCCCGGGGCCTGGGGCACGATGACCATGGGGATGCCGCACTCGCGGGCAATCTCGGCCGCGTGCAGGGGGCCGGCGCCGCCATAGGCGAACAACGCGAAGGTGCCGACGTCGTAACCCCGCTCGGTGGAAACCGAGCGGATGGCGCGGCTCATGTTGGCGTTGGCGATGCGCAGGATGCCGTGGGCCGCCGTTTCCAGGTCCAACCCCAGGGGTTTCGCTACCTCATCCTCGATCGCCCGGCGGGCGGCGGCCTCGTCCACCGGCATGCGGCCGTCCAGCAAGGCGACCGGGTTGAGCCGGTGCAAGCAAACGTGGGCGTCGGTGATAGCCGGCGCCTCGCCGCCACGGCCGTAGGCCACCGGGCCGGGCTCGGCGCCGCAGCTCTGGGGCCCCACCTTCAGCGCGCCCGCGTCGTCCAGCCAGGCGATGCTGCCGCCTCCGGCGCCGATCACGTGGATGTCCAGCATCGGGGTCTTCACCGGATATTCGGCCACCAACCGGTCCGACGTGAACAGCGGTCGCGAGTCGTGGACCAGGGAGACATCGGTGCTGGTGCCGCCCACGTCGAAGGTGATCAGGTTGGGAAAGCCGCCGGCCCGACCCACTTCGGTGGCTCCGACCACACCGGCGGCGGGCCCCGACAGGCAGGTGCGCACCGGCGTCTCGCGCACGGTGCGGACCGACATAAGCCCGCCGTTGGAATGGATCGTGTAGGGCTCGACGGTGATGCCCAGATCCCGCACCCGTTCAAGGAAGCGCTCCAGGTAGGCGCCCATGCGCGGCCCCACGTAGGCGTTGAGAACCGTGGTCGACAGGCGTTCGTATTCCCGGAACTCGGGCAGGACCTCCGACGACAGACTGATGAAGGTGTCGGGCATCAGGCGCTCGATCACCGCCTTCGCCCGCTTCTCGTGCTCGGGCGTCTTGTAGCAATGGAGGAAGCAGACGGCGACGGACGCAAGCCCGGCGTCCTTCAATACGCTCACCGCCGCCTCCAGGCCCACCTCGTCGAGGGGCCGGATGACGTCGCCCTGGGCGCCGATCCGCTCGTCGATCTCCAGCCGGTGCTCGCGGGGCACCAGGAGCGGCGGCTTGCGGACGTTGTAGTCGTAAAGGTGCGGGCGGGTCTGGCGGCCGATCTCGAGCACGTCCCGGAATCCTTTGGTGATCAGCAGCCCCGTGGGCGCGCCGCGCTTTTCGATCACCATGTTGGTCGCCACCGTGGTGCCGTGGCCCAGGTGGGAGACGTCCTTCGCGGCGACGCCGTGGGTTTCCAGCATGCCGCCCATGCCCGCCTGGATGGCTTCCGAGGGATCTGTTGGCGTCGAGGGCACCTTGAAATGATGCACCTCGCCGGTTTCCTCGGCCAGCATGGTGAAATCGGTGAAAGTACCGCCGACATCGACGCCGATCCGAAACATAGGCCTCGAGACCTCCTCGCGATTGGGCATTACCGCTTGCCACGATGCCGTAGGTCCTTGTCGCTCGACCGCGCATCTGGCAGGCTTGCGGGCAAAGGATAGCGCAAGCAGCGGAGGCCGCCCGGCGCGCCTATCCTTTCACGAACCGAACGGGGGGAGCAATGTCGTCGTTCTACGACCTGCCGGAGGAGTTGGAGCAGCGGGCCCTGGCGATCCACGAAGACGCCGTCATCTTCGATGGCGCCATCTCGATGCTCGGTTTCGAAAAGGAGGAGCAGGTCGAGATTCAGGCCTTCCTCGACGGCCGCGTGGCCGGCGGCAACGCCAGCCTGTCGACCAGCGAAACCGACTTCATGATGGCGATCGACAACTTCGCCAAGTTCAAGCGCCTCATCGCCCGCAACCCCGACACGCTGGCCCTGATCACCACCGTCGACGACCTGCTGGCCTGCAAGCGGGACCGCAAGTTCGGCATGGTCATTCATTTCCAGAACACCACCCCGATCATGGACAAGCTCGACTACCTCCACACATTCTATGACCTGGGCCTCAGGGTTCTGCAATTGACCTACAACACCCAGACCTTCGTCGGCGCCGGCTGCTGCGAGCGGGTCGACGGGGGCCTGAGCAGCTTCGGGTTGGAGGTGGTGGCGGAAAGCAACCGCGCCGGCATGCTGATCGATGTGTCCCATTGCGGCCACACCACGTCCTGGGACGCGGTCAAGCATTCCAAGAAACCCGTCGCCGCCACCCACGCCGGCGTCTACACCCTGGCCCGCTCTTACGGCCGCAACAAGCCCGACGACCTGCTCAAGGGCATCGCCGACACCGGCGGTATCCTGGGACTTCCCACCCAACCCTGCTTCGTCAAGCGCGACCCGGACACCCACGTGGTACAGCAGGCGACCGTGGACGACGTGATCGACCACATCGACTATGCGGTGAACCTGATGGGCATCGACCACGTAGGCTTCGGCTCCGACATGTCCAATTACGCCGCCCGCACCCTGGATCCGCCCCGGGATTCCAACATCCGGCTGGTGCGCGCAAAGCGCCCCGACGTTTTCGGCGTCGGCCCGACCGACAAGTACGACCCGTTTCCCATCGGTCTTGACAACCACGCCAAGATGCTGAACCTCACCCGAGGACTTGTGAAACGCGGCTATTCCGACGAGGACACGAAAAAGGTCCTCGGCGACAACTGGCTGCGCGTGTTCAAGGAAGTGTGGAACGGGTCGTCTTAACGGCCCGCGTGTGATCCCGGGCAACAGGAGGACAGTCATGTCTTATTCATTGGCGCGCAGATCCGGGCATCGCGCGTTCGCCTTGGTCTCGGCCTTGCTTATCTCGTTGGGCGCCACCGCGGCCCAGGCCGCATGGCCGGAGAAGGCCATCCAGTACGTGGTCGTGTTCTCGCCGGGCGGCGGCAGCGACGTGTTCGCGCGGACCGTGACCCCGTTCCTGTCCAAGGCGCTCGGGGTGCCGGTCAACGTCATCAACAAGCCGGGCGGCAACCAGATCCCGGCCATCAATTTCGTGCGCGCCGCGCGGGCAGACGGCTACACCCTGATCCAGGAGCAGCAGGCGGCGAGCGCGCTCAAGGTCATGCTCGACATCAAAAACGCCGACGAACTGATCAACGATCGGTCCTTCGGTCCGATGATGGGCGGCGGCGCAAGCGCCATCGTGGTCAAGGGTGACTCGCCTTGGAAGACGCTGAAGGACATGGTGAACGCGGCCAAGAAGGACCCGGGGAATTTCACCGCATGGCGCACGGGCGGCAGCTTCTCCGACATGATTCACGGCCGGTTCTTCGAGTTCGTCGGCATCGATCCCGACAAGATCAAGTGGGTCGACTACAAGGGCGCGGGGCCCGGCAACATCGCAGTGGCCGGCGGTCACGTGATGATGGGCGGCGGTGGTGCCAACTCGGTGGTCACCATGCACAATTCCGGCGACTTGAGGGCGCTGGCCGTTACCTCCAGTGGGCGCCTCAGCGCGCTGCCGGACGTACCGACCATGGCCGAAGGTGGCTTCCCCGGATTCGACCTCTTCAGTTGGTATGGGATTTCCGGCCCTCCCGGCCTGCCGGCGGAGGTGACGCAGAAACTGGATCAGGTGGTCAGCAAGCTTTCCAAGGACCCGGCGTTCATCAAGGCCTTGGACAAACTGGGCACGTTCCCGTTCTACAAGTCGCCGTCCGATGCCAAGGCGCTGGTCCTGAAAGAAACGGAGTTCTATCGGAAAATGGCGATGGAGAAGAAAAAGAAGATGAAGTGAGCCGTCCCACGTTCACGGCGATGAAGTAGCGACCTGTGTTCTATGAAGCGGATAAGGGTGACTTCACCCTCGGGGCGGTTGGGGACGCAATCCTCAGCCGCCCCCTCTCCGTTTTCAAGGAGAAGCGGTTCCTCGACATGGTGGAACTGCTGCGCGGCGCCGACTGCACCTTCGCCAACCTCGAAATTCTCTTTCACGAATACGAGCATCCCCCCGCGTACCTGGATGGCACCCACGCCCAGGCCGACCCTTCCATCCTGGGAGAACTAAAGTGGGCCGGCATCGACATGGTGTCCCTGGCCAACAATCATGCCTACAACTTCGGCTACGAGGGAATTCTCACCACCATCGGCCATCTGAAGAACCACGGCATCCCCAACTCCGGCGCCGGCGCGAACCTTCAGGACGCCCGCATGCCCTGCTTCCTGGATACCCCCCGGGGGCGGGTGGCCCTTCTGTCGGTCAACTCCACGTTCGAGCCCCACTGGCGGGCCGGCGAGCAACGCCCCGACATGCAGGGCCGCCCCGGCATCAACTGCCTCGGCTTCAAGACGGTCCACACCGTCGACCGGCAGGCCCTGGACGAGCTCAGACGCATCAGCGCCGGGATTGGCTGGGAGGTGGAGAAAGAGCGCTATAACACCCAGCACTACTACGGCCGCGTCTATGACGACACCGACAGCCGCTTCCACGTTTTCGGTAAGGTGTTCGAGCTGGGCGAAAAATTTCGCCTCAATACGAGCTGCGATCCCCGTGACCTGGAGGGCAACCTGAAGTGGGTGCGGGCGGCCGCCAAGCAGGCCGACTACGTCGTGGTGAGCCTGCATAGCCACGAGCAGGGCGACACACCCGAGATTCCCGCCGACTTCGCCAAGGAATTCTCTTACGCCGCTATCGACGCCGGCGCCAACGCCGTCATCGGCCATGGCTATCATCACCTGCGGGGAATCGAGATCTACAAGGGAAGCCCTATTTTCCACAGCTTGGGGGATTTTTTCTTCGAGGAAGAAAACTTCATGCGCTTTCCCCAGGAGAGCTACGACAGGATGGGGCTGGGGATGGACGCTGTCGCCGCCGACTGGATGTCGGCCCGCAGCGCCGACGAGACGCGCGGCTTCCCGGCCGATCCCTCCATATGGCGCACGGTCTTCGCCACCGTCCGCTGGCAGAATTGGAAGGTGCGGGAGCTGTTGCTCCACCCGATCGACCTGGGGTTCGGCAAATCCTGGGGCCAGCGTGGCCGCCCCATGCTGGCGGACAAGAAGGTCGGCGGCGAAATCCTCGAACACCTGCGCGACCTTTCGCAGCCCTATGGCACCATGGTGGAGATCGAGAACAACGTGGGCGTCGTCCGCCTCTAGTGCACTCGTGATTTGAACCGGGCAGTCTCGTGCGCATCAAGTCTTTCGAACTCCTCGTCCTCATGGCCATGTCCATCGTCGTCATCGTCGACGGCATCGTGCTTGCCGGGCTCGACCGGATGCGGGCCGGCGAAGCAGGGGCGTACGAGATCCTGCTTGGCACCAGCCTGGCGGCCATGACGGCGCTCTATTGGTCCAAGGACGTCACGTCCCAATGGCCCGCGTCCGAGGGCATCCGCTACGTCGCCATCGCCTTTGGCATTCTGGTCTTCTATGCCTTCACCCTGCCCCATTTGGGATACCTGCTCAGTACCCTGGTGGTGACCATCGCCTATATGCGCAGACTGAGCGGCTACGGCTGGATGCCCACCGTGGCGTTCGCCGTGGCGTTCTCCGTCGGCACGGCCTGGCTGTGGGCGTGGCTGGTCATCATCGTGCCGCAGGGCATTCTTCCCTGGCCGCAGATCTAGCCGGAAGATACAGGGACGCATGGAGGCATTACTTGGCGGCATTCTCGGCGCGTTGACGCCCGAGAACCTGCTGTTCGCGCTGAGCGGTTGCCTGATCGGCACGCTGGTTGGCGTGCTGCCCGGGATCGGCGCGGTCTCCTCGATCGCCATCCTGTTTCCCTTCACCACCTATTTGCCGCCCACCGGCATGATCATCACCCTTGCCGCCATTTACTACGGCGCCATGTACGGCGGCTCGACGACCGCGATCCTGATGCGCGTGCCCGGCGAGATCTCGGCGGTGGTGACGGCCATGGACGGCTACGAGATGACCAAGAAGGGCCGGCCGGGCCCGGCGCTCGCCATCGCCGCCATCGTCTCCTTCATCGCCGGTATCGCGGGCGCGACCTTCGTCGCCCTGGCCGGTCCCTCGGTCGCCCGCTTGGCGCTGCATTTCGGCCCGGCGGAATACCTGGGCCTGGGCCTGTTCAGTCTCACCGCCATCGCCAGCCTCGCCGGCCGATCGCTGATTCGCGGCATCGTCGTCGCCGTGGTCGGGCTGATCCTGGTGACGGTCGGCTACGACTCGGCGTCCGATTTCGGCCGCTTGACCTTCGGCAGCGAGACCTTGCTCGAGGGGTTCGAACTCGTGCCGGTGATGATCGGGCTGTTTGGCATCGGCGAGATGCTGCGCATCTACGAAGAAAAAACCGGCAAGTTCGAGATCTTCAAGGTCGGCAAGCTGATGCCGAACCGCCAGGAGTTTCGCGACGGCCTCGCCGCCGGCGGACGGGCTACGGCAATTGGCATTCCGTTGGGCATCCTGCCCGGCATGTTGCCGTCGGTTACATCGTTCATTTCCTACTCCTTCGAGAAGCAACGCTCCAAGAACCCGGAAAAGTTCGGCCAGGGAGCCATCGAGGGGGTTGCCTCGGCGGAGGCGGCGAACAACGCGGCGGCCATGTCCAATCTGCTGCCCCTGATGACGCTGGGCATCCCCACCGGCCCCTCGATGGCGCTGATCCTCGCCGCGCTGATGGTTTACGGGCTCAATCCGGGACCGCTCCTATTCACAATTCATGCCGAGTTCACCTGGACCGTCATTGGCAGCTTCTTCGTCGCCAATTGCATCCTCCTCATACTCAATCTCCCGCTGGTCGCGGTGTGGGCTCGGATCGCGACGATACCGCAGGGTATTCTCACCCCCGTCGTGATCATGTTGTGCCTGGTCGGCACGTTCAGTATCCGCAGCAGTCTGTTCGACGTTTGGATCTGTGTGATGTTCGGTCTGATCGGCTGGACCATGACCCGTGCCAATTGGCCGCTGGCGCCGCTGTGCCTGGCTTATGTGCTGGGTCCGATCATCGAGCAGTCGGCCCGACAGGTGAACCATCTCGGGGCGCAGCTTCTATTGGAGCGGCCGATCTTCTGGGTCTTCATGGCCATGTGCGTCGGGTCCATCTGGATCACGCGCCGCATGTGGGCCAAGACCAATTTGGCTTTTTCGGACGTCGAGTAGCCAATCCGTCGAGAGGCGACGGGGCCGAGGCCCTCCGCGGGCAGGCGGTGCAGCCCATCGCGCCACCGTCGGCACCCACCGGCAGGGAATGATCCCCGCCGCCTCGCTTCGCCCTTGCCCGCCAGCCCCCCGGTGCTGATATAGTGGGGCTGGGAGGCCGGCGGCGGACGGGCCCCTCGCCAACCCGGTCAGATCCGGAAGGAAGCAGCCGTAACGAGTTTCGGCCCGGGTCGTTCGTCCGGTCTCCCGCCTCTCCCTCTCCGGCCCCGCGGGTTCCGCGGCGGCAGCCCGCGGCGCGGTCCTCCAATCGGGGCAGGCCTTCATGGACGATCCGCTCAGCGAAGACACCGCGACCGGCGGAAACCTGCCGCCGGTCGACGCCGAGGTCGGCGCCGCCTACCGGGTGCTGGCCCGCAAGTATCGGCCCGCCGTCTTCTCCCAGATGATCGGTCAGGCGGCGCTGGTCCGCACCCTGACCAACGCCATCGACGCCGGACGGCTGGCCCACGCTTTCATGCTCAGCGGCGTACGCGGCGTCGGCAAGACCACCACCGCGCGGATCATCGCCCGGGCCCTGAATTGCGTCGGCGCCGTCGGCCGAGGGGAGCCGACGCCGGAACCCTGCGGCGTCTGCGAACACTGCCGGGCGATCGCCGAGGACCGGCACGTTGACGTGATCGAGATGGACGCCGCCAGCCGCACCGGCGTCGACGACATCCGCGAGATCATCGAAGGGGTGCGTTACCGCCCGTCCACCGCGCGCTACAAGGTCTACATCATCGACGAAGTGCACATGCTGTCGCGCAACGCCTTCAACGCCCTGCTCAAGACCCTGGAGGAGCCGCCGGAACACACCAAGTTCATCTTCGCCACCACCGAGATCCGCAAGGTCCCCGTCACCGTCCTGTCTCGTTGTCAGCGCTTCGATCTTCGGCGGGTGGAGGCGGCGGAACTGGCCCGCCACCTCCAGGCCATCGCCCAGCAAGAAGAGGCCGCGGTGGACCCGGCGGCCCTGGCCATGATCGCCCGCGCCGCCGACGGTTCGGTCCGCGATGGACTGTCGCTGCTCGACCAGGCCATCGCCCACCGCGGCGGAGAAGTCGGCGCGGCGGACGTGCGCGACATGCTGGGACTCGCCGACCGGGTGCGCATCTTCGACCTGATGGACGCCGTGATGGGCGGCAATCCCGCCGCCGCCCTCGACCAGCTCGCCGACCAGCACGCCTCCGGCGCCGACCCGGCCATCGTGCTGGAGGATTTGCTGGGCCTCGTCCACTGGCTGACCCGCATCAAGGTGGCGCCGGCAACCGCCGACGAGGCTGGCGTTCCGGAAGCGGAACGGACTCGCGGCAAGGACATGGCGAGCCGCCTGGCCATGGCGGTGCTGACCCGGGCCTGGCAGATGCTGCTCAAGGGCCTGAACGAAGTGCGCGCCGCGCCATCGCCCCTGCAGGCCGCCGAGATGGTCCTGGTGCGCCTCGCCTACGCCGCCGACCTGCCGACACCGGGGGAGGCCTTGAAGGCACTCCGGGGAGAGGCACCGGCGGCGGCGGCGGCACCGGTACCGCCGCCTACGCCCGAAAAGGTCCCACCACCTCGGGCGGCTGAACAGACCCCGCCAGTGGTCAAACAGGCCTCTCCGCCGGCGCCCGAAGCGCCCCCGGTCGAAGCGGCCAACCCTGATACCTTCGCCGCCGTGGTGACCCTGGCGCGAGAACGCCGGGAAGCCCGCCTGTCGGCGGACCTGGCGAACCACGTTCACATCATTCGTTTCGAACCCGGGCACATCGAGTTCCGACAATCGGACAACGCCCCCGTCGATCTGGCCAACCGGCTGACCGCATTCCTTCAGGAGGCGACGGGACGGCCCTGGATGGTGGCGGTCTCCAAGGAGGTCGGCGAGCCGACCCTGAGGTTCCAGGAGGATGCCGAGGCGGCCGACGCCCTGGCGGAGGCGGAGAAGCATCCCCTGGTGCGATCGGTCCTGGACACCTTCCCCGGCGCCCGGGTCACCGCCGTGCGCTCCCGCACCCCGCCACTCTCCGTCAGCCCCGATGACCCGGAAGACCCGGAGGCGGATACGGGCGGTTAGAGCCGCGGGTCGGTCATTTCGTGGAGTCGGCCGGCGGCGGTGGTGGCGAAACGGAGGAGCTGCTTGCGGCGGCGGTTGCCGTTCATCTTGCGTTGCGGTGCCGACCGGCGCACCGCTCCGTGCCAGGGGTCGGCCATCATCAAGCCGCAGTCCTCGGGCAGAATGTCCAGCGGGAAGTCCGAACCAACGGCGAAATAGAACCAGTCGCAGAAGGGCCCATATTCAGGCCATTTTCCGTCGGCCCGGAAATCGGCCACCGAGGACTTCACTTCCACCGCCAGGAAGCGGTCGCCGGCGCTCAGCCCCATCACGTCCACCCGCCGGCCGGAGGTAAGCCGGAACTCCACCAGGGGCGCGAAGCCCATGTCGGAAAGCAGGCGGCACACCCCCCGGGTGATGCCACTCGCCACCTCGCCCATTTCGAACCGCGCCGATGGGGTCGGCAGGGTGAGACTGTTCATCTTCTGTTCCCCCAGAAGGGAAGACTCATAGCGTCATTCCGAGGAACCGCGCAAGGCTCGCGTTGGTGGGCCGAGCCGATGCGTGTAGGGTCTCGCCCGTCCGACCCGCCGGTCCCCTTCCGATGAAGCAAGCCCAGCACACCCTGACGGTGGAAACTCCCGGTCCCGGGCTCCTCGAGATCACCGGCCGGGTGGCGGCTTGGCTCGCGGAACAGGAGATCCGCCGTGGCCTGCTGGTGGTCTTCTGCCAGCACACGTCGGCCTCCCTGACCATCCAGGAGAACGCGGACCCGGATGTCCGCCGGGACTTGGAGAACTTCTTTTCCCGGCTGGTGGCGGAAGACAATTCCCTCTATCGCCACACGGCGGAAGGCTCCGACGACATGCCGGCCCACATTCGCAGCGCCCTGACCGACGTTCAACTGAGCGTGCCCGTGCGGGACGGCCGCATGGCCCTGGGCACCTGGCAGGGACTGTACCTCTTCGAACACCGCCGCCGTCCGCATGTGCGGCGGCTGGTCCTGCATCTGACCGGCGCGTGACCGAAGGCCGGGGCGATCGGCCGGCCACCGCCCGGGCGCGGTTACGGCGCATCGGCACCATCGCCTTGCCCATCATGGGCGCCATGGTGTCGCAGAACGTCTTCAACCTGGTCGACGCGGCCATGGTGGGGGTGCTGGGCGCGGCATCGCTGGCCGCGGTCGGCGTGGCCAGCTACGCCAACTTCATGGCCATGGCCGCGGTGATGGGCTTGGCGTCCGGGGTCCAGGTGATGGTCGCCCGCCGGATGGGGGAAGGCCGGCATGGCGAGACGGCGGCGCCGCTGACCGGCGGCCTGATCCTGGCCATCGCGCTCGGCATGCCCATCGCCGTCGTCGCCTTTCTGATCACGCCCCTGCTGTTTCCCTATCTCAACAGCGATCCCGCTGTGGTCGCCGACGGCGTACCCTATTTGCAGGCGCGCCTGGCCGCGGTGGCCGCGGTGGGGTGCAACTTCGCCTTTCGCGGCTACTGGGCCGGCGTCGGCAGTGCCGGCATTTACCTGCGTACCGTGATCGTCATGCACGCCATCAACATCGGGCTCAACTACGTCCTGATATTCGGCGCCCTGGGAATGCCGGCCCTGGGCACCCAGGGCGCCGGCATTGGCAGCGCCATCGCCACTTGGGCGGGCACCGCCATACATCTCATCGTCGGATTCCGACTGGCGCGGACCAACGGTTTTCTCATCCGCGTGCCCCAACGGGAGACCATGGTCACCATGCTGCGACTGGCCCTGCCGTCGGCCCTACAGACGGTCCTGTTCGCCGCCGGCATTACCATGCTGTTCGCCATCATCGGGCGCATCGGGACGGCCGAGGTGGCGGTTTCCATGGTCATCGTCACCCTGTTTCTGACCGCCCTGCTGCCCGGCATGGCGCTTGGCCTGGCGACCCTGACCCTGGTCGGCGAATCCCTCGGCCGCGGCGCGCCAGGGGACGCCCGGGCCTGGGCCTGGGACGTGAGCCGGCTGGCCGTCCTATTGCTCGGCGCCATGGGCCTGGCGGCGCTGGCGGCGCCGGACCTGCTGCTGTCGGGCTTTGTCCATGACCCGCTGGTGCGCGAGGTCGGCTGGATGTCCCTGCGCCTGGCCGGACTTGCCATCGTGGTCGAGGCGCTGGCGATGGTGCTGCAGAACGCCCTGTTGGGCGCCGGCGCCGCCCGTCAGGTGATGGTGGTGGCGGTGGGGTTTCAGTGGCTGGTCGGCCTGCCCGCGGCCTGGCTGTTCGGCCCCTACCTGGGCTATGGGTTGCTGGCGGTATGGCTGTGCCATTTCGCCCACAAGGTGCTGGTCGCCGGTACTTTCGTCGTGCTCTGGCGTCGCGGCCACTGGGCGCGCATCAAGGTGTGAAGAAGGTGCGCGCCGCCCCCATCCGCCGTCGCAATCGAAGGTTACCAGGTCGGGGCTGGGCCGCCTCAGGTGTGGTCGGCGAGCTGGCGGGCGCGCACATGCTCGAGCAGGCCCCGGGATGCCGACTCGATCAGGTCCAGAACCTCCTCGAACCCGCCCCCGGCCCCGTAGAAGGGGTCCGGCACGTCGCGGCGGGGGGCATTGGCGGCGAAGTTCATGAACAGGCGAAGGCGGTCCTCTTCGCCGTCGGGACAGAGCGCGGCAAGGGTCTTCAGGTTCGCATTGTCCATGGCCAGGATGAAGTCGAAGCGAACGAAATCGCGGGGCCGCACCTGGCGCGCCCGCTGGCCGCCGATGTCGGCGCCGCGCCGCCGCGCCGCCGCCTGGGCCCGGCGGTCCGGCGGTTCGCCCACATGCCAGGCCCCCGTGCCCCGCCGAATCGACGCGGATCTTGTCCTCAAGGCCGGCCTCGACGACCATTCGGCGAAACACGCCCTCGGCGGAGGGCGAGCGGCAGATGTTGCCCAGACAGACGAACAGAACGCGGATCATGCAAACCACCCCGTGCGGACGCGGCTGTCGAATGCTTCCCGCGCCTAGATTATCATGCCGATCGCGGAGCGGGCATCACACGGCCGTCAGGCGAGCGCGAGCGGTGGACGCAATGAAGGTCGCGAAAAAGCTGGAACGGGTGGCCGCCGAGGCCCGTGCCTGCGCGCTGTGCGCCGCCCACCTGCCCCTGGGGCCGCGACCGGTGTTCAGCCTGACCCCCCAGGCCCGGGTGCTGATCGTCGGTCAGGCGCCGGGCACCAAGGTGCACGAGACGGGCATTCCCTGGAACGACCCGTCCGGCGACCGCTTGCGGGACTGGCTGGCCCTGGACCGGGAGACCTTCTACGACGCGTCGCGCATCGCCATCATGCCCATGGGCTTCTGCTATCCGGGCCGCAACCCAAAGGGCGGCGACAACCCGCCGCGACCCGAATGCGCGCCAACCTGGCACGCCCGACTCCTGGCCCTGTTGCCGGCGGTGGAACTGACCCTGCTGGTGGGAACCTACGCCCAGGCCCACTACCTGGGCCCGCGGCGGGGCAAGACCATGACCGAGACCGTACGCGCCTGGCGGGAGCATGGACCGGACTACCTGCCGACGCCCCATCCGAGCTGGCGCACCACTTTCTGGCTGAAGAAGAACCCGTGGTTCGAAGCCAAGGTGCTGCCGGTGCTCAGGAAGCGGGTGGGGGGGTTGGTCGGCGGCTGACGAATCCTAAATGACGTTGCCGGGCTCGTCCCGGCAATCCATGGTCGCGCGGGCGTGGAGTCCGTCAAGCGCCATGGATGCCCGTGACAAGCACGGGCATAACAGTTGGGGATGCGCGGAGAACGCAGGCTACCGCCCCTCCAACGCCTTCGCCAGCCTGAGCCTGAGCGCGTTCAGCTTGATGAAGCCCTCGGCGTCACGCTGGTCGTAGACGGTGTCTTCCTCGAAAGTGACCATGTCCTGGCTATACAGGCTGTCGGGGGATTTGCGCCCGGTGACCATGACGTTGCCCTTGTAGAGTTTCAGCCTCACCGTGCCGTTGACCCGCTTCTGGCTTTCGTCGACGGCGGCCTGGATCATGTCCCGCTCGGGGGCGAACCAGAAGCCGTTGTAGACCAGTTCGGCATAGCGGGGCATCAGGTCGTCCTTCAGGTGCATGGCGCCCCGGTCCAGGGTCAGGCTTTCCATGGCCCGGCGGGCATGGAACAGGATCGTTCCGCCGGGTGTCTCGTAGACGCCGCGGGGATTTCATGCCGACGAAGCGGTTCTCCACGATGTCGACGATGCCGATACCGTTGGGCCCCGCCAAGGGCATTGAGGCGGGTGAGCAGGGGCGCCGGTCCCAGCTTCTTGCCATTCACCCCTACCGGGTCGCCACCGGCGAAGTCGATGGTGATCTCTACCGGCCGATCGGGGGCCTGCCAGGGGGGCACCACCCGGGTCAGCACGTGTTCCCAGTCGGTCTCCTCCCAGGGGTCCTCAAGGGCGCGGCCCTCGGACGAGATGTGAAGCAGGTTGGCGTCCTGGGAAAAGGGCGGCTCGCCCCGCTTGTCCAGGGCGACGGGAATCTGGTGGGTCTCGGCATATTCGATGAGCCGGTTGCGAGACGTGAGGTCCCACTCCCGCCAGGGGGCGATGACCCGGATATCGGGCTTCAGCGCGTAATAGGCGATTTCGAACCGCACCTGGTCGTTGCCCTTGCCGGTGGCGCCGTGGGACACCGCTTCGGCGCCCACCGCCTCAGCGATCTCGATCTGGCGCTTGGCGATCAGCGGCCGGGCGATTGCGGTGCCCAGCAGGTAAGTGCCTTCGTAAAGGGCGTTGGCCCGGAACATGGGGAAGACGTAGTCGCGGACGAAGACGTCCTGAAGCTCCTCGACGAAGATCTCGCGGATGCCCAGCAGTTCCGCCTTGCGCCGCGCCTCGTCCAGTTCCGCCCCTTGGCCGATGTCGGCGGTGAAGGTCACCACCTCGCAGCCATAGGTGTCCTGCAGCCAGCGCAGGATTACCGACGTATCGAGCCCGCCCGAATAGGCCAACACCACTTTCTTCACCGCGCCATGCTTGGACGTCGCCATGGAACCCCCTTGTCCCGACCCCCGTGGAACGGCGGCGGAGTATAGGCGCTGGCCCGCCTGGGGCAAGATGCGTGA
The DNA here is from genome assembly GCA_965247705.1 of Rhodospirillales bacterium. Classification (GTDB taxonomy): domain Bacteria; phylum Pseudomonadota; class Alphaproteobacteria; order Rhodospirillales; family CAMCUA01; genus CBDFHV01. Next base: position 11,872 of record CBDFHV010000081.1, on the reverse strand, counting down.
CAGGCCCATATCGATTGATATTGATCGCTACCAGTGACTAACGTGTCCCCATGCGTAGCGTGGGAATCAAGGCCCTGAAGAACCGCTTGAGTGAGTACGTCCGCTTGGCGTCCGGCGGCGAGACAGTGTTGGTGACCAAACGGGACAAAGTGGTAGCGGAATTGGTGCCACCCCGGGCCGGCCCAGCGATTGATGTGTCCGACTCACAATTTGCGGAGGCGGTGCGTCAAGGATGGCTGACGCCGCCGATCCGTTCCCCGGGTGATGCGCCGCCGCGGAGACCGGTGGTGAAGTTCGCCAAGCTCATGGAGGACCTGGCCCGCGATCGCGAGGACCGTTGAAACGAAGGGGCGCTTGAACTTCGTTGACGCTTCCATCGGTGCCGGGCGTTACCGACGTCAGACCCCGGCCGACACCACCTCAGCCTGCCGCGGTTTCAGCCGCGCGTGGACGCTGGCCGATTTGAGCTGGCCGCAGGCGGCCATGATGTCGCGGCCGCGAGGCGTGCGGATGGGCGCCGAAAAGCCGGCGTCATTCAGAATCTGGGCGAAGCGGCGCATGGCGTTGCCGGACGAGCATTCATAGACCGCCCCCGGCCACGGGTTGAACGGGATCAGGTTGAATTTGGCGGGGATGCCCCGGACCAGGCGCACCACTTCCTCCGCCTCCGCCGGGCCGTCGTTGACCCCCTTCAGCATCACGTACTCGAACGTGATGCGCCGGGCGTTATGGGCGCCGGGGTAGTCGCGGCAGGCCTGGAGCAGTTCCTTCAGTGGGTACTTGCGGTTGATGGGCACCAGGATGTCGCGAACCGCGTCGGTGGGAGCGTGCAGGCTGACCGCCAGGCCGACCCCCAGTTCTTCGCCGCAGCGGCGGATCAGGGGCACGACGCCCGAAGTGGAGAGCGTGATGCGCCGCTTGGAGATGGCGATCCCCTCGCCGTCCATGACGATCTTCAAGGCCTTGGCCACGTTGTCATAGTTCAACAGGGGCTCGCCCATGCCCATCATGACGATGTTGCTGAGCAGCCGGTCCTCCTTGGTGGACGGCCACTGGCCGACGGCATCGCGGGCCAGCATCACCTGGCCGACCATCTCGCCCGCCGTCAGGTTGCGGACCAGGCGCTGGGTGCCGGTGTGGCAAAATGTGCAGGTCAGCGTGCAGCCCACTTGAGACGAGACGCACAGCGCCCCCCGGTCTTCCTCGGGGATGAACACGCACTCGGCCTCGTTGCCGTCGGCGAAGCGGAGCAGCCATTTGCGGCTTTGGTCCTCGGAGACCAGAGCCTGGACCGCGCCCGGCCGGTCGACGGTGTAGCGGGCGGCAAGTCGCATGCGCAGGGCCTTGGGCAGGGCGGTCATGTGCAGAAAATCGGTCTCGCCCTTGAAATAGATCGCCCGCCACAGCTGCTTGGCCCGGAACGGTTTCTCACCGATGGCGGTCATCTCGGCGGCCAGTTCGTCGCGGCCGAGGCCGATGAAGTTGATGCGGGTGTCGGTCATGGCTGAAAGATAGGACGCCCCGGACCGATTCCCAATGGGGTCGCGTCCGGAGCATCGACCGCCGCTACTTCCGCCCGCAGGCCTTGTTGATGGCCTTGTGGGCGGCGGTAAAGCCGCTGAGGACATAGGTGTCGGTGGTCAGCGTCCCCCGCTTCGAGGTGCCGCGCACGATCATCCGGCTGCCGCGCCGCATGGCGGCGACCAGGGCTTTGTCGGCCTTGGCGTCCTCGGCCCAGCCGTGATCGCCGTCGGTGAAGAGGGAAAAGTCCTGGCCGTCGATCTCCACTTCCACCTGGCTGCCGGACTGATATTCGTAACCGGCACTGATGCTGATCACGTCGTAGGTCTTCTCGGCCGACCGGTGGGTAACCAGGATGTAGGTGTCGCCGCGGCGGCTGTAGGTGCCTTCTTCCTTCTTGGGCACGCTGCCCATGTAGCAGACCGGTTTGTCGTCGGGACCGTCGCGGAAGGCGCTCCAGTCCCCATGGGTGGCGATGGCGCCGCTCTTTTGGGCGTCGGCCGGCGCGGCCGAACCGAGGAGCGCCGTGATGGCAAGAATGGCGATAAGGGGACGTGGCGATTGGCTCATGATACCCCTACATAGCCGCCCCAAGGCGGCCCTGCCAAGTTCGATGGCCAAGTTCGATGGCCAAGTTCGATGGCCAAGTTCGATGGCCAAGCGCCGCCGGCCGGCGGCCGGCACGGAACCGATTGGTTCAGGAATGATTAGCTCAGCAATGATCCGCGGAGTCTTCCGTGACCGGGACGGGCCGGCGGCCGAACCCGTTGCCCGACAGCCCGGCGATTCCCAAGCCCCAGCCGATCCACACCGCTTGGCGCAAGCGCCGCACCAGGGCCACCGCCAGACCCACCACCGGGTCTCCCGTGATCAGCCCGCAGGCGAGGACGAACGCTCCGTCCTACACACCCAGCGCGGCGGGCACCAGGAACGCACCGGCCCGGGCCAGCTGCACCGCCGATTCGATGACCCAGGCGTCGCCCAGGGAGACCGGGTGGCCGAGGAGGGCCAGCAGAATAAACACTTCCACGGCTTGAAGGCTCCAGTTGACGAACGAGCATGCCATCGCCGCTATGGCGCGTCCCTTATTCTGGCGGTAGAAGGCGGCCAGCCGGCTTTCCACCTCCCCGACATGGCGCAGCCCCGCCTCCAGGCCGCGCAGCAGGTGCCGCCGGATCAGCCAGTCGCCGGTCGCCGTGGTGACCTGGAATTGCTGGACCGCCACGAACAACACCACGCCCAGTGTCAGGACGCCGAGCCCGGCGCCGCCCAGCATCTTCCACGACTCTGGCATGGCCGGGGATCGTAGCAGGAGCACGAAGCCCACCGTCAGGAAGATCAGAAGGGCGAGAACGTTCAGCGTCCGCGCCAGGATCAGCGACGCGGCCACCGGGTGGGCCGGCAAGCCATAGTCCCGGATTGCGAACAGGGCTTTGACCGGTTCGCCGCCGAACCCGGCCATGGGCAGGGTGTCGTTGAAAGCCTCCCCGGCCATGCGGGCCCGCCACAGGCGATAGAGCCAGCCCGGCGTTCCCGACACCGGCTTCAGGGCCAGTTGCCAGGTCACCGTATCGATGAGGAAGGCCATGAAATAGACCGCCAGAACGGCCGCCAACCCCCATCCAAGCGCCACCACTTGCCGCCCCGCCTCGGCCACGTCCAGGGACCACAGGAGGTGGGCGAACAGTGCCAGGCCGGCGACCAGGAACGCGAACCTGAGAATTCGTAAGGGTCTTCCCCTTTCGCCCGCCGCCGCTGACCCGCGATCAGGCCGTGTCGGCCCGCCCGCATGCGAGCCCGGCCATTGCCGCGACACCGGCACTGACTATGAGCGGGAGACACGAAGTAAAGAGGCGCATGGGACGCCTAGTGTTCCGCTCGAAACAAATGATTCCCATCGGGCAGGTGTGATGCGATTCTGGGTTCATGGGGAAGAAAGTGAGGATCCAGCTGGCGCCTGGGGATCAGGACAGGCTGGAGGCGTTGATCGCCAATGGCAACACGCCGCAGAAGCATGTCCGACGGGCTCGGATTGTACGGCTGGCCGGCGACGGCGTTGGCACCGATGAGATCCAGCGCCGCTTGGGCGTGAGCAAACCGACCATCCGACGCTGGCGGACGCGCTATGTGGAGGCCGGCGTGGACGGTTTGTGCCGCGATAAGACGCGCCCGCCGGGCAAGGCACCGCTTGCGGCGGATGTGGTCATGCGGGTGATCGAGAAGACCAAGACGGAAACGCCGCCGGACGCGACCCACTGGAGCCTGCGAACGATGGCCAAGGCGGTGGGCATCGCGCCGTCGAGCGTTCAGGCGATCTGGAAGGCACATGAGCTGAAACCGCATCTGGTGGCGACTTTCAAGCTGTCCAATGATCCGCGGTTTGCCGAGAACGTCGAGGACGTGGTCGGGCTGTATGTCAACCCGCCGGAGCACGCCATCGTCCTGTCGGTGGACGAGAAGTCCCAGATCCAGGCACTCGACCGCACCCAGCCGGGCCTGCCGATGAAGAAGGGCCGGGCCGGCACCATGACCCACGACTATAAGCGCCACGGCACCACCACCCTGTTCGCGGCGCTCGACGTGCTCGACGGCACGGTCATCGGCCAATGCATGCAGAAGCATCGCCATCAGGAGTTCATCCGCTTCTTGAACAAGATCAACCGCGCGACGTCGAAGCACCTGGCTCTCCACCTGATCGTCGACAACTACGCCGCCCACAAGACGCCGGAGGTCAAGCGCTGGCTGAAACGCCATCCCCGGTTCCACCTGCATTTCACGCCGACCTCGGCGTCGTGGCTCAACTTGGTCGAACGCTTCTTTGCCGAGATCACCCGAAAGCGCATCCGTCGCGGCGTGTTTCACTCCATCGTCGAATTGCAAATGGCCATCAACGACTACCTCGACCAGCACAACGCCGACCCCAAGCCTTTCGCCTGGACGGCTTCCGCCAGTTCCATCATCGATAAGGTCAACCGAGGGAAACAAGCGTTGGAATCGCTACACTAGTGTTGCGATTCTAACATTTGGTTCCTGAGCCCGGGGGTGAAGGTCGCAGTTTGCGTAGATTTAATGGGAACGAAATGTCTCGATCGGAACACTAGAGTCGCCCGAATCGGGTCGGGGATCAATGGGTACCACCTGGATGACGAATGCCGCGAACCACCCTACCGATTGGGATCTTCCAGCCCGTCGCCTTGGAAGACTTTGCCGAGGGTTTGCCCCATGATCCTCAGGTCGAGCAACAGGATGGAGAGCGGCGACCGGGACCCATAGGCCTCGATCAGTTCCTCGTCCGCGTCCAGGTAGGTGCCAAGGGCGCGCCACTGGCCCTTCAGGGATTGGACGGGGCCCGCGAGGCCGGCCCGCAGGCGCTTCTTGGCCTGGTAGCCCTGGCGAAGTGTGCTGTCGTACTGGCCGCGGGGGACCGGGCGGGGGCCGACGAAGGACATGTGCCCGGCCACGATGTTGACGAGCTGGGGCAGCTCGTCGAGGTAGTACTTGCGCAGAAACCAGCCCGCCGCCGTTACGTCGCGGTCGTTGATGAAGCCGGTTGTGCCCTTCTTGTCGGCCAAGCCCTCGTCGTCGCTGGGGAAGTATGTGCGGAACTTGATCAAGCTGAAGGGGCGCCCTTCGCTTATCCGTTCGTCGGTCACCAGGACCGGCCCCCGGGCGCGGGGTCGGAGCAGGGACTCCAGTCTCATGGCGAGGACGACCGCGAGAAAAATGGGCGACAGAAGCAGGAGCGCCAGTGCCGCGACCACCTTGTTGAATCCGTATTTGAGTCCCATGGGGGGCGAATCGGGAAACTGGGCTGGCGACGATAGCAATTCCGCGCGCCCTGGGTCACCATGGACCGCTGCCTTCACCGCGACACCGGAGGCCGTCCCGTGGCGACCACCCACCGCGCCCTGATCAATCCCTTGAGCCGACAACGGCGCCAACAATTGCTGGCGCGTTCCGACGGCCCGGGCCTGTGGCGGCTGGCCGTTCACGGGGTCGGCATCGTGGCCCTCGGCTCCCTGATCGCCTACCAAGCGCCATTCTGGCCCCTGCTGCTGGTCCCCCAGGGGATTCTAATCGTGTTTCTGTTCGCCGCCATGCACGAATCCATCCGTCGCACCGCCTTTCGCTCGCCCTGGCTCAACCGTGCCGTCGCGAGCCTGTGCGGATTCCTGCTGCTGGTGCCGCCCCGCTGGTTTCGCTTGTTCCACATGGCCCACCATCGCCACACCCGCGATCCCCGGCGCGATCCGGAACGGGCCACCGCCAGCCGGCGCACGCGGGCGGCCTATCTGTGGCACCTGAGCGGCCTGCCCCTGTGGCGCGATCAGGCTCGCACGATCGTCGCCAACGCCCTGGACAGGAGCGGGGAGCCCTTCGTCCCGGCGCGGCAGCGGCGGGCCGTGGCCGACGAATCGCGGCGTTTCCTGATCCTTTATGCCCTGGTGGCGATCGGGTCGGTGGCGGCGGGAAGCGATCTTGTGGTCTGGACGTGGCTGGCCCCCGCCCTGGCGGGGCAGCCGTTCCTGCGCGCCTTCCTGCTGGCGGAGCATGCGGACTGTCCCACGGTGCCCGACATGCTGCGCAACAGCCGCACCACCCGCAGCAACGGGTTCGTACGGTTCATCACCTGGAATATGACCTACTGTTCCGATCGAGACATTTCGTTCCCATTAAATCTACGCAAACTGCGACCTTCACCCCCGGGCTCAGGAACCAAATGTTAGAATCGCAACAGTAGATCGGGCGGCGCGGCATTGCGGGCCGCCATGAGTTCGGGGAACCAACCGGGATCGTCCGCCGCCCGGCGGCCGACCGCCACGCCAGCGCGGGAGAAGCCGAGCAGGGACAGGACCGGAAGCAGGATCGCCATTGGATAGAGCACCGGCAATGCCCGGGCGTACCAGTCCTTCAATCGCAGCCAGTAATGCAACCCCACCGCCAGATGGCCGAATACGACCACGATGAGCGCCATCTGCTTGGGGGCATACCACCAGGGTCCCAGCCACAGGACGGCCACCACCTGGGTGAAGGTCACCTCGACGTCGATCAGGGTGGTGGTGAGGCGGGTGCCGATGGCGTGACCCATCAGCAGGGGCCAGATCAGCAGGCCGAGGATGATCTGGGCCGCCTCCCAGGCGGGCATTCGAAGATGGGCACGCCGATAGAGCGTCCACAGACCGAGGCCGAAATGAAGCAGGAAGGCGCCGAACAGCACGATACCGCCAATGGTATTCCCCCATAGGGCGCCCATGCCTCGGCGCATGGCCTCCATGGCATCGAGGGACAGGAGGCCCAGGCCGTGATTGACAAGGTGGGGAATGACGTAGGCGGCGAGAATCAGCCCCGACCACGAGCGCAATCGGCGTTCCCACAATACCGGGCGGTCGGTTCCGTCCATGGTTGCCATCTGCCTGGTTCGGACCGTTAGCCGGAAGCGCCGCTGTCCAGGCACAGACGCTGCACCTGGTCCCGCAGGCGGGTCATGTGCCGATCTTGCACGCCCAACTCGTCCAGATGCTCGACCGTGTTGGAGAGGTATTCGGCGCAGGGGCCCAAACGGCCCTCGGCCCTCGCCAGGCGCTCGACCACCATGTGTTCGGGAAGGATGCCCGCGTAGGCGCCGTGCCGGTGATTGATGACGAACGTCACGGCGCGAATGACCGCGCCGGCGCTGCGCAGGCGCACCAGACGCGGAATGTAGGCGCCGCGGAGCATCTCGCGACGCCAGATGATGTCGGTTTCCGTTTCCACCGCCTCGGGGGCGATTCGCATGGCCAGTCCATGGCAGCAGCCGCCCCGTTCGAGCCCCAAAATGAGCCCCGGATAGTCGGGGCTGCCCCGTCCCATGGTGGTCCACAGGCAGAACCGCCGATGATAGCCGAACAGGGTGCCGACGCGGGTGTCGACGAAATGAAAGGCGGGGTTCCAGATCAGGGAGCCGTAGCCGAAGATCCAGACGTCTTCGCTGGGCGGAATGCGGCGAAGGACGGATTCCCGCGAGGCAAGCATCTCGTCTTCGCTCAGGGGCGTCCAACCTTCGCCCTCATGTTCGATCAGGCGCTGGACGTAGTCATCGCGTATGCTCTCGCGCGTCAACACTGCGGCCATCCGCACAATGGAGAAGGGGAACCCGAGGCGTGCTGCCGGCCGGACCCGCCGGGCGCAGACCTTAACATGGGGTGCTTGCGCCCGAAACAAACACCGTTCGGTTCCCGTCGACGGGCGGGATTGGCCTCAATACCAAGGGATCATGCCGGCAAGGTGACCCTGCTGTGGTCGTCGAGGGGGAAGTAGGGGTTCCACGCCACCTCCCACAGGTGGCCGTCGGGGTCGGTGAAGTAGCCCGAATAGCCGCCCCAAAACACGTCCTGGCCCGGCTTGACGATCCGCGCTCCGGCCGCCTCCGCCTCCCGCAGCACGCCGTCCACGTCCGCCTTTTCGCGCACGTTATAGGCCACGGCCACGCCCCGGAAGCCTTCGCCCTTCGGGTCCACCGTCGCGTCTTCGGCCAGGGCTTGGCGCCCGTAAAGGCCCAGAACCACCCCGCCGGCGTCGTAAAAGACCACCGAATCGTTGCTTGCCGGGGACGGCGTCCAGCCCAGCCGGGCATAGAACGCCCGGCTTGCCTCAATGTCGGCAACTCCCAGGGTGACAATGCTAAGTCGTTGCTCCATCGGTTCTCGCTCCCGGTTCCCTATCCCGACCTCGGCGCGCAATGCGGTGCCGTGAAGGCGCCACAATGACTTGCCTGCCGTCCCGGGCAAAGGGGGAAGGGTTCCCCACCCGCCGAGATGCCGTTATGCTTTCGCAAAAGGCCGATCCGCCGGCCATGCGACGCCGCTCGCAGAAAAACAATGGATATTGGGAATGGGAACCGGTCAGACCTGGGAGGAATCGTGCAAGCCGCGCCCCGCGGCGCGCCAATGGGGCAATCGCCGGCGGCTGCCGGTCTATGGCGCCCTGGACCTGGGGACCAACAACTGCCGCATGATGATCGCCGCCCCCGCCCACGACGGATTCCGGGTTGTCGAGACATTCTCGCGCATCGTCCGGCTGGGCGAGGGGCTGGGAACGTCGGATCGACTGTCCGAAGCCGCCATGCGCCGCACCCTTCGGGCCCTTGCGGTGTGCGCCCGCCGCATGGCCCGCCGCGGCGTCCGTCGGACCCGCTGCGTCGCCACGGAAGCCTGTCGCCGCGCCGTCAACGGCCCGGAGTTCCTCGACCGCGTGGCCTGTGAAACGGGGTTGGCCCTGGAGCCCATCTCCGCCGAGGAGGAAGCGTCCCTGACCCTGGACGGCTGCGCCCCGCTGCTGGAAGCCATCGTCCCGCGGGCGTTGATGTTCGATATCGGCGGCGGCAGCACGGAACTGAGCTGGATCGACGTCGAAGGCAATGGTCCGCCCCAGGTATTGGACACCATGTCCATTCCCTTGGGCGTCGTCACCCTATCCGAGGCCTATGGCCATGACCGCATGAGCCGGGACGTCTACGAGGAGATCATCGACCAGGTGGACGCCCAACTCGACCCCTTCGACAAGGCCCTTGGCGTCGCCGACCATGTTGCCGCGGGCCAGGTGCAGATGCTGGGAACGTCCGGCACGGTAACCACTCTGGGCGGTATTCATCTGGACCTTCCCCGTTACGACCGCTCCCGGGTCGATGGCCTGATGCTGGCCTTCGACGACTTACTGGCCGCCTGCGCCCGCCTGATCGACCTCGATTTCGAGGGCCGCGCCGCGCATCCCTGCATCGGCCGCCAGCGGGCCGACCTGGTGCTCACCGGCTGCGCCGTGCTCGAGGCGGTGTGCCGCCGCTGGCCGGTGGGTCGCTTGCGAGTCGCCGACCGGGGACTGCGCGAGGGGCTGATCCTGGGACTGCTGGCCGAGCAGGCACCGGCCTCCCGACCGTGAGCCGCGGCCCCCGGCGAGGCCAACGCGCCGCCCGTCCCACCGCCCGGCCCCTCAAGCAGCGGGTGCGCACCGCCAAGGGCCGTACCGTCGCCTCCACCCGCTGGCTCGAGCGGCAACTCAACGATCCCTACGTGGCCGAGGCCCGCCGGCGCGGCTTCCGCTCCCGCGCCGCCTTCAAGCTCATCGAACTCAACGACCGTTTTCACATTTTGAAGCCCGGTCTGCGGGTGGTGGACCTGGGCGCGGCGCCGGGGGGCTGGACCCAGGTGGCGGCGGAGGCCGTGGGTGCGGGAGAGGGCGGCGCGGTGGTCGCCGTCGACATGAGCCCAATGGATCCGGTGGCCGGCGCCATCGTCATCGAGGGCGATGCCCGCGAAGAGCCCGTCGAAGCGCACCTGCGGACGGCTTTGGGCGGCGCCGCCGACGTGGTTCTCAGCGACATGGCGCCGCCCAGCACCGGTCATGTGGCGACCGATCACCTGCGGATTGTGGCCTTGTGCGAAACCGCCTGGTCCCTGACGCGGGGGCTTCTGGCGCCGGGGGGCTGTTTCGTCGCCAAGGTCCTGCAGGGAGGCACGGAAGGAGCGATCCTGGTCGAACTGAAGCGGCAGTTCGCCACCGTGCGCCACGCCAAACCGCCGTCAAGCCGGGCCGAGTCCTCGGAATTCTACGTCGTCGCCCAAGGATTCCGAGCCACCGCGATCACGCGCTGACGACCGGCGCGGGTTCGGCCTTCAGCGGCGCTTGCACGTGCGCTTGCGCTTTGCCGGCAAAGTCGGCTTGGCGGCGGGATTCGGCCGCCGCCGAGTCGAGATACGTATATTCAACCTCTTCGAAGTCACCGTAGAGGACACGCAGATAGGAACGGGGTTTGTTTGGGCAGGCGAAGTTGCCGTCCAAGAAGTTGATCGTCGAGGTCGGCAGCACGACCTCTCGCGGCAGGCCGTAGCCGCTGTTCTCGGTCAAGGGCATGGCTCCCTTGGCATGTTGTCTTTCGAGCACGGACCGGCCGTGACTCTCCGCCGGCCGGAATACGACCAGGTCGAGCCGGACCTCGCCGCGCATCCGGTTGCGCTCCCAACTGAACGGCCAGGATCTCGGCCGATCATAGGAGATTGTGATGTATCCCAGTTCCTTGAAATCATCGACATAGTAGCCATCCCGTGCGCCGCGCTCGGCGATCCCGGAGACGAGAGACTCCCAGGTTATATCGCCGTCGAGCAGAACCGAGATGTCGATGTCGTCTTCCCACGCCAGGAGCTTGCCTCCCTCGCGCACCGCTCCCAGCAGGCTGCCTCCGTCAAGCCAGTGGACGACCCCCATGTCCCTAAGGCAGGAGACCGTATAGTGACAAATGTCCTTCATATGATCTCGGCAGCACGGCGCCGTATTGAGGCCGAGACGGCGTAGGTAAAAGTTAAAGGGGCACGGAGGCGTATTCTTGCCACAGCCGAGCCAGCCGACCGTACCGTTGGACAGCACGAGTTCCCGAATGCCATGGCGTCTCACGAAGTCTTCAAGGTCCCCATTGGCCTGCGCCTTCAGGACCGACAGGTCACGACCGCCAAGGGGATATAGCCGACGCCTGTCGGACCACCGATGCCGCAGAATCCAGGTCGCTTCGATAGCCAGAGCGACAGCCAAGACCCAGTGGAGCTTGGCATTGGGCACAAAGTAGCCGGCGACCAGGGCGGGGCCCAACATGCAAAGGCCCGCCCGATCCCCGTATTTGGCGAGAAATCCGATAGCCGATCGTGTTCCCGGCCGAAAGTCGACGGCGGGAGCACCGATGAGGCCGAACAGCACCACGATGAAACCGCCCGCCACCACCAGCGCCGTCGGGTCGAGGCCATCCGGGGATACGGCTATCTGGGCCACCGTGATGGCCGCCAGCCCGGCCGTTGCGAGCGACGACGGCAAGGTCGGAAGAACCCAGTTCCGCGGATATCTCAGAAGACGGGTGAACGACAGATAGGTCGCCACATAGAGCACGACGGCGATGAGAGCCGATATCGCCGGGCTGGTAGCGATCGCCCCCATGCCCGTCATGGCCCCGGTTCCAAACTTCGGCTGGATTCGTTGCCGCCCCTGATGATTGCGCTCGCGCCGCCCCCTATCGCCGGAATGCGGGGTGGAGTCTCGCTCGTGGCAGGCTCGACATCGGCGGCGAAATCGAGCGCGATCAACGGCATGCTGGTGATGCTCCCAAACGAGAATTCGCGGGGCGGCGAGACAATCAGCAGGTCGCCGACCGCCTCCTCGTATGAATTCTATCGGCGGCCTTGAATGGAATTGAATCGTGTGCCGGCGAAGAAATTATTTCGGCCACACGCGCCGACAGCCTGAATAATCCCACTATTTCCCTACAAGAAGCAAATTTGGCGTCTAACCGAATGCGGAACTCGGCTCATTCAGCGTCCCGGATGGCCGCGTTTCA
>CBDFHV010000080.1:0-214511 GCA_965247705.1 Rhodospirillales bacterium | reverse complement strand
AAGACGTAGGTGAGGCAGTCGAGGGCCGGGCCCAGGCCGTGGCGATGGAAGGCCTGCCACGGCCCCGCGCGCCGGATCGACGGAGGATCGGCGGGCCGCGCCACCATCAGGCCCGTTTCTTCCATGGTCTCGCGGACCGCGGCGATGGCCAGGGCCCGGGCGCGGCTGGCCGTCGCCGAACGCTCCAGCAGGCGCGCCACTTCGGCGTGCAGATCGGTCGCCGGCTTGACGAACCGGTCTCCGGCATCGACCCGGCCGCCCGGGAACACGTAGAGCCCGGGCATGAACACGTGGCGGGCGTGGCGCCGTCCCATGAGGACTTCGACGCGGCCCTGGGCGCGCCGATAGACGATCAGGGAAGCGGCATCGACGGGGCGGATGGGGCGGCTCACCTGCGAATCCATGGCACTCGTCCCCCCGGCCCGCCCGTTTGATTCCCGGCCGCGACAGGTGTAACCGCTTCGTCCACGAAGGGAAATGCCATGAAGCTTGGGCGAGAAGTCCTTTACCTCTGCTGCGAGGACGTCGCCGCGGTCGCCCCCGACTCGGCGGGCCTGGCCGAGGCGGTGCGGTCCGTGTTCGCCGACCGGGCGGCCGGCCGGGTTCCCTCGGTGGCCAAGACCGTCTTCGCCACGGCGGGCGGATCGGTGCGGTTCCTGTCCATGCCCGCGGTCGGCCCCGGCGAGGCCTTCGCCATCCACAAATGGGTCGGTCTGTCGGCCGACAACGCGGCCCGGGGGCTGCCCCACCTGAGCGCCCTCATCGTCCTCAGCGACGCCGCCAACGCCATGCCCGTGGCGATCCTCGACGGCACCTGGATCACCGCCGAGCGGACCGCCGCCGTGACCCGCGTCGCGGCCGGCCATCTGGCCCGGGCGGACAGCGCGTCCCTTGGCTTCATCGGCTGCGGCGATCAGGCCCTGAGCCACCTGCGCGCCCTGGCCGCGGCATATCCCCTGCGCCGGGTCGCCGCCTTCAGCCGCCGCCGGGAGAGTGCCCAGTCGGTGGTCGCCGCCGCCCATGTCCTGGGCCTGGAGGCGCACGTCGCCGAAACCGCCGAGGCGGCCGTCAAGGGCCACGATCTGGTGGTCACCTCCATCCCGTCCCATCCGGACCTGAAGGCGTTCCTGGCCCTGGACTGGCTGGACGAGGGCGCCTTCGCCAGCCTGGTCGATCTCGGCCGCTCCTGGCGGCCCGGCGGCTTCAGGACGGTGGACCTGCTGTTCACCGACGATCGGGGCCAGTCGGAAAAAATCGTCAACGACCCCAGCCTGCCCTTCCACGGCCCGTTCCAGGGCGACCTGGCCGATCTGGTGGGCAGCGTTCATCCCGGCCGGCGCAAGCCTGCCGAGCGCGCCATCTTTCTCCATCCCGGCGCCGCCCTGTCCGACGCGGCCATCGCCGCCGACATCGTCGCCCGCGCCCGCGCGGCGGGTGTCGGCACCTTCCTTCCCCTGTAGCCGCCGCCCTAACACATCGGAGACCCAGCCCATGCGTCCGAATCGACTGCGCCAGGCCATCAGCGAGAACCGGCTGATCGCCGGCATGGTGGTCTTCACCGCCAACCCCGCGGTGGTCGAGATCATCGGCTGGTCCGGCTTCGATTTTATCTTCCTGGACTGCGAACACACGCCGCTGACCATCGACGAGCGGTTCGAGAACCTGGTGCGCGCCGCCGACGTGGCCGGCTTCGTCGGCCATTGCCGCACCGTCGTGGAGACGGTTGTCGAGCCCCTCAAGGGCCAATCAAGCGCCTGACATCAATCCGTTCCGAAATCCTCGGGCAACAAAAAATATCAGCGTGTGACGACGGTCGGTCCCTTGTCCGCCGTTCGCCGGGTACAGGCTGCGATCCCGTGGGAGTCGCTGAACGTTTGACGGTCGGCGAGGGCGATCAGGACCCGGGGCTCCGTCGCCATGACGGCGGAGAACAAGGCATCGGACTTCTCGCAATACTTGGAACGATGCTGAAGGCTTCGTTGGGAGGCCTGGTTCGCCAACCGAGTAACGAAGGAATCCAACTGGCGAGTCTTGGCGCCGTAAGTGCGCTTGAAAAGGCGCTTGAGCGTCTTGCCGTGATCCACCAGCTCGGTCTCGAAGCGGCGGACGAAGGTGTTGTAGTCCGACTTCCTTTGACATGAGAGCGCGGCGACCATCAGTTCGGTCTGCAGCAACCGCATGCTCAGCGCCTCGCGATCCTTTGGCGAAACGCACACGGCCTCTGCGCCGCTCGTCGCCAGGATCAAGAAGACGGCGCCCAGAACCATCCCCAGTCGTCCCACACCAACCCCCTCGAATCGTTCGTCCGTTGGCCACAAACCCGCCATGGGAAGGACAAGTTTTGGCCATATTCAACACTATGGCAGGGGGATTCCGGCGGGGCAAGCCCCGGGTTTTCCCGAGCTATCGGTCTTCATCGGCCCGGGTTAGCCCCAATTATTCATGACGGCCATCGGATTTCAGCGGGACGAGCGGTAGCGACCGGGTTGACGGCGATTTTTGAGACGGATTGTCGGAGAGGTTGGAGGTTGTTGTTCGGGGCTCGTCCGGCGGCACCTGCCGCTTGGTTCAGGGCCCTTGGGCGGTGATGCGCCCGGCGATGGCGATCATGGCCGGCTGATAGGGATAGGCCGAAGGCAGGGCGATCCTGAGGCGCGACTTGAGCTCCTCGACGCGGACGGCGATTTTGAGAAACGCCCGGCGCAGGGTTTCGAAGGTGGCCGTTCGCCACAGCGATTTCCGAGGCGCCGCTTGGCGAAGCTGATGCAGCAGCCAGTAGGCGCCGGTATGCAGGAAGAGGCGGAACTGGTTGGCCTCCCAACGGTGGCACGACGTGCGGTCGGACTTGGTGTAGAGCTTGTGGTCCTTGATCATGTTTTCCATCCGCCCGCGGGCGCAGTAGACCTTCTCGTAGAGCGCCTTGGCGCGGCCGCTCAGGTTGGTGACGACGAAGCGGACGTCACAGCCCTTGGCGGTAGCTTCCACGCGGGCGATGACCGAGCGTTGCCGTGACCAGCTTTTGGCCTGGTAGCCGGTGTGGAAGAAGCGGCGCACCTTATCCTTTCCCTGCCCCGCCCGGCGCACGGCGGCGTCCTCGCACCACGGCTGGCCGATCCTGTTCAGCCGGGCGTTGCCGGAAAGCCCGAAGATGTAGCCGCAGCCCTGACGTTCGAGGAATTCCATGGCCTCCGGCGTGGCGTAGTGGCCATCGCCCCGCACGGTGATCTCGACCCGTGGCCAGTTGCGGCGGATGCGGCCGATGACGTGTCTCAGGATCCGCGCCGCCTCGTCGCCGGAGGGCCGCTTGCCGGGACGCAGCAGTGACATCACCGGCTTGCCGGTGGCCGCCTCGAAGATATGGATGGGTTGGAAGCAATAGTCGTCGTAATGGGCGTTGAACAGCGCCAGCTGCTGGCCGCCGTGAACGGCATCGTCGGTGTCGTCGATATCGAGAACGATGCGCGCCGGAACGCGCTTGAAGCTGGCGCAAAACAGATCGATCATCGACAGCCCCATGCGCCCGAGCGCGCGCCATGACGGCGCGTTCTCGAGGCGCGACAGGGTCGGTTGGCTCATCAGGTCGTCGCCGCTCTCGGACAAACGGCCACAGGCCAGCTTGAACGCCGGATCGAAACGCAGAACGTCGAGGTCGTCGCAATCCTCATACCCGCAGGCAATAGCGAACAGGCGCGCCCGGATCATGTCTACGTAAGCGTGGGTCGTGCTCGCCGGGTCGCGCACGTCGGTGACGCAGGAAGCGAGCACGTCGGCGATGCCGAGCCGCCTGTCGATCTCGCCCAACAACAACACCCCGCCGTCCGACGACAGCCGTCCGCCGTCGAAGCGGGCGCAAAGCGGCTTGCCTCCAACGGGCGACAAACCAGGGAGATAGGGGGTAATCTCGTTCATGGTGAGCCGTGGGTTGTTCTGTTGCCATGTGATCTTGTCTTGACACCAAAATCATACGGCATTTCAACAGGTTAATCTACGCTCACCAGCATTTTCAATCAGCGCCGTGAATAATTCGGGTTAGCATTGTGGATCGATCCCGACCTGGGGGGGCGGTCATGCATGGGAGGTGGGCCTTGTCACCGCGCCTCGTGGCGGCGGTGACGATGGGGCTGGTGTTGTTCGTCGTCGATTTGCTGGTGCCGCTGGGCGTCGCGGCGGGTGTTCCCTATCTGGCGGTCCTGCTGGTCGCGTGGAATGAGCCTCGCCAGGCACACCTCATCGGGCTCGCCGCATTGACCTCGGCGTTGGTGGCGGTCGGTCACTTGGTTTCGCCGGCCGGCGGCGTGGCAATCGACCTGACCAACCGGGGACTGGGGCTGCTGGTAATCTGGACGGTCTTCGGCCTCATCGTCCTGGCGCGCCGGGACGAGCAGCGGCTGCGGGACAGCGAAGGCCGCCTGCTGTCCATCGCCTCAAACCTGCCGGGCATCGTCTACCGCCGGTTGGGACATGAAGACGGTCGCTATTCCTACCCCTTCGTCAGCAAACCGACGACTCCGGAAATGAACTGGTTCGATGGCGAACCGGTGTCGGTGGTCAGCGGTTTCGCGCCCCTGGTCCATCCGGAGGATCGGTGCCGGCGGGAGCAGGCACTGCAGGTGTCGGCGCGCGACCTATCCCATTACGACCTTACGTTTCGCATCGTCGTACCGGGCGACGGCGATGTGCGGTGGCTGCGCTCGGTGGCCCGACCACAACGTGGAGACGACGGACTCGTCATCTGGGACGGTATCGTACTCGACATCACCGAACAGTACCGCGCCGAAATCGCCATTCGGAAGAGCGAGGCCCGCCTGCGTCATGCTCAGAACGTGGAGGCGGTCGGCCGCTTGACGGGGGGTATCGCCCACGACTTCAACAACGCACTGCACGTCATTCGGGCGAACCTCGAACTCATCGAAGGGGACGTGGAATCGACCGGCCCCGGCGGCGACCGGCTGCGGCGCGCGGAGCGGGCGGCCGACCAGGCCGCGGCGCTCACCGAGCGTCTCCTCACCTATTCCCGCGACCAAGTCCTCAATCCGACGCTTACCGACCTGAACGCCCTGATCGTTCGCATGGCCGATCTGTTGCGCAGCAGACTCGGCGACACGGTGGCGGTGCGCACGGAGCCCGCGTCCGATACGCACCTTGCCCATGTGGATCGCGGCCAACTCGAAGCCGCACTGGTTAATCTCGCCGTGAACGCGCGCGACTCCATGCCCAGCGGAGGTTTGATCACCATCGCCACCGGCAATGCCGAGGTCGATGCCGAAGAGGCCCGACGCCTGCGCGGTATCCGGCCCGGGTCCTACGTCACGTTGCAAGTGCGGGATCAGGGCGTGGGGATGGCGCCGGAGCTTGTCCAGCGGGCGTTCGAGCCCTTTTTCACGAGCGACGACATGGGTCGTGGACGTGGCCTGAGTCTCAGCATGGTCTACGGCTTTATCATCCAATCCGGGGGTGAAGTGGATATCGACAGCCGAGTCGGGCACGGGACAGCGGTTTCCCTCTACCTGCCCCGATCCACGGCGCGGGTGGCCAACGACGATTCGGCGGAACGCCACGTCGTTGCCGCCGGACACGGCGGCGACAGGCGCCTTATCCTGGTGGTGGAAGACGACCGGGAAGTTCGCGACGCCACGCTGTCCATCTTGCAGGGCCTGGGCTATGGCACGCTGGCCGCGGCCGACGGGCCGGCAGCCCTGGCCCATCTGGACGGCCGGGAGGCCATCGACCTTCTGTTGATCGACGTGGTGTTGCCTGGGGGCATGAGCGGGTTCGACCTTACCCGGGAGGTGCGGGAGCGTTGGCCCCGGATCAAGGTGCTGTTGATGTCCGGATATCCCATCGGCGCGTCGCGGGGCAACGATCAGGCGCGCATGCCGCCCTTGCTGCGCAAGCCCTTCCTGCGCGCCGATCTGGCACGGATGATCAGCCAGACCCTCGAGGCGCCGGAACTGGAAGCCCGCAACTGAGCGCGTTCGCGCCGCTCTTCATTCCGTCACCGCGAGGCCCTAGTGTTGCGATTCTAACATTTGGTTCCTGAGCCCGGGGGTGAAGGTCGCAGTTTGCGTAGATTTAATGGGAACGAAATGTCTCGATCGGAACACTAGTACCCCCCATCGCAATTCCCCACCCCATACGACGGCCTTGCGCGTTCATCCGGCCAGGCGCCCGGGGGCCGCGGGGGCGTCCCCCGCACATTGAATCCGGGGGACACCCCCGTGACCCCCGGTGCGCCGTGATGCTGTCGCATCACAAGCGCCGGGCAACGCCGCCGGGGGACGCGCAAGGCCGCCCGAAGGGTCACTTTTCCCGTCCCCTCGGTGCGTCCGCGACGCTTGACGATGTCCCCGCATCGCTGGCGCGGCGCCTCCTGCCGAGGAAATGGGAAAAGCGATCGTATGGGGTGGGGAATTGCGATGGGGGGTACTAGGGTCATAACTCATTAACCATTATCTGATTCAATGTCTTGGAACCGAACGCAGGAGGTTTTGAGGCATGCGCGGAGCATTTTGGCTCTCAGATCAGCAATGGGCGGCGATCGAGCCGCATCTTCCTTACTACGCGGCGGGTAAGCGGCGCGAGGATGATCGGCGGATCATCAGTGGCATCCTTCACGTTCTCCAGTCGGGCTGCCGCTGGCAGGACTGCCCACCGGCGTACGGGCCTTCGACGACGGTCTACAATCGCTATAACCGGTGGTCGCAACGTGGTCACTGGCAGTACCTGTTCCCGGCTTTGACGGAGAGCCTGGCAGGGACACCGCAACAGGTCTCCATCGACACCACACACGTCAAGGCGCATCGCTGCGCCGGCGGCGGAAAAGGGGGGCCTCTGCTCAGGCCATCGGCCGCACAAAGGGCGGACGCAACACCAAGGTCCATGCCCTGAGCGACGAACATTGCCGGCCCCTGGCCTTCTATCTCACGCCCGGCCAGACCGCCGACATCAAGGGCGCCGTCATGCTCGCCGCGCATCTGCCGAGGACGCGATATCTTCTCGCCGACAAGGCCTATGACGCCGACCACTGGCGCGCCTGCCTGCTACGCCAGAAAATCCAGCCGGTCATCCCCAACAAGGTGAACCGCAAACAACCTCATCCCTTCGACACAGAGCGATACAAAGACCGAAACACCATCGAGCGCATGTTCGGACGCCTCAAGGACTTCCGACGCATCGCCACGCGATACGACAAGAACGCCATCAACTTCATGGCAGGCCTATGCCTCGCCGCTCTCGTCTGCTACTGGATTTGAATGAGTCCGGACCCTAGTGTTGCGATTCTAACATTTGGTTCCTGAGCCCGGGGGTGAAGGTCGCAGTTTGCGTAGATTTAATCCCGCCTTATTCACCCAAGGGGCCTGAAATGACTGGCGCGCGGCGGATTTTGACGTAAAATCAATGTGCTAGAAGGATTCACAACAAACCTCCGCCGTGCGCCATGGGTGAAACGCTATCTCTGTTCGGTTCCTCGTTCAACAAGTCCCTTCGCATCGAATCCCGACCCGAGCGGCTGACCGGGGAACCGGGGGCCGTGCTCTTGCGCGAGATCATGGAGCGCACCCGGATCATCGAGTGGCTGACCGAGCGGTTGCACGATCCGCGCAAGGCCGATCGTGTCACCTATCCCCTGGCCGATCTGCTGCGCACGGTTCTGCTTCTCTTTGGCCAGGGTTGGCACGACCAAGACGACGCCGACGCGCTCCGCCATGATGCGGGCCTACGCCTGGCTGCAAGCGGTTCACGGGGTGTCACGCCGTTGTCCACCGAGGCGCACCTGGCCTCGCAACCCACGCTGTCGCGTCTGATCGCGCTTCTGAGCACGCCGGAGGCCCGCACTGTGCTCCATGAGGCGATCACCGAGCTCGCGGGGCGGCGGTTCCGGGGCCTGCGCGGCGGTCACCGGCAGCGATATCTGACCATCGACGTGGACAGCCTGCCGATCGAGGTCCACGGCCATCAACCCGGCTCGGCCTGGAACGGCCATTACCATCAGCGCATGTACCACCCTTTGGTGGCCAGCATCGCCGAAACCGGCGACCTTCTGGACGCTCGTTTACGGGAGGGCAACGCCCACACCGCCGAGGGGGCGCTGGACTTCATCCTTGATCTCGTGGACCGAGCCGAAGAGACGCTGTGCCAAGTCGCTCTGGTGCGCATCGACGCTGGGTTCCCCAGCGATCCCCTGCTGTCGGGCCTGGAGCGTCGCGGGACGCCCTATGTTGCCCGATTGCGGACCAACAAGGTCCTGGACCGCATGGCTCAGCCCTGTCTTGGACGGCCGCCGGGACGGCCTCCGGCAGAGCCGCGGACGTGGTTCCACGAGATGACCTGCCGGGCGAAGTCGTGGTCGAAAGAGCGCCGAGTGGTCCTGGTGGTGTTGGAACGGCCAGACCAATTTCTGGTTGATCACTTCTGGCTGATCACCAGCCTTGATGCCGAGGCCGTGCCGGCGGCCGATCTCCTGGATCACTACCGCCAGCGCGGCCGTGCCGAGGCCCACATGGGCGAACTCATGGACGTGATGGACCCGGCGCTGTCGTCCGCGTCGCGAAGGAAGCGTCATTACCGGGGGCGCTGCCTGCCGGAGCGCGAGAGCACGGTCGATGCCTTCGCTCACAACGAGGTCGTCCTGTTGCTCAACATCCTGGCCTATGAACTGGTTCATGCCGGGCGGTGCCTGATGGAGACTGCGACCGGCGAGGGGTGGAGCCTTCGCCGGTTCCGCGAGCGCGTTCTGCGCGCCGCCGCCCGGGTCGTCGTTTCCGGCCGACGCATCACCATGGTCATCGGGGAAACATTCGCCCGCTTCTGGCAACGGCTCTGGCCGCGCTTGGAACGCTTGCGATACGCCGACCCGTAACCCCGTCCAAGTCGGCCAGCTAGACTTCAAGCCACCGCCGGATCGCCGGTGGCGGTCCCGCTCGCCTCCACGGCGGCTTCTTCACGCCTTTCATGCCTCAAGTGGCTATCGCACAGCTGGGGAAGCACCCGTGACTCGCCAGCCGCGAATGACCCTGCAACGAGACTCGCATCACATGCAGAAAAGTCTACGGCAAGGGGGTTGGTGAATAAGCCGGGTTAATGGGAACGAAATGTCTCGATCGGAACACTAGCCCCAATTATTCATGACGGCCATCGGATTTCAGCGGGACGAGCGGTAGCGACCGGGTTGACGGCGATTTTTGAGACGGATTGTCGGAGAGGTTGGAGGTTGTTGTTCGGGGCTCGTCCGGCGGCACCTGCCGCTTGGTTCAGGGCCCTTGGGCGGTGATGCGCCCGGCGATGGCGATCATGGCCGGCTGATAGGGATAGGCCGAAGGCAGGGCGATCCTGAGGCGCGACTTGAGCTCCTCGACGCGGACGGCGATTTTGAGAAACGCCCGGCGCAGGGTTTCGAAGGTGGCCGTTCGCCACAGCGATTTCCGAGGCGCCGCTTGGCGAAGCTGATGCAGCAGCCAGTAGGCGCCGGTATGCAGGAAGAGGCGGAACTGGTTGGCCTCCCAACGGTGGCACGACGTGCGGTCGGACTTGGTGTAGAGCTTGTGGTCCTTGATCATGTTTTCCATCCGCCCGCGGGCGCAGTAGACCTTCTCGTAGAGCGCCTTGGCGCGGCCGCTCAGGTTGGTGACGACGAAGCGGACGTCACAGCCCTTGGCGGTAGCTTCCACGCGGGCGATGACCGAGCGTTGCCGTGACCAGCTTTTGGCCTGGTAGCCGGTGTGGAAGAAGCGGCGCACCTTATCCTTTCCCTGCCCCGCCCGGCGCACGGCGGCGTCCTCGCACCACGGCTGGCCGATCCTGTTCAGCCGGGCGTTGCCGGAAAGCCCGAAGATGTAGCCGCAGCCCTGACGTTCGAGGAATTCCATGGCCTCCGGCGTGGCGTAGTGGCCATCGCCCCGCACGGTGATCTCGACCCGTGGCCAGTTGCGGCGGATGCGGCCGATGACGTGTCTCAGGATCCGCGCCGCCTCGTCGCCGGAGGGCCGCTTGCCGGGACGCAGCAGTGACATCACCGGCTTGCCGGTGGCCGCCTCGAAGATATGGATGGGTTGGAAGCAATAGTCGTCGTAATGGGCGTTGAACAGCGCCAGCTGCTGGCCGCCGTGAACGGCATCGTCGGTGTCGTCGATATCGAGAACGATGCGCGCCGGAACGCGCTTGAAGCTGGCGCAAAACAGATCGATCATCGACAGCCCCATGCGCCCGAGCGCGCGCCATGACGGCGCGTTCTCGAGGCGCGACAGGGTCGGTTGGCTCATCAGGTCGTCGCCGCTCTCGGACAAACGGCCACAGGCCAGCTTGAACGCCGGATCGAAACGCAGAACGTCGAGGTCGTCGCAATCCTCATACCCGCAGGCAATAGCGAACAGGCGCGCCCGGATCATGTCTACGTAAGCGTGGGTCGTGCTCGCCGGGTCGCGCACGTCGGTGACGCAGGAAGCGAGCACGTCGGCGATGCCGAGCCGCCTGTCGATCTCGCCCAACAACAACACCCCGCCGTCCGACGACAGCCGTCCGCCGTCGAAGCGGGCGCAAAGCGGCTTGCCTCCAACGGGTGACAAACCAGGGAGATAGGGGGTAATCTCGTTCATGGTGAGCCGTGGGTTGTTCTGTTGCCATGTGATCTTGTCTTGACACCAAAATCATACGGCATTTCAACAGGTTAATCTACGCTCACCAGAATTTTCAATCAGCGCCGTGAATAATTCGGGCTAGGATGCCCGCCGCCGATTGATGACCAAGAGGGAGTTCCATGAACTTGCCTGCCGAAGCCGCTCGCGGGCCGTTGACGGGTATTCGCGTCCTTGACTTGAGTCGAGTCCTTGCCGGACCGACGGCGACGCAGCTCTTGGGCGACCTTGGCGCCGAGGTAATCAAGATCGAACGCCCGGGCTCCGGCGACGACACCCGGGCCTGGGGCCCGCCCTACCTGAAAGACGACGCCGGCCGCGAAACCTCCGAAAGCGCCTACTACCTGTGCACCAACCGCAACAAGCGATCGGTGGCCGTCGATCTGGCGAAGCCCGAGGGTGCGGACCTGATTCGCCGACTCGCCACCCAGTGCGACATCCTCATTCAGAACTTCAAGGTCGGCGGGCTCGCTAAGTACGGATTGGCCCATGAGCAACTCAAGGAGTCCTTGCCGCGTCTGATCTATTGCTCGATCACCGGCTTCGGCCAGACCGGCCCTTACGCCAACCGGCCCGGCTACGACATGCTGATTCAGGGCATGGGCGGCATCATGAGTGTCACCGGTCCCCCCGAGGGACCGCCCACCAAGGTTGCCGTGGGCATCGCCGACGTCATGTGCGGCATGTACGCCAGCGTCGCCATTCTGTCGGCGTTGCGCCATCGGGACCTGGAGGGCGAAGGTCAGCACATCGACATCGCCCTGTTCGATTCCCAGGTGGCGTGGCTGATCAACGAGGCCTTGAACTACTTCACCAGCGGCCGCGACCCGCGACGGTTCGGCAACGCCCATGCCAACGTGACGCCCTATCAGGTCTTCGCCTCCGCCGACGGCTATGCGATCCTGGCCTGCGGCAACGACGGTCAGTTCCAACGTTTTTGCAAGTTCGCCGGTCTGACCGAACTGGCCGACGACCCGCGATATCGCACCAACGCGGACCGCATCCGCAACCGGGACGACCTGATCCCCGTCCTTGACGCGGCATTCCTGACCAGAACCACCGACGAATGGGTGATGGGCCTGGAAGGGGTCAACGTCCCGTGCGGTCCGGTCAACGACTTCGATCTGGTGTTCAGCGATCCCCAGAGCGTCCACCGGGAAACCAGCATCACCATGCCCCATCCCCTGGCCGCCGGCGGCGACGTTCGCCTGTTGGGCAACCCCATCAAGATGTCGAAGACCCCGGTGACCTACCGCCACCCGCCGCCCCTCCTGGGCCAGGACACCGACGCGGTCCTCGAGGAACTGTTGGACCTGGGCGCGGAATCCCGCGCCGAACTGCGCGCCAAGGGCGTTCTTGGACCCCAACCGGAGATACCATCCCATGCAAGCGCCGCTTCCGCGGACTGAATCGGGCGCCGATCTGCGCCTGCGGGCCCGCGACCTCGCCGATACGACGTTCCGCGAACGGGCGGCGGAGATCGACCGCACCGAGGCCTATCCCTGGGAAAACGTCGAGGCCCTGACCAAGGCCGGCTTCATGGGCATGGCGATCCCGGAAGCCTATGGCGGCCAGGGCCGGGACTACCTGGACACCGTCCTGGTCATCGAAGAGATCGCCCGCGCCTGCGGTGTCACCGCCCGCATCGTGGTCGAGGCCAACATGGGCGCCATCGGCGCCATCATGGCCTACGGCTCCGAGCAACAGAAACGCCTGGCGGCCGACCTGGTGCTGGCCGGGGACAAGCCCGCCATCTGCATCACCGAGCCCGAGGCGGGCAGCGCCGCCTCGCAGATGACCACCCGGGCCGACCGCCGGGGCGACACCTACGTGCTCAATGGCCGCAAGCATTGGATCACCGGTGGCGGCGTCTCCAAGCTGCACCTGATCTTCGCCCGGGTGTTCGAGGATGGGGAGGACCAGGGCATCGCCGGCTTCATCGCCGTCGGGGGCGACGCGCCGGGCCTCGAGGTGGGCACGCGGGAGCCGGCCATGGGCCTGCGTGGCATCCCCGAGACGGAGATCATCTGCCGCGACCTGGAAGTGCCCGCGTCCATGGTCCTGATGCCGCCCGATGGGTTTCGGCGCGGCTTCGCCACCCTCATGAACGCCTACAACGGGCAGCGGGTGGGGGCCGCAACGGTGGCGCTGGGGATCGCCCAGGGGGCCTACGAACTGGCCCTCGATTACGCGCGCGAGCGCCAGCAGTTCGGCCGCCCGATTTACGAGTTCCAGGGGCTGCACTGGATGCTCGCCGACATGAGCGTGCAACTCGCCGCCGCCCGGGCGCTGGTACACAAGGCCGCCAGCGGGGCGCCAACCGGCGGCTTTCCCGATCCCACGGAAGCGGCCCAGGCCAAGATCATGGCCTCCGAGACCGCCATCCGGGTCACCAACGAGGCTCTGCAGGTCCATGGCGCCGCCGGATACTCCCGCAACCGGCCCCTGGAGCGCATGGTGCGCGACGCCCGCATGTTCACCATCGGCGGCGGCACGGCGCAGATCCTGCGCACCGTGGTCGCCTCGCGCATCCTGGACCGCAAGCTGCCCCAGACCCGCGACGGCTTCTCCAGGCTGCCATGACCACCGCCGCCCAGGCCATCGCCCGGCGCCTGGCCGAGGCCGGATGCCGCCACGCTTTCGGCATCCCCGGCGGCGAGGTGCTGACCCTCATGGATGCCCTGGCGGAAGCCGGCATCGCCTTCACCCTCGCCAAGCATGAGAACGCCGCTGGCTTCATGGCCGAGGGCGCCTGGCACGCCACCGGCGCCCCCGGAGTGCTGCTGGCGACCATCGGCCCCGGCGTCGCCAATACCGTCAACGTGGTGGCCAACGCCCAGCAGGACCGGGTACCGCTGATCGTGCTCTCCGGCTGCGTCGACCCAGCGGATGTCCACACCTACACCCACCAGGTGTTCGACCACCGGGCGGTGTTGGGTCCCGTCGCCAAGGCCACCTTCACCGTCTCGGCCGGCGCAGCGGACGTCGTTGCCCGCAAGGCCCTCGCCATCGCTTGTGAGGGACAGCCGGGCCCGGTGCTACTGGAGGTGCCCATTGGCGTGGCGGGCGCTGAAGAGCCAGACAGGTCTCTGGTCGCGTCTCCTCGGGTGCCCCGACCGGCGCCGGCCGAGGGACCGGACCTTGAGGAAGCGCGGCGCCTGCTGGCGACGGCGCGGCGGCCGATCCTGATCGCCGGCCTGGAGGTGCTGCAACACGATGCCAGCGACACCGTGGCCCGGCTCGCCCGCGACCATGGCATCCCCGTCGTAACCACTTACAAGGCCAAGGGCGTGCTGCCCGAGGACGATCCCCTGTGCCTGGGTGGGGCCGGCCTGTCGCCCCGGGCGGACAAGATCCTGCTGCCCTTGGTGGACCAGGCCGATCTGGTGCTGCTGGCGGGTTACGACCCGATCGAGATGCGGATCGGCTGGCGGGATCCTTGGGGCCCCGACAAGGCCGTGGTGAGTTTCGAGGCGGCGCCCAATCCCCATGGCATGCATGTGGCCCGGTTGTCCTTCGTGGGCGACCTGGGCCGCGGCATCGAGGCCCTGCGCGACGGCGTCCCGCCGGCCAATGCCACCTGGCCGGAGGGCGAACCGGCGGCGGCCCGCGCCGCCCTCGGCGCCGCCTTTCCGGTCGACGAGGCCTGGGGTCCGGCGGCGGTGGTGGATTCGGTGCGCCGGGCGTTGCCGGCGGACGGGGTCGCCACGGTGGACAGCGGCGCCCACCGCATCCTGCTCAGCCAGTGCTGGACCTGCGCCACGCCCCGCACCCTGCTGCAGTCCACGGGCCTCTGCACCGTGGGCTGCGCCTTGCCCCTGGCCGTGGGCTACAAGCTGGCCGCGCCCGACCGGCCCGTGGTGGCCTTCACCGGCGACGCGGGGCTGGAGATGGTGCTGGGGGAACTGGCCACCCTGCGGGATCTGGCCCTGCCCGTGGTGGTGGTCGTCTTCGTTGACCAATCCCTGGCGTTGATCGAACTGAAGCAGCGTGGCTCCGCCCTCGACAACGTCGGCGTCGACTTCGCCGGCACCGATTTCGCGGCGGTGGCGCGGGCCCTGGGCGGCGTCGGCGTGGTGGCCGAGGACCGCCACACCCTGGAGTCGGCGGTCGGCGAGGGGCTGGGGGCGACGACCTTCACGGTCATCGCCTGCCCGATCGGCCGCAAGGCCTACGACGGGCGGTTTTAGCGGCGGGTTCTCGACTCTACCCCAGGCGTTCCTTGACCAACGCGCTGGCTTTGGCGAAGTCCATGCGACCGGGGAAGCGCTGGCGCAGCATGGCCATCACCGGCCCCATGTCCTTCAAGGAAGCGGCCTTCAGTTCGGCGACGGCGGCCTCGACGGCGGTGGCGGTCTCTTCATCGCTGAAGGGCGCCGGCAGAAACTGCTCGATGACCGTGACCTCGCCCCGTTCCTGGTCGACCAGATCCCTACGGCCGCCCTTCTCGTAAAGGGCGGCGCTTTCGTGGCGCTGCTTCACCATGGACTGCAGCATGGTCAGGATCTCGTCCTCGGAGATACCGTTCATGTCGCCCTTCGAACGGGTGGCGATGTCCCGGTCTTTCAGGGCGGCGAGGATCAGGCGGATGGTGGACTTCGCCCGCGCGTCGTCCGCCTTCATCGCCGCTTTCAATGCTTCCCTGAGGTCGGATCGGAGCATGGATCGTTTCTCCCGACGTTCTGATCGCGCGACGTTATCGAAATCGACGGGGAAAGGCAAATCACCAATTTACCATAACATATTGATAAATAAGGATTATTTTCGTCACCTCGGCCTTGACGGCGGCACGGCTATTGCTTTAGACAGCGCCACGATCCCGGGCGGGGTCGATCGATTCTCCTCCAAGCGCGGCCGAATCGAGGGTTCCAGCCATCGACAGGACACGGAATGCCGAGGCGGCGACGGCCAACAGCGCCGGCACGCCGCCCGATTCGCCGCGCCCGCCCGGCGCCGACGCGGCCTTGGTGCTGGCCGATGGGACCGTCCTTTGGGGGCGAGGCGCCGGCGCCCCCGGCATCGCGGTGGGCGAGGTCTGCTTCAACACATCCCTGACCGGCTATCAGGAGATCCTGACCGATCCGTCCTATGCCGGGCAGATCATCTCCTTCACCTTTCCCCACATCGGCAACGTGGGCACCAACCCGGAAGACGTGGAGGCCACGACGCCCGCGGTGCGGGGCTGCGTCCTGCGGGCGCCGATCACCGAGCCCGCCAACTGGCGGGCCGCCCGTCCCCTCGACGACTGGCTCAAGGCCCATGGGCTGCCCGCCTTGACCGGGGTCGATACCCGCCGCCTGACCCGCCACATCCGTGACGGCGGCGCCCCCAACGGGGTGCTCTGCCATGCCCCCGACGGCGTCATCGACCTGGCCGACCTGCGGGCCCGGGCGGCGGCCTGGCCGGGGCTGGAGGGCATGGACCTGGCCAAGGACGTGACCTGCCGCCAGACCTATGCCTGGGACCAGAACCGCTGGGCCTTGGGTGCGGGCCACGGACGCCAATCGGCG
This sequence comes from Rhodospirillales bacterium, assembly GCA_965247705.1. Lineage (GTDB taxonomy): Bacteria > Pseudomonadota > Alphaproteobacteria > Rhodospirillales > CAMCUA01 > CBDFHV01. The sequence goes on along the minus strand of CBDFHV010000080.1, from coordinate 198,370 downwards.
CCGCGCCGCCACGTGGTGGCCATGGACTTCGGGGCCAAGCACAACATCCTGCGCTGCCTCGCCGACCAGGGTTGCCGGGTGACCATCGTGCCGGCGGACGCCAGCGCCGAGGACGTCATGGGCCACGACCCGGACGGCATCTTTCTCTCCAACGGGCCGGGCGATCCGGCGGCCACCGGCGTCTACGCGGTGCCGACGATCCGCCAATTGTTGGAGACGGGGCGGCCGATTTTCGGCATCTGCCTGGGCCACCAGCTCCTGGCCCTGGCGCTGGGCGCGCGAACCCACAAGATGCACATGGGTCACCGGGGCGCCAATCACCCGGTCAAGGACCTGCAAACCGGCCGGGTGGAAATCACCAGCCAGAACCACGGCTTCGTGGTCGACCCCGAGAGCCTGCCCCCCGGCGTGGTCGAGACCCACGTCTCCCTCTTCGACGGCAGCCACGAGGGTCTCAGGGTCGAGGGCAAGCCGGTCTTTTCCGTCCAGTACCACCCCGAAGCCTCCCCCGGCCCCCAGGACAGCCACCACCTCTTCCAACGGTTCGTCGAGCTGATGTTTTCGAAGGGAAAGGGGAACCACAGAGGCACAGAGGCACAGAGAAGAAAATGAGAATGGATCAATGGAACCGCGCGATCCTTTGACGGAACAGATCATCGGGTTCGGGATTGAGGTCCATCGCGCCCTCGGCCCCGGCCTCCTCGAATCCGCTTATGAGGAATGTCTTTGCTACGAACTTGAACAGGCGGGGATTGGATTTCGACGCCAGGTGCCGTTGCCGGTCGTCTACAAGAATGTCAGGCTCGAGGGCGGCTATCGATTGGATGTGATTGTGGCGGAGACTGTCGTCGTCGAAATCAAGTCCGTGGAACGTCTCCTGCCCATACATGAAGCCCAGATCATGACATACTTGAAACTAAGCGGCCTACGGACCGGCTTATTGATGAATTTCCATTCAGCGACACTCAAGGATGGTATTCGGAGGTTTTTCTTGTGAGTCCATTTCTTTCTTTCTTCTCTGTGCTTCTGTGCCTCTGTGGTTCATCTTCCCGCTTCACCAAGACATGCCCAAGCGCACCGACATTTCCTCGATCCTGATCATCGGCGCCGGGCCGATCGTTATTGGCCAGGCGTGCGAGTTCGACTATTCGGGGACCCAGGCCTGCAAGGCACTGAAGGACGAGGGGTACCGGGTGATTCTGGTGAATTCCAACCCGGCGACCATCATGACCGACCCGGACTTCGCCGACTCCACCTACGTGGAGCCGATCACGCCCCAGATGGTGGCGCGGATCATCGAGCGCGAGCGGCCCGATGCGCTGTTGCCCACCATGGGCGGGCAGACGGCGCTCAACACCGCCTTGGCCCTGGACCGGGACGGCACCCTGGCCAAATACCGGGTGGAACTGATCGGCGCCCGTGCCGCGGCCATCGCCAAGGCCGAGGACCGGCAGCAGTTCCGCCAGGCCATGGACCGCATCGGGCTGCAGAGCCCGCGCAGCAGCCTCGAACGCTCCCTGGACGGGGCCGTCGCCGCCCTTGAAGAGGTCGGCCTGCCGGCCATCGTGCGACCGTCCTTCACCTTGGGCGGCACCGGCGGCGGCATCGCCTACAACCGGATGGAGTTCGAGGAGATCGTCGCCCGGGGCCTCGCCGCCTCGCCGTCGGGCGAAGTGCTGATCGAGGAATCGGTCCTTGGCTGGAAGGAGTTCGAGATGGAGGTGGTCCGCGACCGGGCGGACAACTGCATCATCGTCTGCTCCATCGAGAACGTGGACCCCATGGGGGTGCACACCGGGGATTCCATCACCGTGGCGCCGGCCTTGACGCTGACCGACAAGGAATACCAGATCATGCGCAACGCCTCGATCGCGGTGCTGCGCGAGATCGGTGTCGACACCGGCGGCTCCAACGTCCAGTTCGCCGTCAACCCGGACGATGGCCGCCTGGTCATCATCGAGATGAACCCCCGGGTGTCCCGGTCCTCGGCCCTGGCCTCGAAGGCCACCGGCTTTCCCATCGCCAAGATCGCCGCCCGGCTCGCGGTGGGCTATCGCCTGGACGAGCTGGACAACGACATCACCGGCGTCACGCCCGCCTCCTTCGAGCCGACCATCGACTACGTGGTCACCAAGATCCCCCGCTTCACCTTCGAGAAGTTCCCCGGCGCCGAGCCCTTGCTGACCACCTCCATGAAGTCGGTCGGCGAGGCCATGGCCATCGGCCGCTGTTTCGCCGAATCCCTGCAAAAGGGGTTGCGGTCCATGGAGACGGGACTCATCGGCCTCAACGAGGTGGTTCCGGACGGGGCAACCGGTCCCCAAGACCAACAGGCCCTGCTGGCCGCCCTGGCCCAGCCCCGGGCGGACCGCATCCTGGTCATCGCCCAGGCCTTCCGCGCCGGCCTGGATGGGGAGGCGATCCGCGCCGCATGCCGCTACGACCCCTGGTTCCTGAACCAGATCCGGGACCTGGTGGCGCGCGAACAGGCGGTGCGCAAAGACGGCCTTCCCGCGGACAGGGATTCGCTTCTGGCATTGAAGGCCTTGGGATTCTCCGACGCCCGCCTGGGCGCGCTTGCGGGGACGACCGAGGCGGACGTGGCCCGCCGCCGCCAGGACCTGGGCGTCATCCCCGTCTACAAGCGGGTGGACACCTGCGCCGCCGAGTTTCCCTCCCAGACCCCCTACCTCTACGGCACCTACGAGGCGGACGGGGACTGCGAATCCGATCCGACCGACCGGCCCAAGGCGGTGATCCTGGGCGGCGGACCCAATCGCATCGGCCAGGGAATCGAATTCGACTACTGCTGCGTCCACGCGGCCTACGCCCTCGCCGAAACGGGGGTGGAAACCATCATGGTCAACTGCAACCCGGAGACCGTGTCCACCGACTACGACACCTCCGACCGGCTTTATTTCGAGCCGCTGACGGCCGAGGACGTGATCGCCCTGGTGCGGGCGGAGCGGCGCCGGGGAACCCTGCTGGGGGTCATCGTCCAGCTCGGCGGCCAGACGCCCCTGAAGCTGGCCCGGGACCTGGAGAAGGCCGGTATTCCCATCATGGGCACCACCCCCGACGCCATCGACCTGGCCGAGGACCGGGAGCGGTTTCAGAAGCTTTTGCATCGTCTGGGGCTGCGCCAGCCCGCCAACGGCATCGCCGCGTCCCTCGATGATGCGATCGGGGTGGCCCGCCAACTGGGATTCCCCTTGGTCATCCGGCCCTCCTACGTGCTGGGCGGTCGGGCCATGGAGATCGTCCACGACGAAAAGCAGTTGGCGCGCTACATGACCCAGGCGGTCCAGGTCTCCGGCAACAGCCCGATCCTGCTGGACTCGTTCCTCGAGGACGCCGTGGAGGTGGACGTGGACGCCATCTGCGACGGCGAGACGGTCTATGTGGCGGGCGTCATGCAGCACGTGGAGGAAGCGGGGGTTCATTCGGGGGATTCCGCCTGCTCCCTGCCGCCCTATTCCCTTGCCGCAACCCTGGTCGACGCCATCGAGGAACAGACCCGCGCCCTGGCACTGGCTCTGGGTGTGAAGGGCCTGATGAACGTCCAGTTCGCGGTTCAGGGCAGCGACATCTACGTGCTGGAGGTCAACCCCCGGGCCAGCCGCACGGTGCCCTTCGTCGCCAAGGCGACGGGGGTGCCGGTGGCCAAGATCGCCGCCCGGGTCATGGCCGGGGAGCCGTTGAGCGCCTTCGACCTTCCCGCCGCGCCGCCGGCCGGCCATGTGGCGGTCAAGGAGTCGGTGTTTCCCTTCGCCCGCTTTCCCAATGTCGACATTCTGTTGGGCCCCGAGATGCGCTCCACGGGCGAGGTCATGGGCATCGACCGGGACTTCAAGCGGGCCTTCGCCAAGTCGCAGCTCGGTGCCGGGTTTATCCTGCCGGCGGAGGGCGCCGTGTTCCTCTCCGTCCGCGACCGGGACAAGCGGGCCGCCGCCGGGCTGGCCCGACGCCTCGTGGCGCTGGGGTTCCGGCTGCTGGCGACCCACGGCACCGCGACCCATCTGGCTTCGCAGGGACTGGCGGTGAAGTCCCTCAACAAGGTGCGCCAGGGCCGGCCCCATTGCGTCGACGCCATCGTCAGCGGCGAGGTTCAGCTGGTGATCAACACCACCCAGGGCGCCCAGTCCATCGCCGACAGCTTCGGCATTCGCCGGTCGGCGCTGTCCAGCGCCATTCCCCATTACACGACCATGACCGGGGCCGCGGCGGCGGTCGACGCGCTTGAGGCGCTGCGGGAAGGCGGTCTTGATGTGGCTCCCCTGCAAGCCTATTTTAACAAATCTCACTGATCGTTAGACTTCAGTTGCTAGAGGCGTGGGCATGGCGGCCCGCCGGCCGCGCCGGCTCTATTGCCGGCTCTATTGCCGGCTCCATTGCTGGATCGTCACGACGGAGAATTTATGGACAAGATTCCGACCACGAGGGAAGGCCTGGAGCGCTTGCGGGACGAGCTTCGGCGTCTGAAGTCCGAAGAGCGGCCGGCCGTGATTCGGGCCATCGCCGCCGCCCGGGAACACGGCGATCTGTCGGAGAATGCGGAATACCACGCCGCCCGCGAACGCCAGAGCTTCATCGAGGGGCGTCTCGCCGAACTGGAAGACATCATCAGCCGGGCCGAAGTGATCGATACGACCAAGCTGAGCGGCGACGTGGTCCGTTTCGGTGCCCGTATTCTGGTCGCCGACGGCGACACCGACGAGGAAAGCAAATTTCAGATCGTCGGCAGCCACGAATCCGATATTGCCTTGGGCCGCCTGTCCGTCACCTCGCCCCTGGCCCGCGCCTTGATAGGCAAGACCCTCGGCGACGTGGTGGAGGTGTCCACGCCACGGGGCAGCAAGTCCTTCGAGATCGTCGAAGTCCGTTACGACTGAACGTATTCTATTGGCCGGCGTCCTCGGTCGGCGACTCCGTGGGGATGGGGACACCCGGTTCCCATTTTGAGCGGCGGATGGACGAGGACGACTTCACGTGGCTGACGTTGGGCGCCGCGGTCAGCTTGGTGGTCAGGAACCGCTGATAGGAATCCCAGTCGGCGGCTGTCACGTTCAGCAGAAAGTCGATTTCCCCGGCCAGCATGTGGCATTCGCGCACTTCCGGCCACTCGCGCACCAGGGCCTCGAAAGCCTCCAAGTCCGGCTCCGCTTGGCTTGACAGGCCGACGAAGGCGAACACCGTCACGTTGTAGCCGAGACGCTTGGGATCGATGTCGGCGTGGTAGCCGCGGATGTAGCCGGCCGCCTCCAGGGCGCGCACCCGGCGCAGGCATGGCGGCGCCGAGATCCCGGCGCCACGGGCCAGATCGACGTTCGTCGTGCGCCCGTTCTCCTGGAGGTCCCATAGGATTCGGCGGTCCACACGATCCAGCTTGACCCGTTGCATATTCGCTCCCTCTCCCGCGTTCGGCGCGCAACAATATTACAAGAGGGCGGTTCGCATGCCAATCGCCGCCGAATCGAGCCCGCCCCTTGCCCGGGAGACTCAGGAGCCTTAATACGAAGGGATCATCGGACCCCAGCCCAGCCGGATCGCGAGCCCTCGACCCATGCCCAAGCCCGAAACCATCCATTCCAAAGTCCTGATCCTGGGATCCGGCGCCGCCGGTTATACGGCTGCCGTCTACGCCGCCCGCGCCAACCTGGAACCGGTACTGCTGAAGGGTTTGCAACCAGGGGGGCAACTGACCATCACCACCGACGTGGAGAACTATCCCGGCTTCGCCGAGGCGATCCAGGGGCCGTGGCTGATGGAACAGATGCTGGCCCAGGCGGCGCATGTGGGGACCCGCATGTTCGACGACATGGCGGTCGATGTGGATCTGTCGCGGCGACCGTTTCGGGTGGTCGGCGATTCGGCCACCGTCTATGAGGGCGAGACCCTGATCATCGGCACCGGCGCCTCGGCGCGGTGGCTGGGGCTGGACAGCGAGCAGCGGTTGACCGGTGCCGGCGTTTCCGCCTGCGCCACCTGCGACGGGTTCTTCTTTCGCGGCAAGGAGGTCGCCGTGGTGGGCGGCGGCAACACCGCGGCGGAAGAGGCCATGTTCCTGACCAACTTCGCCACCAAGGTCACGGTGATCCATCGCCGGGATCGGCTGCGGGCGGAAAAGATCCTCCAGGACCGGCTGTTCCGCAATCCGAAGATCGAGACCCTGTGGGATCACGTGGTCGAGGATATCCGTGGCGAGGGCGCGCCGCCGGTGGTGACCGGCGTGGCGCTGCGCGACGTCAAATCGGGCACCGCTCGTGACCTGGCCGTCGACGGCGTCTTTATCGCCATTGGCCACGATCCGAACACGGCCCTGTTTCGGGGCAAGATTCGAATGGATGCCGAGGGCTACATCGTCACCGCGCCCGACAGCACGGCGACCAGCGTTCCCGGGGTCTTTGCCGCCGGCGACGTCCAGGACAAGATATTCCGCCAAGCGGTGACCGCCGCCGGTACGGGCTGCATGGGCGCGCTGGAAGCGGAAGCTTTTCTCGCTTCGCAAACGGAATCGGCGGTGGCCGCGGCCTGACGGTCGGGCTCGGTCGGTCCAGCCGGCGCCCGGCGGGCCGCCGGGCGGGGGCAACGTCATGGACTGGGACAAGCTGCGCATCTTTCATGCCGTCGCCGAGGCCGGCAGCTTCACCCATGCGGGCGAAGGGCTCAACCTGAGCCAGTCCGCGGTCAGCCGTCAGATCGGCGCCTTGGAGGACTCCCTGGGCGTGGTCCTCTTTCATCGTCACGCCAGGGGCCTGATCCTGACCGAACAGGGAGAGATCCTGACCCGGGTCGCCCGCGACATCGTGACCCGGTTGTCGATGGCCGAGGCCCGCCTGCGGGACAGCCGCGAGCGTCCCCAGGGTCCCCTCAAGGTCACCACCACGGTCGCCTTCGGCACCCTGTGGCTGACGCCGCGTATTCGGGAGTTCGTCGAGCTTTACCCCGACCTGGCCCTCAGCCTGGTCCTCAACGATGGCGAGCTGGACCTGTCCATGCGCGAGGCCGACCTCGCCATCCGCATGTGGCCGCCGCGCCAGCCGGACCTGATTCAGCGCCACCTCATGACCATGCGCTATCATGTCTACGCGGCGCCCGAATACCTCAACCGCCGCGGCACGCCCCAATCGCCCGCCGATTTGGACGACCATGACCTGATTGTCTATGGGGAGGACGCACAGCCCCCCGTCGCCGGGGTCAACTGGCTTCTTGACGTGGGCCTGCCCGAGGGGCGCCGCCGGCGGCCGGTGCTCAAGGTCAACAGCATCTACGGCATCTACCGGGCGGTGCAAAGCGGCCTCGGGATCGGGGCCCTGCCGGACTACATGGACAAGGAGGCCGGCAGCTTGGTGGAAATGCTGCCCGAACTGCGCGGGCCCCACTTCGACGTTTACCTAGCCTATCCGGAAGAGCTTCGGGACTCCAAACGAATCATCGTGTTCCGCGACTTCCTGTTGCGCCAGATCGCCGACGCCGGGCTGTCCTACGGCCCCGGTCGCGGCCCGGCGTCATGACGCGGCCGTGACAGCTATGCGCTGGGCGCATGGCTGGTCTGACGTTTTTGGCATGGTGCGAAGAGCCCGGCCGGGTTATATAAGCGTCATCTGATGTTGCGTTGCACTATCGTGTGACACGGCACGCGACGATTTCTCCCTGTTCGGGCGCGACGCCCGAATCCCAGGCACGGAATCGGATACGTTCGAATTCGGGCCTACGTCTCCCAGACGTGAAGCCTCCCTGTTGAAACTCGCCGGATCCTTCGGGATCCGGCTTTTTCTTTTCTCCTGAGGTCCCACTGGGGGCCCACTGGGGCCCCAATGGGCGTCAAGTTTTCGGTTTGATTTTGACCCGGTTGGTAACCGACGAGACGTCCTTGATCCCCTTGACGACGCCGACCGCCTTTGTTCGTTCCGCCTTCGTCAGTGCCCGCCCGAACAGGAATACCTTGCCGCCACCGACGGAACGCCAACGGAAGTTCGTGACGTTGACGCCGCTCGCATCCAACAGAAGCGCATTGATCTTGGTCTCGATCACCGTGTCGTCGACGAACCCTTCGACGGCGCCCTTGTCGCGGTCGGTCTTCTTGATCACCAGGATATCGTTGTAGAGTTTTTTGACCCCCTCGACGGCCTTGGTCAGGTCACCGGCCTGGGACTTTTGTTCGGCCTTTTCGACGATTCCGGTCAGCATGACGTCTTGTTCGTAAACGTCGGCGCTGATGGAGATGACGTCGGACCCCATTTTATCGATGACGTCGGCGACGATGCTGGCCTTGATGCCAAGATCGGTTTTGATGTCGTCGGCGGAGCGGTCCTCGACGACGGCCTCCAACGCGCCTTTGATGGCGGAAAACGGGTTGAGATTAATGGCGTGGGCGGGCACGGCGCCGAGGCTGAGAATCAGGCTAAGCACGACAGCGGCAAAGGATCGCGGCATCCGTTCCTCCTAATCTTGGATCGGCAAAAGCCTACCGTTCCACGGCATGGGAATCGACATCATCTTCCGTACCATCCGTCCCTGATAGGGCTCGCCCACCATGCCCTTGTCGAGTGGGCAAAACCAGGAGGACCAGGCCCATGCGACTGAAGGACAAGGTATGCGTCGTCACCGGCGGTGCCCAGGGTATCGGCTTGGCCTGCGCCAAGCGCTTCTGCGCCGAGGGGCCAAGGTCATGATCGCGGACCTGGCGCGGCACGTTGGCGAACGAGAAGCCCGGTCCATCCGCGACGATGGCGGTCAGGCGGTGTTCTCCTATTGCGATGTGCGCGACAGCGCTTCCGTGAATGACCTCATCGAGGCCGCCGCAACGGAATTCGGCGGGCTCGACGTCATGCTGTCGAACGCCGCCATCACCCGTACCTCGGACTTCCTGGACCTATCGGAGGCGGATTTCGACGAGGTCTTGCGGGTCAACCTGCGCGGTCCCTTCCTCGGTGGTCAGGCGGCGGCCCGCCAAATGGTCAAACGGGGCACCAAGGGTGCGATCATCAATATGTCGTCGGTGAACGCGGTCCTGGCCATCCCCAACATCACGCCCTACGTGGTCGCCAAGGGAGGCCTCAACCAACTGACCAAAGTTATGGCGGTCTCCCTTGCCGACTACGGCATCCGGGTCAATTCCATCGGTCCCGGAAGCATCCTCACTGAGATGCTCAAGTCGGTTCTCACCGACGAAGACGCCAGGCGTCGGATCCTGTCGCGTACCCCCTTGGGGTGGCTCGGCACGCCGGAGGAGGTGGCCGGCGTCGCCGTTTTCCTGGCCAGCGACGATTCCAGCTATGTGACCGGGCAGTGCGTGTACGTGGATGGCGGACGGTTGGCGCTCAACTACACGGTGCCGGTCGACGACTCATTCCGCGCCACATCGTCTGGTTCATGAACGGCGGTCGGACGGGTCATTCCGAATCGCGTTGCGACCAAGTGCGTCGCCACGCCCCAGCCGTCCTTCGTGGCTATCGGCTGGCCCTTCGTCGTGAGGCCGTTGGCGTACCCCCGCCGCCCGCCGGCTACCGGCCGGATCGGGCCGAACCTTCGGGCGTCTTGAGGGTGAGGGCGGCGATGGCGCAGAGGGCGGGCAACAGGGCGAGGACCCACAGGGCCTCCGTGTAGCGCCCCCACAAGTCGAAGGCGATGCCAAGGGGAACCGGCCCGACCGCCGCCCCGAGAATGCCCACGGTGTGCCCGGCGCCCTGGATCGAGGCCAAATAGCGGCGGCCGAAGTAGCGGGGCCACAGGTAGGACCACAGGCCCAGTCCCGCCGCGTTGTTGAGGCCGAACAGTATGGCGTAGACGACGGCGCTGGCCACGCTGTCGGCAACGCTTATGGCGGCCATCGACGCGCCGGTGACGAGGAGTCCCGCGGCGAACACCAGACGGGTCGGAAACCGGTCGAGCATGCGCCCGATCAGGGGTAAGGCCAGAACCATGATGAGCGCCGAAATGGGAAACATCCGGGCCGCGATGGCGGCGTCCAGACCCTGCGCCTGGAGGATCGTCACCTGATGGAAATGGAGCGCCGAACTGAGCACGCTACCGAAAAAGGTGGCGACGACGATGATGTGAAAGGCCCGGGTGGCCAGGGCTTCGCGCAGGGTCAGTCCGGCCACCGCCATGGCCGGGGGGGGCGCCGCCGCCGATGTCTCCCCGGAAGCCGGCCGGGCATCGCCATCGGGAAGGAGGCCGACGGCTTCCGGCCTGTCGTGGATGAACAGGGCGACCAGGGGCACCAGGACGACACCGATCAGCACCCCCAGCCAGACCCAGGCCTGCCGCCATCCGACCGTCTCCACCAGCCACTGGGCCAGGGGCGGGTGGACGGCCATGGAGACGGCAAATCCCAGGGACATGAGGCTGAGGGCGTGGCCCCGTCGGCGGCTGAACCACTGGGACACCAAGTTGCTGCACGACAGCATGGTGGATCCCATGCCGAGAAACCGGAACGCGGTGAAGCCGATCGCCATACCGAGGACGCCATGGACCTGGCTGAAGCCGAAACAGGTCGCGGCAAGCAGCGATGCCACGACAATCAGGACCGGCCGGGTCCCGAAGCGGTCGATGAGCCTGCCCACGATCAGCGATCCGCTGGCCGCCACCAGGGTGGCCGCGCCATAGATGGTGGCGATGGTGGTGTTGGAGATGCCGAGGTCCCGGCCCAGGGGCACGATGAAAACGCCGATGGTGTAGGACTGACTGGGTCCGGCGCTGAAGACGCCAATGGCGGCCACCGACAGGATGACCCAGCCGTAGAACCCGTGGGCGCCGAGCCGGCGTAATATTCGCTGCCGCAGGTCACTCCCTTCCATACGCCGGGTCATCCCGGCGCATGGCGGGCACGAAAGTCCGGCGGGCTTGGTCGTGCGCCCTTGGTCGTGACCCGCGGCCCCCCTGCCGGGCGTTCTACTGGGCCGCTTCCTGGCGGCTGGCGACCACCTGGTCGGCCTCCTTGCCGGTCAACTCCTGCAGGTGATCGAAGCGGCACTGGAAGGTGCCAATGCCAAGGGTGATGGAGCGCAGTTCGTTGATCAGGTCGTGCATCTCCGTCTGCGGCATCTGGGACTTGACCTCGTCCCAGCCGGACCACCCTGGCTTGGCGTCGAAGCCCAGGATCTGGCCGCGCCGCCCGCTGATCAGGCGCTGAATGCGCGAGGTGAAGTCGTTGGGGATCAATATCTCCACTTGGTAGACGGGCTCCAGCAGCACCGGGCTCGCCTTGGGCATGCCCTCGCGCATGGCCAGGGAGCCCGCGGTCTTGAAGGCCATGTCGGAACTGTCGACCGCGTGGAACTGACCATCGGTGAGGGTCACCGACACGTCGACCACGGGAAACCCCAGGGGGCCGCGCTTCAGATAATCCTTCACCCCGGCTTCCACCGCCGGGATGTATTGTTTGGGCACCACCCCGCCAGAGATCTTGTCGGTGAAATTGAACCCCGTTCCTCGCGGCAACGGCTTGATGTCCACGTGGACGTCGCCGAACTGGCCGTGCCCGCCCGACTGCTTCTTGTGGCGAGCATGCTGGGAAATGGGCTTGCGGATGGTCTCCTTGTAGGGGACCTGGGGACGCTCCGCGTGGACGATCAGGTTGTAGCGGTTCTTCAGCCGGTCGATGGCGATCCTCAGGTGCATGTCGCCTTGACCGTTGATCAGCAGCTCCCCGGTATCCGGGTTGGGTTCGAACGACAGGGAGGGGTCTTCCTCCACCAGGCGGGCCAGCGCGCCGCTCAGCTTCACTTCGTCGCTACGCTCGGCGGCGTGAATGGCCAAGGCGTAGAGGGGCGTCACCGGCTGCGGCCAGTCGCCGCGCCGGGCGTCGCCCGCCGGGGACAACAGGTCGCCGCTGGTGGCCTCGTCCAGGCGGCCCAGGGCAACCACTTCGCCAAGGCCCGCCTTGGTCACCTTGTCGGCCTTGGCGCCCAGCATCCGGGATACGCCGCTGACCCGCTGGCCGTTCAGGGTCATGCCGTCGGCGATCTCGCCGCGCCACACCCGGGCGTGGGACATCTTGCCGGTATGGGCCGCGTTCTGGGACTTGAACACCCGTGCCAAGGCGCCGCCCGAGGGATCGATGCCCAGCCGCGCGGCGGTCTTGTCGGGGGCGGGCGCTTCGTGGCGCAGGGCCTTGAGCAGGCGCCGGACGCCGTTGTCGTGCAGCGCCGAGCCGAAGAAGACGGGAACGATCCGACCTTCCCGCAAGTTTTCGCTCAAGTGCCCGTAGATATCGTCGGAAGAGGGTACGGATTCTTCCAGCAGCTGCTCCAGGAGCACGTCGTCGAAATCGGCCAGGGTCTCCAACAGGGAGGTGCGGGCCTCCTGCTCCCGGTCCTGCAGGCTCTCCGGAATCTGGATCAGGTCCGAAGGACCCGCTTCCTTCCACTTGAAGGCGCGCTCGCTCACCAGGTCCACGTGGCCGGAGATCGACTCGCCATTGCGGATCGGGATCTCGCGCAGGACCAGCGGCCGTTCGGACAGGTTCTGAAGCGCCTCGAAGCACTCCCGGACGTGGGATTCGACGGCATCCATCTTGTTGATGAACACCATGTGAGGGATGTCGTGGTCGTTGAGGAAACGCAATATGGGGCTCACCGTCAGCGCCTTATCGGCAGTCGGCTCGCAGACGACGACGGTCGTGTCGGCCACCATCAGGGCGTTATGGGAATCCTGGACCAGTTCGATATTGCCGGGGCAGTCGAGGAACGTCCACGATTCCCCCAGGTATTCGGCCGTGGCGATGTTCAGCTCGGTGCCCATCTGCCGGGCGCGGGCCTCGGGGGCGGCGTCGCCCACCGTGTTGCCCTCGTTGATCGTGCCCTTGCGGCCGACGGCGCCGGTAATCGACAGGATGCTTTCCAGAAGCGTGGTCTTGCCGCTGAGGTAAGGGCCCACAAGGGCCGCGCAGCGCGGCGCGCAAGGCGCTTTTTCGGTCACGTATGCCTCCCTGGCTTGGATCCTGGGTCCCGCCGCGGAACCGGCATCACCGTCATCCCGCGATCACGCCCAAACCTATCGAGGCGGGGGCGGGTATCACAAGAGAAAAGGCGTTCTTGGGCTTTTGCCGCCGACGCGCCGCCGCGACCGCCGAAATTGTTCCTAGCGCAATGCGCCGCACGCCCGCTGGATGCGGGTGCAGGCATCCTCCAGCACATCGGTCGAAGTGGCGTAGGAAATGCGGAAGTGGGGCGACAGCCCGAAGGCGGCCCCATGCACCACGGCCACGCCCTCGCTTTCCAGAAGGTAGGTGATCACGTCCTCGTCGTTCTCGAGAGTGGAACCGTCGGGGGTCTTGCGCCCCAGCATACCGGCGCAGGAGGGATAGACGTAGAACGCCCCCTCCGGCTTCGGGCAGTTGAGTCCGTCGGCCTGGTTGAGCATGGAGACCACCAGGTCGCGGCGATCCTTGAACACCTCGTTGTTGCGGGCAATGAAGTCCTTGGGTCCCCTCAGCGCCGCCACCGCCGCCACCTGGGAAATGGACGACGTGTGGGAGGTGCTTTGCGACTGAATGACGTTCATCGCCTTGATCACCTCGATGGGGCCGGCCGCCCAGCCGACCCGCCATCCGGTCATGCAGTAGGCTTTGGAAACGCCGTTCAGGGTCAGGGTGCGCTCGTAGAGCGCCGGCTCCACCTGGGCGATGGTGTGGAAGGTGAAGTCGTCATAGACCAGGTGCTCGTACATGTCGTCGGTCATCACCCACACCTGGGGGTGGCGCAGCAAGACCGCGGCCAGCGCCTTGATGTCGTCGTGGGTGTAGGCCGCCCCGGTGGGGTTGGAAGGCGAGTTCATGATCAGCCATTTGGTCTTCGGCGTGATCGCCGCTTCCAGATCTTCCGGCCGCATGCGAAAGCCGTTCTCCTGGGGGCAGTCCACGGCCACCGGCGTGCCCTCGGCGAGAAGGACCATGTCCGGGTAGGAGGCCCAGTAGGGGGCTGGAATGACCACCTCGTCGCCCGGGTCCAGGGTCGCCATCAAGCCGTTGTAGATGGTCTGCTTGCCGCCACAGCCCACCGTGACCTGGGCCGCGGTGTAGGTGAGGTCGTTCTGCGCCTTGAAGGTGTCGGCGATAGCCTCGCGAAGCTCCACAATTCCCGCCGTCTCGGTGTATTTGGTCTGACCCCGGTCGAGGGCCGCCCTGGCCGCGTCCTTGATGTGGTCGGGGGTGTCGAAGTCGGGCTCGCCCGAGCCCAATCCGATGACGTCCTTGCCGGCCGCCTTCAGTTCCTTGGCCTTTTGGGACACGGCCATGGTCGGCGACGGCTTGATGCGGCTGAGGCGCTTGGCGAGCACGGACATGGGAACGTCTCCGATGCGAGGGGGTGCGGCCAGCCCACGGCGGCCGATGACGGTGGGATATCCCTTGGATGCCGGTTTGGCAAGCGTCCCGCCATATCGGCGGTCGCGGCGACGGCCCCGGGGCGGCCCCCCGCGCTACCTGATCATGGCCGTAGCCGAAGACCCGGATTCGGGTGATTCGTGATAGACTGCTGGCCATGGAAACACGGGCCCACATTCCCATCCCTCGCGACGTCATCGCTGCCTTTTGCCAACGTCATCACATCCGGCGCTTGGCTTTGTTCGGCTCGGTGATCCGGGACGACTTCACCCCCGACAGCGACGTGGACGTGTTGGTGGAGTTCAAGCCGGGAAAGACGCCGGGCTTCGCGTTCATCTCCGTGGGAGACGAGCTGTCGGAGATTCTCCATCGCAAGGTTGACCTCAACACTCCCCAGTGCCTGAGCCGCTATTACCGTGACGAAGTTCTCGCTGAGGCGGAGGTGATCTTTGACGCGCCATGACGAGACCGTGCGGCTACGCCACATGCTTGACTTTGCGCGACAGGCGAAGCGGATATGCGAGGCTCGGAGCCGGGAGGAGTTGGACGAAGATGAGCTCTTTCCGCTGGCACTCGCCCGTATCATTGAGTTGATCGGTGAAGCTGCACGTTCTGTGTCGCCAGAACGCCGAAGCAAGTTGCACGGTGTTCCATGGGGCGACATCGTGGGCACGCGCGATCGGCTCGCTCATGGGTATCCCGATGTCAACTTCAACATTCTGTGGGACATTGTTGAGAACGGCTTACCTACTCTCATTTTGGAACTGGAAAGAGAGCTTGATGCCAAATAGCGTGGCGCCTTCTGGAATGGTCTTGCTGCGATGAATGTCGCGGAGCGCTTCAACGCTTAGTTGGTCAACCCATGCAACACGCCTTCGCCGAACACACGATCTTCCTGCCCGAGAAGCGGCCGCCCGTCACCGGCGGGCCGGCGCTCGAACTGGTGTCGGAGTTCAATCCCGCCGGGGACCAGCCCCAGGCGATCGATGCACTGGTGAGCGGACTGGGGGCGGGGGAGCGCGACCAAGTGCTGCTGGGGGTTACCGGCTCGGGCAAGACCTTCACCATGGCCCACGCCATCGCCCGGCTGCAGCGCCCGGCCCTGATCATGGCCCCCAACAAGACCCTGGCCGCCCAGCTGTACGGGGAGATGAAGACCTTCTTCCCCGACAACGCGGTGGAGTACTTCGTCTCCTACTACGACTACTACCAGCCGGAGGCCTACGTCCCCCGCACCGATACCTACATCGAGAAGGACGCCTCCATCAACGAACAGATCGACCGCATGCGCCACGCCGCCACCCGCTCGCTGCTGGAACGCAACGACGTGGTCATCGTCGCTTCGGTGAGCTGCATCTACGGCATCGGCGCGGTGGAAACCTATGCCCAGATGCGGGTGGCCCTGGAACCGGGGATGACCATCGACCGGGGCGACCTCGTGAAGCGGCTGGTCGAGCTCCAGTACCGGCGCAACGATCACAGCTTTCACCGCGGGACGTTCCGGGTGCGGGGCGACGTGGTGGAGATCTTTCCCTCCCACCTGGAGGACCGGGCCTGGCGCATCTCGATGTTCGGCGACGAGGTGGAGGGCCTGTGGGAGATCGATCCCCTGACCGGCGAGAAGGTGACGGACCTTCCCACTGTGACCGTCTACCCGTCCAGCCACTACGTGACACCGCGCCCGACCCTTCAGCAGGCGGTGCAGAAGATCAAGGTCGAGCTCAAGGCGCGGCTGGAGGAACTGCGCGCCCAGAACAAGCTGCTCGAGGCCCAGCGCCTGGAGGAGCGGACAACCTTCGACATGGAGATGATGGAGACCACCGGCTTCTGCAGCGGCATCGAGAACTATTCGCGCTATCTGACCGGCCGCAATCCAGGAGAACCGCCGCCCACCCTGTTCGAGTACCTGCCCGACAACGCAATCCTCATCGTCGACGAATCCCACGTCACCGTGCCCCAGGTGGGGGGCATGTTCCGGGGCGACTTCAATCGCAAGTCGACCCTGTCGGAATTCGGTTTCCGCCTGCCGTCTTGCGTCGACAATCGGCCGCTCCGCTTCGAGGAGTGGAACGCCATGCGGCCGGAGACCGTGTTCGTCTCCGCCACCCCGGGGCCGTGGGAGATCGAGCGGACCGGCGGCGTGTTCGTCGAGCAGGTGGTGCGTCCGACCGGGCTGATCGACCCCCTTTGCATCGTCCGTCCGGTGGAAACCCAGGTCGACGATCTGATGGCTGAGGTGAAGGCCTGCGCCGCCAAGGGCCAACGGGTGCTGGTGACCACCCTGACCAAGCGCATGTCCGAGGACCTGACGGAATATATGCACGAACAGGGGGTGCGGGTGCGCTACCTCCATTCCGATATCGATACCCTGGAGCGGATCGAGATCATTCGCGACCTCAGGCTTGGCGCCTTCGACGTCCTGGTGGGCATCAACCTGCTGCGCGAGGGGCTGGACATCCCCGAATGCGCCCTGGTGGCGATCCTGGACGCCGACAAGGAGGGGTTCCTGCGCTCCAAGACCAGCCTGGTGCAGACCATCGGCCGGGCGGCGCGCAACATCGACGGCCGGGTGCTGCTCTATGCCGACAAAATGACCGAATCACTCCGCTACGCCATCGACGAGACCAACCGGCGGCGCGAAAAGCAGCAGGCCTACAACGCCGCCAACGGCATCACGCCCGAAAGCGTCCGCAAGTCCATCACCGACATCATCGAGTCGGTCTACGAGCAGGACTACATGGACGTCGATACGGGTGTCAGTGGCGATACCCACTTGGTGGGCAAGGGCCTGCGCGCCCACATCGTCGACTTGGAGACCCGCATGCGCGCCGCGGCGGGGGAGTTGGAATTCGAGGAGGCGGCCCGACTGCGCGACGAAATCCGCCGCCTGGAGGCCGCCGAATTGGGCCTCGCCGAGCCCGGCGTCGCCCCCTCCGCCGCCACCCGCGCCGGCCTCGACCCCTACCGGCGAACCAAGGGCCGCAAGAAGGGCGGCAAACGCCGCCGCGGGCCGTAGAAGCATCCGTTACCCGCGGATATAGCTCTGCAGTTGCTCGGTTTCCGCCTCCAGTTCCTGGAGGCGGTTTTTCACCACGTCACCGATGCTGATGATGCCCGCCAAGGCGCCATCGTCAAGAACCGGCACGTGGCGAAAGCGTCCTTGACTCATCTGGCGCATCACTTGGTCAAGGGAGTCTTCCGGCGAGCAGGTGATCACTTCGCGAGTCATCGCGTCGGCAACCGGTTTCTCCATCAGGTTGGCGCCGAACGTCGGCAGGCCGCGGACGATGTCCCGTTCAGAGAGGATGCCTTCCAGCTTGCCGTCGTCGTCGGTGACCACGACGGCGCCGATCCGCTCCTTCTTCAACATCGCCGCGGCCTCCGCGATAGTGGCGGCGCCGCGGATGGTGATCATCCGGTCTCCCTTGGATTTCAGAACGTGCTGAACCTGCATCACCTTTCTCCCTCAATCGCCCCCCCCTTGGCCCCCCAGGGACGCGACGACACGGCCGTCGCGCAGGCTGTCGTGTTCGCTTGGGAACTGTTGAATTATGTCCTTTAGCGCTCCCTCTCTACGCCTTTGGCAAATCCACAACCATCACGGCCATTCATTCCGAGAGTCCAATCACCCCACGGGCGGCGGCAAGTCTAGCACGAAATGGACTCAGCGGCGCAGAACCACGAACTTGTTGTAGAACCATGCGATCAGCACCCCGGCGAGGCCGAAACTGATGACGCCGAGCGGCACGCGGTGAGCGACTCGCGCCATGTTGTCTAGGCCCTCTCGACTACCTCAGCGCAGGTAATGGGCGAAAAACTCCAGCGTCCGCCCGTTCGCCAATTCGGCCGACTCCTGGTCGTAATGCTGACCCCCGTGGCGGGCGAAGGCATGGTTTTGACCGGGGTATTCGTGGAGAGCCACCTTGGAATTGCCGGCAAAGGCGTCACGGAACGCGGCCTGGGAGTCCTTGGGCACGAATTCATCCTCCACCGCCACATGCAGCATCACCGGGCAGCGCGGGACCTCGCCCGTGTGCTGGTCCAGGGCGACGCCGTAGTAGCCGACGGCGCAATCGGCCTTGGTGCGGGTGGCGGTCAGGAAGGCGAGCCGCCCGCCGAGGCAGAACCCCACGGCGCCTACCTTGCCGGCGCACGCCTCCATGCCCCTCAGATGCTCCGTCGTGGCGTCCAGGTCGGCCATGCCCTTCTCCAGGTCGAAACCCTGGAACAGCTCGAAGGCCCGGGCCCACTCGGCCTCCGTCTGGTCGGTGATCTGGATTCCCGGTTCCTGACGCCAGAACAGATCGGGGCACAAGGCCACATAGCCCTGGCGCGCTATCCAGTCGGAGATGTCGCGCATGACCCGGTTGACGCCGAATATCTCCTGAATCACCACAACTCCGGGCGCCGGGCCGGTTGTCGGTTCGGCGAGATAGGCCGAAAAGCTGCCGCCGTCGGCGGCCTTGATGGTGATGTCGGGCATGGCTTGCCTCCCTCGCGTCACTTGAACCGGTTGGGCGGAAGTCTATCCGAAGGTAAGCCGGCAGGGCCAGCGCGCTGGCCCCATGTGGCTGGGTTCTCGCTACCATAAGGGTTATGAAGGCCATTCGACCCCCTTGCCTTTCCTATCTTGGAACGCGGCCATGACGAAGATTTCCGCCGTCCGTGCGCGCACGGTCCGCGTGCCCCTCGACAACCCCACGTCCTTCGCCACCCGGCAGGTGACCGACCGGTTCTACGGCCTGGTGCGGGTGGAGACCGAGGACGGGCTGCACGGCATCGGCTTCTGCTATGCCGGCAATCGGGGCGGCGGGTTGGTGGCCGATGCGGTGCGGGACCTGCTGGCGCCGCTGGTGGTGGGCGAGGACCCGCACCGGGTCGAGGGCTTGTGGCAATCCATGTATCAGGAGTCCCTGCTTCAAGGCCGGGCCGGCTCGGTGATGCGGGCCATCTCGTGTGTGGACACGGCGCTGTGGGACCGCAACGCCCAAGCCGCCGGCCTCCCCTTGGCCCGCTACATCGGCGCGCGGCGCACCGACAGCGTGCCGGCCTACGCCAGCGGTGGCTACTACCTGGCCGGCAAGATCCCGGAGAACCTGGGCGAGGAGGTGGCGGGCTATGTGGCACAGGGTTTCCGCGCGGTGAAGATCAAGGTCGGCCGGGAGGACCTGGATCAGGAGGAGGCACGCATCCGAGCCGCCCGCGAGGCCATCGGTCCCACTGTGGCGTTGATGCTGGACGCCAACAATGCCTGGTCGGACCTACCGACGGCGCTCCGCTTCATGGCCCGTTACGAACCCTATGATCCCTATTGGATCGAGGAGCCCTTCAGCCCCGACGACATCGACAACCACGCCCGCCTCGCCGAGCGTACTCCCGTTCCCGTGGCCACCGGCGAGATCGAGGCCGGCCGGTGGCGGTTCAAGGCGCTGCTGGAGCGGGACGCGGCGGCCATCCTGCAGACTGACGCGTGCGTTTGCGGTGGGGTCACCGAATATCGCCGCATCTCGGCCATGGCGGCGGGCTTCGGGGTGGTGATGTGCCCCCACTGGTTCCACGATCTGCATGTGCATCTGGTGGCCTGCGAACCGACGGAGCGGGCCTTGGTCGAGTTCTTCCCCGATGACCAGGTGCTCAACTTCCGCCACCTGGTGGACACTCAACTCGAGATGGCCGACGGTCGATTGATGGTGCCGGACCGGCCGGGCCTCGGATTCGACTTCCTGGACGAAGCGGTGGACCGTTACGCGGTGGAGCCCTGGGCATGAAGCGTCGATCGGATTAGAGCAGCATCCGATCGTATGGAATCGCCTTCGGCGATCCGCACGGTCGGATAAAGCTGCTCTAACACTTGAAGAATCGAGCAATTTTATCCGACCACACGGAACCGAACCGGTTCCGTGTGGTCGGATATTGCTCTAGATTGCGGGCCTCATGACGGCGCGACAACCCCGTGGCGCGGCAACGGAACGGCGGACGATGGAAGCGGATCTGGATCGGACAACCCTTATCGAACGGCTCAACGGCCTCGGCGCCGAGAACGACGCGTCCGCCCTGGACGCCGCCCGCGCAGCCCACGAGCTGGTTACGGCGGCGGGCACCTCGTGGGAGGATCTGATCACCCCGGCGACGCCGGAAGACGTTGCGGATGTGGATGCCGAGGAAGAGGACGACGCCGACGAAGTCGACGACGCCGAGTCCACGGCCGACGATATTGCCGACGATGATGGCGATGCCAGTGACGATGATGGCGATGCCAGTGACGATGCCGAAGATGTCGCCAAGCCCGCCGCGAAGACGGGCAAGGGCGGGCCCAAATCAAACGCCGAATCTCTTCGCATCATCGGCCGGCTGTTGGCCCAGGCGGCCGATGATGCGGAGCTCCGCGAGGAACTGGAAGGCTATCGGGAAGACATCGCGGCCGACGAGTTCGACGACCGGGACCGCCAGTACCTCAAGGACCTTCAGGCGCGCCTGAAGAAATAATAGGCGCCCGGACCCCTTCAGCTCACCATTACCCGACCTGTTTGCCGGCGTAGTCGCAGATCGCCGCCACCAGGGTCGTCAAGTCCCGTTGGGACTTCTCGAACAGGTGATTTTTCTCGAAGGTATCTTCGTCCATGTAGAGGCCGCGGTGGATCTCGATCTGCAGGCTATGGCGATTCTCCGCCGGCCGGCCATAAGTCTGCACCACCGCAACCCCCTTCATGCCGTCGTTCACGGCCACCGTGTAGCCCATGTCGGCGAGGGTCTTGCGCACCAGTTCGGTGAATTCCGCGCCCGCCGTCTGGCCGTCCCGATTGCCGAGAATGAAATCGTGCTCCATGGGCTGGCCCGCCTTTTCGTAGGGCGGCCCCCAGACAGATCCCATGGAATGACAATTGATATGCCAGTAGGCGCGCCGATCCTTGTAAACGGCCTCCAGGCAGTCGCCCAGGGCCGCATGATACGGGCGCCAGTAGTTCTCGATCCGGTTTCGGACCTCCGCCAGGGAGAGCTTGCGGTCATAGAGGGGGACAAGGTCGTTGCCGATAGTGCGGCGGATCAGGCCGCTGCCGGCCCGGGCTTTTTGGCTCATCTGGATCGGTTCGGGCCAGCCTTCCGCTATCAGGGTCTCGTCGATGTCGTCGAGGGTGCGGTTTGGATCGATGTAGGAACGGGGGAACTCGGCGGCGATCAGGTGGGCGCCGTGATCCGGGCCGGCGCCGTAAAGCTCGTGGACGTAGGTGTCCTCCGCCTTGCGCAGAATATTGATGTCGATGGCATATCCGAAGTCCGGCGGGTAGTAGGTGCCGCTGTGAGGAGAATCAAAGACGACGGGAACAGCGTCCTTGGACGGGGGGCGGTGAGTCACCATCTGGGCCATCGTCTCTGCTATCCTTTCCACGGCTGAAATTTCGGCACGCGCCGGCACGGGTCGTGAAGTGTCGTTGGCATCGGGAACCAATCGAAGCATGGAGAGATACGGGAATCCCCACCAAAGGAAAAGGCCATGGCACGGGACCCGGACTTGCTGCGCTCCCTCGCCGCCCAGGGAGGGGAACCGCAATCGGCGCTGCTGGTCGCCGTGGAGGAGGCCTTCTTTCACTGCGGCAAGGCCCTGATGCGATCCCACCTGTGGGATCCGGATCGGTACGTGGACCGGGCGGCCATGCCGTCCCTTGGCCGTATGATCTCCGAACAGATCGGCGCTCCCAACGTGGCCGCGGCGGATGCCGCGGTTGCCGAATCCTACACTAAAAAATTGTATTGAGCGGGCGCGCCAACATGGCGGATTCCGTGACAGCACAACGGCGAAACATGGTATTCTCAACGCCTTGAGCGGGATCGACTTGACGCGGCCATTGCCGCCAGGAGGGAAGATCGTGGCTCACGCTCCGAAACAGCCCCATGGCGAGACCCGGCAACGAGATCTCGAAGCGGAACTCGCCCGTCTGCGCCAGGACCTGCGGACCGAGCGGACCCGTCGCCGTAAGGCGGAAGCCGAATTGCGCGACAGGGAGCTTCAGGCACGCCAGGTCGAGACCCGCCTGGCCGATATCGTGGAGGCCTTTCCCGGCGCGGTCGTCGTATACGACGCGGGGTCCAAGATCACGACCGCCAACCGGGCCTTCAAGGACCTCTATCCAAGCCAGACCGACGTCCTGGTCCCGGGCACCGACCTGGAAACCTTCGTGCGCACGGGCCTGGAACGGGGCGCTTATCCCCAGGCCAAGGGGCGGGAGTCCGAGTGGCTTCGGGAACGCCTGGATTACCAGCACAGCATCGGCGAGGAGCCTCGTCAGCGCCTGGTGCGCAGTCGCGGCGGCTGGATCCAGATCCGGGAACGGCGGACCAGGGACGGCGGCGTCGTCAGCGTGCGGCTGGACGTAACGGCACGGAAGCAGGCCGAAGACGCGCTGCGGGAAAGCGAGGAGCGGTTTCGCAGCGCCTTCCACGCCGCCCCCATCGGCATGGTGATTACCGCCCTGGACGGCACCTACATGCAGGTCAACCCGGCGCTGTGCCGAATCCTCGGCTATGCGGAACACGAACTGGTCGGCATGCACGTCCGACACGTCATTCACCCCGACGATTTCGGGGAACACCTGGCGATACGCAAGCGCCTCCTGGCCTCGGAGATCGAGTCCTACCAGACGGAAAAGCGCTACGTGTGCAAAGACGGCAGAGTCATCTGGGGCGTCGGGTCGGTCTCCCTCGTACACGACGCGGAGGGTCGTACACTCTATACCATCGGCCAGATTCAGGACGTCAACGAACGCCGGGAAGTGGAGGAGGCGCTGCGCGAGAGCGAGGCCCGCCTGCGGGCCATCCTCGACAACTCCCCGGTCGGCATCTATGTGCGCGACCGGCAAGGGCGCTACCAACTGGCCAACAAGGAGTTCGAAGTCCGCTGGGACGTGCCTTCGGGGGCGGCCCTCGGCAAGTCGCCGTGCGATCTGTTCCCAAAGGAACTCGCCGATCGGTTCCTGGCCGACGATCGCCTGGTTCTGTCCACCGGCAAGGCGATCGAAAAGGAGGGCTGGGTTCCCCTGCCCAACGGCGAGGAACGCATCACCATTGTCCAGAAGTTTCCCATTCCCGGTCCGGACGGGCAGATCGATTCCGTCGGCGTCATTTCCACCGACATCACGCCCCGCAAGCGCATGGAAGAAGCACTGCGCAAAAGCGAGGCTCGGCTTCGGGCCCTCATGGACAACACGCCGGCCTCCATATACCTGCGCGATCGCCTGGGCCTCTATGTCCTGACCAATCGGGAGTTCGAAAAACGCCACGCCATCAAGCCAGGGGAAGCCCTGGGCAAGTCGGCCCACTACCTGTTTCCGGCGGCTGTGGCCGAATCTTATTTAGCCGCCGACCAGCAGATCATGAACAGCCGCAAGGGCGTGTCCCGGGAGATGGATCTGACCTACGGTGACGGAAGCGCGCGGGCGGTCCTGTCGGTGAAGTTTCCCATCGTTCGCGACGACGGTGAAGTGGACTCGGTCGGCGTCATCTCAACGGACATCACCGAGGAGCGACGCAACGAAGAACTGATTCGCCAACACCAGGCGGAACTGGCGCACGTCTACCGGCTCCACATCATGGGGGAGATGGCGACCGGACTCGCCCACGTGTTGAACCAGCCCCTCGCGGCCATCGCCAGCTATGCCCAAGGCTGCGTCCGCCGTCTGGATCTTGACACGGTATCGCGGGACGAGTTGGCGGACATCCTGGCCAAGATCTCCCAGCAGGCACAGCGAGCCGGGGAAATCATTCACTGGATGCGGGGGTTCGTCCGCAAGGGCAGCGAAGGCCGCAGCCAATTGGATGCCGCCGCGGCGATTCGCCAGGCCGCGGGCCTGATGACTCATGAGCTGCGCAAGTCCGGGGTCACCCTGGTGCTCCGCCTCGACAAGGACCTGCCCCCGTGCTTCGGTGATTCCATTCAGGTTCAGCAGGTGATCCTCAACCTGGCGCGCAACGGAATCGAGGCCATGACCGAAGGGGCGGTGACCGATCCGACCTTGACCATCGATGCCACCGCGGACGGCGACCGGATCAATATTGCCGTCAGCGATAATGGTCCGGGGGTGAGCGAGGACGCCCGGCCACATCTGTTCGACCCCTTTTTTACCACCAGGACCCTCGGTCTGGGCATGGGGCTGTCCATCTGTCGGACTATCGTCGAGGGCCACGGGGGACGCTTGTGGCTGGACGAGGCCGATGGTCCGGGCACCGTCATCCGTTTCACCCTCAAGCGGCTGCCGGAGACCCGGCGTTCCAACAACGAACTGGCTGCCGCCGCCGAGTAGCGTTGCCGGCGGACTTCTATTCCGTTCTTCGTCTGCCTGTTCTCGACATCAGCCCCGACACGGCCGCCATGGCGCCGCATGCGGCGACGGTAAAGGCCATGGGGCGCGCCGTACCGTCCTCCAGGAATCCCACCGCCAGGGCGCCGAGGGCGCCGCCGCCCATCTCGATGGCGCCCAGCAAGGCTGCCGCCATGCCGCGATTTCGGCTATCGCTGCCGAGGGCCAAAACGGGGGCGGTGGCAAAAACGAGGGCCAATCCGAAAGCGAAGACGCACATGTCACCGGCGATGGCAAAGGCCGTATCCCGACCCAAAACCTGGGTCACCGCCAGGGCCACACCGCCGACCGCCTGAATCGCCAGGCCCACGGTCAGGACTCGCTTCAGCCCCAGTCGTCGCGCCGACCGGCTGGCAAAACCGCTGCCCGCCACGTAGGCGGCGACGATGGCGGCTTGATAGAAACCGTAGTGCTGGGTCGCGACGCCCTTCAGATCGATCAGCACGAAGGGACCGGCGGTAATAAAGGCGAACAGACCGGCGAGACTGCCCGCGCAGGCGATGGCTCCGGTGATGAAGGGGCGAGAGCACAGGATCCCGGCGTAACCGGAGATGATTCGACCGAACCCCCGTGCGTGCCCATGGGATTCTCCCGTTTCGGGCAGGTGTCGGACGATCAGCAGGCCGGCCACGGCGATCAGCGCAGCCAACAGGAGGAAATTGGCGCGCCATCCCAAGTAGACGTGAACATAGCCGCCGATGATCGGCCCCACCGCCGGGGCCAGGGCAACCGTCATCCCGTAAATGCCGAGGATGCGCACGCTGTCTCGTTCGTCGTAAAGATCGCGGATTACCGTCAGGACCACCACCGCCTCGGCGGCCGCGGCCAAGCCCTGCAGGGCGCGGGCGGCGATCAGGAACGCGATGTCCTGGGCGGCGGCGCAGGCCAGGCTGAACAGCCCGAACCCGATCATGCCCCATACCAGCACGGGCCGACGACCGAACCGGTCGGCCAGCGGGCCGTACACCAGTTGGGCGATGGCGAACCCGGTCAAGTTGAGGCTCATGGTCAAGGTCACCGTCTCCGCGTCGGTGGCGAATATCTTGGGCAGATGGGGAAGGCTGGGCGCGTAAAGGTCCGTCGACAGGATGCTGGTGCCGCTGGCCAGGATCAGCACCGCGGGCACGATCCAGGGAACGGGTGGGGGCGATGGATCGGTCACGGGATTGGCGGGAACAGGGTTTCACAAAATCGTGGCACGACCGCCTCCCGGAAGCGGTGTAGAACCGGCTTTCCGATCCATCCAAGCGACCAGGGAGGCGAACATGGCCGAGGGACCGATGCACGGAACTTTCATGTGGAACGAACTTCTGACCACCGACATGGAGCGCTGCAAGGCGTTCTATGCGGAGGTCGTGGGCTGGTCCAGTAAGGAAATGCCCATGCCGGGCGACGATTCCGGGGCCGCCTATACCTTGTGGACCGTTGGCGACAAGGAGGTGGGTGGCGGCTTCCGCATGGCTGGACCCCAGTTCGAAGGGGTACCGCCCCATTGGATGAGTTACGTCTGCGTGGACGACGTGGACGCCGCCTGTACCCGGGCCACCGAGGCCGGCGGCGCGGTGCGGGTGCCACCCATGGACATACCGGGGGTCGGGCGGTTCTGCTGGATCGCCGACCCCACCGGCGCCGTCCTCGCCCTCATGACTCCGGCTGCCAGGGACTCGTAGGCTCGGGGCCGTGTCCGAGAACTCCGGGGCCGGTACGATCCCGTAGGAGCCGGCGGGCGGCAAGGCATTCTTCATGTCCGCTGCTTCCGTCGCATCGTCGACTCGACCCAGCCGGCGCGCTTCTCTCTGCCCTCAGCCGCCCCGCGAGCGCACCTTGGCCCAGGTGTCGCGCAACGCAACCACGCGGTTGAACACCGGCCGACCCGTTGCCGAGTCCGGGTCGGCGCAGAAATAGCCCTGGCGCTCGAACTGGACTGCCTCGCCCACCGGGGCCGTGGCCAGTTCGGGTTCCACCTTGCAGCCTTCCAGAACCGTCAATGAATGGGGGTTCAGATCGCCTTTGATATCGCCGTCCGCGCCCGGATCGGGGCGGGTGAACAGGTGGTCATAGAGCCTGACGGTGGCATCTGCGCCATGGGCCGCCGAGACCCAATGGAGGGTCGCCTTGACCTTGCGGCCATCGGGGGCGTCGCCGCCGCGGGTCTCGCGATCGTAGGTGCAGCGGAGTTCCACCACGTTGCCGCCGGAGTCCTTCACCGCCTCGCGGCAAGTGATGAAGTAGGCGTAGCGCAAGCGCACCTCGCGGCCCGGCGCTAGGCGAAAGAACTTGCGGGGCGGGTCTTCCATGAAGTCGTCCCGCTCGATCCAAAGCTCGCGCGAGAACGGCACCGCCCGGCTGCCGGCGTTGGCGTTCTCCGGGTTGTTGACCGCCTCCAAGGTCTCGGTGTCGCCTTCCGGATAGTTTTCGATGACCACCTTCAGGGGCCGCAGGACCGCCATGCGCCGCGGCGCCGCCTTGTTCAGGTGTTCCCGGACGCAGGCTTCCAGAAAGGCCATTTCGGTGGTGGAATCCGACTTGGTGACGCCGATGCGCCGCGCGAACTCGCGAATCGCCGCTGGCGGCACGCCGCGCCGGCGCAACCCGGACAGCGACGGCATGCGCGGGTCGTCCCAGCCCTCCACATGGCCTTCGGTCACCAACTCGATCAGCCGCCGCTTTGACAGAATGGTGTGGGTGAGGTTGAGGCGGGCGTACTCGTACTGGCGGGGCCGGCAGGGGACCGGCAGGTGTTCGATAAGCCAGTCGTAGAGGGGACGGTGGTCCTCGAACTCCAGGGTGCAAAGGCTGTGGGTCACGCCCTCGATGGCGTCCGACTGGCCGTGGGCAAAATCGTAGGTGGGGTAGACGCACCAGGCATCGTCGGTGCGCGGGTGGGGTTCATGCAGGATCCGGTAGAGGACCGGGTCGCGAAGGTTGATATTGCCGGCGGCCATGTCGATGCGGGCCCTCAACACCCGGGCCCCGTTGGGGAACTCCCCCATGCGCATGCGGCGGAACAGGTCGAGGCTTTCGGCGACCGGGCGGTCCCGGTGGGGGCTGTCCCGTCCCGGCGCGGTCAGGGTGCCCCGGAACTCACGGATCTGTTCGGCGGTCAGGTCGTCCACATAAGCGTCGCCTTGGCGGATCAGATGTTCCGCCCACTCGTAGAGCTGTTCGAAATAATCGGAGGCGAAGAACGCCGACTCGCCCCAATCGAACCCCAGCCACCGCACGTCCTCCTGGATGGCGTCGATGTAGACCTGCTCTTCCTTGGTCGGGTTGGTGTCGTCGAAGCGCAGGTTGCACCGCCCGCCGAAGGCTTCCGCCACCCCGAAGTTCAGGCACATGGCCTTGGCATGGCCGATGTGCAGAAAGCCGTTGGGTTCCGGTGGAAAGCGCGTGATGACGGTCTCATTGCGCCCGGACTCCACATCGGCGCGCACGATGTCGCGAATGAAGTCGCGCGGTGCGTCGTCGTCGGCTTGTTCGGTCACGACAGGGTCTCCGCTGATCCGGGGCGTCCTTCCTGCCAGAAAAGCCGGTGGCGGCCAAGTGGGGGACGGCCATCGATGGACATCCGCGACGGCCGTGCTTAACTAACCGTTCGACGATACTGGGGAGACCGGCATGCAGGATTTCGCCGCGGCGTTCGGCCTGGCTTTCGACCTGATCCTTTCGGGCGATGCCGCGCTGACCGAGATCGTGTGGCTGTCGATGAAGGTCAGCCTGTCGGCGGTGGCCGTGGCGGCGGCGGTCGGGCTTCCCCTGGGCGCGGCCCTGGCCGTGCTGCGCTTTCCCGGCCGCACGGCGGCGATCGTGGTGCTGAACGCCTTGATGGGCCTGCCGCCGGTGGTGGTGGGGCTGGTGGTCTATCTGGGCTTGTCCAACGCCGGGCCCCTGGGCGGGTTGGGCCTCTTGTACACGGTCACCGCCATGATCATCGCCCAGACGGTGTTGGTCACCCCCATCATCGCCGCCCTCACCCGCCAGGTGATCGAGGACCTGCACGCGGAATACCACGAGCAGCTTCATTCCCTCGGCGTTGAGCGCCGCCGGATGATGGCGACCCTGCTGTGGGACGCCCGCTACAGCCTGCTGACCGTCGCCCTGGCCGGCTTCGGCCGCGCCATCGCCGAGGTCGGCGCGGTGATCATCGTCGGCGGCAACATCAACCACGTGACCCGGGTGATGACCACCGCCATCGCCTTGGAAACTTCCCGTGGCGATCTGGGTCTGGCCCTGGCGCTGGGCATTATCCTGGTGTCGGTGGCGGTGGTGGTGAACGGGATCGTCCACAGCCTGCGGGCCACGGCCCGGCATTCGGCCTATGCCTGACGGGACGCCCGTCTCCGTAAAGCGGCCGGTCCTGCCGCTGACGGTCGCTGGCCTGGGCCTGCAAATCAATGGCAACCGGCTGATTCACGACCTGCATCTGCGCCTCGAGGCCGGCCCGCGCACGGTGGTCATGGGTCCCAACGGGGCGGGGAAGAGTCTGCTGCTACGCCTGTTGCATGGCCTGATCCGCCCCACCGCCGGCAGCATCGACTGGAATGGCCGTCCCGGCGACCGGCGGGCGCGCCTGCGCCAGGCCATGGTGTTCCAGACACCCGTTCTGCTGCGCCGGTCAGTGGGCGCCAACATGCGCTATGCCATCAGCCTGCGGGGCCTCAAGGGGCGCGCTCTGGCCGAGCGGGCCGAGGTCTGGCTGCGGCGGGCGGACCTCCTCGACCTGGCGCGCCGGCCCGCCCGGGCTTTGTCGGGGGGCGAACAACAGCGCCTGGCTGTGGCGCGAGCCCTCAGTACCGGTCCCGATGTGCTGTTCCTGGACGAACCCACGGCCAGCCTGGACCCGGCCTCGGTTCTGGCCATCGAGGGACTGATCGCCGGCGCCCATGCCGCCGGCACCAAGATCGTGCTCATCACCCACGACCTGGGCCAAGCGCGCCGCCTCGCCGACGAGGTGGTTTTCCTCTACCGGGGGCAGGTCGCCGAAACGGGGCCGGCGGAATCGTTCTTCGATTCCCCCCGGTCCGACCCGGCCCGGGCCTTCCTGGAAGGGCGCATCGTGCTGTGACCCGACGTCCAAGGCGAATATCCGTGAGAGCGGGGCTTGGCCTCGCCGCCGTCTGGGCTTTTCTGGCCCCGATGGCCACCGTTGTGGCGGCGCCAGCGGTCGCCGCCGAGCGCTTCATCATCGTCCAGTCGACCACATCGACCCAGAACTCGGGGCTGTTCGAGTATTTGCTGCCCCGGTTCCGCGAAACGACAGGGATCGAGGTCCGCGTGGTCGCCGTGGGCACCGGTCAGGCCCTGAAGAACGGGCGCAACGGCGACGGCGACGTGCTGTTCGTCCACGCCCGGGAGGCGGAGGAAGCGTTCGTCGCCGAGGGCTGGGGCGTGACGCGCGTCGACGTGATGTACAACGACTTCGTCATTGTCGGCCCCGAAGGCGACCCGGCCGCGATCGCCGGCGGTCGCGACGGGGCGGCGGCGCTGGGCAGGATCGCGGCGGCGAAGGCGCTGTTCGTTTCCCGCGGCGATGACAGCGGCACCCACAGGAAGGAGCGCGCCTTGTGGGCCGCGGCCGGGGTCGATCCGGACCCGGCCAGCGGCGCCTGGTATCGAGAGACGGGATCGGGCATGGGGGCGACGCTGAACGCCGCGGTGGGCATGGGCGGCTACGCGCTGACCGACCGGAGCACCTGGATCGCCTTCAGGAACAAGCGGGACTTCCGCATTGCCGCGGAAGGCGATCCAAGGTTGTTCAATCCGTACGGAGTCATTCTGGTCAATCCGGCACGGCACCCGCGGGTCAAGGCCGTCGACGGCCAAGCCTTCATCGACTGGCTGACCGGCCCCGAAGGCCAGGCGGCCATCGGGGCGTACAAGCTTGACGGCAAGCAGCTCTTCTTCCCCAACGCCGAGAAGGCCGGCGGAAGCTGAACCTTCGGCGCCAGGCGCCGCCGGCTGGTTCCGCAATACCGGGAAATGCTCTCTCATGTCCGAATTCAAGGTTTCGGACGAAGATCACCGCTCACCGTGTTGCCGGTGTCGAGATACGTATAGCGCCAGCGCACATGGCAGGGGGCGAAACCGTCCTGACGACGGTTGATCGATCTCTGATGCGCGGGTTGGGACCGCATGACCCTGGGTTCGTCGTGGGGCTGCCTCGGTCTAGATGACGAGCGTGGGACAAGTCCCGCTCGTAGAGCAGTCGAGGGTTCCCCTCACCGTGGTCTCGCCCCCAGGCATGGGCGCCGGCGGACTGTTGGTAGGCTGCTTCGGTCCTCCTCTTGTGGGGTGACGATTTTTCCCTGCTTTTTCTCAGCCGGCCTTGCGCGGCGCGACCTCGCGGGCGATGGCCCAGACGAAGCCGAGCATCTCGCGGGCGATAGCCGTTGTGACCAGGGGGGTATCCTTGCCTTGGGCGCCCATGCGGCGGTAGCGGGCGCAGAGGCGGGTCTGGGCCTTCCAGGCGATGTCGCGGACCGCCTTGGGTTGGCCCTGGAGGCGCTCCAGGAGGCAGCGGCTGACCCGCGCCGGCAGGCGGTAGCACCAGGCGGCCTCGATCATGACGCGGCGCGCCTCGGCGTTGCCGGCCTTGGTGATGGCGCCGCGCCGGATGTGAGCGGCGCTGGAATGCTCCGAGGGCACCAGACCGAGGTGCGCCATGAGCTGACGCGGGCTGTCGAAACGGGTCAGGTCGCCGATCTCGGCCAACAGGGTGACGGCGGTGATCAGCGCCACGCCGCGCATGGCCTGAAGGGCCTGGGCGACGGCAGCCAGGGACCAACGGGGGACCAATGCTTCGATCTCGGCCGTCAGGCGGTCGCGCCGCGCCTGGGCATCCTCGATGGCCTGGATATAGTCCTCCAGGACGATCTGCTGGGCCGGCTGCTCGAAACGCAGGCTCGCCAGCCAGCGCCGGTGGGCCAGGGTCCAGTTGTTGCCGTCTCGCGTGCGGGCGTGGCGTAGCAGGAAGCCGCTCAACTGCTGACGCGCCCGGCGCAGGGCCTTGACCGCCGCCGCGCGGGCCCGCACCAGATCGCGCAGGGCCTCGTGCTCGGGCTCGGGAACCCACACCGGCGTCAGCTCGCCGGCGCGGTCCAGCTTGGCCAAGCCCAAGGCATCGCGGCGGTCGGTCTTGATCCGATCGCCAGGACGCCGCGGGATCAGCGACGGCGCCACCACCACGCAGTCGTGGCCGAGCGATGTTAGCGTCCGATAGACCCCGTAACCGCACGGCCCGGCCTCGTAGCAGAAGCGCAGCGCGCGTCCCTCGCGCCCCAGCCTGTGCGCCAACTTCCGCAACGCCGCCGGTTGGTTCGCGATGGTGCCGAAATAGCGCGCCTCCCGGCGCAAGCCGCCATCGGCAATGGCGACCGAAATGCTCTTCTTGTGAACGTCCAGACCCACGTACGTGATAACCTGTTCCATGACCCGTCTCCTATGCATGAGGCAAGACACCGGACCATCCGGTGCAACCCTCGACACCCGCATAATGTGAGACGGGTCACCCACATCCCAGTCGGACATGGGGTCTAGCCTAGGGCCATCGGAATACAAATGCGCGGCGGGCACCCCGCGACGGAGAGGCAAGGCCATGCAATTCCAAGGAATCTACACCCCCGTCATCACCCCCTTCCACGCGGACTATGCCATCGACCGCAAGGGCTGGGCAGGGATGATCGAGGCTCTTATCGCACAGGGCGGCCACGGCCTAGTAATCGGCGGCTCCACGGGCGAGTTCTACGCGCTCACTCGCGACGAGCGGCTGGCTCAGTTCCGGGAGGCCCAGGACATCATCGGCGGACGGGTGCCGTGGCTGGCGGGCCCCAACGACTTCCGCACCCAGGACTGCTGCGATCTGGCGGTGGCGGCCCGCGAGGCCGGCGCCGATGGGCTGCTGGTGGCCGCGCCCCCCTATTCGGTGCCCACCGAGAAAGAGCTGGCCAGCCACTGCCTGGCCATCGACCGGGCGGCCGGGCTGCCGATCATGCTCTACAACTATCCGGGACGCACCGGCACCACCATGGGTGATGCGTTCCTGCAGCGGGTGGCGCAAAGCGCCAATTTCCAGGCGATAAAGGAAAGCAGCGGCGACGTGGGGCGCATCCACACCATCGCCCGGGAGTTTCCCCAGCTTCAACTGTCCTGCGGCGCCGACGATCTGGCCCTGGAGTTCTTCGTCTGGGGCGCGCGAAGCTGGGTCTGCGCGGCGGCCAACTTCCTGATGGAGGAATGCGTGGCCCTTTACGAGGTCTGCGTGCGCGACGGCGACTTTCACACCGGTCGGCGCATCATGATGGCCATGCTGCCCCTGATGACGGTGCTGGAGCGGGGCGGTAAGTTTCTGCCCTGCGTGAAGTACGCCTGCGAGCTTCAGGGCTTGCCCGGCGGCGCCGTTCGGCCACCCTTGCGCCCCCTGAAGAAGGAACTGAAGCGCCAGATGCGCGACGTTCTGACCACCGCGAAGACCACCATCGCCGCCATCCTGGCGGAAAAGCAGGCGCACTCCCGGTTCACCCCCCAGGTGGTGGCGGCCCGGGGTTAGACCCATCCGGCCCTCGCGATCGGCGGACGAATTTCAGGAAGCGATGTCGAGGGCAGGCGCAGCATGACCGTGGCGGTGATCGAGGCCGGGGAGGACGATCGGGAGCGCTGGCAGGTCTTCGTCGACGGCCGCGCCGACGCCCATTTCGCCCACCGCTGGCAATGGCGCGATATTCTGGCCACGGCCTTCGGCCACCAATCCCGCTATCTGATGGCGGAGGTCGAGTCCGGGGTGGTGGGGGTCCTGCCGCTTGTCGAATTTCGCAGCTTCCTGTTCGGCCGATCCTTGATTTCCATGCCCTACCTGAACGGCGGAGGCGTGCTGGCCGAAACCCCCGAAGCCGCGGTCGCCCTCCTGGCGCGGGCCCGGGCGCTGGTCGGCGAGATGGGGGCCGACTACATGGAGCTGCGCCACCGGGCGCCGTTGGACGTTCCCGTCGACGACTTGGTGGAACGATCCCACAAAGTGGTCATGACGCTGCCTTTGAAGGAGGACGCCGACGCCCTGCTCGGCACCTTCAAGGGCAAGTTCCGCAACAAGGTGCGGCGGTCCTCCAAGGAGGGTTTCAATGCCGAGTCGGTTCCGGGTAGCGCCGTCACGCCGGCCTATCTCGACACCTTTTATCGCGTGTTCTCCCGCCACATGCGCGACCTGGGCACGCCGGTCTATCCCAAGGCCCTGTTCGAGGCCACCGTCGGCGCGTTCGGCGATCGCTGCCGGATGATCGTGGTGCGCCGGGAGACGGAGCCGGTGGCCGCCGGCATCACCATCGGCGAGGGGGACAGGGTCGAGATACCCTGGGCTTCGGCCCTGAAGAGCGTCGGCGACTTCCGCCACAATATGCTGCTCTACTGGCAGGGTATGGTGTCGGGCTGCGAGGACGGCTACCGGGTGTTCGATTTCGGGCGCTCCACGCCCGGGTCCGGTCCCCACAAATTCAAAACCCAGTGGGGCGGTGAAACATTCCCGCTCCATTGGCACTACGCGCTGGGCAAGGGTCAGGTCCCCGACGTCAATCCCGACAATCCGAAATTTGCCTTACTCGTCGCTTGCTGGCGGCGGATGCCGGTGCCGCTGGCCAATGCCCTGGGCCCGGTGCTTACCCGGAGCCTGCCGTAGCACCTGCGATCATGTCGTCGAGGGCTCCCAGGCGGGCCGACCAGCTGTAGCGCTCGACGGCCACCCGTCGGGCCGCGTCCCCCATCGCCCGCATCGCCGGGTCCCCTACCGCCCTCAGCACGGCGGCGGCGAAGGCCTCTTCGTCGTCGGCGAGCAGGAAGTGACGGCCGGCCTCGGCCTCGATCCCTTCGATCGCCTGTGGGGTCGCGATCACCGGTCGGGCCATGGCCATGGCCTCCAGAACCTTGTTCTGAATGCCCCGGGCGATGCGGATGGGCGCGATGCTGACGTCGCCATGGGCAATGTAGGGCCGGACGTCCGGAACCCGACCCGTGACGAGGACACCAGCCTGCTCCCCCAGGGCGGTCACCTTGGGCGACGGGTGGCTGCCGACGATGTGAAACCGCAGGTGGGGCCGGTGCTCGCGGAGGCGGGGCAGCACCCGCTCGGCAAACCACACCACCGCGTCCACATTCGGCCAATAGTCCATGGCGCCGGTGAAGACGACCACCGGCCCATGGCCGGAGATCGGCGGATCGTAGGCGCGGTGCGGCGAAAAGTAGTTCCCATCGATGCCGTTGCTGACGCCGAAAATCTTGTCCGCGCTCTCCGGGGCGAGACCGCGGAAGAGGGCCGCTTCCTGGTCCGAAACCACGATGTTGGCGTCGGCGAAGCGCGCCAGGCGTCGATCGAAGTCCAGCAGGCGCCGGCTTTCCCGCCGGTAGACCCAGCTCATGGGCCACGGCTGAGTATCGGCGTATTGCCGCCACTTGTCCGAAT
The DNA here is from genome assembly GCA_965247705.1 of Rhodospirillales bacterium. Lineage (GTDB taxonomy): Bacteria > Pseudomonadota > Alphaproteobacteria > Rhodospirillales > CAMCUA01 > CBDFHV01. Next base: position 163,245 of record CBDFHV010000080.1, on the reverse strand, counting down.
CCACGTCCATGAAATCCATGATGACCCGTGGAGGCCGCGGCCTGACCGGCATCATGAACTGACCGATGGCGGACGAATATCCCATCATCACTTGCGGGCGTACCCGTTCGGCCACCCCTTGAACCCACATCCGAAGCCCCCTGTCGGCGTAGTAGGGAAGGTTCAGGGCGTCACCGGTGAGAAACCCCCTGAGGGACCTGACCTTGGCCCAGCTGGGTGTGATGCGGGCGAAATGGGTATCGACGCAGATCTCGCGCAGGGTCGGCACGTGCGCCCAGTCTTCCGGATCGTCGATAAAGGCGCCCAGGTGGATGCGGTGGGACTGCGCCAGGTGCGAAAGGATGTTATAGGAGCGGATCTTATCGCCCTTGTCCGGCGGGTAGGGGATCCGATGGCAGACAAAAAGAATGTCGGTCAATACACGTGGTCCACATCGCTGTCGCCGAGGCCCCGTCGGCAAGGGGCGTAGTTGTAGTGCGCCGCCCGTCGATCAGGCAACGCCCATTGCGGCGGGTACGCTCTTCGTTCGCTCACTCGGGAACCCTGTCATGGACGACCTGCTGACCCGCGACGAATACCAGGCCATCGCCGATGGCCTGACCCATCCGACCAACGCCTTCATCGACGGCCGGTTCACCGCCGCCGCGTCGGGCGACACCTTCGAGACCCTCAATCCGGCCACCGGACAGGTCATTACCCGCATCGCGTCCTGCGACGCCGCCGACGTGGATCGGGCGGTGATCAAGGCCCGGGAGGCCTTCGAACGGGGGTTCTGGTCGCGCTTGCACCCCAGCGAACGCAAGCACGCCCTGATTCGCCTGGTCAAGCTGATCAAGCGCAACCGCTACGAACTGGCGGTGCTGGAAAGCGTCGAGAGCGGCAAGCCGATCCAGGACTGCGCCACCGTCGACATCCCGGAGACCTTGCACTGCCTGGAATGGCACGCCGAGGCCGCCGACAAGATGTACGACAAGGTGACCCCATCTGGCGACGACGCGTTGGGCATGATCGTTCGCGAGCCCCTGGGCGTGGTCGCCTGCGTGCTGCCGTGGAACTTCCCCGCCATGACCATGGCCTGGAAGATCGGCCCGGCCCTGGCCAGCGGCAACAGCGTCATCGTCAAACCGGCGGAACAAACCAGCATGTCGGCCCTGAGGATCGCCGACATGGCCCTGGAGGCGGGGATTCCGCCCGGCGTGCTCAGCATCGTCACCGGCCTCGGCGAGACGGCCGGGCGCGCCATCGGCTTGCATCCCGACATCGATGCGGTGTCGTTTACCGGTTCCACCGAAGTCGGGCGCCGGTTCCTGGAGTATGCGGCCCAAAGCAACCTGAAGCGCACCGTTCTCGAATGCGGCGGCAAGAACCCCTGCATCGTGCTCGACGACGCCGAGGACCTGGACTACGTGGCCGAGCAGGTGGCCTTCGCCATTTTCTGGAACATGGGGGAGAACTGTTCGTCGAACTCGCGGCTCATCGTGCACGGGGCGGTGAAGGACGCGCTGTTGTCGAAAATCCTCGACAAGTCCCGTGACTGGCGCACCGGCTATCCCCTGGACCCCGCCAACCGCTTGGGCGCCATCGTCAGCAAGGAACACTTCGACAAGATCATGGGCTATATCAAAGCCGGCAAGAAGGGGGGCGCGGAGTTGATCCTCGGCGGCGAGGCGATCCCCGACGGGGGCGGCCTCTACATCGCGCCGACCATCTTCGACGGCGTTACCCCCGACATGGCCATCGCCCGGGAGGAGATTTTCGGGCCCGTCTTGTCGGTGCTCACCTGCGCCAACGAAGAAGAGGCCCTAAGCCTGGCCAACGACACGGTCTACGGCCTCCAGGCCTCGGTCTTTACCGCCAATCTCAAGCGGGCCCATCGCATGGCCCGTGCGCTCCGCGCCGGCACGGTGACCGTCAACTGCTATGGCGAGGGCGACATCACCACCCCCTTCGGCGGCTACAAGCAGTCCGGCTTCGGCGGCCGCGACAATTCCCTCCTCGCCCACGAACAGTACACGGAAACCAAGACCATCTGGATCGACCTCGGCGACAACGCCATCGACGCCGCCGTGGATTGAGGACACCGAGGCCGAGAGCGACGTGGGGGGAGGCGCGACGTATTGCAGCCGATTCTCGGCGACAAGGTGAATCCGTGCCTATCGGGTTAATGCAGACACCCACTACGTATAGGGTTGTCGCACACATCCTTTTTTGCGGCGGCAATTAGCCAAGACCGGCCCTGAGGCAGTCTGAGCGGTCCAGCATGGTCTTTGATCGAGCTGTCGGTTAGCTGCGTGCCCAACTTAACCCGTGTAACATGTGCGCGGGAGGGCGCCGATGGTTCGACGATTCGGCCAGTTCGACAACTATTAAGGCCGGATTTGGGCGCCATCTGGGGAATATCGGCTGATACAATGTCCCGATGAATAAGAAGCGCTACACAGTCATGGTTGACGACAATTTCCACTACATGGATGAAGAGCACCGATACGCAATCGGCGAGTTCTCCACCTTCGAAAAGGCGGTCGTGGCATGCAAGAAGATTGTGGATGAAGAGCTGCGCGACATGATGAAACAGGGTGTTATGAGGTGGACCCCATCCGCTGGACAGCTTGGCGGCGTTTGTTAGGTGGGATTCCATGGTGATTTTTATGCCGCCAGCGCTTCTGGCGCCATCTCCGGGGCATGCCCCGGAGATGGCGCGTCGCGCCCACTATAGACCTCCTCGGGGGTGCGTCCATCGAACACCGAATGAGGCCTCGAAGTGTTGTAATAGTCGATCCAGCCGCCGATTCCATTCCTGGCTTGGGAGCCGGTCTCGAAGGCCTGGAGATAGACGCATTCGTACTTGAGACTGCGCCACAGCCGCTCGATCATGACGTTGTCCATCCAACTACCTCTGCCGTCCATGGAGATCATCACGCCGGCGTCCTTCAGGACCTGCGTGAATTCCAGGGAGGTGAACTGGCTGCCTTGGTCGGAGTTGAAGATCGCCGGCTTGCCATGGCGGACCAGAGCTTCCTCCAGGGCCTCGACGCAGAAATCCGCCTCCATGGTGTTGGAGAGCCGCCAAGACAGAACCTTGCGGCTCCACCAGTCCATGATGGCGACCAGGTACAAAAAGCCCCGGCGCATCGGGATATAGGTGATGTCCGTGCACCAGACCTGGTTCGCCCGATCGATGACGAGCCCGCGTAGCAGATAGGGATAGATCCGGTGATCGGGATGCGGATCGCTGGTGCGTGGCGCCTGGTAGATCGCCTGGAGGCCCATGAGCCGCATCAGCCGGCGCACCCGCTTGCGTCCCACGCAATAGCCCAGACGCCGCAGGTGCCGGGCCATCTGGCGCGAGCCGTACCAGGGCGTCTCCAGAAACTGCTCGTCGATGAGACGCATCAGCGCCAGGTTCAAGCGGCTCTCGCCCTTGCCCTCATAGTAGAACGACGAGCGGCTGATCGAGACCAAGCTGCATTGCCGCGCAATGCTGAGCTCGCCATGACCGGGATCGATCATGGATACCCTCCGGCCGTGGCTCAACGACCGAAGGCCTTGGCCAAAAAATCCTTCTCCACCGTCAGCTCCCCGATCTTAGCGTGAAGCTCCTTGACCTCCGCTTCGTGCGAACTGTCCCGGCCCGCCGGCTTGCCCGAGAAGACATCGACCATCCCCTCGCTCGCCTGGCGCTTCCACTTCGTGATCAGATTCGGATGAACCTTGTGCCGGCTCGACAGCTCCGCCAGCGTCTGGTCGCCCCGCAGCGCCTCGATCGCCACTTTCGCCTTGAAGGGCGCCGAGAAATTCCGTCGCTTCGCCATACTCCGAGATCCTCATCATAAAGGCCGGATCCCACCTAACACATCTGTCCTAGATTCGGGGACCACCTCTATGTGTCGTGGGTGTCTGTCTTGACCGGATAGGCACGGGTGAATCAAAGTGGCTGCGTTGTTGCCGCTAGGCGCTGGCGGCTCCCGGCGACTTCAGAGCTGCATGCCCGGTGAAGACGGCGCGGTGACGTGGCGAAAACAGGACCTGTCATGGCCGCGACGTGTGCACGATTCGGGACCGTCTTCTGCCTTGGCAATCCCGACGGCGTCGACCGCGGATGACCGTGAGCGTCCCCATCGCCCTGCACCTCTTCAGCGCGCTCGCGGCCCTGACCGTGGGCGCGACGATCCTTTTGCGGACCAAGGGCACGCCGGCGCACAAGGCCATGGGCCGGGTCTGGGTCGGGCTGATATCGGTGGTCGCGATCGGCTCGTTCGGGGTTCGCCAGGTTCAAGACGGCGACTTGAGCTGGCTTCATCTGTTGGCGGCATGGACCCTGTTCGCCATCACCATGGGCTTCCTGGCCATTCGCCGCGGCAGGGTGAAGCAGCATCGCGCCTGGATGGTCGGTACGTTCCTGGGCCTGCTGATCGCCGGGGCCTTCGCCTTGGCGCCCGGCCGGATGCTGTACCGCACGCTTTTCGGCTGAACCTTGGTACTAGAGAACTTTCACTTTAATTTGGTTCATATCCTGAGTTTGCAAAATAGTTGGCGCATTCGTTTGGCCTGATGGTGTTGATGATATCTCCGATGGCGCGCCACAGGTCATCGATGGTTCGCACGGCGGCTTTTCTGAGCATCGCCTTGAGCTTTGCGAAGAACTGTTCGATCGGATTGAAGTCGGGTGAGTAGGCCGGCAGATAGGCCAGTTTGGCGCCCGCCGCCTCGATGGCCTCGCGTACGCCGGTGACTTTGTGTGAGGACAGGTTGTCCATGACGACGATGTCGCCTTGCGCCAGCGTCGGGACCAAACAACGTTCCACCCAGAGCCTGAAGATGGCGCCGTTCATCGGGCGATCAACGACGAACGGTGCGGCGATGCCATCGTGACGCAGCCCGGCAACGAAGGTCATCGTCTTCCAGTGGCCATGCGGCACGGCGGCGACCAGACGCTCGCCGCGCCGGCACCGCCCGCGAAGGCGCGCCATCTTGGTGTTGGCACCGGTCTCGTCGATGAAGACCAGCCGGGTCGGGTCGAGCGCCGGCTGTTGCGCGCGCCACAATCGCCGGTTCTCGGCGACGTCAGGACGTTCCTGCTCGGCTGCGTGCGCGGTTTTTTTTAAAGCTGATGCCGTGACGATGGAAGAAGTTCCACAATCCCCCAATACTGCTCTTGACGCCCTTTTCCGAGCTCAACCGGGCAATGATCTCTTCAAGCGTGAGGTCCGGCGCCGCGTCGATCTGCGTCAACAACCAATCCTCATGAGGGTCAAGCTTCGAGCCCTTGGGTGCGCCCATCGCAGCCGCCTGAACGCTGCCCGTCTCCCGCCAGCGCCGAGCGTAGCGGATCGCCGAACTGACGCTGACGCCAAATCGCCTCGCCGCCTGGCGCCGCGAAGCCCCGCCATCAATCGCATCCACGATCCGTTGCCGAAGGTCTGCCGAGTAGGCTTTGCTCATCGGAAACTCCCTTTGCGAATCTATAACAAAGGGAATCAGAACAAGATCAGAATGGGAATCCCCTTTCTGAATCATCCTTCAATGAAATTGCTCTAGCTACATTTGGAATAGCCACACGAGGTGCAGAGGTCGCAGCCCTCCTGACGGATCAGGGTCGGCGCGCCGCATTTGGGGCACTGGCCGAAGGGACCACCAAGGCTCCGCCGCTCTCCTGGACCATTACCGGTGCCGGTCAGGGCCAGGACCCTGATTTCCGCCCCGTCGGCCGGGTTGGCCAGTTCTCCCTGCGCCTTGAGGAAGCCGATGTCGAGCATGTGGCGCTCGATCACTTCGCCGATGGCCGCCAGCAGACTGGGCACGTAGCGTCCGGCCACCCATTGGCCGCCCCGGGGATCGAACACCGCTTTCAGCTCGTCGACCACGAACGACACGTCGCCGCCGCGCCGGAACACCGCCGAAATCATGCGGGTCAGGCCGACGGTCCAGGCGAAGTGGTCCATGTTCTTGGAATTGATGAACACCTCGAACGGCCGCCGCCGGCTGTCCTGGATGATGTCGTTGATGGTGATGTAGATGGCGTGGTCGCTTTCCGGCCAGCGCACCTTGTAGGTGGCGCCGGGCAGGGCCTCGGGCCGGTCGAGGGGCCGCGTCATGTAGACCACGGCACCGGAATCGCCCGCGTCCACGGGCACGGCGTTGCGACCGGGCGCCTCCAGAGGCAGTTCGGCCTGGCTCCCCGCCGCCGGCGCCGCGTCGGGTTTCACCTCCAGCACGGCGCCGGTAATTTCGTTGGGCCGGTAGGTGGTGCAGCCCTTGCAGTCCAGTTCGTAGGCCTGCTGATAGATGTCCTTGAAATCCTCGAAGGAGATGCTTTCCGGGCAGTTGATGGTCTTCGAGACGGCACTGTCCACGTACTTCTGCACCGCCGCCTGCATAACCAGGTGGTCGGTGGGGGTCAGGGACTGTGCGTCGACGAAATAGGCGGGCAGGCGGGTCTCCTCGCCAAAGGTGCGCTTATATAGGCGATAGGCGTAATCGCTCACCGCCTCTTCCCGGCGCTGGCCGTCGGGCATCAGCACGTGGCGGCTGTAGTTGAAGCTGAACACCGGCTCCAGCCCCGAGGATACGTTGTCGGCAAACAGCGAGATGGTCCCCGTGGGCGCCACCGAGGTCAGCAGCGCGTTGCGGATGCCGTGGCGGGCGATGGCCCGGCGCACGTCCTCGTCCAACCCCTGAATGGATTCCCCGGCCAGGTATTTCTCCTTGTCGAACAGGGGGAAAGGGCCCTTCTCGGCGGCCAGTTCGGTGGACGCCAGATAGGCCGCCCGCTGCACGGTGCCCATCCAGCGTTCGGTCAGGGAGACCGCCTCCCGCCCGCCGTAACGGGCCCCACACAGGATCAGCGCGTCGGCCAGCCCGGTAACGCCGAGGCCGATGCGCCGCTTGGCCCGCGCCTCCCGGTCCTGGGCCTCGAGGGGAAAGCGGGACACCTCGATGGCGTTGTCCAGCATCCGAACGGCGACGCGGACCAGACCCGCCAGTCGGTCTTCGTCCAGGCGCGCCCCATCGGTGAACGGCGCTTCCACCAGGCGGGCCAGGTTGACCGAACCCAGCAGGCAGGCGCCATAGGGGGGGAGCGGCTGTTCGCCACATGGATTACAACTATGAATTGATTCGGTGTAGTATAAATTATTCCGCCGGTTGATGGCGTCGATGAAGATCACCCCCGGCTCGGCATAGGCGTAGGTGGCGCGCATGATGCGGTCCCACAGGTCGCGGGCGCGCAGGCTCTTGCGGGCGGTGCCGGCGAAGGTCAGTTCCCAGTCGGCGTCTTCCTTCACCGCCTTCATGAAGGCGTCGGTGACCAGCACCGACAGGTTGAACATGCGCAGCCGCCCCGGCTCCCGCTTGGCGTCGATGAAGGCCTCGATGTCCGGATGATCGCAGCCCATGGTCGCCATCATGGCGCCGCGGCGCGACCCGGCGCTCATGATGGTGCGGCACATGGCGTCCCAGACGTCCATGAAGGTCAGCGGACCGGAGGCGTCGGCCCCCACCCCGTGCACCGCCGCCCCCTTGGGCCGCAGGGTGGAGAAGTCGTAGCCGATGCCGCCGCCCTGTTGCAGGGTCAGGGCCGCTTCCTTCAGGCCGTCGAAGATGCCGGCCATGTCGTCGGGGACGTCGCCCATGACGAAGCAGTTGAACAGGGTGACGTTGCGGGGGCTGCCGGCGCCGGCGAAGATGCGCCCCGCCGGCAGGAAGCGGAAGTCCTCCAGCGCCTCGTAGAAGGGTGCCTCCCAGTCCTCGGGCTTGGCCTCGGGGGCGGCCAGTGCCCGGGCCACCCGGCGCCAGGTATCGGGGATGGCCTTGTCCACCGGTTCCCCGCCGCTGTCCTTCAGGCGGTACTTCATGTCCCAGATCTGTTGGGAGATGGCGGCCACGTCGACCATGGGAACCTGACGCCGTGCAAGAGGACGCCCTTGGCGGGAATTCGTGGATTCCCAAGGGCTTGCCGACAATATTCTAGGCGCGCCCGTGGCTTCCGTCAACCGAAATGTTCTTGAAATGTTTTCCCCTGGCCACACACAGGCGCGGCGCTGGATGGGGCTCGCGCGGGGCCTCGCGGACAGCACTTGTCCGCGTGATTCCCGGGATTGGTGCCGCACCTGTCCACGGCTTCAGGGGGTGTCGGCTTGGCCTGGCGGCGCCTCCGGCCCCGGCAGGTGGGGAAAGCGTTCCCGCGCCTCGGCCACCAGGCCATCGGTGGCGGTCCCGATGCGGCTCTGAAGTTCGGCCATGAAGGCCTTGCGATCCAGGCCCGGCGCGATGGGTGGCAGGAACGCCACCACGATCCGACCCGGGCGCTTGACGAAACTGCGCCGGCTCCAGAAGAGGCCCGAGTTCAAGGCCACCGGCACCACCGGCACCCCGCACTGGGCGTAAAGGGCGGCGACACCAGAGTGGAACTTGAGGTGCTGGTCCGGTGCCGCGCGGGTGCCCTCGGGGAAAATGATCACCGGCCGGCCGGCGGCCAGGATCGCCTTGGTGTCGGCCACCATCTTGCGCAGGGCCGCCGTGCCGCCCTTGCGGTCGACTCCGATGACTTCGCATTTGCGGGCGAACCAGCCGTAAAGCGGCAGATCGATCAGCTCTTTCTTGATGACGTAGGCCGGGTCGTCGAACGGCAGGAACATGGCCATGGTGTCCCAGGCCGACTGGTGCTTGGATGCATAGATGGCTGGGCCGTCGGGAATATTATCCCGGCCCCGAATTTCGTGGCGGATGCCGACCATGACTCGCAGGAAGGGCGGGGTGAGGCGGGTCCAGCCGCGGACGACGCCCACCATGTAGCGCCGCGGCAGGGGCATCAGTGCCAGCATCAACATCATGGTGCCCAACATCGACAGCACCATGCCAATGTTGAACAGGAGCGAACGCAGGGCCGTCAACGGTTACCTCCCATGGTTCAGGGAGTGGCCGCGGGGTCGAGCCCGAGCGTCGATTCGAACCGGACGCGCACTCGGGCGACCAGATACTTGCTGTATTCGCCGACGATCAAGCGTGCCGTTCCCGGCCAGGACCACCAGCGGTCCCGCTTGACGTGTTCGGCGAACACAGGGTGGGGCAACAGGCGCACCTCCGGCAGGGCATGGCGAAACTCCAGCAGGCTCCGGGGCAGGTGATAGCCCGAGGTGACCACGCGGAGCGAGTGGAAATCGTTGCGCTTCATCCAGGCGGCGGTCTCGGCGGCGTTGCCGGCGGTACTGTCGGCCACGTGGCCGATCTCGATGCAGCACCGCAGTTCCTCCGGCGTCTGGCGGGAGATCTCCAGCAGTTGTTCCACGTCGACCCCCCGATAGACGCCGGAAACGAAGAGCTTTCGCGCCCTATCCTCGGCCAGCAGGACCAGGCCCGCCGCCAGCCGACCGCTGCCGCCGGTGAGCACGACGATGGCGTCGGTATGGGTCTCGCCGTCGGCGATCGATCGCGGCAACGTGTCGGCGAACCGGAACAGGCCCCAGACCCATGCGACGAGGGCGGCGCACAGGAGGGACAAGCCCAGCAACAGCAGCCGTCGGCCGCGGCGTCGGCGGCGCGGGGGCGAACTCAAGGCGGCACCGTCACGATCGGCCTCACAGCATGCGGGTCAGGGTGCGGACAACCGTAATCCGCGCCGTGACCGTGGCGATCAGCGCGGTCGCCAGGGGTGGCGCGGCCAGCAGACCCCAGGTGAGGGGCGACACCCCGATTTCCGGCAGCAGCTCCGGCTCCACGCGGCGCGCCAGAACCACCAGGCCGGCCAGTGTCGGGCCCGCCATGAGGAGGCCCATCAGCCCCCCTTTCATCCCCAGCCACAGGGCGCGCCCGGCGAACTGGCGGGCGATGTAGGTGTCCTGGGCGCCGATCAGATGCAGCAGTTCGATGGCCTCCCGATGCACTGCCAGTCCGCTGCGGGTGGTAAAGACGACGGTGCCGATCATACTGAGGCCGATCAGGGACAGGACGGCGAGCGCCAGCATCTCGGCGGCCCGAATCAGTCGCAGGATCCGGTCCAGCCACACCCGGTGATCGTCGACGGTAACCCCAGGCAGCACCCCGGCGAGCCGGACGCGCAAGGCCTCGGCATCCACCTCCGCCCCGGACAGCAGCTCCACGTCGATGAGGTAGGGCAGGGGAAGTTCGGCCACCTCGCCGCCGCCCAGCCAAGGCGCCAGAAGGCTCGCCACGGCGGCGGCCGGCACCGGCGCCGCCCGCGCCACCTCGGGGACCGCCGTCAGCAGACGCACCGCCTCCGCCACCCGGCGGGCGCCGTCGGCGGCATCGGCTTCGGCCGGCGCCTGGACCGTCAGGGTCCCCGCCATGCCCCGGTCCCATCGCGCCGCCAGGTCGTCGAGTGCCAGCATGCCGGCAAGGGCCAGAACACCGAGAAACACCATGAAGGCGATCAGCCACGGCAAGAACGACGACAGGGAATCCCGGTGTATGGGAAAGTCGGTGCGTCGCGACAGCATGGGTCCCTCGATTTCCCGTCAGGCCGCCGTGCCGGAGGCCCGCTTTCGGTTGATGAGGGTGAATGTATCCTCAAAATCGAGGCCGCCGTCCGGTCCGGTGGCGCCACCCTCCTCGACCCGCCCGTCAACAAGCCACAGACAGGGGCGATCCAGGCGGTGCACCAGCGCTTCGTTGTGGGTGGCGATGATTACGGTGGTTCCAAGCTTGTTGAGCTCGACGAACAAGTGCATCAGGCGCAAACCCATCTGGTCGTCCACGTTGCCGGTGGGTTCGTCGGCCAACAGAATGCGGGGCCGCGTGATGACGGCGCGGGCGATGGCCACCCGCTGCTGCTGGCCACCCGATAGGGTCGGCGGTCGGGCGTCCACATGGTCCTTGAGGCCGACCCAGGTGAGGAGTTCGTTGACGTGGCGCCGCACTTCTTCCTCGCGGGTACCCGCGACCCGCATGGGCAACGCCACGTTGTCGAACGTGGATAGATGGCCCAGCAGGCGGAAATCTTGGAAAACCACCCCGATGCGCCGTCTGAGAGCGGGCAGTTCCCGGCGCGGGGTCGTCGCGATTTCGCGGCCGAACACGGTGATCAGGCCTCGGGTCGGCTTGAGGGCCAGGTACATGAGCCGCAGCAGGGACGACTTGCCGGCGCCGCTGGGTCCGACCAGAAAATGAAACGAACCCGCGCCGAGAGTGAACGACACGTCCTGCAGCACCTCGGGCCCCAGGCCGTAGCGCAGCCCGACGTTCTCGAATCGAATGACGTCGTCGCCTTCGGCCTGTGCCAATGGATGGTGCTCCGGTCGCGATCGATGGCCGGGGCAGACCGGCGAATCGGCCGTCCACCGCCACCGCCGTCCACCCCCGGGTTTCTTGCCTTGCCGAGGGTGAAAGCCTATAAGTGGCCACAGCTTAACACATCCGGCACGCGATGATTATAACCTGCCCGGCCTGCTCCGCCCGGTTCGATGTTGATCCCGGGTCCCTAGGCGCGGAAGGGCGCCACGTGCGGTGTGGCGAGTGCGGCCACGTCTGGCACCAGACCCCCGCAGCACCGCTCCGACGCCCGCCACCCCCGCCGCGGCCCCGTCCGCGCCCGCGACCCGCCGCGCCGCCCGCCGCAGCGCCACCCGCCGCAGCACCCCCGCCCCCGCCCCCGCCCCCTCCGGAACCGGCGCCCGAGCCCGAACCGGAAGCCGACGAGCCCATGACCGCCGCCGAGCGGGCGGCCGCCGAGGTTATCGCTGAGTCTCAGACGCCAGGTCCCGAGGCGGCGGAGGAAGAGGGCCCTTCCCTGTCCCAGGAAGAACTCGACTCCATGTTCGCCGAGCCGGAGGCGATGGCGTCTTACGCCGATGGGGATGAGGAAGAGGTCGAGGAACTCGAGGACTTCGAGGAACCGGAAGACATCCCCGAGCCCGAACCCATTCCCCAGGTCTTCACCGTCCCCGAATCCATGCGCGAGGAACGCCACCTGGGCCGACCCTGGGTCATCGCGCTTATCGCGGTGCTGGCGATCGGCGGCATCGTCGGCGGGCTGATCGTCGCCCGCAAACAGGTGGTCGACCTGTGGCCGGGGGCCAATTCGGTCTATGCCCTGGTCGGCTTCGGGGTCTCGGCGCTCGGGGACGGCCTCGATTTCCGCGGCACCAAAACCGAGTGGGAAACGGTGGACGGCGCCGACGTGGTGGTGGTACGCGGTAGCATCGTCAACTTGACCGACGTGCCCCTGACCGTGCCGATGATCCTGGTGAGCCTGAGGGACTCTCGTTCTGAGATGCTCCAAGAGGCGATCATTGCGCCCCTGAAACCCGAACTGGTGGCGGGCGAAACCATCGGTTTCAAGGCCATATTCAAAAAGCCCTCGCCCCTCGCCCGCAGTGCCGGCGCCGAGTTTACCCAGCCCATGGCCGAACCGGGCGGCTGATCGGCTCCGATCCGTCTTCGCTCCTTGCCAAGGGGCGCGACAAGCCCTAAATGTTGATCGTTCGGGTCCCCACGCAACCGCCGCGTTAATCGCTCATCTGCTAGACGTTGCCCTCGGAATTGGCGCCCGAACCGGAAGCGGAGGAGACCATGACCGCCGCCGAGCGGGCCGACGCCGAAGCTCAAACACGGGGCGCTCAGGCGGAGGACGAGGGTCCGTCCCTTTCCGAGAATGAGCTCGATTCCATGTTTGCCGAGCCGAAATCTCTGGAATCCTTCTTCCGTGCCGAGGATTTCGAGGAACCGGAAGATCTCCCCGAGCCCGAGCCTATTTCGCAGGTCTTCCCCGTCCACGAATCCATGCACGAGGAGAGCGGCCTGGGCCGGCCTTGGGTAATCGCGCTCATCACCGTGTTGGTGATCGGCAGCATCGTCGGCGGACTGATCGTCGACCGCGAGCAGGTGGTCGCCAAGTGGCCGAGAGCCAATTCGGTCTATGCCCTGGTCGGCTTCGGAGTCTCGGCGCTCGGGGCCGGCCTCGATTTCCGCGGCACCAAAACCGAGTGGGAAAAGGTGGACGGCGCCAACGTGGTAGGGGTGCGCGGTAGCATCGTCAACTTGACCGACGTGCCCCTGACCGTGCCGATGATCCTGGTGAGCCTGAGGGACTCTCGTTCTGAGATGCTCCAAGAGGCGATCATTGCGCCGCTGAAGCCTGAACTGGTGGCGGGCGAAACCATCGGTTTCAAGGCCATATTCGAAAAGCCCTCGGCCCTCGCCCGCAGAGCCGGCGTCGAATGGACCCAGCCCATGGCCGAACCGGGCGGCTGATCGGCACAATTTCACTTCTGGTCCTTGTCATCGGGCGCGAGGCGCCCTACATGGTATTCGTTCGGGGCCTTAGGCAACCGCCCCGTCAGTCGATCGCCGGCCAAGCGTTGCCCCCAAACCTTTAAGGGAAGGGGGCTGTCATGGCCGCGTTTCGAACAATTTTCCCCGACAACGTTTTTGTGAAGTTTCCGGCCCGCGAGGCGGGTCGTCGATCCGGACCGAGGTACGCCATGGGCGGCGTGGCCGGCATCGTGGCCGGCATTGTGGCCCTGTGGCGGGCCCGGGCGCGCGAGCGACATCACCTCGCCACCCTGGACCACCGGAATCTGCGGGACATTGGCCTGTCCGCCGACGCCGCCCGCAAGGAGGCGGAAAAGCCGTTTTGGCGATCCTGATCGTCCGCCGGCGACTACCGCGGCCGGTCGCCGACCAGGGTGATGCGGTGCATCACCCGGCGGAAGCCGTGGTAGTCGTTGATCGGCAGGTGCTGGGTGCAGCGGTTGTCCCAGAAGGCCAGCGAGCCGGGCCGCCAGCGGAAACGGCAGGTGAACTCGGGCCGCACCTGGTGGCGGAACAGGTAGTCCAGAAGGGGCGCGCTTTCGTCGTCGGTCATGTTCTCGAAGCGGACACTGTGGGCCAGGTTGACGTAGAGGCCGCGGGCGCCGGTTTCCGGATGGGTGCGGACCACCGGGTGGGTGGCTTCGAAAACCCCGTCCGCGTTGGTGCCGGGGTGGTCGCGGATGCTGTCTTCCCGGGTGCGGCTGACGTCCGCCTTGGCCGAACTGCTGACCGCGTGGAGCTCCTCGAGGACTCGCTTGAGCCCGCCTGACAGGCACTCGTAAGCCAGGGCCATGTTGGCGAACAGGGTGTCGCCGCCGTACGCGGGCACCTCGCGGGCCAGCAGCATGGTGCCCAGGGGCGGCTCTTGCAGATAGGTGGTGTCGGAATGCCAGACTCCCCCGAAGTTGACCACATCCGCCTCCCGCTTGATCACCGGCGTGATCAGGGGATGGTCCTCCAGGCCGCGCACGAACGGGTAGGCCATCACCTGGCCGAAGCGCCCGGCGAAGTCGAGGAACTGTTGCGGCGTCGGATTCTGGTCGCGGAAGAAGATGACCTGGTGGTCGAGGAAGGCCCGGCGTATCGCCGCCACCATGGTGTCGTCCAGGGGCTGGGTCAGGTCGACGCCGCCGATCTCGGCGCCGAGGGCCCCCGATAGCCTGTCGATCGTCAGCATGGGCGGCCTCCCCGTCCCGGCCGCCGCCGTGCGGCGCCCCTGGCGAGGAGTTGTTCAACATCGGGGCAAGCCCCGTCAAGACGGCCGGCCTTGTCACCGGCGCCTGGCGCCGCTACCTATCGTGAACAAGCGCGGGACGGAGGAAACTCGATGAGCGGCAACGGAGCGGTGCTGGACTTCCTGTTATCGCGGCGGTCGGTGACGGTCGGCAAGATAACCGGTCCCGGTCCCGGCGACGCCACCCTGGAGACCATCCTCAGGGCAGGCCTGCGGGTGCCCGATCACGGCAAGCTGGGACCCTGGCGGTTCGTCGTCATCCGCGGCGACGCCCGGCAGCGCCTTGGCGTTGTGGTAAGCGACATCTTCCGGGCCGAGCACCCGCAAGCGACGGAAGACGACGTCGCCTATGAGCGGGGCCGCTTTGTCCGCGCCCCGGTGGTGGTGGCGGTGGCCTCGCGGGTTACAACCGGCCACGCGATCCCCGAGTGGGAGCAGGTGCTGTCCGCCGGGGCGGCCTGTCAAAATCTGCTCATCGCCGTCCACGCCAGCGGTTTCGTCGCCAACTGGATAACCGAATGGTGCGGCTACCACGACCGGGTAAAGACCACTATTGGCCTCGAGCCCAGCGACCGCATCGCCGGATTCATCCACATCGGCACGGCGGCCGAGGCACCGAAGGAGCGGGTCCGCCCCGACTACACCGACGTGGTCACCGAATGGCGGCCGGGAGCGTGAGCCGGGGCGTCGCAAGCTCGGCCGTCGCCTGATCCCGTCGCCCCCGCCGGGGCCGGCCGGTATGATCCGGCCATGACGACCTCATCGCCGCCCCCGGCAATTCCTTCGACGCCCGCCCTTGTGGCCGGCTATCGGGAAGCGGCCCTCGCGCCGCCCGACGGGCCGGCCGAGGTCATGCCCCTCGAGGAAGCGCTCGGGCGGCTGGGCTCGCTCCAGCCGCCCCTGGTCTGTCACGCCCGGGCGACGGCCCGGCGGCTGGGCACGGCACCCTTTCCGGCCCTGGACCTGCTGGAGCTGTTCGCCTTCGTCCTGCCGGCGCGGTTTTGCCTGCCGACGCCGCGGGGTCTGGCGGCGGTCCTGGGCCTGCCCCTTGCCGCCACCTTGGACGAGGAAGCAACAGGTCTCCACCACATCGGCCGCGCGCTGCTGGAGCGCCTCTCCGGCGGCGAGGCGGACCGGGATGCCCGGCGCATCGCCTGGGCCATGGGCCGGGCCGGCTGGCACTGGGCGCCGGCGGTGCTGGGGGCCCTTGGCGTGGCCGGGGATATGCCGTCCGGGGAGGCGGCCACGGGCTTGCGGCCGTGGCTGCGGCTCCGCGAGTGGGAGGAGCGGGGGCCGTCTCCGCCGCCGGACAGCCTGCCGGTCGAGAGGGTGGAGGCGCGGGCCCGCCTGGTCCAGCTTCTGGACGCCGACGCCGAGGACCGCCCCCAGCAGCGGACTTACGCCGAGGCCGCGGCCGGCGCCTTCGCCCCCCGGGAGCGGGACGGCGAGCCCCGGGTGGTCATCGCCGAGGCCGGCACCGGGGTCGGCAAGACGCTGGGCTACCTGGCGCCGGCCCACGTATGGGCGCGCAAGAACAAGGGCACGGTCTGGATCAGCACCTATACCCGCAACCTTCAGCGTCAGCTCGACGGCGAGCTGGACCGGGTGTTCCCCAAGCGGGACGACAAGATCCGCCGTGTGGTCGTCCGCAAGGGGCGCGAGAACTACCTCTGCCTCCTCAACCTGGAGGAAGCGGTCAACCGTCTGGCCACCCTTGCCCCCGCCGACGGAGTGGCCCTCGGCCTGATCGCCCGCTGGGCGTTGGCCAGCCGGGACGGGGACATGGTGGGCGGGGATTTCCCCGGCTGGCTGGTGGACTTGCTGGGCCGCGCCGCGACCACGGACCTCACCGACTCCCGAGGCGAATGCATCTACGCGGCCTGCACCCACTACCGCAAATGCTTCATCGAACGCTCGGTGCGCCGCGCCCGCCGGGCCGAGATCGTGGTCGCCAACCACGCCCTGGTGCTGATCCAGGCGGCCATCGGGGGCGACGAGGCGGGGCTGCCGACCCGCTACGTGTTCGACGAGGGCCACCACCTGTTCGAGGCCGCCGACAACGCCTTCTCCGCCCACCTCACGGGCCAGGAGACGGCGGAGCTGCGCCGCTGGCTCCTCGGGGCGGAGGGCCGCCGGCGGTCCCGCTCCCGGGGGCTGAAGGACCGGATCGGCGATCTGGCCGGCGCCAGCGACGATCTGGCCGCCGCCCTCGACGGGGTGCTGGCGGCCTGCCGCCTGCTGCCCGGGCCCGGGTGGCAGCAACGGCTCGCCGGCGGCATGCCGGTGGGGGCCACGGAATCCGTCCTCACCCTGATCCGCCAGCAGGTCTACGCCCGGGCGTCCGACGCCCGTTCCGGCTACGACTTGGAGTGCGAACCGGGGCCGACCGTGTCCGGGCTGTTGGAAGCCGCGGCCCTCCTGGACGAGGCCCTGGGCGCCCTCGCCAAACCCCTGGCCGGCCTGACCGCGGCCCTGGCGAAGCTTCTCGACGACGAGGCGGAAAGCCTCGACACGGCGACGCGCAACCGGACGGAGTCAACCCTGCGGGCGTTGGACCGGCGCGGCGTGCAGCCCATCGCCGCCTGGCGGGCCATGCTGCGGGCCATCGACGAGGGGACGCCGGAAGACTTCGTCGACTGGTTCGGCGTCGTTCGCCAGGACGGCCGCGACGTGGACGTCGGATACCACCGCCATTGGATCGATCCCATGCGGCCCCTGGTCGAGACCATCGGGTTGTCCGCCCACGGGCTGCTGATCACCTCGGCCTCCTTGAACGACGGTAGTGGGGCTGAGGAGGATGGCGGGGACGACTGGCGGTTCGGCGACGTGCGCACGGGTGTGGGCCATCTGCCCACGCCGCCGGTCAAGGTGGCCGTGCGCTCGCCCTTCGATTACACCGCCCAGACGCGGCTGTTCGTGGTCGGCGACGTGGGGCGCAACGATGCCGATCGGGTGGCCGCCGCCTACCGGGTGCTGTTCGAGGCCGCTGGCGGCGGCGCGCTTGGCCTGTTCACCGCCATCGCCCGTCTGCGGGCGGTCCACCAGCGCATCGCCGGCCCCCTGGACCAAGCCGGTTATTCCCTGCTGGCCCAGCACATCAGCCCCCTGGATACGGGTACCCTGATCGACATCTTCCGGGCCGAGGAAAACGCCTGCCTGCTGGGCACCGACGCGGTGCGCGACGGGGTCGACGTGCCCGGCCGGTCGTTGCGCCTGATCGTCTTCGATCGGGTGCCCTGGCCGCGGCCCGACATCCGTCACAAGGCCCGGCGCCAGGCATTCGGCGGCCGGGACTATGACGAGGCCCTGGTGCGGCTGCGGCTGAAACAGGCTTACGGCCGGCTGGTACGAAGAGCGGAGGACCGTGGCGTGTTCGTGATGCTGGACCGTTCCCTGCCGTCGCGCCTGACCCGGGCCTTTCCCGAGGGCGTGGCGATCGAGCGGGTGGGCCTGGCCGAGGCGGCGGCGGCGATCCGTGCCTTCCTGGCTCAGGATCGCGGCGGATAGGGCCAGTCGCGCACCACCCGCCAGCCACCGTCCTCGGTCTGGCGAACCAGGTACGACCGGTTTTCTTCCAGTTCCAGTCCAAGGACCGTCCGCACGCCCGGCGCCATCGAATGGACCAGCAGGGTGTCCGGCCGCAGACGCGCCATGTGGTCGCGAATGGTTTCGGCCCGCACGTCGTGGTAGGCGCTCACGTAGCCCGCATAAGCGACGCTGTCGGTAAGATGGTAGGCGGTGATCACCATGGATTCGCCGGATCCCATGGGGTCCAGGATCATCAGCTTGGCGCCGGCGGGAAACGTGCCGAGGAGCGAATCCGCCACCGCCCGGTAATGGGGCTTGTGGGGCTCCAGGTCGAAGCGAAGCTTGTTGGCGAAAACGAATGGCCCGATGAGGACCAGCGCCACCGGCACCCAGGCCACCGATGCCGGCAGCCGTCGCGCCGACAGGTAGCGCCGCCACAGGCACCCGGCCCCGAAGGCGCCGAAGGCCACTCCCGCCAGGCCCAGGTGCATGTTGTAACGCCAGTAGGACGCCACCCGCAGGGCGTCGTACTCGCCGAACTGGCTGACGAAGATGAGAAACAGGAAAGCGTTGTAGCCGAGGAACAGGCCGCCGACCACGATGGCCAGACGGTCCAGGGGGCCATCGCAGCGGATCAGCCCGCGGACGGCGAACACCGCCGCCAGGACCATCAGGCCCAAGTAGTAGCCCTTCTTGGCCAGCACCACGAGCATCTGCCACAGGATCTGCGGCATCACATGGAGGTTCCAAGACTCGAAGGGCAGGAAGGTCGCCTCCGAGCGGGGAAGCAGCGCCGTCAGCACGTGGTAGCGCCAGACCGCGTAGATCGTCACCGCGGGCAGGATCGCCGCCGGCACCAGGGACAGCAGGTCCCGAAAACGTACCCGCGGGTCCCGCAGGCCCGCCAGGGCGACACCGAGGCTCATGACGACGAACAGCACCAGGTTGGCCTGCTTGATGTTGACCAGGACCAGTGTGACTAGACCGTATTGCCAGGCCAGGGACCGGGCCCGCCGGCGGTCGCCCTCGGCCAGGGCATTGAGGGCCGACCAGCCGAGGACCACGCCGAAGCCCACGGCCACCGCGGAAGACGTGTCGGCGTAGGAGGTCAGCACCACCTTCTGGACGAAAGTGGGGTTTAGAAGGGTGGCCGCCGCCGCCGCCAGGCCGGCGGTCCGCCAGCCCTTGACCGCCGTATCGGACTGCCCGGCCCCGGCGAGGGCCATGCGCGCCGCCGCCAGGCCGAAGCTCAGCAGCAGCAGCAGGTTCAGCAGCGGACCCAGGCTTTCCACCATGCCGCCGGCCAGGCGGTTGCCCAGATAGGACAGCAGGGGCCAGGCATAAGGATAGCCGGGAAAGGCGCCGCCGGTGGCGCCGCCGCGGGGGAAATCGTGGGATTCGCCGAGGAAGCGGATGGTCGGCAGCCAGTGGGAGAACTCGTCCCATTGGCTGCCCGCAAGCGCCGCCGTCAGCATCAGCATGGGTGCGGCGAGCACCAGCACACGCGCCGCGCCGTCGGCGAATAACGGACGGTCCCGCGCCACCGCCACGACCACGAAGGCCATGGCGATCAGGCCCAGGATTGGCCCGGTCGTGGTGAACGGGACCGCCAGGAACACGGCCGGCACGGTCATCGCGACCACCACCACGGCCCAGCCAAGGAGGGGCGCCGCCTCGAGGCTGCGCCCGCGCCCGGCCGCCAGCCAGCCGAGGCCGGCGAGACCCGTCCACAGGGCCAAGACCGCCAGCAGGGCGCGGACCTGATCGGCGCCGCCCAGAAACAGGCTCAGGTGAGCGCTCACGGATGGGGCGCGGCGGTCAACCGGCGCCGGAGGAGAGGTGCCGGCGCCGCAACAGGTTGGCGAGGGCCATTTCGGATCGGGATTCCTGGCGTCCGCGCATCAGATTGATCACGATCTGGATCGGCCGGAAGGGGCGCACCAGCCAGGACGTGCCGTAGAACAGGCATAGTCCGATGTAGCGCAGCACCTTGAGCTGCCGGTCCGTGAAGTTCTCGCTGTAGGATATGGTCCGCGAGGCGTCGGCGTAGGACCGCAGGCCGTCGTAGTAGGTATCGTCCAGGCGCAGGCCGTCGCGCTGGCGCACGAAATCGAACAGTTCCGATCCCGGGTAGGGGGAAAAGGCCCAGACGCTCAGGTCATAGGCGCCGGCGACGGCCATGCGGGCGATGAAGCCATAGGTCTCGAGGACTTCCTTCAGGGTCTCGCCCGGGAAGCCCAGGATGATGTTGCACTTGACGTTCATGCGGTTTCGGGTGCTGGCGCGGATCGAGTCGAGGACGGCCTGGGTCTTGATCTTCTTCTTGATCCGCGCGAGCACGCCGGGCGACCCGCTCTCCGGCGAATAGGAGAGGTTCCGGCAGCCGGACTCGTGCAAGAGAGCCGCCACTTCCCCATCGATGTCTTCCGACCGGGTGCCGGAAGGAAGTTGCCAGGTAAAGGTTAGGCCCCGTTCCTTGATCTTGTTACAGAAGGCGACGATCCAGGATTTTTTGACGATGGCGGTGAGGTCGTAAAAGTCGAAGTTCTCCACCCCATAGTGTTCCTGGTAGTAGGCCATTTCGTCCAGCAGCAGATCGGGGTCGCGGGCGATCCAGCGGGTGGTCCACATCTGGGGATTGGAGCAGAAGGTGCACTGATAGGGGCAGCCGCGGCTCGCCATCACCGGCATGGAACGGCCCCGGTCGACGCCGAAGCCGAAGCCCCGCTCCAGATAGTTCTCGATCGGCATCAGGTCCCAGGCGGGCCAGGGAATGTCGTCGATGGCCCGCATCCGGTCCCGCCGGGCGTTGACGACCACCGCGCCGTCGGCGTTCCGGTAGACGATGCCGGCGATGGGCGCCGGATCGAAGGTCCCGGCATCGAGCTGCTTCACCACCGCGAGAATCGTCTCCTCGCCCTCGCCGAGGACGGCCAGGTCAAGGGCGCTCTCGCCGACGCTTTCGGCCGGCAGGGCGGTGACGTGCTCGCCGCCGCCGACCAGCAGGGCGTCGGGAAATCGCTCGCGGATGCGGGCGATCAGGTCGCGGCAGAAGGGCCATTCGAAGGAAAACCCGGCGGTGATCCCGATCACCCGCGACGTGGCATCGATCCGGTCGACGATCTCCGCCGGAGAGAGGCCGTAAATGTAGCAGTCGTTGGCCGCCGGATGGCGGGTGTCCAGGGATTCACCCACGCCATCGATCACCTGCACCGCGAAGCCGGCGTCGCGCAGGCTGCCGGCGACGTAAACCAACCCCAGGGGCGGCGTGAACATGCTGGTCTGGTTGTTGCGCGGGATTACGATGGATGGCCGTATCAGGCAGACTTTCATCGCTGTCGGCTCTCCTCCGCTACCGAATCCCGCTCGGCGCCCGTGCGAATCGTTCGCACTCTAAAGCGAATCATCCTTGATGGGAACCGATATGCGGTTCCAATCAATCACATAGGGCCGCTCCGCGGCAAACGGAAGGAACGGGTTCACCGGGTCGCTGGATCACAGAAAAAAGGGGCCGCGCGCCGCGCGGCCCCGCTGTTGTGTTGGCCCGGGTGGCTTAGAAGTCCATGCCGCCCATGCCGCCCATGCCGCCCATGCCACCCATGTCGGCGCCCGGCGGCATGCCGCCGGCGGCGCCCTTCTTCTCCGGCTTCTCGGCCACCATCGCCTCGGTGGTGATCAACAGCCCAGCCACCGAGGCCGCGTCCTGCAGCGCCGTGCGCACCACCTTCGTCGGGTCGATCACGCCCGACTTCACAAGGTCCTCGTACCTGCCGGTCTGGGCGTTGAAGCCCCGGTTGCGGTCCTTCTGCTCGAGAAGCTTGCCGACCACCACCGCGCCGTCAACGCCGGCGTTCTCGACAATCTGGCGCACCGGCATCTGCAACGCCCGGCGCACGATGTCGAGGCCGACCTTCTGGTCGTCGTTCTCGACGTCCAGCTTGTCCAGCGCCTTGGCCGCATAGAGAAGGGCAACCCCGCCGCCGGGGACAACACCCTCCTCGACCGCCGCCCGGGTGGCGTGCATCGCGTCGTCGACCCGGTCCTTGCGCTCCTTCACCTCGACTTCCGTCGCCCCGCCAACCCGGATCACCGCGACACCCCCGGCCAGCTTGGCCAGACGCTCCTGCAGCTTCTCCCGGTCATAATCCGACGTCGTCTCCTCGATCTGCGCCCGGATCTGGCCGCAGCGGCCCGAGATTTCGCCCTTCTTCCCGGCGCCCTCGATGATCGTCGTCTCTTCCTTGGTGATCAGGACCCGCTTCGCCGTCCCCAACATGTCCAGGGTCACGTTCTCCAGTTTGATCCCAATGTCCTCGCTGATCACCTGCCCAGACGTCAGGATCGCCAGGTCCTCCAGCATCGCCTTGCGACGATCGCCGAAGCCCGGCGCCTTGATCGCCGCCACCTTCAGGCCGCCGCGAAGCTTGTTCACCACCAGCGTCGCCAGGGCCTCGCCCTCGATGTCCTCGGCGATCACCAGAAGCGGCCGGCTCGACTGAACCACCGACTCCAGAACCGGCAGCAGCGGCTGCAGCCCCGACAGCTTCTTCTCGTGGATCAGGATGAACGGGTTCTCCATCTCGCAGGTCATCTTTTCCGCGTTGGTGATGAAGTAGGGCGACGTGTAGCCGCGGTCGAACTGCATCCCCTCGACAACCTCGAGCTCGCTGTGAAGGCTCTTCGCCTCCTCCACCGTGATCACCCCTTCGTTGCCGACCTTGGCCATGGCGTCGGCGATCATCTGACCGATCTCCCGCTCGCCGTTGGCCGAGATCGTCCCGACCTGCGAAATCTCCTCGTTGGTCGACACCTTCCGCGACCGCTTGCGCAGGTCCGCCGTCACCGCCGTCACCGCCGCGTCAACGCCGCGCTTCAGGTCCATCGGGTTCATCCCCGCGGCCACCGCCTTGGCCCCCTGGCGAACGATCGCCTGGGCCAGAACCGTCGCCGTCGTCGTCCCGTCGCCGGCTTCGTCGGACGTCTTCGAGGCAACCTCGCGAATCATCTGCGCGCCCATGTTCTCGAACTTGTCCGCAAGCTCGATCTCCTTGGCCACCGTCACCCCGTCCTTCGAGATCCGAGGCGCGCCGAACGACTTGTCCAGCACAACGTTGCGCCCCTTCGGACCCAGCGTCACCTTCACCGCGTTGGCCAGAACGTCAATCCCATGGAGGAGCTTGTCGCGCGCCTCCGTACCAAATTTAACTTCCTTCGCAGCCATCTCTCGTCACTCCCTTAGGCGGCTTTGCGCTTCGAGGCCTTGACCTCGAGAACGCCCATGATGTCCGATTCCTTCATGATCAACAGCTCCTCGCCGTCGAGCTTCACCTCGGTCCCGGACCACTTGCCGAACAAAACACGGTCCCCAGCCTTCACATCCAAGGGAACCAGCTTTCCCGATTCGTCCCGCGAACCCGAGCCCACCGAGACAATCACACCCTCCATCGGCTTCTCCTGCGCCGTGTCCGGGATGATAACCCCGCCCGCGCTCTTCTCATCCTGATCCGTGCGACGCACCGCAACCCGATCGTGCAACGGCCGAAACGACATGGCATATCTCCATAACTTATTGAAATGGGAGGGGGAAAGAATTTTGTTAGCACTCTCCCCCAGTGAGTGCCAACTGATCTAAGTCCGCGCGGCCGACCTGTCAAGGGAAGGGCCAAGAATAAGCCGCGGTGGACCTTGGTTGTCAGGGGTCCGGGGGCCGGCGCACCAGGCGGGGCTCCCGTGCCGCGTCCGCCGCCTCCCACACGGTGATCAGGCCCCTTCGGAAGGGCTGGACGAACAGGGGTTCGCCGCCCTCCGGCACCCGGTCCTGATAGGTGACGATGATGCCTTGGGGGTTGGCCGCCGTCCAGGCGACGATCTCGCCATCGCCAATAATAGCAAGCGGCGCGGTCAGGCGCCCCAAGAAGTGGTACTGGCCGTGATAGGCGCCGTAGTTGGCCAGCGGCCGCCCGGCCCGCTCCCACTGGCCGAGAAGACGGGTCAACGGCGCCAGGTCGAAGCGCTGGGCCAGCATCGGCGCCACGGCAAGGTGAACGCCGCAAACCAGGCCGGCGGTGATGGCGGCGACGGTGGCGAGGCGGATCGCGGCCCCACCGGTTACCAGCAGGGCGACCGAGGCTCCCAACGCCGCCACCGCGAGGCCCCACGGGCCGGCCACGTCGCCTATCAGGACGGCCGAACGCCCGCTCAGGGGAATCAGGGGCGCCACCGCGATGGCGATGCCGACAATCCCGACCAGGGCGCCGGGGACGGTCAGATCCCACCGCCGATGGGCGTCGGCGCCGGCGCGGGCGAGGAAGAAGGCGGCCAGGAGGGCGATCGCCGGCAGCTCCGGCAGCAGGTAATGGATCTGCTTGCCGCTGACCAACGACGCCAGGCCGACGCTACCCGCCAGCCAGGTCAGGCAGAACCGGACCCCCGGGTCCATGGCCTGGCGCCAGCCCTGGCGCAGGGCGCGCCATAAGCCCGGCCACACCAAGAGGGGTAGCAAGGCCGGCGGCAGGGCGGCCATGTACCACCACCACGGACGGCCGTGGGCGAAGGCATCCACCACCCGACCGGCGCTCTGTCCCCACAGGATCGCGTCCCGGTAGTCCGCGCCGCCCGCCAAGCCCGCCGGCAGCGCCCACGCCAGGGCGATGGCCGCCCCCAGCAGGACGCTCAGTCCCAGTCCCCGGTACCAGCGAGGCCATGGGGGCCGTCCCTCGAACGACGCCCACAGGGGCGCCAACAGAGGGACCGGAAGCAGATGGATCAAGATCACCGGCCCCTTGGCCAGCAGTCCCGCCGCCAGGGCGATGGCAAACAAGCCCCATCCTTCCCGCGTCTGACCACGGGCCGCCCCCGCCACGCCCCACAGGCCGACCAGAACGCAGACCGTCAGCAGGGTGTCGAACATGGTCATGGTGGTCATCACCGCCCAAGCGCCACAGGCCATGAGGGCCAAAGGGGCCAGGCCCCGGACCACGGCGTCGGCGGGCCACAGGGTCCTCGCCAGCCGGGGGACCAGGACCACCGCGACCAAGCCCGCCAGGGGGCCGACCAGGCGCGCCCAGGTGTCGGACACGCCACCCACCGCCCATCCCATGTGGATCAGCCAGAACAGAAAGGGCGGCTTGTGGCTGTAGGGTTCGCCGTTGAGGTGCGGGACCAGGAAATCGCCCCGTTGCCACATCTCCCAGGCGACGGCGGCATAGCGGGTCTCGTCCACCGGCAACAGGGGCCGGAAGGCGAGCGCGATGGCGACCAGGGCGAGCCACAGGGCCGCGACCCACAACAGGGAGGCCCTGACTCCGGCCCGCTCTTCGCCGCCCATCAACCGCGGTCCTTGCCAGTCCCATTGGCGGCAATCGGCGATTCCCGGTCGTCCTCCACCGAGGGAACGCCACGCACTTTCCGGTAGAGCCCGATTCCGATCGTCGCCGAGGCGACGAACAGGGCGGCGCTCAGACCCAGGCGCAGGGCGGTATCCAAATGGATGCCACTGCCGACCAGGGCGAACACCGCCGTCTGCGGCACGTAACCCAGGGCCGAGCCGAAAATGAACGCAACCGCCCCGGCGCTGGAGACCCCGGCGGCCAGGTTGGTCAGCAGGTTGCTGCCGAACGGCAGCAGGCGAATGAGCAGGGTCATGGAGAAGGTGTGGCCCCGCAGGAAGGCGTCCACGCGGCGCACCCGACCGGGAAAGCGCGCCGCGATGGGCGCCCGGGCCAGCCAGCGAGCGCAGGTGAACGCCGTCGCGCAGCCCAGCGCACAGGTGGCGAGGGCCAGCGCCGTGCCTTCGACGAATCCGAAGGCGTAGCCGCCGAGGAAGCTGACCAGCTGCCGGGGCAGCCCCACCGCGGTCAGCAGGGCGCCGACTCCCAGGAACACCGCCAGCCCGGTCATCCCCTGGCCCCGTACCTGGGAATCGACCCAGGCGGTGTCGACGATGCCGGCGACGCCGCCCAGCTTGACCGCGTAGCCGACCGCCGCCAGGGTCAGGATCAGCGCCAGGCCGCGGAGGAGAACGCGGGCGGTCCCCGGCACGCTACCGTTCGTCCCCGGCCTGGAGGTCGTCCACCACCGGAAGGCTGGCCCGGCGCATCAGCCACATGAGCCCCAGCACATCGGCAATTCCCACCCACAGGCGGTCGAAAACCCCGTAGTGGGAAGCGCCGCGCTGGCGTCGCCTGTGGTTGACGGGAACCGACAGGACCCGGCCGCCCTGGCGGATCATCAGGGCCGGCAGAAATCGGTGCATGTGGTCGAAGCGGGGCATGGCGAGGAAGGCGGCGCGGGCAAACACCTTCAGCCCGCATCCCGTATCGGGAGTGCGATCCTTGAGCAGGGTGCCGCGAACGCCGTTCGCCACCCGGGACGACAGCCGACGAAGCCAGCCGTCTTCGCGGCGAGTCCGATGTCCCGCCACGAGAATCCGGTCGGGGTCCGCTTCAGCGCGGAAGGCCGCCAGGAGACGCGGTATGTCGGCGGGATCGTTCTGTCCGTCCCCGTCCATGGTGGCGACGATGGCCCCCCGGGCGAGTCCGATGCCGGTGGCCAAGGCCGCCGACTGGCCATATCGTCGCCGATGGCGGAACAGCCGAAGTCGCGGGCAGTCGGCCGCCGCGGCACGCAGGGACTCAGTCGTCTTGTCGCTGCTGCCGTCGTCCACGTAAACGATCTCGAAGGGTTCTCCGCCAGCAAGCGCGGAATCGATCTCTGCGACCAGTGGCGCGATGTTGCTTTCCTCGTTGTGCACCGGCACGACGACCGAAATCGCGGGTCCTTCCCCGGACCCGGTGTCGGCCGGCGGGCCGGGCCTTATGTGGGCGGCCATCGGGAATCCCATTGAACGAAGCGGCTCGGTTATGGCACGCGTCCCGGCCATGGACAATGCCCGGTCGCCGGTCCCGGTCGCGCACGGCACCGGATTCCGGTTCCGAGTCGCCGCCGCCTCCGGTATTGTCGCTCAAATCGACGGGGACGAGACGAGAGCGGGATGGGACAGCCGGATATCCTTGACGTCGCGGCCAAAAGGGCCGCCGACGCACTGAAGCGGATGCAGAGCGTGCGCATTCCGCCGACACCGCACAACTTCACCATCTGGTATGCCTACTGTAGTGGCGAACCCGCAGAACTGGTCCAGGCCCTGGACCACATGCTGGAGGCACGCCAAGCTTTCTCCAACGAACGCAACAGCGAGATCTACCAGCAGTTTTTCAGCACCGGCGAGGGCGGCGCCGTGCTGGCGAACGCCACGGCGCAAATCAACAGCGAGCTTGGCGTGGTGTTGCGGCGCCTGGGCAAGGCCGGCGACGACGCGGCCGAATATGGCGTGGCCCTGAAGGAGTTCTCGGGCCAGTTGACCGACTCACCGGCGGGCAAGGGCTATCCCGAAGTCATCGCCTCGATGCTGTCGGCCACCCGGGACATGGAGAGCCGGAACCAGGAACTGGAAAGCAAACTGACGGTGTCCTCCCACCAAATCGCCCAGCTACAAGACGAACTGGATGAGGTGTCCCAGGAAGCCCTGACCGACGGCCTGACCGGTATCGCCAACCGCCGGCGCTTCGATAGCGAGCTGAACCGGGCAATGACGACGGCCGAAGAAGATGGAACGCCGTTGGCCCTGCTGATGCTGGACATCGACCATTTCAAGGTGTTCAACGATACCCATGGCCATCAGGTGGGAGACCAGGTGTTGCGGCTGCTGGCCGCCACCCTGCGCTCGACCGTCAAGGGCCGGGACACGCCAGCCCGTTTCGGCGGCGAGGAATTCGTCATCATCCTGCCGGAGACCGAACTGGCCGCGGCGGCGAGCCTGGGCGACGTCATTCGCGAGACCGTGCGCAAGAAGAAGATCGTCAACCGGACCACGGGCGAACAGATGGGCGAGATCACCGTATCGGTGGGGGCGGGCCTCTACCGGAGCGGAGAGGCCGCCGAATCGTTCATCGAGCGGGTGGATAAGGCGATGTATCGAGCCAAGGGGGAGGGGCGCAACCGCGTTTGCAAGGAGGCGCCCGTCGCGCCGGTGGCCGAGGCCGCCGACGTCTGATGGCGCGCCAAGGGCGCAACCAGGGCACCACGCCGGCGAGGCACCCGGGAGACACAATGCCTGACCAGGGGACGGACAGAACCGATCTTCCCGCGGCTGCCTTGGCGGTGCTCAACGGCCTCCCCGATCCGGTGCTGCTGATCGACCGGCAGCGGCGGGTTATGTTTGCCAATCAAGCCGCGCGCGAAGCTCTGCAGATCAGCCTGATCGGCCGCGACCTGGCCCACACGGTCCGCCATCCCGAGATCTTGACGGCGGCCGATGAAGTGTTGGAAGGAATGCCGCGTCGGTGTGTGGAGGTGACCTTGGCGGCACCCGTGCAACGAATATTTTCCGTCGAGGTGCTGCCCCTCGCCGAACAGGGCATTCCCGGAGACGCGGCGGCCCTTTTGACCATGCACGACCTTACCGGGGCGCGGCGCGCCGAAGAGATGCGGGCGGACTTCGTGGCCAATGTCAGCCACGAATTGCGCTCGCCGCTGTCGGCCGTGGTCGGCCTCATCGAGACCCTGAAAGGGGCGGCCCGGGAAGACGAGGCGGCCCGGGAACGCTTCCTCGACATCATGCACAAGGAGTCGTTGCGCATGAGTCGCCTGATCGACGACCTGCTGTCCCTGTCGCGGGTCGAGATCAACGAGCACATCCAGCCCAAGACGGGGATCGACCTGCGCCAACTTCTCACCAACGTGTCCGAACTTCTGGCCATGAAGGCGGAGGAAAAGGGCATGGGGATGGCGTGGGACCTACCCGACGATTTTCCCCTGGTGGCCGGCGATCGGGACGAACTGTTTCAGGTGTTTCAGAACCTGATCGACAACGCCATCAAGTACGGTGCCGCCGATTCCGCCGTCGGCATCGTTGCCCGGCACGAGCCTCGGTTGCGGGGGACCGGGGACCCGGGCGTGTCGATCTCGATCGTGGATCACGGCGATGGCATTCCGGCCGCCCACATCCCCCGCCTGACCGAGCGGTTCTATCGGGTCGACAAGGGCCGCTCCCGCAGCATGGGCGGTACTGGTCTGGGCTTGGCGATCGTCAAGCATATCGTCAGCCGGCACCGCGGCCACCTTCTGATCGACAGCCGCGAGGGCCAAGGCAGCTCCTTTACCGTCCAATTGCCCCTGGCGCCAGGGGACGAGTCGTAGGCCGTTTGGCGCCCTCGGAAGGCGCCGTCATAAAATCGTTACGCGATTGTCACAAAAGGGAATCGGACTTGTCATAAGTTCGACGTGAGACCCTCGATAAGAGTGGTATGGCCGGTGGATTCATCGGCCATAAGGCACCACCCGGGATGCTGCGTCTCGGCAGTTTCCCCATCAGGACAAGGGACTCGTCGAACCATGATGAAGAAAGCTTTCTCGCTTGCGATTCTGACCGGCCTCGCCATGGGCGGGGCGGCCGAAGCCCGCGACCAGATCCGCGTCGTCGGCTCGTCCACCGTCTATCCCTTCGCCACGGTGGTGGCCGAGCGGTTCGGCAAGACCTCCAAGTTCAAGACACCGGTGATCGAAAGCACCGGTTCCGGCGGCGGCCTCAAACTGTTTTGCGCCGGTCTGGGCGTCAACCATCCGGACATCGCCAATGCCTCGCGCGCCATCAAGCGCTCCGAGATCGAGAACTGCGCCAAGAACGGCGTCACGGAGATCATCGAGGTCAAATTCGGCTACGACGGCATCGTGCTGGCGAACTCCAAGGCCGCCCCGCAAGTCACGTTGACCTTGGGGCACCTGTTCCTGGCGCTGGCCAAGCAGGTTCCCGTCAACGGCAAGCTGGTCGATAACCCCCACCGGAAGTGGAGCGATATCGATAAGGCGCTGCCCGGCAACAAGATCGAGGTCCTGGGCCCGCCGCCGACGTCGGGCACCCGCGACGCTTTTGTCGAACTGGCCATGGAAAGCGGCTGCAAGCAGCTTGCCGACGCCACGGTCTTGGGCTTGGCGAAAAAAAGGTGCTACGCGATCCGCGAGGACGGCGCCTTCATCGAGGCAGGCGAGAACGACGTGCTGATCCTGCGCAAACTGGAAGAGAACAAGAACGCGTTCGGTATCTTCGGCTACAGCTTCCTGGATCAGAACGCTGACCGGGTTCAGGGCTCGCGCCTCGGCGGGGTGGAGCCCGCCTTCGAGAACATCGCCGACGGCACGTATCCGGTGTCACGGCCCTTGTACTTCTACGCCAAGAAGGCCCATGTGGGCACGATCCCCGGCATGAAGGCCTATCTCAAGGAATTCACCAGCGACAAGGCCTGGGGCGAAGAGGGATACCTGACCGACAAGGGCCTGATCCCCATGCCCGACGCCGAGCGCGACAAGTACCGCGACGACGCCACCAATCTGACGATGAACGTTTCCATGTGATCGCCGGCCGGGAGCTTCCTCGGGAGCCCTCGGCTACTTTTCTCGTCCCGTGTTCTTTCGTTGGATGCGGTGACACCGCGCCACCCGGTTCCGTCGGTCGCTCGCCATGCAAACCTGGATCCTGTTCCTGACGCTGATCGTGTTGACCGTGATCGGCTATTACATGGGCCGGTCCCGAGCGGTGACGGGCGTGACGGGGCACACGCGCACGCTTCATTCCCTGCCTTCCTACCATGGCTTCTACGTCGCCCTCTGGTGCGGCCTGCCGGCCCTGGGCGTCACCGTGCTGTGGCTGGTCTTCGAGCCCGTCATCGTCGAGGCCCTGCTGGTCGCCGCGTTGCCCGAAGCCAGTCAGAACCTTACCGACAGCCGGCTCGAGCTTCTGATCAACGATATCCGCAATCTGGCCGGCGGCAGCGCCATCAGCGGCGAGGCGAACCCCGAACTGGTGAAGGCCGCCGGCAACTATTCGACCATGCGTCTGACCGGCGGCGCGGCCATGGTGGTGGTCGGCGTCTGCGTGGCCATTGCCGGCATCGCCCACGGCCGTCGCAAGGTCGCCCCGCAAATGCGCGCCCGCAACCAAGTGGAGCGGGTGACGATGGTGTTCCTCGTCGTCAGCTCCACCATCGCCATCCTGACCACAATCGGAATCGTGCTGTCCCTGCTGTTCGAATCCATGCGCTTTTTCGCCATGGTGCCGATCACCGAGTTCCTGTTCGGCCTGCAATGGAGCCCGCAAACGGCCCTGCGCGCCGATCAGGTGGGCAGTTCCGGCGCTTTCGGCGCCGTTCCCCTTCTCGTCGGCACCATCCTTATTTCCTTGATCGCCATGTGCGTGGCGGCGCCCGTGGGGCTGTTTTCGGCGATCTATCTGTCCGAGTACGCCCGGCAATCGGTCCGCGCCACCGCCAAACCGCTGTTGGAAGTGCTGGCCGGGGTTCCGACGGTGGTCTACGGCTTCTTCGCCGCCCTGACCGTGGCCCCGTTTTTCCGCGGCCTGGGCGCTTTCATGGGCCTCGACGTCAGTTCCGAAAGCGCCCTGGCGGCCGGCGTGGTGATGGGGATCATGGTCATCCCGTTCGTTTCGTCCCTGTCCGACGATGTCATCAACGCCGTTCCCCAGACCATGCGCGACGGGTCCTTCGCCCTCGGCGCCACCCACTCGGAAACCATCCGCAAGGTGGTTGTTCCCGCCGCCCTGCCGGGAATCATCGGCGGCCTTCTGCTGGCCACCTCCCGGGCCATCGGCGAGACCATGATCGTCGTCATGGCGGCGGGCCTGTCCGCCAACCTGACCGCCAACCCCCTGGAAGCGGTGACCACGGTCACCGTCCAGATCGTCACCCTGCTGGTCGGCGACCAGGAATTCGACAGCCCCAAGACTCTGGCCGCCTTCGCCCTGGGGCTCATGCTGTTTTGCGTGACCCTGGTGCTCAACGTCATCGCCCTCACCGTGGTCAACAAGTACCGGGAGCAGTACGAGTGATGCCGCTACCACCCTCCTGTCGGCGCCGGCGGACCCGCGCCGTGGCGCGACTATGAGCACGTCGGAGCGGGTCGCGACCGGTTTGAAGCGCCGCTATGCGGCCGAGCGCCGGTTTCGCGCCTACGGAGTCGCCGCCGTCTGCTTTGCCCTCCTGTGCCTGGGCATCCTGCTCGCCACCATCGTCGGCAATGGCTACTCGGCCTTCGTCCAAACCATGGTTCACCTGGAGGTCACGCTCGATCCCCAGGACATCGACCCCGAGGGCAAGCGGGATCCCGAGGTTTTGTCCGCCGCCGATTACCGGAAGCCGATCCGCCAAACGATCCGCGCTTTGTTCCCCGAGGTGTCCGGGCGCCGCGACCTGCGCCGGCTCTACGCCATCGTCAGTCCGGGCGCCGTGTTCGAAATTCGCGAAATGGTCCTTGAAGACCCCTCGATCATCGGCCAGCGGATCGACATGGTCGTCCCGGTGTCCGACGACCTGGATCAGTTCAACAAGGGCTTCATCAGCGCCGACGTGCCGCAAAGCGACCGCCGGGTCAGCGACAAGCAGATCGATTGGTTCGAGGGCCTGAAGGCCCGGGGCCTGATCGAGACCCGATTCAACACCATTTTCTTTACCCAGGGGGATTCGCGGGAACCGGAACTGGCGGGTATCTGGGGGGCGGTCGCGGGGTCGTTCTTCACCATGGTGGTGACCCTGGTGCTGGCCTTCCCCCTGGCCGTGATGACGGCCATCTACCTGGAGGAGTTCGCGGCCAAGAATCGCTGGAACCAGATCATCGAGGTCAACATCAACAACCTCGCCGCGGTACCCTCCATCGTCTTCGGCCTGTTGGGACTGGCGGTGTTCCTCAACGTTTTCGGCGCCCCCCGATCGGCGCCGATGGCCGGCGGCATGGTGCTGGCCCTGATGACCCTGCCGACGATTATTATCGCCGGCCGCGCCTCGCTGAAGGCGGTGCCGCCATCGATCCGCGAAGCCGCCCATGGCCTGGGTGCCTCGCCCCTCCAGGTGGTATTCCACCATGTTCTGCCCCTGGCCATGCCCGGCGTCCTGACTGGTACCATCATCGGCATGGCCCGAGCCCTGGGCGAGACGGCGCCGCTGCTGATGATCGGCATGGTCGCCTTCGTCGTCGACATTCCCGGCAGCGCCTTCGATCCGGCCACCGTGCTTCCGGTTCAGGTGTATCTTTGGGCCGACAGCCCGGAGCGGGCGTTCGGGGAACGGGCCTCCGCCGCGATCATGGTACTCTTGGCTTTCTTGTTCCTGATGAACGCGCTCGCCGTGATCCTACGTAAACGCTTCGAGCGACGCTGGTAGGTCGCCGACCATGAACATCGCAATCGATCGAGCGTCGACAGCGAACGAGACCCGTCCGGCGTCGGCCACCCGCGCGGACGCCGCCTTCACGGTGCGCGAAGTCTCTGTCTTCTATGCGGAAAAGCAGGCCCTGTTCGAAGTCGATCTGGACATTGGCCAGCGTGAGGTCACAGCCCTGATCGGCCCCTCGGGGTGCGGCAAGTCGACCTTTCTGCGCTGCCTCAACCGCATGAACGACACCATTCCCACTTGCCGGGTGAGCGGCGCCATCAAGCTGTTCGACACCGATATCTACGATCCATCCCTGGACGTGGTCCACCTGCGGGCGCGGGTCGGCATGGTGTTCCAGAAGCCCAATCCCTTTCCCAAGTCCGTCTACGAAAACGTCGCCTACGGTCCCAGGATCCATGGGCTCGCCGACACCAAGGCCGGCATGGACGACATCGTGCTTTCGAGCCTGGACAAGGCGGGGCTTCTGTCGGAGGTCGAGGACCGGCTGCAGGAGCCCGGCACCAGCCTGTCGGGCGGCCAACAGCAGCGCTTGTGCATCGCCCGGGCCATTGCCATCAATCCGGAGGTCATCCTCATGGACGAGCCGTGCTCGGCCCTCGATCCCATCGCCACCGCCAAGATCGAGGAACTGATCGACGAGCTGCGGGAGAATTTCACCATCGTTGTCGTCACCCACTCCATGCAACAGGCGGCCCGGGTGTCGCAAAAGACCGCCTTCTTCCACCTGGGATACCTGGTCGAGTGGGGCGAGACGGAACAGATCTTCACCAACCCCAAGGAAACGCGCACTCATGACTACATAACCGGACGCTTCGGTTGAGTTGAGGCGGCTCGGGATTCGGGAGCGGACACATGGTAAGCGATCATACGGTCAAGGCGTTCGACAACGATCTGAACTCGCTGGACAGCAAGATCGCCGAGATGGGCGGACTGGTGGAAGCCCAGCTCGCCGAGGCGATCCGCGCCCTGGTGACCCGGGACACCGAGCTTGCCGCCCGGGTCATGGCCCAGGACAAGCGAATCGACGATCTGGAAAATGCGGTCAACGTCATGACGGTACGCCTCCTGGCCCTGCGCCAGCCCATGGCCGACGATCTTCGGGCCGCCATCGCGGCGCTGAAGATCTCCGCCGATCTGGAGCGAATCGGCGACTACGCGGTCAACGTGGCCAAGCGCATTCCGGTGCTGATCCATTCGCAGCCCCTGGAGGCGGTTCCCACCGTGGCCCGCATGGCGCGCCTGGTTCAGGGCATGGTGCAAAACGTGCTGGACGCCTACATCACCCGCGACGCCGACAAGGCGGTGGATGTCCGCAACCAGGACCGGGAGGTGGACCAGCTTCACACCAGCCTGTTTCGCGAACTCCTCACCTATATGATGGAGGCGCCCACCAACATCACGCCCAGCACCCATCTGCTGTTCATCGCCAAGAATATCGAGCGCATGGGCGACCACGCCACGAACATCGCCGAAAACGTGGTGTTCCTGATCCGTGGCGAGGCGCCGACCACGCGCCGACCCACCGCCGACGATTCCAGCGTCACCGTCGTCTCCCCGTCGCGAGACGAAGAGGCGGGCCCGTGAAGCCCTTCATCCTTGTTGTCGAGGACGAGCCGCCCCTGGTGGAAGTCATCCGCTACAATCTCGAGAGCAACGGCTACCGGGTCGCCGTCGCCGAGGACGGCGAGGAAGCGATGCTGCGGGTGGTGGAGGAACCGCCCGACCTGGTGGTGCTGGACTGGATGCTGCCCAAGATGTCCGGCATCGAGGTTTGTCGCCAGCTCCGCCGTGGCGCCGAGACACGCGGCCTGCCGATCATCATGCTGACCGCCCGAACCGAGGAGTCGGACAAGATCCAGGGTCTGGACAGCGGCGCCGACGACTTCATCGCCAAGCCCTTCTCGCCCAAGGAACTGATGGCCCGGGTTCGCGCGGTGCTGCGGCGCGTGCGCCCGGCGCTGACCGAGGAAATGCTGAGTTACGGGGGCGTCGTCATGGACCTGGCGACCCACCGGGTCACCCGCCAGGACCAGGCGGTTCGTCTCGGCCCGACGGAGTTCCGGCTTCTGCGGACCCTGCTGGAACGGCCAGGGCGCGTGTTCACCCGCGAACAATTGCTCGACAAGGTCTGGGGCCGGGACGTCTACGTGGAAACCCGAACCGTCGACGTGCATATCCTCAGGCTGCGCAAGGCCCTGAACAAGAATGGCGCCGCCGATCTGATCCGCACGGTGCGCGGCGCCGGCTACGCCCTCGACGCCAACCGGACCTGATTCCAGTGAGCCAAAGAACTGTCTCTCGGATTCGCCCGTCACGTACCGCGGGGGCATCCACTGAGCATGGCGGATACAACGCCCGTGGCCTGGTGGATTGCCGGATCGCGTCCACTGCGATCCGGTTAAGTCCGCGCCCGTCGCCACCCCCCCTTGTCATTGCCGGGCTCGTCCCGGCAATCCATGGAACAGGGCGGACTCCGGCGGGGGCGGGTAAATGGATACGCGGGACAAGACTGTATGTCCTTGGAGGCGGCTCGCCTCGATGTGCAACGATCGAGGGCTGCGCCGCTTCGGCGCCTGTCCTCATGCACAGGAGACGAGCCATGACGGAGACTATCACGACGATTGGACTGGACGTGCACAAGATGAGCATCTCGGTGGCGGTGGCGGGACCGGACGTTGGCCCCGAGGCGGTGTTCATCGGCGAGATCGCCAACCGGCCGAGGGAGATTGCCGGCATGCTCGGCAAGCTGGCGGCGCGCCACGGCGCTCTGGCGCTGTGCTACGAGGCCGGCCCGTGCGGCTATGGGATCCATCGCCTGGCGAAGCGCCTGGGCCATGACTGCATGGTGGTGGCGCCATCGCTGATCCCCAAGGCGGCGGGGCGGCGGGTGAAGACCGACCGCCGCGATGCGCTGGACCTGGCGCGGTTGCACCGGGCGGGCCAGCTGACGGCGGTGTGGGTGCCCGATGCGGCCCACGAGGCGATGCGCGATCTGGTGCGCGCCCGCGAGGCCGCCATGCGGGCGCTGCGTCAGACCCGCCAGCAACTGCACAGCTTTCTGTTGCGCCACGATCGCATTTGGCAAGGGCTCAGCAACTGGAGCCGCGCCCACGAGCGCTGGCTCGACACCCAGACCTTCGAGCATGCGGCCCAGCAGATCGTCTTCGAGGACGCCCGGCGCGCCATCGCCGCCGCCGCCGCCAAGGCGCGCCTGCAAAGCCTCGACCAGGAGATCACCAGGCTGCTGCCCGACTACTCGATGGCCCCCGTCTCGATGGCCCCCGTCGTTGCCGCCTTCCAAGGCCTGCGCGGGGTCTCCCAATTGGCCGCCGTCACCGCCTGCGCCGAGGTCGGCGACTTCCGGCGCTTCGACAACCCGCGCCAGCTCATGGCTTATCTCGGCCTGGTTCCCAGCGAGCACTCCAGTGGCTCCCGCCAGCGCCGCGGTGCCATCACCAAGGCCGGCAACAGCCGCCTGCGCCGCATCCTCGTGGAAGGCGCCTGGAGCTATCGCCTGCCGGCCCGCGTCGCCACCGCCAAGCGGGCCAAGCTGGAGCCCCTCGAGGGCGCCGTCCAGGACATCGCCTGGAAGGCCCAGCGCCGGCTCTGCGCCCGCTTCCGCCAGATGACCGCCCGCGGCAAGCCCGCCAACCTGGTCACCGTCGCCATCGCCCGCGAAATGGCCGCCTTCCTGTGGGACATCGCCCGCCACACCGCGCCGGCGGAAACCGCTGGCCACTGATCCGCCAACCCCAACCAGCAGCAGCGGAGATATCGCCGCCCAGACATTCCAACCCCGCGACACAACCCGATCCCATGCCCACGGCTGGGGGCGGCGCAGGTACTGGGGAACCCTCGACCGGGCTTTGCGGCCATCAGGACCCGCGCGACAAGACAGAGGCAGCCCCGGGACGCAAAAACGGAAATGCGGTAGCCAACCCGCGCATAAGAGCTTGATCCACCGTCGTCTCACCCGCCGCCTCCAGCCCTGGGCAGGCTACAACCACCCACAGTCCGTTGCACGGAGACGAAATCCATGCCTCAAACCTTGAAAACGGACATAAGAGCCCGCGCATGACGGTTTGGGGGAAGCTGTCGTCGCAAGCGTGTCGCGATCGAGAGACGTGCCCTGAAACGCCTCGGATTCGGCCGATCCAGCCAACCGCGCTTGCCCTGAACCAGACAGCAGTAAATCGGGTCCGGCAATGACGAAGAGGGCAATGACGAAGAGGGCAATGGCAGGTCGGTTCAAACGCCCACTGGTATGATACCAAGGGTCACTGATAAAGACAGCGCCACCCGAATTGCCACCGTTTTCGTGATTTCCTTTGTCTGGCCGCGGCCTCCGTGATAGTGGCCTTGGACCATGGCCGGCCATCCCATAAGGGCCAGTCGGGCCATACGTTGGCTGCGGCGGCTCATCCGAAACGACCAGTTGATTCTTTCCCTTCTGGCGATCGTCGTGGGCGGGGCCACCGCGTGCGCCGTGGTCCTGTTCCGCGAAACGATCGGCGCCGTTCAGTTCCTGGCCCACGGTTCGGGCGACGAGTCCATTTTTCTCGATGCGGCGGGCCTGTCGGGCTGGCGCGTGGTCCTGGCCCTGACGGCTGGCGGGCTGGCGGTCGGCTTGCTGGTCCATTTCTTCATGCCGGGCCGCCGCAACCACGGCGTCGCCGAGGTCGTGGAAGCCTGTGCCTTGCGGGCGGGCCGCATGTCGCCCAGGACCGGCCTCGTTGCCTTCGCGGTCGGCGCCCTGTCCATTGGCGTCGGCGCGTCGACCGGCCGCGAGGGACCGGCGGTTCACATTGGCGGCACCATCGGCGGCTGGATCGCCCATAAGCTTCATCTGACCCGGGCCCTGTCGCGAACCCTGCTCGGCTGCGGCGTGGCGGCGGCGGTGGCGGCCTCGTTCAACGCCCCCATCGCCGGGGCGCTGTTCGCCAATGAGGTCGTGGTCGGCCACTATGCGCTCAGCGCATTCGCGCCGATCGTCATTTCCAGCGTCACCGCGACGATGATTTCCCGCGGCTGGTTCGGCGATTCCCCGGCGTTCTTCGTTCCCGAGTACCACATCACCTCGTTCTTGGAGCTGCCGGCCTTCGTCGGGCTGGGCCTGGTCGCCGCGGTCGCCGCGATCGCCCTGATCCGGGGCATCGGACTGGCCGAGGAAGCGGCGGGACGCATCAAGCTTCCGACCTGGGCGCGTCCGGCCATCGGCGGCCTGGTGCTGGGCTTGGTGGCGCTCGCCTATCCACAGGTCCTGGGGATCGGCTACGCGACCACCGACGCCGCCCTGTCCGAGGCCCTGCCCCTGATCACGTTGGCAGTCATCTGCGGGCTTAAGATATTCTCCACCGCCGTCAGCCTGGGATTCGGCTTCGGCGGCGGAGTGTTCAGCCCCTCCATCGTCATCGGCGCGACCCTCGGCGGCATCTACGGCATTGCCGCCACCGCCCTGTTCCCGGAGCTCTCGTCCGGGCCCGGGGCCTACGCCATCATCGGCATGGGCGCGGTCGCCGCCTCGGTCCTGGGGGCGCCCATCTCGACCACTCTCATCGTCTTCGAGATGACGGGCGACTATGCCCTGACAGTGGCCGTGATGGTCGCGGTGGTAGTGTCATCGGTGACCGTCCAGCAGTTCATGGGCCACTCGTTCTTCACCTGGCAACTGGCCCGCCGCGGCCTCGACCTGAAGGGCGGACTGGAACACGCGCTCCTGCGCAATATCCGCGTCCGCGACGTGATGGCAAAGGCGGCAGCCCAGGAAACGGTTTCGCCGCAGGCCCGACTACCCGAGATTCGCCACCGCCTTCAGGCCTGCGAGACCGGGGAGCTGTTTGTGATCGACG
The DNA here is from genome assembly GCA_965247705.1 of Rhodospirillales bacterium. GTDB lineage: Bacteria > Pseudomonadota > Alphaproteobacteria > Rhodospirillales > CAMCUA01 > CBDFHV01. The sequence goes on along the minus strand of CBDFHV010000080.1, from coordinate 124,132 downwards.
GGGACGGCCGGCTGGTGGGCACCATCACCATCGCCGATCTCAGCGACACGGCATTCGATCACGGTGTCGATGACTGATCAACGCGGCGGACGTCGCGCGGCACCATCCGCCCACCCTCACCGACCAGGAGACCCTGGAGCGGGGCATCAAGCTGATCCGCGAAACGGGTGAACCCCACATCGCCGTCATCGATAGTGAGCGGACGTCGCGGTTCCTGGGCTGCATTCACGAACGAGACGCCATGAACGCCTACAACCGGGCACTGGTGGAGCACCACAGCGAGGAGCGTTAGGTGTGAGCCGCTACAGGCCCCCGGGCTTGCGCAGCCACTCATAGCGATTGCCCGACTCGATGCGGACGGTTTCCGACACCACGCTGTCGCCGACCCGCCGCATGACGTCCAGGGACACCGTTACCCCGGCCGACCCCGAAGACCATACCTTGCGCAGGAAGTCGATCATGCCTTCCGCCGGCTGTCCGGCGACGCCGACGATCAGGTCGCCGGGCAGGAGCCCCGCCCGCGCCGACGGCCCGTCCGGAGTCACCCGGGCAATGAAGACCCGACCCGTCGCCTCGGCGATGGTGACGCCCAGCCAGGGGTGGGGCCTCGCCGCGGGCAGGCCGAAGGCGATCAGATCCCCCAGGACCGGCTTCAAGGCATCGATGGGCACGAACATATTGCCCGGCGAATCGCTGTTCTCCGCCCCGGCATCGCGGACGAACAGCGAGCCGATACCGACCACCGTGCCGTCGGCGGCTATCAGGGCCGCGCCGCCGAAGTGGCTGTGGGGCGGGGCGGTGAAGATGGCGTCTTCCAGCAGGTATTCCCAGTAGCCGGCGAAGTCGCGGCGCGACACCACCCGCGCCGGCAGGGGGGGCACCCCGCCCGCCGCGCTGAGGACCAGCACCGGCGTTCCTTCGTCCAGTCCCGTCGAGGTGCCCAGGCGCAGCGGATCCACGTTGAGAGGCGTTGCCGCGCGGACCAGGCCCAATCCGCTGTCGAAGTCGTAGCCCACATAGCCGGCCGGAATCTCCCGGCCGTCGTGGGTGATGACCTCGATGCGCTCCGATTCCAGGGTCAAGTAGCCGATGGTCAGGATCAGTCCCGAGGAATCGATCACGACCCCGCTGCCTTCCCGCAGCGTCCCCAGGGTCCGCGCCGTGCGCGCGTCTTCGGGTACATGGGCGCGCACCCCCACGACCGCGTTAACGATCCGGCCCACGTCGGTGCCGGCCTCCGCGGCCAGGGCCAAGGGTGCGGTAAGACAGGATAGCAAGATCGCAGGTGCCGCCAGCGGCCAGCGACGATTCGAAACGCCAGAAACCAAGGTCGAGACGCGCATGATAAGACCCTCCGTGGGACACTATATCCCTATTAGATGGGAAGACACTCGACGGTTTCGAGACGTTGGCGGCCCGATCTCTGCTATAACCGGCCGATGCGGGATTCGGCGGGGTATGGCGCGCACGAGGACGGCCGTGAATCGCTGCCGGTGGCCGAACGCGCCCCCGAAGCGACGTACCTGGACAGTCTCAACGACACCCAGCGCACCGCCGCCGAAGCCGTGGACGGGCCGGTCCTGGTCCTGGCCGGGGCGGGGACGGGCAAGACCCGCGTCCTGACCACGCGCCTGGCCCACATTCTCCACCAGGGCCGGGCCGGGCCGTGGGAAATTCTCGCCTGCACCTTCACCAACAGGGCGGCGCGAGAGATGCGCGAACGTGTCGCCGCCCTTATCGGCCGGCCGGTGGAAGGCTGGTGGGTGGGCACGTTCCATGCCCTCGGGGCGCGGATTCTTCGCTCCCATGCCGAGCTCGTGGGGCTGCGGCCGAACTTCGCCATCCTCGACACGGACGACCAGCTCCGCCTGCTCAAACAGCTCATGGAAGTCGAAGGCGTCGACGACAAGAAATGGCCGCCCCGGGTCCTTCTCGGCATTATCCAGCGGTGGAAGGACCGGGGCCTGGTGCCCGTCAAGGTCCCCGAGGCCGAGGCGGCGACGGAGGCCGATGGCCGGGCCATCATCCTTTACGAAGCCTATCAGGAGCGCTTGTTGACCCTGAACGCGGTCGATTTCGGCGATCTGCTGCTGCACTGCCTGACCCTGTTCCAATCCTCGCCGGAAACCCTCGTCCGCTACCAGACCCAGTTCCGCTACATCCTGGTCGACGAGTACCAGGACACCAACGCCGCCCAGTACCTGTGGCTGCGCCTGCTGGCCCAGGCCCATGGCAACATCTGCTGCGTCGGTGACGACGACCAGTCGATCTATTCGTGGCGCGGCGCCGAGGTGGGCAACATCCTCCGTTTCGAGGCCGATTTCGAGGGCGCCCGCGTGGTTCGGCTGGAACGCAACTACCGCTCCACCCCCCATATCCTGGGCGCCGCCTCGGGCCTCATCGCCCACAACGCGGGGCGCCTGGGCAAGACCCTGTGGAGCGACACCCCCGCCGAAGGCGACAAGGTACGGGTTCGCGGCACGATGACCGCCGAGGACGAGGCCCGCGCCGTCTGCGATGAGATCGAGGCCCAGCAACGGGATGGCCAGGGCCTGGGCGGCATCGCCATCCTGGTGCGGGCCGGGTTCCAGACCCGGGAGTTCGAGGAACGGCTGATTACGCTGGGAATTCCTTATCGGGTCGTCGGCGGGCCCCGCTTCTATGAGCGCCAGGAGATCCGCGACGCCATGGCCTACCTGCGGGTGGTCGCACAGCCCGCCGACGACCTGGCCTTCGAACGCATCGTCAACTTGCCGAAACGGGGGCTGGGCAAGGCGACGCTTCAGGTCATTCACCGTTTGGCCCGCGCCCAGGGCCTGTCCCTGGTCGAGGCGGTTCGGCGTTTGGCCGAGACGGACGAACTGCGGCCCCAGGCGCGACGGACCCTGCTCGCCCTTGTCGACGACTTCGATCGCTGGCGGGGACTGATGGCGGTATCGCCCCACGCCGAACTGGCCGCCCAGATACTCGAAGAGTCCGGCTACACGGAGATGTGGCGCATGAGCCGGGCCGTGGACGCGCCCGGGCGGCTGGAAAACCTGCGGGAGCTGGTGGTGGCCCTGGCCGAGTTCGAGTCCCTGCCCGGGTTTCTCGAGCACGTCAGCCTGGTCATGGAGAACGACGATGCCGCCGATGTCGAGAAAGCCAGCCTGATGACGCTCCACGGCTCCAAGGGCCTGGAATTCGACGTGGTCTTTCTTCCCGGCTGGGAAGAGGGGCTGTTTCCCCACCAGCGGGCCCTGGAGGAAAACGGCGTCAAAGGGCTGGAAGAGGAACGCCGCCTGGCCTACGTGGGCCTGACCCGCGCCCGGCGCCGGGTGGAAGTGCTCTATGCGGCCAGCCGCCGGGTCTACAATCAGTGGCAGAGCAGCCTGCCGTCCCGCTTCGTCGCCGAACTGCCCCGCGAGCATACGGAATTGATGCCGGTGCCGGGCCTTTACGTGGGCCAGGCGGCGGCCGGCGCGACGCGCCAGTGGGCGGCGGCGCCAAGCGCCTTCGACCCGCCAGGTGCCCGGCGGCGGCGGCCCCTGGCGATTGAAGCGACTTCATGGCAGGTGACGGTGCCCAAGACCAGTCCCGGGCGCTTTCAGGTCGGCGAGCGGGTGTTCCACCAGAAGTTCGGCTATGGCCGGATCCTGGCCGCCGACGGCGACAAGCTGGAAATCGTTTTCGACAAGGCGGGGACCAAGAAGGTGATGGAAGGCTTCGTCCAGGCGCCGTGACCGGAAACGAGGCCGTGGCCGGGGCGGAGTCGTGGCGCCTGCGCCTGGACGCAGGGCCCGAAGAATTGGGCTCCTGTCTGGAATTCCTCGAAGAGGTCGCCGACGCGGTATCCTGGTTGGCGCCGGAGGGTGGCGGGCCGGTTCCCGTGGACGCCTATCTGAATATGGCGCCCGGGCCGGTGGTGGAAGGGCTGCGCGCCCGGTTTCCCGCCATGGCCCCGCCGCGGTTGGAGCCCCTTCCCGCAACCGATTGGCTGGCGGTGAATCGCCAGGCGCTGAATCCCCTTCGCGTCGGCCGCCTGTTCATCCACGGCTCCCACCACCATGGTCCCCCGCCGCCGGGGACGATTCCGATCCGCCTGGACGCGGCGACGGCCTTCGGCTCCGGCGCCCATCCGTCGACGGCGGGCTGCCTGCTCGCCTTGCAGGCGCTAGCCCGCCGCGGGCTGCTGCGGCGTCCCCTCGACATGGGGTGCGGCTCCGGCATTCTGGCCATCTCCATGGCCAAGCTGGGTGCGGCTGGCGTCGGTGCGGTGGACAGCGATCCCGAAGCCGTGCGGGTGGGCCGGGCCAACGCGAAGCGCAATGGCGTCGGGCGGCGCATCCAATTCGCGCGCGCCGACGGTTTTAAGTCACGGCGGGTCCGCAGGGAGGCGCCCTACGGGATCGTGGCGGCCAACATCCTGGCTCGCCCCCTTCGCGTCATGGCGCCCATGGTCGCCCGAAACCTGGCGCCCGCGGGCAGGGTCGTGCTGTCGGGTCTCGTTGTCCGCGATCTGGCGTCCCTGTTGGCCGCCTATCGGCACGTGGGCTTGCACCTGGAGACGGCGTGGACCATCGACGGCTGGGCGACACCGGTCCTTCGCCGCGCCGCCATTCATGCCAAGGATTGCTCCAGCCGATGAAATCGGCCTGCGGGCGGCCGCCAGATGCAAGCCCGTTGTACCGCGAGCGATCCCGAGTCACGATTGACTCAACGGAATGTTTCCCTTGGCATGACGATGAAGCACGAGAGGAATGACAGGTTGCGTATGCGGCCGCAAAATTAATTTTCACCGCATAGGCATGCTGTAACCCGTAAGAACGACAGTATCGGGGAGGGGTAATCTCATGGCCAAGAGAGTTCGCCTGATATCGGGACTCATCTTGTTTACATTTTTAGCCTGTCATTTGCTCAATCTGACGAGAGTCGGGCGCGGCAAGCCGGAGAGCCGGGGCCGGGGCCTTTGGACTTGTGTCCTTGGCGGCTTTGGACGACGCGCGTCGCTGGTTTTTGTGGTTTTGGTCGACGGGCGTTGGCATCACGTGCTTGGTGGGTTCGATGGCTGTCCACCTCATGTTTGGTTTGTTTGCTCTCTACAAGCGAAACACCCTCAGGATGAACATGACCGACACGGTCCAGCTTGCCCTGGGATTGGTGATCTTTCCTCTATTGTTTGGTCATCTCTTGGGAAACGTCATCGGACCGATGATGACGGGTGTGGGGCAAAATTATGCCTCCATATTGACCTTGTTCTGGGTTCTGAATCCGGTTCTCGGCCTGCAACAGGTCATCGTGACGGTCGTCACGTGGATCCACGGCTGTATGGGTTTGGTGATTTGGATGCGGATCCAATCCTGGTGGCCCCGCGTCGCTGGGTTTATCTATCCGCTGGTCGTCGCCGTTCCCCTCCTCGCCTTGTTGGGGATGGTCGAAGCCGGCAAGGAGGTCATTGAACTCAACAAGGACCCCAATTTCGCCAAAGCCGCCATGGACAGGTTGGCCCCGACCGACACCATCGTGGATACCCTGGGCGTGTTTCTGCGGACAGGTCTATGGGCCTATTTCGCGATCCTCGCCGCCGTTCTGCTGGCCCGGCATTTTCGCGTCAGAAAGGATCGTTCGGCGTTGAGTGTCACCTATGCGGACGGCACCAGATTGGATGTTTCCGCCGGACTGACGCTGCTCGAGATCAGCAGAATGAACAATGTCGCCCATGCGAGTCTGTGTGGTGGGAAGGGTCGCTGCGGCACCTGCCGGGTCCGAGTTCTCGAGGGCATGGAAAGACTGCCCGAGGCCTCTGAAATCGAGCGAAAGATCCTGAACAGAGTAAAAGCGGAACCGGACACGCGGCTTGCCTGCCAGGTTATTCCTCAAAGCGGGGCGATAAGAATCGAACGGTTGCTACCGCCCTATATCAACCCGCCTTATTCACCCAAGGGGCCTGAAATGACTGGCGCGCGGCGGATTTTGACGTAAAATCAATGTGCTAGAAGGATTCACAACAAACCTCCGCCGTGCGCCATGGGTGAAACGCTATCTCTGTTCGGTTCCTCGTTCAACAAGTCCCTTCGCATCGAATCCCGACCCGAGCGGCTGACCGGGGAACCGGGGGCCGTGCTCTTGCGCGAGATCATGGAGCGCACCCGGATCATCGAGTGGCTGACCGAGCGGTTGCACGATCCGCGCAAGGCCGATCGTGTCACCTATCCCCTGGCCGATCTGCTGCGCACGGTTCTGCTTCTCTTTGGCCAGGGTTGGCACGACCAAGACGACGCCGACGCGCTCCGCCATGATGCGGGCCTACGCCTGGCTGCAAGCGGTTCACGGGGTGTCACGCCGTTGTCCACCGAGGCGCACCTGGCCTCGCAACCCACGCTGTCGCGTCTGATCGCGCTTCTGAGCACGCCGGAGGCCCGCACTGTGCTCCATGAGGCGATCACCGAGCTCGCGGGGCGGCGGTTCCGGGGCCTGCGCGGCGGTCACCGGCAGCGATATCTGACCATCGACGTGGACAGCCTGCCGATCGAGGTCCACGGCCATCAACCCGGCTCGGCCTGGAACGGCCATTACCATCAGCGCATGTACCACCCTTTGGTGGCCAGCATCGCCGAAACCGGCGACCTTCTGGACGCTCGTTTACGGGAGGGCAACGCCCACACCGCCGAGGGGGCGCTGGACTTCATCCTTGATCTCGTGGACCGAGCCGAAGAGACGCTGTGCCAAGTCGCTCTGGTGCGCATCGACGCTGGGTTCCCCAGCGATCCCCTGCTGTCGGGCCTGGAGCGTCGCGGGACGCCCTATGTTGCCCGATTGCGGACCAACAAGGTCCTGGACCGCATGGCTCAGCCCTGTCTTGGACGGCCGCCGGGACGGCCTCCGGCAGAGCCGCGGACGTGGTTCCACGAGATGACCTACCGGGCGAAGTCGTGGTCGAAAGAGCGCCGAGTGGTCCTGGTGGTGTTGGAACGGCCAGACCAATTTCTGGTTGATCACTTCTGGCTGATCACCAGCCTTGATGCCGAGGCCGTGCCGGCGGCCGATCTCCTGGATCACTACCGCCAGCGCGGCCGTGCCGAGGCCCACATGGGCGAACTCATGGACGTGATGGACCCGGCGCTGTCGTCCGCGTCGCGAAGGAAGCGTCATTACCGGGGGCGCTGCCTGCCGGAGCGCGAGAGCACGGTCGATGCCTTCGCTCACAACGAGGTCGTCCTGTTGCTCAACATCCTGGCCTATGAACTGGTTCATGCCGGGCGGTGCCTGATGGAGACTGCGACCGGCGAGGGGTGGAGCCTTCGCCGGTTCCGCGAGCGCGTTCTGCGCGCCGCCGCCCGGGTCGTCGTTTCCGGCCGACGCATCACCATGGTCATCGGGGAAACATTCGCCCGCTTCTGGCAACGGCTCTGGCCGCGCTTGGAACGCTTGCGATACGCCGACCCGTAACCCCGTCCAAGTCGGCCAGCTAGCCCCAATTATTCATGACGGCCATCGGATTTCAGCGGGACGAGCGGTAGCGACCGGGTTGACGGCGATTTTTGAGACGGATTGTCGGAGAGGTTGGAGGTTGTTGTTCGGGGCTCGTCCGGCGGCACCTGCCGCTTGGTTCAGGGCCCTTGGGCGGTGATGCGCCCGGCGATGGCGATCATGGCCGGCTGATAGGGATAGGCCGAAGGCAGGGCGATCCTGAGGCGCGACTTGAGCTCCTCGACGCGGACGGCGATTTTGAGAAACGCCCGGCGCAGGGTTTCGAAGGTGGCCGTTCGCCACAGCGATTTCCGAGGCGCCGCTTGGCGAAGCTGATGCAGCAGCCAGTAGGCGCCGGTATGCAGGAAGAGGCGGAACTGGTTGGCCTCCCAACGGTGGCACGACGTGCGGTCGGACTTGGTGTAGAGCTTGTGGTCCTTGATCATGTTTTCCATCCGCCCGCGGGCGCAGTAGACCTTCTCGTAGAGCGCCTTGGCGCGGCCGCTCAGGTTGGTGACGACGAAGCGGACGTCACAGCCCTTGGCGGTAGCTTCCACGCGGGCGATGACCGAGCGTTGCCGTGACCAGCTTTTGGCCTGGTAGCCGGTGTGGAAGAAGCGGCGCACCTTATCCTTTCCCTGCCCCGCCCGGCGCACGGCGGCGTCCTCGCACCACGGCTGGCCGATCCTGTTCAGCCGGGCGTTGCCGGAAAGCCCGAAGATGTAGCCGCAGCCCTGACGTTCGAGGAATTCCATGGCCTCCGGCGTGGCGTAGTGGCCATCGCCCCGCACGGTGATCTCGACCCGTGGCCAGTTGCGGCGGATGCGGCCGATGACGTGTCTCAGGATCCGCGCCGCCTCGTCGCCGGAGGGCCGCTTGCCGGGACGCAGCAGTGACATCACCGGCTTGCCGGTGGCCGCCTCGAAGATATGGATGGGTTGGAAGCAATAGTCGTCGTAATGGGCGTTGAACAGCGCCAGCTGCTGGCCGCCGTGAACGGCGTCGTCGGTGTCGTCGATATCGAGAACGATGCGCGCCGGAACGCGCTTGAAGCTGGCGCAAAACAGATCGATCATCGACAGCCCCATGCGCCCGAGCGCGCGCCATGACGGCGCGTTCTCGAGGCGCGACAGGGTCGGTTGGCTCATCAGGTCGTCGCCGCTCTCGGACAAACGGCCACAGGCCAGCTTGAACGCCGGATCGAAACGCAGAACGTCGAGGTCGTCGCAATCCTCATACCCGCAGGCAATAGCGAACAGGCGCGCCCGGATCATGTCTACGTAAGCGTGGGTCGTGCTCGCCGGGTCGCGCACGTCGGTGACGCAGGAAGCGAGCACGTCGGCGATGCCGAGCCGCCTGTCGATCTCGCCCAACAACAACACCCCGCCGTCCGACGACAGCCGTCCGCCGTCGAAGCGGGCGCAAAGCGGCTTGCCTCCAACGGGTGACAAACCAGGGAGATAGGGGGTAATCTCGTTCATGGTGAGCCGTGGGTTGTTCTGTTGCCATGTGATCTTGTCTTGACACCAAAATCATACGGCATTTCAACAGGTTAATCTACGCTCACCAGCATTTTCAATCAGCGCCGTGAATAATTCGGGCTAGACTTCAAGCCACCGCCGGATCGCCGGTGGCGGTCCCGCTCGCCTCCACGGCGGCTTCTTCACGCCTTTCATGCCTCAAGTGGCTATCGCACAGCTGGGGAAGCACCCGTGACTCGCCAGCCGCGAATGACCCTGCAACGAGACTCGCATCACATGCAGAAAAGTCTACGGCAAGGGGGTTGGTGAATAAGCCGGGATGACATCTCCATGACCGTCTAGTTCTACAAATATTTTACTCCGTGTTACGTGATAATTTCGGAGCAGGTAGGTCATCCACATAGAATAGACAGGGTTGATATCTTCTTGAGTACGGATCGGTCGAAACCCTCCCTAAGTGTCTGTCCGGAAAGAAGTTGATTCGGAAGAATCGGTTGTGATTCTGTATTGGCCACCGATTCGCCCTGACGGAGGTGGCCGATGTGGACGGATGAGAACCGGCGTCTTTATGAGCGTCGTGGTGCGCGCTATCCGAGCGACTTGACCGACGGGGAGTGGGCGTTGATCGCCCCTTTGATCCCACCGGCGAAGCACGGCGGGCGCAAGCGGGAGGTCGATGTCCGCGAGGTGATGAACGGGGTTCTCTATGTTCTGGAGACCGGCTGCCAGTGGCGCGCCCTGCCCAAGGACCTGCCCCCCAAGTCGACGGTGCACGACTATCTGATGCTGTGGGACTGGGACGGCACGCTGGAGCGGGTTCACCATGCGCTCTATGTGATGACCCGCGATCTGGAGGGCCGCGCGGCGAGCCCGAGCGCCGGTGTCATCGACAGCCAGAGCGTGAAAGGCGCGGAAAAAGGGGGGCGCGCATCGATCGCCCGGGCTATGACGCGGCCAAGAAGGTCAAGGGCAAGAAGCGCCACCTGCTTGTCGATACCCTCGGCCTGATCCTCAATGTCGTCGTCCATGCGGCCGACGTGCAGGACCGCGACGGCGCCATTCTGGTCTTGGATCGCCACACCCGCCGGCTGTTTCCCTTCCTCGAGAAGATCTTCGCCGACGGCGCCTATGGCGGCGACAAGCTGCGCAAGGCCATGGCCGGCGCCGCATGGACGATCGAGGTCGTTAAGCGCTCAGACACCGCCAAGGGCTTCGAGCCGCTGCCCAGGCGCTGGGTCGTCGAGCGTACCATCGCCTGGATCAATCGCTGCCGTCGCCTCGCCAAGGACTATGAGAACCGCAACCGAACCGCTCTCGCCTTCATCCGCCTCGCCAGCATCAGGCTCATGCTGCGAAGACTCACCAGGTGCTGTTATCCTTCATGAACTTTCCGGACGGACTCTAAGAGACTGATTACTGACGGAGTGTTACCAGCTAGTGTTGCGATTCTAACATTTGGTTCCTGAGCCCGGGGGTGAAGGTCGCAGTTTGCGTAGATTTAATGGGAACGAAATGTCTCGATCGGAACACTAGGGCAAGGGCCCAAGGGGGCGGTGCCCGGAAATATAATCACCAACCGTCTGCCAGTCGCTCTATAGCGACCCTGCAGCATTTTGACTATGGAATTCAAGGCGGATCGATGTCGCCAGCCGCCTGGGAATCCTCGAACGCGGCGCGGTAGGCGGCGAGCCGGGTTTCGGCGATCGCCGCCCGCAAGCCCGCCATAAGATCCTGATAATAGGTCAGGTTGTGGGCGGTCAGCAGCATGGCGCCCAGAATCTCGCCCGCCCGGGTCAGGTGGTGCATGTAGGCGCGGGAAAAATCTCCGCAGGCAGGGCAGCGGCAGTCGGCGTCCAGGGGCCGGGGGTCGCGGGCGTGGCGCGCGTTGCGCAGGTTCACCTGTCCCCGGCGGGTGAAGGCCTGGCCAGTGCGGCCCGAGCGGGTGGGCAGCACGCAGTCGAACATGTCGATGCCCCGGGCCACCGCCGCCACCAGGTCGGCGGGCTTGCCGACCCCCATCAGGTAGCGGGGCTTCTCGGCGGGCAGCAGGGGCGCCACCTCGTCGAGGACCCGGGCGGTGGTCTCCCAGCCCTCGCCCACCGCAAGCCCCCCCACCGCGTAGCCGTCGAAGCCGATGGCGACCAGGGCTTGCGCCGACTCCCGGCGCAGGTCGGCGAAGGCGCTGCCCTGGTTGATGCCGAACAGGCCATAACCGGTGCGCGGCACGAAGGCATCCTTGCACCGCGCCGCCCACCGCATGGACAGCGCCATGGATCGGGCGGCCGCGTCCCGGTCCACGGGCCAGGGCGTGCATTCGTCCAGCACCATGGTCACGTCGGCGTCCAACTGATGCTGCAGGCGCACCGCCCGCTCGGGGGTCAACGCGTGGCGGCTGCCGTCGATATGGGAGCGGAAGGTTAGTCCGTCCTCGTCAATGGCCCGTAGTTCGGCCAGGGACATCACCTGGAAGCCGCCGGAATCGGTAAGGATCGGCCCCGGCCAGGCCATGAACCGGTGAAGGCCGCCCAAGGCTTCCACCGTCTCGGCGCCGGGCCGCAGCATCAGATGGTAGGTGTTGGCGAGAATCATTTGGGCGCCGGTGTCGGCCACGCCACTTGGCGTCATCGCCTTGACTGTTGCCGCGGTGCCCACGGGCATGAAGGCGGGGGTCTCCACGAGGCCGTGGGCGGTCTCCAGCCGGGCCCGCCGGGCGGCCCCATCGGTGGCGAGAACCGCGAACCCCAGCCCGGTCATGGTCCCGCTTCCGGGTCGGGATGCAACAGGGTGGCGTCGCCGTAGGAATAGAAGCGATAGCCCGCCCCGATGGCGTGGGCGTAGGCCCGCTTCATACGCTCCCGGCCGGCGAAGGCCGACACCAGCATAAAGAGGGTCGATCGGGGCAGGTGGAAGTTGGTCATCAACAGATCGACCGCCCGGAACCGGTAGCCGGGCAGGATGAACAGGTCCGTCTCGCCGGTAAACGGCGCCACCGTGCCGTCTTCCGCCGCCGCCGTTTCCAGCAGCCTCAGGGCGGTCGAGCCGATGGCGACGATGCGACCCCCGGCCTCTCGCGCGCGATTGATCGCTTCGGCAGCCGCGTTGTCCACCTCGCCCCATTCGGGCTGCATGACGTGTTCGCTGGCGATCTCGGCGCGGACCGGCAGGAAGGTGCCGGCGCCTACGTGCAGGGTTACCGTGCAGCGCTGGATCCCCCGCTCCGCCAGGGCGTCGAGAAGACTGGGCGTAAAATGAAGCCCGGCGGTGGGCGCCGCGACCGCCCCGTCCCGCCGGGCAAACGGGGTCTGGTAGTCCTCCCGGTCCCGGGGATCCGGTTCGGTCCGCTTGATGTAGGGGGGCAGGGGCATGGCGCCGTGCTTTTCTAGGGCCATGGCCAGGGCCGGCCCCGCCCGGTCGAAGGCGACCGTGACCACCCCGCCCTCGCCCGCCGCCTCCCCCTTGCTCACCACCCGGGCCGACAGGTCGTCGGCGAAGCGGATCGTATCGCCGGGGCTGAGGCGGCGGCCGGGCCGGGCCAAGGCCCGCCACATGCCCGGTCGGTCCGCCTGGATCAGGGTCAGTTCCACCCGTGCCTCGCCCCGCCGGCCGGCCAGCCGGGCCGGGATGACGCGGGTGTCGTTGGTCACCAGCAGGTCGCCGGGCCGCAGCAGGTTGGGCAGGTCGCGGACCTGGCGGTCGTCGAGGCGGTACGGCTCAGGCCCCACCACCAGCAGCCGGGCGGAATCCCGGGGCCGGGCCGGGCGCTGGGCGATCCGGTCCGCCGGCAGGGGAAAATCGAAGGCATCGACCCGCATGGCGGGCCGTCATATCCCATCGGCGCCGGGGAAAGAAGGGGCGATGACGCCGGTTTGACTCGGTTGGTTCCCCGGTCCCAAGCTGCCGCCCATGACCGCGGAGCAGTCCCTCATCACCGGCATTCTCGCCGTCGCCCTGGCGCTGTTCATCCGCGGGCCGTGGCGTCACGACATCGTGGCCATGCTGGCCCTCTTGGCCGCGGTCGCCGCCGGGCTGGTGCCGGCGGGCGACGCCTTCGCCGGTTTCGGCCACCCCGCCGTGATCACCGTCGCCGCCGTACTGGTGATCAGCCGGGCCCTTACCGCCTCCGGCGCGGTGGACTTCGTCCTTCGCGCGGTGACCCCGGCCGCCGCCTCGCCCCAGGGGCACGTGGCGGCCTTGTCGGGCGTGGCCGCGGTGCTGTCGGCCTTCATGAACAACGTGGGCGCCCTGGCCCTGATGATGCCGGTGGCCCTGCAGTCGGCGGCCAAGGCCAAGCGCTCGGCGGCTCTGCTTCTCATGCCGCTTTCCTTCGGCTCGATCCTCGGTGGGCTGATGACCCTGATCGGCACGCCGCCCAACATCATCGTCGCCGCCTACCGGGGCGAGGTAACGGGCCAGGCCTTCTCCATGTTCGACTATACCCCGGTGGGCCTGGCGGTGGCGTTGTGCGGCGTCGTCTACGTGGCCCTGGCCGGCTGGCGCCTGATCCCCGAGGCCCGGCGCCGTGTGGTGAACCACGCGGACCTCTTCCAGGTGGAGGACTACGTGGCCGAACTGCGGGTGCCCCGGGGCTCCGCCGCCGTCGCCATGCCGGTGGCCGACCTGGAGGCGGCGATGGGAGACATCGACATCCAGGTCGTCGGCTTGATCCGGCGCAAGAAGCGGACCGTCGCCGGGGTCCGCCGCGAGACCCTGAAGGCGGCCGACCTGTTGATCGTCGAGGGCGCGCCGGCGGAGCTGGATCGCATGGCGTCCAAGTTCGGCCTTAAAATCGTCGGCGCCGAGGAGCCCAAGGCGGGGCTGCTGGTTTCCGCCGACACGGTGGTGGCCGAGGCGGTGGTCAACGCGCGGTCCGCCGCCGAAGGGCGGACGGTGGCGTCCCTGCGCCTGCGCGGCCGCTTCGGTGTCAACCTGCTGGCCATCTCCCGCCAGGGCCGGCCCTACCGGGACCGCCTGCGCCAGGTGCGCCTGAGGGCCGGCGACGTGCTGCTGCTGCAGGGAAATGCCGGGCGCATGCCCGAAGTGATCGCCGCCCTCGGCTGCCTGGCCCTGGCCGGCCGCGAGATGCAGCTCGGCCAACGGGACAAGGCCCTGCTCGCCGCCGGCCTGTTCGCCGCTGCGCTGGCCGCCGCCGCCATCGGCGTGGTGTCGGCGCCCGTCGCCCTGGCCGCCGCGGCGCTCGCCATGGTGCTGACCAACCTGGTGTCCGTGCGAGAGGTCTACGGCGCCGTCGACTGGCCGGTGATCGTGCTCTTGGGCGCCCTGATCCCCGTCGCCGGGGCGCTGCAGACCACCGGCACCACCGGCCTGATCGCCGAAGCGATCCTCGGCATCGGCGCCGGGGCGGCCCCGTGGCTGGTCCTCACCATCGTCCTGCTGGTGACCATGACGCTCTCGGACCTGATGAACAACGCCGCCACCGCCCTCGTCATGGCCCCCATCGCCATGAGCATCGCCGGCGTCCTCGGAGTCAGCCCCGATCCGTTCCTGATGGCCGTCGCCCTGGGCGCGTCCTGCGCCTTCCTCACCCCCATCGGGCATCAGAACAACACTCTCATCATGGGCCCCGGCGGCTACGCCTTCGGCGACTACTGGCGCATGGGCCTGCCCCTGGAAGCACTCATCGTCGCCGTCGGCGTGCCGATGATCCTCTGGGTGTGGCCCCTTTAGAGGGCGTGATTGGGCCTCGGCAACCGTGAACAACCTCACTTTCCTTCTCGCCAATGCCCGGTTCCTGGCGTTCGGGTTCCTGCTGCATTTCGCCACCAGCTTCGGCCAGACCTATTTCGTCGGCAGTTTCGGCGCCGTGTGGCGGGCGGAATTCGGGCTCACCCACGGCGAATTCGGCAATGCCTATTCCCTGGCCACCCTGGTCAGCGCGCTCTGCCTGGTCAGCATCGGGCGGCTGATCGATCGGGTGGATATGAGGCTCTACAACGCGCTGGCGTGCGCCGGGGCGGCGGGGGCCTGCCTGTTGATGGCGGTGGCCAGCGCGCCGTGGATGCTGGTGCTGGCCATGTTCACCCTGCGCCTGGTGCCGGTGGGGCTGCTGATGCACGTGTCGGCCACCAGCATGGGGCGCTATTTCGAGGCCGAACGCGGCCGGGCGCTGGCCTTTTCGGCCCTCGGCCAGTCGGCGGGCTCGGCGGTGTTTCCGGCCATGGGCGTTGCCCTGACCATGGCCATCGGCTGGCGCCTGACCTGGGGCGCCGGGGCGGTGGCCTGCGTCGTGGTGCTGATCCCCTTGTCCCTGTGGCTGCTCGGCGATCACACGGCGCGGCACCGGCGCTACCTGGCGCGGCTCGCCGGCGTTGGCACCGGGGGCAGGGGCGCGCGGTCCTGGAACCGGGCCCAGGCGGTGCGCGATCCCATATTCCACCTGATCCTCAGCAGCCAGCTCGTCAGCGCCTTCGTCGGCACCGGGATCGTCTTTCATCAGGCCCACGTGGCGGCGATGAAGGGCTGGTCCATGACCCTTTTCACGGCCAGCTTCTCGGTCTACGCGGTAGTGTCGGTGGTCGCCTCGCTGGTGCTGGGCTCGTTGGCCGACCGCTATGGCTCGCTGCGCCTGCTGCCCTTCAACCTGCTGCCCCTGGGGGTGGGATTGGTTCTGCTGGGGCTATTCGACGCGCCGGTTATCGTGCCCCTGTTCATGGCCTTTCACGGTTTCACCCAGGGGTTCTTCCGCGTCGTCTTCGGCGCCGTGTGGGCCGAGGTCTACGGGGTCGAGCACCTGGGCGCCATCCGCGCCGCCGCCACCGCCGTGGTGGTCGGGGCGAGCGCCCTGTCGCCGGCGATGATGGGCTGGATGTTCGACGCCGGCCTGGGGGTGGGCGAGGCCGTGGTCCTGTCCCTGGTCCTGGTGGTCCTGGGCACCGTCGGCGCCGTCGCCGCCAGCCGTATGGCGCATGCTCGCCAGGGGTGAGCGGGCGAGTTTCGGTTTGTTTGGTCCAATGGGCGGGCGGGTCTCAGACCGGCCCGCGGCTCGCGCAAACAGTCGTTATTGGACCTGGAGAGGTCATTGGCGCGCCAGCATGACACGGGAGCAACTGGTTCACGACGTCCGGGCTTGGCGCTTCCGCCACAGCCACACACGCGCCGCCGCCAGGCCCGCCACCGGCAGGGTGAGGTCCTCGGGCACCGCCAGCATCACGGCGGCGGCGCCGGCGGCCAGGGACCACAGAAGCGGGACGATCATCAGATACCCGGGCGTTCGCCCGGCCGTCAGCAACAGCATGCCGAGCGTAAAGAGGACCGTCGGCGTCGGCGCGACGCCGAACAGCGCCGCCTGGGGCCAGCCGTGTCCGGCGCTCCAGGCCAACAGTGGGTAGGCGGCGAGCGCGAACAGGGCCAGGGCCAGACCCGCCCAGCCGGTCGGAGTGGGCTGGAATTGAAAGGCTGCCTGCGCCTTCCGCGCGCCCGCCCAGGCGAACAGCAGGCCCTGGGCGATAAAGACGCCGCCGAAGACCGGGGCCAGATAGTCAATCGGGGCGGTGTATGTGAGAAAATAGACCGCGCCGACCCACAGCCACGTCAGGACGAGGATCCCCGCGATGACCCGGTCGCCGCCTGTAACCGGGCGCAGAGACAGCAACAGCGCCAACACCCCGAAGGCGCTGGCGACCACAGGCGCCGGCCAAATGTCCCGGTTGTATTGCTCCAAGACCGCGAACAGGACCTCGGCGGTGTAGGCGATCACCGGCTCGGCGCCACCGCCTACAGGCCCTCCACATGGGCCGCCATCCGCCGGCGCATGGCCCCATCGGGCAGGGGGCCGCGCAGTGCGGCCATGTTTTCGCCCATATGATCGAGGCGCGAGGTGGCGGGGATGGCGCAGGTCACCGCCGGGTGCGACAGGATGAACTTGAGCAGGAACTGGGACCAGGTGGCGGCGCCGAACTCGCCCGCCCACTCAGGCACGGGGTGGCCACCGACCATGTCGAACAGCGCCCCGCCCCGGAATGGCCGGTTGACGATCACCGCCAGTCCCCGGTCGGCGGCGATGGGCAGCAGGCGCGCTTCGGCTTCCCGATCCAGGATGTTGTAGGTGAACTGGACGAAATCGAGGGGCTGGGCCGCCATCACCGCCGCCATCTCGTCGTGGCGCCGGCCATGGGACGTGGTGACGCCAACATAGCGGACGCGGCCCGCCGCCTTGCGCTCGCGGATGGTCTTCAGGTGGTCTTCCCATTGCACCAGGTTGTGGACCTGCATCAGGTCGATGGGGTCGACACCCCACAGGCGGTGGGAGTCGTCCATCTGGCCGGGGCCGCGGGAGCCCCACCAGGTCCACACCTTGGTGGCGGAAAAAAGCGCGTCGGCGCCGGTCACCCGCTTCAGGCCATAGCCGACCACGTCTTCCGACGAGCCATACATGGGCGACGAATCGATCACCGCCCCGCCGCCGTCGAAGAAGGCCTGCAGCACTTTGGCCCGGTTATCGCGCAAGGGCTTGTTGGCACCCACGTTGAAGGTGATCCAGGTGCCCATGCCGACGGCGGGTATGCGCTCGCCGGTCGACGGAATGGGCCGGGTCAGGGTTGGCGCCGCGGCGCCCAAGGGCGGCGGAAGGGCGAGAGCCGCCATGGAAGCGAGGAAGGCACGGCGGGTGGCGTAGGGCGTCATCGGCGTCGTCCACGCGGCGGTCAGGTATATCCTCTATCCGATTTAGACCATTCGTCGTCGACCGGGAAGAAGTCGTGGGCGCCGATCCCCTGCACGATGACAAAGCTGCAGGCGCCGGCGTCCTTGCCGGTCACCCGATGGACCGTCTCCGGTGGCACCTCCAGGACATCGCCGGTCTTAAGCTCATGGCGCCGATCCGGGTCCCGGGTCGTGACCACCATCGGACCATGAAGGCAGACGAACGAATCCGTGACCTGCGTGTGATAGTGCCAGGGAACCTCCTCGTCCGCCGCCAGGGTCAGGATCTGGACCCGCAAGTCGTCGGTCTCGGCGATCAGCCGGCGGCCATCGATGATGTAGTTCAGATCCTCGGGCTTGGTCATGGCTTGGGTTCCTTTCGGTTGGAGAATACCGCAATCGCCACGACAGGGGTGAAGCCCGGAGCCGCAAGCGGGCCCGGGCCTTCCCTGGCTAGTTGCTGGCGGTTTTGTTGATGCGGGTGAAAGTCACTGTGCCCACCGGATTGAGGCTCTTGGCGCCCCTGAAATGGGGGGCGGCGTTGAGGCGCACGGACTGGCGCGGCATGGCGTCCTGGTCGGCGGCGGCGTAGGTGGTGCCGCGGTCGGTGCCGGCGTCCCAAGCGTAGAGCGGGAAGGTCGCCTTCTCGATCCAGCGTCCGCCCTTCATCAGGGCGACGTGGGACACGCCGGTGAACCAGTCGGGGCTGGGGGCGACCATGGCGGCGACCGAGACGTAAGCGTGTGCGCCGTCGGCCATGAACGTGGCCGCGATCGAACCCGGGAACTTGAACAGCGGACCGCTCTCAAAGAGGACACCCGCCTTGCCGGCGGAAATGGCGCTCTTGATCTCGGCGTCGAGCGGCGCGTGGGCGCCACGCTCGGTAAGCGCTTCCAGGCCCGGCGTGGCCGTCATGCCGTCGGCGAACACGCTGTAACTGTCGTTGTGAGTGGCGCCGATGAGACCCGACAGGTGGGCGTTGCCTGGATAGTCCACGGGATGGTTGCCGGCCGTCCAGGTGGCGTCGAAGCTGACCTTGTATTCGGCTTGATCGGCCGCCCGCAGGGGACTGGCGACCAGCGCGGCGGTCATGACCGCGGCGGCGGCGGTGGCGATGCTGAGCGATTTCATGACGAAAACCTCCATTCGTATGTGCAAGCACGCGATGTCGTGCATTCCGACGTTAGGCCGGTGGGCGCCGCCGGCTCCAATGCCGATGGTCAATGAATTTCAGAGCCCACGGCTATGGCCGTTGCGGGTAGAGTGCGGGCCTCGCGATCAGGTGCCGCCCCCATGTCGAAGCCTCCCAAGCCCGATCCCCCGTACGACCACGCGCGGGCAATCGACGCGCCGCTGCAGGCTCAACTCGACGACTACGCCTCGGGTCTCGGCGAACGTCGACCACGGTTGGCAGCCGCCTATCAGGCCCTGGTCGAGACCCTGCGCCGTGGGGACGCCGGCGCCTTGGCGCCCCGGGAAGGCGATGTCATGCCGCCGTTCCTGCTGCCCGACGACGGTGGGCGCCTGCTGTCGTCGGCCGAGCTTCTGTCGCGCGGGCCCCTGGTGATCAGCTTCAACCGGGGGTCCTGGTGTCCGTTCTGCTGGCTGGAACTCAGCGCCCTGAATGACCATCACGCCGAATTTCGGCGCCGGGGCGGCGACATCGTCTCGATCACGCCCGATATCGCCACCCACGGCCGGCAGCTACGGGCGCGGCTTGGCCTTTCCTTCCCCATGCTGACCGATCTGGACAACGGGTACGCCCTCGAGCTGGGACTCGCTGTCGCTCTGTCGGCGGACATCAAGGCGAACTTCGCCGAACGGGGCTTCGATATGGGCCTCTTTCATAGGAACGACGCCCGGTTCGTGCCGATCCCGGCGACACTGGTGGTTGGCCCGGAAGGCGTCGTGCGCCACGCCTACGTCAACCCGGATTTCCGCCAACGCCTGGATGCGCGCCTGATCCCCGGGATCCTGGCGGCCCTGGCGTGATACGCAAATTTAATTTGGGACAGTAGAGCTGCTTGCAAAATTCTTGCTCAGGGATGCTGAATTTTCTGGGCGGATTGTTGCGGTGGCGTGGTTGGGGTGCGGGGTGGTGCGATATGGGGCGGCGGCTGATCTTTGCGCTGGAAACGGCTCGGGGGTGGCCAGGCGGTTTCGTTCTCCCTGCTATTTGCGGGAGTTGCGGGACGCCGACCGAAGCGCTTTCAGTGGCTAGGGGACGAGGCGCATGATCTGGATGGCGGCAAGCGCGGTGAGGCCGAACATGAGGTGGCAGGCGACCTTGTCGGGGCCGCGGACGCGGATCATGCGGCCGGCGAAGTTGTCCTTGAGGTTGGCGATGACGCGCTCGGCGGCTGAGCGCAGCTGATAGCGGTGGTGCTCGGCAGCTCGCAGGCCGATGCGCTTTTGCCGTTTGATCTCGGCCTTGCGCTGTTCCTTGCCCTGTTTGGTTCGCGGATGGGGCTCGATCAGGGGAACATGGCCGAGGGCGCGGCTGTGGGCCTTGATCTCCGGGGCGTCGTAGGCCGAGTCCATCAGGTCGTAGAGGCTGGTTACCCGGGCGGCGGTCATGGTGGCCAGCGGGATCGCCGCCTGGCTGTCGTGCAGGCTGGCCGAGGTGAGCAGCGCGGCGATCGGGATGTCGCCGTCGGCCACGTCGAGGTGCAGCTTGTAGCCGATCCAATGGGTGCGGTAGCCCTTGGCGTTCTGCTTGACCCCGGTGGTGCAGGCCCGCGGCAGATCGGCCAGCATCTCAGGTAGGCCCATCGCGCCTTGGCGTTCCAGGCGGCGGCGCTCCGGGGGCGCCTTGGGCCGTTCCTCGCCCTTCCTGGGCCGGCCACGCTTGCGCTTTGGCCGGGCCTCGGGTTTCGCCTTCTTCGGCGCCCGCTCGCGGGCCTCGATCGCGGTGGCATCGCGGGCGATGTGGCCGACCAGGCGCGCCCCTTGGGTCTTGGCGATCACCGCCGCGTGCAGACGGCCGGGCAGATCGCTCGCCGCGAACTCGCCAAAGGCCCGCGAGAACGTCGCCGCGCTCGGAACCGCGCCGGCCCGGGTCCAGCCGCACAGCCGCCGCAGGGTCTTGTCCAGCACCAGGCGCTCGATCAGCACGGTGGTTTGGGCGATGTTGAAGACCGCCTTGGCGACAAAGCCCCGCGCCAGCGCCGCCCGGTCCTTGCGCGGACGCCCGACCACACCCGGCCAGTCCCGCACGAAAGCCTCGATGCGCGCCAGCTCGAGCACCGTCACCAGGTCGCGATAGCGGTCGCCGAGCGGCCCAAGCTCCTCCTCCAGCGCCGGAAAAAGTTCGCTCTGCCAATAAACTGATAGCTCTGCGTAGAGGCAAGGGCTATGTCTGTGCCCGCTGCGGCGAACGGCGGAGCTACCGGCTCTGCCAATAAACTGATAGCGTCTCGCGTAGAGGCATGGCCGGCAGTCCTTTCCAGGTGTTGTTTCTCGCAAATCCAACATACCGGAAAAGGCCTGCGGCCGCCTCGACAACAAACCAAAATCACCCGCTCAAAGCGGAAAATCCAATGCAAAACATCCGTTTTGCAACCGCCTCAGTATATCGTTTCCGAATGACCTTGGATGATTTTACGGACCCTGAGTCCCGAGATAATTATAAACTGTCCCCATTTAATTGCGACCAGTCAGCGGCGCGGAGGAGGCGCACCAGCCCGGCGGCGGCGGCTGATCGCTGGCGTCCGGAAACGCCGAACGCATGGACCTGGCGCGTAAAGTCAGGGTCGGTCAGGGGCACCGCGGCCTCACCCGATCGAGGGGCGCTGCTGGCCGGCAGAAGGCCGAAAGCAAGCCCGCCCCGCGCCATCGCCAACAGGTCGGTGTCGTTGCAGACCTCATGGCGGTGTAGCGGTTCGTTGTCCCCCTGCCGGGCGATGGCCGAAAGCCGGGCCACGGATTCGCAGTAGGGCCGGGCAATGAGGGTTTCGTCGACGATGTCGGACAGGGACAGCTTCTTGCGCCCGGCCATCTTGTGGCCATGGGGCGCGATGACGACGAACCCTTCCTCGAAAAGGGGCCAGCAGTCCATGCGGTCCCAGTCGGGCGGCGCCTCCGCCGCGATCACCAGTTCCAGGTCGCCGGCCTTGAGGGCGTCGAGCATGTCGGCGGCCGAACCCCGTTCCAGATGGAGCGCCAGCCCTGGGAAGGCCCGGGCAAGCTCGGCCAGCATGGGGGCAATGGGATCGAGGGCCACGGAAAGGGAAAGACCGATCCGCAAGGGCAGGTAGGCGGCGCTTCCATAGTTGCTGGCCTGCTCCTTGGCCGCTGTGGCGCTAGTGTTCCGCTCGAAACAAATGATTCCCATCGGGCAGGTGTGATGCGATTCTGGGTTCATGGGGAAGAAAGTGAGGATCCAGCTGGCGCCTGGGGATCAGGACAGGCTGGAGGCGTTGATCGCCAATGGCAACACGCCACAGAAGCATGTCCGACGGGCTCGGATTGTACGGCTGGCCGGCGACGGCGTTGGCACCGATGAGATCCAGCGCCGCTTGGGCGTGAGCAAACCGACCATCCGACGCTGGCGGACGCGCTATGTGGAGGCCGGCGTGGACGGTTTGTGCCGCGATAAGACGCGCCCGCCGGGCAAGGCACCGCTTGCGGCGGATGTGGTCATGCGGGTGATCGAGAAGACCAAGACGGAAACGCCGCCGGACGCGACCCACTGGAGCCTGCGAACGATGGCCAAGGCGGTGGGCATCGCGCCGTCGAGCGTTCAGGCGATCTGGAAGGCACATGAGCTGAAACCGCATCTGGTGGCGACTTTCAAGCTGTCCAATGATCCGCGGTTTGCCGAGAACGTCGAGGACGTGGTCGGGCTGTATGTCAACCCGCCGGAGCACGCCATCGTCCTGTCGGTGGACGAGAAGTCCCAGATCCAGGCACTCGACCGCACCCAGCCGGGCCTGCCGATGAAGAAGGGCCGGGCCGGCACCATGACCCACGACTATAAGCGCCACGGCACCACCACCCTGTTCGCGGCGCTCGACGTGCTCGACGGCACGGTCATCGGCCAATGCATGCAGAAGCATCGCCATCAGGAGTTCATCCGCTTCTTGAACAAGATCAACCGCGCGACGTCGAAGCACCTGGCTCTCCACCTGATCGTCGACAACTACGCCGCCCACAAGACGCCGGAGGTCAAGCGCTGGCTGAAACGCCATCCCCGGTTCCACCTGCATTTCACGCCGACCTCGGCGTCGTGGCTCAACTTGGTCGAACGCTTCTTTGCCGAGATCACCCGAAAGCGCATCCGTCGCGGCGTGTTTCACTCCATCGTCGAATTGCAAATGGCCATCAACGACTACCTCGACCAGCACAACGCCGACCCCAAGCCTTTCGCCTGGACGGCTTCCGCCAGTTCCATCATCGATAAGGTCAACCGAGGGAAACAAGCGTTGGAATCGCTACACTAGCGTGGGCCTGGCCGAGGAACGGCAGCATGGTGCGACCCAGCTCGGTGAGGTGGGTGCGGCCCCGCTCGCGCCGAAACAGGTCGCCGCCCAGTTCCTCTTCCAGCTTGCGGACGGCCCGCGACAGGGACGGCTGGGCGACATGGCATTCCTCGGCCGCGCGGGTGAAGTTCAGGGTCCGCGCCACGGCCAGGAAATAGCTGATCTGATGCATCTCCATCGTGGTACTCCCCCTCCCCGAAGAACCCGGCCGGTGACCGATTATCGCCGAAATTCGGTCGCCGTTCCACAAGGCCGCGAGTCGGGATGTCGCGTCGAGTCCCCGTCCCATGGTATTGAAATTCCGCGTTCAGCGTAGGCCATGCCCATGACCGCCATCGATTCCTTGCGCCTCTATCTACCGGGACCGGTCACCACCGACCCCAGGACCCGCCAGGCCATGGCCCGGGACTGGGGGGTGTGGGACGCCGAGTTCCGAACCCTCACCGAGCGGGTGCGCGCCTACATGCTGAAGGTCGCCGGCGGCGAGGGCACCCACGGCTGCGTGCTGGTGCAGGGCAGCGGCTCGTTCGGGGTCGAGGCCATGGTGCAGTCCTTCCTGCCCCGGGACGGGCGGGTCCTGATCCCGGTCAACGGCAAGTACGGGGAACGCATCGTCGCCATCTGCGAGAAGGCGGGGCGTGACCACGTGGTCGTCGCCACGCCCGAAGGCGAGTCCGTGGACCCGGCGGACATCGACCGGGCCCTGGCCGGGGACGCCGCCATCACCCACGTGGTCCTGGTCCATTGCGAGACCAGCACCGGCACCCTCAACCCGGTGGACGAGATCGCGCGCATTACCGCGGCGCGGGGGCGGAAATTCCTCCTCGACGCGGTCAGCACCATGGGCGCCTTCGACCTGGACGCCAAGCGCCTCGGCTACGAGGCGCTGGCCACCTCGCCCAACAAATGCTTCGAGGGGGTGCCCGGCTGCGCCATGGTGGTGGCGCCCACGGGCGCCCTCAGGGCCGCCGCCGGCAACGCCCAATCCCACAGCCTGGACCTCGCCGACCAGTGGTCCCAGTTCGAGGCCACCGGCCAGTGGCGCTTCACCCCGCCGACCTTCGTCATGGCGGCGCTGGACCAGGCCATGAAGCTGCACGAGGCCGAAGGCGGCAGCCCGGCGCGCCTGGACCGCTACCGGCGCAACCACCAGGCCCTGGCGGAGGCCATGGAGGGACTGGGGTTCGTGCCCCTGGTGCCGCGATCCCAGCAGGCGCCGGTGGTCATCAGCTATCGCGATCCGGCCGATCCCCGGTTCGATTTCGGCCGCTTCTATGGGCGCCTGCGGGAACTGGGGTTCATGATCTACCCCGGCCATCTGACCGAGATCCCCACCTTCCGCGTGGCCTGCATCGGGGCGCTGAACGCCCCGGACATGCGCGACGTGGCCGAGGCCATCCGGCGGGTTTGCGGAGAGATGGGAGTCACCGACTTCGCGCCGGCTTGAGCCAATGAGCTGCGAGGCGGGCGGGTCTGAGACCCGCCCCTACGCACCACGTTTCCTTTCGTAGGGGCGGGTCTCAGACCCGCCCGCCCGTGGCCCGAACCACGCTCACGGAACCGGCTCCTCGACGCCGCTGGCGGCGGCGCGGGGAATGGTCTCGAAAACCGAGACCCCGTGGATGGCGTCCTCGACCGGAATCGGATAGGCCGCCTTGCCGGCGATGGCGTCGGCAAAGGCTTCCAGTTCCACCCGCCGAGTATCGACAAAGGGATACTCGATCACCTCCGGCTCGCCCTCCATGCGCCGATGCTCGAACCGGGTTTCGTCGCGCAGTTCGATCCAGCCGGCGGAGCCGAACACCTGCAGGCGCCACATGAACGGAGTGGCCGACAAGGCGCCCAGATAGCCGGTGAGGCCGCTGTCGAAGGTGAAGGTCATGAACGTGGTGTCGTCTATGTCGTGGGTGAGGGCCTGGCGCAGGCTGCGGGCGGTCGTGGTGCGGAAGCGGCCGAACAGGCCCAGCATGCCGTCGATCATGTGGATGCCGCTGCCGGCCATGCCGCCGGCGGGCGATTCCACCGGCGAGCCCCGCCACACCTGGGGGGTGTAGTCGACGGCGCCGGCGCCGGAATAGTTGGCCTCGACGTGGAACAGGGACCCCAGGGCGCCTGCCTCCAGGCGCTTCTTCAGTTCCAGGTAGGCGGGCAGGAAGCGGCGGTTGTGGCCGAGGGCGAGGACCACGCCGGCCTTGCGGGTCGCCGCCACCGCCACCTCGGCGCTGGCCTTGGTGAGGGTGAAGGGCTTGTCGACGAACACGTGCTTGCCGGCTTGCGCCCCGGCAATCACCTGGTCCGCGTGCTGGGAGTGGGGGGTGGCCAGGACCACCGCGTCCACCTTGGGGTCCTTCAGGATCGCCCCATAGTCCGCCGCCATGGGAATGCCATGGGCGTCCATGAACCCCTGGGCCTTGGCCGGGGTGCGGGTCGCCCCGGCGACAAAGCGGATGGCCTCGCTCTTGCCCTCTACGGAGTCCACCAGGATCTGTCCCCAGCGGCCCAGGCCGACGATGGCTGCCTTGATCATAATTTTCCTCCCAAACGCTGAAAGCGGGCCGGTCTCAGACAGGCCCCTTCACCTTAAAACCGTGGGGAACGGCATAGACCGGCGCCCGGTGGCGGACAAGGACCGATCATGACTCCCTGGCGGCGATTTCCTGGAGGAACGGCGCCGCCAGGTCCTGGAGCTTGACCGCCCCCACGCCGTGCACCTGGGCGAAATCTTCCCGTGTGCGGGGCCGGCGGCGGGCCATGTCTTCCAGGGAACGGTCGGAAAAGATGACGTAGGCGGGCACGCCCCGTTCCTGGGCCAGGCCCAGGCGCAGGACCTTCAGTGCCGACAGCAGGTCCGCGTCGGCGGGCGGCAGGGCTGCCGCGTCCGGCACCGCTGACATTTTGGTCCGGGCGCTCCGGGGGCCGGTGTCTTGGCGATAGTGGAACCCGCCCTCGTCCTTGAGCAGGTCCCGGCCCCGGTCGGTGAGCTTGAGGCCGCCGTACCCCTTGATGTCCAGGTTCAACGCCCCCGCCGCCACCATCTGGCGCAACAGCGACCGCCATTCCATGGGGCTCAGATCCCGGCCGACCCCGAAGGTGGGCAGGCGATCGTGGCCGGCGCGAACGATTTTTTCCGTTTCCGTCCCCCTCAGCACGTCGACGATGTGGGCGGCGCCGAACCGCTGGCCCGTGCGCATCACCGCCGACAGGGCCTTGCGCGCGCTCTCGGTGCCGTCGGCCAGCGGTACCGGGTCCAGGCACACGTCGCAATTGCCGCAAGGCTCCGTGGCCTCTCCGAAGTAGCCGAGGAGGACCCGGCGCCGGCACTCGGGCGACTCGCAAAATCCGATCAGGGCGTCGAGGCGCTTGTGTTCCAGGCGGCGGCGCTGGTCGTCGCTGCCGCCGTCCTCGATGAACATGCGGCGCATGCGGATGTCGTCGAGTCCGTAGAGCATCCAGGCCTCCGCCGGCCGGCCGTCGCGCCCCGACCGGCCGACCTCCTGGTAGTAGGACTCCAGGCTGCCAGGGATGTCGGCGTGGAAGACGAAGCGCACGTCCGGCTTGTCGATCCCCATGCCGAAGGCGATGGTGGCGACCATGATCACCCCGGGCTCGGTGAGGAAAACGTCCTGGTTGCGCGCCCGGTCGGCCTTGTCCATGCCGGCGTGATAGGGCAAGGCGTGGATGCCGCTGGCGGTGAGGAATTCGGCCGTGGCATCGGTCTTGCGGCGCGACAGGCAATAGACGATGCCAGCCTCGCCGTCATGGCGCTTGAGGAAGGCCAGGAGTTGCCGGTTGGTGCCCTGCTTGCGCTCCACCGCCAGGTGGATGTTGGGCCGGTCGAAGCCGGCGACGAAGCTCTCGGCCCTGCCGTCGAACAGTTTGCGCACGATATCGGCGCGGGTGATCTCGTCGGCGGTGGCGGTGAAGGCGCCGATGGGTATGCCGGGGAACAGGGTTCCGAGGCGGCTCAGGTCCTCGTACTCGGGGCGGAAGGCGGGACCCCACTGGGAGATGCAGTGGGCCTCGTCGATGGCGATCAGGCTCACGGGCAGCTTGGCCAGGGCGGCCAGCATGCGCGCGGTCATCAGCCGCTCCGGCGACAGGTAGAGGAGCGGCGCCTTGCCCGCCGCCACCCGGCGCCAGGAGGCCACGTTGTCGAATCGTTCGCGGGAGGAATGGATGGTTTCCGCCCCTACTCCGGCCAGGCGCAGGGCCGCCACCTGGTCTTCCATCAGGGCGACCAGGGGCGACACCACCACCGCCAGACCGCCCCGGGCCAGCGCCGGCACTTGATAGCAGAGCGACTTCCCCGAGCCCGTGGGCATGACCGCCAGGACGTTGTGCCCCGCCATCAGGGCGTCCACCACCGCGGGCTGCCCGGGCCGGAAGTCCGGGAAGCCGAAAACCTGGGTCAGTATCGCGTGGGGGTCGGCGGCGGGCATGGCGAGCGGCAGTTTATACCAAGTCGGGTCTCGGGCGGGCGGTCGTCGATTTCGGCGACGTCGCGACCGGTCGCGACGGAGTATAAAGGCGGCTCCCGGCGGCAAGGAATGAATCGGTGGCCGAAACGGATCTTTACGACATCGCGGTGATCGGCGGCGGCATCAACGGCGTCGGCATCGCCCGCGACGCCGCGGGTCGGGGCTACCGGGTCCTCTTGTGCGAGCGCGACGACCTGGCCTCGGGCACCTCCTCGGCCAGCACCAAGCTTATCCACGGCGGGCTGCGCTACTTGGAGCACTACGCCTTCCGGCTGGTCCGGGAATCGCTGATCGAACGGGAAGTGCTGCTGCGGGCGGCCCCTCACATCATCTGGCCCCTGCGTTTCATCCTGCCCCATGGCCCCGGCCTGCGCCCGGCCTGGATGATCCGCATGGGGCTGTTTCTGTACGACCACCTGGGTGGGCGGCGGGCCCTGCCCGGCTGCGAGACCATCGACCTGCGCCGCCATCCGGCGGGCCAACCCCTGACGACCGCGTTCAAGACCGGCTTCGCCTACTCCGATTGCTGGGTCCAGGATTCCCGCCTGGTGGTGCTCAATGCCATGGACGCCCGGGACCGGGGCGCCGAGGTCTTGACCCGCACCGCCTTCGAGGCGGCGCGGGTGGCGGACGAGCGGTGGGAGATCGGCCTCACGGACGGGCGGGACGGCGCCCAACGGACGGTGGCGGCCCGGTCCATCGTCAACGCGGCGGGCCCCTGGGTGGCCGAAACCCTGTCCCACACGACCCACCATCCCCGGGCAACCGTGCGGCTCGTCAAGGGAAGCCATATCGTGGTGCCACGTTTGTACGACGGGCCCCAGGCCTACCTCTTCCAGAACCCCGACGGCCGGATCGTCTTCGCCATTCCCTTCGAGCGAGATTTTACCCTTGTCGGCACCACCGACGTCGACGTACCGACGGCCGAAGCGGGGGCCCACATCACACCCGAGGAAACAGCCTACTTGTGCGAGGCCATTGGCCCCTTCCTCTCAACGCCCGTGCGGCAGTCCGACGTGGTCTGGTCCTATGCCGGGGTACGGTCCCTATTCGACGATGGGTCGTCCTCCGCCTCCAAGCTCACCCGCGACTACAAGCTCGACCTGACCCAGGAAGCGGCGGGGCCGCCCCTGCTGTCGGTCTACGGCGGCAAGGTCACCACCTACCGCCGATTGGCCGAGACGGCGATGGCCCGGCTGGCGCCCGCGCTCGGCGTCCGGGGCGACCCGTGGACGGCGAGCGCCGTCTTGCCGGGCGGTGATATCCCCGGTGGCGATTTCGACGCTTTTCTGGACGACTTCCGGGCGCGCCACCCGTGGCTGCCGGAGAGCCTGGCGCCGCGCCTTGCCCGCGACTACGGCACCCGGGCGGCGCGGATTCTCGGCACCGCGGCGGGACTCGAGGACCTTGGCGAAGACCTGGGGAGCGGCCTCCATGAAGCCGAAGTGGACTATCTGCGCCAGAACGAGTGGGCGGAAACCGCCGACGATATCCTGTGGCGGCGCGGCAAACTGGGCTTGCGCTTCTCCGCCGAGGACAGGGAACGGCTGGAGTCCTATCTCGGGTAACGGGGGGATTAGGCGCTTTTCGCCAGGGGCGGCGCCTCGTCGAGGACGCCGACCTCCATGAGGACGCGGACGAGCGTCTGGGTCTCGGCCGGCGTCAGCGGCGACACGTGATCCCGCGGCACCCCGGCCGGAACGCCGAGCAGGTTCATTGCCGCCTTGATGCCGGCCGGCGGCTTGCCCACCTCGTGCAACACCGCCGTGTTGACCGCCGCGTAGCGCTTGTGCAGTCGGGCGCGTTCCCGCGGTTCCATGTCGTGGACCTTGAAGAAATCGCGGCAGCGGCGGCCGAACAATTCCGGCCCGGTGCCGACGAACCCGCCCGAGCCCAGCAACAGGGCCGGGATCATGGTGTAGCGCTGCCCGTAGAGGATCGGGATGCGTTCGCTCATGGCGTTCAGCATTTCGGTGATATGGGCCATGTCGGTCGGCGCGTCCTTGAGTACCTCCACCGGCGCCACGTCGCAGATGCGACCCATCACCTCGGGCGTGATGTTGAAGTGGCTGATGAGGGGCAGGTTGTAGACCATCATCGGCAGGGGTGCCGCCTTGGCCACCACCTCGTAGCGCTTGACGATCTTGTCGGCCGAGGCGTCGTGGATGTAGGGCTGGCACAGGGCGATGCCGTAGGCGCCGGCATCGGCGGCGATGCGGGCCCGCCGGCAGCAGAGTTCGTTCTCGGTGCGCGAGACGTGCACATAGAAGGGGATGCGGCCATTGACGGCCTTGACCGTCGTTTCCACCACCTGGCGAAGCTCGTCTTCAGTCAGGGCATAGCCCTCGCCGTTGTCCCCGGCGATCAGCATCGCGTCGACCTTCACCGTGTCGAGATGGAAGCGCAGGACCTCCTGAAAGGCGTCCAGCATCAGCTCGCCCGCGGGGCGGAACGGGGTCACCGGGGCCGGACAGTGGATCTGGCCCTTGAACGGTGAGTGGGTATAGGTGAGTTCCTTCATGGCGGACGCGTCCTCTTGACGTTGTGGTTCAAGCGGCAGAGCACCGGCCCCAGCATCATAATCCGGGCGGGCCTCCGACGGTAGGATAAGGTGAACCACAGAGACACAGAGACACAGAGGAAATAGAAAGAGAGAACATGCGCGAAGCGTGAAGTGTCTTCCTCGTGCCTGTGCAATGAAGTTTTTTGGAAAGTATCCCAACGGATTCGTGTGTCATTCTCGGTCAACTAGATTAACCACAGAGAACACAGAGAACACAGAGATGGACGCAGAGAAAGTAAACAATATTTACTTCTTCTCTGTGAATCCTCTGTGTTCTCTGTGTTCTCTGTGGTTAAACTTGTTTCAAACCTGATCACGCACGCGGCCTGCTCAGCTCCCATCGCCGCCTTTTTTTCTCTTTCTTACTACTCTGTGCCTCTGTGCCTCTGTGGTTCGTTTTGTTCGGCTACGCCTCCATGCGTTCCAGAACCGCCGCGATCCCCTGACCGACGCCGACGCACAGGCTGACCAGGGCATAGCGGCCGCGAGTTCGCTGGAGCTGGCGCACGGCGGTCAGCGCCAGTCGCGCCCCCGAAGCGCCCAGGGGATGGCCGACAGCGATGGCGCCGCCGTTGGGGTTGACCCGCTGGTCGCTGACATCCAGGCCCATGAGCTTGAGGCAGCCCAGCACCTGGGTGGCGAAGGCCTCGTTGATCTCGATCACGTCCATGTCCTTCAGGGTGAGGCCGGCCCGCGCCAGGGCCTTCTCCGCGGCCGGCGCCGGCCCCAGGCCCATCACCCGCGGCTCGACCCCGGCGACGGCGCCGGCGACGATGCGGGCCAGCGGCGCGGCGCCGGCCTTTTCACCGGCGGCCCGCGTGCCGACAAGAAGCGCGCAGGCTCCGTCGTTGATGCCCGACGCGTTGCCCGCCGTCACCGCGCCGTCCTCGTAAAGGGGGGGCAGCCGGGCCAGGCCCTCGGCGGAGCTGTCGGGGCGCGGGTGCTCGTCCTCGGCAACCGTGCGCGGGTCCTTCTTGCGGCCGACGGTGAAGGACACCGGGCGCAGTTCGCCATCGAAAAATCCATCGGATTTAGCGGCGGCGTAGCGCTGCTGGGAGGCGAGTGCGTAGGCATCACTTTCGGCGCGACCGATGTCCAGGTCCTCGCCCACGTTCTCCGCCGTCTGGGCCATGGCGGGGTCGCCATAAAGCTGCTCCAGGCGCTTGTTGGGAAACCGCGAGCCTTGCGCCGTGTCGTAGAATCCCACGTCGCGGCCGTAGGGCGTTTCCGACTTGCCGACGACGAAGGGGCCGCGGCTCATGGACTCCACGCCGCCGGCAACGAACAGCGCGCCCATGCCCACTTCGGCGGAGCGGGCCGCGTCGAGGACCGCGTTGAGGCCGCTGCCGCATTGGCGATGCACCGTCACCCCCGCCACCGATACCGGCAGGCCGGCCAACAGCGCCGCCCGCCGGGCCACGTTGCGGCAGTCCTCGCCCGCCTGATTGGCGCAGCCGATGATGACGTCCTCCACGTCGGCGCCGTCGAAGGGACTGTTCTGGATCAGGTGCGCCACCGTGTCGGCGATCAGGTCGTCGGGCCGCACCGCCGCCAGCGCCCCGCCATGGCGGCCGAAAGGCGTGCGGATACCCGCATAGATAAAGGCGTTCTGCATTGTATGGTCCTCAGGAAGCCAGGTCCGCGGTCTTCAGGGACACACCCAGTTGCACCCGGCGGCGGAGCCACGGGCTGGGGCGGTAGCGGGGGTCGCCCGTGAGGCGCTGCAGGGCTTCAAGGATGGCGAGCACCCGGGCCGGGCCAAGGGAATCGCCCATGCTCAAGGGCCCATCGGGGTAGCCGCGGCCGATACGCACCGCCTCGTCGATGTCGTCGGGGACGCCGATGCGGGCCTGGGCGATGGCGCAGGCGATGTTGACCACCATGGCGAGGATGCGCTGGGCGATGAAACCGGGGCTGTCGGCAATGGTCGTCACCGCCGACCCGGTGGCGGCGAATAGGCCGTGGGCCTCGTCCCGGCGACTCGCGGCCGTGAGGGGGGTCGACATCAGGGTCACCCGCTTGTCCAAGGGCAGCAGTGTATCCACGGCGATGGTGCGAACCGGATCCAGGCCCTGGGTCACGGCGGTCGTGGTGGCGTCGAGGCCGAAGGGGGTGACCAGGCACAGCGCCGCTTCCGACGGCGAGGCGTCCGTTTCCACGTCGACCCGACCGGCCTTCGGCCGCAAGCGGGCCGCCACCGCGGCCTGCCCGTCGGGCTCGGCGCCGCTGATCCATACCCGGGCCGGCAAGGTGGCGGGCGCGGGCGGTTCGGTTGGCCTGACGATCTTGCCGTCCCGGTAGGAGTAGAACCCCTCCCCCACTTTGCGGCCGAGAAGACCCGCTTCCAGGCGCTTGGCCGTTTCCGGCGACGGCCGCAGGCGCGGCTCGCCGTAGAATTGGGCGAAGCTGGATTCGGCCGACGGGTGGGAGACGTCCAGCGCCGTCAGGTCGAAAAGCTCGAAGGGCCCCATGGGGAAGCCCGCCGCCTCGCCCATGACCCGGTCCACGTCCACCGGCTGGGCGACGCCGTCGTCGAGGATCGCCAGCGCTTCCGTGCTGTAGGCCCGGCCCGCGTGGTTGACCAGGAACAGGGGGACATCCTTCACCCGCACCGCCCGGTGGCCGAGGCGGGCGACAAAGGCCATCAGGGCGTCGCCCACCGCAGGGTCGCCCCGGGCGCCGTCCACCACCTCCACCAGCGGCATCAAGGGGACGGGATTGAAGAAATGGGCGCCGGCCACCCGCTGGGGCCGCGCACAGGCGGCGGCGATGGCGGTGATCGACAGCGACGACGTGTTGGAGGCGATCACGCAGTCGGGGCCGACCACCGCTTCCAGCTCCCCAAACAGCTTGCGCTTGGCCGCCAGGTCCTCCACCACCGCCTCGATCACGATGGCGCAGTCGGCAAGATCGGCGATAGCCTTCACCACCCGCAGGCGATCCACGGCGGCGGCCGCCGCCTCGGCGGTCATGCGGCCCTTCTCCGCCGCCCTGCGCAGCATGCGGGCGGCGAAGTCCCGGCCTTCCATGGCGGCCTGGGCGTTGGCATCGCTCAGCGACACCGAATAGCCGGCGGCGGCAGCGACCTGGGCGATTCCCCGGCCCATGGCGCCGGCGCCGACGACGCCGACAGAGGTGCCGGGCGCGGTGAGGTCGATGGGCATGGAATTCCTCGATAAAGCGCGGCCCACCTTTACTTGGGGGCTGGTTTCAACGCAACATGCGCCGCCCGGGCTCTTCGCCCGCGGACGCCCCTTCCCACGGAGGAATCCGCCCCATGGCAGGTCGCCTGCAGGACAAGGTCGCCATCGTCACCGGCGCCGGCTCGATCGCCCCGGGCTGGGGCAACGGCAAGGCGGTGTCCGTCCTGTTCGCCCGCGAGGGGGCCACGGTATTCGCCGTCGACATCAATCTGGAAGCGGCCGAGGAGACCTGCCGCATCATCGCCGAAGAGGGCGGCATCGCGAAAGCCCATGCCACGGACGTCACCAGCAACGACCAGGTGAAGGCCATGGCGGACGCCTGCATGGCCGCCTTCGGCCGCATCGACATCCTGCACAACAACGTCGGCGGCTCCGAGCCCGGCGGCCCAGTGGACATGCCCGAAGACGTGTTCGACCGGCAGATCGAATACAACCTGAAAAGCGTCTTCCTGACGTGCAAGCACTGTATCCCGGTGATGGAAAAGCAGGGCGGCGGCGCCATCATCAACGTCTCGTCCCTGGGCGGCGTGCGGCATACCGGCCACTACCATTCGGCCTATGGCGCGGCCAAGGCGGGCCTGATGCACTACACCCGGACCATGGCGGTCGAGTATGGGCCGAAGGGCATCCGCTGCAACACGGTGGTGCCGGGCCATGTGCTGACGCCCCTGGTCGAGCACCGCATGGCGCGCCAGTACCGGGACGGGGATTTTCAGGGCATGCTCGATCATCGCTCCAAGGCCATCCCCATGGGCCGCATGGGCGACGCCTGGGACGTGGCCTACGCGGCTTTGTACCTGGCCTCCGACGAGGCCAAGAACACCACCGGCATCCACATCACCGTGGACGGCGGCGTCAGCCTGAAGTGCGAGTAATACCGGAGAGGACCTCTTCATGGACAAGGCAGCGGCGGTCAACCCCATCGAGCTCACCTATCCCACGTTCGCCCATCACTTCTCCGAGTTCATCGGCATCGGCGACAACGGGCACCTGTGGGTCGAGGGCCGGGATTGCGTGGATCTGGTCAAGGAATTCGGCTCGCCGCTTTACGTCTTCAGCGAGGGCCAGTTTCGCCACACCTACCGCCGATTCCGCGACGCCTTCGCCACCAATTACCCCAAGGAGGTGGAGATCCTGTTCGCCAACAAGAGCAACAACGCATTGGCCATCCGTCACATCATGAACCAGGAAGGGGCCGGCGGGGACTGCTTCGGCTACAACGAGATGTACCTGGCCCTGCTGGCCGGTTCCGACGGCCGCAAGTTGGCGCTCAACGGCAGCAACAAGGAACCAGCGGAGATCGAACTCGCTATCCAGAACGGCGTCTGCAACAACATCGACGCCATGGACGAGCTTGACATGATCGACGAAACCGCGCGCCGCCTGGGCAAGGAGGCCCACGTTGGCATCCGGGTCAAGCTGGTGCTGGAGGAGCTCAAGGACCACCATTCAACCGGCGTCCACCAGGGCAGCATTCGCGACATCGTGTGGGGCGAAAAATGGGGCATGTCTTATGCCCAGGCGAAAGAACTCACCCAGCGCATCGTCGGCCTGAACCACCTGCACCTGCACGAGATCAGCTTCCACCTCAGCCGGCTCGACAACCAGGCCTTTCATTTCGCCGTCAT
Organism: Rhodospirillales bacterium; assembly: GCA_965247705.1. Classification (GTDB taxonomy): domain Bacteria; phylum Pseudomonadota; class Alphaproteobacteria; order Rhodospirillales; family CAMCUA01; genus CBDFHV01. The sequence goes on along the minus strand of CBDFHV010000080.1, from coordinate 89,192 downwards.
GGCCCGGGAGATGATCCGCTGGTGCGTACAGCTTCGCGAAGACACCGGCTGGATCGCGCCGTGCATCGATCTCGGTGGCGGTTGGACCTTCGGCCGCAAGGAGAAGATCGGCGCCCGCGGCGGCGTCGACGACGAACGGGTGTCATCCTTCGAGGAATACGGCAAGGAGGTCTGCGACGGCATCGTCGCCGAATGCAAGGCCCAGGACTTTCCCCTGCCCAAGATGCGGATCGAACCGGGGCGCTCCATCTCCGGCATGGCGGGGGTCGCCATCGGCACCGTCGGGGCGATCAAGGACTGGCCGGAGAAGGGCCGCAAGTGGGTCAACGTGGACCTGTCGGGAAATCACGTGCCGTGGATCACCATTCCCCACCGCTACCACGTTGTGCCGGTCAACAAGGCGACGGAAAAGCCGGTGGAGACCGTGGACATCGTCGGCCCGCTGTGCACCCACGATATCCTGGGCAAGGAGCGCCAGATGCCCCGCTTCGAGCGCGGCGACCTGATCGCGCTGCTGGACACCGGCGCCTACGCCGAATGCCAGTCCGCCAATTTCAACGCCCAATGCCGGCCGGCCACGGTGCTGGTCTCCGGCAGGGAGGCGGAAGTGACCACCGAACGGGAGCGCCTGGACGACGTGGTGGGCCGCTACCGGGTGCCAGCGCGCTTGCTGGGCATGTCGTTCGCTTCGTAGAAGAACCCGGAGGTTGCGGTCGGCCGGTGCGTCAATGGGCTTCGGCCGGCAGCTCGGCCAGCTCGATCAAAAGACCCGACGTGCTCTCGGGGTCGAGAAAGATGACCCGCGAATTGCCATGACCCCGCTTAGGCTCCTCGCTGAGAAATGCAACCCCCTTGCCCTTGAGCTCGGCAAGCGCACCATCGATGTCTTCGACCTCGAGGCAGATATGGTAGAGCCCCTGGCCTCGCCGCTCGATCCATTTCGAAACGTCCGACGACTCGGCCGTTCCCTGGAGAATCTCGAGATACGTTTCGCCCACCGGATACATGGCGATTTGCGTCTTGTACTGGGGAAAGTCCTCTTGGTATTCGAGCTTCAGGCCGAGCTTGTTCTCAAACATTTCCATGACCTCCTGGAGGTCGTCGGTGGCGATCGCGACATGCTCGATGCGCTTGATTTTCATGGTCGTTGTCCCCTGACCCCAACAAGGTGATCCACCGAGTCCGCGCGATGGCGGCGGTGGCTGGCGAACGATACCTGGGCACCGAGGGCAGCGGCAAGGCGAGCGCCCCCACTTTGTTTCCCCCCGGCCGTCAAGTTTCGCGTATCTATGCGGCTGTTGGGAACCCATTGACGCCCGGAGGCTCACGTGTGGCGGATCGTTGAAGATTCGTGCTCGGCCATCCTGTTATTGATCATGGTGACGGTGGGCACGCTGCAAGTCCTCGCCCGTTACGTGTCGTTCGAGGTGTTCGACCTATACTGGACCGAGGAGTTCGCGCGGCTTCTTTTGGTATGGTTGACCTTCTGGGGCGCCACCATGGTGCAACGGGGAGGCGACCATATCTCCCTGTCGATCTTCGCCGACGTGCTGCCAGGCGCGTTGCAGCGGCCCCTGCACCTGCTTTCGGACGGGCTGATTGTCGCCATCCTGGCGTTCCTCGCCTGGCAAGGGTGGACGGCGGCGCGGTTGATCGTCGATCAGCAGACGGTCGGACTGGGCGTCTCCCTGGCGGTATTCGCCTATTCCGTCCCGTTCTGTTCGGTCCTGATGATCGGCCACACACTTTTCGTCGTGTGGCGGCGCATCCGGGGACGGTCGCTGACTTCCGAGCCACCGGAAGGATAGGGCGGTGTCGCCTGTCGCCACAATATTCATCGTCTTTCTTGTCCTCTTGCTGCTCCGCGTTCCGGTCGCGTTCTGCTTGATCGCCGCCACCACCGTCGGAATATCGTTAAGCGCGCAACCGCTCTCGTTCCTGATCGTGCCGACCACCATGTGGCAGGGCGTGAACTCCTTCGTCCTCCTGGCAATCCCGTTTTTCATCCTCATGGGCAATCTTGCCCTGGCCAGCGGCGTCACGGAGCGCCTGGTGAGGGTGGCGGCGGCCTTTGTCGGTCACATTCGCGGCGGGCTCGCCCACGTCGGGGTGATCGTCAACATGATCATGGCCGGCATGTCCGGCTCCGACCTGGCCGACGCCGCAGCGACCGGATCCATTCTTATCCCGGGAATGCGCAAGGCTGGCTATCCGCCGGCCTACGCGGCCTCGTTGATCGCCGGCGCGGCGACCATCGGTCCCCTCGTTCCGCCGAGCGTCGCTTTTATTATCTTTGCCGCGGCGACCGATACCTCGGTCGGCCGGCTGTTCCTCGGTGGCGCGACGCCCGGCATCATGCTTGGCGGGTTCCTGATGGTTCAGGCCTATGTCGTGGCACGGATGCGGAACTATCCGCGCGAGGTCAAACGGACCGGCGCCGAGCGCGCCCGGGCGACGTTCGTCAGCATACCGGCGCTGACCATACCGGTGATCGTCCTTGGCAGCATTCTCGGCGGAATCGCCACCCCGACCGAGGCCGCCGTTGTCGGCGTTGTCGCGGTGACCGCGGCCGGCACCCTCTTCTACCGGGTGCTCACGGTGAAAGGATTCATCGGGGCAACCGTCAATGCGGCCCGCACTACGGGCTCCATACTCTTCATCATCGCCAGCGCGGCCGCGTTCGGTCGCATCCTGACCGTGTACGGGGTTGCCGCGGACTTGGTCGACTGGGTGACGGGTATCACGACCAATCCGGTGTTCTTCCTGCTCGTCATGAACGTGGTCTATATCCTGCTGGGCTGCTTCATCGATACGATCCCGATACTGCTCGTCGTGGTTCCGCTCCTGATGCCGACGGTGAATACGCTCGGCATCGACCCGATCCATTTCGGCGTGGTCACGGTTTTCAACCTGCTCATCGGCCTGATCACCCCACCCTATGGGTTGACCATGTTTCTCATGTGCCGGCTTGCGAATATCACGTTCGTGGAGTTCTGGCGGCTTTGCTGGCCGATCTTCTGCACCATGGTCGCCGCGCTGATCGTCACCACGGTGTTTCCGCAGGTCGTGCTGTGGTTGCCCAACGCGGTCTTCGATTAGCTCGATTTGATGCGTGAAGAAGCACGGTGTATCTAAAGGCTTGGTTGAAACCGACAACTGGGAGGAAATGCCATGTCAAGAATGAGATCGATGTCGCTTGTTGTGGGCGCGGGGTTGCTGTGCTCGCTGTTACTGAATGCTTCCGAAGGAATGTCGCAGACGACCCTGAGGCTGGGTTTCGTCATTTCCAAGGATTCGGCCCTCGGGGTTTACGCCACGGCCGCGGCGGAAACGGTCAAGCAACAGAGCAACGGCCAGCTGGTGCTCGAACTGTTCGAACGGGGCCAGCTCGGCGGCGAGACCGAAATGTTGACCAGCGTCCGCCAAGGCACGCTCGATCTCACCCTGACCGGCTCTCCGATCGTCGCCCAGATCGAGCCCAACTTCGGTGTGACCGAACTGCCGTTCATCTGGAAGGACTCGCCAACCATGTTCAAGACGCTGAACGGGCCGATCGGGCAGCGTCTTCTGGGGCTCCTTAACGCCAAAGGGCTGAAGGGAATTGCCTTCGGCGATTCCGGACCGCGCAGCCTGCTGTCGCGGGTCACTCCGGTGAACGGCATCGCCGACGTCAAGGGGCTAAAGATTCGTGTTGTCGAGAACAAGCTCTACGTCACCAGCTGGCGGAATTTCGGCGCCAACCCGGTACCGATGGCGTGGCCCGAGGTCTACACCGGGTTGCAGCAAGGAACGATCGATGCGGTCGACAGCACGCCCTGGGGTACCCGCGACGCCAAGCACTTCGAGGTAGCGAAGAGCATCGCCCTGACAAATCATGTCTATACCGCCTATCTGCTGGTGATGAATCTGGAGAAATGGAATGCGCTTTCGCCGGCGCACCAGAAGATCCTCGCGGCGGCGGCGATGGTGGGTCAAAAGGCCAATCTCGAACGAATTGGCCGGGACAACACCAACGCGATCGAGCAGATGAAGAAGGCCGGCCTTAAGGTGACGTACCCCGATCGCAACCAGTTCGCGAGCAAGATCGGTCCGGTGTACGAGCAGTTCGCCAAATCGATCGACCCGAGTATTCTCAAGCAAATACAAGACGCGAACAGATAAGAGAGCGGGCAACACCGGCGCCTTGGCGAAATCGCACGTCCAGGCGCCGGTTCCTCACCGGAAGGTGCCATCGCTTCGGCTGGGGTTCTTGGCCTCGCCAACTTCCCGATGCTGGTCGTGCCCTTGGTACTACTGGCCGTATTTGCAGGGAAAGTGGTCCGCCAGCGCGGCGGCGATTAGGGTTGTGGCGGGCGAATCCCAGTGTTCCGGCCGTTCCGCGACCCACTGCACGGCGATGTTCTTGAGCATGACCCATGACCGGCCGATAGCCGGCACGCAGGCGCGAATGCCGTCCACGGGCGATCCGTTCATGGCATGCGCGACGGTCGTCACGTAGGCTTCGCAAAGCCGGATATGGGACGTGACCCGGCTCGAACAGAGGGTGTTGAAGTAATCCCCGTCGTAAATCACCTTGGCCCGTGACTCGGCGGCGCCCAAGAGCATCGCCGCGACCAGTACGGGGAATACGAAAGCACGCGCCATGGCATCGTCTCCTCGAGGGGACTACGGACCACGAGCATAGCATGCCCCCGGCCGATCTGACTGCACGAACGCGCGATTCGACAACAGCTGCATCCTCCCCTACCACCCCGAGGTGGGGTATAAGCCTCCGCTCTAGCGTCCCCATTGGCCGCACGACAGGCAGCCCATGACCGAGCGCGTGTTGATCGTCGATTTCGGCTCCCAGGTGACCCAGCTTATCGCCCGCAGGGTGCGGGAAAACGGCGTTTACTGCGAGATTCAACCCTTCGATCGGGTGGATGCGGGCTTGCTGGAACGGTTCCCGCCGGCGGCGGTGATTCTCTCCGGGGGGCCCTCCTCGGTGACCGAATCGGTCGCCCCCCGGGCGCCGGGCGCGGTGTTCGATTTGGGCGTGCCGGTCCTCGGTATTTGCTATGGCGAACAGCTCCTGGTCTCCCAGTTGGGCGGTCGGGTGGAGGCCTCGGATCATCGTGAATTCGGCCGCGCCTTCATCGACGTGATCGACGACTGCGCCCTGTTCGAGGGCCTGTGGCCCAAAGGGTCGCGCCATCAGGTGTGGATGAGCCATGGCGACCGGGTGACCGCCCTGCCCGACGGCTTCCGGGTCGTCGCCGTCACCGACGGCGCCCCCTTCGCCGCCATCGCCAACGACGAACGGCGGGTCTACGGGGTGCAGTTCCATCCCGAGGTGGTGCATACCCCCGACGGCGCCCGGCTGCTCGACAACTTCACCCGGGTCGTGGTCGGGCTCACTGGGGACTGGACCATGGCCGCCTTCCGCGATCAGGCGGTGACCCGCATCCGCGAGCAGGTGGGCGAGGGCCGGGTGCTGTGCGGGCTGTCGGGGGGCGTCGATTCGTCGGTCGCGGCGCTGCTGCTGCACGAGGCGGTGGGCCCTCGGCTCACCTGCGTCTTCGTCGACACCGGCCTGATGCGGCACGACGAGCCCCGTGATGTGGTCGAGCTATTCCGCGGCCACTACAACATCCCCCTGGTGCATCGGGACGCGGGGGAGTTGTTCCTGTCCAAGCTGGACGGGGTCACCGATCCGGAACGCAAGCGCAAGATCATCGGCGCCACCTTCATCGACATCTTCGAGGAGGAAGCGGCCCAGGCCGGTGGGGCGGATTTCCTCGCCCAAGGCACCCTCTATCCGGACGTGATCGAATCCGTCTCCTTCGCCGGCGGGCCGTCGGTGACCATCAAGTCCCACCACAACGTGGGCGGCCTGCCGGAGCGCATGAACATGGCCCTGGTGGAGCCCCTGAGGGAGCTGTTCAAGGACGAGGTGCGGGCCCTGGGCCGCGAACTGGGCCTGCCCGAGGTGTTCGTCGGCCGCCACCCATTTCCGGGACCGGGGCTGGCCATCCGCATTCCCGGCGCCATCACCCGGGAAAAGGCGGAAACCCTGCGCCGGGCCGACGCCATCTACCTGGACGAGATTCGCAAGGCGGGGCTCTATGACGCCATCTGGCAGGCCTTCGCCGTGCTGTTGCCGGTGCAGACCGTGGGCGTGATGGGGGACGCCCGCACCTACGAACACGTCTGCGCTCTTCGGGCCGTGACCTCCACCGACGGCATGACCGCCGATTCGTTCCCCTTCGACCACGCTTTCTTGAGCGCCACCGCCAGCCGCATCATCAACGAGGTGAAGGGCATCAACCGGGTGGTCTACGACGTCACCTCGAAACCGCCGGGGACCATCGAGTGGGAGTGAGGGGAAGGGGACGTTATCAAGGGTATCAGCGCGGTATTTCGTTGGAAATACAAGGCGGTGCCTATATTGCCATTGACCGTCGAAGCCCGTGTTGCGGAGCCATGCGTATTGACATTGTAGATACAACAGTGCATGTTCTCACTCATGTCAAAGAGCCGCTCTTCATCTTCGGAAAGCTTGGGGGCCGCGACCACGGCGATTGCGGATCGCCCTTCGACCACCGATACGAAGGGTAGCATCAACCTGCGCATTGGGACGCATACCCGCCAGCTCATCGACGACGCGGCGGCGATCCTCGGAAAGACGCGCACCGAGTTCATGATCGAGAGCGCCCGGCGGGAGGCGATCGACGTGCTGCTCGACCAACGGCTCTTTGTGCTCGATCCCGAGCGCTACGATTCCTTCGTGCACGCGCTCGACAATCCTCCCGCACCGGGACCGAAGCTGCGGTCGCTGCTGCGCCGAGTTCCGGCATGGGAGAGGTAACGCACGAGCCAGAAGGGTCTAATCCTCTACTTTCGGCACCCATTCCCCTGACCGTCGAACATGACCTCTCGGCCTTCGACTGCGGCGAACCGACGCTAAACGACTGGTTGAGGCATCGCGCTCCGAAGAATGAAAGCCGATTCTCACGAACCTATGTCGTCTGCGAGGGCAACCGGGTGGTTGCCTATTTCTGCATCTCCGCCGGTGCGGTCGAACGCTCGGCCGCGCCGGGCAAGGTCCGGCGCAACGCCCCGGATACGGTTCCGGTCTCTGTCATCGGGCGGCTCGCGGTCAGCCGCGACCATGCGGGCAAAGGACTCGGCGCTGACATTCTTTCAGACGCCCTGCGCCGCATCGCGGTCGCCTCACAGAGCATCGGCATTGGGGCGGTGCTCGTCCACGCCAAGGACGATGCGGCGAAGCGTTTCTACATGAAGTGCGCGGAATTCATCGAATATCCTGCCGACAGCCGAACCCTGTTTCTCCCCATCGAGACCGTGGTCGCGGCCTTCAGCTGAACTTGGGGAGAGGTATGATGGGTGAAGCCAGACGCCGAAAACAACGGCAAGAACAATCCGCTTGGCCGAGCTCCAACAGCTTCCGGAGCATGATCGACCTGCATGTCCTTCCGCCAGTGGCGGCGATCAGTGGTGCTCGCATTCGTGAGCTTACGGGCGACGATGCGATACCCGATACGCCGCAAGTGATCTTGCGGGCGTTTCGTGCCGTAGTTGGTGAGCGGGCGTTCCACGTTGGGGCCACGTCCCTACCGGTGACGCGCGAAGGAAGGCGACCAGATCGGCACCGGTGCGGGCCTTCTTCGCGGTGAGGATGGGCTTGAGAAGCGCACGGATGCGTTCAGCCTCCTGCCCGCCATTCCTTAACGCGCTGGCGATTGCTTTGATCAGTTGCGTACCGCGCGCCGGAATCGTGAATTCGACCCGCCGTGCCCCACTTGCCGCGGTCTTTGCCCGGTGCCGTGCCACCCGGCGTCCGGCGCTGCTCGCTGATCACGTCGTGTTCAAAGCACTCTCCATATCCGGAAACGTTCCCGGACACTAGCGAGAGAATTGATTAAAGTCTAGATATCCGGTCAATACGACATTGCCTCGGCATCTACATCACACGACTAAAATAAATGAAAGATTATTAAGTATTGGGTCTTATTTGCAGACTGCCGGACAAGACCCGCCGCCGCCTAGCCCCGAATAGCAAGGGCCGCCGGGACCCGCATAGCAGGGGCCGCCTGGACCGGAATATGCCGGACCGCCTGGTCCATCATATGCCGGTCCACCCGCACCATCGAATCTTGCCCCTCCCGCACCCCTGTATTGCGGACCGCCAGGACCTGAATATCCTTGGCAGTTGCAGGTGTCTTGCGCCGACACCGTGCCACCCCCTCCAATGGCAATGACTCCAATGGCAATGAACAGAAGGACGGCAAGGGTCGTCAGAACGGATGTGCCCAGTTTCCACATGGGGAAAAACTAGCATGAATTGTGGGGAACGAGGAGCATTTTGGAGGGTCTTGGATTGTGGTCGTACAGCAAGTGCAGGACAGGGAAATACGTGCGAAGAACAATGTGCTTGAGTTCAGTTCAGATCGTTGAGGAGGTGACCGAGCGCCGAACGGTGGCGGATATTCAGTTCCAATCGTCAGGCTCATCCCCCTCCCGCCGAGGTGGTTCGAGGCCCTCTCACGTGCCTTGATCGCCCCGAGGGGATACCTCACAGGCGACTATTCAGTTCGGGGCACGAACCGCGCTTTGTTCCGCTCATGCAGCGCCAGGAAGCGGTCCCGCATGGCGTTGATCAAGCCAGCCGGCAGGAAGCCCAAGGCGATGCTTTCGGGCCCGCCATCCGGCGCGAACCGAAGGTCTGGCCCCGGCTAGGCGAAGGCGTTTCCCTCCGTCAGGACGATCCATGATTGGTCGTTGTCGAGACCGAGGCGACGCTTGGTTGACGCCGGGATTTCGATCGTGCTTGCGGCGTCATGTGGCGGCGTATGCGTTATCGGAAGGACGATGACCCGAAGATCGCCTTCGTCCGTGCGGGTGGCGAGAAGCACGGCGCAGGGGCGATTCTTGACACCTTCCTTACGTCCTTGATCGTGCTCGCGCGCCCACAGATAGGAGTATCGGATGACGAGGCCGGGTCGCGGCGTCGGCAAACTCACCCATCTTCACCTTTGAGTTCGTGATCGAATGCCGTCGCTTCCTCCGGCGCTTCGACCGCGGCAATCGCCGCGACATCCGCGCCGGAGAGTTCGCCGACCCGAAACACCTCACGGTCGCGGCGCTTCAGTCTGCGGTATTCCTGCGCGGACAGAAGCACCGTGTGCTGGCGATTGTGCTTGGTGACGATGACCGGCTCCCGTTGCGCCTGATCCTGATAGACGCCCGGCGTTCTGATGAACTGTGTGGACGTGACTTCAGCCATTCGTGTTCCTCGTATAATTCGAATTATACGAGGAACACGAGCGTCGTTTCAAGCGCGTCGTTTGCCGCCGGGAGGCGGTCCCAAGATCTGCGCCTCGGAGGATCCACTCCATCACGACGTTGAATCGTCCGTCCAGGGATTGAACAGCGGCACGTCCAGCGGCGCGAAGTCCTTCATGTTCCGCGTCACCAGCGTGAGGCGGTGATGGCGTGCGATCGCGGCGATCTGGGCGTCCGCGGCAGGGCGTGGCTGCCCGACCCTATCTCCGTCTCCCATGATCTGTCCCCAGATGCGAGCGGCGGCGTGATCGAAGGGCAGAATGCGATCTTCGAACTGGTTCACCAGATCGTCTTCGATCCATTTCTCAAAGAGCTGTCGTCGCTCCCAGTCGTGGAGACGACGGGCGCCGCGCACCAGTTCGCCAATCGTTACGGACGTCAAGAAGAGATCGCTCGGGACTTGATCGCTTAACCACGAAAGGACGCGCCCTTCGGGCTGCCGTTTGACGGTTTCGCTGATGACGTTGGTGTCCAGCAGGAACGTCATTGCTCAAGGTCGATGGCGCGTCCTGTCGATTGATCTCGCTCGATGGTCAGTTCCGCCTCGACCAGGGGTGATTCACGAAAGAAAGCGACCAGTTCGGCCCCGGTTCGAGCTCTTCTTGCCGACACGATGGGCTTGAACATCGCACGAATGCGTTCGGCGTCCTGCCCGCCAGAACGAAGCGCATCGGCGATTGCCTTGACGAATTGGGTGTCCCGGGCCGGGATTGTCACTTCCACTCGCCGCGATCCGCGCGCCGCGGACTTTGCTCGATGCCGAGCCACCCGGACTCGGGGACCGCTTGTCGTGTTCGCTTCGCTCACGATTGCCTCGTTACCGGATACGTTTCCGGAAACTAGACGGACAAGCGCCGCGAGTCAAGTCTTCAACGCCGATAGTCCGGCTCGACCCCGTCCAGGAACCGCAAGTGCGAGGCCCAGAAATCCGCGGTCTTGTCCGTGGGCGCGGTGAAGCGGGCGGCGTAGTGTTCGGCCACGTCCGCCGCCACCATTTTCAGGCGTCCCATCTGGGAGGCGATGAAGTGGCGCTTGCAGGCCTCCTCCAGCATGGTCGTGCGCTCGAACACCTCGGGCACCGTGGTGCCGGTGACGAGGATTCCGTGGTTGGCCAGGAACACCACCGGCTTTCCCGCGACGCCGCGGGCGATGCGCTCGCCCTCTTCGGCGTCCTGAACGCCGCCCCGGTATTCGTCGACATAGGCCACTTGCCCATAATAGCGCAGCGCCGTCTGGTAGGCCGGCGGCAGGGTTGGGTCCTCCAGCATGGTCAGGGCCGTGGCGTGGGGCATGTGGCTGTGGAGCGCCACCAGCGCCCGCGGATTGGCCCGGTGGACGCAGGTGTGGATAAAGAGCGCCGCCGCGTCGACCCGGCCGCCGCCGTCGTCCAGCCGGTTGCCATCCAAGTCCAGCACCGCCAGTTCGCTGGCGATGACGAACTCCCAGCGGCCGTAGGTATTGACCAGAATGCGATCCGGGGCGCCGGGCACGACCATGCTGATATGACCGCCCGAGCCCTCCTGCCAGCCGGCGCGGGCGCCGAGTTGGAAAAGGGCGGCCAGATCCTCGCGGGCCCGGATGACCGGATCGGATCGGGTCTCCAGGGCGGTGACGGTGGTCGGGCTCATGGCGGTCTCCTCGGGCGGCAGGCGGAAAGAGGCAATCCTACCTCCCTCCGGCGCTGCCCGCCAAGGGCGGCCGATGACCCCGAGGAGATGGCCGTCTACACTCCCCCATTCGTCAACGCCTATTCCCTTGCAGGAGACCCGCCATGGACCCCGATCGCCCCATTGCCGCCGCCGCCGACAGCCTGCCCGAGCGGGCGGGCAGCGCCTATCCGTCGCCCTTCGACGAGCCTTGCAACCCGCGCAGCAAGCGGGCCCTGGGCGATCCTTTCGGCCTCACCGACTTCGGGGTCAATATCCTGACCGTACCGCCGGGATGCTGGTCTTCCCAACGCCATGCCCACAGCCACGAGGACGAGTGGATCTACGTCCTGTCGGGAGAGCCGACGCTGATCACCGATGCAGGCGAGACGCCCCTGAAGCCCGGCATGTGCGCCGGCTTCCCCGCCGGCGAGACCAACGGCCACCACTTGGTCAACAATACCGACAGTCCTGTCACCTGCATCGAGGTGGGAAGCCGCAATCCGGACGACGACGCGGTCTATTCGGACATCGACATGCAACTCCTGCAGCGCAGCCGGGGCGGCACCTATAGCCATAAGGACGGTACGCCCTATCCCACGCGCTAGCGCAGAGGACCATTGAAGGAGATTGACTCATGAGCACGGCGACCCGGTCCTATCGGCAGCGGACCCTGAACAACCATCCGCTGCGCCCCGAATTCCTGATGATGAGCTACGGCTACGACCCGGCGCTGTCGGAAGGGGCGGTGAAATGTCCCCTGTTCCAGACCTCGACCTTCGTCTTCAAGACCGCCGAGGAGGGCAAATCCTTCTTCGAACTGGCCTACGGGCTGCGGGAGAAGCACCCCCAGGAGGAACCGGGGCTGATCTATTCGCGGCTCAACAACCCGGACCTGGAGATCCTGGAGGACCGCCTGACCCTGTGGGACGAGGCGGAGGCCGGGCTGGTGTTCTGCAGCGGCATGGCGTCGATCTCGACCACCCTATTCACCTTCTGCCGCCCGGGGGACGTGCTGATCCACAGCGATCCCGTTTACGGCGGCACCGAGTTCCTGGTCCACAACATCCTGCCCCAGTTCGGGGTCAAACGGGTGGGCTTCCTGGCCGGCCCCGGCGACCGGGCGTTGGAGACGGCGGCGGAGACGGCGCGGGCCCAAGGACGGGTGCCGGTGATCTATCTGGAGACGCCGGCCAACCCCACCAACGCCCTGGTCGACATCGCCCGCTGCCGGCGGGTGGCCGAGGACCTGGAGCGGCGGACCGGCCACCGGTCCCTGGTCATCGTCGACAACACCTTCCTGGGGCCCCTGTGGCAGCAGCCCCTGCTCCATGGCGCCGACCTGGTGATCTATTCCCTGACCAAGTACGTGGGCGGCCACAGCGACGTGATCGCCGGCGCCTGCCTGGGGCCCAAGGCCTTGATCGCGCCGGTCGCCGGCATGCGCACCATCCTCGGCACCATCTGCGACCCGCAGGCCGGATGGCTCCTCATGCGCAGCCTGGAGACCCTGAAGCTGCGCATGACCAGTTCTATGAAGAACGCCCGCTACGTCGCCGAGTTCCTGGTCGACCACCCCAAGGTCAAGGCCGTGCACTACCTTGGATTCCTGACCGACGACGACCCTCAGAAAGAAGTCTACCGCCGCCAGTGCAAGGCCCCGGGTTCCACCTTTTCGTTCGAGGTCCACGGCGGCGAGGCCGAAGCCTTCCGGCTGCTCAACGCCCTGCAACTGGCCAAGCTGGCAGTCAGCCTGGGCGGCACCGAGTCCCTCATGGAGCATCCCGGCACCATGACCCATTCGGACGTGCCACCCGACGAGCAGCTTGTGCTGGGGGTGACGCCGGCCATGGTCCCATTTCCGTCGGCATAGAACACCCGGAGGACCTGATCGCCGACCTGACCCAGGCGCTGGACGCGGTGTAGGGGCCGCCTGCCGATAGTCCTCGGCGCTTTGAAGGGGTTCGGTCCGAGACCGCGGCCTGTTGTGGTGTCTCCCGAGTGGAGTCCCATGGACAAAGGTACGGTCGGTCACTTTCATTCCGTCTCCTACCCGACTCGGTCCAACTCCTTGCGCAGGCGCGCTATGTGGGTCGGGCCGATGCCGCAGCATCCGCCGACGATTTCGGCGCCCGCGGCGCGCCACTTGGCCACGAAGTGGGCGTAATCCTCGGGCGTAAGGTCGCGCAGATCGCGCAGATGAAGACCGTCGCGCTTCCAATCCTTGGCGATAGGCATAAAGGCATTGGCATAGGCGCCGATGGACCGCGTCGTCTTCGCCCGCAGGCCCGGCATCGCATCGGCAATGGCGGCCGCGTCGCAGCAGTTGAACAGCACGGCTTCGACCGGCATGCCGTCTACGGCGGCCAAGGCCGCGTCCACCGTCTCGCCGCTGCGCAACAGGCCGTCACGCTCGTCCCGAAGCGTCCACGAGACCCAGACCGGCTTGCCATGCGCCGTGGCGGCGCCGGCCGCGGCCGCGGCTTCGCCCGCGCTCGACATGGTCTCGCAAATGAACAGGTCGACGCCCGGCGCCAGACGGCCAGCGATTTCAGCGTATTCCTCGGCCATGGAAACGGGATCTTGGGGGTTGGGCTCATAGCTCGCGCGCAAGGGCGGCAACGAGCCGGCCACGCGCACGCCCGCCCTGCCCTCGCGCGCCTGGTTGGCCATGTCGACCGCGATGCGGGTGATCCCCCCGAGCCTGTCGCGAAGATCGGAGAGCGCCAGGCGATGGGGCGTCACGGCGTAGTTCCAGGTCGTGATCACCTCCGCCCCGGCGGCGATATACTCCCGGTGGACATCGCACACCACCGAGGGCGATTCGATCAGGGCGAGACCGGCGACCTTGGCGTCGGCGTTGAATCCGCGGGCGCGCAATTCCTGCCCCATTCCGCCGTCGAGTAACACCGTCATCGGCCTTCGCCCATTATTTCAATGTCTTCGAGTTCCACAAACGCCTGGATGCGGCGAATAATGTCGCTTGCCCAGGTCGTCCTACTTGCCGTCGAGCACGGCGAGCATCTCGTCGATGGTGACGAGTTTCTTGCGCGGGGCGGGGGGTTTGGCGGCGGCGGCTTCCACCTCGTTGATGGTCTGCCAGTCCTCGATCGTGGTCACCCGGATGCCCCGGTCCTTGAGCAGGGCGGTCAGGGACTCCCGGCCCAGGCGGCCGCCGGCGGCGGCGTCGGCGGCGATGTACTGGGCCACCGCGACCCCGTCCGGGCGGTTGGTGGCGATGACGCCGGTGGGGCCACGCTTGATCCAGCCGACGCAGTAAAGCCGTTCCGCCACCCGGCCGTCGTCGTTGGGCACCACGCTGGCCCGGTCGTCCCACGGGGCGCCGTCCACGGACAGGGACCGGTAACCCACCGCCGGGATCACCAGGCCGCAGGGAATGTCGAAGGTCTCGCCCGTGCCGATGGCGCGGCCGCCCTCGAGGCGCGTGCGTTCGAGCCGCAGTCCCTCCACCCGCTCGCTGCCCAAGATCTCAACCGGCGAGGCGTAGAACAGGAAATGCACCGCCTTCCTCATCTCGTCGCGGCGGTGCCCGGCGAATTCCTTGAGGCTGGCCAGGTTGCGTTCCCGCACCCGGCGATCCCGATCCTCCCACCCCTCGCCCACGGATTCGGGCAGCACCGCTGGGTCCACTTGCGGGACGCAGTCCTCGAGCTTACCCATCTCGCGCAGTTCGACGTTGGTGAACTTGGCTTCGACGGGGCCCCGGCGGCCGACGATGTAGACGTCGGTGATGGGTGAATCCTGGATCGCGCGCGCGGCGTAATCCGGCAGGTCGGAGGTGGCCATCTCTTCCGGCGTCTTGACCAGAACCCGGGCCACGTCGATGGCCACGTTGCCGACGCCGATCACCGCGACGGCGTTGACGTTGAGATCCGGGTTCAACTGACGAAAATCCGGATGGGCATTGTACCAGCCAACGAAGGCGGCCGAGCCGTGAACACCCGTCTTGTCCTCGCCGGGGACGCCCAGCTTGCGGTCGACGGAAGCGCCGACGGCCAGGACCACGGCGTCGTACATGCCGCGAAGCTGGTCCAGGGTCACGTCGCGGCCCATTTCCACGTTGCCGAAATAGCGCACCGACGCCTCGATGGCCGTCTGCTCGAACTTGCGCTGGATCTTCTTGGTGGTCTGGTGGTCGGGCGCGACGCCGGCGCGGATCAGGCCAAAGGGCGTCGGCAGCCGGTCGACGATATCGATCGCCACATCGCCTTGCTTGAGCAGGGCGTCGGCGGTGTAGAACCCGGCCGGCCCCGAGCCGACGATGGCAACGCTGATCGGCACCCGGCCGCCCCCTATCCTCGAACTTCGGCCGGGTTAATTGACCGTCCAGGTATGTCCGCCGCGCAGCAGGGCGTTCACGTCCCCCTTGCCCTGCTTCTCGCTGATGGCGGCGATTTGCTGGCGAACGCTATCGTCGTAGGTGGGCGCGGGATCGCAGTAGAGGACGCCGAGGGCCACCGGATCGGGCGGCTGCATGCCGGCCAGCAGCATGGCCAGGGGGCGATTGGTCTCGTCGTGGAGCAGGAGGTCCGACTCGCTGACTCCGTCCTCGCCGACGGTGACCACTTCCAGTTCCAGGGCATCGGGCTTCTGGCGCAGTCCCTTGTCGCTGTTCTTGCCGAATATCAGGGGATTGCCGTGCTCGACGTGAATCTGGGCGTCGGGGGCGATGTCCCGTTCGGTGAAGTCGGCGAAAATGGCGTCGTTGTAGACGATGCAGTTCTGGAAGATCTCGATTAACGAGCAGCCCTTGTGGGCGTGGGCCCGCTTGAGCACCACCGGCAGGTGCTTCATCAGGGTGTCGGCGGAGCGGGCGACGAACCGTCCCCCGGCGCCGAGGGCAAACTGGGCCGCCGACACCGGCGCCTCGAGGGAGCCCAAGGGCGTCGACGGCGACTTGGTGCCGATGCGCGAGGTGGGCGAGTACTGGCCCTTGGTGAGGCCGTAGATCTCGTTGTTGAACAGCAGGAACTGCATGTCCACGTTGCGGCGCAGGACGTGCAGCAGGTGATTGCCGCCGATCGACAGCGCGTCGCCGTCGCCGGAGACGACCCACACGTCCAGCTCCGGGTTGGCCAGCTTGATCCCCGTGGCGATCGCCGGCGCGCGGCCATGGATGGTGTGGAAGCCGTAGGTCGCCATGTAGTAGGGAAAGCGCGCGGCGCAGCCGATGCCGGAAACGAACACCGTCATTTCCGGGCGCACCGCCATTTCGGCCAGGGTGCGCTGTACCGACTTGACGATGGCGTAGTCGCCGCAGCCGGGGCACCAGCGCACCTCCTGGTCGGAGGCGAAGTCCTTGGCCGAGAGCTTGGCGGGCGGGGAGACGACGTTCATGGGACGGCCTCTAAAATGGCGTTGACGGTCAGGCTTCCAGTTGGGCGTGAATGGCTGCCTCGATCTCGGCGATGCGGAAAGGAAGGCCGGAGACCTTGTTGAGCCCCCGTGCCGGGACCAAGTACTCGCTGCGCAGAACGGTGACGAGCTGGCCAGTGTTCATCTCCGGTACCAGCACACGGTCGAAGCCGGCGAGCAACGCACCCAGGTTCGCGGCCAAGGGCCAGATGTGGCGCAGGTGGATGTGGGAAACGTCCAGCCCCTCTTTGCGGACATTGTCCACCGCCCGATTGATCGCGCCATAGGTCGATCCCCAGCCGACTACGGCCATCTTCCCAGAGTCGTTGCCCAATTCCACGGCCTGCGGCGGGATGTCCTTGGCCACCCCATTGATCTTGTTGCGCCGCACGTCGGTCATCCGCTGGTGGTTGTTGGAGTCATAGGAGATATTGCCCGACTCGTAGTCCTTCTCCAGGCCACCGACGCGGTGTTCCAGGCCGTCCGTCCCGGGAATGGCCCAGTGCCGGGCCAGGGTCTCGGGGTCGCGGACATAGGGGTGGAAGTCCTCCGGGTCGGTGCGGAAGACCACCGGGAAGGGCTCGGTGTCCGTGAAGTCGGGGATCGCCCACGGCTCGGCTGCGTTGGCGACGTAGCCGTCGGTCAGCAGCATCACCGGCGTCATGAACTTGACCGCCAGCCGCACCGCCTCGATACCCACCTCGAAACAGTCCCCCGGCGAACGCGCCGCCAGCACCACCAGCGGGCTGTCGGCGTTGCGGCCGAAAACCGCCTGATAGAGGTCGGACTGTTCCGTTTTGGTCGGCATGCCGGTGGAGGGGCCGGCCCGCTGGGAGTTGACCACCACCAGAGGCAGTTCGACCGTAATCGCCAGCCCGATGGCTTCCGCCTTCAGGGCCACGCCGGGACCGGAACTCGAGGTGATGCCCATGGACCCGGCGTAGGACGCGCCGATGGCCGAACAGACGGCCGCCATCTCGTCCTCCGCCTGGAAGGTGACGACGCCGAAGTGCTTCAAATGAGCCAGCGTGTGCAGCAGGGGCGAGGCCGGGGTGATGGGGTAGGAGCCGAAGAACATGGGCAGGCCGGCCAGTTCGCAGCCCGCGAGGAGACCCCAGGAAAGCGCCTCGCCGCCGGAGACGGTGCGATAAAGGCCGGGGGGGATTTCCGCCGGCTCAATGACGAACCCATTCAGGCCGTCCGGCATCTCCGCCGTCTCGCCGAAGGCATGCCCCGCGTTGAGGGCGGCGATGTTGGCATCGGCGATATCCGTCCGCTTGGCGAACTTGCTGGTCAGCCGGTCGATGGTGAGCTGACGGTCGCGGCCGAACATCCAGAAGATGAGGCCCAGCGTCCACATGTTCTTGGAGCGCATGGCCTCCTTGTTGCTGAGGCCCTTGTCCTTCACCGCCTCCATGGTCATGGCGGAGATGTCGATCTCCACGACCCGATATTTGTCGAGGCTCCCGTCCCGCAGCGGATGGTCGGTGAAACCGGCCTTGCGCATGTTGCGTTCGCTGAAGGACCCGTTGTCGACAATCAGCAGGCCGCCGGCCTTGAGGTTGTGGAGTTCCACCTTCAGGGCCGCCGGGTTCATGGCCACCAGCACGTCGACCATGTCGCCCGCTGTCTTGATACGGCGGGACCCGAAGTTGATCTGGAAGGAAGACACGCCGAACGTGGTGCCCGCCGGGGCGCGAATCTCGGCCGGAAAATCGGGGAACGTGGCCAGGTCCTGGCCGGCGAGGGCCGTGGCTTCGGTGAATTGGCCTCCCGTCAGCTGCATGCCGTCGCCGGAATCGCCGGCGAAGCGGACGACGGCCGATTCCAGCTGTTGACGATCAGCCCTGGACTCCACGGGTGTTGCTGTCGTGGCGGTCATGGCGGTGCACTCGGACTCCCTGCGATCATTGGGCCGGTGCCACGGAGCGGTGTTGGGCCGGCCGTCGTTTCTAGCGTGGGCTGACACATTATAGCAACAAACCGGAAACCTGAGTACAGGTCCGGACCCCGGCGATCCCTTCCGCCCTGGCAACGCGGCCTATCCGTCGCATATAAGAACCGAAACCCGGCCGACAAGCGGTCGCGAAAGGAGCGTCATGACCAAACCAGCGCCAATGGCCGAGGAAGATCGGCTGCAACGCTTGACCGATCTGTTGGCCAGCGCCCGCACCATGGGCGCCGAATCCGCCGACGCGGTGCTCGTCGGCAGCACGTCGTTGAGCCACGCCCAGCGCCTCGGCCGGCCGGAGACCCTGGAACGGGAGGAAAGCCTGGATCTGGGCCTGCGCGTGTTCGTCGGCCGCCGCCAGGCCGTGGTGTCGTCCTCGGACCTGTCGGCGGCGGCCCTCGGCGAATTGGCGGAGCGCGCCGTATCCATGGCCCGCTCGGTGCCCGAGGATCCCTTCTGCGGCCTCGCCGAGACCGCGCTTCTGGCCGGCGACGCGCCGGACCTGGACATCTGCGAGGACGCGGAACCGTCGCCCGAGACCCTGATCGACTGGGCGGCGCGGGCCGAGGACGCCGCCCGCGCGGTGCCTGGCGTGACCAACTCCGAAGGCGGGGAAGCCGCTTGGGGCCGCGCCGACATCGCGCTGGCCGCCACCCACGGCTTCGCCAGGGCCTACAGCGTTACCCACGTCAGCATCAGCGCCTCGGTGCTGGCCGGCGAGGGCACCGGCATGGAGCGGGACTACGACTACACCGCCGGCGTTCACAGCGGCGAGCTGCGCTCCCCCGAGGACGTGGGCCGCACCGCCGGCGAGAACGCCGTGGCGCGCTTGAACCCGCGCAAGGTATCGACGGCGCAGGTGCCGGTGATCTACGACCCCAGGGCGGCGCGGTCCCTGCTCGGCCACCTGGCGGGCGCGGTGAACGGGCAGTCGGTGGCCCGGGGCACCTCGTTCCTGAAAGACAAGATGGATCAGCGGATCTTCGCCCCCGGCATCGATATCGTCGACGACCCCCTGCGGCGGCGGGGACTGCGCTCCAAACCCTTTGACGGCGAGGGGGTCGCCACGGCCCGACGCGCCCTTGTCGAGGACGGCGTCCTCAAGGGCTGGATCCTGGATTTGCGCTCGGCCCGTCAACTGGGCCTGACCACGACCGGAAACGCCGCCCGCGGCACATCCTCGCCGCCCTCGCCGGCGCCCACCAACCTCTCCCTGGCGCCGGGAACGGCCACGCCCGAGGCCCTGATGGCGGACATCGGCCAGGGGCTCTACATCACCGAGCTTATCGGCTTCGGCGTCAACGGCGTGACCGGCGACTACAGCCGCGGCGCCGCCGGCTTCTGGATCGAAAACGGGGTCCGGGCCGATGCGGTAAGCGAAGTGACCGTCGCCGGCCACTTGAACGACATGTTCGCCAACCTGGTGCCAGCCGACGATCTGGTCTTCCGCTACGGCACCGATTCCCCGACGGTGCGCATCGACGGCATGACCGTCGCCGGCCAGTAGCGTATTGCCCATCGTCTCCATTTGCGGCCTGTCGAAGACATATGACGGCGGGTTCGAGGCCCTGAAAAGCGTCAGCCTGGAGATCCGGGAAGGGGAGATATTCGCCCTCCTCGGGCCCAACGGCGCCGGCAAGACGACCTTGATCAACATCGTTTGCGGCATCGTCAACCCGACCGCGGGGGCCGTTACCGTCGGCGGTCACGACATCGTGCGCGACTACCGCCGGGCGCGATCGATGATCGGCCTGGTGCCCCAGGAGCTGACCACCGAGGCTTTCGAGACCGTATGGGACACGGTCAGCTTCAGCCGCGGCCTGTTCGGCAAGCCGCGCGATGCCGCCCACGTCGAGAAGGTGCTGCGCGACCTGGCGCTGTGGGACAAGCGCGACGCCAAGATCATGACCCTGTCCGGCGGCATGAAGCGCCGCTTGCTCATCGCCAAGGCGCTGTCCCACGAGCCGCGCGTCCTGTTCCTCGACGAACCCACCGCCGGCGTCGACGTGGAGCTGCGCCGCGACATGTGGGGCGTCGTGCGCGCCCTGCAGCGGTCCGGAGTCACCATCATCCTGACCACCCACTACATCGAGGAAGCCGAAGAGATGGCCGAGCGGGTCGGCGTCATCAGCCATGGCGAGATCATCGTCATCGAGGAGAAGGACGCCTTGATGCGCAAGCTGGGGCGCAAGCAGCTCATCCTCCTGCTCCATGAGTCCCTCGCCGCCGTGCCCCAGGCGCTCGCCGACTACCGCCTGTCCCTGTCGACCGACGGCCGCGAGCTCACCTACGACTACGACAGCCAGGCGGAGCGCACGGGCATCACTCGCCTGCTTCGCGATCTTGCCGATTCCGGCATCCGCTTCCGCGACCTCAGCACCAGCCAGAGCTCGCTGGAGGAGATCTTCGTCAGACTGGTGAGGCGCCAGCCATGAACTTCCATGCCATTCGCGCCATCTACTTCTACGAGATGAACCGCACCAAACGGACCATCCTGCAAAGCATCGTCGCCCCGGTGCTGTCGACGTCGCTGTTTTTTATCGTCTTCGGCGGCGCCATCGGGTCGCGAATCAACCAGGTGGAAGGCGTCGAGTACGGCGCCTTCATCGTGCCCGGGCTGCTGATGCTTTCGCTGATGATCCAGAGCGTCTCCAACGCCGCCTTTGCGATCTATTTTCCCCGCTTCATCGGCTCCATCTACGAGCTGCTGTCGGCCCCGGTGTCGTTCGTCGAGATCGTTGTCAGCTACGTCGGCGCGGCGGCCACCAAGTCCCTCATCCTGGGGACCATAATCCTGCTGACCGCCGGTTTCTTCGTCGATTTGCGCATCGCCCATCCCGTGTGGATGGTCGCCTTTCTGGTGCTGATCTGTGTGACCTTCAGCCTGTTCGGCTTCATCATCGGCATCTGGGCCGAAGGCTTCGAGAAGCTGCAACTGGTGCCGCTGTTGATCGTCACCCCCCTCACCTTCCTCGGCGGCACCTTCTACACCATCGATATGCTGCCCCCCTTCTGGCAGAAGGTGACCCTGTTCAATCCGGTCGTCTATCTGGTCAGCGGCTTTCGCTGGAGCTTTTACGAGATCGCCGACGTCAACGTCGCGGTCAGCCTGTCCATGACCCTGGCTTTCCTCATGCTGTGCCTGGGCATCGTCTGGTGGATCTTCCGCACCGGCTACAAGCTGAAGGCATAGGGCTTCCCCCGCACCCCGGTGCCGACCGTCAGCAATAACATACATTGACATTTCTTGTTATCGGGCCCATTCCATTCCGGGAAGGACGTGGACCCATGAACGTGTCGCTGACCCCCCGGCTGGAAGGCTTCGTTCGGCGCCAAGTCGCCTCCGGGCTCTACAACAACGCCAGCGAGGTGATCCGCGAGGCTTTGCGGCTCCTCGTCGCGCGCGAAAGCAACGGCACCGGGGTGGCAACCGGCGCGCCAGCGTCGAAGGAACACGTTCGCGCCTGCATTCATGGTCTCGAAAAGACGCTGCGTGTTCAGGGGATCACGTCCCTCGCCCTCTTCGGCTCGATCATTCACGACGAATTTCGCGCCGATAGCGACATCGATGTCCTGATCGACATCGACCCGGAGGCCCGCTTCAGCTTGGTCGATCTGGTCGCCGTGAAGGACCTGCTGGAGGAATGCCTCGGCCGCGAGGTCGACGTCGTGACCCGCGAAGGCATCGAGCCGGCAATCAGGGATCGCGTCCTGCGTGAAGCGGAGGCCGTCTTCTGATGGCGAAGGAGGTCACGGTCCATGCCGACCATATCCTTGCCGCGATCACCAACATCGAGGCTGACACCACGGGTCACGATGCGGAGAGCTTCCGTGCCGACCGGCGCACGCGACAGTTGGTCGAGCGCAACCTGGAAATCATCTCGGAAGCCAGCCGCCGACTGCCGGAAGACCTCAAGGCCAAAGAGCCCACCATCCCGTGGAAAGCCATCGCCGGAATCGGCAATGTGCTGCGTCACGACTACCACAATAGCTATCCGGTCGTTCTGTGGGAGACCTGCCGAAAGGACCTCAAGCCCATGGAGGCCGCCGTCCGTCGTATCCTCCAGGAAATCGCGGGCCGGACGACATGAAGAGCCTTTGGCCGAGGCATTGCCGCCTCTCGGACTGACCTTGCCAAAACCCTCGATTCATGGGCGTTCGTTGGACCGGGCGGCGGTGCGTGCTATGGTCGCGGGGCGCCCCGCGCCGGACGGATTCGGGGAGGGGACAGGAAGCCCTTGAACAGCGAATCGGCCATCCCGGCCTCGACACGGCACGCGACCCACCGATTGGTGGGCCGTCTGCTGCGCGACAGTGTGCGCCAGTACCTGGGCTGGCTGCTGCTGGCCCTGCTCTTCATGGCCCTCATGGCCGGTGCCACGGCGCTCACCGCGTGGCTCATGGAGCCCGTGGTCAACGACGTCTTCATCGCTAAACGCGAGGAAATGCTGTGGCTGGTGGCCGGCGCCGTGCTCGCCACCTTCGCGGTGAAGGGCGGCGCGAGCTACGCCCAGGCGACGATCATGAGCTTCGTCGGCTTGCGCATCATCGCCGATACCCAGAGGCGCCTGTTCGCCCACCTGGCTCGCATGGACCTGGCCTTTTTCCACGACAACCCGTCGGGCCGGCTGATTTCCCGATTCACCGTCGACATCAACCAGATGCGCGTCGCGGTTTCCAACGGGCTCACCGGGTTCGGCAAGGATCTGCTGACCCTGATCGGCCTGGTGGCGGTGATGTTCTTCCAGGACTGGCAACTGGCCTTCGCCGCCTTTTTCGTGTTCCCCGCCGCCGTGCTGCCGATCGTGCGCCTGGGCCGGCGCATGCGCCGGGTCACTGCCAATACCCAGGAGGAAATGGGACAATTCACCACATTCCTGGGCCAGTGCTTCCAGGGAATCCGGTTGGTCAAGGCCTATCGCATGGAGGGCTACGAGGCGGCGCGCGTCTCCGCCGTGATCGAGCGTATCTTCCACCTGGCCTACCGGGCCGCCCGCATCCGGGCCCTGTCGAGCCCCATCATGGAGACCCTGGGCGGAATGGCGGTGGCCGTGGTCGTCGTCTACGGCGGCTTCCGGGTGATCGCCGATCAGACCGACGCCGGGTCCTTCTTCTCCTTCATCACCGCCCTGCTGCTGGCCTACGAGCCCCTCAAGCGCCTCGCCAACCTGAACGCCAGCCTGCAGGAGGGCCTGGCCGGCGCCCAGCGTCTGTTCGACCTCCTGGATCGGTTGCCCGCCATCCGCGAACGGGACGATGCGGTCGACCTGAAGATCGCGCAAGGAACAGTGCGCCTGGAGAACGTGACCTTCTCCTACCGTGAGGACGGCCCGGCGGCGCTGCGCGGGGTCAGCCTGGACGCGCCGGCGGGCCGGCGGGTGGCCCTGGTCGGACCCTCGGGCGCCGGCAAGTCGACCGTGCTTAACATGATCCCCCGCTTCTTCGACACCGATGCCGGAAGGGTGACCATCGACGGGGTCGATGTGCGGGACGTCACGTTCCCGTCGCTCTACGACGGTATCGCCCTGGTCAGCCAGGAAATCACCCTCTTCGACGACTCCATACGGGCCAACATCGCTTATGGGCGGGCAGGGGCGAGCGAGGACGAGATCGTCGACGCCGCCCGGCGCGCGGCGGCCCACGAGTTCATCGTCGACCTGCCGGACGGCTACGACACCATCGTCGGCGAGCACGGCGTGCGCCTGTCCGGCGGCCAGCGCCAGCGCCTCGCCATCGCCCGCGCGATGCTGAAGAACGCACCCATCCTGCTGTTGGACGAGGCGACCTCGGCCCTCGACACGGAATCCGAACGCCAGGTCCAGGCGGCCCTGACCCAGCTCATGAGCGGCCGCACCACACTGGTCATCGCCCACCGGCTGTCGACCATCGTGGACGCGGATCTGATCCACGTGATGGAAAGCGGGCGGGTCGTCGACACGGGCACCCACGGGGAGCTTCTGGCGCGGGGCGGCCTTTACGCCCGGCTGCATGCGCTGCAGTTCGCCGATGGAGACCAGACCCTCGTCCCCGCCCACGGGTGAGGCTCGTGATCCATCCAAGTCAGACCGCGAGGCGCGGGCGGACGTGGCCTTGAAATTCGGTCTCAAGGCCTTTCTGCGCAACGAGGGGGTTCGTGCCGTCCTATGCTGGATCGGCGCCCAGTACATTCGCCTGTGCCGGCGGACCGGACGCTGGTCCACCGTGGGCGGCCATATCCCGCGCCGCCTGTGGGACGAGGGACAGCCGTTCATCCTCTGTTTCTGGCACGGCCGGCTGATGATGATGCCCTACTGCTGGGACTATGGTTGGCCTTTGCATACCCTGACTTCCGATCATCCGGATGGACGACTGATCGCGCGGACCACTGCCCATTTCGGCCTCCGCACCGTCGTCGGGTCGTCCTCCCGGGGCGGCGCCGCGGCATTACGCCGCATGGCGCGCCTGATCCGCGACGGAAGCTCCATCGGCCTTACCCCCGACGGGCCCCGCGGACCGCGTATGCGGGCCCAGTCGGGGGCGGTCGCGCTGGCCCGTTTGAGCGGCGCGCCCATGGTTCCGGTCAGCTTTTCCGCCGGCCGCCGGCGGGTGCTGGCAACATGGGACCGGTTCGTCCTGGCGCTTCCCTTCAACCGGGGCGCCTTCGTCTGGGGACCGCCGATCCGGGTGCCACGGGACGCCGACGCCGGCACCCTCGAAGTCTGCCGGGCACAGTTGGAAACGGCCCTCAACGACATCACGCGAGAAGCCGACGGCCTCGTCGGCGCGGTTCCCGTAACGCCGGCACCCTTGCCGGCCGAGAACGCGTGATGCTGCTGGCCGCCTACCGGGGCCTGATGGCCGTGGGCGGCCCGGCGATCCGGGCCTGGCTGGCGGTTCGGCGGGCCTCTGGCAAGGAAGACGCCGACCGTTTCGCCGAGCGCCTGGGGTGGCCGGGCGGGGAACGGCCAGCGGGTCCCCTGGTCTGGCTGCACGGCGCCAGCGTCGGGGAGGGTCTGTCCATGCTGCCCCTGATCGATGCCTTGGCCCGAGCGCGTCCCGACGCCCGCTTCCTGGTGACAACGGGGACCGTCACCTCCGCCCGCCTGCTGGCGGACCGGCTGCCGTCAAGGGCCCAGCACCAATTCGTGCCGGTGGATCGCCGGGCCTACGTGCGCCGCTTTCTGGCCTACTGGCGACCCGATTTGGCCCTATGGCTGGAATCGGAGCTGTGGCCCAACCTGATCGACGAAACCGCGGCCCGCGGCATCCCCATGGTGCTTCTGAACGGGCGCATGTCGCCCCGGTCCTACGGGCGGTGGCGGCGGGCACCCGCCGCGGCGGCCGGCCTGCTTTCCCGCTTCGCCCTGTGCACCGGACAGACGGTGGAGGATGCGGCCCGCTTCCAGGCCCTGGGCGCATCCGGCGCCCGCTGCCTGGGCAACCTGAAGTTCGCCGCGCCGCTGCTTCCCGTGGACGACGGCGAACTGCAAAAGGCGGGCCGGCGCCTGGCCGACCGCCCCCGATGGCTGGCCACCAGCACCCATCCCGGGGAGGAAGCCATCGCCGGCCGCATTCACGCCCGGCTGGAAGCCGGCCATCCCGGACTGCTGACCACCATCGTGCCCCGTCATCCGGAGCGCGGCACCGCCGTGACCGCCGAACTGCGGGCCATGGGACTGCGGGTGGCGCGGCGTGCCGCCGGCGAGGTGCCCGAAGCCACGACCCAGGTCCACGTGGCCGACACCATGGGTGAGCTGGGCCTGATGTATCGACTGCATGATCTGGTCTTCGTCGGCAAGTCCCTGGCCGCCGACGGGGGTCAGAACCCCCTGGAGCCCGCGCGGCTGGGCTGTGCCCTCCTGTTCGGGCCGGGCATGACCAACTTCTCCGAGATCGCCAGCCGTCTTCTGGGGGCGGGGGCGGCGGTGACGGTGGAAGACGAAGCGGGCCTGGGAGACGCCTTGGAATCCCACCTCGCCGACCCCGCCTCGAGGGCGCGCCGAGGCGCCGCCGCGCGCGCGGTGGCGGAGTCGGAATCGGCCGTCCTGGACCGGGCAATGGAGGCCCTGGCGCCATTCCTCGCCGCCGTTCCCCTCGGTCAGCCCTGCCATGCGGACACCTGAATTCTGGTACACGTCGCCGGACCGCCCGGGCATGGCGGCTTGGGCCCTGACGCCCTTGGGCTGGTTCTACGGCGCCGGCACCCGCCTGCGCATGGCGTTCGGTCGTACCGAGAAGGCGGCGATACCGGTCATCTGCGCCGGCAACGTGGTGGCGGGCGGGGCGGGCAAGACCCCTGTCGTCCTGAGTCTCGCCCGGCGCCTGTCGGACCGCGGCCGGGTGCCCCATATCCTCACCCGCGGCCACGGGGGTCGAGAAGGCGGACCGCTGCGGGTGGACCGGGCGCGCCATTCGTTTCGCGACGTGGGCGACGAAGCCCTGCTGTTGGCTGTCGTGGCGCCCACTTGGGTCTCCCGGGATCGGGCGGCCGGCGCACGGGCTGCGATCGCCCAAGGCGCTAACGTCATCCTGATGGACGATGGCCTGCAGAATCCCGGCTTGGCCAAGGACCTGTCCCTGCTGGTGGTGGACGGTACGACCGGATTCGGCAACGAACGCCTGATCCCGTCCGGGCCCTTGCGCGAACCCATTGGCGACGCTCTGTCCAGAGTTCAGGCGGTGGTGGCCGTCGGCGCCGGGGCGGAACAGCCAGTGGCGCACCTGCGGGCCCGTGTCGCACCGCTGCCGCTCCTCGAGGCACGTTTCGTACCGACCGAGGAGTCCCGATCACTGGCAGGTCACGACGTGGTCGCCTTCGCGGGCATTGGCCGCCCCGAGCGATTCTTCCACGGCCTGGAAGCTCTGGGGTGTCGGGTGCGGGACCGGCATGTATTCCCCGATCACCACCCCTTCACGGCACGGGAGATCGAGCGCATTCGCGCCCGGGCGCAGAATTTGCACGCCCTGGCGGTGACGACGGCCAAGGACGCCGTGCGCCTGAGCCCGGAGATGCAGGCCGGCATCGACGTATTCTCGGTCGACCTGGAATGGGCGGACGCGGCGGCGCTCGAAGACCTGCTGGATCGCGTCGGGAGCCCTTCGTGATCCGCAATGTTCGCCCGTCCGCCGCTCTGCGCCACTGGCTCCTCCGCCCGGTGGAAGGCCTGCTCGCCTTTGCCGCCTATGGGATGTTCGCGATCCTGCCACTGCCCTGGGCTTCGGGGCTCGGGGGATGGTTGGGGCGAACCTTGGGGCCACGTCTGGACGTCTCGCGACGGGCCGATCGGAACCTGTCCCGCGCCCTGCCCGATCTGACACCGGCGGAACGAAACGCGGTGGTGCGCGGCATGTGGGACAATTTGATCCGGGTGATGGCGGAACACCCCCACATCGATGCCTTCCGGTTCGACGGGCCGGACAAACGGGTGGACCTGATCGGCGCAGAGCACGTCGACGCGGCGCGGGAGTCCGGCAAATCCGCCATCTTCTTCTCCGGACATCTGGGCAATTGGGAGATCCTGCCCCTGGGGACCCTCTATCGGCGGGTTCCCCTCGACGTGGTCTACCGGGCGGCCAACAACCGGCTGGTGGACTGGCTATACCGGCGCGGGCGCAAGGCCTTGCGCGGCGGGCAGATTCCCAAGGGTCCCGCCGGCGCCCGCCTATTGATCAAAGCGCTGGGCGATGGGCGCAGCCTCGGCATGCTGGTGGACCAGAAAATGAACGACGGGATTCCCGTTCCCTTCTTCGGGCGCGATGCCATGACCGCGCCGGCGGCGGCGGAATTGGCGCTGAAATTCGGATGTCCGCTGCTTCCGGCGCGCATGGAGCGGCTGGGTGGCGCCCATTTTCGGATGACCGTGTATCCGCCGCTGCGGGTGGAGCCGAGCGGCGATCGCCACCGCGACGTGGCCGCCATCATGATCCGTATCAATGCCGAGCTGGAAGCCTGGATTCGCCAACGCCCCGAGCAATGGCTGTGGATTCACAACCGCTGGCCAGCGGAGAATTCGGACGATAGTGATGGTTCATAACGAAAACGGCGGCCGGAGTGCCGGCCGCCGCAATCTCGAAGTCGCCGCCGAAGCGGCGAAACCGTGTGGCTCAGGAGCCCTTCTCGGTCTTCACGGTGGTGGTCACCGTAGAGCTGTCGGCGACGCTCTGGTCGACGATCGGCGTGGAGACCACATGGTTGCCGAACCCGCAGCCACCCTCACCCGCGGCGGCGATGCCGGTGGCGAAGGCCAGCATCGCGGCGCTGGCGACAACGGTACTGACGATCTTGCGCATGGATCGATTCTCCGACTAGGAAAACGCTAGCTAGCACTCTAATCATCGTCCCTATCCGGTTAAAACAGGATCGGCCTAAATGTTCTTGTTATGTTCACGTAGAGGATGTAGGCTGATCGCATTGTCTCGGGCTTTTGGAGGGCGGTGCGATGGGCAGGATGTTGGCGTTTCAAGAACGGCACGGATCGGAAGCGGCCTGCATCGAGGCGCTGGCCCGGCTGCGCTGGCCGCAGGGCTATGTCTGTGCCCGCTGCGGCGAACGGCGGAGCTACCGAATGACGGCGCGGCCCAGGATCTTCGAATGCGCCCGTTGCGGTCATCAGGAATCGGTGACGGCGGGGACGATCTTCCACCGCACCCGCACGCCGCTCCGCAAATGGTTCCTGGCGGCGTGGTGGATGGCGCGCGACAAGCGTGGGGTCTCGGCCCTTTTGCTGTCCCGCGAGTTGGATCTGCGCTACGAGACAGCGTGGCTGATGGCTCATAAGCTGCGTCATGCCCTGACGGAGCGCTCGGAATTTCCGCTCGAGGGCTTGGTCGAGGTCGACGAGAGTTATTATGGCGGGCGCGGCAAGCCGGAGAGCCGGGGCCGGGGCCTTTCCAACCCGAACAAGAGCCTGTTGGTGATGGCCGTCGAGAAGCGGCCGGTCGGGCCGGGCAAGGGCATCAAGGGAAGCGGCTTCGTCGCCGGCCGGGCGCGGCTCGCCATCCTCCCGGCGGCCACCGCCCGCGAGCTGGGCGGCTTCGTGCGCGCCTCGGTCAGGCCCGGAAGCCGCCTCGCCAGCGACGCCTTCAAGGGGTACGCCGGACTCCGCGACACCTATCGCCACCACCCCGTCGTGCAAGGCGAAGGCAAGAATGCCGAGCGCTTGATGCCGGTCGTCCATGTCCTGTTTTCCAACGTGAAGACCTGGCTCAACGGCACCTATCGCGGTGTCGGCGCCAAGCACCTGCCGCGCTATGCCCGGGAATGGAGCTACCGCTTCAACCGCCGCACACGCATCACCGATCTGGCCGACTTCGTCCTCCGCCGCGCCATGGACCAACCCACCATCACCTACAAGGAGCTGGTCGACAGTCTTCAACCGCAGGGTGCGCTACCTGCTTTAACCGGATAGGGACGCTAATCATAGCCGATGGGAGCCTCGCCGGCAACCGGGGCGCGTGCGGACGGGATCACTTTTGCGACACCGGCGGCCGGGGCGGGACCAGCAGCGCCGGGTCCAAGTGGGTGCCAAATAGGGTGACGCCCCAATGGAGGTGCGGCCCCGTGGCCCGGCCCGTGGCGCCCACCCGGCCGATGGTCTCTCCCCGGCCCACGGCGGCGCCCTTCGCCACGTCGATGGCGCTCATGTGCACGTAGACGCTGGTCAGCCCATGGCCGTGGTCGAGCATCACCGTCTTGCCGGTGAAGAACATGTCCTGGTGCAGCAAGGCGACAATTCCATCGGCGGCGGCGCGCACGGGCGTGCCCTCCGGAGCGGCGATGTCGAGCCCGTTGTGGGGGCTTCGCGGCTCCCCGTTGAGGATACGCTGGGAGCCGAAAACGCCACTGACGACACCGTGGACGGGCCAGGCGAAGCCCGACCGGAACAGGGGACGGGCCATGTCCCGCCCCCGTACCGTCCGGATCAGCCCGGATTCCTCCCGGATACGGCGCAGGGTCTCCGGGTCCGGTGTTACCTGTCGCGGCGGCAGACCATCGATGCGCTGAATGTCGTATGTGCGCTGGGCAACGGCGAGCAATCGCGCCTCCCGAGTCCCGTCCCGTTCCACGACCAGGGCGGCCTCGGGCGACGCATCGCGGCCGAAGCCGAGCAGGAAGGTGCCGTCGGCCGCGACCCGTATGGACGTGCCGTCCAGCAGCACCCGGGCGCCCGGCTCGGCCTTGCCGATCACCAGCCCGCCCTGGATGGGCGCGCCGGAAAGTTCGAGCGACGCCGCCCCGTGAGCCACTAAAAGGGCGACGAGACCACCGATTGCGGCGCCGCCCCTTACCATCACAACAGTTGCCCCTGATCCCCATCCTCGGACCGGCTCTTGCGCTTGCGAGCCCGACGAGGCGGCGTGGCGCCGGTCCGGTCCACGGTTACCTCCGCGTTGCCGTCCCCGAAGGTGATGCGGAGTTCAGCCCCGTGGGTCGCCGCCGCCACCGAGGTTACGGGATTGTCTTGGCGATCGGCGATAAGGGCGAATCCCCGGTCCAGCACCCGGTGGTAGGAATAGCTCTCCAGCAGGGCGGCGGCCCGTTCGATGCGGTGGTGAGCGTCCTTGAAGCGGCTCGCCACGGCCGAGGCCAGGGCCCGGGCCTCGGCTGCAAGGCGGCCCCGGGCCTCGGTAATGTCCTTGTGGGGCGGCGGCAAGCGGCCGGCCAGTTCAGACAGATGGGCGCGCCGGCGCTCCAAGCCGATGGCCAGGCTGTTGGTCAGCCGCTCCGACCAGTCGTCCAGGCGTTGGCCCCGCTCCTCCACCAGGCGGGCCAGGTTGGGCAATCCCCGGACCAGGCCGGCGAGGCGGACCCGCTGGTCCTCCAGCAGGCGCTGGGCGGCGCCGGCCAGACGGGCGCCGTCGTCGGCCACTTGGGCCAGCAGCTCGGCGCGCACGGGCGCCACCAATTCCGCGGCGGCGGTGGGAGTCGGCGCCCGCAGGTCGGCGGCATGGTCGATCAGGGTGGTGTCGGTCTCGTGGCCGACGGCCGAGACCAGGGGAATGGCGCTGGAGGCGGCGGCCCACACCACGATCTCTTCGCTGAAGGCCAGCAGGTCCTCGAGGCTGCCGCCGCCCCGGGCAACGATGAGCACGTCCGGTCGCGGCACCGGTCCGCCGGGCTCGAGCCGGTTGAAGCCTTCGATGGCGGCGGCCACCTGCTCGGCCGCGCCCTCGCCCTGGACCCGAACCGGCCACATCAGGACGTGACAGGGGAAGCGCTCGCCCAGGCGGTGCAGGATATCGCGGATCACCGCCCCCGTGGGGGAGGTGATGACGCCCACCACCGCGGGCAGGTAGGGCAAGGGCTGCTTGCGTTCGGCGTCGAACAGGCCCTCGGCGGCCAGGCGCTTGCGCCGTTCCTCCAGCATCTTGAGCAGCGCGCCCTCGCCGGCCAGCTCCATGGACTCGATGACGATCTGGTATTTGGACCGCCCCGGGTAAGTGGTCAGGCGGCCGCTGACGATCATCTCCATGCCGTCTTCGGGGCGGACCGCCAGGCGCCCAGCGGTACCCCGCCAGCACACCCCGTCGAGCACCGCCTCCGAATCCTTGAGGGTCATGTAGAGGTGGCCGGAGGCGGCGCGCTTGAAGCCGGAGATCTCGCCCCGCACCCGCACCCAGGCGAAGGTGTCCTCCACCGTGCGCTTGAGCGCCTGGGAGATCTCGCCAACCGAATAGACCGGCAGGTTGTCGCCTGTCGCCTCGGTGAGGGGAAGGTCGCTGGTGGTCATGATTCCACTGCCCTTTATGCTACAAGGTCCGCTGCATGAACAAGGACGGGGTCCGATGAAAGTTCTGGTGGTCGGGGGCGGCGGGCGGGAGCACGCGCTGTGTTGGGGCATCGCGAAGTCGCCCCTGTGCGACGGACTCATATGCGCCCCCGGCAACGCGGGGATCGCCCGGATCGCCGACTACCGCCCGATCGGCGCGGAGGATCTTGACGACCTCGTCCAACTGGCCACGAACGAGGGGGTGGGCCTGGTCGTGGTGGGTCCCGAGATGCCCCTGGTGGCCGGCCTGGTGGACCGGCTGCAGGCCGCCGGCATTGCCGCCTTCGGCCCCTCGGCGCGGGCCGCCGAGCTGGAGGGCTCGAAGGGCTTCATGAAGGGCATTTGCGCCCGGGCCGGGGTGCCGACGGCGGACTTCGGCCGCTTCAGCGATCCCCAGGCGGCCAGGGTCTTCGCCCGCGGCCGCGGGGCCCCCCTGGTGGTCAAGGCCGATGGGCTGGCCGCCGGCAAGGGCGTGATCCTGTGCCGCACCGGCGACGAGGCGCGGGACGCCATCGAATCGGTCATGGTGCGCCGGGACTTCGGCGCCGCCGGCGATTCGGTGGTCATCGAGGAATTCCTGGAGGGCGAGGAAGCCAGCCTGTTCGCCCTGGTGGACGGTACCGACGCGGTGCTATTGGCCTCGGCCCAGGACCACAAGGCGGCCTTCGACGGGGATCGGGGCCCCAACACCGGCGGCATGGGCGCCTACAGTCCCGCTCCGGCGGTCGACGCCGCCATGGCCGAGACGGTGATGGAACGCATCGTCCGCCCGGTGATCGGCGCCATGGCCGAGCGGGGCCGGCCCTACAAGGGAGTGCTCTATGCCGGTCTGATGATCACCGCGGACGGGCCCAAGCTGCTGGAGTTCAACGTCCGCTTCGGCGACCCGGAATGCCAGCCCCTTGTCATGCGCCTGGAATCGGACCTGCTGGAGGCGCTGCTGGCCTGCGCCGAAGGCCGCCTGAAGGACATCGCCTTGCGCTGGCGTCCCGAGGCGGCGCTGACCGTGGTCCTGGCCGCCCGGGGTTATCCCGGCGCCTACGCCGTGGGTACGGAAATCAAGGGTCTCGACGACGCCGAGGCGGTGGACGGCGCCACCGTCTTTCACGCCGGCACCAAGGCCCAGGACGGCAAAATCGTCGCCATGGGCGGCCGGGTTCTGGGGGTCACGGCGCTCGGACCCACCATCGCCGAAGCGCAGAAGACCGCCTACGAGGCCGTCGACCGCATTCAGTGGCCGGGCGGATTCTGCCGCCGCGACATCGGTTGGCGCGCGGTCACCCGCTGAGCGGGGTTATCGCCGACCCGTTTCCCGCCCATATGCTCAACAGCCATCACCCGAGACTGACGGGAGACACCATGGACGACAAGACCCGCACCGAACTCGAAGCCGCCGCGTTCCGCGGCCTGGTCGAACACCTGCAGTGGCGCACCGACGCCCAGAACATCGACCTGATGACTCTGGCCGGCTTCTGCCGCAACTGCCTGGCCAAGTGGTACGTCGCCGCCGCCCAGGCGCGGGGCGTCGAGGTTTCCGACGCCCAAGCCCGCGAAGTCGTCTACGGCATGCCCTACGCCGAATGGAAGCAGAAGCACCAGGAACCGGCCAGCGACGACCAGAAGCGCCGCTTCGAGGAGACCAAGCCCATGCACTCGAAGATCAGCGGGCACTCCTAGACCGTCGGGCAAAGCAGGTTCGGCCGCCCCTTGGCGACCGAGCCCGAACCCCTTGGCACACCCATGTTCTGTCATTGCCGGACTTGTTCCGGCAATCCATGGAACATTGCGGATTCCGGCGGATACGGATGAATGCATACGCGGAACAAGCCCGCGCATGACAGGTGGAAGGGCCGTTGCCGCCAAACATGTCCCGGCCAAGAGACATCCTCTGAAGTCCCTCGATATCGGCCGTTCCAGCGAACCACCGTTTCCCCAAGCCGGACAGCCGTGGACCAATTCTGGTAATCCAGGTCTGTGCCGTCGGGAGTCCGCCCTTTCCCATGGATACCCGTGACAAGCACGGGTATTACACTTTGGGGGAGCGTCGCAGACTTTGCAGAGCCCGAAGGCGATCGGTCCTACCGCCGATCGGCGAAAAACGCCCGCAACAGCACCGCCGCCGCTTCCTCGCCGATACCGCCGTAGACCTCCGGCCGGTGGTGGCAGGTGGGCTGGGTGAAGATGCGGGGGCCGTGGTCGACGCCGCCGCCCTTGGGGTCGTAGGCGCCGAAATAAAGGCGGCGAATGCGGGCCAGGGCAATGGCCTGGGCGCACATGGGGCAGGGTTCCAGGGTGACATGGAGATCGGCCTCGGGCAGGCGTGGAACCCCCGCCGCTTGGCAGGCGGCGCGGATCGCCAGCAGTTCCGCATGGGCCGTGGGGTCGGCCCGTTCCTCGACCCGGTTGCCTTCGGCGGCCAGCACCGTGCCGCCGGCCACCACCACCGCCCCCACCGGCACCTCGCCCCGTGCCGCCGCCAAGCGGGCCTGGTCGAGGGCTGTGGCCATGGGATCCGATGCGCCATCCTTCATGAGGATCACGGTGGCCGGGGTCGGCGCCCGGGTCAAGGCGCGGCCTTCTTGTGCGCCGGACTCAGGCTCCCTACAGTCGCTCCCATGACCTTTCCCGTGATCGGCCTCACCGTGGACGCGGAGGAAGCGGGCGGCTATTCCAAGCTGCCCTGGTACGCCCTGCGCCAGAACTACGCCCAGGCGGTCGGCAAGGCCGGCGGACTGCCCCTGCTGCTGCCCCACGAGACGGCCCACGTGGACGCCTATCTGGACCGCATCGACGGGCTGGTGGTCACCGGCGGCGCCTTCGACGTGGACCCGGCCCTGTTCGGCGCCGCCGACCGCCACCACAGCGTCGTCCTCAAGGAGGGCCGCACCGAGTTTGAGTTGGCTATCACCCGTGGCGCCATCACCCGGGACATGCCGGTCCTTGGCATCTGCGGCGGCCAGCAGTTGCTGCACGTGGCCCTGGGCGGCGCGCTGATCCAGCACATCCCCGACGAAGTGCAGGGCGCGCTGGCCCACGAGCAACCCAACCCCCGCACCGAACCCGGCCACGACGTGGCCATCGTGCCCGGTACCCTGCTGCACCGCATCGTCGGCGCCGAGACGCTTGCCGTGAACAGCGCCCACCACCAGGCGGCCAAGGACGCGCCCGCCGACGTGGTGGTCAACGCCCGCGCCCCCGACGGGGTGATCGAGGGCATCGAGTGCCCTCGCCAGACCTTCTGCCTCGGCGTCCAGTGGCATCCCGAGTACGAGATCAATTTAGGCGACGTGCGCATTTTCGCCGCCTTCGTCGACGCCTGCCGGGGTTGACGGACGTTACCCTCCGTGGCCGCTGAGCGCATCGCCAAGGTGCTGGCCCGGGCGGGGCTGTGCTCCCGCCGGGAGGCGGAGCGCTGGATCGCCGACAAGCGGGTCAGCGTCGACGGCACCGTTCTCGAAACCCCGGCGATCACCGTCACCGGGGCCGAGGACATCCGGGTCGACGGCAAGCCCCTGCCGGCGCCCGACGAGCCGCGCCTGTGGCGCTACCACAAGCCGCCCGGCCTGGTGACCACCCACAGCGATCCGCAAGGCCGGCCGACGGTGTTCGAGCGGCTGCCCGATACCCTGCCCCGGGTGGTATCCGTGGGGCGCCTCGACCTGACCTCGGAAGGGCTGCTCCTGCTCACCAACGACGGGGCGCTGGCCCGCTCCCTGGAGCTGCCGACGGCCGGCTGGTCGCGGCGCTACCGGGTCCGCGCCCACGGGACGGTGGCGCCGGAACAGCTCAAGGCCCTGGAAAAGGGCATCACCGTGGACGGCGCCGCCTACGGGCCCATCAAGGCGACCCTCGACCGGCAGCAGGGGGCCAACATCTGGCTGACGGTGTCCCTGAACGAGGGGCGCAACCGGGAGGTCCGCAAGGTGCTGGCCCACCTGGGCCTGGTGGTGGGCCGCCTGATCCGGGTGGCCTACGGTCCTTTCCAACTGGGCAACCTGCCCCGCGGCCAGGCGAGCGAGGTGCCGCGGCGGGTGCTCCGCGAACAGCTCGCCGCCGGCAATCCGGGCGGTCCCAAGGCAGACTCGAAGCCCAAGGTGAAGGCGAAGCGGAAGGCCAAGGCAAAGGCCAGGGTACGGGTCGGGCGATGAGGATCTCCGGCGGCGCGCGGCGGGGAAAGCGCCTGCGGGTGCCGCCGGGGACCATCGTTCGGCCGACCTCCGAACGGGCCCGCCAAGCGGTGTTCAACATCCTCGCCCACGGGGCGCTGGGGGGCGATCCCCCGGGGCTGAGGGTGCTGGACGTCTTCGCCGGCATCGGCGCCATGGGGTTGGAAGCCCTGTCCCGGGGCGCCGCCCACGCCACCTTCATCGAATCAAACCCCCGCGCCGCCGCGGCGCTGCGCGCCAACGTCCGCGACCTGGACGTCGAAGAGCAAGCCTTGGTCATCCGGGCCGACGCGACCCGCCTCGGCCCGCCGCCCCGGGGCGACTCCCTGCCCGCCGACCTGGTGTTCCTGGACCCCCCCTATGGCCAAGGTCTGGCGGCGCCCGTCCTGACGGCCCTCGACGGGCGTGGTTGGATCGCGCCAGAAGCGGTCTGCGTCGTCGAGGTGGCGGCAAAAGAGCCCTTCGCCGCGCCCGCGGGCTTCCAGTTCCACGACGAGCGCCGCTACGGAGCGGCGCGGATCGTCATGCTATTGCGCGCAGGGGCTACGCCCGCCTGATGTCCACGTAACCGGCCATGGCGTAGCGCACGTCGTGCTCGGGCGCGATCTCCGGGCGGGGCGCGATGTCCCACGGCCAGCGGCGGTCCGGTGGGGGCAGGGCGACGCCCCACAGGGGGTTTTCCGTGTCGACGAGACGCGCCCCGTCGTAGATCTCCCGCGCCTCCTCGGTGATCAGGCAGGCGATCCCCGGTGCGGCCCGCAGGCCGGTCAGGTGGGCTTCGACGATGTGGCGGCCAAATGAGTTTAATGCCGCTTCGTCTTCGCAGCCCCTCAGACTCAGCCTGTCAACGGGCAGCAGGGGAAGCTGGCTGAGCAGACTGGCCGAGATCACCAGGTCGGCGCCATCGATTGGCAGGTCGGCGGGCGGCACGGGGGGCAGGCCACCACCGCTATTCCCCGACCAGGCGTGGACCCGCGCCACCACCCCCGTCACGTCCCGGTTCACCAGGCGCACGTTGCGGCAGCGGCGGGCCTGGGCGCCGGCTTCGGGCAGGTGGATCAGATCGACCAGCAGCACCTCCTCGAAGGCGCGGCTCAGGTCCTTGAGCGGGATGTCCAACAGAAGGCCCGAGCCCAGCACCACCGCCCGCCTGTTGGCGCCGCAAGCCGCCATGGCGGCGCGGATCAGGTCCTCGCAGGCTTCCGGGTGGGGACGCCAGGCGCGCCGGCAGCGCCGGTGACGGGCCTGCAGCGCGATCGCTTCGCGCAGATAGCCCATCTCCCGTAAAGGCCGTGGGCACGGCGTGGTGGCATGGCGCAGCCACTCGATGATCATGGGGCGAGGTAACTAGTGTTGCGATTCTAACATTTGGTTCCTGAGCCCGGGGGTGAAGGTCGCAGTTTGCGTAGATTTAATGGGAACGAAATGTCTCGATCGGAACACTAGCGCCGGCCGAAAAGGCGTTCGATGTCGGCCAGCTTCAGTTCCACGTAGGTGGGGCGGCCATGGTTGCACTGGCCGGCGTGGGGCGTGACTTCCATCTCCCGCAACAGCGCATTCATCTCTTCCCCATTGAGCCGACGGCCGGCCCGCACGCTGCCGTGGCAGGCCATGGTGCCGCAGACCTCGCCGAGGCGTTCCTTCAGGGACAGGGCCTGATCGTGGGCCGCCACTTCGTCGGCCAAGTCGCGGATCAGTCCCTTCACGTCCATGTCGCCCAAGAGGGCCGGTACCTCGCGGACCACGATCGTACCCTCGCCGAAGGGCTCGATGGTCAATCCCAGTTCGGCCAGTTCGCCGGCGCGCTCGCACAGCCGGGCGGCCGCTTCCACCTCCAGGGTCACCACCTCGGGGATGAGCATGCCCTGGCGGGCCACGCCGCCATTTTCCAGGGCCCGCTTCATGCGCTCGTAGACCAGGCGTTCGTGCGCCGCGTGCTGGTCGACGATGACGATGCCGTCGGCGGTCTGGGCGACCACGTAGGTGGCGTGGAGCTGCGCCCGGGCAACGCCGAGAGGGTAGTCGGTGGGTTCCGCCTCCGGCGCCGCCGCTCCTTCGGGCGCCGACGGGGGCGCGGCGAGGCTGGGAAGGGGTGCGTGGTAAGTCAGGTTGCGGTCGGCCAGGCCGGCGCCCGGGCGCGACCCTCCATGGGACGGATAGGACCCCCGGCCCGGCCCCGACGGCATGCCACCCGGCCGCAGGGCCGCCAGGGCCTGGTCCCCGCCGGTGGTGGCGGAGCGGTGGCCGGCGCTGGCCAGGGCATGGCGTAGCGAGCCGACGATCAGGGAGCGCACCTGGCCGGAGTCGCGGAACCGCACCTCGGTTTTAGCCGGATGCACGTTGACGTCGACGAAGGGGGCCGGCACCTCCAGGAACAGGGCCAGCAGGGGATGGCGGTCGCCGGCCAGGAAATCCCGATAGGCGCCGCGCACGGCGCCCTGCAGCAGCTTGTCGCGCACCGGGCGGCCGTTGACGAACAGGTACTGGGCCTGGGCGTTGGCCCGGTTGAGGGTGGGCAGACCGATATGCCCGCCCAACCGCAGGCCGTCGCGTTCGGCGGCCAGGGCCACGGCGTTGTCGGCGAACTCGCGGCCCATGACGGCGGAAAGCCGGTCGAGGCGAGCGGCGAACAGGTCCCCCTGGGCCGGCGCCAGGTCGATCAGCGTGCGCCCGTCGGCGGTCAGGCGGAAGGCGATCTCGGGATGGGCCATGGCCAGGCGGCGCAAGGTGTCGGCGATGTGGGACTGCTCCGTGCGCGGCGCCTTCATGAACTTGAGCCGCGCCGGGGTGGCGAAGAACAGGTCGCGCACCTCCACCCGGGTGCCCTCGGGATGGGCGTCCGGCCGCGGCGGCCGCTGGCAGCCCCCCTCGACGTAAAGGGTCCAGGCTTCCGCGCCGCCCGCCGGGCGGCTGGTGAGGCGCAGCCGGCTGACGGCGCCGATGGCGGGCAGGGCTTCGCCCCGAAATCCGAGGGTGGCAATGCGGGTCAGGTCGTCGTCGGGGAGCTTGGAGGTGGCGTGGCGTTCCACCGCCAGGGCCAGCGCCGCGGCGTCCATGCCGCAACCGTCGTCGGAGACGGCAATCAGGCTCTGGCCGCCGTCGCGGATTTCGACCGCGATCCGTCGGGCGCCGGCGTCGATGGCGTTTTCCACCAGTTCCTTGACCGCCGACGCCGGCCGTTCCACCACCTCGCCGGCGGCGATGCGGTTGACCAGCGCTTCGGGCAGGCGCCGGATGGTCATGACGGGTCGACCCGCTGGCGCCTAATGCGCGCGATCAGGCTGGAAGTGGATGAGTCGTGCGGCGTTTTCGGCGGGGTGCCACGGAGTTCGGGCAGGATCGCGGTGGCAAGCTGCTTGCCCAGTTCCACCCCCCACTGGTCGAAGGAATTGACCCCCCAGATGACGCCCTGAACGAAAACCTTGTGTTCGTAAAGGGCCACCAGCATGCCCAGGCCGCGGGCATCCAGGCGATCGAGCAGCAGGGTGTTGGTGGGCCGGTTGCCGGGAAACACCTTGTGGGGGGTCAGCCGGGCCACCGTGTCGGCGTCGGCGCCCGCCGCCTCCAGTTCGGCAGCGGCCTCGTCGGCGGTCTTGCCGCGCATCAGGGCCTCGGTCTGGGCGAGCACGTTCGACAGCAGGATCGTGTGGTGTTCCTGGAACGGGTGCTGGCATTCCACGCAGGCGATGAAGTCCGCGGGGATCAGCCGGGTTCCCTGGTGGATGAGTTGGTAGAAGGCGTGCTGGCCGTTGGTGCCCGGCTGGCCGAAGATCACCGGCCCCGTCTGCCACCCCGCCGGCGTGCCGTCCATGGTCACGCCCTTGCCGTTGCTTTCCATGTCCAGTTGCTGCAGGTGGGCCGGCAGAAGCTCCAGATACTGATCGTAGGGCAGCACCGCGTGGGACGAGGCGCCGAGGAAATTGCCGTACCACACGCCGAGCATGCCCAGGATGACCGGCATGTTGGCTTCGATGGGCGCGGTGCGGAAGTGCTGGTCCATCCGCTGTGCCCCCTCCAGCATCTCGGTAAAGCGCTCGAATCCAATGGCGATGGCGATCGGCAGGCCAACGGCCGACCACAGGGAGAAGCGGCCGCCCACCCAGTCCCAGAATTCGAACATGTTCGCCGGGTCGATGCCGAAGGCGGTGACGTCCTCGCGGTTGGTGCTCAGGGCGGCGTAGTGCCGGGCCACGGCCGCGTCGCCAAGCGCCCCGGTCAGCCAGTCGCGGGCCGTATGGGCATTGACCAGGGTCTCCTGGGTGGTGAAGGTCTTGGAAGCGACCAGGAACAGGGTCGTTTCCGGATCCAGGCGCTTGAGGGTTTCGGCGATGTCGCTGCCGTCCACGTTGGCGACGAAATGCACCGAGAGATCGGGCTTGTGGTAGGGAGTAAGCGCCATCACCGCCATGGCCGGGCCCAGATGGGAGCCGCCGATGCCGATGTTGACCACATCGCGGATGGCCTTGCCCGTGTGGCCTTTCCAGGTGCCGTCCCGCACGTCGGTGGCGAAGCGGCGCATGTGGGCAAGTACCGCTTCCACATCGGGCATCACATCCCGTCCGTCGACGGGCATCGGCCGCCCGGAACGGTTGCGCAGGGCCACGTGGAGCGCCGCCCGGCCCTCGGTTTCGTTGATCGCCTTGCCCGAGAACATCCGGTCCCGCCGCTCCTCGAGCCCCATTTGCCGCGCCAGATCGAGCAGAAGGTTCAGGATGTCGCCGTCGATCCGGTTCTTCGAATAGTCGAGGAACAGGCCGTCGACGGAAAAGGAATAGCGGCGAAAACGGTCGGGGTCGGCGGCGAACAGATCGCGCATGGACGGCACGGTCGCGCCCTGGGCATGCTGCTCCAGGGCCTTCCAGGCGGCGGTTTCGGTCGGTGCGGTCATCGCGGCGGCGCTCGGCTCGATAGCGGGCGAATCCCAGTGGAGGATAGTTTACCAGAGCGCCGATGCGGTCTCCACATCCCACCCCCATGACGGTTCCGATCCATCACGATCCGCTTTAGGATGGCCTCCGTTCATTCCACGGTCCGACATCCGCTGCTAGCCCCAATTATTCATGACGGCCATCGGATTTCAGCGGGACGAGCGGTAGCGACCGGGTTGACGGCGATTTTTGAGACGGATTGTCGGAGAGGTTGGAGGTTGTTGTTCGGGGCTCGTCCGGCGGCACCTGCCGCTTGGTTCAGGGCCCTTGGGCGGTGATGCGCCCGGCGATGGCGATCATGGCCGGCTGATAGGGATAGGCCGAAGGCAGGGCGATCCTGAGGCGCGACTTGAGCTCCTCGACGCGGACGGCGATTTTGAGAAACGCCCGGCGCAGGGTTTCGAAGGTGGCCGTTCGCCACAGCGATTTCCGAGGCGCCGCTTGGCGAAGCTGATGCAGCAGCCAGTAGGCGCCGGTATGCAGGAAGAGGCGGAACTGGTTGGCCTCCCAACGGTGGCACGACGTGCGGTCGGACTTGGTGTAGAGCTTGTGGTCCTTGATCATGTTTTCCATCCGCCCGCGGGCGCAGTAGACCTTCTCGTAGAGCGCCTTGGCGCGGCCGCTCAGGTTGGTGACGACGAAGCGGACGTCACAGCCCTTGGCGGTAGCTTCCACGCGGGCGATGACCGAGCGTTGCCGTGACCAGCTTTTGGCCTGGTAGCCGGTGTGGAAGAAGCGGCGCACCTTATCCTTTCCCTGCCCCGCCCGGCGCACGGCGGCGTCCTCGCACCACGGCTGGCCGATCCTGTTCAGCCGGGCGTTGCCGGAAAGCCCGAAGATGTAGCCGCAGCCCTGACGTTCGAGGAATTCCATGGCCTCCGGCGTGGCGTAGTGGCCATCGCCCCGCACGGTGATCTCGACCCGTGGCCAGTTGCGGCGGATGCGGCCGATGACGTGTCTCAGGATCCGCGCCGCCTCGTCGCCGGAGGGCCGCTTGCCGGGACGCAGCAGTGACATCACCGGCTTGCCGGTGGCCGCCTCGAAGATATGGATGGGTTGGAAGCAATAGTCGTCGTAATGGGCGTTGA
Organism: Rhodospirillales bacterium; assembly: GCA_965247705.1. Lineage (GTDB taxonomy): Bacteria > Pseudomonadota > Alphaproteobacteria > Rhodospirillales > CAMCUA01 > CBDFHV01. The sequence goes on along the minus strand of CBDFHV010000080.1, from coordinate 46,944 downwards.
ACAGCGCCAGCTGCTGGCCGCCGTGAACGGCATCGTCGGTGTCGTCGATATCGAGAACGATGCGCGCCGGAACGCGCTTGAAGCTGGCGCAAAACAGATCGATCATCGACAGCCCCATGCGCCCGAGCGCGCGCCATGACGGCGCGTTCTCGAGGCGCGACAGGGTCGGTTGGCTCATCAGGTCGTCGCCGCTCTCGGACAAACGGCCACAGGCCAGCTTGAACGCCGGATCGAAACGCAGAACGTCGAGGTCGTCGCAATCCTCATACCCGCAGGCAATAGCGAACAGGCGCGCCCGGATCATGTCTACGTAAGCGTGGGTCGTGCTCGCCGGGTCGCGCACGTCGGTGACGCAGGAAGCGAGCACGTCGGCGATGCCGAGCCGCCTGTCGATCTCGCCCAACAACAACACCCCGCCGTCCGACGACAGCCGTCCGCCGTCGAAGCGGGCGCAAAGCGGCCTGCCTCCAACGGGTGACAAACCAGGGAGATAGGGGGTAATCTCGTTCATGGTGAGCCGTGGGTTGTTCTGTTGCCATGTGATCTTGTCTTGACACCAAAATCATACGGCATTTCAACAGGTTAATCTACGCTCACCAGCATTTTCAATCAGCGCCGTGAATAATTCGGGCTAGCAGGGTTTCACGATGAAGTTGTATGAATCGCCGGCCTCGGGTAACGCCCACAAGATCCGCCTGTTCCTGTCCTTCCTCGGCAAGGACTACGAGCCTGTCACCATCAGCGCCGCCGACGGCGAAAACCGGACCGAGGCCTTTCTGGCCAAGAATCCGCGGGGCCAGATCCCGGTGCTGGAGGACGGGGATGTGACCGTCTGGGATTCTCAGGCGATCCTGGTCTACATCGCGCGCCGCCACGGGGGGGCGGCCTGGTTGCCCGAGGATCCCGTTAGCCTGGCCCATGTCATGGAGTGGCTGGCGGTGTCGGAGAACGAAATCCTCTTTGGCCTGGCCCGCGCCCGGGCGACGTTCAAGTTCAAGCGGTCCTGGAACCTGGAGCAGTGCCAGGAACTGGGCCGGGCCGGCCTCATGGTGATGAACGACCACCTCGCCGACCGGGAATGGCTGGTCGGCGCGCGGCCCACCATCGCCGACATCGGCTGCTTTCCCTACACCGCCCTGGCGCCGGAGGGCGGCGTCGGCCTGGAGGACTACCCGGCCGTCCAGGCGTGGATCGCGCGGTTCAAGAAATTGCCCGGCTTCAAGGGGATGCCGGGCATCGACCCCTAGGTAACAAGGCGCCCGACGTCAGCGAGGCGGGCGGATGACACAGGTTCGCTACAGGCCGGTGGTCCTGGAGGGTCAGGAGCAAACCAACACCTATCGCGCCTTGGCGGCGGACTCGGCGGACGTCAAGGGCCACGACCCCCTCGAGCACGGCGGCGACATCGCGAGCACCGCGAAGCGCGCCGCCGAGTTCCTGGAGACCGCCTTCACCGAATTGGTGCGGGCCCACGCTGTCGGGGCCCGAATGCGCCTGATCGTTCCGGTGAACTCCTACGCGCTGGCCAGCAACGCCGGAAGCACGGTACTGGTACGAGCGGTCAAGACGCTGCCCGAGATCTTGCGCACATCGGTAATCGTGGAAGTCTATCAGTTTCCCCGCAGCCTCACCCTGGACGCCCTCGACGGAATCACCATCCCGCTGCTGCCCTTCTTTTCCTTTTACATCGCCCGGCCACCGGTCGCGGTTGAGGATTTCACGGTATTCGCCAACTGCAACTACCAGGGAATCTGCCTGGACCTGGACGCTTGCGGCGAAGACCGGGAGGAGCGCCTGACCGCCAGTTGGGCCGGCGCGGCGAAGGCGCGACTGAAACTGTTCGTCCACGGCATTGCCAGTCAGGCGGAAGCGGACGCCGCCTGGCGCTATCAGGTTCTGGGCATGGATGGCCCGTTCCTGGGCGAGGATCGGGCAAACTTGACCGACACCATCGTGCCCCAGGGGGCGGAAACCTAGACCCCATGTCCGACTGGGATGTGGGGTCTAGAACAGAGACAGGATCGAGCGTTCGGCGTTGGCGGCGACGTTGATGGACTCCACCCCCAGTTGCTGGCGGGTCTGGGACGAAACGGCCAGGGCCGCCTGCTCGTTGAGGTCCGCGGCCACCAGGTCCGCGGCCGCCGCGCCGACCGTGTTGATCAGATCCTCGGTAAACGCTTCCCGGACCTGCAACACAGCGACATTGAAACTCAGGTTGGACTGGTTGGCGCGCACGGTGGCGATGGCGCTGTCAATGGCCGCCTCGTTGATGGCCAATCCCAGAGTCGTTGAATCCGATGCCCGCCCGTCGACGACGAGGGTGGAATCGCCGGTCTCGTCCAGGCCCACGGAGAGCGACCCGGGGGTCTCGCCGATGAGATTGCGGCCGAGGAACGACGTATCGCCCACCAGGTTGTCGACCTGGGCGACGATGGTGTCGAAATCGTCCTGAAGCCGAGCCTGTTCCTCGGCGGTCGTCGCGCCGGCGAACTGTTGGGCCACGCCCTTGGCCTGCTGAAGCAGTCGCTCCACCGAATCCAGGCCTTCGCTGGCGGCGCGCAGCGAACTGATGCCGAGGTCGATCTCGTTCTTGGCGCCCAGCAGATCCTGAGCCCGCTGGTTGAGGGACAGGGACTGACTGAAGGCCTGGGCGCCATCGAGCGCCGACAGGACGGCCCGGCCAAGCGCCAGGCGCTGGGCGGCATCGGTGGCGCTGGTGGCGGCCGTACGGGTCGCCTGAAGGGAGGATTGAATGCCCGGTGTAAGGCTGATGTCGGCCATCAGGGACTTCCTTCGTTTCGTCTACGACGCAACGTTTTTCTGGCGGCGATCCGCCGCCCAATCGTCACGATGACGTCCAACCAACGATTTTGCCGTCGAAGGCCCGGCGATTCAACATTGGCGAAGCGAGCCTATACCAATGAACCTCCGTTTTCAGGGGGTGGTGGCGCCTTTCAAGCCTTCCGGCTGGCCGACCACCACCGCCGTCAGCCTTTCCGGTTTGAGCAGTTCCCGTGCCGCGCGGATCACGTCGACCTTGTTCACCTGCTCGATGAGATCGTTTCGCTTCTCCAGATAGTCCCGACCGAGTCCGTCGAGCTGCAAGGAGACCAGCATGTGCGCGACCCTGCGATTGGACGAGAAACGCAAGGGGAAGGAACCCGTAAGGTACGACTTGGCATCGGTGAGTTCCTGATCGTCCAAGGCCCCTTCGGCGAGACGGCGCCATTCGTTGCGCACCACGTCCAGCGTCTCCGCGACGCGCTCGTTCTGGGTCGCCGCGCCACCCCACAGGAGGCCGGCATGATCCATCGGCACCAGGCTGGAATAGATGGAATAGGTCAGGCCCCGTTTCTCTCGCGCTTCCCTGTAAAGCCGGGAAGTAAATCCGCCGCCGCCCAGGATATGGTTCAAGACGAAGGCGGCATAGAAATCGGGATGATGTCGCCGAATACCCGCGTGGGCGAAAACGATGGCGCTCTGGGGCACGTTCAGTGGCACCACCACGGTGTCGCCCGTGGACTGGGGCGTCACATCGCGCACGGTGCCCGGCGCCGACCGATCGGGCAGGCCACCGAACGCCTGATCGAGCAGGGGGCCCAGATCCTCCGGCGTCGTGTCGCCCACCACGCCGACGAACAGCGCTTCCCGGGACAATCGCGCCGTCAGGAACTGCCGCAGGTCGTCGGCGCCGATGGCCCGCAGGCTTTCGATGGTGCCCCGCACCGGCCGGCCGTAGGGATGATCCGGAAACAAAATCTCGCGCAGCCGACGGCTGGCGATGAGATTCGGCTTCTCCTGGTCGCGCTTGTGGCGGGCGATCATCTGGCCGCGAATGCGGGCGACCGGTTCCGAATCGAAGCGGGGGGCGGAGAGGGCGAGTCCGAGGAGCCGGACCGCTTCGTGGCGGTTCTCGGTCAAGGTCTGAAGGTCGCCGTGGAAGGCGTCCCGGCCGGCGTTGAACCGGAGGCGGACCGCCAGGTCCTCCAGGCGGCGCTGAAAGTCCTGGGATTCGAGGTCTCCGGCCCCCTCGTCGAGGAGGCCGGACATGAAGTCCGCCAGTCCTTCCTTGCCATCGGGGTCGAGGGCCGCGCCGCCGCGAAAGGCGAATCGTATGGCGATCAACGGGTTGCTCGGTTCGGCGACCAGCCAGGCGACGATGCCGCCGGGGGAGACCACCCGCTGGACCTCCACGGCGGCGGCCGCGGGCGACCCCGCGGCGCTGAAAAGGATCGGCAGAACGAGGGCCGCGGCGGTGAAGAATCGGGTCATCGAAGCCTCCCTCACAGTCCGCTGTTCGGCCCGTCGGCCGGCGGCAGCAGTTGGGCGGTAACCGAAGAGTCGGCGCGAAAAACCGCTCGGGCCGCGGCATTCACCTGTTCCACCGTGACCGCGTCGATGCGATCGGGCCAGGATTCCACGTCCGCCACCGTCCGGCCCGCGGCGAGGGCGGAACCGAGGGCTCGGGCGCCGGCCCGCAAGGAGTCCCGGGCATAGACGAGGTCGGCGCGGAGTCGGCTCTTGGCGCGGGCCACCTCTTCCACCGTGACGCCGTTTTCGAGGAGGGCCGCGATCTGGCCCTCGACTCCGGTCTTGAGGGTGGTCTGATCGACCCCCGGCCGGGGCGAGGCGTAGAATCCGAAACGGGAAGGGCCCCGATTGTTCGGGCTGTACCACACCCCCGCGGAGACGGCGATGCCCTGCTCGACGACCAGCGAACGATAGAGCCGGCTGGTGGCTCCCCTTCCCAGGATCTCGGACAAGATTTCGAGGGGATAGGCGTGGACCGTGTCTCCGCGCACGTAGCTTGGCGCCAGATAGGAACGGCTCCAGGTCGACTGGCGGACCCGCGGGTCCCGATAGACGACCTGACGGGCCGCCCGCTGGGGCGGCTCCTGGGGCCGGGCGCGCTGGGGCACCGGCCCGGTCGGAATCGGGCCGTAGTAGCGTTCGGCCAGGACCCGTACTTCTTCGGGAATCACGTCGCCGGCGACCACCAGGATGGCGTTGTTGGGTGCGTACCAGCGGCGATGAAAGGCGCGGATATCGTCCACCGTGAGGGCCCGGACCTCGTGCTCCCAGCCGATGATCGGGCGTCGATAGGGATGATTGAGATAGGCCGTCGCATTGACCTGTTCGCGCAGGATGGCGGCGGGATTGTTGTCGGTGCGCGACCGGCGCTCCTCCAGGACCACTTCGCGTTCCGGCAGCACCTCGCCTTCGGTGATAACAAGATTGACCATCCGGTCGGCCTCCAGCTCCATCATCTGGGGTAGATGTTCCTTGGCGATGGTCTGGAAGTAGGCGGTGTAGTCGTGGGACGTAAACGCGTTCTCCCGGCCGCCATGGCGGGAGATGATCTCGGAGAACTCGCCGGCAGCCCGGGTTTTGGTGCCCTTGAACATCAGGTGCTCGAGGAAATGGGCGATCCCCGACCTGCCCGGCGGTTCGTCCGCCGCGCCCACCTTGTACCAGACCATATGGGTGACCACGGGCGCCCGGTGGTTCTGGAGGACCACCACCTCGAGGCCGTTGTCGAGGGTGAACGTGTCCGGGTTGAAGACGCCGGCGGCCATGGTGCGAGAGCCCGGCGCGAAGGCGGCCAGGATACAGAGACCGAAAGCGATGGCGGAACACTTGAACCGCAAGCCGCGTGAAAGGACCATGGAGCGTCCGGCCTCCGAATGCAGTGGTCGAGCCGGCGGGGACGCCGGCACCTGGGGCAACCTTGCGCAACAGTATGTGGCGGTCAGAGACCGCCCGAGCAAATCACGGTTCGGTGGGGAGAATCCCGTCGCCGACTGAAGGGATCAGTTGAAGATGCCTTCCAGGATGGCCTTGCGCTTGCGTTCGATCACCGGGACCTCGCCCTCGGTAATGGGGCGCCCCAGGGCCTGGTTCTGGCGAATGCGCCGGGTCTCGTTCCCTGGATCGACGACCGTGCCGTACTCGGTCGCCGTCTGCCAGAAAATGATCTCCTCGGCCACGGTCTTGTCCTCTTCGGCCAGGATCGTGGTCTCGCTGTTCACAATGGCGCGGATGCTCGGATTAATGCCGCCAATTCCGATCTCGTCCAACAGAGCCTTCGCACCCGGACTCGCGTCCGCCGGCACGGCGATTCCAACCGGGCTTGCCCGAGTTCTGGACAGGGCCGTGAGGGCACCGCGTGCCTCCTGAGATGGCGCCGCGGCCGTAGGCCCCTGAGCTCCCGGGGCGGGCGGGCGAAGCCCGTAGCCGGGCGGTACACTGAGGGGCGCTCGTTGATAAACGGCGAATTCGTCCGGCGCCTTCTTGTCGTCGACGAACAGGCTCTTGACCTCGCCACAACCGGATAGCCCTACCGTCGCGAGACAGGCCAGCGCGACCCATACGGTTCTGCTCATTACCAGCGCTCGAAACCCCGCTGCTCGATGAATCCCCGTGATCCCTATATTACGCCCGACGGCGCCCCTGGAACAAGGACTCCCCAATCAACAGGGCGGCGCCAATGGTAATCGCCGAATCCGCGACGTTGAAGGCCGGCCAGTGGTAGCCGGCCACGTGGACGTCCAGAAAATCGGCCACCGCGCCATTGTAGACCATCCGATCGACCAGGTTGCCCAAGGCACCGCCGCAGATCAGCCCCAAGGCCGGTGCCGTCCAGCGGCTGGTCGTGCGCCACAGCCACACCAACAGCCCGCCGACGATGATGACCGCCAACGCTGGCAGCACCCATCGTGTCCACTCGCCCTGATCGCTCAGCATGCCGAAACTGATGCCCCGGTTCCAGGCCATGACCAGATTGAAAAATGGCGTCAGGGGAATGACCCGGGGCGGCTGCATCAGGACATGGACGATCCAATATTTGGTGAGCTGGTCGGTGATCAGGACCGCGACCAGGGTCCATAGCGCCGCCCGACGCGGCCCCGGCAGCGGGTTCACGCGTCGGCGCCAGCGCGGGCCTTGCTCACGGCGTCGACGCAGCGTCCACAGATGTCGGGGTGATTTCCGTCGCTGCCCACATCGGCAAGCACCTTCCAGCAGCGGGCGCACTTCTCGCCCTCGGCCATCGCTGGAATCACCTTCACGCCAGGTACGTCCTCGGTGGCGAAGGCGTCCGGCGGCGCCTCACCGGCGGCGAACGTGAAGCCCGAGGTGATCATCAGGTCAGCGGTATCGGTCGCCGACATGTCTGCCACCGCGTCGCGGAAGCGGGCGTCGGCGTAGACGACGGGATGGGCTTGCAGGCTCGACCCGATCCGCTTGGCGGCCCGTTCCATCTCCAGGGCGCCGGTCACGGCCCGGCGCAACGCGCGGATCGCGTCCCACTTCCTTTCCAGCGCCTCGTCCCGCCACGCGTCCGGAACGTGGGAGAACTGGCGCAGGTGAACGCTCTCCTCCTCTCCCGGGTGGCGCGTCATCCAGGCTTCCTCGGCGGTGAAGCAGAGGAAGGGCGCGAACCAGGCGGTGAGGCAGTCGAACAGAGTATCGAGCACGGTGCGCGCCGCCCGCCGCCGCGTGCTGTCCATCGGATCGCAGTAGAGGGCGTCCTTGCGGATGTCGAAGTAGAAGGCCGACAGGTCGTTGTTGCAGAAATGGTGCAGCTCCACGAACAGTCCGTGAAACTCGAAACCGTCCACCGCGTTCCGCACCCGCCGGTCCAACCGCCACAGGCCGTTGAGGACCCATCGTTCCAGCTCCGGCATATGGGCTGCCTCGAGGCGTTCCCCATCGTCGAAACCATCCAGGTTGCCAATGATGAATCGCAATGTGTTGCGCAGCCGCCGGTAAATGTCGACCTGGCTCTTGATGATGTCGGGGCCGATGCGGATATCTTCCGAGGTGTCGGATTCCATCACCCACAAGCGCAGGATGTCGGCGCCGTGGGCATCCACCACGTCCTGTGGCGAGACGATGTTGCCCAGGGATTTGGACATCTTTTGTCCGTCCTCGCCCATGACGAAACCGTGGGTGAGGACCGCGTCATAGGGCGCCCGTCCCCGGGTACCGCAACTTTCCAGGAGCGAGGAATGGAACCAGCCCCGATGCTGGTCCGATCCCTCCAGATAGAGCGACGCGGGCCATTCCAGGTCCGGGCGTTCCTCGAGGACGAAACCGTGGGTGGTCCCGGATTCGAACCACACGTCCACGATGTCGGTCACCTTGTCGAAGTTGTCCGGGTCATGGTCGTTGCCCAGGAAGCGCGACGAATCGGACGTGAACCAGGCATCCGCGCCCTCCTGGGCCACGGCGGCGACGATGCGGTCGAGGACCGCCTGGTCGCGCAGGGGCTCGGCCGTGCGCTTGTCCATGAAGACGGCGATCGGCACGCCCCAGGCCCGTTGTCGAGAGACGCACCAGTCGGGCCGGGTCTCGATCATGCCCCGCAGTCGATTGCGGCCCGAGTCGGGAACGAATCGGGTGGCGTCGATGGCCTTCAGCGCCGTTTCCCGCAGTCCCGTCGTCTCCATGGAAATGAACCACTGCTCGGCGTTGCGGAAGATCAAGGGCGCCTTCGAACGCCAACTGTGCGGATAGCGATGGACCAGCTTGCCCCGGGCCAGAAGGGCTCCGTTGTCTTGCAGCGTCTGGGCAATCTCGTCGTTGACCCGGAACACGTGCTTGCCCGCGAACAGGGGCACATGGGGATAGAACGTGCCATCCTCGTCCACCGTGTGGGGAACCTCCAGGCCGTGTTCCTGGCCCAAGTGCCAGTCGTCGGCGCCGTGGCCCGGCGCGATGTGGACGATGCCCGTGCCTTCCTCGCTGGTGGCGAAGGGCGCGGCCAGGGCCGGTCCTTCCGAATCGTATCCCATGCCGGCCAGGGGATGGGCACACGTGGTCCCCGCCAACGCGGCGCCCTTGAACCGGTCGCGAACGGCATGGCCGGTAATGCCGGCGACGTGGCACACCGCCTCGACCAGTGGTTCGGCCAGGATCAGGCGTTCGCCGACCCGGGCGAGGGAGCCCTCGGCGGCCGATTCCACTTCCAGAACCACGTAGTCGATGTCGCCGCCGTAGGCCACCGCCCGGTTGCCGGGGATGGTCCACGGGGTGGTGGTCCAGATGAGGATCGCCGCGCCCTCAAGGGACGGCCGCGAGGCCCGTACCACCGGAAACCGCACGTGGACGGTGGTCGAGGTGTGATCCTTGTATTCCACCTCCGCTTCGGCGAGGGCGGTCTTTTCCACCGGCGACCACATGACCGCCATGGCCCCCCGGTAGAGGGCCCCGTTCATCAAGAACTTGCCCAGTTCGCCCACGATGTGGGCCTCCGCCGCATAGGTCATGGTGGTGTAGGGATTGTCCCAGTCCCCGACCACGCCCAGGCGTTGGAATTCGGCGCTTTGGACGTCGATCCAATGTTCGGCGAACTCCCGGCATTCCTGGCGGTAATCGACGATCGGCACTTCGTCCTTGTTTTTTCCCGACTCCCTGTAACGCTCCTCAACCTTCCACTCGATGGGCAGACCGTGGCAGTCCCAGCCGGGGACGTAATTGGCGTCCTTGCCGGTCATCTGCTGGGAGCGGTTGATGACGTCCTTGAGGATCTTGTTGAGGGCATGGCCGATGTGCAGATGGCCATTGGCGTAAGGCGGCCCGTCGTGGAGGACGAACTTGGCGCGGCCCTGGGACTGCTCCCGCAGTCGATGGAACAGGTCCATCTTCCGCCAGCGTTCCAGCACGCGCGGCTCCAACTCCCGAAGGTTGGCCTTCATGCCGAAGGACGTGCGGGGCAGGAACAGGGTGGGGCGATAGTCCGTGCTCATCGGGCGGCTCGTTCGGTCTCCGGGTCGGTCGGGGCCAGCGCCGGCGGGACCGGGCCGGGGCGGGAGAGAATGTCGCGTGCCCGTTGGGCGTCGACGGCGATCTGCGCTTTCAGGGACTCGATGCCGTCGAAGGCCCGTTCCGGGCGCAAGTGGGCGGCGAGAGCGACGCGGAGGGTGCGACCATAGAGGTCGCCATCGAAATCGAACAGAAAGACCTCCAGCACCTCCGAAGTGCCGTCGAAGGTGGGCCGCCGTCCCCAGTTGGCAACGCCACGACGCCAGACGGGCGACGCCTCCGCGGTGTCCGAAACCCGCACCGCGTAGACGCCGCGGGCGGGGCGGACATGATCGCCCACATCGATGTTGGCGGTGGGGAAGCCGATCGTGCGGCCGCGGTGATCGCCTTCGACGACCGTGCCCTCGATCTCGAATGGACGCCCCAGAATGCGGGCCGCCCCGTCCATATCGCCCGCGGCCAGGCAGTGGCGGGCGCGGGTCGAGGAATAGGCCTCCCCGCCGTCGTCCTTGAGGGCCGTGACGGAAGTGAACGTGAAGCCCTTCTCGGCGCCTTTTCGCAACAGCATCTCGCAATCGCCGCCGCGATTGTGGCCGAACACGAAGTCGTAGCCCGAGACCACGTGGCGCGCGCCCAGGGCGCCGATCAGGACGTCGTCGACAAAGGTTTCCGCCGACAGGCGGGAGAATGCCCGGTCGAAGGGGATGACCACCATGGCATCGACCCCCAGCGCCGCGACCTGTTGCGCCTTGGCGGGGAAGGGGGTCAGGCGAAAGGGCGGCGAATCGGGCGCGAACAGGCTGCGCGGATGGGGCTCGAAAGTCAGGACCGCCCACGGCAGGCCATCGGCGCGGGCCACATGTCCCGCCTCGTCGATCACGGCTCGGTGTCCAAGGTGGACGCCATCGAAATTACCGATGGCCAGGGCCGCACCCCGGACAGCCGCCAGGTCCTTGAAATCATGAAGGATACGCATGGGCGCAAGAAACTGTCAGCGCCCTCTCCCAGAATCAAGGGGAAAGGGCGGGCGAAACCGGGAGATCGGGCCCGGAAAGGGCCGCGAAGGCTCAGTTTCGGGTCGGCACGAACACGGTTGCGGTGCCGTCGATCACGATCGCCTTGGAGACCACGCACTCGGTCTTCAGTTCGACGAATCGCTTTTCGGGGATCAATTTGGTCACCGTCACCCGAGCCACCACCGTGTCACCGACCCGCACCGGCGCCTTGAAGCGCAGGTTTTGCGACACGTAAATGCATCCGGGACCGGGAAGCTTGGTGCCGATGGCCGTCGAGATGAAGCTGGCGGTCAGCATGCCGTGGGCAATTCGTCCTTCGAACATGGTTTCGGAAGCGAATTCGTGGTTCAGGTGGACCGGATTGATATCGCCGGAAATGCCCGCGAACAGAATGATGTCGGCGTCGGTTATGGTCTTGCCGTAAAGCTCGATCATGCCGACTTCCAGATCCTCGAAGGCATAGCCATGGGCGACGGCGAAGAGTTCCTCCGCGGCGTCCTCGGGCGCGGCGGGCGCTATCGCGGGGGTCGGGGCGGTGCCGATTTCGACCTCGGCGACTTTTTCCATGCTGGCAATCCTTCTTCGTCGGGCCATACCGGGAGACGAAACGGCCCTGGCTTTGTGCGACGCAGCGAATTGTGTGCACTGCAATATACGCATTTCAGTGCCCGGTTACAATCGTCGCGGCCCTATCCAAGAGTGCTAGACTGGAAACACCCCTGGTTCCTTGGGAAGGGCGTTTCAATGCGATCGTATGTGACACGTATTTAGGGTCATAACTCATTAACCATTATCTGATTCAATGTCTTGGAACCGAACGCAGGAGGTTTTGAGGCATGCGCGGATCATTTTGGCTCTCAGATCAGCAATGGGCGGCGATCGAGCCGCATCTTCCTTACTACGCGGCGGGTAAGCGGCGCGAGGATGATCGGCGGATCATCAGTGGCATCCTTCACGTTCTCCAGTCGGGCTGCCGCTGGCAGGACTGCCCACCGGCGTACGGGCCTTCGACGACGGTCTACAATCGCTATAACCGGTGGTCGCAACGTGGTCACTGGCAGTACCTGTTCGGGCCTTCGACGACGGTCTACAATCGCTATAACCGGTGGTCGCAACGTGGTCACTGGCAGTACCTGTTCCCGGCTTTGACGGAGAGCCTGGCAGGGACACCGCAACAGGTCTCCATCGACACCACACACGTCAAGGCGCATCGCTGCGCCGGCGGCGGAAAAGGGGGGCCTCTGCTCAGGCCATCGGCCGCACAAAGGGCGGACGCAACACCAAGGTCCATGCCCTGAGCGACGAACATTGCCGGCCCCTGGCCTTCTATCTCACGCCCGGCCAGACCGCCGACATCAAGGGCGCCGTCATGCTCGCCGCGCATCTGCCGAGGACGCGATATCTTCTCGCCGACAAGGCCTATGACGCCGACCACTGGCGCGCCTGCCTGCTACGCCAGAAAATCCAGCCGGTCATCCCCAACAAGGTGAACCGCAAACAACCTCATCCCTTCGACACAGAGCGATACAAAGACCGAAACACCATCGAGCGCATGTTCGGACGCCTCAAGGACTTCCGACGCATCGCCACGCGATACGACAAGAAGGCGGAAAACTTTCTCGCCGGACTATGTCTCGCCGCACTCATCTGTTATTGGATTTGAATGAGTCTGGACCCTAGGAATCACTGTACTAGTTCTCGATGCGACGGGATTTCATTGTCATCGCGGTGCTCGGCGCCTTGGGGATAGGCGCCGTACACCTGTATTTCACCGAGATCAGGGGCGAATCCCCGATCCCGGTGGCAGCCTCGATCAACGATGCCTCGCCGCCGCCGGCCCGTGCCTTGCCCGAACCCCCGGACCGTCCGCACATAGACATATCGGCCGCCGCGGATACTTCCGTGCCGTCGGAATTTAGTCTCGGCTTGCCGATTCGCTGCACACCCGGGGTCGATTGCTGGATCGCCAACTACGTGGACATGGACGCCGGTCCCGAGGCGCGCGACTACGCCTGCGGCCGCCTTACCTACGATGGACACAAGGGCACCGATTTCGCGGTGCGGGATCTCGCGGTCATGGAGTCCGGAATACCGGTGTTGGCCGTTGCCGCCGGCACGGTGGAGCGAGTCCGCGAAGGGGTAGCGGACGTCAGCATCCGTGAAACGGGGGCCGCGGCCGTCAGGGGCCGCGAATGCGGCAACGGGGTCCTGGTCAACCATGGAAACGGCTGGCGCAGCCAATACTGCCACATGCGTAAGGACAGCGTTCGGGTCAAGTCCCAGCAACGGGTGGCGGCTGGCGAGACCATTGGCATGGTGGGCCTGTCGGGCCGCACAGAGTTCCCCCACATCCACCTTCAGGTCACCCGGGACGGTACCATCGTCGATCCCTTCGCCGGCACCGACCGCAAAGCCTTCTGCGGGGTCGGACCCCATCCCTTGTGGCGGCAAAAGGTGCTTGCGCACGTTTCCTATGCCCCGACCATGATCTACAACACGGGCTTCGCCGACCGGCCGCCGAAATACGCGGACATCCGGGCCGGCGGTCACCACCCATCGACCCTTTCCCGCGACGCGCCGGCCCTGGTCCTGTGGGCCGACATCTTCGGCGTCCAGTCCGGCGACAAGGTCACGTTCACCATCACCGGTCCCGATAGCAAGATCCTCAAGAAAATCCGCAGCAACATACCGAAAAGCCAGGCTCGCCGCTTTATCTACGGCGGCCGCAAACGACCGTCCCAAGGCTGGCCCGTGGGCACCTATCGCGGACAGATCGTCCTCACTCGGCAGGGTGATTCGATCGGCTCCCCCCGCTATGCCGCGTCCCTCTCCGTCGAGGTGCGCTGACTTTGTCCCCGCCGAACGGATGGCCGCTCAGTCGGACCGCGGGCGACGGCTCACCAGGCGTGGCTCATGGCGCAGCGCGTGGCGGCCACCGGCGCCCGACGGCTCCCCGGAGATTCTCTCTTTCTTGACGGTTGGCGCCGCGTCCTCGGACATGAAGTCGTCGGCGTTGAAAAGCGCGGCGCCCAGGTGACGGCGGCGTTTCCGTGCCTCGATGACACGAAGGGTGCGGGTCACCATCGGGTGACGATCCGGCGACGTCTCGCACTGTAGCAGGTGCACCCGGGCGATCGCCCGCACCCGCTTGGCGATTGTTGCCGCCGGATGACGGCGTTCACAGGAACGGGCATAGGCGGCGACGGTCCACGGATGGGCCGGCAGGGGCCGCAAGCCCCGGGCCTGGCACCAGGTGGCGAAGTGGCGCCACACGGCATCGCGGAAGGCACGCTTCACCACCAGACGCCGGCCCCTTGTTCGGCCCCTGCCGGCGGCGGGAGAACGGGCGGATCATTCGACTTGCGGCGCTGAGACATGCGCGGGAAAGATAGCTGGACGGGCCAGTGCGTACCGTAGTCCCGACATCGCCGGTCGTCTACTGTAGCGCCGGGGAATGGTTTGAGGAGGGAGGACCAGCGTGAACGAAAACCCCGGCGGCGCCTGGTCGTTCTGGATCGACCGGGGCGGCACCTTCACCGACGTGGTGGCCCGGGCGCCCGATGGCGCCGTGCATACCCGCAAACTGCTGTCGGAAGCCCCGGGCCGCTATGAAGACGCGGCGCTGCAGGGCATCCGGGATACGTTGGGCATTGATGCGGATGCGCCCATCGACGCCGATCGCATCGACGTGGTCAAGATGGGCACCACGGTGGCCACCAACGCGCTCCTGGAGCGCAAGGGCGAGCCGGTTGTCCTGGTGATCACCCGCGGCTTCGCCGATGGGCTGCGCATCGGTTATCAGAACCGGCCCCACCTGTTCGTCCGCCGGATCGTGCTGCCCGATGTGCTTTACAGCCACGTGGTCGAGGTGGCGGAACGGATCGGACCTGATGGCGAGGTAGTGGCGACGCCGGACCCGGAGGCGGTGCGCGCCTCCCTGATCCCCGTCTACGAAAGCGGCGTCCGCTCGGCGGCCATCGTCTTCATGCATGCGGACCGCCACCCGGCCCACGAGCGTCTGGTGGCCGATGTGGCGCGGGAGGTGGGGTTTACCCAGGTATCCGTGTCGCATCGGGTCAGCCCCCTGATGAAGCTGGTCTCCCGGGGCGACACCACCGTCGTCGACGCTTACCTGTCGCCGATCCTGCGCCGCTACGTGGACCGGGTGGCGGCCGAGCTTGGCGATACCCGCCTGATGTTCATGCAATCCAACGGCGGCCTGACCGACGCCCACCTGTTCCAGGGCAAGGACAGCATCCTGTCGGGGCCGGCCGGCGGCGTGGTCGGCATGGCCGAAACCGCCCGCATGGCCGGCTACGACAAGGTCATCGGCTTCGACATGGGCGGCACGTCGACGGACGTCTCCCACTTCGACGGCACTTTCGAGCGCACCTTCGAAAGCCACGTCGCCGGGGTGCGCATGCGGGCGCCGATGATGCGCATCCATACGGTGGCCGCCGGCGGCGGCTCGATCCTCCATTTCGACGGCGGCCGCTACCAAGTGGGGCCGGATTCCGCCGCCGCCAATCCCGGTCCGGCGTGTTACCGCCGCGGTGGTCCCCTTTGCGTCACCGACTGCAACGTCATGCTGGGCAAGATCCAGCCCCACTTCTTCCCCAGCGTGTTCGGTCCCTCCGGCGACGAGCCCCTGGACGCGGATATCGTGTGGCAACGGTTTGCCGAGCTGGCCGAGCGCATCCGCGCCGAATCCGGGGACGCGCGCGCGCCCGAGGCCGTCGCCGAGGGCTTCCTGATGATCGCCGTCGAAAACATGGCCAACGCGATCAAGCAGATCTCCGTCCAGCGGGGCTACGACGTCACCGAGTATACGCTCAACTGTTTCGGCGGCGCCGGCGGCCAGCACGCCTGCCTGGTGGCCGATTCTCTCGGCATGAGCCGGGTCCTGATCCACCCCCACGCGGGCGTGCTGTCGGCCTACGGCATGGGCCTGGCCGACGTGCGGGCGATGCGCGAACGCACCGTCGAGCGCCGCCTGGAAGCGGGCGTCACGGGCGAGCTTACCAATACCCTCGACCCCCTCGAGAAAAATGTGCGCGACGAGCTGCGGGCCCAGGGGATCGGCGCCGAGCGGGTCACCGTGCATCGCCGGGTCCACGTCCGCTACGAAGGCACGGATACGCCATTGGTGGTGGCCTTCGGCGACCGGGCGCGGATCGTCGGGCGGTTCGAGGACGCCCACCGCCAGCAATTCGGCTTCGTCATTCCCGGCCGCGTCCTGGTGGTCGAGGCGGTGTCCGTGGAAGGTGTCGGCGCCACCGACGTGGCCGAGGATCCGGAGGTGGCGCCGGTGCCCGGCGCCGTCGACATCCGCCCCCTGGGCACGGTCGACATGGTGTCGGGGGGCGAGGTTCACGAAACCCCCGTCTACCGGCGCGAGGCCCTGTTGCCCGGCGACGGGGTGGACGGCCCGGCGATCATCGCCGAGGCCACCGCCACCACCGCTGTCGAGCCCGGCTGGCGGGCCGAGGTCAATCGCCGGGCGCACTTGATCCTGACCCGGGTGGTGCCGCGGCCGTCCCGGCACGCCATCGGCACCCACGCCGACCCGGTGATGCTGGAGGTGTTCAACAACCTCTTCATGTCCATCGCCGAACAGATGGGGGCGACCTTGGCCAACACCGCCTATTCGGTGAACATCAAGGAGCGGCTGGATTTTTCCTGCGCCCTGTTCAATGGCGAAGGCGACCTGGTGGCCAACGCGCCCCACATGCCCGTGCACCTGGGCTCCATGGGCGAGAGCGTCCAATCGGTGATCCGCGAGCGGGGCGCCGAGATGGGGCCCGGCGACGTGTGCCTGGTCAACGCGCCCTACAACGGCGGCACCCACCTGCCGGACGTGACCGTGGTTACCCCGGTCTTCGGCGAAGACGGGCGGACGCGGCTCTTCTGGGTCGCCTCGCGGGGCCATCACGCCGATATCGGCGGCATCACCCCGGGCTCCATGCCTCCCGACAGCACGGTGGTGGAAGAAGAAGGGATCCTCTTCGACAACGACTATCTGGTGCGGGCGGGCGAATTCCTGGAGGCGGACCTGCTGGCCAAGCTGCCTCCGGCCCGTGGCCGGCCCGCAACCCGACCCAGAACGTGGCCGACCTCAAGGCCCAGATCGCGGCCAACGAAAAGGGCGTCCACGAGCTTCGCCACATGGTCGAGCATTTCAGCCTCGACGTGGTCCAGGCCTACATGGGCCACGTCCAGGACAACGCCGAGGAATCCGTGCGCCGGGTCATCGACGTGCTGGAGGACGGCGACTTCGAATGCGCGCTGGACGACGGGTCCCTGATCCGCGTCGCGGTCAGTATCGACCGGGCGGGGCGCACCGGCACCCTGGATTTCGCCGGCACCTCGCCCCAGCAGCCGACCAACTTCAACGCCCCCTTCCCCGTCTGCCGGGCGGCGGTGCTCTACGTGTTCCGCACCCTGGTCGACGCCGACATCCCGCTCAACGCCGGCTGCCTGAAGCCACTGGACATCCGGGTGCCCGACGGCTGCATGCTGCGCCCCGCCTATCCGGCCGCCGTGGTCGCCGGCAACGTGGAAACCTCGCAAGTGGTCACCGACACCCTCTATGGGGCGCTGGGTGTCCAGGCCGCCGCCCAAGGCACCATGAACAACTTCACCTTCGGCAACGACCAATACCAGTACTACGAGACCATCTGCGGCGGTTCCGGCGCCGGACCGGGCTACGCCGGCACCGACGCCGTCCACACCCACATGACCAACTCGCGGCTCACCGACCCGGAGGTCCTGGAATGGCGCTTCCCGGTCATCCTCGAATCCTTCGCCATCCGCCGCGGCAGCGGCGGCGCCGGCAAATGGCGCGGCGGCAACGGCGTCGTCCGCCGCGTCCGTTTTTTGCAGCCTATGACGGCGGCGATCCTGTCGAACCGCCGTCGCGTCCCGCCCTACGGGCTTGAAGGCGGCGAGGCGGGGTGGCCGGGGATCAACCGCTTGGAGCGGGTCGACGGCACGGTGGAGGTGTTGACCGCCACGGATCAGACGGAAATGGGGGTCGGCGACGTGTTTGTGATCGAGACCCCGGGGGGTGGGGGGTATGGGGCGGAGTAGGGCGTGAGCGGGAAAATTAACACCTGTCAATTGACATGTTACAATGCGTTGATTGATGTTCAAATCTATTCGTCACAAGAATTTGCAGAGGCTTTACGAGAGCGGTAACCGAAGAGGCCTCAATCCGGACTACGTGACGCGGCTTGAAGACATTCTGGCCCGCCTGGATGCCTCCCAAACGATCGAGGGCATGAATGTGGCCTCCTACCGGCTCCATCAACTCAAAGGGGACCGCAAAGGGCAATGGGCCGTGACGGTGCGCGCCAACTGGCGGATAACCTTCCGGTTCGAGGGCGGCAATGCGTTCGATGTCGATTTGGTGGACTACAATTGAGGAGCAGCAACGATGCCCATGCACAACCCGCCCCATCCCGGACGCGGCATCAAGGAAGAGTTCGACCATCTCGGGCTGAGCACCGCCAAGGCCGCCGAAGCGCTCGGCGTGACCCGCCAGCAGCTCTACCGGGTGATCAACGGTGACAGCGCCATATCGCCTGAGATGGCCTTGCGCCTGAAAACCGTGATCGGCTCGACCGCCGACACCTGGCTGCGCATGCAGGCGGCTTATGACGCCGCCCGGGTGCGCGCGCGGGCCGGCGAGATCACCAAAGGCCTCAAGCGGATCGAAGCGGCCGAGACGCTGAAGCCCGAGCAGGACAGCCTTGCTTAGGCCTTCGGTGGCTCTGGCGCTATAGGTTCTGTTGTAGCAGTAGCGCACCGGTCTGAAGGGTGAATGCGGTGACACAATCCCGTGGACTGCAATCCTGAGATTGGGGGCCATGTCCCAATACATAATGATCTGGGAGTGCGGGGGTGCGCTCCGGCGGGATTGGCGTCAGTCGAGGGCAGCCAAGGCGTCGCGGTGAAGGGCCGCCGATTGGCGGCCGAAGCAACAGAAGACGACGCGCCCGATGTCCGGTTCCCGGGCCAGGACCGCCGCCACCGTGGCGACGGCGATGCGCGCCGCTCGCGGGGCGGGAAAGCCGTAGACGCCGGTGGAAATGGCCGGGAAAGCCACGGACGACAGCCCGCCAGCCGCTGCCAGTTCCAGGGACCGGCGATAGCAGGACGCCAGCAGGTCGTTTTCGCCTCGCTCGCCGCCGTGCCAGACGGGTCCGACCGTATGGATCACGTGACGGGCGGAGAGGTTGTAGCCGGCGGTGATTTTCGCCTCGCCCGTGGGGCAGCCGCCGAGGGTTCGGCACTCGGCCATAAGCCCCGGCCCGGCGGCCCGGTGGATCGCCCCGTCCACGCCACCGCCGCCCAACAGCGATTCGTTGGCGGCGTTGACGATGGCATCGACGTCCAAGCGGGTGATGTCGCCTTCGACCACGGCCATGCGGCCTTCCGTGTCAGCCATTGTCTTCCGCCTTTGCCCGGTCGAGCAGGCTCGCCGCCGCCTTCAGGGCGTCCAACCGGGTGATGCAGTCATGACCGACCGGCAACTCGCGCAAAATCTTCAGTCGTTCCATGGTCAGGCGGACCGGCGCCCGCAGGCCGGCCACGAACACAGCAATCCCCTGCTCGTGGGCGGCGGCGATGCTTTCCTCCACCGCCAGCGACGCGCTGGTGTCGACCCAGGTGACGTCCGAGAGGTCGAGGACCAGGACCCGGTAGGCGCCGCGCACGGCGAGGCGCTGGCTCATGCCCTTGGCGGCGCCGAAGCTCAGCGGCCCTTCGAAATGGTAGAGCAGGATCGACCCGGCGTGGCCCTCCACCAGGGCCCGTTCCGCCTCGCTCATGGGCACCGTGCCGGTGGTGCCGTCGGCGGCGCGGATGCTTTCCAGCTGCAGATCCGACATGCGCTTTACGAACAGCAGGCTGGCGGCGACGGTGCCCACCGCCACGGCGACGATCAGGTCGACGAAGACCGTCAAACCCAGCACCACCAGCATCAGGATGACCCCGGCCCGGGGCGCCTCGGGGACCCGGCGCAGGTAGCCCCAATCGATGATGTCGACGCCGACCTTGAACAGGATGCCGGCCAGCACCGCGTGGGGGATGTGCGCGGCCAGGGGCCCCAGGCCGAGAACGATGCTCAGCAGCACCAGGGCGTGCAACATGCCGGCGATCGGGGTGCGACCGCCGGCGCGCACGTTGACCACGGTCCGCATGGTGGCGCCGGCCCCCGGAATGGCGCCGAACAGCCCGGCCACCATGTTGCCGATGCCTTGGCCGATCAGTTCCCGATCCGATTGGTGATGGGTGCGGGTGATGCTGTCGGCCACCAGCGAGGTCAGCAGGCTGTCGATGGCGCCCAACAGGGCCAGTATCAGGGCGGAGCCCAGCATGTCGGTGGCCAGCGCCCAGGACAGGGTGGGGAGGCGCGGGTCCGGAAGCCCGGTGGGAATGGTGCCCAGCACCGGCACCTCGGGAAGCACCAGCCACACCACCGCGGTGCCGGCGATCAAGGCCACCAGGGGCGAGGGCAGAATCCGATTCAAGCGGGTCGGCATGAAGACGACGATGGCCAGGGACAGCAATCCTACCCCCGCCGCCCGCCATTGGGTCCCGGCCAGGATTTCGGGCACGGCGACGATCACCGCCATGGTCCCGCCGGGGGGCGCCGCCTGGCCGAGCAAGGGGGCGATCTGCAGGATCATGATGATGCAGCCGATGCCGCTCATGAAGCCCGACACGACCGGAAACGGCACCAGGCCAATGTAGCGGCCGAGCCTGAGGGCGCCGAACAGGATCTGGAACGCCCCGCCCATGAGCACCACCGTGAAGGCCAACGCCGGTTCGTGGGCGTAGCGGGTAATGATTACCGCCATGACCACGGTCATCGGGCCGGTAGGGCCGGAGATCTGCGATGGTGTGCCGCCGAAGAGGGCGGCGAAGAAGCCGACGAAGATGGCCCCGTAGAGGCCCGCCATGGGCCCGGCGCCGGAGGCTACGCCGAAGGCGAGCGCCAGGGGCAGGGCGACCACGGCCGCCGTCAGGCCGCCGTGGATGTCGCCCCGCAGGTTGTCGAATCGCAGTCCGTGAATGATGGTCATAGGGGGCATTCGCGGGGCCGGAAACGCTCGACCCCGGCGTGGTTCGCCTTCATAAAGCGGGTCCCAAGGGGTTGAGCAAGAGGAAAAATGTCGTCGAACGGAATCGCGGCCCAAAGTGTACTGGTCCATGTGGGGCTGGACCGGCTGGGCGATTCACTGCTCAAGCTGCCCTTCGTGCGGGCCCTGCGCCAGGCCTATCCGGCGGCCCGAATCACCTGGCTCGCCGGCAAGGAGACCAGCGTCTATGCCGGGATCATGGCGCCCCTGGTCGAGGGCCTGCTGGACGAGGTGATCGAGAACGGCGGCGTCGGCAAGCGTCCGTCCGAACTTCTGCGCCGGCCCCTGCCCGGGCGGGGTTTCGACCTGATCCTCGATACCCAGCGCATCGTCTGGACGACCCTGTCCCTGAAGCGGATCGGTCACCGGGCCTTTGTGTCGCCGGCGGCCCGTTTCCTGCTGTCGGACCGTCGACCGCCCGCGGGCTATCGCTACCCCCGCGCCATGCTGCGCCAGATGCTGGACCTGCTGGAACTGGCCACCGGTACGCCCGTCGCCGCGCCCCGGCGACTAACCCTCGACATTGCGGACGACGACAGGGTCCTGGCCGCCCGCCTGTTACCCGAAGGCACCAACTACGTGGGCGTGGCGCCGGGTGCGGGAGGCCTGCCCAAGTGCTGGCCGCGGGAACGCTTCGTTGCCGTCGCCCGCGCCCAGGTGGCGCGGAACCGGGTGCCCGTGTTCCTGTTGGGCCCGTCCGAGGTGGACTGGCGGGGCGACCTGGCGGCGGCGGTGCCCGAGGCTCGCTTTCCCTTGCAGGACCCGTCGGTGCCAGAAGACCGTCGTGGCTCGCCCTTCCTCACCATGGCCCTGGCCGGGCGGCTGCGGGTGGGCCTCGCCAACGACGCCGGGCCTGCGCACCTGATGGCCGTCGGCGGGGCACCCCTGGTGGCCCTCTACGGGCCCACGGTGGCGGAGAAATTTCGCCCCCTCACCGACCGCCTCACCGTTCTTCGCGCCACCGACTTCGGCGGCCGGGAAATGACCCGCATCCCCGTCGAGCCGGTGATCGAGGCTTTGGAACGGGCGGTGGCGGGAGGCTGACCTCTATTTCGACGGACGAGAAGGGCCGACCACGACCGGTCGACCCTTCCATCGTCAGACTTCGGCCCGCGGCGCGGACCGGGATACGTCGCTGTGAACGGCTTACAACCCCGCGCGGGCGACGATCCAGGTCCGAACTCGCGAAAACCGCATGTGACAATGAAACACTGGATCACCTCCTTTCTGTTGTTGACGCCGAAGTCGCAGCTTGGCCCGGAAAGAACGGCGTGACAAGGCACAACGACAGCCCCCGTGCCCGGCGGAACGAAAGATGCCGCGGCGAGGGATTGACCGGACTTGACCGCTGCGGGCAAATTGCCGGCGCGCGCCAATCGGTGGCGCGCCATCGTCGTCGACCATCAACACACCACTGAAATCCACCAACGGGAACATTGGGCACATGGCCTACAGCACGCTTATCCTGGGGGCGTCCTACGGCTCCCTGCTGGCGATCAAGATGCTGATGGCCGGGCATTCGGCGAAGCTGGTGTGCCTGCCGGACGAGGCCGACCTGATCAACAATGAAGGCATTCGGGTGCGATTGCCGGTGCGGGGCCGCGAGGGCCTGGTGGAATTGGAGTCGCGCAAGCTGCCGGGCATCCTGTCGGCGGCCGGGCCTGGCGAGGTGAACCCGGCGGAGCATGACCTGATCGCGCTGGCCATGCAGGAACCCCAGTACCGGTCCCCCGGCGTGCGGGAACTCCTCGACGCGGTGGGCTGGTCCGGGGTGCCCTGCATGTCGATCATGAACATGCCGCCGCTGCCCTATCTGGCGCGCATTCCGGGCCTCGATACGGAAGCCCTGAAGCCCTGCTACACGGACCCATCGGTGTGGGACAGCGTCGATCCCGCCCGCATCACGCTGTGCAGTCCCGACCCGCAAGCGTTCCGCCCACCCGACGAGCCGGTCAACGTGCTGCAGGTAAGCCTGCCCACCAACTTCAAGGCCGCCCGTTTCGAGTCCGACGCCCACACCGCCATCCTGCGCACCCTGCAGGCGGATATCGAGGCCACCCGCCATGATGCGGTTGACGGGCCCGTGGAGCTTCCGGTGAAGCTGAAGGTCCATGATTCCATCTTCGTGCCCCTGACCAAGTGGGCGATGCTGCTGACCGGCAACTACCGCTGCGTCCAGGCGGACCACATGATCCCCATCAGGGACGCGGTGCACGGGGACATCACGCTTTCCCGCTCGATCTACGCGTGGGTTTGCGATGTGTGCCAGGCCATGGGGGCCTCCATGGACCATATGGTTCCGTTCGAGAAGTACGCCGATGCCGCCAACGGGCTGATCAGACCCTCGTCCGCTGCCCGGGCGCTGGCCGCCGGCGCCCCCAATATCGAGCGGGCCGACTGCCTGGTGCGCACCATCGGTGCCCAGAAGGGTATGCACAACGACGCGGTCGATGAGACCGTCGCGTTGGTGGACGCCTGGCTGACGCGGAACCGGGACAAAGCTTGAACGGCTCAGCCGGCGGACAGGGATGCCCAATAGACCCGGTGAAAGCGCAAGTATCCCGTTTCCGTCACGCTCAGGTGCGGGCCGACGACCGCGTGCAGGGCCGGCAGCTTATGGAACGGCGCGGCGGGCAGGGCATGGTGTTCCGCGTGGTAGTGTTCCGCTCGAAACAAATGATTCCCATCGGGCAGGTGTGATGCGATTCTGGGTTCATGGGGAAGAAAGTGAGGATCCAGCTGGCGCCTGGGGATCAGGACAGGCTGGAGGCGTTGATCGCCAATGGCAACACGCCGCAGAAGCATGTCCGACGGGCTCGGATTGTACGGCTGGCCGGCGACGGCGTTGGCACCGATGAGATCCAGCGCCGCTTGGGCGTGAGCAAACCGACCATCCGACGCTGGCGGACGCGCTATGTGGAGGCCGGCGTGGACGGTTTGTGCCGCGATAAGACGCGCCCGCCGGGCAAGGCACCGCTTGCGGCGGATGTGGTCATGCGGGTGATCGAGAAGACCAAGACGGAAACGCCGCCGGACGCGACCCACTGGAGCCTGCGAACGATGGCCAAGGCGGTGGGCATCGCGCCGTCGAGCGTTCAGGCGATCTGGAAGGCACATGAGCTGAAACCGCATCTGGTGGCGACTTTCAAGCTGTCCAATGATCCGCGGTTTGCCGAGAAAGTCGAGGACGTGGTCGGGCTGTATGTCAACCCGCCGGAGCACGCCATCGTCCTGTCGGTGGACGAGAAGTCCCAGATCCAGGCACTCGACCGCACCCAGCCGGGCCTGCCGATGAAGAAGGGCCGGGCCGGCACCATGACCCACGACTATAAGCGCCACGGCACCACCACCCTGTTCGCGGCGCTCGACGTGCTCGACGGCACGGTCATCGGCCAATGCATGCAGAAGCATCGCCATCAGGAGTTCATCCGCTTCTTGAACAAGATCAACCGCGCGACGTCGAAGCACCTGGCTCTCCACCTGATCGTCGACAACTACGCCGCCCACAAGACGCCGGAGGTCAAGCGCTGGCTGAAACGCCATCCCCGGTTCCACCTGCATTTCACGCCGACCTCGGCGTCGTGGCTCAACTTGGTCGAACGCTTCTTTGCCGAGATCACCCGAAAGCGCATCCGTCGCGGCGTGTTTCACTCCATCGTCGAATTGCAAATGGCCATCAACGACTACCTCGACCAGCACAACGCCGACCCCAAGCCTTTCGCCTGGACGGCTTCCGCCAGTTCCATCATCGATAAGGTCAACCGAGGGAAACAAGCGTTGGAATCGCTACACTAGGAGGGGTGTGGCCGCTTTCTTCAACGTTAATGATGGATTGGAAAGCGCTTGGGCGAACGCTTTTACAGCTTCTTTCAGATTCCCCTGCGTGGCCAAATTCTGGCCTTGTTGAACTAAATTTCCTGCAGCGTTGGCCTCTCCCCGAAGCACAATTGAGTCGGACCCGATTTCCTTGGACACAGAATTGGCTTAATCGAAGTGTCCAAGGAGGACCGGAACATGACCGATAATTTTGAGAAGAAAGTTGCTGTTGATGGGCCTGTGGTAAATGCGGGCGAGCTTGGCTCGTCCACGTTTTCCCCAGGACAGGCTTTGCCGGCAGGCCCGCTGGGACTTGGCCAGCGATGGACGGTGGCGCGCAAGCGTGAGGTCGTTCTGCGGCTTTTGCGTGACGAGCCGGTGCAACTTCTGTCGCGCCAGTTGGGCGTAGAGATCTTCCGGCTCGAGCAGTGGCGTGAGAAAGCGATCGGCGGGATCGACGCCTCGCTCAAGCAACGCAAGGGCGATCCGGTGCAGGCGGAAC
The DNA here is from genome assembly GCA_965247705.1 of Rhodospirillales bacterium. Lineage (GTDB taxonomy): Bacteria > Pseudomonadota > Alphaproteobacteria > Rhodospirillales > CAMCUA01 > CBDFHV01. The sequence goes on along the minus strand of CBDFHV010000080.1, from coordinate 21,700 downwards.
TGGATAGCGCCATGAAGCGGATCGGAGAGTTGACCATGCAGGTGGAACTGCTGGAGGCCAAGACGGAGACCTTCGGCCCTTTGGGGCGGCGGAGGTCGCGGCGATGAGTGCCGCCACCTCGCCCGGCACGGGTCTGGCCTACGGCCTGCGGCGGGTCTGCGCCGCCTGGGGCATGGCCCGCTCCTCGTTCTACGCCGTGACCTCCGGCCAGCACGCCGAGCAGCCGCCAGCAAAGCGTCGGGGACCGAAGCCCGCGATCTCGGACCAGGCGCTGCTGGTGGCGATCGAAGCCGACCTGGAGGCATCGCCCTGGGAGGGCGAGGGCTACCGCAAGGTCTGGGCTCGGCTTCGGGTCTGTCGCGACATCCGGGTTGCCCGCAAGCGGGTGCTCCGCCTGATGCGCGAGAACAATCTGCTCTCGCCCCATCGCTGCCGCCGCCGTGGCGGCAATCCCCATGACGGTGAGATCATCACTCATGCCCCGAACCTCATGTGGGGCACCGATGGCGTTCGGGTGTTCACGGTGGACGACGGCTGGGGCTGGATCTTCACCGCCGTCGAGCATTGGAACGCCGAGTGTGTCGGCTGGCATGTCTGCAAGCGCGGCGACCGCTTCGCCGCCCTGCAGCCGATCTCCATGGGGCTTGCCGGGCTGTATGGCTCGACCGCGGCCGGCGCGGCTCGGGGGCTGGCCTTGCGGATGGATCACGGCTCCCAGTATCTGTCGGACCACTTCACCAACCAGATCAAGTTCTGGGGCATCCAGCCGTCCTACGCCTTCGTCGCCGAGCCCCAGACCAACGGCGTCGCCGAGCGGTTCAATCGCACGCTGAAGGAACAGATCATCCATGGTCGCATCTACCGCAACATCGCGGAGCTGCGGGACGCCGTCCGCGACTTCGTCGAACTCTACAATGCCCAGTGGATCGTCGAAAAGAACGGCTACCTGAGCCCCGCTCAAGCTCGTCAGGCGTGGCACGCCGCGATCTCAATCAGGCCCGCCGCGTGAGACAAACTTGTGTCCAAGGAACCGGGTGCGCTACATCGGTAGCACAAAGGCCGTTGACATTCGCTTCTTGAAAAGCGGCGTCCTGATCGAACAAAGAAACATTGTAGACCGGATCACGTAACGACATCAGCGATCGCTTGACAGGATACGCCTCATATGAGGCCCCTCCCACGCGCGCCGCGGCCTTTGCCTGCTGAGGGGCAGCCCACGTCGCGCGCGGGTCCCTCCCGTGGACTACGGGGACAAGCTACTCACCGAACCAAAGTGGCCCGCTTTTGCTCCGCCACATGGCCCGGTTTTGCTCCGCCGTTGACACTTGCGGCAGATCCGGGAATTCGGTGAGTGATGGATAAGCCTGACGGCTTACCCACATACCCACAGGCTCAACAACAGCAGCAGGACGTGATAGACAGATTTTTGGCAGCGTGATCAGACAACGGAATACACCTTAACTTCGCTGCCAAGCTGTCCAACGAAGTGGGACCACCTCAGAGGCCGTGATTGTGATTGATCAAGAGCCTACGAAGTTAAGCAACTCCATCAAGGCCAACACCTATAGCAAAGTTACGTTCAACCCGGCGAATTGGAAAGACATTCTTGAGATTGCGAATTGTATGAGTCTTAACAAGGAGGAAAGTGATTATATTAACTTGCTGGAGGTAGGCCATGCCATTGTATCATTAAAGGGTCGTATTTTTGTACCATTGCATGTGCACTTTCCAAAGATAACTGTGAAAAAAGGTCTGATAACAGACACGGATGTGAGAGCTCTGCAGTGAAGAGCGGGAGTCTACATGTCATTTCGATTTTGTGTATTGTACGAGAAAGATTACTAACGTGTATCTGAAATTCTATACTTACGGAATGAGTATTTACTTCATAGATGATTGCAGTTTTGTGATTAATATTGTGATGGTGTCTCAAAAAATATTGGAATTGAGAAATCTTCCTGAATAGAATCCGATAGCGAGTTATGTTGTCCCCACCTCACCACTCCCACCCCGGGGTGTACTCAATGGTTTATATTGTTTGTACGGAGTAATTCATGAGTGCCATTCTGGAGAGTGACCGCCGGAATTACGCTATGTATTAAGGGGCTGAAGGGTCCGCCTTCGATCAAGCCTTCCGGGATGGAGAAGAAGACGGAGGCGAGGGCGCGGCCGCCAGACCGTCTCCTCGCGTCGGTATCGATGCCACGGCGCGCTTGCCGAAACCATCATCGCTCAAGCCAGACCGGAATCGGGATAATCGAGCGCCTCGTCGTCGCAGGGAAGGGCATCGAGGTCGTCCTGTTCCAATCCATAGTTCTCCCCCATGAAGGCGCGGCTGAACTTGCCGCTGTGCCAATCGACAGCCAGGTGTTCCCGGTCGCGCTCGGCGGGATCGCCGTAGCCACCGGCGCCGGCGCTCTGGATGACGATCTTCTGAGGCGGCTGGCAGAACATGGGCGGCGGTTTCGAGGACAGGACCGTTTCCCCGCCCTTGCCGTCGACCAGGATGAACCGTCCCGTCGCACCGGGCCGACCGCCGAAAAGGCCCCAGGGCGGGTTGGAAAATCGCTCACCGTAGCCGGTGAACATGCAGGTATGGCCAACCGGCCTAATGGTGCGCTTCAGCGACAGGCCGCCCCGATACCGGCCGGCGCCCCCGGTGTCCTCGACCAGGCGGTATTCCTCCACCTGCAAGGGGTACTCGGTTTCGATGGCTTCCACTGGCAGGTTGGCGGTGTTAGCGATGTGCACCTGCACGCCGTCCTTGCCATCCTTCCAGGCTCGGGCGCCGGAGCCGCCGCCGTAGGTCTCCAGGTAAAGATAGGGTCCGCCGGTGCGGGGATCGAGGCCCGAGAAGATGGCCGTGGTGCTGGCGCCGTTGCCGGCGCCGATGGCCATCCTCGGCAAGGCGGGGGCGAGGGCTCCGATCACCGTGTCGACGATCCGCTGGGTGGTTTGCACGCGGTAGGCGACGGCGGCGGGGAAGGCGCAATTGACCAGCGAATTTTCCTCGGTCACGAATTCGAGGGCGTTGAGGATACCCTGATTGTTGGGTAGCTGAGGATCAAGAAGGGCCTTGATGATATATCCCACGGCCGCCACGGTTTGATTCAGGGGGCAATTGATATTGCCGGAAACTTGGCGGGCCGTGCCGGTGAAATCGAAAGAAATGCGCTCGCCTCGGACCGTGATCTTGAGCCGAATGGGGATGTTCTCCGCCCCCCTCCCGTCGCCGTCCATGACGTCCTCGAAGGTATACTCGCCCGACGGAATGGTAGCGATGGCACGCCTGAGCCGCATCTCCGTGCGCGAGATGATTTCATCGTAGGCGGCAAACAGGGTGTCTACGCCGTAGGCCCCGGCCACGACTTCCAGGCGCCGGGTCCCCAGACGGCAGGCGGCGACCTGGGCGAAGTAGTCGCCGCGCCTTTCCTCGGGCAGCCGAACGTTCAAGAGAATGAGGTCAAGAATGTCCTCGACCAGTTCCCCGGCCCTGAACAGCCGCACCACCGGCATACGCACCCCTTCCTGATAAATCTCGGTCATCGTCGACGACATGCTGCCCGGGGTCATGCCACCGACGTCGGCGTGGTGGGCGATGCTGCAGGAGAAGGCTATCAACCTCCCCTCGGCGAACGCCGGCATGGCGAAGTTGACGTCGGGAAGGTGCGCTCCCTTGGCGGCGTAAGGATCGTTGGAGATGAAAATATCGCCCTCCTGCAACTCCTCGACGCCATACCTCTCGAGGATAGTTTCGACGTGACCAAGCATGGAGCTCAGGTGAACAGCCTGCGTGTCCTCCGCCTGAACGACGGTGCGGCCGCGCGGATCAATGAGGCCGGTTGAGTGGTCGTGCCGTTCTTTTATGTTCGTCGAATAGGCGCTCTTCATCAGGGCAATGTAGCACTCGTCTGCGATCGAGCGCAGGTTGTTATGCAGGACCTCGAGGGTGACGGGATCGAGGGCGGGAGCATTGGTTCTCATTGCGAAACCTCGATGATCAGGTTGTCGGTCCCGTCGACCTTCAGGGTGTCGCCGGGAAAGATCAGGGTCGTGGTGTCCATCTGCTCGATCACGGCGGGACCCGAAATGGTCTGTCCAGGGGCCAGGTCGGGGCGCCGGAAGATGGGTGTGGCGAGAGGAGCCTTGGCGTCGAACCAGATGTCGCGAGCCTCGGCGGCGGCGGCGGCGACGGTGGCGGAGAACTCACGTGCCGGGATCAGGGGCTGGTGTTTCCTTCCCACCGCCGTCAGTCGGAAGTTGACCACCTCGACCGCATCCTCGGGGTTGTGGTAGCCGTAGGTGCGTTCATGGGCCTGGAAGAACATGCTGCGCAGTTCGGCCGCCGAGTGCGGCTCCGGCACCTCATCCGGCGAAGCGGCCGCCAGGAGCACCGACAGTTCGAAATTCTGCCCGACGTACCGCATGTCCAGAGAGATGCGCACGTGGCGGTGGTCGGGAAGGATGTCCTCGTTTGAGAACCACTCGCGGGCGCGGTCCATGAGCGCCCCTTGGTAGGCTGTCAACTCGGCCATTGCGGCGGAATCGACGACCTCCCGCACGGTTTGCACGAAATCCTCTTTCATGTCCGAGGCGTTGAGGCCGATGGCGCACAGGATGCCGGGCGCCGGCGGGACGATGATCTCGCGCATTTCAAGGCTGGCTGCCACCGCCCGCGCGTGCAACGGTCCGGCACCACCGAAGGCGATCAGGGAAAGCTCTCTGGGATCGTAGCCCTGTTCGACGGAGATGGCGCGTATGGCCCGGCACATGTTGGAGGTGACGATCTCGAGGATACCGAGGGCGGTGCCCTCGACGGTGAAACCCAATTTTTCGGCGATCGGTCTCAAAACCTCCCGGCTGGCTTCGGAATACAGGCCCATGGCGCCGTCCAGAAGTCCCCGCGGGGACAGGCGACCGAGGACGAGGTTAGCGTCCGTCACTGTCGCCTTGTCGCCACCGGTGCCGTAGCAGGCCGGTCCCGGCGCGGCACCGGCGCTGATCGGGCCGACCTTCATGAGATCGTCGCGGTCGAACCAGGCGATGGAACCCCCGCCGGCCCCGACGGTGGAGATGTCCACCGACGGCAGTCGCACCGGATAACCACCGATGACGCGGCTGAAGCTGTAGCTGGGCTCGAGGCCGCGAACCATGGCCACGTCGGCGCTGGTCCCACCCATGTCGAAGGTCACGACGTCGGACCGCCCGGCCCGTCGCGCCACCTCGATGGCGCCGAGGACGCCAGCGGCGGGCCCCGACAGGGCGGTGCGGATGGGAAAGCGCCGTGCCTTGTCCAGGGACATGAGACCGCCGCTCGACTGGTTGATCGCCACCTCGGCGGCGGGCAGGGTCGAGGCCAACGCGGAGCCCAGGTGGCTCAGGTAGCGGGCCATGACCGGCTGCAGGCAGGCGTTGAGAACCGTGGTCGACATCCGTTCGTATTCGCGGAACTCGGGCTGCACCTCGCAGGACAGGGACACGAAGGCATCTGGCGCCGCCGCCGCCAGGGCCCGTCCCAGCCTCTCCTCGTGTCCCGGGGCCAGGTAAGAGAAAAGGAGGCAAACGGCATAAGCCTCGGCGCCGGTGGCAACGACCTCAGCGACGACGCGACCGATTTCACCGTCGCTCAGGGGTCGCTGCGTTGTGCCGTCGGCGAGCACCCGTTCATCGGCCTCGAAACGGCGCCGCCGCGGGACCAGGGGCGGCGGGTGGTCGGTGTGCATGTCGAAGTGGTAGGGGCGGGTCTGGCGCCCGATCTCCATGAGGTCGCGGAATCCCTTGGTGACCACAAGGGAGACCTTTCCCCCCTTTCTCTGTATGAGGGTATTGGTGCCGACCGTCGTGCCGTGAGCCAGTTGGCCGATAGCCTCCGCGACCAGGCCACGGTCCTGAATCATCGCCATGAGGCCGGTGACGATCGCTTGGGCAGGGTTGTCGGGCGTTGACGGCGTTTTGTGGAGGAAGCTGTCACCACTGACGTCGTCATGGGCGACGAAGTCGGTGAAAGTCCCCCCCACGTCAACGCCAATCCATATCGCCATGATGACCTCCCGATCCCGCAAAAAATTATGGCCGGAGGTGCTGTGTCAAGGTCTGCACATCCTCAAGGTCCGTCAATCGCTCCAACGCCGTGAGCGCGGCTGAGGCACTTTGCGGCGACAGCGATAATCCGGCGGCCTCAAGAAACTTGTCCTGGAGCTGTGCCCAAGTCCATGGCTCGCCGCCGGGGTAGGCGCGGGGCCGGCGCCGCGTATGGCTCAGAATTCGGCCGTCATCAAGGGTAATTGTAAGCTCACCGGCTGCGGTGTCACTCGCTTGAAGATCGGCAAAGTCGGCGTGCGCCACCAGCCGCACTAGTCCCGTCAGGCGCTTGGCCAAGGGATCATCGAGCCGTTCCTCCGTGAACTGGGTCAAGCCGACGCGACGGTCGATCAATCCCATGGCAATCGCCCAACCTGTACTGAACATCGCCTCGTTACGGTTCTTTGGAACGCCGTATGCTGCAATCTCCAACGCGAGGGGTGTCGCTCGCCACTCGATGGCGGTGACCCGCGCCGGATCAATGGCGTGCTGCTCAGCCAGGATCATGGCGCACTCTGCCGCGCAGAAGCCCGTTGTGGCCGCCGGGAATAACTTGATTCCCACGCCGTCCGAGCGATCGAGCAGATCCCAAGGTCGACCCCAGTGGGCCAGAGCCGATGCAAAGTCGAACGACTCGCCGGGAACGAATGCCGCCGCCACACCGTAAGTGCGTTCAAAGGTGTCGCGCCGTCCTTCGAAGCCGTGCCCGGCCAGCCAAGCCGCCATCAGTCCATGCTGTGCGGCGGCGCCGGCATGGAGGCCAAGCGTCATGGTCCCGTGCGCTGAGCGTAAACCACTTGCATTCGACGCGACAATTCCGAAGGCCGAAGCAGTTTTGTCGGCATCGAGGCCGAGCAAACGCGAACAGGCCGCCGTGGCGCCGAAGGCGCCAAGTACACCTGTGGTGTGCCAACCGTTCGCGTACATGCTTTTCGCCATGACTGCCCCGATTTTGCCCATGGCCTCGTGACCAGCGATATAGGCCTCCAGGACCTGCTGGCCGGCCGCCCCGATGTCTTCGGCAAGAGCCAACAGCGCGGGCACCAGAGAGCCTCCAGGATGGCCCAACGTATGCCAATTGGTATCCTCGTAGCTAAGTATCGCGGCGGCCGTTCCATTCGCCAGCGCCGCCATGGCCGGAAAGGCGTTGATCGTGGTCCCAACAACCGTCGCCGTCCCCGTCCCCGACATTTGCACGAATTCCCGCACGATGTGGGTACCGCGGTCGATGGAACCGGCAAGCATGCAGGCCACGGCGTCCACAACGAGGTCGCGGGCGACCGGAATCGCCTCCGATGGCACGTCGCTGATGTTCGTGTCGGCAACTCGGGTGGCAAGCTCGCGAGTAAACGCTATGGACATTGAGGGCACCTCCTGTCTCCATCCAGTTGCTGGGCAGCAGGCCGGCATGAATCGCATGCGGCCTGCTCCTAGGGTCCAGACTCATTCAAATCCAATAACAGATGAGTGCGGCGAGACATAGTCCTGAGTCGGACCCGATTTCCTTGGACACAGAATTGGCTTAATCGAAGTGTCCAAGGAGGACCGGAACATGACCGATAATTTTGAGAAGAAAGTTGCTGTTGATGGGCCTGTGGTAAATGCGGGCGAGCTTGGCTCGTCCACGTTTTCCCCAGGACAGGCTTTGCCGGCAGGCCCGCTGGGACTTGGCCAGCGATGGACGGTGGCGCGCAAGCGTGAGGTCGTTCTGCGGCTTTTGCGTGACGAGCCGGTGCAACTTCTGTCGCGCCAGTTGGGCGTAGAGATCTTCCGGCTCGAGCAGTGGCGTGAGAAAGCGATCGGCGGGATCGACGCCTCGCTCAAGCAACGCAAGGGCGATCCGGTGCAGGCGGAACTGGATAGCGCCATGAAGCGGATCGGAGAGTTGACCATGCAGGTGGAACTGCTGGAGGCCAAGACGGAGACCTTCGGCCCTTTGGGGCGGCGGAGGTCGCGGCGATGAGTGCCGCCACCTCGCCCGGCACGGGTCTGGCCTACGGCCTGCGGCGGGTCTGCGCCGCCTGGGGCATGGCCCGCTCCTCGTTCTACGCCGTGACCTCCGGCCAGCACGCCGAGCAGCCGCCGGCAAAGCGTCGGGGACCGAAGCCCGCGATCTCGGACCAGGCGCTGCTGGTGGCGATCGAAGCCGACCTGGAGGCATCGCCCTGGGAGGGCGAGGGCTACCGCAAGGTCTGGGCTCGGCTTCGGGTCTGTCGCGACATCCGGGTTGCCCGCAAGCGGGTGCTCCGCCTGATGCGCGAGAACAATCTGCTCTCGCCCCATCGCTGCCGCCGCCGTGGCGGCAATCCCCATGACGGTGAGATCATCACTCATGCCCCGAACCTCATGTGGGGCACCGATGGCGTTCGGGTGTTCACGGTGGACGACGGCTGGGGCTGGATCTTCACCGCCGTCGAGCATTGGAACGCCGAGTGTGTCGGCTGGCATGTCTGCAAGCGCGGCGACCGCTTCGCCGCCCTGCAGCCGATCTCCATGGGGCTTGCCGGGCTGTATGGCTCGACCGCGGCCGGCGCGGCTCGGGGGCTGGCCTTGCGGATGGATCACGGCTCCCAGTATCTGTCGGACCACTTCACCAACCAGATCAAGTTCTGGGGCATCCAGCCGTCCTACGCCTTCGTCGCCGAGCCCCAGACCAACGGCGTCGCCGAGCGGTTCAATCGCACGCTGAAGGAACAGATCATCCATGGTCGCATCTACCGCAACATCGCGGAGCTGCGGGACGCCGTCCGCGACTTCGTCGAACTCTACAATGCCCAGTGGATCGTCGAAAAGAACGGCTACCTGAGCCCCGCTCAAGCTCGTCAGGCGTGGCACGCCGCGATCTCAATCAGGCCCGCCGCGTGAGACAAACTTGTGTCCAAGGAACCGGGTGCGCTACAGCGAGACATAGTCCGGCGAGAAAGTTTTCTGCCTTCTTGTCGTATCGCGTGGCGATGCGTCGGAAGTCCTTGAGGCGTCCGAACATGCGCTCGATGGTGTTTCGGTCTTTGTATCGCTCTGTGTCGAAGGGATGAGGTTGTTTGCGGTTCACCTTGTTGGGGATGACCGGCTGGATTTTCTGGCGTAGCAGGCAGGCGCGCCAGTGGTCGGCGTCATAGGCCTTGTCGGCGAGAAGATATCGCGTCCTCGGCAGATGCGCGGCGAGCATGACGGCGCCCTTGATGTCGGCGGTCTGGCCGGGCGTGAGATAGAAGGCCAGGGGCCGGCAATGTTCGTCGCTCAGGGCATGGACCTTGGTGTTGCGTCCGCCCTTTGTGCGGCCGATGGCCTGAGCAGAGGCCCCCCTTTTCCGCCGCCGGCGCAGCGATGCGCCTTGACGTGTGTGGTGTCGATGGAGACCTGTTGCGGTGTCCCTGCCAGGCTCTCCGTCAAAGCCGGGAACAGGTACTGCCAGTGACCACGTTGCGACCACCGGTTATAGCGATTGTAGACCGTCGTCGAAGGCCCGTACGCCGGTGGGCAGTCCTGCCAGCGGCAGCCCGACTGGAGAACGTGAAGGATGCCACTGATGATCCGCCGATCATCCTCGCGCCGCTTACCCGCCGCGTAGTAAGGAAGATGCGGCTCGATCGCCGCCCATTGCTGATCTGAGAGCCAAAATGATCCGCGCATGCCTCAAAACCTCCTGCGTTCGGTTCCAAGACATTGAATCAGATAATGGTTAATGAGTTATGACCCTAATATCAGTCCCCGTACAGGACCAAACAATTCTCCGCCGAAGCCATCCCGAAGACCGTATCGCCCACGGCGAAGGCATCCGATCGACCATCATTGGGAATCTCGCCTATGGCCTTATGGCCGGTCGCCAATCTGAGATGGATTTCGTGCCGTGCGCCCAGATAGACGATTTGCCGGATCTCGCCATGCAGCGCGAAGCCCTGCCAGTCGGACGGGCAGGTTTTGCTCAGCAGGAGCCGCTCCGGCCGGATCGCAATGTGCACGTAAGTGCCGACACCCATGTCGGCCGGTATTGGAACACCGAACTCCACTTCCCCGTCGCTGCGCACGATACCGACGCCGTCCGTATTACGAGCGCTCACCACTTTACCGGAGATGAAATTCATCGAACCGATAAACTCGGCCACGAACCTTGTCGCGGGACGTTCGTAGACAACGCTTGGCGAACCGAACTGCTCGATGCGGCCATCGTTCATGAGGGCGACACGATCCGACATGACCAATGCCTCGCTCTGGTCGTGAGTGACGAAGATGGTCGTGATACCCAGCTGACGCTGGATTCCCATGATCTCGATTCGCATCTCCTCGCGCAGCTTGAGGTCAAGGTTCGACAACGGCTCGTCAAGCAGCAGGATCGACGGCTGAATCACCAGAGCCCGCGCCAGTGCCACCCGCTGCTTCTGACCGCCGCTCAGTTGGTTGGGCTGGCGCGCCTCGAACCCCGACATCTTCACAAGCCGAAGGGCCTCCGTCATACGCCTTGCAACGTCTACCTTCGGAACCTTCCGCATGCGCAGGCCGAAGGCGATATTTTCCGCTACGGTCATGTGCGGAAACAGCGCATAGTCCTGAAACACGATCCCGATGTCACGGCGAAACGGCGGCACATCCGCGATCGATTTGCCGTCGAGGATTATGTCGCCGTCGCTGGGAGGGAAGAAGCCGGCAATCAGGCTCAAAGTCGTGGTCTTGCCGCAGCCGCTCGGGCCCAATAGTGTGACGAACTCGCCACGGTTGACCTCAAGATCGATCCCAGCAACGGCTGTGACCTTACCGAAGACCTTGCGCAACCCGATCAAGTGCAAGGAAGACTCAACCATGGTTTGCCTTAACGTAAATGAAATCTCTCAGGCCGGCAACTCGTTCGATCACGATCACCAGTGCCAACGGCACCAGCAAGGAGATAATCGAGACCGCCGCCAAGGTCGGCGGGAAGCCATAAACGATCGCGTTGAGGAGCTTAATGGTTACCGGTTGTTCACCGGGAATGGTGATAAACAGGGAAATGTTGATGTCGACGAAGGAATGAATGAAAGCGAATGTGGCCCCAGCAATTATACCGGTCTTGACGATCGGGAAGACCACTTCAATCAACACGCGCCAGGGCTGGGCTCCAAGGCTTGCCGCGGCGAGTTCCAAGTTCGGCGGCATGGTCTGAAGACTGATCGCTATGGTGCGCACGGTAAACGGCACCGCAATGACCAGGTGGCCAACCATCAGCGCCCAGAAGCCAAGGTAGTCACCCAGGCCGGCGTAATGCAGGAATTGCAAAAGGCCGATGCTGGTGACCAGCGCGGGCAGAAACAGCGGGCCCAAAGACAGGGTGAGCAGCGCCTCGCGCCCAAAAAAGCGGTGTCGAACAAAGGCAAATGCGAGCGGAGTTCCCAGAACGCTGGCGAATATGGCGGTCAGGATGGCAAGCCGCAGACTGAAAAGCATCGGGTCCAGCCATTCGGTGGAAACGGCTTCCTGCCACCAGCCCAGGGTAAAGCCCACCGGAGGAAAACGTGATCGGTTCGCCTCGTTGAATGACACAGCCGCAGTGACGACAATCGGAGCGAAGATGAAGAGATAGATAAGGATAACTAGTATTTTCAACAAGAGCCACGGGACCTTGCGACCCCAGCGATGTCGCCAACGCACTTGATCTGCCATCAATGCCCGCCAGGCCTTCATAGCGCCCCCCGCTTGGCACCCATCTTGGCGGCGACGTAAAGGATCGAAACAGTACTGACAACCAGCAGGACTCCCAGCATCGAGGCCAGCGACCAATCCAGGATCTGATTAATGAACAGATACATCAATGTCGCTATCGTCTCAGTCTTCGGGCCGCCGAGGATCGCTGGCGTGGCATAAGCGCTGATCGAGATCGAGAAGGCGAGCACGAAACCGCCCGCAATTCCAGGCAGGCACAGTGGCAGGACTACGCGCACGAAAGTTTTCAGGCGATTGGCCCCCAGACTCATGGCCGCCAGTTCGAGATTTGGATTCAATCCCTTGAGAGAACTCATGCAGGTAAGTACGCCGTAGGGCAGCAGGGCGTAGGTTAGGCCGACAACGATTGCTGGCGTGCTGGGTATGAATGAAATGCGCTCATCGATGATTCCCAGCCAAAGCAGGATGTCGTTGAGGACTCCGAAGCGGTTAAGAATAACCACCCAGCCATAGGTGCGGACGACGACGCTGGCGAGCAATGGTGTGAGAGACAGCGCGATCAGCAACCCCCGCCACCGACTGTGCGATCGTGTCACGAAATAGGCGATCGGGAAACCCAGGACCACGACCAGGACGCCGACCCATAGGCCGATCACGAAGGACCTCACAAGCGCCCACATATAAATCGGATTGGAGAAAAAGAACGTGTAATTGCGAAGCGTAAATTCGTCCGTCAGAACCTGCGCTTCGGATTTTAGGAAACTTGCCGATAGCAGAAATGTGTTTGGAAAGACGAAAAAAATCAAAAGGAAAAGGACCGGTCCCGCGACCAGAATCCAATGGATCGGAACTCGGGACCGAATGCTCGAAAGGATAGCAGATGACATCGCCTGTTCAACAGACTGCCGCAGACGACAATTTTAACAGCCCAAGGTTCGACTTCAGGCCCCCATGATCTCCTGCCACTTGACGGTCCATTCGCCGCGTTTGGCGCCGATGGTTTCTGGATCCGCGATATTGACCCTTGCCCAACTTTCCTCGGTGATGAACTGCGTCTGTGCGAACCAGTCCGGCCAATCCGTTATGTCACCCCGGGTAGGACTGATGTGGTAGCCGAGGCAGAATTCGCGCTGCACTTCCTTCGAAATGCGGAAGTTCAGGAATTCATAGGCGAGCTTCTTGTTCTTAGTTCCGATCGGAATCGAAGAACAGCTCGCCAGACCGTAAACGCCCTCCTTGGGGGCCACCAGGCGCATGTTGAGACCCTGACTGATGAAAAGCGAGGAACGCGCGCTCCAATAGGGCGATAGCCAGACTTCCTCGTTCTCGTAGTACGGCACGGCCTCGACCGAATTCTGCATGGTCGGGCCGATATAGGGCTTGAGCGCCTGCAACATCGGCCACACAGGGTCCATGTTGTTGATGCCGCCGCCGCCGAGCTCGGCACCAGTGATCAGCAGATAGAGCGTTCCGACATTGCCCGTGTTGAACATCAGGATCCGCTTCTTGACTTTCTCGCCATACTTCTTCCACGCCTCCCAATAATGCCACCAGGAATCCGGCGCCTCCAGGTGATCGGGATTGTAAAGCAGCCCGACATACTGTAGAGAATGCATGACTCCATAGGGCGGGATGACATTGCGTGCCCGAGCAAAAATGTTCGCGTTCTCCGGCACATCCTGTTCGCTGATTGGAAGGATCAGGCCTTCCCGTTGGCCCAGCAGGATGTCCTCCGGTGCCTGCTCGGCGGCGACGTCGAACCCCGGATTGCCGTTCGTCGCTCGAATACGCGCGTACTTCTGGGACGAGGAGCCGGCGGGGTCGTAAGTCACTTTCACACCGAATTTCTTTTCAAACGGCTCGACTATCGTTTTCTTGTAGATTTTCTCGAATTCACCACCATAGGCGCTGATGATGAGCTCGTCCGTTGCTCCGGACACGATCCACGGTCCCATGCCGGCGGCAAAGGCCGCTGTTCCTGCTGCCCCCTTCAAGACCCGACGACGGCTGAGACCGCGGGACTTCGAAGACAGACGAAGTTTGGTACGGCTTTGCCGCCGATTGACTGTGCCTTTCCCACTCATGATCTGGCCTCCCTTTCCACTGATGTTGTGACGGCTTCGCAATCAATTGACTTCGCCCGACAAGGCACCGAAGCCCGACCGGGTTTCATTATTACTATTATATGTCAACCTAAAGGCTGGTAACGTCAAGATGTTTGTCAGCAGTTCTCATCCCGGCTTATTCACCACCCCCCTTGCCGTAGACTTTTCTGCATGTGATGCGAGTCTCGTTGCAGGGTCATTCGCGGCTGGCGAGTCACGGGTGCTTCCCCAGCTGTGCGATAGCCACTTGAGGCATGAAAGGCGTGAAGAAGCCGCCGTGGAGGCGAGCGGGACCGCCACCGGCGATCCGGCGGTGGCTTGAAGTCTAGCTGGCCGACTTGGACGGGGTTACGGGTCGGCGTATCGCAAGCGTTCCAAGCGCGGCCAGAGCCGTTGCCAGAAGCGGGCGAATGTTTCCCCGATGACCATGGTGATGCGTCGGCCGGAAACGACGACCCGGGCGGCGGCGCGCAGAACGCGCTCGCGGAACCGGCGAAGGCTCCACCCCTCGCCGGTCGCAGTCTCCATCAGGCACCGCCCGGCATGAACCAGTTCATAGGCCAGGATGTTGAGCAACAGGACGACCTCGTTGTGAGCGAAGGCATCGACCGTGCTCTCGCGCTCCGGCAGGCAGCGCCCCCGGTAATGACGCTTCCTTCGCGACGCGGACGACAGCGCCGGGTCCATCACGTCCATGAGTTCGCCCATGTGGGCCTCGGCACGGCCGCGCTGGCGGTAGTGATCCAGGAGATCGGCCGCCGGCACGGCCCCGGCATCAAGGCTGGTGATCAGCCAGAAGTGATCAACCAGAAATTGGTCTGGCCGTTCCAACACCACCAGGACCACTCGGCGCTCTTTCGACCACGACTTCGCCCGGCAGGTCATCTCGTGGAACCACGTCCGCGGCTCTGCCGGAGGCCGTCCCGGCGGCCGTCCAAGACAGGGCTGAGCCATGCGGTCCAGGACCTTGTTGGTCCGCAATCGGGCAACATAGGGCGTCCCGCGACGCTCCAGGCCCGACAGCAGGGGATCGCTGGGGAACCCAGCGTCGATGCGCACCAGAGCGACTTGGCACAGCGTCTCTTCGGCTCGGTCCACGAGATCAAGGATGAAGTCCAGCGCCCCCTCGGCGGTGTGGGCGTTGCCCTCCCGTAAACGAGCGTCCAGAAGGTCGCCGGTTTCGGCGATGCTGGCCACCAAAGGGTGGTACATGCGCTGATGGTAATGGCCGTTCCAGGCCGAGCCGGGTTGATGGCCGTGGACCTCGATCGGCAGGCTGTCCACGTCGATGGTCAGATATCGCTGCCGGTGACCGCCGCGCAGGCCCCGGAACCGCCGCCCCGCGAGCTCGGTGATCGCCTCATGGAGCACAGTGCGGGCCTCCGGCGTGCTCAGAAGCGCGATCAGACGCGACAGCGTGGGTTGCGAGGCCAGGTGCGCCTCGGTGGACAACGGCGTGACACCCCGTGAACCGCTTGCAGCCAGGCGTAGGCCCGCATCATGGCGGAGCGCGTCGGCGTCGTCTTGGTCGTGCCAACCCTGGCCAAAGAGAAGCAGAACCGTGCGCAGCAGATCGGCCAGGGGATAGGTGACACGATCGGCCTTGCGCGGATCGTGCAACCGCTCGGTCAGCCACTCGATGATCCGGGTGCGCTCCATGATCTCGCGCAAGAGCACGGCCCCCGGTTCCCCGGTCAGCCGCTCGGGTCGGGATTCGATGCGAAGGGACTTGTTGAACGAGGAACCGAACAGAGATAGCGTTTCACCCATGGCGCACGGCGGAGGTTTGTTGTGAATCCTTCTAGCACATTGATTTTACGTCAAAATCCGCCGCGCGCCAGTCATTTCAGGCCCCTTGGGTGAATAAGGCGGGCTCATTATGAAGCTTGGCGGGATGGCATTCCGGGTGTCGGGTATTTTTGGGGGTTTCGATGGCTATCGGGCTTGCAGGACCTCCGGGGGCGGTTCGCCGTCGATCATGGTTCGGATGAGGGCGGCCCAGTTGGGGAAGAGGAGGTAGCCGGTGATCGCGGCGAGGTCCTGGAAGAAGCGCTTTCGCGTGGCGATGCGCTGGCGGGCTTTCTGCCAGGCGCGGACGGTGAGATCACAAAGCGTGTGCCAGGCAAACGCGAGCAGGTTCATGGTGACCAAGAGGGCCGAGAGGTTCTCTTTGCCGTGGCCGAAATTGTGCTCGAGATTGTAGCCCTTGGTCTTGAGCACGTTGAAGCTCTCGTTCTCGATCTTCCACCTGGCGCGCCCGGCGGCGGCGAGCTCGGCGACGTTGTCCTCGCCGAGCGGCAAGGAGGTGACCCAGGAATTCCTGTAGGTGACCTTGCCGGCGGCATTGACGATCTCGATCTCCAGCCAGTTGACCAGGGCTGCGTCCGTGCCGTCACGGATCGGCACGGCTTCGAGCCAGCGGGTGCGATGGGTCTGGAAACGGCGCCCCTTCTTGACCCGGTCCTCGCGGCTCGGCAGCTCGATACCGCTCAGCCAGTCCATCAAGGTGGGGTGCGAGGCGGGCTTGGCGACGAACAGGAAGTCGGCGCCAAGGGCTTGAACCGCTTGGCAAATCGGCTGACGGGAGTAGAGATCGTCGCCGAGATAGACCGGCTTCAGATGGGCCAGACCCGGCCCCTGGGCGGTCAGCCAGCGCCGCGCCTCCCGGCTCTCGCAGTCCTGCTTGGCCGCCCCGTCTTGGGGGGTGATGAACTCGGGCGCCAAGGGCAGCGCCCGGTCATGGCCCGGCGCCACCAGGACGCCGCAGACCACCTGATGATAGTATTCGACACTGCCGTCGCTGCGCTTGCGATGGGAGCACCGCGGGCAGGAGATCTTGCGCGAGCAGTGATACTCGGTGCCGTCCAGGGCGATCAGATGGTGATCCCCGAGACGCTGGAAGTCCGCTAGGCCGCCGCCCGCCTCCAGCGTCGCCAGCGTGCGATCGAACATCGCGAAGAGCGCCTCGGGCGCCACGGGATCGAGCCTGTCGCGGATGTGGTTGTCCGTCGGGATCTTCTCCATGGCGAACAGGCTCGCGCAGTTCGAGCGTCCGCGCCGCGCCGCCAGCGCCGCCTGATGGGCGAGAAAGGACGGGCTCTGCATGAAGAAAACCGAGAAGGCCGAGAGCCCGATGTCCGCCATCGCATAGCGGCCATTGCGCCCCCGCCGCTTGTCCGTAAAGGACGCGCAGTGGGTCCGCAGATCCGCGATCAACTCATCAAGGACACGCACCCACACCTTGAATCAGACAAAAAGCGACTTGTATAGCCCAAAATTACCTCGGAAACCTAAAATGAGAAATGCTGGATGTTTGTGTCAGGGAGAAGAGGGTGGACACCCCCCCTGGTTTGAGTTTTCGTGAGTGAAGACGGCGAAGAGGATACGGTCCATGGAGGTTCGGTCCTGGAAGACGCCCATGGGGCGGGTTCGGCGCCGGACTTCACGGAATCGTCGTTCTATGGTATTGGTGGTTCGCACTTTCTTGCGCTCCTCGAGGGTCGGATAGCGGAAGCAGGCGAGCAACTCGTCGAGGTCGTCGCGCAGGCAATCGACGGCCCGGGGATAGACGGACGGTTCCCAACGCCGGGTTAGCCAAAGTTTTAGATACCCGAGAGCATGAAAAATGCGGGACAGTCGGGTCGAGGAGGGTTCGATGGATTTTTTCCTCACTCAGGAGGATGTCCGCCGGCAGGTCAAGGTGTGGTATGGCATCGATCTCCCAACCGGGCGTGCCGCGGCGATCGCAAACAGCCTGGCGGCGCTTCGGGCGTCGATGATCGATCTGCGGGCGGATGAGCCTGCCCCGTCGTTTGATGCTGCCGAGCCCAGCGACTTCGTGGCGGCCCTTCGGCGGAGCGAATAGAAATCGAGGAATCGACTTGGACCCCGACATCCTGGCCCTGCCGTTGACCGAGCTGGCCACTGCCATCCGCGATCGCTGTCTTTCAGCTCTGGAGGTCGTTTCGGCGTGTCTCGAAAGAATCGAGGCTCGACAACCTACCGTCAACGCCTTCATTCACATCGACGCGGAAGGGGCCCTCCGCCAGGCCCGTGCCGCCGACTCGCGCCTGGCCCGTGGCGAGCCGATCGGTCAGCTGCACGGTGTGCCCGTTGCGCACAAGGACATCTTTCATCGTCAGGGTCGGATCACCACTGCCGGTTCGCGCCTGTTCGTGGACCAGGTCGCTGATCACACGGCGACCGTCCTCGACCGGCTCGACGCCGCTGGCGCTATCGAGCTGGGAACGCTCAATACCTCGGATTGCGCGATCAATCCGTTCGGACTCAATGTCCTGTTCGGCCGCGCCTTCAATCCCTGGGATACCGACCGAGTGACCGGCGGCTCGTCCAGCGGTTCGGCGGCCGCCCTGGGGGCGCAATTGGTGTTCGCCAGTCTGGGCTCGGACTCTGGAGGATCGATCCGCCTGCCGGCGGCCATGTGCGGGGTTGTTGGCCTGAAGCCCACGACCGGAAGGGTCAGCCGTTACGGTGTCCTGCCGGTCAGCTTCTCCATGGATACCATCGGTCCCTTGACTCGCACGGTCGCTGACTGCGCCTTGGTCTTCGACGTCATCACGGGCCCGGACAAGCGCGATTCAACGACTTGGTCTATCCCTCCTTCGCCCGCTTCAACCGACCTCGACAAGCCTGTCGCGGGTATCCGGCTGGGGGTGGCCGATGGATATTTCTGCGATGGCCTTTCAGCGGATGCACGTGAGGTTTTTGACGCCTGCCTTGCGGTCTTTCGCAGCCTTCGACTGAGCCTGCATGAGGCGCCGTTGCCCGATGTCGCGGCGGCCGATGCCTGCGGCCACGTCATCATCGTTGCCGAGGCGGCGCAAGCCCACAGGCGATTGCTCGCCACACGCGCAGATGAATACACGCCGGCAACGCGCCGTTCCTTGGAAATGGGGCTCTCGGTTCCGGCGACCCTTTATATCGACGCCATCAAGCGCCGCGGGACTCTCCTGCGCGAAATCCTAGCGACCACATTCGCGGAAGTCGACGTGCTGGTCACGCCGACACTTGCGCTGCCGGTGCCAACGATGGCCGAGGTCGATGCCGACCTGGAGCACCAGCAACGCTATCGCGCTTTGGCGCGTAATACCAAACCGTTCAACTCCTATGGACTTCCCGCTCTGAGCCTGCCTGCCGGCTTCACCGCCGACGGGTTGCCGGTTGGCCTTCAGCTCATCGGGCCGCCCCATGCCGAATCCCTCCTGTTCCGCGTCGGAAACGCATTCCAAAAGGCCGTCGACCACCACAGCCGCATTCCACCCTCGTAGACAGTGCCCGCATCTTCGGGCACTAACTACAATTGCTGTCCAGTCCACTGAAGAGCGGGCCCTTGGCGCCGTGTTAACTCTCTTGTTCGAGGACCATGACAGGAGCCGGCGTTTCATCAGCTGAACCATTGGTGCGTGGGGTCATGACCCTTACAAAATACAAGACCTGATCTGGCAATATGATGCGAACCCGCGGACTGTGTGGTCCGCTTGGGGACCGAAGTTCAGGGAGAACGCCTATGTTGGTGATTGATGCGATCGCGGAGATCTTGAAGCGCGAAGGAGTCGAATTCCTGAGCTGCTATCCGACCACGCCGATAATAGAGTCCGCCGCGGCCGTTGACATTCGGCCCATCATTTGCCGCCAGGAAAGAGTCGGCGTTGGGATCGCAGACGGCTATGCCCGGGTCCGCAACGGGAGCCCGCCAGCGGTGTTTGCAATGCAGTACGGGCCGGGTGCCGAAAACGCATTTGCGGGCATCGCGACCGCCTATTCGGATTCAACGCCGCTACTTTTGCTACCGCTTGGTCACCCGCGTGAGCGTGACCGGATCTTTCCGATGTTCAGCTCTGTCAGGGCCTTCGAGGCAGTCACGAAGTCGGTTGAGCAGATCAATTTGCCGGAGCGCGTCGTGGACGCGCTGCGGCGGGCATTCGCCGCCATCAAGATCGGGCGACCTGGTCCGGCGCTCGTGGAGATCCCTCTTGACATCGCTACCCAAGAAGTCGATCCAAACCACATTGACTCATACCAACCGGTGCTGTCGGCAAGATCCGAGGCCGATCCCAACGACATCGATACCGCCGCTAAGGCCCTGCTCAAGGCCAAGCGGCCGCTCTTACTTGCCGGCGCAGGCGTGCTTTACGCCGAAGCGTCCACTGAACTTCAAGAGTTGGCAGAACTATTGCAGCTCCCGGTGATGACCACCATGGGGGGGAAGAGTGCGATCTCGGAGAAATATCACCCCCTGGCGCTGGGCAGCGGATCGGGGGTGATGAGCGGAACGGTATACCACTTCCTCAAAAACGCTGACTTGGTGTTCGCCGTCGGTTGCAGCCTGACTCGGCACATATTGGTGACGCCTATTCCGCCAGGGAAAGTTGTAATTCAGGCGACGAATGATCCCGTCGACCTTCACAAAAGCCAACACGTGGACCACCCGGTTTTAGGCGACGCCAAATTAGTCCTTCGCCAGTTCATCGACTGTTGCAAAGATCTGCTCGGCCGCAAGCCCCAGAAAGGCGGGGAGAGCGTCGCACCTGAGATCGCCCGCATTCGCAAATCTTGGATCAGTGAGTGGATGCCAAAACTGACCTCGAGAGAGGTCCCGATAAACCCTTATCGGGTGATATGGGAGTTCATGCAGAACATACCTCCCTCCGAAGCAATCGTCACCCATGACTCAGGCAATCCCCGCTACGAGATCATGCCATTCTATCAATCGGATGGACCGCGAACATATCTTGGCTGGGGGAAATCACATCAGCTTGGAACGGGCCTTGGCTTAACAATTGGGGCGAAGCTGGCCGCGCGCGACAAGTTTTGCGTTCACTTCATGGGTGATTCGGCCTTCGGGATGACCGGGCTCGACTTCGAGACGGCCGTGCGAGAAGATTTGCCGATCTGCTGTATCTTGCTCAAGAATTCGGCCATGGCAGTCGAGTCTCACAAAATGCGGCTGTCCCATGAAAAGTATCAGACCAGGAATGTGGGCGGCGACTACGCGGACATCGCTCGCGCCCTCGGCGGATGGGCAGAACGTGTTGAACGACCGGACGAGGTCGGTGCCGCAATTCTGAAAGCACGACGGGCCACAGAGGATGGAAAACCGGCACTCCTTGAGTTCATTACCAGTGAGGAACTCGGCTACTCGTACCTTAGGCCGTTGGGCTAGGGTTAAAGACAATATGCATTGTGGTTCGCGGCGCATAAACTCCCCTTGATGGCCGTTTCCCAACCCACGTTGGTCGTCGATCGCACCCCGCCAGCCGGGGAGAGAAGCTGAGAAAGGTAAGCGTCTCGTATGACTGACGTTTTGTTCGGCTGCGGCTGGTTATATGACTGATACCAGTGAGTCGGACCCGATTTCCTTGGACACAGAATTGGCTTAATCGAAGTGTCCAAGGAGGACCGGAACATGACCGATAATTTTGAGAAGAAAGTTGCTGTTGATGGGCCTGTGGTAAATGCGGGCGAGCTTGGCTCGTCCACGTTTTCCCCAGGACAGGCTTTGCCGGCAGGCCCGCTGGGACTTGGCCAGCGATGGACGGTGGCGCGCAAGCGTGAGGTCGTTCTGCGGCTTTGCGTGACGAGCCGGTGCAACTTCTGTCGCGCCAGTTGGGCGTAGAGATCTTCCGGCTCGAGCAGTGGCGTGAGAAAGCGATCGGCGGGATCGACGCCTCGCTCAAGCAACGCAAGGGCGATCCGGTGCAGGCGGAACTGGATAGCGCCATGAAGCGGATCGGAGAGTTGACCATGCAGGTGGAACTGCTGGAGGCCAAGACGGAGACCTTCGGCCCTTTGGGGCGGCGGAGGTCGCGGCGATGAGTGCCGCCACTCGCCCGGCACGGGTCTGGCCTACGGCCTGCGGC
>CBDFHV010000079.1:0-137277 GCA_965247705.1 Rhodospirillales bacterium | reverse complement strand
CACTGCCATGCTTTCAGCGCAATCTCCGTCGCCAGCGGCAATAGGATTGGCCCTGCCAGGAACGTTCCCTGGAAAAGTAATGCTTCGATAGGTTCAGGCCTACGCCGTTCCAGTTCCTTCACAACTTGCTGCAATGACCTCGCGTTCTAGGGTCCAGACTCATTCAAATCCAATAACAGATGAGTGCGGCGAGACATAGTCCGGCGAGAAAGTTTTCCGCCTTCTTGTCGTATCGCGTGGCGATGCGTCGGAAGTCCTTGAGGCGTCCGAACATGCGCTCGATGGTGTTTCGGTCTTTGTATCGCTCTGTGTCGAAGGGATGAGGTTGTTTGCGGTTCACCTTGTTGGGGATGACCGGCTGGATTTTCTGGCGTAGCAGGCAGGCGCGCCAGTGGTCGGCGTCATAGGCCTTGTCGGCGAGAAGATATCGCGTCCTCGGCAGATGCGCGGCGAGCATGACGGCGCCCTTGATGTCGGCGGTCTGGCCGGGGGTCAGGTAGAAGGCCAGGGGCCGGCAATGTTCGTCGCTCAGGGCATGGACCTTGGTGTTGCGTCCGCCCTTTGTGCGGCCGATGGCCTGAGCAGAGGCCCCCCTTTTCCGCCGCCGGCGCAGCGATGCGTCTTGACGTGTGTGGTGTCGATGGAGACCTGTTGCGGTGTCCCTGCCAGGCTCTCCGTCAAAGCCGAGAACAGGTACTGCCAGTGACCACGTTGCGACCACCGGTTATAGCGATTGTAGACCGTCGTCGAAGGCCCGTACGCCGGTGGGCAGTCCTGCCAGCGGCAGCCCGACTGGAGAACGTGAAGGATGCCACTGATGATCCGCCGATCATCCTCGCGCCGCTTACCCGCCGCGTAGTAAGGAAGATGCGGCTCGATCGCCGCCCATTGCTGATCTGAGAGCCAAAATGATCCGCGCATGCCTCAAAACCTCCTGCGTTCGGTTCCAAGACATTGAATCAGATAATGGTTAATGAGTTATGACCCTAAATCATCAAACCCAGGTTAACGCTCTCGTCACGGTTCTTCTTGTCAGGCATCAAAATGTCGACCTCGGGGTCGGTTTCGCGAGGTAGGCTGAGTTGGGCCATCGCGTCGATGTCTTATTCGTCGCACTCGGAGCACCGCGCGATCGTCGCCCCGAATCGCCATCGAGCCCTGGGTGTAGGTCCGCTGGACGCGGCCGTGAAGCGGGCTATCGGGGCAATCGATCCAGTCACTTACGGTCTCGTACCGATCGACCGCCTTGCCGTGATCCGTGGGGCTGAGTTGAATGCGGATCATCCTGTTTCGCTCGCATCCGGGTCGGAAGTCATGATTGGCCATGCCTTGCCCGAAGCCAGATCGGGGTGGCGCGGTCCGGATTCGGGTGTGCCAAAATCGTCCCTGATCTTGTCGATCCGGTTCAGGCAGCGCGCGGCGGCGTCAGTCGGGCCGCCATCCGTCGTCATGGTTAGCAGCTTCCGCCGCAATTCGACGGCGGGTGCGGCCAGCACGTTGTAAGCGCCTTCCCAGTCGTCGTCGGGAACGTGCTCGGTCACGACGCTCTGGATCGTGCGCCATGACGTAAAGGCGCGCTTGTGCTCGATCTCAAATTGGATGAGCAGCAACAGGCCGTCCACATCGGGGTTTTCCGCAACGGCCTGCGCGACGAGCGCAAGCCCCGGCGAAGTGGGGCCGCCGTTCAGGAGGTCATAGACGTGCGCGCGCAGCTCAGCGTATTCGTCGATCAGATCCGCGAGGAGCCTCGACATGTTCCATTGATCCGTGCCGCCTTTGCCGTTGAAGACGCCCTGTGCGGCCAAGTCGACAAAACGAGTGGCGGCGGACAGAGTCCCACGACGGATCACCGCGTCGTGCCAGTTGCGGTGCGCGTAAAGGCGCGGATCGGCTTCTGCGAGCTGGAAAAGGACATTTTCGGCGTCATCGCCGGGCGCGTGCCCGAACGTGTCGAGCATTTCTTCCAGCTCGTCTGGTGTGCGGTGTTGTTCGGGCAGCGCTCGCACAATGTCGAAGGCATCGGCGGGCCGATTGGTAAAGGGTAGCAGGCGAAGCCAAACCCGCAACTCGTGCCTTTCCGTAGGAATCCACGCCTGCTTCTGAGCCGCTTCAAAGACATCGGCGATGCCTTGCTTGACCAGTTCCACGTCGATGATCTCGCCGGAGAGAGCAAGACTGTTGAGGAACGTGCCGCGTGGATAGCGATCGGCAATGGCGAGCAGCGTCTTGATCATGTCGCCGCGCTGGCCGTGGGGAAGTGCCCCAGCCACGATAGCCAGGGCAATCGCGTGCTTTTTCATGGTCTCGGTCGCATCCCCGCTGATCAGCGGCTCGATGGCGCTGAAAATGGCGTCGGCTTCCACCGAAGACGCCGTTGGGTCAGATGCGTGCGCCGCGCGATTTTCTGCGACGCGTGAGAAGTCCGGCCCGCTCGTCCAGTGTTTGCCGTCGGTCGGCTCATTCGCAGCGCGCCACTGTCCGGCGAGCACCAACGCAGCAGAATGGCCGAAATCTTCATCCGGCAGATATTCGCGCATCAGCGCAGCCGTGTCGGGGCCGCTGATCGCATGAAATGCCCACTGATATTGCAGCATCCAAGACATGCGAGCCTCGTCGGTAGCCGTGCCTCCGCGATAGTGGTCAATGCGTGCTTGTTCCCTGAACGCGCGCCAACGGCGGAGGTCTTCATCCGGCAGCCGTTGGAGCAAGGGGAGCAAGCTCGGAGACGGACAGTGACTGGCTAGCGTCGCGATCGACGCGAGTTGCGCGCGCGTCGAATCTGGCGAGCCCAAAAGTCGATTGCCCCAATCATCTGCGAACCCGGCAATCGCTACAATCACAGCGGGGTCGAACGGTTGGCCGCGATCATTCTCCCCGTCCGGGTGACGCGAAATCAGGTCCGCCAATTCAGCCATTTCCTGATTGTCTGCTTGCGCAGATCGCGCCGCGATTGCTGCAACAAGGCTTGCGGTCTGCGTATGCCCGATCCGGTCCTGAATGGCGTGATGACGATCGCCCGCCGCCTGATCGTATTTGCCGTTGGCATCGCGAACCAGTTTCTTGGCCTCGAACATCCTCTCGATCAAGCGGCCCACCGACTGCGGGCCCAGCACGGAGGCGGCAGCAGCTGCGCGGTCATCAAAGCGGCCAGCATCAAGCGCAATTTCGAGCAGAGCCTCGTCTTCAAACGCGAAGCCCGATCCGGCCATCAGCTCCGACGCGCGATACGGAAGCGTTCGGCCTTCACGCACTGAGTCGGACCCGATTTCCTTGGACACAGAATTGGCTTAATCGAAGTGTCCAAGGAGGACCGGAACATGACCGATAATTTTGAGAAGAAAGTTGCTGTTGATGGGCCTGTGGTAAATGCGGGCGAGCTTGGCTCGTCCACGTTTTCCCCAGGACAGGCTTTGCCGGCAGGCCCGCTGGGACTTGGCCAGCGATGGACGGTGGCGCGCAAGCGTGAGGTCGTTCTGCGGCTTTTGCGTGACGAGCCGGTGCAACTTCTGTCGCGCCAGTTGGGCGTAGAGATCTTCCGGCTCGAGCAGTGGCGTGAGAAAGCGATCGGCGGGATCGACGCCTCGCTCAAGCAACGCAAGGGCGATCCGGTGCAGGCGGAACTGGATAGCGCCATGAAGCGGATCGGAGAGTTGACCATGCAGGTGGAACTGCTGGAGGCCAAGACGGAGACCTTCGGCCCTTTGGGGCGGCGGAGGTCGCGGCGATGAGTGCCGCCACCTCGCCCGGCACGGGTCTGGCCTACGGCCTGCGGCGGGTCTGCGCCGCCTGGGGCATGGCCCGCTCCTCGTTCTACGCCGTGACCTCCGGCCAGCACGCCGAGCAGCCGCCGGCAAAGCGTCGGGGACCGAAGCCCGCGATCTCGGACCAGGCGCTGCTGGTGGCGATCGAAGCCGACCTGGAGGCATCGCCCTGGGAGGGCGAGGGCTACCGCAAGGTCTGGGCTCGGCTTCGGGTCTGTCGCGACATCCGGGTTGCCCGCAAGCGGGTGCTCCGCCTGATGCGCGAGAACAATCTGCTCTCGCCCCATCGCTGCCGCCGCCGTGGCGGCAATCCCCATGACGGTGAGATCATCACTCATGCCCCGAACCTCATGTGGGGCACCGATGGCGTTCGGGTGTTCACGGTGGACGACGGCTGGGGCTGGATCTTCACCGCCGTCGAGCATTGGAACGCCGAGTGTGTCGGCTGGCATGTCTGCAAGCGCGGCGACCGCTTCGCCGCCCTGCAGCCGATCTCCATGGGGCTTGCCGGGCTGTATGGCTCGACCGCGGCCGGCGCGGCTCGGGGGCTGGCCTTGCGGATGGATCACGGCTCCCAGTATCTGTCGGACCACTTCACCAACCAGATCAAGTTCTGGGGCATCCAGCCGTCCTACGCCTTCGTCGCCGAGCCCCAGACCAACGGCGTCGCCGAGCGGTTCAATCGCACGCTGAAGGAACAGATCATCCATGGTCGCATCTACCGCAACATCGCGGAGCTGCGGGACGCCGTCCGCGACTTCGTCGAACTCTACAATGCCCAGTGGATCGTCGAAAAGAACGGCTACCTGAGCCCCGCTCAAGCTCGTCAGGCGTGGCACGCCGCGATCTCAATCAGGCCCGCCGCGTGAGACAAACTTGTGTCCAAGGAACCGGGTGCGCTACACGGCCTTCACGCACGCGTCGCAATATTCCATCGGCGACGGCACGGGGAAAGCGCTTCTCCGCCTCATAGATGAGATTGAAAGCGTCTTCTTGCTTCTTGTCGATTTCCATATCCGCGATGAGCGTCACCAGTTCGGCGCTCCGGTCGTCATCGCCGCGCCCATACACGAGCGAGTACATCTGATTGTACGGCTGTACGCCTTCATTGCGCAGCCGTTTGCGCGCGGCGGCGAGCCTAGCCTTGACGTTTTCATCCGTGACGTCGTCGATCAGGTCCTTGCGCGCCAACAAATCGAAGGTCTTATCGTCAGCGCCTTGCAGCACCTCGGCGACGTGGCGATCAGCGCGGCGAAACGCGAAAGTACCGACCACTGCGGCCTTCACTTCGGAATCGGGATCCGCCTTCGCCATGGCGGCCGCGAGATCGAGGCCGTCCATGCCGCTGTTGTCCGCGATTCCGCAGAGCACATGTTGCCGGATCTTAGTCGGCAGCGCCGAAAGCCGCTGGGCCGCGTCGCTTCCGAGAAGCGAAGAGCGAAAGCGCCTGGCTCCGTGCAGAGCCGCGAGGTGGACTTGATCGTCCTCGTGCGTGATGAGCGGCCAGACCTGATCGAGAAATTCAGGGCGACCCGAGCTAATCATGAAGCGCAGCGCGCGGTCGACCTTCCCCCGCGTGTGCCAACGCCCGACAAGGTCCCGAATCGTCATGCCGATGCATACCCAAACAGTGTCAGTCGAGCGGTAGATCATCTCGGCGGCGAGGACGGGATCGACCTTGAACGCCGCCAGAATGGCCGCGCCGCAGGCTTCGTGCTGCTGCTGGCTTCCGCGCGCAAGCCGCTCGCACGCGAAGAGAATGGCTTCCTCCCATGCAGGCTGATTCAGAACATCCGCCTTCAGCGAATCGCGCGAAGCGTCGTCGCCGACGCTCGCAAGCATCAGTTGCTCGACGAAGTGGGACGCATACCATTCCTGAAATTGATGGTGCTGGAACGAATAGCCCGCAGAATCACCCGCGCGCATCAACACGTGATGGCTGACAAGCGCCTCCAACACTGCGTTGGGCTGAGGTTTCTCTGTGATCTGGCCTTCGGCCACGAGCGCGTCGTCCGTTTCGGAAATGGACTTGCGCGCGGCGGTTTCCGCGATGGTCGTGTTCGCGGCACGCGTCGCTGTCGCCGCGAGGTCTTCCAAAAATCGTTGGTGGAAGCAGTGCGTCACCTGCGCGAGCGCTTGAGCGCACAGATCGTCCTCTTCGTGAACGGTAACGAAGTGGCGCAGCACTTCTTCCTTCGTGGTCGGAAACGGCGTCCCTTCCGGGAAGGTGAGCAGCGCTGTCAAATAGAGCGGGATGGTGACAAGCTCGCGCACACCAGCCGTGCGCCATGCATGATCGATGATGCGCTCGCCGGCATCGCCACGCAGCGCGCGGGCGATGTCGACTTGTTGCGTTTCGCTGAGCGGCAGGAGGTTGATGTGCGTGCCATGGACCGGAACGTCAAGTGCTTGCTTGCGCGTCGAGATCAGCAGGCTGAGTTCGGGCAACTCTAATTGCAGGCGCGCAACCTGGACCGCCGCGCGTTTGCGCGCGGCGCCGTCGAGTTCGTTCCAGCCGTCCAGCAGCAGAATCACGCCGGGCTTCGTTGCCACGGCGCGCAAATTGTCTTCGGAGAATTCGCGAAACGCCGGGCGCTTCAGAACGGATTCAAGCAGCGCCGCCCCGTCTGCAGACCAATCGCCGAGCGGGACAACGATCGGCGACGCGTTCCCGTTGGCCAGAACCGCTTCCGCGATCTGAAACAGCGTCGTGGTCTTCCCCATGCCGGGCTGCGCGACGAGGATCAGATCATCGAGCGTTGTGAGGGCCGTCGCCAGCACCGATGTGCTGACGGGATCGCTCAGGTCATCTACCTCGAGAGTCAGCGCGATCGCGGTGGACGGCCATTTGTCCGAACGGCGAAAAACCTCAAGATCCGCGGCGGCTGCGGCGCAAAGGCGAGCGCTTAACTCGTCTTCGGAGGGCGCTTGGGCCACGGGGCCGTGCGGCAGGCCGTTGTCCATAACGCGCAGCCACGAATCCTTCTGCGCCTGAGCCTTCCATTCGCGCAGGAGTTCGACGGTGAATTTCGAGTCTTTGGCGTCCACAGCTGTGCCGTGGGTCCGACACATCCAGATGCCATTGTCCGGCGATCTGCGTTGTTCAAGCGTCATTTTGGGGTCGTAGCGCGGGCCATTTGGCGCTGCAGCGCAAATGTGCGCTGCCGTTCCGACATTGATTTCGCCATCGCCGTCGGAGTTGGAGCCGATGGTGTAACGCCGGCAGTGCGGATAGGAGCAGAGCCAACCAGCTCGCTTCGCGATCTGGAGCTTGGTCTTCTCTAGGAACTCGTCTCTGTTCTTCTTGGCCATCGGGTGCGGTTGCTCGGATACGCGGCCCACGAACCGGAGTGGCCCGGCCCGACTATACCATTTCGCCGCACCGGGCCCGCGCCCTCACTCGCAAGAGATCGCGGTTCGCATTTCCAGACGATTTCGTTGCCGCGGCCCGGAGCCTTCAGGAGCATCTGATCGACATGCACAATAGGCAGACCGACGAGGGAGCCCATCTCCGGGCACTTCGCGAAATCAGGGTGCGCGCAGCGCCATCCTGGGACGATGGCGAGGTCCAGCTAAGCTGGTGGTTCATTAAGAAAACCGACCCGGTGGACGTGCAGGTCGATTGGCCGGCGTTCTTCGACCAGTGGCTTGCCCTCGTTGACCCGACCGGCCGGTTCCACCTCGACCCGCCCATCGCCTGGAGGACATGACGGCCCGAGATTACGTCGAGAGCGACCACCTCGACCTTGACCGCCTTTCTGTCTCCTGACAGGCGTAATGGCGCTTTCTGAGAGCAAGGACCCGGACCCCTTCGGTCAGCATCGTCACCCCGCGATTTAGGCAATCGTGCTTGCAATCCGATTGGCCGACTTGATGGGATCGTTGGCGAGACAGATGTAGCCAGCCATGCGCACTGCCGAGCACGTTGCGGGTCAGTCCATGGCGCGCACGGCCTCCCGGATACGCGCACGATTTCGCTCCCTCATGGGTCCACAGTGGGTCCACACGCTAAATCGTCCGTCATTTCCATCAAAACGAAAGCCCGTCAAGTCTTTGACTTAACGGGCTTTATTTGGTTGCGGGGGCAGGATTTGAACCTACGACCTTCATGCTATGAGCCTGACGATCGCATCTAGTGGTCTGACGCATACGGACGATTCCCAATTCGGCCGAATTGGTTCAAGCTCCGCCGATGAGAGCAGGGATCGTCGTCAACGTCACGCGGGAAGATCGTCGTCGCCTTGAGGCGATCGTCTCCGCTCGCTGCACGCCGCAAAAGCATGTCTGGCGTGCGAACATTGTCCTCGCCACCGCCGATGGGTGTGGCACCACCGAGATCATGCGCCGGACGGGCAAGTCGAAGCCCGTGGTCTGGACATGGCAGGCACGCTTCATGACGGAGGGCGTCGAGGGTCTGGTGCGCGACAAGACGCGCCGGCCCGGCAAGACGCCGCTGCCGCCCGACACGGTGGCGCGCGTCGTCGATCTGGCACTCGGGCCGCCACCGGGAGAAGCGACGCACTGGACGGGTCGCATGCTGGCGAAGGCGGCGGGCGTCAGCTTGCGTTCGGTGCAACGCATCCTGAAAGCCCACCAGCTCGCGCCGCACCGCATCCGCACGTTCAAACTGTCGAACGACCCCAGGTTCGCCGAGAAGCTCAAGGACGTCGTCGGCCTCTACGTCGACCCGCCCGCGCATGCCGTCGTGCTTTCGGTCGACGAGAAGAGCCAGATCCAGGCGCTCGACCGCACCCAGCCCGGCCTGCCCATGAAGAAGGGCCGCGCCGGCACCATGACCCACGACGACAAGCGCAACGGCACGACGACGCTGTTCGCCGCGCTCAACGTGCTCGATGGCACCGTCATTGGCCGCAACATGCAGCGGCATCGGCATCAGGAGTTCATCCGCTTCCTCAACGCCGTCGAGGCGCAGGTGCCGGCGGGCAAGACGATCCACGCGATCCTCGACAACTATGCGACCCACAAGCATCCCAAGGTGCGCAAATGGCTCGCACGGCATCCGCGCTGGACGTTCCACTTCACGCCGACTTCGGCGTCCTGGCTCAACGCCGTCGAAGGCTTCTTCGCCAAACTCACAAGACGCCGCCTGAAACGCGGCGTCTTTCACTCCGTCGTCGAACTACAGGCCGCCATCAACCACTTCATCGCCGAGACAAACTCCGAGCCCAGGCCCTTCGTCTGGACCGCCGACCCAGACCGCGTAATCGCCGCCGTCAAGCGTGGGAAGGAAATGTTAGAGTCGATCCACTAGTGTAGCGATTCCAACGCTTGTTTCCCTCGGTTGACCTTATCGATGATGGAACTGGCGGAAGCCGTCCAGGCGAAAGGCTTGGGGTCGGCGTTGTGCTGGTCGAGGTAGTCGTTGATGGCCAT
The DNA here is from genome assembly GCA_965247705.1 of Rhodospirillales bacterium. Classification (GTDB taxonomy): domain Bacteria; phylum Pseudomonadota; class Alphaproteobacteria; order Rhodospirillales; family CAMCUA01; genus CBDFHV01. The sequence continues at coordinate 128,122 of CBDFHV010000079.1, read as the reverse complement.
TTGCAATTCGACGATGGAGTGAAACACGCCGCGACGGATGCGCTTTCGGGTGATCTCGGCAAAGAAGCGTTCGACCAAGTTGAGCCACGACGCCGAGGTCGGCGTGAAATGCAGGTGGAACCGGGGATGGCGTTTCAGCCAGCGCTTGACCTCCGGCGTCTTGTGGGCGGCGTAGTTGTCGACGATCAGGTGGAGAGCCAGGTGCTTCGACGTCGCGCGGTTGATCTTGTTCAAGAAGCGGATGAACTCCTGATGGCGATGCTTCTGCATGCATTGGCCGATGACCGTGCCGTCGAGCACGTCGAGCGCCGCGAACAGGGTGGTGGTGCCGTGGCGCTTATAGTCGTGGGTCATGGTGCCGGCCCGGCCCTTCTTCATCGGCAGGCCCGGCTGGGTGCGGTCGAGTGCCTGGATCTGGGACTTCTCGTCCACCGACAGGACGATGGCGTGCTCCGGCGGGTTGACATACAGCCCGACCACGTCCTCGACGTTCTCGGCAAACCGCGGATCATTGGACAGCTTGAAAGTCGCCACCAGATGCGGTTTCAGCTCATGTGCCTTCCAGATCGCCTGAACGCTCGACGGCGCGATGCCCACCGCCTTGGCCATCGTTCGCAGGCTCCAGTGGGTCGCGTCCGGCGGCGTTTCCGTCTTGGTCTTCTCGATCACCCGCATGACCACATCCGCCGCAAGCGGTGCCTTGCCCGGCGGGCGCGTCTTATCGCGGCACAAACCGTCCACGCCGGCCTCCACATAGCGCGTCCGCCAGCGTCGGATGGTCGGTTTGCTCACGCCCAAGCGGCGCTGGATCTCATCGGTGCCAACGCCGTCGCCGGCCAGCCGTACAATCCGAGCCCGTCGGACATGCTTCTGCGGCGTGTTGCCATTGGCGATCAACGCCTCCAGCCTGTCCTGATCCCCAGGCGCCAGCTGGATCCTCACTTTCTTCCCCATGAACCCAGAATCGCATCACACCTGCCCGATGGGAATCATTTGTTTCGAGCGGAACACTAGTTGTCCATACGCGCGCACGCCAAGTCGACATGACGGAGACGCTCACCGCCCGCGAAGGCGCGCCATGTAGCCGGTTCTCGGCGACGTCAGGACGTTCCTGCGGCCTCCCGTGGGACAGTCGCGCCAGCAAAAAGCTATGCCGAGTGAAGCTACGGGAAGTCGGGAAGTCAACATGTCCCACTTCGACGTAAGCCATTGAAAACACATACTTACGGCACCCCGCCCCTGGGCACCATGGTTCATTTTGAATTTGCGCAATAAGTTTGGCACCAGCGCGATTGCCTTTTGGTAGGGCGTGGTCCGTAGTGCCATCGTGGTACCGCCAGGTTACGCCAAGGACTGGAAAAGGGTATGCCCCAGCGACGTTGCCGGGGATCGCCGGGGCGGGCGCTTTCGAGGCGAGCCGCTTTACCGGCTATGGAGTGCGGCCGAAAGTCCCCCGCTTGAATTCCTGGAGCAACATCCGATCGTTCGGAACCGACCCGGTTCCGTGTGGGCGGATAAAGCTGCTCTCACACTTGAAGAATCGAGCACGACCAACGGAGAGGCGCCATGAAACTGAAGGACAAGGTCGCCATCGTCACCGGCGCGAGCCGGGGGCTCGGCCGGGCGATTGCCGTGGAATTCGCCCGCCAGGGCGCGGCGGTGGTGATCGGCGCCCGGGGCCAATCGCCCACGGGACTGACGGGGACGCTGGCGGAGACGGCCGATGCGATCGGCGACGCCGGCGGTGAGGTCCTGTCCCTGGCCTGCGACGTCACGGTCGAGGCGGAGGTCGCGAACATGGTCCGCCGGACGGTGGATACCTACGGGCGAATCGACGTGCTGTTCAACAACGCCGGCGTCATGTCCATGGGCGAGACCATCGAGGATATCGGGCCGGACCGGTGGGACCAGATCATGCGGATCAATACGCGCGGCCCGTACCTGTGCTGCAGAGCCGCCCTGCCGGCGATGATCGCCCAGGGCAGCGGCAGTATTATCAATGTCGGCTCGCGGGCGGGAAACAACCCCAAGGGCGGGGGCGGCGTCGCCTACAGTGCCAGCAAGGCGGCGGTGCACATGTTTACCTTCTGCCTGGCCGAAGAGGTGCGCCAGCACAACATCGCGGTCAACGCCCTCAGCCCGGGCTCGATGAAAAGCGAGGGCTCGGCCGCCATACCGTTCGCCAAGGGAGACTGGCATGAACGGGTGGAACCGGCGGAAGTCGGGCCGTGCGCCGTCTGGCTCGCCCTGCAGGACGCCCGTTCCTTCACCGGCCAGCTCGTCCTGCGCGCCGAGTTCGGCCAGACGTGGGGCACCTGACAAGGCGCGATCGCGCGGAACCAACGAGTCTGGGCCAAGGGATTCGCCGAAGGCCGGCTCGTGGGTCCGGCGACAGTTCGAAAGCTCCATGCGCCGGATCTCGAACCACGGCACATCTCGCCTTGACGGAATTGACGCCGGCCATGATCACGTGCGTGGTTCTCTTCATTTCATCCTCCCATGACTTCGACTATTGACAACGGATTCGGTAACCTTCGTATTCGCTTGGTTCCCAAGTTCTCATCGCCCGGATTGCGTCCAAAGTAGAATAAGTCATTGGAAAGGCGTTCAATGATCGCACTGCGATGACATCAACCAATGGAATCCGGTACCGGGCGGGCGCGGATATCGGCGGCACCTTTACCGACATCGTGCTGCTGGGCAGCGACGGCTCCGTCGCCACCAGAAAGATATCGTCCACCCCCGACGACTACGGTCGCGCCATCATGGACGGCCTCCAGCGGTTGCTCGAGGAGACCGCCGTAGATCCGGGGGCCGTTGACGCGGTGGTTCATGGCACCACCGTGGTCACCAATGCGATCATCGAGAAGAAGGGGGCGAGGACGGCGCTGATCACCACCGCCGGCTTCCGCGATGTCCTGGAGCTGCGTCGCATCCGTATCCCCGAGCTCTACAATTTCTTCTATGACAAGGTGCCGCCCCTGGTGGCGCGCCGCCTGCGCTTCGAGGTCGACGAGCGCATGGGTTCCCACGGCGAGATCAAGAAACCCCTCGACGAGACGGGCGTCGCGGCGGTGGTCGAGCGCATCGAGGGCCAGAGGATCGAGGCCCTGGCCATCTGTCTCCTTCATTCCTATGCCAATCCCGCCCACGAGCGACGGGTCGCCGAGATCGCCCGGGCGGCCCTGCCCGCCGGCGTCTTCATCACCTGTTCCGTCGACGTGCTGCCCGAGCTCCGCGAATACGAACGTACCTCGACGACGGTGATCAACGCCTATGTCGGCCCGTTGGTCGCCAACTACCTGCACTCCCTCATGGACAAGCTGGCCTCCATCGGCATCCAGGCGCCCCTTCAGGTCATGCAGTCCAATGGCGGCATCATGCGCACCGAAGCGGTGATGGCGAAACCGGCCAGCATCGTCGAATCCGGACCCGCGGCGGGGGTCATCGGGGCAGCCCGGAGCGCCCACAAGTCCGGTTATCCCAATGTCATCACCCTGGACATGGGGGGGACCACCGCCAAGGCCTCGATCGTCGAGAACGGCCAGGTCACCAAGACCTCGGAGTACGAGGTCGGGGCCGGCATCAACCTGAGCAGCCAACTGGTCAAGGGCGGCGGCCATGCCCTTAAGCTGTCGGTGGTCGACGTCTCGGAAATCGGCGCCGGCGGCGGCAGCATCGTATCGGTCGAAAAGGACGGCCGGCTTCTGGTCGGGCCCAGCAGCGCCGGCGCCGTACCGGGGCCGGTGTGCTACGACAACGGCGGCGAGGAGCCAACCCTGACCGATGCCCTGGTCGTCCTCGGCTATTTCAATCCCGACTATCTGGTCGGCGGTGAGATGCGGCTCAATGCCGAGAAGTCCCGTCGGGTGATGCGGGCGCGGGTGGCCGATGCCCTGGGCAAGAACCTCCTGGAGGCCGCCCACGGCATTCAAGTGGTTGCCGGCGCCACCATGATGCGCGCCGTCAAGGCGGTGTCCACCTATCGTGGCCGAGACCCCAGGGGCTTCACCCTGTTCGCCTTCGGTGGCAGTGGTCCGGCGCTGGCCGCCGAGGTGGCCACCCAGTTGCAGATGACGCGCATCATCGTGCCGCCCAGCCCGGGGTTGTTCAGCGCCTTCGGGCTTCTGTTTTCGAAGATCGAGCACGAATATGTGCAGACCCTCTTCCGCCGCGCCGGCGAGGCGGACGAAGGCGAAATCGAACGGACCTTTGGCGCCCTGGAGGCGCAGGCGCGTTCGGCCCTGGCGGCCGACGGATTCGGGCCCGACCAGATGTCGGTCCTGCGCCAGGCCGACCTGCGCTATTCGGGACAGGCCTACGAGTTGACGATCCCCGTTACCACACCGTCGGGGATCGCCGCCATGGTCGAGGGGTTCAGCGAGGAGCACCTGAGGACCTATGGCCACCGCGCCGACGACGAGCCGGTGGACCTGGTCAACCTGAGGGTCGTTGGCGGCGCCGACCCGCCCGGTCCCAGGGACATCGACCCCGCCCAGGCGGTCGGCGGTCACGGCACCGGCGCGGCCGACCGGCACCGTCGGCGCGAGGCCTATTTCGGCGCCGTCCATGGTCTCATGGAGACGCCGGTGGTAGGGCGTGGCGACCTCCTCGACGAGGCGCGCGCGGGTCCCCTTATCGTCGAGGAATACGATGCCACCACGGTCGTGCCGCCGGGCTGGCGGGCGGTATTGGACGGACGCGGCAACATCCTCATAACCAAGGCGTGACAGCCATGACCCGATCCATCGATCCGGTGACGTTCGAGGTGGTCAAGAACGCCCTCGATTCCATCGCCGACGAAATGGCGCTGGTCATCATGCGCAGCGCCCATTCCGCGATTTGCCGCGATTCCCTGGACTATTCGACCGCCGTTTGCGACGGCCAGGGCCGCATGGTGGCCCAGGGCCTGTTGACGGCCCTGCACTTGGGGTCCTTCCCCTTCGCCATGCAAATCCTGATCGAGCAGTACGGCGAGAACATGCGGCCGGGCGATATCTTCGCCGTCAACGACCCCTACGGCGGCGGCGGCATGCATCTGCCCGACATTTACTTGACCATGCCGATCTTCCACGAGGGCACGGTCGAGGGCTACGCGACGACCCTGGTCCACCACACCGACGTCGGCGGCATTACGCCGGGCGGTACCGCCGTGCACGCCACCGAGATCTATCAGGAAGGACTGCGCATTCCCCTTCTCAAGCTCCATGACGGCGGGCGCCCCAGCGAGATGCTGTTGACGATCATCGAAAAGAACGTCCGCGTGCCCAAGAAGGTGCTCGGCGATCTGCGGGCCCAGGTGGCGGCCTGCCACGCCGGCGGGAAGGCCTTCGTGGAACTGCTGGAGCGCTATGGCGCGCCCGTGCTGCGCGACTACCTCGACGAGATGCACGATTACGCCGAGCGCGTGATGCGCGACGAGATCCGCTCCCTGCCCGATGGCGCGTACGACTTCACCGACTACATAGACGGCTTCGGCCATACGCCTGAGCCGGTGGTCTTCCAGGTCAAGATGACCGTCGACGGCGACGACATTACGGCCGACTGGACGGGCACTTCGCCCCAGGTCAAGGCGGCGATCAATGCGCCGGGACCCTTCATCTACTCGGCCACCTACCTGGCCCTGCGCTGTATGGTCCGGGCGGCGATCCCCAACGCCGAGGGCTACATGCGGCCGATCAAGGTCATCGCGCCGCCCGGCAGCATCGTCAATCCGCATCTTCCGGCGGCCGCCAACGCGCGCGGCATCACCGGTTTTCGTGCCGCGGACACCGTTCTCGGGGCCCTCGCCAAGGCGGTCCCCGAGCGGGTTCCGGCGGCCGGCGAGGGCGGCGCCGCCAATCCCAGCATCGGCGGCCGGCACAACGGCGAACCCTTCGTTTTCACCGAGTCGTTTCTCGGCTCCTGGGGCGGCCGTCCCGACCGGGACGGGGTCGACGGACTGGCCAACCTGGCCGCCAACCAGTCCAACCAGCCCATCGAGTTCATCGAATCGGACAATCCCATCGAGGTGGTGCGTTACGGGCTGGTCAAGGATTCCGGCGGACCCGGCAAATACCGGGGCGGCATGGCGATCACCCGCGAATGGCGCCTGCTCGCCGACGAGGCGGTGTTCACCATCCGCTCCGACCGCCGCCGCCACCAGCCCTACGGCCTCGCCGGCGGCAAGTCGGGGACGCCGTCGTTCAACATCCTCAACCCGGGGGCCGACCAGCAGGTTCTGCCGGTCCTGCCCCGCGAGAGCACCGACTTGAGGAAGGGCGACTCGGTGTGCCACACCCTGCCCGGGGCCGGCGGTTATGGAGATCCCCTGGAACGGGACCCCGCCATGGTCCTCGAGGACGTGCTCGACGACAAATTCGGCCTCGATTACGTCAAGCGCGAGTTCGGGGTGGTGATCGACGCCGGAACCATGACCGTCAACGAGTCGGCCACCCGGCGGTTGCGCAAGCGCAAGGCGGCCGCTGGACGGCGACCGCAAGGGCCGGCCAGCCACGTCGCGCACTTCGTCCGCTCCCTCGGCCTCCGGCTCGCCGATATCGGGGCCGCGCGACCCGCGCCAAGGCGTCGGCCGTGACCGTCGAGCGGCCGACCTGGGCGGAAATCGATCTCGGCTCGGTCGAGATCGCGCGGGCGGCGATCGATGCCGGGGCGGACGGCCTGGCATCAATGCGAAATCCACGTCACGGCGACATATTAGAGGACCCGGACGTTGCTCTTTGAGGTCACCGATCTTCATCGTCATTTCTACGGAGTCAGCGCCCTCGCCGGGGTCAGCTTCGGCGTCGAGGCGGGCACCATCACGGGGCTGATCGGACCGAACGGCGCCGGCAAGACCACCTTGTTCAATATCGTCTCCGGATTGCTTCGCCCCCATGGCGGACGCGTAAGTTTCGACGGCACGGACATTACCGGAAAGCGGGCGGAATACATTTCGCGACGCGGCCTGGTGCGGACGTTTCAAATTGCCCGGGGCTTTCCGCGCCTGACGGTGATGGAGAACCTGTTGCTCTATGGCCCCAAGCAGCCCGGCGAGTCCCTTTTCGACGCCCTTGTCGGCATGCCACGCGCCCGGCGGCGGGAGCGGGCGTTGATAGACAAGGCGATGGCCGTTGCCGATCGCCTATCGCTGACACACATCCTGGACAGTCGGGCCTCCGAAATATCCGGTGGCCAGAAGAAATTGTTGGAACTGGGCCGCGCCTTGATGGCCGAACCCCGGATGATTCTGTTGGACGAGCCGATCGCCGGAGTCAATCCGACGTTGGCCGATAAGCTGGCCCAGCATCTGCGAAACCTGCGCGACGAAGGACGTACCCTTCTGGTCATTGAGCACAACATGAACATGATCGCCAAGCTATGCGACCCGGTCATCGTCATGGCGGAGGGGATGACACTGGCGAGCGGCACCTTCGAGAAGATCGCCGCCGATCGGTCGGTACAGGACGCCTATATGAGCCGGCCGTCGGTGAGAACCTAACCATGGCGGGCCAGTTGGTCGCCGAAGGCATCGTCGCCGGCTATTCGGCGACCGACATCGTTTTGCGGGATGTCTCGGTTCGCGTCGAGCCCGGCGAAATCGTCTCCATCATCGGCCCGAACGGCGCCGGCAAATCGACCTTTTTCAAGGTTGTCGCCGGCCTGCTGTCGGCCGCTCAAGGGCGGATCGCCCTGGACGGGGTGGAGATTCAGAATACCGGCGCCCGCGCCATCGCCGAACGGGGGATTGCCTTCGTCCCCCAGGAGCAGAATGTCTTTCCGTCCCTCAGCGTTCGTGAAAACCTGGAAATGGGCGGATTTCTGGAGCCGGCCACGACGCGCCAGCGCATTGCCGACATTTTCGAGCGATTTCCCGAACTCGCGGAGAAACGCCGGCAGCAGGCACGCACGTTGTCCGGTGGCCAGCGACAAATCCTGGCGATGGCGACGGCCCTGATGGTGGAACCGACCCTGTTGCTGCTGGACGAACCATCCGCCGGCCTGTCGCCCATCGCCACGGAGCGGCTCTTTCGGACCATCATGTCCATCAACGAGGACGACGTATCGATTGCCATCGTCGAGCAGAACGCGTTGGCGGCGCTCGGCATCTCGAACCGCGCCTATATCTTCGTCGATGGCCGCAATGCGCGGGATGGCGACGCATCCGCGCTCGCCGCCGATTCCGAAGTGCGGCGAATATTCCTCGGCGGTTAGAGCTCGCCCCCCTGCCTGGCGAAGCCCGAGAGGTCCGGAATTCTGGGCGGCCCCATCAACGTCTCGAGCGATAGGGCCGCGCCGATGGCGCCCCGTTCGCCAAAACCACGGGCGTTGATCTGCAATCCCACGGGGAGCCGCGCGCCTAGCCCCTGTACGGGCACCGAAACAGAGCACAGACCGAGGAAGTTGGTGTGCCGCGTGGTGCGGGCGCCGTCCTCCGTCAGGCGCCGCCGGCCCTCGGGCGTCGTCGCCTCCTCAACCGCCATCGGTAGCATGGGTGCGCTGGGCGCCAGCCAGCCGTCGAGGCCGCGCATCCGCTCGCGGTAAATCTCCACCACGGCGTGGTGACGCCGGACGAGCCGAGTGTATTGGTCCGCCATGACGTCGAGGCCCGGTGCCGCCCGCATCTCCGCTTCCGTGTCCATGCGGTCGCGCCCGGCCAGGAAGCGCTGGCGCCCGAGGGAGGCGATCAGTTCCGCCGGCATCACCGCCGCCAAGGCCTCGTCCGCCTCATGGATTTCGGGCACCTCGAAGGGCACGATCTCGACACCGGCGGCGTGGAGGAGAGCGACGGCCTTCTCCAGGTCCGCCTCGACCTCCGGGTCGAGCTTGTCGAAGAAGTGCCGGCTCGGCTGCCCCAAGCGCAGCCCGCGGGCCGGGGCGGGCACGGGCCGGGGTCCGCCGATGAGGACCTCCGCCACCACCGCCGCGTCGGCCGCCGTCCGGGTCAGCGTCGACAAGGTGTCGAAGGTCGGACAGAGCGGAAAGACCCCGTCCGTCGGCCACACGCCCTTGGTCGTCTTCAGTCCCACAATGCCGTTAAATGCGGCCGGAATGCGCACCGAGCCGCCGGTGTCGGACCCAATGGCGAAGCCGCACAGGCCGGCGGCGGTGGCGACGCCGGAGCCGCTGCTCGACGAGCCCGGAATGCGGTGGGTTTCGGCGTCCCACGGGTTCCAAGGGGTGCCCCGGACTTGGTTGATCCCGAGCAACGTGCCGATGGCAAACTCGGTGGTCTTCACCTTGCCCAAGATGACGCAGCCAGCGCGCTTCAACATCTTGACGAAGCCGCCTTCCGGGCCGATCAGGTCCGCCACATCCATCATCGATCCGGCGGTGGTCGGCATGCCGTCCACGGCGACGATGTCCTTGATCGCCACTGGCACCCCCATCAGGGGGCCGAGATCCGTACCCGCGGCCAACAGGCGGTCGACCGACCGTGCCGCCGCCAGTGCCGCATCCCCGGCAACGTGCTCGTAGGCCTGAAGGCGTCCGTCCAGGGCTGCTATTCGATCGATGTAGGCGGTGGTGACCTTCTCGGCGGTGGTTTCGCCGGATCGAAGGCGTTCACCGAAGCCTGGTATTCCGCCGGCTTCCAGGGGATCCGGGGGCAGGTGCATCATGACGTTTTTCTCCCGACGGAGGTGAATAGCTTCGGCGACAGCGAACGGCGCCGATGGGTTCCAAGTTTACCCGCCTCGTTTTATGTTGACAGCCTGAGCGGGTGAACGGATCATCTTTATCGGAAGAATTGTTGCTTTCAGAAAATTTCCGATAGATCCGCGAGCAAGCAACGCGCCCGTAAATGTCGCGCCGCGGTCACGTTCGTGACCAAGCCGGTTCGACCGATGAGCCATGCCAATCTTCGAGAAATCAACATGAGGGAGGTGAAGATGACGTCGAGGAAATATTCGATAACCAGACGGACTGCCCTGAAGTCGATGACCGCGATGGGAGCGGTTTTGGCGGCCCCCGCCATCGTGCGGGCGCAAGCCGCGCCGTTGAAACTCTCGACACTGTTGCCGCTTAGCGGCGCCGGTGGCCCCTACGGACCCGCCATGCGTAAAAGCGCCGTCGCCGTGGTCGCGGCGGTCAACAAAGCCGGCGGCCTGTTCGGTCAAGAGGTGCAGTACATCAGCGAAGATTCCCAGACCAACCCGGAAGCCGCCGTGCGCGCCGCGCGCAAGCTGATCGACGTCGACAAGGTCCAGGGCATTGCCGGCACCTGGGCTTCATCGGTGACGACCGCCATCGGCCCGCTGTGTTGGGAAAATAGTGTCATGATCGCTTCCCTCTCCGGCGCCGACAGCATTACCAAACTGCCCCACAAGCAATTCATCGTGCGCACCCAGCCGATCACGGCGGCGCAAATGACCGTCGGCACCAATTTCATGCTGTCGGACGGCGCCAACAAATTCGCGGCCATGGCCGTGCAGACACCGTTCGCCCAGGTCTTCATCGACACCATGACCAAGGTCTCCACCGAGGCCGGCAAGAGCACCGTCGCCTCAACCATCTATGAGGCCGACAAAACCAGCTATCGGTCGGAAGTCGATAAGGTTTTGCGTGCCAAGCCGGACTACATCTTCCTCGGCGGCTATACGCCCGATACGATCGTCCTTCTGCGCGACCTGTTCCGCGCCGGCTACGAGGGCAAGATCCTCGCCGGCGCTTTTGCGGTCAACGAGAAGCTTCTGAATGCCTTGCCGCCGGAGGTCACCCAGGATATCCGCGTCTATAGAACGGCACCCAATGTCTCAACGCCGGCTTACAAGCAGGTTCAGGCGATTCAGGGCACACAAAACGTCGATCCTTTCTCGACCCATGTTTTCGACCATATGAACCTGTTGATTCTGGCCGCCGCGGCGGCTGGCAAAGCCGATGGCGGCGCCATGCGCGACGCCATGCGGTCGGTTTCCCAAGGCGGCGGGGTCGCGGTCAGTAACGCAGTCGAGGGCATCAAACTGCTGTCACAGGGCAAGTCGGTCGATTATGCCGGCGCCACCGGCCCGTGCGACTTCGATGAATTCGGGGACGTCACGTCGGCGACCTTCCGCTACGACAGGATCAACAAAGGCAAGGCGGAGCTGGTGAAGATCATGTGAGCCGGATCGGGCCACTTGTTCGAACAATTCCTCCAACTGCTTGTCAATGGCGTGGTAGCCGGCACCCTGTTAGCGGTGCCGGCTATCGGTTTCACGGCAATGTACGCCGTCCTGCGGTTCGCCAATTTCTCGGTCGCTTCCCACGCGACGGTCGGCGCTTTCGCCGGCTATGTCGTCAATGTCTATCTGGGAATGCCAGCGCCGATCGCGGTGCTGGCTGCCTTTTTCATCGCCGGCATATCCGGTATCATCACCGATGAGCTTGTCCTGCGGCCCCTCAGGCCGTACGGCGCATTGACCACGGCGATCGCGTCCGTCGCGTTGACCTTGTTGTTGGAGAACATCATCCGCTTTGGTTTCGGCAATGACCTGCGTGGTTACGATCTGCCGCTCTATCGGGATTGGCGGTTTTTCGATATCCGCATCGGCCCTCAGCAATTGGCCAATATGGCGATGGCGCTCTTCTTCATGACGGCGGTGTTTCTGTTCCTTTCCTTCACCCGGATTGGCAAGGCAATGCGGGCGGTCTCCGACAACCCGATGCTGGCCGGACTCAAGGGTATCGACGTCGTGATGATCGGGCGATTGGTCACTCTGGTGGGCATGGGGTTGGTTGGGGTTGGCGGCATCCTGATCGGGCTTGATACGTCGATCGATCCCCTCACCGGTTTTCGTGTCATCCTGTCGATCTTCGCCGCCGCGGTTCTCGGTGGATTGGGCAGCATACCTGGCGCCGTGGTGGGAGCCTTTGCCATCGGCATGGCCGAAGAATTGTCGATCCTGTTCTTTGAGCCGACCTATCGCAGCGCCGTCGGGTTTTTCGTGATCCTGTTCGTTCTGAGTTTCCGTTCCCAGGGTATTCTCGGCCAGCGGATGGCGTGATCCAGACCTGCCATGGAAAGCTACATTGTATCGATCGTCGCCACCGCCGGCATTTACGCCTTGCTGGCGCTCGGCCTCAATGTGGTTTGGGGCATGACGGGTATGATCAATCTCGGTCTGGCGGGCTTTTTCGCGGTTGGCGCCTATGCATCGGCACTCATAACCAAGGGGCTCGGCGCCCCCATCCTATTCGGCCCTATCTTCGGTTTCCTGTTTGCCGCCCTGGCCGGCGTCATATTGACTATATCGACGATTCGACTGCGTGGCGATTATCTGGCGATCGTCACCTTGGGCTTCTCCGAGGTTGTGCGAATAGTCGCCAGCAACGAGATATGGCTGACCAACGGTACCGATGGCATCTCCGGTATTCCCGGTCCCTGGCGCGGAGAAATTTCGCCCTTCCAATTCAATCTTTTGTTTTGCGCCATCGCACTGGTCGTCACCGCGATGGCGCTGGTGGTGTCGGAGCGTATCCGAAAGGCGCCGTTCGGCCGGGTGCTGCGGGCCATTCGAGACGACGATATCGTCGCCCGGGTCGCCGGGAAAAAGGTCTACAGTTTCAAGATACAGGCCTTTGCCATCGGCGGTGGCATGATGGGGGTCGCCGGCGCCTTGTTTGGACACTTCTCGTCCTATATCGCGCCCGACATGTTCCGCCCGTTGCTAATGATCTATATCTTTCTGGCCCTGACCGCCGGCGGAACCGGCAACAGCTATGGCGCGGTCGCCGGCGCATTTCTCGTTCTCGCGATTTTGGAATCGTCGCGCTTTCTGGGCGACTTGCTGCCGCTTCTTGACGGCGCTCAAGTGACCGCGCTCAAGGAAATCACCATTGCCTTGGTGCTGATCCTGATTCTGCGCTTCAAGCCCGCTGGATTGATACCGGAACGACTGCCCCGCCATCTGCCCCCGGGGGGCGCTACCAAGGCGCACTGACGAAGACCCTTGGTATCAGCCTTCGGCTCTACGCTTTGCCGCGTAGCAGCGAACGGATGTATTGGGGGCTCAGGGGTTGGCGGTCCGCCACCACGCCGAAGGGGGCCAGGGCGTCCGACACCCCGTTGCAGACGGCGCCAATACCTCCCATGACGCCGCCTTCCGCCATGCCCTTTGACCCCGTCGGCGTCCGCGCGTTGGGCGTGTGCATGTGGACGATCTCGAAGCTCGGCACTTCGCACGCCGTCGGGATCAGGTAGTCGGCGAAACTGCCGCTCAAGTTCTGCCCCTGCTCGTCATAAATGATGTGCTCGTAGAGGGCGCCCCCGAGGCCCATGGCGGTGGCCCCGTGCTGCTGGCCCTCGACGACCAGCGGGTTGAGTACGGTACCGCAGTCCTCGGCGATGACGTAGCGCGGTATGCGGATGACGCCCGTGTCCACGTCGACCTCGACCTCGCAGACGTGGGTGGCGTTCGAGTAGGTCATGGGCGGTGGATCGTAGGCCTTGTGGAAGGCGAGCCCCGGCTCCATGCCACTGGGAAGGGTCAGAGGATCGAGATAGGAAGTGCGCGCCACATCGACGAGACCGAGACCGCTGTCCGTCCACGCCCCACCCAGGTGCCGCTCGATGCGCCCGGCGCGCATTCTAAGCTCGCCCGGCGCGTTGAGCCCGAGCACGGCGGCGGCGATCGCCAGAACCTTGGCCTGAGCGTCCCGCGCGGCAAGGTAGAGGGTGCCGCCGCCGGCGGTGCCGCCACGCCCGCCGCGGCTGCCCATGCCGTAGGGCGCGACGTCGGTGTTGCCCATGTGCATGTGGACGTCCTCGGCATTGACTCCCAGGCCTTCGGCCACCGCCTGGGCAAGGGGTGTCTCATACCCCTGGCCGCTGCCCATCAGGCCGACCGACGCGTTGACCACGCCCGACGGCTCGATTCTCACCCACGCCGCTTCGTGGCCCGAACCGGGGATGCCGGCCGCCTTGTAGAATTGCGAGCCGTAGGTGGTGGACTCTACCACATTGCAGATGCCGAGCCCCCGGTAGACGCCGCGCGCCCGGTCTTCGGCCTGGCGCTTGCGGAAGCCCCCATAGTCGACCGTCTCCAGCGCCGCCTCGAAGGTCTCACGGGGGGTAATGTCCTCGAGGCGCTCGCCGGTGGCCATGACGTAGGGCAGGTCGCCGGGGCGCAGCATGTTCACCCGGCGCACGTCCGCCGGGTCGAGGCGGAGCTGGCGCGCGATGGCGTCCATGGTACCCTCCATCACCCAGCTGGTGATTGCCATGGGCGCCCGCATGGGGCCGGCCCCGCATTTGTTGGTGAGCGCGACCTTCACGTCGAAGGCGTAGTTCTGAACCTTGTAGGGCCCGGTCAGGATCATCGCCACGACCCGGGCGAGGTAGTTGGCGGGATAGAAGCAGTAGCCGCCGAAGTCCTCGATGATCTCCATCTCGAGGGCCAGCAGCCGCCCATTGCCTCCGACGGCCGCGCGGGTGCGGACGAACGCCTCGCGAGCGTGGCTGGCGGCGAGCAGGTTTTCCATCCGGTCCTCGCGCCAGCGCACCGGCCGCTTGAGGTGGCGGGCCAGCGCCGCGATGGTCAGTTCCTCGCGATAGAGCGCGATCTTTTGGCCAAAACCGCCGCCGATGTCGGGGGAGATGACCGTCACCTGGGATTCCTTGAGCCCCAACCGACCGGCGAGCTGAGTGCGCAGCGGATGGGGCACCTGGGTGCCGATGTGGAAGGTTAAGTGCCGCCGCCCGTCATCCCACACGGCGGCGCAGCCTCGTGTCTCGATGGGGGCGTGGGTCTGGCGGTGTTGCGAAAAGCTGCTCTCGACCACGTGGACGGCGTCCGCCACCTGGCCGACCGGATTGCCGGCGGAGAAGCTTTGATGGGAGACCAGGTTCGACGACAGGCTGTCATCGACCAGGGGCGCGCCGTCCTTGATGGCGGCGAACATGTCGACGACCGGCACCAGGGGCTCGTAGTCCACCGCCACCAGCTCCGCCGCATCCTCGGCCCGGTAGCGGTCCTCGGCGACGACGCAGGCGACGGGATCGCCCTGGAAGCGGATCTTGTCTATGGGCAGGGTCGTCATTTCCACCGGCCGTAGGCCTTCGATGGGCGGCGCCAGGCGAAGGGTGGTGGTCCACTCGGCCACTTCCCGCCCCGTCACGACGGTGACGACGCCGGACGCCGCGACCGCCGCCTCGGTATCGATCGAAAGGATGCGGGCATGGGCAAAGGGCGAGCGCACGAAACAGGCGTGCAGCGCCCCGGGGATCTCGATGTCGTCGAGGAAGCGCCCCGCGCCAATCAGCAGCCGCCGGTCCTCGGCCCGGGGAAGGGGTTGGCCGATGACGGTGAAATCGTTGGCGTTGGCGTTGTCCGTCATGCCGCCTCCGCCCGCCCGACGCGCAGGGCCACCGCCGCCTTCAGGATCGCCTTGACGATGTTCTGATAGCCGGTGCAGCGGCAAAGATTTCCCGACAGGACGTCGCGGACCTGGTCTTCGGACGGGTCCGGGTTCTCCCGCAGATAGGACTCGAACGTCATGACGATGCCCGGGGTGCAAAAGCCGCATTGGAGCCCGTGTTCCTCGTGCAAAGCCTGTTGCAGCGGCGAAAATTCGCCGTTCTCCGCCACCGCCTCGATGGTGGTGATGGCGGCATCGGCCATCTGCACCGCGAACAGGAGACAGGACCGCGCCGGCCGCCCGTCGAGAAGCACCGTGCACGCCCCGCACGCCCCGTGCTCGCAGCCAACGTGGGTGCCGGTGAGCCGCAGATCCTCGCGCAACGCGTCGGACAGCAGCTTGCGGGGCTCGACGTCGAGCCGATGGACGCGGCCATTGACGGAAAGCTGAACCGGCACCTTCTTCATCCGCCTATCCCCGAGCCGCCGTCGCCACACAATCCCCGAGCGCCCGGCGTACCAGCACGGCGGTCAGCTCGCGCCGGTATTCGGCCGGGACCCTGGGATCGACGGCGGGCTGAAGGCGGGCGGCGGCCCAGTCCGCCAGCCTCGCCAACCACGCCCCGTCCGGAAGGTCCCCCACCAATTCCGCGGCCTCCTCGGTCAGCGCCAAGGGCCGGTCGGCGACCCCGCCGAGGGCAAGGCGCAGGCCCCTGACCCGCCCGTCCGGTTCGAGAGCCAGGGTCGCGGCGACGGCGACCATGGCGAAGTCGCCGACGCGGCGGCTTTCCTGGCGATACCCCCAGCCCTCGCCCCGGAGAAGTGGTGGGAAGCGCACCTGTATCACCATCTCGTCTTCCTCAAGCGCCGTGGTGAAGATGGAAACGAAGAACGCGCTTGCCGGCACCGTGCGCGGGCCCCGCGCCGAGGCGATGTCGATCTCGGCATCCAACAGCACGGCGATCAGCGGGAACTGGGCCGCCGGGTCGGCGTGGGCCAGGCTGCCGCCGAAGGTGCCGCGCTGACGGATGGCGTAGTGGCCGACGGTCCTCGCCGCGGCGGCCAGGACCGGGCAGCGCGCGGCCACAAGATCGGACGTCGCGACCGTGTGGTGGCGGGTCAGCGCGCCGATCTCCAGACGCCCTGCGTCTTCGCGCACGAAGTCAAGATCGGCAAGGCCGTTGACGTCGACGACGTGGGCCGGCTGGGCCAAGCGCATGTTCATCATCGGCCCCAGGCTCTGGCCGCCGGCCAGAATCTTGGCGTCGTCGCCGTGGGTATCGAGAACCGCGAACACGTCATCCAGGGTCTTGGCGGCGTGATAGGTGAAGGGGGTGGGTTTCATGGTGCTACTCGGTATAAATCAGCGATTCTTGGGTGGTCTTGTCGAACAGATGCAGGCGATTGACGTTGATCGTCAGCGCCACGTCTTCGTCGTTCACGTGGTGGACCTCCTTGCCGACCCGGAAGAACAGCGCGATCTCCTCGATGCGCATGTTGAGGTACTGGTCCGAGCCAACGGGCAGAACAAAATTGACGTGGCCGTGCAGGGTCTCGCCGTCGGCGTCGGCCACCCTCTCGTCGATGTCTTCGGGCCGGATGCCGAGGATCACCTCCTTGCCCAGGTACTCCTCGACCAACCCGGCGGTGTGAGGCGGCAGCCTGATGGCGATGGAACCGCGGCGGAACCAGACCTCGCCGTCATTCCGTTCGAGGGTTCCGGCGATGTAGTTGATGGGCGGATTGCCGAGGAAGGAGGCGACGAACATGTTCCGGGGCTGCTCGTAGATTTCGTCGGCGGTGCCGATCTGCTGCACGATGCCGTGATTCATGACAACGATGCGGTTGGCCAAAGTCAGGGCCTCGGCCTGGTCGTGGGTGACATAGACGAAAGTCGTTTCCATGGTTCTGTGGAGCTGCTTGATCTCGGCCCGCATGGAGACGCGCAGGGCGGCGTCCAGGTTGGAAAGCGGCTCATCCATCAGGAACACGGCGGGCTGGCGTACCATGGCGCGGCCCAAGGCGACCCGCTGGCGCTGGCCGCCCGAAAGCTGGCTGGGGCGGCGTTCCAGCAGATGACCGATCTCCAGGCGATCGGCGGCGTCCCTCACCCGGCGATCGATCTCGCGGTGGTCGTAGTCGCGCATGCGGAGCCCGAAGGCGATGTTCTCGTAGACCGTCTTGTGGGGGTAGAGGGCGTAGCTCTGAAACACCATCGCCACGTCGCGCTTGTGGGGCGGCATGAAGTTGACGATCTGATCGTCGAAGTGGATATCGCCCTCGGTAAGTTCCTCCAGGCCGGCGATCATGTTCAGGGTCGTCGTCTTGCCGCAGCCCGACGGGCCCAAGAGGACGACGAACTCCTTGTCACGAATCTCGAGACTCAACTGGTCGACGGCGACGACGGAACCGTAACGCTTGGTGACGTTGTCGAAGTAGATGCGCGCCATGGCGTTGCTGTCCCCGCCTCAACCCTTCACCGCGCCGGCCGTCAGCCCCGATACCAAATAGCGTTCGAAGGCGATGGCCAGAATCACTGGCGGCACGATGGCAACAACGCCGGCGGCGTTGATGAAGGAGAAGCTGATGGTGAAGTCCGAGGTGAATCCGGCGACGATGATGGGCAAGGTCTGCGAGGCCGAGGTCTGGGTAAACATGAGCGCCAGCAGAAACTCGTTCCAGCTGGTGAGGAAGGTGAACAGAACCACGGCGACCAGCGACGGCAGGGCAAGGGGCAGGAAGACGTGGGTCATGGTGCGCAAGCGTGAACAGCCGTCGACCCGCGCCGCTTTGTCCAGCTCGTCGGGAAGGGACTCGAAATAGCTGATCAGAATGAACACCGTGAACGGCACCGTCACCGCCAGGTATGTGATGACCAGCGACAGGATGTTGTCGAGCAGCCCGAGGTTACGGATCACCAGGAAAAACGGCACCACCAGCGCGATGTCGGGAATGACCCGCGTCGTCAGGATGAAATAGACCGACCCGTTGCGCCCGGCGAAACGGATCTTGGCCATGGCGTAGGCCGCTGGCACGCCGATCAGCAGGTTGAACACGACCACCAGAATCGACACCAGGAAACTGTTCCACAGGGCCGGCAAGAGGTCCTTGGCGGTCGACGGGATGTAACCGCCACTGGCCGGATCGGTCTTCTTGCGGGTTTCGTAGGTGACCTCTTCGAACTCCTGGACGAAGATGGCCTCGAAGTTCTTCAGCGTCGGCTCGTCCGGAATCCAGTGGGGCGGTACCGAGACGATCTCCGCTTCGGTCTGGAACGAGGAAGAGACCAGCCAGACGATCGGCGCCAACAGGTAGGCAAGCAGCAACACGGAAAACGCCAGGATCAGCAGCGAGCGCCCCCGTTCCCCCCAATGGGACTTGGTCCGGTAGCGTTCGCCTGCGCCCGGTGGCCGGCTCACAGCTTGCGCCCCAATGTGCGGATGATGAAGTAGGCCAGGGTGAAAGTGACGATGGCCAGGATGTAGGACAGCGCCGCCCCGGTACCGAAGGAAAGGTTGCGGAAGGTCTCCACGTAGATCTGCCAGGAGAGGACGTGGGAGGCCTCGCCGGGGCCGCCTTCGGTGAGAATGAAGAAGAGGTCGAAGTGGCGGATCGCCATCATCGCCTCGTAAATCAGCACCAGCATGAAGCCGGGCTTCAAGGACGGCAACGTGATGTGGAAGAAGCGCATGAACACGCTGGCGCCATCGACCTTGGCCGCCCGGTAGAGGTCGTCCGGGATCGACTTCATGGTGACCAGGATTAGGATCGCGGCGAGCGGCACCTCCTTCCACACGAAGGCGTTGGCGATCAGGGGGAGGGTCTTGTCCGCGTCGCCCAGCCATACCAGGTACTTGGCGATGAAGCCGAGCTGGTAGAGCGCGCCGTTGAGCGCCCCGTAGCCCGAATCGTAGATCCACTTCCACATCAGCGCGTTGGCCACCGATGGAATGGCCCATGGCACCAGTAAGAGGGCGCTGAGCACCCGTCGGCCGCGGAAGGTCTCGTTGAGGAGCAGCGCGATCAAAAGCGCCAGGATGCAGATGGCGACAACCGAGATCACGGTGAAAGTGACGGTGTGCATCACCGACGTCCAGAAGAGCTCGTCGGTGAGCATCTTCACGTAGTTGTCGAACCAGACGAAGGGGACGCGATGGGGCCGGGTCAGCTTCAGGCTGAAGAAGCTGATGTAGAAAGAATAGAGAATGGGAAAGACCGCCACCCCCATGAGCACGGTCATGACCGGCAACAGGAAGAGGAAAGCGCTCCGTTCCTCGTAGTTGAACCTGCGGCTCAGCGCAGGGGCAAGTCTGGCGCGCACCGTCCCCACTCCAGTCTCTCGACAAGGGTACTGAGACTCCGGCCCGCGACGGGGCCGAGATATGGGGGCGCCGCCCTGGCCCGCGGGCCAAGACGACAATCCCTACAGCAAGGGAAGCGCTAGGCTTCCTTCTTCAGTTCGGTCCACTTGTCGGCGGCCTTCTTCATGGCCTCTTGCGGAGTCAGTTTTTGCAGGATCGCCGACTGCCAGGCGGCGCCGTTGACTTCCATCCATTCGCCGAACCAGGGCGTGACCACATCCTTCTTGCGGGCCAAGCCTTGCTGCTGCTCGATGATGCTGACGTCGGTGTAGGCGTTGTAGGCGGCCCGGACATCCTTGTCCTGGAACAGCGGCTTGACGCCGAAGCCGGCACCGATGTCGGTGAACAGCAGTTTCTGGAACTTGTACTCGCCGTCCGCCCGACCGCCGAACCACTCGATCAGCCTGGCGGTGTTGGCGGCCCGCGCCTTGTCGGCTGCGGCCCCGGCGCTCATGCCGTGGAAGCGCATCCAGCCGACCGTGGCGTGGGAACCGTTGGCGCCCTTGGGCATCAGGATATGCTTCACGTTGCCGGCGATTTTCGACTGTTTGGGGTCGTTCATCGGGCGCATGCGGTACTTGGGCTCCAGCGCGAAGGCGTGGTTGCCCGAAGAGAACGCCTTGAGGCCGGTGAGCTCTCCCGTCTCGACGCAGGCCGGCGACACGATCTTGTGCTTGTGCACGGCGTCGACCACCCATTGGAGCGCCGCAACGGCGCCGTCCTTGGGGTGCTGCATGATGGCGTCGCCCTTGTCGTCGGTGAAGCCGCCGCCTTGCGAAAACACCATCGCCGACAGGAACTCGATGAGCCAGCTTTCCTGGGCCAGGGCCAGCATAACCGGATATTCGGACAGGCCCGCCTTCTTGATCTTCAGAGCCTGCTCGGTGACCTCGTCCCAGGATTGGGGCGGGTTGCTGATGCCGGCTTTCTGGAGAACCTCGGCGTCGTACATGAAGCCCATGAAGTCGGTGTAGTAGGTGAGGCCGTACTGGCGGCCCTTGTAGGTCATGGAATCGGTGCAGAAGTCTTCCGCTTCCGCGTTGTATTTCATCAGTTCGGGAAACCCGTCGACCGGCTTGATCCAACCTGCCTCGGCCCACTCGGGCAGCCAGCTATCGGATACCCACATCATGTCCAGCGGCGCGCCGCCGACAAACTTGGTGATCAGGGATTCCCGGTACTGGGCCCACGGGGCGTTGCTGTAATTGACGTCGAGGCCCTTCGCCTTCTGGAAAGCGGCGACATGGCTCTTGACCAGGTCGACGGCCGCGGACCAGGCATTGAAATTGATGGCGCCGGCGGCAAAGGCACGCCCCGCCAGACCCGCCGACAGCGATCCGGCAACGCCGGCGGCCGCGGCATACTTCAGGAGCTCGCGGCGGGCGAGTCCGTTTCTCATGTTGTTGCTCAAAATGACCTCCTCGCATTCCTGGTTGATTGGTCCCATGCGCCTCATTGAGACAGCGCAAATCGAGAAACTCCACGACAAGACATCACTGGAGCCGGCAATTCGTTTTGGGCTTCAAGGCCGCTCCCGGTGACCTTGAGTCCTCTACCACAGAAAATCTTAAGTCGTCAACTGACGACATATATCACGAAATCCTGTTATTCCATGGCTGCTTATCGTCCCCGGCAAGGATCATGGCCGGGATGACTCCTGGTACTGGCGAACCATGGCCGGGAAGCCGGCCAGGAAGGAGCGTACGTGAATGGTGATCACCGTTTCCGCCGGTACCTCCTGACTGGCGTGGTAGAGGTGCCGACGGATCGCGAAGTGCGAGACGGTGCCGTGCAGGGTCCAGGCGATCTCGTGGACGAGGGCCTCGTCATCCGGCAGCGTAATCTTGAATTCGGTCGCCACTTCCTCGGCCATGACGGTCATCAGCCGGGTGATGATGGCGGCGATATAGTTGGGCGCCATTCTCCCCTCGGCCAGCGAGGAATAGAGGAACAGCCGCAGCCACTTGCGGGTGAGAACGGTCGAGAAGTAGTCCTGGTAGAAATCGACCAGGCGCTCTTCGATTCCCCGGGAACGATCGGTTAGCTTGTCGAACCACACGGCCTTGAAGGGCCCCAGAATGGCGTCCCCGTAGACCTCGTCGAGCAACGCCTCCTTGGTCGGAAAAAAGCGGTACAGGAGCCGTTGCGAGATCCCGCAGGCGGTGGCCAGGGCCCGGGTCTGGGCGGTCAATCCGTACTCGGAGAAGAAATCCTCGGCCTGCTTCAGGATCAGGGCCCGGCGCTCGGCGAACGGCAGGCGCTTGCGGGGGCCGCTCGCCCTGGGCTTGCCTTTCGTCATGGCTTTCGGCCCATTGTCTTGGGCCAGCGCCGTCGATTTCGCCCTCATGTCCTTGCCTGAATCCTCGTTCCGGGGGAGCTTGCCGGCGTCCGCCGCGTGGCGGTCCCCTTATCGGTGGCCGGTGGCGACCAACCCTACACCAGGTCCCACGGCCATCGCTACATACAAATCGTCACTTGACGACAATACCTTTCCTCATCCCGCCGCCGGGACTAAAGTCGAACGAGCCAGCAAAAGGAGACCGAGCGATGATTTTCGAGCACCGCACTTATCGCGTGACGCCCGGCAAGGGCCCAGAGTTCCTCAAACTCTACGAGGACACCTGCCTTCCCGTTATCACCCGCTACGCCACGCTGATCGGCTGCTGGTTGACAGAATCCGGCACCCTCAACGCGGTCGTCTTCATCTGGGCTTACGACGACTTGGGCCACCGCACGGTGCAACGGACGAAGCTGGGCCAGGATCCTGAGTGGGGGCCGGCGGTCGGGCACTTGCTTCCCTATCTGGTTCATCAGGAAAGTTTTTTCCTCACCCCGGCGGCGTTCTCGCCAACCAAGTGACAGCGTCGGGAGAACGCCGCACATGACGATGAGACGCACCGTGCCGGGACTCATCCTGGCGGCCGCCTTTGCCACGGCGCCCCATGGGTCGGCTGCCCAGTCCGTGGACTTGGAGCTGGTTCTCGCGGTCGACGTATCGGGCAGCATCGATGAGAGGGAGGCGATGCTGCAGCGGCAGGGCTACATCGCCGCCTTTCGCCATCCCCGGGTGGTAAGCGCCATTCGGCGCGGCCCCATGGGCCGCATCGCGGTCGCATATTACGAATGGGCGGGCTTTGGCCATATCAAGGTGATCAACGACTGGACCATTATCGAGGACGCGCAAAGCGCCCAGGTTTTCGCCGACAGGCTGGGCGCGGTGCCGTACGAAACGGCGCGCCGTACCGGGATTTCCGAGGCCATCGACTTCGCCGTCCCCTATTTCGAGCGCAACGGGTTTTCAGGCACCCGCAAGGTCATCGACATATCGGGCGATGGCCCCAACAACTGGGGGCGGCTGGTGATCCACGCCCGGGACGCGGCGATCGCCGCCGGTATCACCATCAACGGCCTTCCGGTCGTCAACGACCGTCCCAGTCCCCGGGGCACGCCGCCGACGCCGGGCCTCGATCTCTATTATCGGAACTGCGTCATCGGCGGCGTCGGCGCCTTCATGGTGGTGGCCCGCGACTTCGACGATTTCGCCGGCGCCGTCCTCCGCAAGCTGATCCTGGAAATCTCCGGCGCCGCGCCGCCAGCCCGCCTCGTCCCCGCGGCCACGCGCGCGGCACCGCCTTGCGATGTGGGCGACGGCTTGTCGCTGGATTACATGGATCAATAGGTGCCGATGCCGGTAGCTTCGATGAGGGGCCCGCGAAGCGCCGGCGTGCAGGCAAGCAACGGATTCCCCTGGGTCAGGCCATCCCCGGCCATGAAGTCGTTGACCCAGCCGCCCGCTTCGCGCACCAGGACGATCTCGGCCAGGCAGTCCCACGAGTTGATATGCAGCTCGCCATATCCGTCGATCCGCCCGGCGGCGACGTAGGCGAGGCCCAGGGCGCCGGAACCGCCCCGGGTGAAACCTGCGCCGGTGGCGGTGACCCGATCGACCATGGCCACGTAGTCGGCGATCGGCCGGCGCAGGGACCACCCCAGCTCGATGGTGGCGCGGTTCATCTCCGCAACCTCGCTGACGGCCAGGGGCCGGCCGTTCACCGTCGCCCCACCGCCGCGGGAGGCGGCAAACAGCTCCCGGGCCATGGGGTTGCAGACCACGCCGACCACCGGTTGGCCGTCGTGCACAAGGGCGATGGAGATGCCGAAATAGGGATTGCCCCGGGAGAAATTCGCCGTGCCGTCGATGGGGTCGATGACCCAGGTGCGCTCGCCGATGGTGCCGCTGTCTTCCTCGCCGAAAAATGCGTCGTCGGGAAAGACCTCGCCGATCCGCCGGATGATCAACCGCTCGATCTCGCCGTCCGCTTCGGTGAAATAGTCCTGCGGCCCCTTGAGCACAAATTGCCGGGTATCGCGAGAATGGAATTGCCGCCGCGCGATATCGGCGGCCTCATGGGCGACCGCGCAAGCCACGTGAAACCGGGTCGTCAAGTCATCCATGGCGAAGGGAACCCTTACTGGTTGTGGTCCGCTTTAGCCGGCCGCGTGGCGTGGTGGCGGATCCTTGGCGATTTGCCGTTGACGAAGCCAGCGCCCGTACAGCTATGTAGCCGTTGAGGGTGCCGCCAACGAAGGCATGCCGACAGGTACGGAAGGACGAAAGCCTCAATGCTTCACTTCGCCCAATTCGGCGCCGGCCGTATCGGCGCCATCCATGCCGCCAACATCGCCCAGATGCAAGGGGCGCGGCTGAAATTCCTGGTCGACGTGGACCCTGCCGCCGCGGCAGCGCTGGCGGAACGGCATGGCGCGACGGTGACCAGCCGCGAGGACGCTCTGGCCGACCCCGAGGTTGGCGCGGTGGTCATCGCATCGTCGACGGATACCCATGCCGACCTGGCGATCGCGGCGGCTCGCGCTGGCAAGGCTATTTTCTGCGAAAAGCCCATCGACCTGGCCCTGGATCGGGTCGACGCCTGCCTCGCCGCGGTGACGAAGGCGGGCGTGCCCATGTTCGTCGGCTTCAACCGGCGGTTCGATCCCAGCTTTCGGGCGGTGCGCGAGCGCATCGATTCGGGCGCCATCGGCGATGTGGAACAGGTCGTCATCTCCAGCCGCGATCCGGGGTTGCCGCCGATCGAATATTTGGCGGTATCCGGCGGCCTGTTTCGCGACATGACCATCCACGATTTCGACATGGGGCGGTGGCTTCTTGGCGAGGAACCGGAGGAAGTCTTCGCCTACGGCAGTTCGCTGGTGGATCCCGCAGTTGCCGGGGCCGGCGACATCGATTCGGCCATGGTCATCATGCGCACGCCGTCGGGCCGGCTGTGCCATATCAACAACAGCCGCCGCGCCACCTATGGCTACGACCAGCGGATCGAGGTTCATGGGTCGAAGGGCCGGCTGCTGGCGGACAATCTCAAACCCACGTCGGTGGAACTGGCCGATGGCGACGCGGTGACGACGGAAAAGCCGCTGTATTTCTTCCTCGAACGCTACGCGGAGGCCTACAAGGCGGAAATGGCGGCCTTCGTCACCGCGGTCACGGACGGGACTTCCGTGCCGGTCGGCGCCAAGGACGGGCGGCAGGCACTGGTCCTCGCCGAAGCGGCGTTTCGCTCCTTGCGCGAGAAGAGGCCGGTCGCGGTCTCCGAGATTGGCGGAGAGGGCTGATGGTAACGCTGGATCTGGCCGGAAAAATCGTCCTGATCACGGGCGGGACCCAAGGCATCGGCGAGGCCATCGCTCGCGCCGCCCGCGAGGCCGGCGCCGCGGGCATCGGCATCACCGGCCGCAACCGGGAACGGGGTGAACAGGTGGCGGCGGATCTGATCCGGCTCGGTTGCGAGGCGCTGTTTGTCCCGGCGAACCTCGAGGACGCCGAAGCCTGCCGCGACGTGGCGCGCAAGACCTTGGCCCATTTCGGGCGGCTCGACGGACTGGTCAACGCGGCGGGCCTCACCGACCGGGGAACCATCGAGAATACGACGGTCGACCTGTGGGACCGCATTTTCGCCGTCAATGCCCGCGCGCCGTTCATCCTGGCGCAGGAGGCCGTGGCCCATTGGAAAGCGACGGGGCGGGCCGGCAGCATCGTCAACATCATCACCATGTCGAGCCATGGCGGACAGCCCTTCATCACCGCCTACTGCGCCTCGAAAGGGGCGCTGGCCACCCTGACCAAGAACATGGCCAACGCACTCCGTTGGGATCGCATCCGTGTCAACGGGGTCAACATCGGCTGGACCGACAGCCCGGGCGAACACGTCATCCAACAGGAGGACGGCCGGCCCGACAATTGGCTCGAAGAGGCCGAAGCGGCGCAGCCGTTCGGCCGGCTGATCAAGCCCCACGACGTGGCGACCATGGCCGTCTATCTGTTGAGCGATTCCTCGCAAATGATGACCGGCTCCCTGATCGACTTCGACCAGAACGTCATCGGCACCTACGAATGATCAACGTCCCTATCCGGTTAAAGCAGGTAGCGCACCCTGCGGTTGAAGACTGTCGACCAGCTCCTTGTAGGTGATGGTGGGTTGGTCCATGGCGCGGCGGAGGACGAAGTCGGCCAGATCGGTGATGCGTGTGCGGCGGTTGAAGCGGTAGCTCCATTCCCGGGCATAGCGCGGCAGGTGCTTGGCGCCGACACCGTGATAGGTGCCGTTGAGCCAGGTCTTCACGTTGGAAAACAGGACATGGACGACCGGCATCAAGCGCTCGGCATTCTTGCCTTCGCCTTGCACGACGGGGTGGTGGCGATAGGTGTCGCGGAGTCCGGCGTACCCCTTGAAGGCGTCGCTGGCGAGGCGGCTTCCGGGCCTGACCGAGGCGCGCACGAAGCCGCCCAGCTCGCGGGCGGTGGCCGCCGGGAGGATGGCGAGCCGCGCCCGGCCGGCGACGAAGCCGCTTCCCTTGATGCCCTTGCCCGGCCCGACCGGCCGCTTCTCGACGGCCATCACCAACAGGCTCTTGTTCGGGTTGGAAAGGCCCCGGCCCCGGCTCTCCGGCTTGCCGCGCCCGCCATAATAACTCTCGTCGACCTCGACCAAGCCCTCGAGCGGAAATTCCGAGCGCTCCGTCAGGGCATGACGCAGCTTATGAGCCATCAGCCACGCTGTCTCGTAGCGCAGATCCAACTCGCGGGACAGCAAAAGGGCCGAGACCCCACGCTTGTCGCGCGCCATCCACCACGCCGCCAGGAACCATTTGCGGAGCGGCGTGCGGGTGCGGTGGAAGATCGTCCCCGCCGTCACCGATTCCTGATGACCGCAACGGGCGCATTCGAAGATCCTGGGCCGCGCCGTCATTCGGTAGCTCCGCCGTTCGCCGCAGCGGGCACAGACATAGCCCTGCGGCCAGCGCAGCCGGGCCAGCGCCTCGATGCAGGCCGCTTCCGATCCGTGCCGTTCTTGAAACGCCAACATCCTGCCCATCGCACCGCCCTCCAAAAGCCCGAGACAATGCGATCAGCCTACATCCTCTACGTGAACATAACAAGAACATTTAGGCCGATCCTGTTTTAACCGGATAGGGACGATGATCAAAGGTTGAACGCCACCCGATTCCCGCCCCGGGAAATGCTGACTGACGGCTCGGTGATCTACTCGATCGCCATATATGTGCTGCGGAACAGGCCCTTCTGACCCTACAATACCCCGGGGGCCAACACATCCGAACGCCCACGAGCAAAATCCATCGCTTGCCGCGGTGGTCCAAGCAAGGAACGCACATGTGGTGGCATGGCGGGCCGCTGGCCCGACACCTCATCGCAGCACTGTGACCTGGAACAAACGATGACCGCCACATCGGCGACAGAGGTGTTTGTCAATCTGCTGGGTACCGCGGCCCTCCTGCTGTGGGGAATCCGCATGGTGCATACGGGCATGGTGCGGGCGTTCGGCGCCGATTTGCGCCGGGCGCTGGGCCACGGCATGCGCCACTCCACAACCGCCCTGCTGACCGGCCTCGGCGTCACCGCGATCCTCCAAAGCAGCACGGCGACGGCGTTGATGACGGCGTCGTTCGCCTCCCGGGGCCTGGTCGGAGGCGGCGCGGCCCTTGCGGTGATGCTGGGGGCGGATGTGGGTACCACACTGGTCGCCCAGGTGCTGGCATTCGATCTGGGGTGGGTCGGGCCGCTGCTGCTGTTCGCCGGCGTGGTCGGCTTCATGGCTTCGGTACGGTTCCGCTCCCGCACCTTTGGACGCATTGCCGTCGGGCTCGGCATGGTGCTTGTCGCACTGCGGCTGTTCGCGGTGACATCCGAACCCATGCGCGAATCGAGCGCCCTGGCAGAACTGCTCTCCGTTCTTGGGGGAGAGCCCGTGTTGGCCGTGCTGATCGCCGCCGCCCTCACCTGGCTGGCCCACTCCAGCCTGGCGATCATCCTGCTCATCGTATCCCTCGCCGCGGCGGGCGTGGTTACCCTGCCGCTCGCCCTTGCCCTTGTCGTCGGCGCCAATGTGGGTGGCGCGGTTGTGCCGCTGACGGCGTTATATTCGGGCGGTCCGGTGGCCCGGCGGGTGCCGCTGGGAAATCTGGCTTTCAAGCTTGCCGGCGCCGCCGTCGCCCTGCCGCTGATCGATCCCGGGCTGTCCCTGCTGACCCGCCTCGACGTGGATACGGCGCGCCACGTGTTGAACGCCCATACTGCGTTCAACGTGGCGCTGGCACTGGTGTTCCTGCCGTTGACCGGTGTCATGGCCCGCGTGTGCGCGCGGGTCTTTCCCGATGCGCCCGCCGGCGACGATGACAGCCGGCCGCGGTACCTGGATTCGAACGCGATTGACGTGCCCGCCATCGCCCTGGTCAGCGCCGCCCGGGAGACGCTTCGCATGGCGGACCACATCGAGACCATGCTGCGCCAGACCCTGGAGGTCTTCAAAACCGACGATGCCGGCATGGCGGCGGACGTGGTGCGCATGGACGACATGGTCGACATGCTTCACGAGTCGATCAAGCTCTACCTGACCAAGGTCAGCCGGGAATCCCTCGACGACGAAGAAAGCCGCCGTTGTGTCGACATAATCGCCTTCACCACCAATCTGGAGCACATCGGCGATATTATCGACAAGAACCTGCTGGAACTCGCGGCCAAGAAAATCAAGATGAAGCTTCAGTTCTCAGACGAAGGATGGCGGGAAATCCAGGCGTTGCACGCCCAACTGACGGAAAATCTGAAGCTCGCCATGGGCGTCTTTCTGGGCGGCGACGTCAAGACGGCGCGGCACCTGCTGCGGCAAAAGATCGAGTTCCGCGACATGGAGATGGCCGCCGCCGAAAGCCATTTCGCCCGCTTGCGCGCCGGCAGGATCGAGAGCATTGAAACCAGCGCCCTGCACTTGGACATCTTGCGCGACCTGAAGCGCATCAACTCTCATTTGACGTCCGTCGCCTACCCCATTCTCGAGCTCGCCGGCGAACTGCGGTCCAGCCGCCTGAAGCCGGGCGACGTCAAGGGCGGTGCCGCGGCCGACGAGTAGGGAGTGCCGGCCCGCGCCCGGTCGCCACGATGTCGAATAACGGCAAAGCCGGCGGCTGGCCAGAACTTCTGTCCCTGCACCGATATGCCAGCAGGTTCGAACTTCCCTGCCCATCCAGAGTTCTCGAATACGCGCCGTTGAAGGACGTCGCCACGGGCAGGGACGGCAAGCACCTCAGAGACCACGTGACGTTCCTCATTCCCCGCATGTCCTGCAAACCTCATAGATATCTACTGCCTCGGCGATGTTTTTCAATTGCCTTAGCCCGAGGTTGCGGACGGTAAATTCGTCTTCCACCCGGCGCGCGGTTTCGCCACCGACGATCACTTGATTGGGTTGTGCCGCTCCCATCAGCCGGGCGGCAAGATTGATCAAAGGACCATCCGCCGTGTACACGAGCCGATCGCCTTGTCGGCCCTGATATCGCGATGATCCGAGCAGCGCAGTTCCCGAATTGATCCCCAGTCGGATCTCCAATGGATTTGGGTTGTCCTCGTTCAATGACGTCGTGATCGCCAGCACATCAAGGGCCGCTTTGACGGCGCTGGCAGCATGAATTCCAGGGTCCGGGTCGTGGAAATAAACCATCAGCCCGTCACCCGATGTTTCACAGATGTCGCCGTCACCGTCGTGGATACAGTCCAAGAAGGCGGAGAAATAGCGCTCCACCACGTCGTGGACGGTCTCGGCCGACAGGAACTCGCTCAGGCGGGTGTAACCGACAATGTCGACGAACAGGACGGAGAGATCGTGCTCGCGCTTCTCCAGCGCCGGCGCTTCGGGATTGGCGCGGATCAGCTCATCCACGACCAGCGGTACGAACTGGGCCAGAAGGTCGCGTTCCCGCTTGGCTTCGTTGAGCTTGTCGTGCACCGCGCGCCTTTGCGAGAGCACGGTTTCGATCTGGGCCAAAAGCTCCTGCTTGGCGACGGGTTTGGTGAGAAAAGCATCGGCGCCGGCTTTGATACCTTTAACCCGATCCTCGGTGGCGCCCAGCGCGGTCATGATGATGATCGGCGTCAGGCGCGTGCTGTCGTCCGCCTTGAGGGTCTGGCATACGGTGAAGCCGTCCATCACCGGCATCATGATGTCGAGGATGATAAGGTCGGGCGCGCTGTCGGCTACCTGCTTCAGCGCTTCCGCCCCATCGTTCGCCGAGACGGTTTCGTAGCCGAGATGCCCCAGTTCCTGTTCCAGGATGTCGACGTTGTAGGGATCGTCGTCAACGACGAGAATTCTAATCCGCTCCAACATGCCAGTCACCCCGGACAGCGCTTTGTACGGCGATCCCCTATCCCTGATCGGTTGGTGGGCAAATTCCAAGCAGCACGGATGATACCGGTGAGAGATGGAACCGCAAAGGCAATCGGAAAACGGTACTTCCATCCGCATCCGTGCATCCCGGGTTTCGTGCTGCCCGCCCGTGTCTGCGGCGCCTACCGTCAACCGTCGCTTTCGCCGAAAAGTTCCAGCAGTCGGACAAAGAGGTTTGCGAAATCCAGATAAAGCATGAGCGCCCCGAAGACGGCCTTTTTGCCCCGCGCCTCTTCATCGTCGGTCTCCAGATAGATGTCCTTGATCGCCTGCGTGTCGTAGGCGGTGAAGCCGACGAACACCAGAACGCCTACCACCGAGGTCACGAAGTGCATCGCCGCGCTCTGCAGAAGAATGTTGACGACCATCGCAACGAGAACGCCGATCAGCCCCATGAGCAGGAACGAACCAAAGCTCGAAAGATCCCGCTTCGTCGCGTATCCGTAGAGGCTCATGGCGGCGAAAATGCTCGCCGTGATGAAAAAGACCCGGGCAATGCTGGTGTCTGTGTATTCGATAAAGACGGTGAACAGGGACAACCCGACGAGAGCCGAATAGAGCCAGAAGAGCGCCCGAGCGGTGCCCGCTTTCGCCTTCCCGATCACACCCATAAGCGTCAGCACGACACCGATGGGCGCCAAGACGACGACCCAGAACAGCGGAGTCTCGACGATGAGTTGGATCGCCGCCGGAGACGTGGAGACGGCGTAGGCGACAACGCCTGTCAGCGCCAGGCCCGAGACCATGTAGTTGTAGACCATGAGCATGTAGGCCCTGAGGCCTGCGTCGATGGACGGGGCATTGCGAGAACGCGTAGCAGTCATTTGCTGGGTCATGTTCTTCCTCCTGTCACGCGGCACCGGCGGTGGTCCCGGCGCAATTCGGTGCCGCTCGTACCTTGGAAACTGCATGTCGCGTGCCAACTTCGGAGTCCAGGGAGATCGTTCGTAAGATTTTGAAATAAAATAGGTATTCGAACCATTCAGCGGCGGCGTCTCAAGGGCATGGCGATTTTCCGCCACTCGCGGCCGATCATTGGGCGCAAGTCCGCCGATCGGTTGGATTGCGGTTGTTGCGAAGCGCAACGCTGTCCATGAAAGGCATCACAGGGCTTATACCAAGGAGCACTAATTATGACCCATAGAGACGGCTTCCCAGGGTTTTCGGCGAGGAGCGTTCGGTGCGGCGATGCGGTGCATCGCAAGCCGGGCGCGACGACGTCCGAAAGCCCTGGGAAGCCGCCGTTCCGGTCGTCACTGCGTCCCGTCGGAGGGCGTCGACCAGCCTCGACGATGCACCGCATCGCCCGCGCCTTGTCTCCTACCCGACGGGACGCAGTGACGATCTCTATGGGTCATAATTAGTGCTCCTTGGTATTAGGAAGAGAAACGCCGGCCGTTCCGCCAGGGCGTATTTCCATACCCCACTGCGAAAGCGGCAATCATGCTCTGGCTTTCAGCCGGCGGTCCAACCGGGTTTAGGAATTACCCAGTGGGTCGCGGTGTTGACCCTGCGATAGGACGCCACGTGGCGAAATCGGATCGCCGTCGCCGGCCAGAATTCGGTTGGAGCCGGCTCGCCGAACAGGCGGCCATAGGAGTCCAGGGTATCTTGATACCAGTCGCGATACTTGGCGCCTTCCGCCGCCCCGCCCGCCCCCGGCCCGTGGTGAAAGGGCCGCCCCAAGACAAGGCCGCAGAAATCGACCCAGTAGCTGTGCGTGTAGAGCAGATGCAGGTGCCAGGCCTGATCCACTTCCTCCGAAGGGCTTACCGGATGCCCAGCCCGCGTGGCGAGGTAGGAGAACCGTTTGTATTCCTCGATCACCTTGAGCGCGAAGGCCCACGTCCAGCCGTTCTCCCGTGCCAGCCGTTTGGAGAACGGAAACCGGGCATCCGGAGCGTCGAGCTGGAAGTCACGGATGCCGTGCCAAAGGGGATCGTCGCGAAAATCCTCGACTACGTGCCCTGCCGTACGATGGGACATGCTCATCACCCGCAGCCTCCGCAGCCTCCGCAGCCCCCATCGCCGCCGCCGTCTCCGCCGTCTCCGAAAACAGGTCCGAACCAGAACTCGTTCCCCGTCTGTTCGGAACTGAGGTTGCTCAGCACGCCGAAGCCGCCCACCCCCAAGAGCAGCGAGCCAAAAGCAACATTTTCGAGCGCGAACAACAAGCCGAAACCAGTAATCAAGAACAACAAGGCTATGACCAGAATGGAACCTCCTTTTCACCGGCCGCCGACAAGGGAGCGCGACCCTCGTTCGGGGTGACACGACACCCGAGGCCCACGGCTGCGGGATCGCGTCGCCATGTTGAAAAGCAAGGTGCATGCCAACATCGGCCGTTTAGGAGTCATCGGCTCTAAGATGCTGATCTCAAAAGTGAATTATGATTCACTCGGCGACAGTCGCTTGATCCGGTCAGCACAATTTCGCCGCGGCACACGGATTGATTCGGCACCTTCCCGCGTACCGCGTGGGCCGTCGGAATCTCGCTCGGCTACATGAAGCCCTTCCGATCGAGACCGTACTTGCGCATCTTCTCGTTGAGGGTGCGCCGGGGCGCGCCAAGGCCTTCCACGGTGGCCTGGATGTTGCCCTTGTTCTCCGCCAAGGCCCTTTCGATCACGGAACGTTCGAACGCGTTTACGCGTTCGGCGAGCGACAGGCCTGTGCCCTGCTCGGGGTTGACGAGGCCGCCGATACCCCCGGTCATTCGGTGGAGACCGAGGACGTAGCGTTCGGCGGCGTTCTTGAGCTCGCGGATGTTGCCCGGCCAGCCGTAGGTCAACAACGCGGCAAAGTCTTCTCCCGACGGCTCCGGCGCATCCCGGTCGTGGTAGGCGGCAAGCTGCTGGCGGAAACTTTCGAACAGCAAGGCCACATCCTCGGGCCGGTCGCGCAACGGTGGCACGTAGAGCTCCGCGACGGCCACGCGGTAATACAGATCATCGCGGAAGTCGCCATAGTCCGCCGCATTCTTCAGGTCGGTCTTGGTCGCCGCCACGATCCGGAAATCGACCGCGATACGTTCGTTGCTCCCCAGCCGCTCGATCACCCGTTCTTCCAGCACCCGAAGCAATTTGATCTGCAGATCGAGCGGCATGCTTTCGATCTCGTCGAGGAAAATGGTGCCGCCGCTGACGTGTTCCAATTTGCCGACCCGCCGCTTGGTCGCGCCGGTGAAAGCGCCGGGCTCGTGACCGAACAACTCGCTTTCGAAGATTTCTCGCGGAATCGCGCCGCAATTGACGGGAACGAAATGCCTTTGACGGCGGGCGCTGAAATCATGCAGGCACCGGGCGACCAGTTCCTTTCCAGTCCCGGTTTCTCCATGGACGAGGACGTTGGCGCTGGTATCCGCCAGATTGGCGATTGCCGCGCGCAACTGTGCCACCGTTGAGGACTTGCCGACGATGATGGCTTCCAGGCCAACGGCCGAGCCGACCTGGTCGCGAAGCGCCCGGACTTGCAGGACGAGCCGTCGCTTTTCGACGGCACGACGCAGGCATTCGCTCAACCTCTGCTGCTCGAACGGTTTCTCGATGAAGTCGTAGGCGCCATCGCGCATCGCCTCCACGGCCATCGAGATGTCGCCATGGGCGGTCACCAGGATGACCGGCAATTCGGGGTCGAGGGCGAAGACCCGTCTCATAAGCTGCAGGCCGTCCATGTCGGGCATCTTCACGTCGGTGACGACGGCGCCCGGAAAGGCGCTCGCCTCGTGTCCGCGAACGAGGACGGCGAGCGCATCTTCCCCCGACGTGGCTCCCGCCGTTCGGTATCCCAGATGCTTCAGTTCCTGTTCCAGCAGATCGACGTTGAGGGGCTCGTCGTCGACGACCACAATCGTGGTTTGCGTGGCTCCGGGCGGATGCGGGACCTCAGCCATCGGCGATCAGGGGCTCAATTCGTCGGGACGCGCCCGGGCATCGAACCGGAATGGTGAGTATGAAGGTCGAGCCGACGCCGACGGTGCTGTGCACCGCAATATCGCCGCCCAGCATGCGGGCATACTTCTGACTGATCGCCAACCCCAGCCCCGTTCCTGCCGGTTTACCGGCGCGGTTCATGACTTGGTGAAACTCGTCGAAAACCGAGCCCAGCTCGTTCTCGGAGATGCCGATTCCAGTGTCGGCGACCTCGACCGATACGGTGTCGTTGGCGCTTCGCGTGGATACAGTGATTTTTCCGGCCTCGGTGAACTTGATGGCGTTGCCGACGAGATTGTCGACAATTTGCCGGAGCTTGCCTCCATCGGTGAACAGTTTCGGCTGGTCTTGCGCCAAAACCTTGACGATCCTTATGTCGCCGCCTCTTATTTTTCCCTCGTTCTCATGCGCTTGCACACACTGATAAACGACGGACCCCAATGTCAGCTCCTCCGGCTCAAGGCTCATGATGCCTTCGTCGGTTGTCGCTATCGCCAGCAGTTCCTTGATCATCAATTGCAGATTTCTCGTGCTTTGCAGAGCCTTTTCCAAGTTCTCCCGGTGTTCCCTCGGCAAAAGATCCTTGTTGCGGTCGAGCACGATGTCCGTGAAACCCCTTATCTGATGCAGTTTATTTCCGAAATTGTGGCTGATCCCGTGTAGAAACTGGCTTTTCGCCTGAACCGCCCGTTTGATGTGCGTAATGTCCGTGTATACGCCGACCGTTCCGCCGCTTTGCGTGCGTCGCTCACTGATTTGCACCCAGTTCCCGTTCGCCCGTTGTTGTGTGCATGGTGGGCCCGGGTTTCGGTGACTTTCCAGACGCTCCGCGATCCATTCCTCGATCCGGCCCTCGGCATCGGGAATCAGGCCGCGCTCGGCGGCGGCGCGGATTAACGTTTCGAACGACGCGCCGGCCTGGAGAAATTCTCCGGTTCCGGGCGAGAACATGATCTCGCGGTAGCGGCCGTTGCACAGGACAAGGCGATCCGCCGCGTCGTAGAAGGCGAATCCTTCGGAGATGCTTTCCAAGGCATCGGTAAGACGGCTACGCGCTTCCTCGAGTTCGACGGTTCGCGCCTCGACGAGTTCCTCCATATGATGCTGGTGGCGGTGGACGTCGCCCATGATCTGGCCGATGTTGTCGGACAGAAACTCGAACTCCCGAATCCCCCTGTACTCCGGAGCGTGCTCCGATTGGAGGCGGCTCACCATATGGTTGATTGGCTGGGCAATGGCGCGTCTCAGGTAGACGATGAGAGAGCCGGCGATCAGGAGCACGGCAAATCCGGTCCCCATATAGAAGACGCGGACACTCTCCTTGAGAGCGGCAAAATCCTGGGAGTTCTTCAGCAGCACAATCTGCCAGTTCCAGGGGCTGAATTCGATGGTTCTGGCATAGAAGGTTTCACCCCCAGGACCACGAATGATCGCATCTCGAGCTGTTCCCATGTGGTGGAAAATGTCCGGAACCATGGGGATTCCGCTTTGAAACGACAGCTTGCTGTGGTCCAATTCCACGACCGCGACGCCGACCGCATTCTGGCGCGCAAAATCGTCGAATCGTTCGTAGACGGCGATTTGATGATTCGTCTTCTGCGCACCGCCCAGGCAGTCGAGTCCCTTGGCATCGCACCGGTCCATTTCGCGATCGGCTTCCTCGTATGCGGCTCTGGAAAGGGAGGAAAGATTTTCCTGAATGCTGCGATTGGCGAAATCGTCAACCGATTTCGAAATCAGGAAATAGAGTCCCGTTCCCGCCAGCAGGAGGAATGCAACCACCGGTGCGAGAATAATCGTTTCCAGGCTTTTCAGTCTGAGCACGCCATCCTTCCTATTTGAACACCGGCTTGGCTTGTCCACGATGTTCCTCGGGGTAGACGATCACCTTCTTTCCACCCAGCCACTGAATGATGAGCGGGCGGTGCTTGATCGGCACGCCGAATTGGTCCACCCGGAACTGGCCGATGATGCTGTGAAAATCGAGCGCAAAGAGCGATCGTCTGATTTCGCTTCGGTCGAAACTGCCAGCCTTCGTGATCGCGGCTTCCAATATCTGCCCGGCGGCGTAAGCATTTGCCGCATGGTAGGAAGGCTGCATGTGGTAAGCGCTCTTGAACGCATTTATGAACCTCTTGGATCCGGGAAACTTTAGATTTTCGTCTGGTTCCCACAGGGATGGAGCAAAAGCCATTTCCGCGTCCTGACCCAATACATCCCGGTACCGCTGAAGAGTTGGGCCAATGGTCGCGAAATATGCGCGAGGGTACCATCCAACGAGTTTCAAGGCGCGGCGCATGTCGATCGATTCGTCGAAGTGACCAGCGACGACAAGGAGCTCCGCGTCCACGTCCTTGGCCGTCAGCGCCAGGTGCCGAAGGTCCCTCGCACCCTTCTCGAATTGCTCGATCATAACGACGTCGAGCTTGGCCCGGCCGGCCCAGCGTTGGGCTCCCTCGCCTACGTCCACCGAGAACGCATCGTCTGCGTAAACGATGGCGATACGCCGAAAACCGTGCAGCGCCGCCAGCCTGAGCATCTCCACCGAATAGCGGCTGGCAGGAATGAACAGGCCAAAGACATTTCGATATCCTTGTTGCCAGATGCGATCCGCCGCCGCCCCGGGTAGCAGTGTCGGATAGCCAAATTTTTCAATTGTGGGCGCGGCGGCAATGGTGATCGCGCTGGAATAGGGGCCAAATGCCAGGTCCACCCTTTGGCCCTCAATCAAATCCCTGAGTCGGACCCGATTTCCTTGGACACAGAATTGGCTTAATCGAAGTGTCCAAGGAGGACCGGAACATGACCGATAATTTTGAGAAGAAAGTTGCTGTTGATGGGCCTGTGGTAAATGCGGGCGAGCTTGGCTCGTCCACGTTTTCCCCAGGACAGGCTTTGCCGGCAGGCCCGCTGGGACTTGGCCAGCGATGGACGGTGGCGCGCAAGCGTGAGGTCGTTCTGCGGCTTTTGCGTGACGAGCCGGTGCAACTTCTGTCGCGCCAGTTGGGCGTAGAGATCTTCCGGCTCGAGCAGTGGCGTGAGAAAGCGATCGGCGGGATCGACGCCTCGCTCAAGCAACGCAAGGGCGATCCGGTGCAGGCGGAACTGGATAGCGCCATGAAGCGGATCGGAGAGTTGACCATGCAGGTGGAACTGCTGGAGGCCAAGACGGAGACCTTCGGCCCTTTGGGGCGGCGGAGGTCGCGGCGATGAGTGCCGCCACCTCGCCCGGCACGGGTCTGGCCTACGGCCTGCGGCGGGTCTGCGCCGCCTGGGGCATGGCCCGCTCCTCGTTCTACGCCGTGACCTCCGGCCAGCACGCCGAGCAGCCGCCGGCAAAGCGTCGGGGACCGAAGCCCGCGATCTCGGACCAGGCGCTGCTGGTGGCGATCGAAGCCGACCTGGAGGCATCGCCCTGGGAGGGCGAGGGCTACCGCAAGGTCTGGGCTCGGCTTCGGGTCTGTCGCGACATCCGGGTTGCCCGCAAGCGGGTGCTCCGCCTGATGCGCGAGAACAATCTGCTCTCGCCCCATCGCTGCCGCCGCCGTGGCGGCAATCCCCATGACGGTGAGATCATCACTCATGCCCCGAACCTCATGTGGGGCACCGATGGCGTTCGGGTGTTCACGGTGGACGACGGCTGGGGCTGGATCTTCACCGCCGTCGAGCATTGGAACGCCGAGTGTGTCGGCTGGCATGTCTGCAAGCGCGGCGACCGCTTCGCCGCCCTGCAGCCGATCTCCATGGGGCTTGCCGGGCTGTATGGCTCGACCGCGGCCGGCGCGGCTCGGGGGCTGGCCTTGCGGATGGATCACGGCTCCCAGTATCTGTCGGACCACTTCACCAACCAGATCAAGTTCTGGGGCATCCAGCCGTCCTACGCCTTCGTCGCCGAGCCCCAGACCAACGGCGTCGCCGAGCGGTTCAATCGCACGCTGAAGGAACAGATCATCCATGGTCGCATCTACCGCAACATCGCGGAGCTGCGGGACGCCGTCCGCGACTTCGTCGAACTCTACAATGCCCAGTGGATCGTCGAAAAGAACGGCTGCCTGAGCCCCGCTCAAGCTCGTCAGGCGTGGCACGCCGCGATCTCAATCAGGCCCGCCGCGTGAGACAAACTTGTGTCCAAGGAACCGGGTGCGCTACACTCAATCAAATCCCGATAGATGCTGTTCGCTTCTTCTCCACTACTCTTGTCATCGACGATGATGATCTTTACGGTCCTTTAGATTTTCGTCTGGTTCCCACAGGGATGGAGCAAAAGCCATTTCCGCGTCCTGACCCAATACATCCCGCCCTGTAAGTTCACGTTCTGTTCCCACAGCCGGTAGCCGCGCTCCTGCATCTTCGCGGGTTGGGCGTATCGTCCCGTCAGGCCGAGGGATACTCCAATGCGGAGCGATTCGGCGGCATGAAGGGACGTTGCCAGCAGCCAGGCCGCCAAGGGCTGCGATGAGGGAACGCCTGAGCACCCGTGTTGCTCGACCCGCCCCGAAGAATGTCGGTGACTGATCGTCGGCGACTCGAAGCGGCATTCTCACCTTTGTCTCCACGACATCAGCGTTCGCCACTCGGAGGCCAAGTAGGCCAGAGTCCCAAGTGCTGGGCCGCCTCGCCAAACAGCCACGAGTAGCGCGTCGTAGCCCGATCGGTCAGGTCAGCCCCTCGCGACACTAGAATAGGGCCGAGGCGCCAATGGGTAAAGCTACCGAGTTGTGGCGAAAGAAGCCGATCTCAAATTCGACTTCGCAGCATTTCGGTACTTCGACTTTCTCGACGGTGAACGCGACCACAAACGACCGCCGGCTGACCGGTAACCGGTGATTATCGAAGTGGGATCAGGAACAACGACGGTATCCTTAGCGCAGTTTGCGCGCGACGCCGGCGCCGGCCGCTCCGCCTCCAGGTCAGCCGTGAACCAGGGCGACCCCTCGGTCGGCGAGGATCACCGAGACCTCGGCGCCCCGCGCTACCGGCCTATCGGTGCGGTGCTGGATGACGAACAATTCTCCGAGTGCGGTCTCGACCGTATATTCCATGTGGCTGCCCAGGTAGACGGCCTTGGCCACCACGCCCGGGATGCCCGCGCCGCCGCCGCCCGGCTCCAAGGCCACGGATTCGGGGCGGATCGCCACCTTGACGGGACCGATGGGAAAGTCGCGCCGGCTGAGCCGGGCTTCCACCGGGCCGATGCGAACCGAGGCCGTGGTGTCGTCGGCGGCCGTGACCTCGGCGTCGACCAGATTGGCGTCGCCGATGAAATCGGCGACGAACACGTCGGCCGGGGCATCGTAAAGTTCGTGCGGTTTGCCTTCCTGGGCGATCACCGCGTTGTTCATGACGATGATCCGGTCGGAAACGGCGAGGGCTTCCTGCTGGTCATGGGTGACGTAGACCGAAGTGAGGCCCAGGTTCTGTTGCAGTTCGCGGATGTCCTCGCGGACCCGGCGGCGCAGCTTGGCGTCCAGGTTGGATAGGGGTTCGTCGAATAGCAGCACCTGGGGCTCCAACACCAGGGCCCGGGCCACCGCGACCCGTTGCTGCTGCCCGCCCGACAGCTCGCTCGGCAAACGCTCGCCATAGCCGGCGAGCCCGACCAGATCCAGGCCCTCTTCCGCTTTCTCCTTAACCTCGGCCTTGGGTCGGTTGCCGACGCTAAGGCCATAGGAAACGTTTTCCAGCACCGTCATGTGGGGAAAGAGGGCGTAGGACTGGAACACCATGCTGACGTCGCGGTCGGTGGCGGACAGCCGGGTGACGTCGTTCTCGCCGATGCGGATGGTGCCGGCGGTGGCCATTTCCAGACCGGCGATCAGGCGCAGCGTGGTGGTCTTGCCGCAGCCCGACGGGCCCAGCAGGGTGACCAGCGTTCCCGGCGCGATCTCGAAACTCAACTCACGGACGGCCACCACCTCGCCGTAGGCCTTGGTCACGCTCTCGAAGCGGACCGAGCCCTTTCCGTCACCGCTGGCCATTGGTCGTCTCCTTCCCCTTACGCCGGCACGCCTCGGGGCGCGAAGTCGGCACCGGCGGCGCCGCGCCGCCCCAGTTTCCGTTGTCCCACCATCACTTGAATCAACACGATGACCGATAGCATCACCACGATCAGCACCGAGGAATAGGCGATGGCGAGACCGTAGTCGCCGTTCTCCGCCCGGCCGATGATATAGGACGTGGCCATGTCATAGTCGGCGCTGACCAGGAAGATCACCGCGCTGATGGCGGTTACCGCGCGCACGAAGCTGAACACCAGGGCGGCGATCACGGCGGGGCGTAACAGCGGCAGGACCACCCGGCGCAGGGTGCCGAAACTGCTGGCGCCGAGGGTCAGGGAGGCCTCGTCCAGATCCTGAGAGATTTGGCTCATGGCGGCGACTCCGGCGCGTACGCCCACGGGCATGTTTCTAAAGACGAAGCAGATGACCAGGATCACCCCGGTGCCGGTGATCTCGATGGGCGGCACGTTGAAGGCCAGAATGTAGGCGACCCCGATCACGGTGCCGGGAATGGCGAAGCTCAGCATGGTGCCGAACTCGAAGACGTCCTTCCCCACGAACCGCTGGCGGACGAGGATGTAGGCCGTCAGCAGCCCGACGCCGGCGGTCAACGGCGCCGAGATAACGGAGATCTGAAGCGTCGTCCAGAAGGAATTCCAGGCCGCCCCGCTCCATACCAGCCCGTGCTCGCTGGTGGTGATGGAGAACGCGTCCGTGTAGTGCTGCAGGGTGAAGGAGTGGTCGTATCCCCACAGCTTGACGAAGCCGCCGAACAGGATCATCCCGTAAATCACCGCCGTAAACGCCGCCCACGGCAGGACCACTCCATACACCGACCAGCGCAGTCGGTCCGGGATATTCACGTGCACTCCCGAATCGCCCTTGCCGGTCACGGTGGCGTAGGACTTCCGCCCCAGCCATCGGCGCTGGGCGTAAAAGGCCGACAGCGTGAATGCCAGCAGCACGATCGCCAGCACCGCCGCCTGGCCCTGATCGTTCTGGGCACCGACGATGGCGAAGAAGATCTCCGTCGACAGCACCTCGTAGTTGCCGCCCAGCACCAGGGGATTGCCGAAGTCCGCCAGGCTTTCGATGAAGCCCAGCAGAAAGGCGTTGGCGAGGCCGGGGCGCATCAGGGGCCACGACACCGTGCGGAACGTGCGCCATCGGTCGGCGCGCAGGGTCAGCGCCGCTTCCTCCATGGACGGACTGATCCCCTCCACCACGCCGATGAGCACCAGGAAGGTGATGGGCGTGAAGGCCAGGGTCTGGGCCAGCCAGATGCCGGGCAGACCATAGATCCAACGGCTGGGCTCGATACCGAGCAACGCGTGCATCGCCTCGGTGGCCGCGCCGGCGCGGCCGAACAGAAGGATCACCGCCAGCCCGATGACGAAGGGCGGGGTGACGATCGGCAGCACGGTCAGGATCCGCAGCGCCCTCTTGGCACGGAAACCGGTCCGCGTGACCACAAGCGCGAAGGCGAGGCCGAGAAGCGTCGTCGTGACCCCGACCAGCACCGCCATCCACAGGGAGTTCCAGGCGACGCCGCAGGTCACCGATCCGGAGAGGCAGTCCAGGCCCCAGACGCTGGGGGAGAAAAACTTGCCGACGAAAAGCATCGGCGCGAACAGGCCGTCGTTGTCCCGGAACGCGCTGAGCAGGATGGTGATCACCGGGAAAAAGATGAAGGCGGCGATCATGGCCACCACGAGGCCGATGGACCCGACCACGAACACGTCGCCCTTGATCAGGCCGCGGGCGGCGATGCCACGGGTCATCAGGAACAGAAAGGCGCCAACCACCAGCAGGGCGCCATACCCCATTCCAAACTGCTTTTCGTCCAGCGGGCCAAAGGCGCCTTCAAGAAAGCGGTACTCCCAGCCCGAGATGCCGATGGCGAAGCCTTGACCTAGCGTCACCGCCAGCCCCAAGGCGCCGATGACGATCAACGCCTTGGCGAACAGCGGGTCGTGACGATCCCGCCGCCACAGGGCCAAGGGCGCCAGCAGCATGGGCAGGATGGGTATGAGCCACCATCGATCATGGGCCAGCACCTGCACCAGGCCCGGCGCTTCATCGCCGCCTAAGGGAAAGCCGCCCAGCCAGTCCAGGCTCCAAAAGCCGTCGTAGATGGCGTACCAGGGCAGGATCGCATAGCCGATCCAGCCGACGACGCACCACAGGATGACGTTGCGATTCATTTGAATTTCGAGACCGAGGGCGACCGAATGCGACGAACGTCGGCGGGCGGGGACGGGCCCAAGCCCATCCCCGCCGCGTCCACGTTCAGGCCGATCGAATGCCTACTGCGGCAGGCTCTTCACTTCGGCGTCCCACTTGGAAAGCAGACGCTTGCGCTCGGCGGACGAGCCATACTTGCCGAAGTCGTAGTTGATCAGCTTGATCTCGCTTACTTTCGGCGCTTCCGGCGGTGGCTCCACCGAGGCATTGGACGGCACCTGATAGGCCTTGGCCTGGGGCATCAGCTTCTGGGAGGCCGGGCTGAGCGCCCAGTCGTAGAACTTCTTGGCGCTCTCCATGTTGCGGGCGCCCTTGAGGATGCTCATGGAGCCAATTTCGTAACCGGTGCCCTCGCACGGCGCCACCGGCTGAATCGGGAAACCCTTGACTACCTGGGTCACCACGTCGTGCAGGAAGGTGATGCCGATGGTGGTCTCGCCCCGCGCCGACGCCTTGATCGGGGCCGAACCCGACTTGGTGTACTGGTTGACGTTCTTGTGCATCGCCTTGAGGAAGTTGAAACCGCCGTCCTCGCCCAGTATCTGGCACCATGGTGGCCAGCGTGGTGTAGGACGTGCCCGACGAGTTGGGATTGGCGATCTGCACCTCCCCCTTGTAAGCCGGTTTCGCCAGATC
The DNA here is from genome assembly GCA_965247705.1 of Rhodospirillales bacterium. Classification (GTDB taxonomy): domain Bacteria; phylum Pseudomonadota; class Alphaproteobacteria; order Rhodospirillales; family CAMCUA01; genus CBDFHV01. The sequence continues at coordinate 84,882 of CBDFHV010000079.1, read as the reverse complement.
CTTCCAGCACTTGGGCGCCGGCAGGCCCTTGGCCTTGAGGAGATCCTTGTTATAGCCGAAGCCGAGCGCACCCATGTAGATGCCGACGGTTTTGTAGCCCGACTGCTTGGCCTGCTGCTGGGCCCAGGGGTGGAGCTTGGTCAGCATGGGGGACTTGTATTCCACCGTCAGACCTTCCTCGGCCGCCTGCAGGTGCGGATCACCCGTGCCGCCCCACCACACGTCGCCCTTCGGGTTGCGGGCCTCGGCCTTGATCTGGGCGAAGGTCTCGCCCGAGCTTTTGCGGGTCATGGCCACCTGGATACCGGTGTCCTTGGAAAACTCCTTCACCACCAACTGGCACCATTCGATCTGCGGACTGCAATAGAGGGTCATTCTGTCGGCTGCCTGAGCCGGGGCACCATGACCGACGGCCGCCGTTGACAATGCGGCCAATGCCGCGTACCGGATCACGTTCATGATCAATCTCTCCCTGATGTGACGATATGCAAAGTCTCCGCCGGGCCATCGGCCCGGCGGTTGAAACAGGATCGTAACATCACTGTTACATTAGCGAACAGGACTTTTCGGCCCGGCGTCTTGTGGTCAGTGCGCCGTGTTCGGCGCCATTTCGATCCCTACAAGAAGTCCAGGTCGGACCAGGCCGCCGCTTGCTCGTGCATTTCGGCCTGGGCGACCGTGTGCTTGAGCAGGTCCCGGCTGCTGACCAGGCCCTTCAAATGACCGTGTTCGACCACGGGCATATGGCGAAAGCCCCGTTCCTGCATGGTGTTCATCACGGTGCGGATCTCGTCCCGCGGCGAGCAGATGAAGGGACGCGCGGTCATCAGGTCCGAAACCTTGAGACCACTTAACCTGTCCGCCGCCTTGGCCACCGCGCGCACAATGTCGCGCTCCGAGACCACGCCGAGGACTCGCCCGCCCGGGGTGCAGACCACCAGGAGGCCGATTCGGCGTTCCGCCAGGATTTGGGCTGCCTCAATGGTGCCGGTGTCGGGGGAAATCGTCACCACGGTGCCCCCCTTGTCCCTGAGGACCTGTTCGATAAGCATGGGTTTCGCCTCCTTGCGCGCGCGATCCCGTCACCCCCTCGGGAGGCAGCATAGCCGACACCAGCATTGGTTGCACGATGTCGATATTCGGTCGGCCCGGACACCATTTGCCGCCGATGGCGTGGTCCCTGGCATTCGTTGAAATGGGCCGCAATGAAAATCATTCTCATTTGCAAAAATGGGATTCTATGGTAATTTTGTCGATTGCGGCTTGAGTTCGGTGGACCATTGGCAACGGCGTCGCGTGCCCGCAATCGCCGGCCATGGACGGCAATACCGAGGACAAGGGCGATGTTGATCTGGCGCAGTTTGAACTTGCAGGTGTTTGGTTCGATGTTGCGGGCCGCATCCCGGTCGAATCATCACCGCCGCTCGCACCATGGCGAAAGCCCGAGAACGGATGGCCCGATTGTGCTCCTGTCCGAGCGTCCCCCTTCCGCCGCGACACCGCCAACGACAGGCTCGCCGTCCGACCCGCGCCCCGAAAAGCTAGGGTCGTCACGCTGAACCTGGCGCCGGCCAGCGGGGCCACTACCTGTCAGGACGGGGCGCCGGGCAGCGTTTCCAGAAAGCGTTCGATCTCCGCGCCATCGTTGTAATAGGACGGCGACAGGCGGAGCGATCCGCCACGAACGGCCACGTCAACGCCAGCCTGACGGAGTCGTTCGGCTATGGCCTCGGCGGGAATGGTCGGGTGGCGGAAGCACACGATCCCCGACCGTTCGCCGGGCCCCACGGGACTGACGATGTCGTAGCCCCGTCGGCGCAGGCCTTCGATGGCGGCTTCCGTCAAGTCGAGAATGCAGGCTTCCACCGCCTCCGTCCCCACCGCCAGAAGGGCGCCGATGGCGGCGTCCAGGCCCCAGATGCCCGGGAAGTTGATCAAGGCTTCCTCGAAACGGGTGGCGCCGTCCCGATAGACCAGGTCGTAGTCCATGTGGGCTTCCCCCCGGCCCACCGTGTTGTAGCCCACAAACGGCGGGTCGAGGCGATCCAGCACCTCGCGGCGGCAATAGAACAGGCCCGTGCCGATGGGCGCCAACAGCCACTTGTGGCCGCCGGCGGAAAGGAAATCCACCGCCAGGGACGACAGGTCCAGGTGCAGGGCGCCGACCCACTGGATGGCATCGAGGTTGAATAGGACGCCGCGCTCCCGGCACAGGGCGCCGGTCGCGGCGATATCCTGGCGGAATCCGGTGGAGAACTGAACCGCGCTCAAGGACACCAGGCGAGTCCGTGCGTCGATCAGCGCCGCCACGTCGTCCACGGGAACCCGGCCGCCGCGGGTCTTTACCCAGCGGACCACAACCCCGCGCTGCTCTAATTTGAGCCAGCAGTACACGTTCGAGGGATACTCGATGTCGGCGATGATCACGTTGTCGCCGTCCCGCCAGTCGAGCCCGCCGGCCACGATGTTGAGGCCTTCGGTCGTGTTCTTGACGAAGGCGATCTCGTCGGGTCGGGCGCCGATCAGCCGGGCCGCCCGGCCCTTGATGTCGTTTTCCGCCGTCTCGCACCACCGGGGATAGGAATTGCGGCCGTGGTCGCGCACGTCGCCCAGAAACTCGGTGACCGCCGCCACGACCCTATTGGACAGGGCGCCGACGGAGGCGTTGTTGAAATAGCAGCGCCGATCCTTGATGGAAAAATCGACCCGCAAGGCGGCGAGTTTGTCGGCTATGGATTCGGGTGCGCCGCTCATGGGCGCAATCCAACGGTTTGGTGCGATCGGATGTCGCCCACATGGGACAACATCCTGCCCCAATGGTCCGTGATGGACATGGTTGCCGGGTCCGGTTCGAGCCATTCTCCCGACTTGGAGATCATGTCTCCCCCCAAGACGCCACTCGGGCCGCTTCGGCGGCCCTTCTTTTTGGGCCCCGTGCGGGGACGGCTCGATGGAACCGGTTCAGTGCTCCGTGTCGGCGGGCGCCGGCTCCGGGGTCCGCTCCGGGGCCGGCACCGGCGGGCCTTCGGGGACGACCGGCGCGGGCGCGGCGCGGGTGGTCCCGGCCTTGGCCCGGGCGATGGCCACCGCCTTCTCCAGGTCCTCCTCGCCGCAGAGGTCCAGACCCACCGGATTGCGGGGCTTGATGTTCTGGCTGTTCCAGTGGGTCTTGTCGCGCACCTTGGTGATGGTGTCCTTGGTCGTGCCGATCAGCTTGGCGATGCTGGCGTCGCTCAGTTCCACGTAATGCTTGAGCAGCCACGCGATGGCATCGGGCCGGTCCTGGCGCTTGGAAACCGGGGTGTAACGCGCGCCCCGGTGGCGATTTTTGGGCAGTGGGATGTTCGGCTTGGACAATGTCAACCGGGCACTCGGATCGCTTTGACAGCGCTCGATTTCCTCGCTCGTCAGCTGTCCATTGACGATCGGATCCAGGCCATGGATACCCACCGCCACTTCGCCGTCGGCGACGGCTTGCACTTCAAGCGCGTGCATGCCGCAGAATTCGGCAATCTGCTCGAACGTCAGGGTCGAGTTATCGACGAGCCACACGGCCGTTGCCTTGGGCATGAGGGGCAGCGTCATGAATTTAAAGCCTTTTCATTTTCGTATCCGTGCATTGGACCAGCCTTTGCCGGCCCGCGGGCGGCAACCGTGCCCACCCGGGCAATCAGGCGTGACCCGCGATGAATATATAGTGTGCGGTTGTGCTTCGGGTCAAACGCCGCGGGTACGTCCTGCCATCATGTGATCAGGACGATCTTGCCGATGTGGGCGTTGCTTTCCATCAATCGGTGGGCTTGCGCCGCCTCGGCCAAGGGGAAAGTGGCGTGGACGACGGGCTTGATTTCGCCGGCGGCGATCAGCGGCCACACCCGATCTCGAAGCGCCCGGGCGATCTCCGCCTTGCGGGCGATGGGCTGCGGACGCAGGGTCGATCCGGTGATCGTCAGCCGCTTCAGCATGATCGGCATCATGTTGGCCTCCACCTTGAAGCCCTTCAGAAAAGCGATGAACACCAGTCGTCCGTCGGGCGCCATGGCCTTGATGTTCCGGTCCACGTAGTCGCCGCCCACCATGTCGAGGATCACGTTCACGCCGCGGCCGTCGGTGAACGTCTTGGCGGCGGCGACGAAATCCTCGTCCCGATAATTCACCGCCAGATCGGCCCCCAGGTTGCGACAGGCGTCGCACTTCTCGGCACTGCCGGCGGTGGCGATGACCTTCGATCCCAAGCGCGTGGCCATCTGAATGGCGGTGGTGCCGATGCCGCTGGTGCCGCCGTGGACCATCAGCGTCTCGCCGGGGGCCAGGGCGCCGCGCTCGAACACGTTGGTCCAGACGGTGAAAAACGTCTCGGCAAGCCCCGCTCCCTGGATCAGGTCCAGACCATCGGGAACGGGCAGGCAGGTGGCGGCCGGGGCCGTGCAGTAGGCGGCATAGCCGCCCCCGGTCACCAGGGCACAGACCGTATCGCCCACGGCGGGACCATCGACGCCATCCGCCACCGCGACGACGGTGCCCGCCACCTCGAGCCCCGGCAGGTCGGAGGCCCCGGGCGGTGGCGGATAGAGCCCCATGCGCTGAATCACGTCGGGACGGTTGACCCCGGCCGCCGCCACCTGGATGAGAACCTCGCCCTCCTCCGGCGTCGGCAACGGTCGGGTCGCCGGCTTGAGAACCTCGGGGCCCCCCTTGCCGTCAATCTCGACGCAGGCCATTGTCTCGGGCAGGGATGCCGCCATGGGGTAATCTCCAGTAGGATCGGGGTTGGCCGGCTGTCTAGTATGTCCTCCCCCGGCGTGGCAAGGCTCAACGGCGAGGAAGGGACCTTTCCATGAATCCGGACGACCTCGAACCCGTCCATCGTAAGCCCAAGCCCAAGGACCTGGATATCATGTCCATCGAGGCCCTGGGCGAGTATATCGCCGAGATGGAGGCGGAAATCGCCCGTGTGCGCGCCGCCATCGGCGCTAAGAAAAATGCCCGGACGAGCGCCGATTCCGTCTTCAAGCGTTAGTTCGCGCGATTCCTCCTGAAACGCCCGCAATGGGCGAAGTAGCCCCTCGGTCGACAATCCCGCGATTAAGGAAATCTTAAGGGATCGCCGTCAAGCTATCCCTGGTTGGATCGCGATTCCCATCGTGGAATCGCACTTTGTATCCAGCCTGTTTCAATGCCTCCCTGTTGAACTCGGGTCGCCCTTGGTGGGGCGACCCTCTTCTTTCGTCGCTCCGGCAACGAATCGTCTTGACCGTTCCGTTCGGCCCATGGCAAGGTCGAGCACGTCTTGAAAACAGGGCGCGCCGAGGCGAGTTCGACAGGGAAATGATTAGGGAACGAATTGTGCGGGGCCGCCCAAAATTCAGGCGGCCCCGAACTTTTTCGACTTGCCGATGGGAGAGTGAACCGCCCCGGCCGCGATCCCGCATGGCGTTGACATTGCAGGCGTTAGGGAGTTCGGACAGCAGGGGCGCGCCGCCGGCCAGGGACGGCGCGACCACCCGTCTGTTCCGTGAGGTCGCGGTGGCGATCAGGCGGCTTTGTCCTCGATCGCCGGGGGCCGATCGCCGATCTCGATGCGGCGGGGCTTCTGGTCCTCCGGGACCTCCCGATCCAGATCCACCTGGAGCATGCCATTGACCACGTTGGCGCCCGTGACGTGGATGTTATCGGCAAGTTCGAAGCGCCGCTCGAAAGCGCGACCGGCAATGCCCCGATGCAGGTAGGCTGCGCCGTTGCCATTCCCCCGCTTCTTGCCGGAGATTACCAGCTTGTTGTCCTTCACGGTGATGTCCAGGTCTTCCTGGCCGAAGCCGGCCACCGCCATGGTGATCCGATAGACGTTGTCGTCGAGGACTTCGATGTCGTAGGGCGGGTAGGACGGCGCTTGGGAACCCTGGTTGGCGACGCCGTCGCGCAGCCGCTGCAAGCGGTCGAAGCCGATGGAATATCGATGGAAGGGAGAGAAATCGAACGCGTTCATGGTCATAGTCCTCCTGTGTGAGCAACTATCCAACTCGAAGCGCGCCCAAGGGGCCGCGTTTCGAGAGACGAGAGCCAACGGACCCGATCAATGGCATCCGCGGCAGGCGTGAGATGGGGCGGGAAAGGGACCCCGTCAAGGCAGGTTCCCGGCGACGTTTGAGGGGCGCGATCCCTATTCGGCGGCGACGGCCGTTTCCGACCCCGCGGCGGCGTCGTCCTCGGTGTCCCACAAGACCTCGAACAAGGTGATGGGTTCCGGGAACCCCTTCATGTCGAACTGGCCGACGCTGCGGAAGCCCAGTTCCTTGCCGGCGCAGATACCGCGAACGATCTCCGAAACGTAGGTCTCTCCCTCGCCGGCCTTGTCGACGATGCGCGCCGACAGCTGGACCGTGGTGCCGAACAGATCGTCGTCCTCGGCGATGGGTTCACCGGCGTTGATGCCGATCTTCAGCTTCAGCGGCAGGTCCGGGTTCGCCACGCTGTGGGCGCGGGCGCCGCGCTGGATCAACATCGAGGCTTCGACGCTGTTCGACGTGGTGTCGAACGACGCCATGATGCCGTCTCCCGTGTGCTTGATCTCGCGCCCGGCACAGCGGCTGAGGGCGTCGCGGACCACCCGATTATGGGCCCGCACCACCTCCTGGGCCACCGCATCCCCCTTATCCTGGGTCAGGGCCGTGGAGCCCACCATATCGGTAAACATGACGGTGATCGGCCCGGTATTTTCTTCCTTCGCCTTGGGTTTGTTCCACTCGGTGAGCGACTTGTCGAGCTGCTTTGGCGCCGCGGAGTCTCCCCCGAGAGAGGTATTCATGGCGTTGCGTCCGGCCTGATACATCTGCATGTAGCGGCTGTCGGCAAGCAGGTACTCCTCCTTCTTTTGGGCGAATGAATCGGCCGATTGCTTGTTGAAGCCCATCACCTGAACACCATCGCTGAGAATGCCCGCGCCTTCCGACTCGTCCAGGTTCTTTTTCTTGGCGATGGCCTCGCAGGCGCCGGCCAGGTACAGGTTGACGCCGAACTTGTTGAAATTGTCGAGGGACTTGTGCGCGTCCTTGGTTTCGGCCAGGGAGTCGCCCAGGAACTTCATCATGTAGCGCTTCTGTTGCTCCGCGTTGGGCGAAAGATCGGCCGCGGCGGTTTTCGCTTCCTCTTTTTCCTCCTCCTCCTTCTTGGTCTCGTCCTCTTTTTCCGGCGCGTCGTCGGCTTCGGCCGGGGCTTCCTCGCCGGCGGGCGGCGGCTCTTCCGCCGACGGCGGCAGAGTGACGTCGATATGCTTCAGGACATCCGCCTGGCCCGCCTGCCGGGCCCGGGCCCGGGGCGCCGGTTGCGGTGCCGCCACTCCCTTGCGTTCGCCGACGGCGGCGAGATCCACCTTCGACAGGAAGGACTTGAAGGACAGCACGGCGGTCAGCACGAAGCCAACAATGAAGATCACGATCAGGACATTGTCCCGGGATGGTCCCGATAGGGAGATGCCGTACAACTGGGTATGGGGCAAGAAGGCCGCCCCGATCCCCGCCATCAGGGAGGCGACGGCGACGCTCATCAGGATCACCAGCATGAGCTTGACGAGCACGCTTATCAATGTCGCGCGCGGCTTGGCCTTGGGGCGTCTCTGACGGGGGCGAGTGGCGGTTTCCCTATCCCCAGCGGGGGCGGCACGGGCCGGCGTGCCGCGGGCCGTCGACTTCCCGGGCTTGGACCGGGACCGGGCGGGCGCCGCCGCCGGGGGCGTGGGTCGGCTGGGCTTGGAGCGCGCCGACTCGCTCTTGTAGACCGTATATTCCTCCGCCAGCCCCTCCTTGGGGTCATAGACCTCGCGGATAACCTTGGTGGCCTCGATACCGGGCGTGGTCCCCAGGGACATGGCCTCCTGGATGGCGTCGTCCTTCTGCATGGCGTTATAGCGGGAATGGATTTCCCACCGGCCGCCTTGCAGCACAGAGACCTCGTATGTGGTCTGACCCGCCATTCCGAATATCCGCTCGGACACACGAAACCAATCCCCGCCCGCGCGCCCGTCGCGAACAGGGTTGGATGAATACTAGCACGTGTCGCTAGTGGTCCAAAGCGGCCGTCGTCGACGCCCGCGGGGCGGAGAACCCTACTCCTTGAGGCCCAAGCCCTTGAAGCGTTTGTTGAACTTCGCCACCTGGCCGCCGCTGTCAACCAGGCGATGTACGCCCGTCCAGGCCGGATGGGTCTTGGTATCGATATCCAGACGCATGCTGTCTCCGGCGCTTCCCCAGGTGGAGCGGGTCGTGAATTCGGTTCCGTCTGTCATCACGACCTTGATCTCGTGGTACTCGGGGTGGATGTCCTTCTTCATGGCGTCCGTTCTCCAGGATGAAGCCGCATTCTATAGCCAAGCCGGGGCCACGGATCAAGGTTCGGGTGATCATGGTGGAGGGGCCCCCTCTGGCGATGCGTCCCTCTCGTCACCGAGTCCGCGAGCGAGGAAAACCACCCCCACCATCACCACGCCCCCGGTCAGGTACGGCCAGTCCATGCCGGCATAGGCAAACACCATCCCCGCCGTCGCCGGACCGACGACACGCGCCAGAATCGTCGCCGATCGGGCGACGCCCATTGCCTCGCCCTGCTCGATGGCCGCGGCGCGGCGCGAGATCAGGCTGTTGAGCGACGGGGACATAATGCTGAACCCATAGGCCAGCACCATCATCGCGACCACCAGGACCGCGGGATGGTGGGCCAGCGGCACCAGCCCCATGCCGACGGCAAAAGCCGCGGCGCCCTGCACGATCAGCCGTCGTTCTCCAAAACGGGCAGCCAGGCGGCCGATCAGGCCGCCCTGGATGGCGGCGGCGATGACGCCGACGAAGGCGAACAGCAAGCCGATCTGCAGCGGTCCCCAGGCGAATCGCCGCTCGGTCCACAGGGCGAACGTGGCCTCCATGCCGGCGAAGACGAACGTCGCGAGGAACGAGATCAGTAGCGGACGCCCCATTCCCGGTCGGCGCAACAGGGGCAGGAACGGCAGCCGTTTGACGCGCTTTCTCGCCTCGCGCCGCGCCGCCGGAAGGGACTCCGGCAGGCGAACGAGCGCGACCAGGAAGGCCATCAAGGACAGCCCCGCGCCGGCGTAGGCGGGTCTGGCGTAGTCGGCGGTGGCCGGATCGGCACCGGCCAGAAGTCCGCCGATGGCAGGACCCAAGATGAAGCCAAGGCCGAAAGCCGCGCCCACGAGTCCCATTCCACGGGCGCGGCTTTCGCCGTCGGTTACATCGGCCATGTAGGCGAACGCGGCGGCGATGTTCCCGGCCATGGCGCCGCCCGCCGCCCGGGCGGCGAACAGCATCCACAGGGCGTCCGCCATGCCCAGCCAGACATAGGATGCGGCGGCGCCGGCAAGGGTGATCAGCAGAACCGGCCGGCGCCCGATGCGGTCGCTCCACCGGCCCCACAGCGGCGCCGCGAAGAGCTGGGTGAGGGAGTAGGTGGCCATCAGCAGGCCCACCTGATCGGGGCTGGCGCCGAATCGCTCGGCGTAGAACGGCAACAGGGGAATGATGATTCCGAAACCGATCAGGTCGATCAGGACGATGACGAAAAGGATGGCCATGGGGCGCCGCGCGGAAATAAAGCCGGGGACCGGACGGCGCCAAAGATAGGCGTAGCGAGAACTCTTGCCTCAGCGTTGGGTAAGCTTCAGCTCGATCCGGCGGTTGCGCCGGTATGCGACGGGGTCGTCTCCCGGGTCAAGGGGCTGAAATTCGGCGAACCCGGTCGCCGCCAGGCGGTTGGGTGGAATACCCTGATCGATCAGAAACTTGACGACCGAGGTGGCGCGGTCGGTGGACAGCTCCCAGTTCGACGGGTAGCGGGCGGTGGCGATGGGAATGCGGTCCGTATGCCCGTCGACGCGCAGCACCCAGTCGATCTCCGACGGGATGCGAAAGGACAGTTCGGCCAGTGTCTCGGCCAGGCGCCCAAGTTGATTCACGCCCTCCAATCCCATCTCCGCGGAGCCCGTATCGAACAGGATTTCGGACTGGAGAACGAATCGGTCGCCGACGATCCGAACGCCCTCCCGGCTACCCAGCACTTCCCGCAGGCGGCCAAAAAATTCCGAACGATAGCGGGAGAGTTCCTGCACCTTGCTGGCCAGGGCCGCGTTGAGCCGGGCGCCCAGGGTCGAAATATGGACTTTTTGATCGGCGGCCTTGGTTTCGGAGGCTTCCAGGGCGGCCGAAAGTTTCAGCAGTTGTTCGCGCAAGGTCCCCATTTGCCGGTTGAGCAGCGCCAGCTGGGCGCGGGCGGTCTCCGAGACCTCTTGTTCATCCCCAAGGGTGGAGCGCGCCTGCTCCAATTGGGCGCGGGCGACTTGAAGCAGATCCCGTTCCTCGGCCAGCGTCGCGTCCTTGTTGGCCAGTTCGGCCCGGGCGATGCGCAGCAGCTCCTGCTCCTTTACCAGGGTGGTTTCCGATTCATCCAGGCGGGACGACAAGCTGGACACTTGCGACTCCAGCTTTTCCCTGAGGGCGGTCAAGGCGGCCACGTCCTGGACCAGGAGGGCAAGCCGCTCCGTCTGTTTGTCGATGGTCGCCTGGTCCGCGTCGTGCAGCTTTTCCTGTTCGGCGAGTCGGGAAGCCATGGCACTGACGTCCCGCTCCATCTCCTCCTTCAGCGCCTCAAGGGTCGTGAGCTGGTCGCGCAGGGAGGTGATCTGGCGCACCTGGAGCTCGATGGCGTCCTTGTCGGCCATGATGGTCTTGAAGGCTTCCTCGAGGGATTGGCCGAGTTTCGTCGTCTCGCCTTCCGCCGCCTCGGCCCGCAGGGTCAACGTCTCCACGGCCGATCTCAAGTCGTCGCGGAGTTCGACGGAGGCCTGCAGCTCGCCCGAAAGCTGGGCGACGTTCAGGCGCAGGTCCGAATTCGCTTCGCGCTCCAGGGACAGGAGATCGGCGAGTTCGCTTACTTGGCTTTCCAACCGCACCAGGGCCTCGTCTCGGCCGTGGATGGCCTCGTTGAGGAAGAACTGGGCCAGCACGAAAATCATCAACAGAAAGATGACGACCATCAGCAACGTCGCCAGGGCGTCGACGAATCCCGGCCAGATGTTGGGGGTCGAACGGGGGCGGCGGGCGAGGGAGGCCATGGTTCAGCGTGCCGAAGGGCCTCGGCTACCGCTCCCGAGTGCTGGAAAGGGCGGCAATCGTACGGGCCAGCAACTTGATCTCGCTCCGTACCTCCTGGACGATCTCTTCCCGACCCGCGTTCATCTCATCGAGCATGCGGGCGACGTAGACGTCCAGGTTGCGGATGTGGGTGCGCGTCGCTTCATCCACGCCGCCGTCACGGGGTCCTTCCGAAATGTCGGCGAGGCGGGCCAGGATGGGTCTGATCTCGCTCTGGGCCTCGGCCAGACGCATCATGACCGCCTGCTCGGTCCGCATGTGTTCGGTCAGCGTGCCCAGCTTGTCGACCATATCGCGGAACGAGGCATTCGACGAAATGCGGCTTTCCTCGCCCCGGGACATGGTGCGTTGCAGGTTTTCCAGGCTTTCCGCCGTCTGCTCCAGAAGCGCCTGCACGTAGGCCGGCACGGAGTGTTCGCCCTCCAACGACATGGGCCCGCCGCTGCTCAGGCGGGTCTGGCTTGACAGCCATTCCTCCAGGTCGTTGTAGAAATTGTTCTGCGCCCGGTTCGCTTGCAGGTCCAGAAACCCGAGGACCAACGAGCCGGCCAGACCAAAGAGGGACGAACTGAAGGCCGTTCCCATCCCCTGCATGGGCGCCTCCAGGCCGCGCTTCAAATCCTCGAAAACGTTGGCGACGCTGCTGTCGCCGCCGAGGGACAGTCCGCCGATGACGTCGCCAATGGACTGGATGGTCTGCAGCAGTCCCCAGAACGTGCCTAGAAGACCAAGAAATATCAGCAAGCCGATGGTGTAGCGGGACATCTCGCGCTGTTCGTCCAGACGCGAACTGATGCTGTCGAGAAGCGAGCGCAGGGAGATGGCCGACAGGCGGAACTGGTCCCGTTCCCCCAACAAGGTGGCCATCGGGGCCAGCAGGCGGGGTCGCGGCGCCGTGGGACCGGGCCGGCTGTCGCGAATGCTCTCGATCCAGGCCACTTCCGGAAACAATCGCAGGACCATGAGGAAGTTGTAGGCCACGCCGAGCACGAAAACGCCGAGAATAAGGGCATTCAGCGGCGCATTTGCCATGAAGGCGTTCCGCAACGGGGGAAAGAGGACCCCGGCGGCGGCCACCACGGCGATGACGAATATGATCATGTTGCGCACGTGGCGCCGAGGCCCGCCCATGGTGACGTTTCTCCTCGATCAGACCCGTTGGCGTACGGCCGTCATCGTTCGGTGATGATGACGTCGACGCGGTTGACGGGTTCTTCGGTCGTCTTGTTGCCAAGGGCGCGAACGTCGATACGCGTACTACGCACGCCGTGCTCGATCAGGAAGGAACGAACGGAGAGGGCGCGCGACAGGGACAATCGGCGTGCCTTGCTGGGCGACAGGGAAGATCCACCCGCGTAGGCCATCAGTTGCAGGCGCATTTCCTGACGGCCCTTGAGCGCCCCGGCCGTCTCGCGGAGCGACGCCTCGACGCTCTCGGGAAGGCGAGATTCCTCGCCCTCGAACACGACCTTCATGGCGTCGCCGATCTTGCTGGGCGCTGGCTCCGTTTTGAGGGCGGCGGTCTGCGAGGCGGCGGGCGGCGCGGGCGGCGGCGCGGTGACCCTCGGTGCCGGCGCGGGCGGTGGCGCCAGGGCGGGTGGTGGCGGTGGCGCCACGGCAGGAGGTGGCGGCGCGCTAGCGGGAGGTGGTGGCGGAGCGCTAACAGGTGGTGGTGCGGGAGCGCGCGCGGTTGGCGGCGGCGGGGCAATGGCGGGCGGTGGCGGCGGGGCAACGGCAGGCGGTGGCGGCGGGGCAACGGCAGGCGGTGGCGGCGGGGCAAGGGCCGGCGGTGGCGGCGGGGCGCTGGCACGCGGCGCGGGCACGCGAGGTTGGGAGCGAGGCTCCGCTGAACCCGCCCTGGATGTCGACCTGGGCATGGGCGTGGCGGGCGGAGGGGCAGCCGTGGCTGGTCGCGGCGGCGGAGAGATCCGTGGCGCCGGCGGCGCGACGGGGGGTGGCGCGGGCGGACCGGGCGGCGGCGCGGCGGCGACACTGACCGGCGGTTTTGGTGCCGGCACGGGCGGTGGCGCGGCCGCGGGGGCCGGCCGCGATCGAACCGGGGGCGGCGCCGGCGGGCGGGGCGCGGTGAGGGTCCGGCGGGCCGTTGAAACGCTTGAACCGGCTGGCGGCGCCACGTGGAGCCGCGACCGGGGCTGCTCGGCCCCCGGCATTCTGAGTCCGCCACCGAGGCCCGACGGCATTGTGCCCGCGCCGCCAATATCGAGCCCCAAGGCCCCGTAGTCGACCGACACGCTGGCGTTGGAGGTGTCGATATAGGGAGACGTTTGCGCCACCGCGGGCGTCGGCCCGCCGAAGCCGACGGCACACACGATAATCATGAGGCCGACAAGGAGGGTGCGCGAACGCACTCGGTAGCCTGAAAGTGTCATGGTCGCACCTTCTCCGCCAACCACCCGAATCGCCGACGCGAGGCGCCGAACGGCAAACATTTCACGAACATAACCAACGCCCTGTCCCCGTACAACCGGTTTGCGGCTCGGCGGCTGGCGGGTATTCAGGGGGGCGCGCTCCGGCCAGGCGGCGTGACCGGCTTCGTCCGGGCAGCTTCTTGAAGAAGGGTCGTAAAGGGGCGATGGAGGTGGTAGTTGGCGGCGGCGATGTCACCGCTGTCGACGGGACTGGTATGCCCGTCGACGGCAGTGACGAAACCGCCTGCTTCGCGGACCAGGACCACGCCGGCGGCATAGTCCCAGAGGCTGAGGCCCGGTTCCCAGAACCCCTCGAACCGGCCCGCCGCCACGTAGGCCATGTCGAGCGCCGCCGAACCAAACCGTCGGACGCCCGCGGTAGCGTCCATGACGGCCGCCATTTGCATCAGGAATTCCGGGTGTTCCGGGATGTAGCGTGTCGGGACGCCCGTGGTGATGACGGCTTCTTCCAGGTGTCGCCGGCCCGACACCCGCAATCGCCGGCCGTTGAGCCAGGCGCCTTGCCCTTTCTCGGCCCAGAACATCTCGTCGACGATCGGCGCGTAGACCAGGCCGGCAAAGAAGTCGTTGTCCCGTTCCAGGCCGATGGAAATGGAGAAGTGGGGAATCCCGTGCAGGAAGTTGGTGGTCCCGTCCAGGGGATCGATGATCCAGCGGTTGCTGGTATCGGAGCCCTCGACCGCGCCCGATTCCTCCATCAGGAAGCTGAAATGGGGCCGCGCCTTAAGCAGCTCATGGTGGATGGTCTGTTCCGACTTGCGATCGGCGTTGCTCACGAAGTCGGCCGGGCCCTTGAGGGAGACTTGGAGGTTCTCCACTTCCCCGAAGTCGCGAATCAGGCGTCGGGCCGCCTTGCGGGCGGCGCCGATCATGACGTTAATAAGCGCCGAACGGCTGGCCATGCGGCGGCGCTAGTCCTTCGCCCGTTCCACGTAGGTCCCCTCCGCGATGTTGACCACCACGCGGGTTCCAGCCTCGATGTGGGGCGGCACCATGACGCGCACCCCGTTCTCGAGCACGGCGGGCTTGTAGGAAGACGACGCCGTCTGCCCCTTGACCACCGCATCGGCCTCGACCACGGCCAGCGCCACCGTGTCGGGAAGGGAAACGCCCAAGGGGCTCTCCTCGTGGAAATCGATGGTGACCGGCATGCCGTCCCGCAGATAGGGAACCTGGTCCTCGCCAATGGCCGCGGCGGTCAGGGCGATCTGGTCGTAGGTGTCGGTGTCCATGAACGTGTACATCTCGCCGTCGCTGTAGAGGAACTGGAACGGCTTCTGGTCCAGGCGCACCCGCTCCACGGTCTCCGAGCTGCGGAATCGTTCGTTCAGCTTGGTGCCGTCGCGGATGTCCTTGAGCTCCACCTGCAGGTAGGCGCCGCCCTTGCCGGGCTGGGTGTGTTGGATCTTCACCGCCCGCCACAGGCGGTTCTGATGCTCGATCACCATCCCCGGTCGGACGGCGTTGCCGTTGATTTTCATGGGCCTGTTCGATGGGTTCGCGAGGGGGATTGGAGAGCGGCGCGGACCCTATCACCGCCGCCGCCGGGTAGCAACGCCAGGGGCGATCTACGCCGTCGACGCTCGATCGATGGCCGTGTTGAATTCCCGCACCGCGGCCTCGGGGCCGTCCGGGTGATCCCATACGGCGGACACGACGGCCAGAAAGTCCGCTCCCGCCACAACCAGCGGCGGGCAGTTGTCCGCCGTGATGCCGCCGATGGCCACTGAGGGCACGGTCATTATCTCGCTCCACCAGCGCAGCAAGTCCACCGACGCCTGGGTCTTTGGCGTCTTGGTCGCCGTGGGAAAGAAAGCGCCGAAGGCCACGTAGTCGGCGCCCTGTTCGGCGGCATCCATGGCCAGGTGGCGGGAGTCGTGGCAGGTCACGCCGATCATGGCCTCGCCGCCGATGATCCGCCGGGCTTGCCGGTAGGTCGTATCTTCCTGGCCCACGTGAACACCGTCGCAGCCGGTCTCGGCGGCCAGGTCGGGCCGGTCATTGAGCACCACCGCCACGTTGCGGGCGTGGGCCACGGGCAGCAGGGCCTTCACGGCCGCTCGGATGGCGTCGTCGTCCGTGTCCTTGAGCCGGATTTGCAGGCAGGCCACGTCGCCGCCGTTGAGGGCCGCCGCCAGACGGCTGGCGAAGGGGCCTGGATCCAGTCGCGGCGGGGTCACCAGGTAGAGCCGGCAGGCGGGGGTGGAGGCCATCGTCTATGACGACTTGGACAACCACGCCCGGCAGGCGGCTTCGGCGTCCGGGGCGTCGTCCAGGCCGAGGGCGGCGCCGGGCGTCTCGTCGAGGCGGGCGCCGTGGGCGGCGGCGATGTCCGCCAGGCGGCGTTTCGAGGCTGGAGTCCCTTCGATGCGCACAGCCTCCAAGCCTTCCCGCAAGGCGTTGAGCGCCCAACCTGGGTTGGGCCCGCAGTCGTAGACGGCGGCGACGGAAACCCCGGGGTGGTCGGCGGCGGCCTCGTCCACCAGATGGCGGAACACGGCCGCGCCCAGGGCGCCCGCCATGCCCGGCGGGCTGCGCAGAATCAGCGGCACGCCGAGGGCTTCCGCCGCCGCCACGGCCGCCCGGGCCTGGGCCAGATTGCGGGCGATGATGGGTCGCTGGTCCCGATCCACCGCCCGTTGTCCGGTTTCAGGCGGTCGCGGCCATGGCCGCCGCGACGTCGCTCATGCGGTTCGAGAATCCCCACTCGTTGTCGTACCAGGACAGAACGCGCACGAAATTGCCGCCCAGGACCTGGGTTTGGGTCAAATCGAAAACGGAACTGAGATCGTTGTGATTGAAGTCCACCGACACCAGCGGCAGGTCCACCGTCCCCAAGACGCCCTTGAGACGCCCGTCGGCCGCCGCCTTCATGGCGTCATTGACCTCCTCGGGAGTGGTATCCCGGGAGGCCACGAAGGTGAAGTCGACCATCGACACGTTGGGCGTCGGCACCCGGATCGCCGTGCCATCCAGCTTGCCGGCCATCTCCGGCAGCACCAGGGCGACCGCGCGAGCGGCGCCGGTGGAGGTGGGGATCATGGAGACCGAGGCGGATCGCGCCCGCCGCAGGTCGCTGTGCAGCGTGTCCACGGTCGGCTGATCGCCGGTGAAGGAATGCACCGTGGTCATGAACCCCTTCTCGATGCCGACGGTCTTGTTGGCCACGTCCACCACCGGCACCAGACAGTTGGTGGTGCAGGAAGCGGCGGAGACCACCGTGTGATCGGCCGTGAGCTGATCGTGATTGACCCCGTAGACCACCGTCAGGTCCGCGGCCTTGGCGGGCGCCGAGACGAGGACCCGTCCCGCCCCGGCCGTCATGTGCTGGGCGGCCTTGTCCCGGTCGGTGAAGATGCCGGTGCATTCCAAGGCCACGTCCACGTTGAGCTCGCCCCACGGAAGCTTGGTGGGATCGCGTTCCGCCGTTACCTTGATGGGTCCCTGACCGACGTCCATGGAGTCCCCATTGACCGTCACGTCCGTTTCCAGGCTGCCGTGGATGGAATCGTATTTCAGCAGATGGGCATTGGTCGCCACCGGGCCCAAGTCGTTGATGCCGACGACCTGAATGTCGTTGCGCCGGGATTCGATAAGGGCCCGAAGAACCAGGCGGCCGATACGCCCGAAACCGTTGATCGCCACGCGGATAGCCATGGGATCCTCCATTGGGTGGATATTTGCGACGTCTCTTATCACAATCCCGATCAAGAGATAACCGGCGTGGCGCCCCGGCGCGTCCCTCTGTTGACGGTCTCGGAGGGACACCCCTATTCTGTGCCGCAGGCAGCGTGAGGGGGCGACAGCGGTGAGTAACGGGAGTCCGTCGGACCGGCCCTGGGAGGAGGCGCAGTACCGTCTTCACCGGGCCGTGGATAGGCTCGAGGCCGCCGTTGCGGCCCGCCGGACCAGCGACGATACGCCGGCCCAGGAATCGGTGGATGCCGATAATGCGCGCCGGCGCCAGACTCACGACGTACTGGCCCAGCGCCTGGATACGATTATCGCCCGGGTTCGGGCCATGGTCGAGGAACGCGCCTGATGGCCCAGGTCACCGTCACCGTGAACGGCCGCAACTACACCATCGCCTGCGACGACGGGCAGGAACGGCACCTGATATCCCTGGCTAGCGAGTTGGACGATCACGTGGGGCGCCTGGTGTCGGCGGTCGGCCAGGTGGGCGATGCCCATCTGCTGGTGATGGCCGGCCTGATGCTGGCCGACGAACTGGCCGACAGCCGGTCCACGACCCAGGATGTTCCCACGATGGCGGAGGCCCCGCCGGACCCCGCCGCCATGACGGCCCTGGCGGAGCGCGTGGAGCGCCTTGCCGCGGGTCTGGAAGAGGCCTAGATTCATCCCTGGGCGACCGCTGCGCGGTTCGTCAGGCCATTCTTTCCCTGGGGCCAACGGTATACTTCTAGGGAGCTGTCCCTTCCGGACCCGTGGGTCCGGAATACGGTGCCCACCTGCATCAGCAGGCCGCAGAGGAAATACCCGGTCAACGGCCGACGCGGCGCCGCCCGACTTTCTCCACACCGGTAGCATGCCCGAGCCACCCCGCGATCCCGACGTCGACCCCATCGTCGCGGCCAAGCGCCGCCTGCGGCGGCTGGCGTTGGAGCGCCGCGCGTCCACACCCGAGCCCGTCCGCGCCGCCGCGTCCCTGGCCGTCCGGGATCGCATTCTCAAGCTGCTCGAGGACCGACGCGTGCCGCCGGGCGCCATCGTTTCCGCGTTCTGGACCATGGGCGAGGAACTGGACACGGCGCCGCTGCTGCAAAGCCTCGACGCCGCCGGTTACCGATGCGCTCTGCCGGTGGTGACGGCGCCCCGAACCCCGCTTGAATTCCGTGGCTGGCGTCCCGACGACACTCTGGTCGACGGCGCCTTCGGCACCCGTCAACCCACGCAAGCGGCGCCCGTCCTGGTCCCCCGGGTCGTTCTGGCCCCGCTCCTGGTCTTCGACCGGGCGTGCTGGCGCCTGGGCTACGGCGGCGGCTTCTACGACCGCACGCTCAAGCGTCTGCGAGCCGAAGGCCCCCTGCTGGCGGTCGGCCTCGCCTTCGCCGCCCAGGAGGTCGACCACGTACCCCACGCCCCGTGGGACGAGTGCCTGGACGCCGCGGTGACCGAGAAGGCGCTCCACCGCCGGCCATGAGCGTCCCCGTGAAGTTCGAAACGAGATGGTCCCAGATAACCGGGTATCAAGATACGGAGATTCGGTTACCCTCCATTCCACGATGAAAATTCTCCTTTGCGGTGACGTGGTCGGCCGTGCCGGCCGCGAGGCGGTCGAACGCCATATCCCCGAGTTGCGCCGGCGCCTGGGGCTGGATTTCGTCGTCGTCAATGGCGAGAACGCGGCCCACGGCTTCGGCATCACCGACAAGATCTGCCAGGCCTTCTATGACGCCGGGGTGGATGTCATCACCACCGGCAACCACGTGTGGAGCCAACGGGCGATCATGAACTACATCGACGGCGATCCGCGCCTGCTACGCCCCCTCAACCTGCCCGAGGGAACGCCCGGCCGGGGCAGCGTCGTGCTGCAGGCGTCCGGCGGGCGAAAGGTGCTGGTGATCAATCCCATGGGCAAGCTGTTCATGATGCCGGTGGAGGACCCTTTCGCGGCGCTGGCCGCCGTTCTGGCGCCCCATCGGCTGGGCGACACCGTGGCCGCCATCCTGGTCGACGTGCATGCCGAGGCCTCCAGCGAGAAGGCGGCCATCGGACACCTGCTGGACGGACGGGTGTCGGCGGTGGTCGGCACCCATTCCCACGTGCCCACGGCGGACGCGCGGATCCTGTCCGGCGGCACCGCCTTCCAGACCGACTTGGGCATGTGCGGCGACTACGATTCGGTCATCGGCATGGACAAGGCCGCGTCCCTGGCCCGCTTCCTCGATCCCGGCGCCAAGCCGCGCCTGGAACCGGCCGCAGGCGAAGCCACCCTCTGCGGCCTCTTCCTGGAGACCGACGATGCCACGGGCCTCGCCCGCCGGGTGCGCCCGGTGCGCCTGGGCGGGCTGCTGGACCCGGCCGAGCCGGACTGACGGGGAGGACCGATTTGACCACGAGCGGAACGGTCCCCTTGAAAGACCGCCTGATCGTCGCCCTCGATCTGCCCACCGTCGAAGCCGCCCGGGCTCTGGTCGACCGCCTGGGCGCCAGCGTCGGGTTCTACAAGGTGGGGCTGGAGCTGCTGTTCTGCGGCGGCGCCGACCTGGTCCGCGACCTGGTCGCCGAGGGGAACAAGGTGTTCGTCGACGCGAAGCTGCTGGACATCGAGCGCACCACGGCCGCCGCCGCCCGCGCCATCGCCGCCCTCGGCGCCCACTTCCTCACCGTCCACGCCCATGGCGCCACCATCAGGGCCGCCGTGGAGGGTTGCGGCGACAGCGGCTTGAAAATTCTGGCGGTGACGGTGTTGACCAGCTTCGGGCCCGAGGACCTGGCCGAGATGGGCGCTACCGCCTCGGTCGAGGATCTGGTCCTGGCCCGCACCCGCATCGCCCGGGAGGCGGGCGCCGGCGGGGTCATCGCCTCGGGCCGGGAAGCCGCCGCCATCCGCGCCATGGCCGGCGGCGACCTGACAATCGTCACCCCGGGCATCCGCTCCGCCGGTGTGGGCGCCGATGATCAGAAGCGCATCACCACCCCTGCCCAAGCCATCGCCGCCGGCGCCGACCACATCGTCGTCGGCCGCCAGATCACCACCGCGCCCGACCCCCGCGCCGAGGCCGAACGCCTGCTGGCGGAGATCGCCGGGGCGCTGGCGACATGAGCGGGCGTCCCCCGCCCCACTGTCGCCACAATCCTTCGCTATCCGGCCCTGCTCTCGTCTGGCGGTTTGCTCTACATATGGTATAAGGGCCGCCGGTTCCGTACTTTATCTACCTTCTTCCACCAGGCATCGATCCCGGCATGGCTGGCCATTCACAGTTCAAGAACATCATGCACCGCAAAGGCGCGCAGGACGCCAAGCGGGCCAAGGTGTTCACCAAGCTGATTCGCGAACTGACGGTGGCCGCCCGCGCCGGGCTGCCCGACCCGGACATGAACCCGCGCCTGCGCACCGCCATCGGCGTCGCGCGGGCCGCCAACATGCCCAAGGACAACATCGAGCGGGCTATCAAGCGGGGCTCCGGCGATGGCGATGGCACGGCGTTCGAGGAGATGCGCTACGAGGGCTTTGGCCCCGGCGGCGTCGCCCTCATCGTCGAGGCGCTGACCGACAATCGCAACCGAACGGCGGCCGAAATACGGACCGTCTTCAACAAGCACGGCGGCTCCCTGGGAGATACGGGAAGCGTCGCCTTCATGTTCGAGCGGGTGGGCTTGATCCGCTACAAGGCCGATGCCGCCGGGGGAGACGAGATGTTCGAGGCCGCCCTCGAAGCCAACGCCCAGGACGTCAACACCGGCGAGGACGGACACGAGATCATCTGCGCCCCGGACGATTTCGCCACCGTGCGGGACGCCCTGGTGGCCCGCTTCGACGAACCCGACTCCGCCGCCCTGGACTGGAAACCCAGCTCCAACGTATCCGTGGACGAGGCGAGCGCGGAGACCCTGTTCAGCCTTTTGGAGGCGCTCGACGACAACGACGACGTGCAGCGGGTCGCCGCCAACTTCGAGGTGGATGACGCGGTCCTGGAACGCCTGAGCGTCTGAGCGGCGCGGGAGGACAGGCTCATGCGGATCGTCGGTTTGGACCCTGGCCTGCGGCACACGGGCTGGGGCATCGTGGAGGCGGACGGCAACCGCCTGACCCACACCGCCAACGGCGTGGTGACGTCGGTGCCAGACCTGCCCCTGGCGACCCGACTGACGCAGCTCTACGACGGTCTGATGGCCGTGCTGGAGGCCTACGGGCCCGACGAGGCGGCGGTGGAGGAAACCTTCGTCAACCGCAATCCCACCTCGACCCTGAAACTGGGACAGGCCCGGGGGGTCGTCTTGCTGGCGGCGGCCCGGGGCGGCCTTCCCGTGGCCGAATATACCCCCAACCTGGTCAAGAAGACCGTGGTCGGCACCGGCCACGGGACCAAGGAGCAGATCGAGGTCATGGTGCGCATGCTGCTGCCGGGCAGCGCGCCGGCCAGCGCCGACGCCGCCGACGCCCTGGCGGTGGCCATCTGCCATGCCCACCATCGGGCCACCGCCGCCCGCATCGCCGCCATGGCGGTCGCCCCTTGATCGCCAAGCTCACCGGGCGGGTGGACTCCCTGGGCGAGGACTGGGCGGTGATCGACGTGGGTGGCGTCGGATACCTGGCCTATTGCCCGGCCCGCACCCTGAGCCGGCTGGCGGTGGGCGAGTCGACGAGCCTGGTGATCGAAACCCACGTGCGCGAAGACGCTATCCTGCTGTTCGGCTTCCTCGGCGCCGACGAACGGTCCTGGTTTCGCCTTCTGACCAGCGTTCAAGGGGTCGGTCCCCGCCTCGCTCTTGCCATTCTTTCGGTCCACGATCCCGACGGACTGGCCATGGCCATCGCCGCCGGCGACAAGGCGGCGCTGACCCGATGCGCCGGGGTGGGGTCGAAACTGGCCGCGCGAATCGTCAGCGAACTCAAGGAAAAGGTCGCCGCCATGGCCTTCGCACCCATGCCTTCCGCCGCCGATGGCGTTACGGCGCCGGCGGTGACGACCGGGCCCGCCCAGGATGCGGTCTCCGGTTTGATCAACCTGGGCTACAGCGCCAGCGAGGCCTTTCGCGCCGTGTCCCAGGCCGCCGTCCTGCTCGGCGAGGCGGCGACGGTCGAGGCCCTGATCCGGGCCGGCCTCGCCGAGATGAGCCCCCGGGAGATGCGACATTGACGGAAGCCCCGGCCGGCGCGGAACGCCTGGTGGCGCCCGACTCGGCGTTGGGGGACGGGCTCGACCTGGGCCTCCGGCCCCAGACCCTGGACGACTTCATCGGCCAGCGCGCGCTCTGCGACAACCTGCGAATTTTCATCGCCGCCGCCCGGTCCCGGGGCGAGGCCCTGGATCACACGATCTTCTACGGGCCGCCCGGGCTGGGCAAGACCACCCTGGCCCAAATCATCGCCCGCGAGCTGGGGGTGGGCTTTCGCACCACGTCCGGTCCGGTGATCGCCAAGGCCGGCGATCTGGCGGCAATCCTTACCAACCTGCAGCCCCGGGACGTGCTGTTCATCGACGAAATCCATCGCCTGTCCCCGGCGGTGGAAGAGATCCTCTATCCCGCCATGGAGGACTTCCAGCTCGACCTGATCATCGGCGAAGGCCCGGCGGCGCGGTCCATCCGCATCGACCTGCCGCCGTTTACCTTGGTCGGGGCCACCACCCGCACCGGCCTGATCACCACGCCGCTGCGGGAGCGGTTCGGCATCCCCATGCGGGTAAATTTCTACGAGGTCGAGGACCTGGTGCGAATCGTCGATCGGGGCTCGCGACTCCTCGGCCTGGCCCTGGCCGCCGACGGGGCGGTGGAGATCGCGCGCCGGTCCCGGGGGACGCCCCGGGTCGCCGGCCGGCTGCTGCGCCGGGTCCGGGACTTCGCCGCCGTGGACGGGGTGCAAACGGTGGATGCCGCCGCCGCCGATGCCTCCCTACGCCGCCTCGACGTGGACGCCTGCGGCCTCGACGCCATGGATCGCCATTACCTGAGCCGCATCGCCGAGACCTATGGCGGCGGTCCCGTCGGGGTGGAGACCCTGGCCGCCGCCCTGTCGGAGCAGCGGGACGCCATCGAGGAGGTGATCGAGCCCTTCCTCATCCAGCAGGGGTTCGTACAGCGCACCCCGCGAGGCCGGGTACTGGGGGAGCGGGCCTATCGTCACCTGGGCCTGGCGCCCCCCCGCGATGCCCAACTGGACCTGCTGGCCAGCGAGGCTCCGGACCATGGATGACGCGGGGGATGACGCGGGCGCGAGAATTGCGGGAGACCTCGATCCCGGCGAGCATGTCTTTGCCCTCCGGGTCTATTACGAGGACACGGACGCGGGCGGCGTCGTCTACTACGCCAGCTACCTGCGCTACGCCGAGCGAGCGCGGACCGAAATGCTCCGCGACCTCGGCTTCGCGCACGCGGCGATGGCGGCCGAGACCGGCGCCGCCTTCGCGGTTCGCCGCTGTACGATCGAATACTTGCGCCCGGCACGCCTTGACGATCTCTTGGCGGTGCATACCCGCCTCGTCGACGTGGGCGGCGCCACGGTGGATGCCGAACAGGTGGTGTGCCGGGACGGGGCGCCCCTGGCCCGACTGGATGTCCGGCTGGCCCATATGACGACCGGCGGCCGCCCCCGGCGACTGCCGGAGGCGTTACGGGAATCCTTGGAAACCTTTCGCGCGGCGGGGGAGAGAGCCTGATTCATGGAAAACAACGACATCCAATCCGTCGATCTGGCTGGCTCGGTGGCCTCCGTGGACGACTTCTCCATCGTCTCCCTGTTCCTGCGCGCCGACCTGGTGGTGAAGCTGGTCATCTTGATGTTGTTGGTCGCCTCGATCTGGTGCTGGGCCATCATCATCGAGAAGGCGCTGGTGCTGAAGCGGCTCAACAACTGGGCCAATCAGTTCGAAACCAATTTCTGGTCCGGGGGCTCCCTGGACGATCTTTTCGACCGCCTGGGGAGCAATCCCCGCGATCCCATGTCGTCGGTGTTCGTCGCCGCCATGCAGGAGTGGCGCCGGTCCCTGGCCCGTGGCGCCGGTCAATGGAGCGAGGGCTTGAGCGAAAGCTTGCGCGAACGCATAGACCGGGTGATGCAGGTCACGGTGAACCGGGAGATTGACCGGGTCGAGAGCTACATGACGGTGCTCGCCTCGACCGGTTCCACGGCGCCGTTCATTGGCCTCTTCGGGACGGTGTGGGGCATCATGAACAGCTTCCAGGCCATCGCGCTTTCCAAGAACACCAGCTTGGCGGTGGTCGCCCCCGGCATCGCCGAAGCCCTGTTCGCCACCGCCCTCGGGCTGCTGGCGGCCATCCCGGCGGTGGTCGCCTTCAACAAGCTGTCGAAGGAAATGGATCGCTACGGCAGCCGCCTCGACACCTTCGCCGACGAATTCGCCGCCATCCTGTCCCGCCAGATGGACGAGGGAGCCTGACCCCATGGCCTTCGCCATGCCATCGCGGCGCCGGCGTCGAAGTCGTCGTCCGTCGTCCTCGCGCCTGATGAGCGATATCAACGTCACCCCCTTCGTCGACGTGATGCTGGTGCTGCTGGTGGTGTTCATGGTGACGGCGCCGTTGCTGACCGTGGGCGTTCAGGTCGACCTGCCCGAGGCGGAAACGCCTGTCATCGGCGGAGACGACGAGCCCCTGACGGTCACCGTGGACGCCGGTGGGCGGGTGTTCATTCAAGCGACGGAAGTACCCATTCAATCCCTCGGCCCGCGCCTTGCCGCCATTACCGGCAACAATCCGGATGCCCGTATCTTCGTGCGCGGCGACCGGGCCATCCACTACGGCCGGGTGATGGAGGTCATGGCCTCGGTCAACCGGGCCGGGTTTCGCAAAGTGGCGCTGGTGGCGGAAACGCCAAGCGCTGTCTCGACGTCGGATCGGGACGACGAGGACAAAGGGGTCGGGACCGCGCCATGAGCATGCACCGCGCCGTCGCGTTCTCTCTTGGCGGTCATGCCGCGGTCCTGGTCCTCGGCTACGTCGGCCTGCCCCTCCTGCGCGAGCCGCCGCCCTTGCTCGATGCCCCCATGGTGGTGGAGGTGGTAACCATCGCCGAGGAGACCAACGTGCCGCCGCCGGCGCCGCCGGAGCCGGAACCGAAACCCGAACAAGCGGCTGCGCCACCCGAACCGGAGCCGGCGCCGAAACCGCCGCCGCCACCCCCGCCCGTGGAGCCGCCCCCCGTCGCCGCGCCGACGCCGGAGCCGCCATCGCCACCCCAACCGGCGACGCCGTCCGAACCCAAGGTGGCCGCGCTGCCGCCCCCGGCGGAACCAAAGCCTCAGGCGAAACCGAAGCCGGCGCCGGAACCCGAGGCAAAACCCAAGCCGCGGCCGTCCCAGGTCCTGGTCAAGGCAAAGCCAAAGCGCAAACCCAAGAAACCCGACATGTTCGCTTCGGTGCTGAAAACGGTGGAGGACCTGAAGAAGCAGGCGCCGCCCCCGGCCGAGAAGCCCGAGAAACCGAAGCCGGACGCGGGCGAGGACTTTTCGCAGCAGATCGCCCGGGCCTTGAGCAACCAACCCGTATCCCACGATCCCACCCGTCCCCTGACCATGAGCGAGATCGACGCCGTGCGCCATCAGATCGCCCAGTGCTGGAACGTCCCCGCGGGGGCCAAGGACGCGGAAGATCTGGTGATTGCCATCGGGATGCAAATGAACCCCGACGGCTCCGTGCGCAGGGCGGAAATTCAGGACCAGACACGCCTGCGTCAGGATCAGTTTTTCCGCGCCGCCGCGGAAAGCGCTCTGCGCGCGGTCTTGAATCCGCGTTGCAATCCCCTCAGGTTGCCCAGGGACAAGTACGATCGATGGAAAACCATGACTCTGACCTTCAACCCAAAACAAATGTTCGGCGCCCTATGACCCTGACCGACGTGGTGAAAGATTCCGTGGCTCGCGGCCTAGTGGCGCTCGTCCTCGTCGCCCTAGGAGCCTCGATCGCATCGTCGATCGCATTGGCGGAGCTCAAGATCGACATCACGCGAGGCCGCGTCGAGCCGCTGCCGATCGCCATCACGCCCTTCGCCGGCGCCACGGTGAAGGAGAAACAGTACGGGCGCGACCTGTCCAAGGTGATCGCCGGCAATCTGGAACGGTCCGGACTGTTCCGTCCCATCGACCCGCAGGCCTTCATCCAGGCCAACCTGTCGATGGATGTCATGCCCCGCTTCAACGAATGGCGGGTGATCAATGCCCAGGCCCTCGTCCAGGGCGAGGTCGCCATCATGGAGGACGGCCGCCTGCGCGCGGATTTCCGCTTGTGGGACGTATTTTCCGGCCAGCAGCTCGAAGGCCAGCGACTGACCACGATCCCGGCCGGGTGGCGGCGCATCGCCCACATCGTCTCCGATGCCATCTACAAGCGGATCACCGGCGAGGACGGCTACTTCGATACCCGCATCGTCTATATCGCCGAAAGCGGACCCAAGGACCGCCGCGTCAAGCGCCTCGCGATCATGGATCAGGACGGGGCCAATCACCGGTTTCTTACCGACGGCAGCACCCTCGTGCTGACTCCCCGGTTCTCGCCCACGGAACAGGAAATCACTTACCTGTCCTATTTCCGCAATGCGCCACGCGTTTACCTGTTCAACATCGATACGGGACGCCAGGAGGTGTTGGGCGATTTCCCCGGCATGACGTTCGCGCCGCGCTTTTCCCCCGACGGCAAGCGGGTGATCATGAGTATGGCCCAGGACGGCAATTCGGAGATCTACGATATGGACCTCCAGACCCGCAAGGTCGTCCGGCTGACCAATCACTCGGCCATCGATACCTCGCCCAGCTACGCGCCCGACGGCCGACGCGTCGTCTTCAATTCGGACCGGGGCGGTACCCAGCAGCTTTACGTCATGGACGCCGACGGCGGAAACGTCCGACGAATCAGTTTCGGCAGCGGGCGTTACGCCACCCCCAACTGGTCGCCGCGCGGCGACCTGATCGCCTTCACCAAGATTTCCCGGGGCCGGTTTTTCATCGGTGTCATGCGCCCCGACGGCAGTGGCGAACGCCAGTTGGCGGAAGGATTTCTGGTCGAGGCTCCCACCTGGTCGCCCAACGGGCGGGTGTTGATGTTTTTCCGTCAGGAGCGGTCGGACGATTCGGGGCGCGGTGGTACGTCGCGGATCTTCTCCATCGACCTCACGGGCTACAACGAACGCGAGGTGATCTCGCCGCTGGATGCATCGGACCCCGCCTGGTCGCCCCTCAATTGGGCCCGCTGACGCGATGTCGGCGGATCAGGGGGCAAAAGCCTCACCGGTTCGTTATGGCGTTGAATCAAATCAGTCATTTACTTTCCCGAGAGGACACCGTATCAAGCGACACTGTCGGCATATCATAAGTCGACTGTCGGGAGGTCCTTAGGATCGGTCGCTCTTCGCGATCGGCCTTGATCTCAACTTGAGACTCCGGTGAGGAGGAATACTGAATGGGTTTCCGCATCATTGCCGCGATGGCGGCGGTTTTTCTGATCTCCGCGTGTGAAACCGACACCCAAGACACGGGTGCGGCCAGCGGCGCCGGCGCGACGACCACCGCGACGACGACCCAGAGCACGACCCAGGCGGCTCCGCAGCCGGCCGGTCCCACGCCGGGAAGCCAGGAGGACCTGGTGGTCAATGTGGGCGATCGCGTGTTCTTCGACTTCGACAAGCACGACGTCACGTCCGACGCCCAGTCGACACTGGAGCGTCAGGCCGCGTGGTTGAAGACCAACCCGGCGGTCACCATCACCATCGAAGGCCACTGCGACGAGCGGGGCACCCGGGAATACAACTTGGCCCTGGGCGAGCGTCGGGCCAATTCGGTCAAGGACTACCTCGTCGCCCTGGGCATCGATCCGGGACGCGTCAAGACCCTCTCCTACGGCAAGGAGCGTCCCGTGGCGCTCGGCTCCAACGATGCCGCTTGGGCCCAAAATCGCCGCGGCGTTTCCGTCGTTACCGGCGCGGGAAGCTGATCTCCGGCGCCTGACAGGCTTTTCTTCGGTCACGACAGAGTCGCGGACGCCTCAATTTCGCCCATAATGAACGGGATTATGGCCGCGTTGCGACGTTCCGGCGTCGTGGCGCGGACCATTGACGTCGAAATGGGCGAGGATTGCGCCATGGACCTGCAAGGAATTTTCGATCGGGCTGCGTGGGCGGCCGGGCGTTCGTTTGCTGTCATGATTCTCATGGCGGTCCTTATGGTTCCGGCCGTTCCCGCCGCGTGGGCCCAGAGCCGGGACATAGGGCCGGTCCTTGATCGGCTGGAGCGCCTGGAACGCGACATTCGGACCCTGAATCGGCAGATATCCCGTGGGGAATCGAGCGGTGGCAGAACGAGTCGCGGCGTCGCCGCGCCGTCCCCTGCCGCTCCCACGGGCCCCGGGGAAGCGGCTGGCGTGGCCCGACTGAACGTGAAATTGACCGCCCTGGAACGGGATCTCCGCGGGGTAACCGGGCGGGCGGAGGAACTCATTCACAAAATAGGCCAGATCGAGGAGCGGCTTGAAAAGCTGGTCGGCGACGTCGACTATCGTTTGACGGCCCTGGAACGGCGTGCCGGATCCGCGCCCCAGGCGGAGACCGTGAGCGAGCCCGGATCCGTGTCGGCGGCGGCTCTTCCCGCGGCGCCCCCGGCCGCTCCCCCTGCGCCTCCGGCGTCCATGGCGTCGTCCCAAGCGGCGCCTCCCTTGCCCCCGGCCCCTTCGCAGCCGGGCGTGCTGGGCACCGTGACCGAGACCCAACTGCAATCGGTCTCCGGCGCGTCCGCCGAATCGGTCTCCGGCGCGTCCGCCGAATCGGTCTCCGGCGCGTCCCCCGAGGTGTCGTCCCGTGGCGAGGCCGCTCCACCGCCGGCCCCGTCCGCGCCGCGGCGTCCGGTGGCGGCGCTTTCGGAGACCGCGATCCTGCCAGACGCGCCCCCGGCACAGCAGTATGCCTTTGCCCGGAAGTTCCTGTTTACCCAGCGCTATGACGACGCTGAACAGGCTTTCGCGGCCTTCCTGGAGGCGCATCCGAAGGATCCGTTGGCCGGCAACGCCCACTATTGGCTCGGCGAGACCCACTATGTGCGCAAGGACTACGTTCGCGCCGCGGAGATCTTCCTCAAGGGCTATCAGTCGGACTCAAAAGGCGCGAAGGCGCCGGACACGCTGCTCAAGCTGGGTATGTCCTTGAGCAACCTGGGCAAGACCAACGAGGCCTGCGCAACCTACGCCAAGCTAGACGAGGACTTTCCCAAAGCTTCCACCCATATCCTGAACCTTCTGGTGCGGGAGCGGCGGCGGGCTTCCTGTACGTAGTACCCCCGGTCGCGAGGCGCCGCCAATGTGCGCCCAGCCCGTAACCGAGACCGAATTCTCCCGGCTGATGGACGCGGTAGGCCCCTTCGGACCGGCACCGCGATTGGCGGTGGCCGTGTCCGGCGGTGGCGATAGCATGGCCCTTTGCCTCCTCGCACACCGTTGGTGCCGGTCCCGGGGCGGTTTCGTGACGGCGTTGACCGTCGATCATGGCTTGAGGGCCGACTCCGCCGAGGATGGGCGCCAAGTCGGGCGCTGGCTGCGTGGGTACGGCATTCACCACCGGGTCCTCACCTCGACCGAACCCCGGCCCGCCTCGGGCCTGCAGGCAGCAGCACGGCAAGCGCGGTACGCCTTGCTCGAGACGGCTTGCCGGCGAGCCGGCCTGTTTCACCTCCTTGTCGCCCACACCCTTGACGATCAGGCGGAGACGGTCCTGCTTCGCGCCGCTTCCGGCAGCGGTCCCGACGGGCTGGCCGCCATGTCCCCGGTGACGACGACGGCCGCCGTGGCGATTGTCAGGCCGCTCCTGACGGTGCCCCGTATGCAACTGCGGACAACGCTGCAAACCTTCGGACAGGCCTGGCTGGAGGACCCGGCCAACGCCAGCCATCTCCATACCCGCGTCCGCCTGCGCGGTGCCCTCGCCGGTCTCGAAAACGCCGCCGATGTATCGCCCCGCCTCGCGGTCCTCGCGGCACGATTGGGAAAGGTGCGCGATGTGCTTCATGGGGCGGAGGTCGCCGCGATAGCGGCGATTTGCGATCTGCACCCGGCCGGGTTCGCCTGGCTCGAGGCGGAGGGCCTGTCGTCCCTGCCGCCGGCGATGGGGCGTCGGGTGCTCGCACGAACCATCGCCAGCGTCGGCGGGCGGCGGTTTCCGCCGGCGCGGACAAGCTTGATCCGGTGCCTGGAAGCCGTCACCCACGTGCAGCCCCGGGCACTGACCCTGGGGGGCTGTCGGCTGGTTCCCGGGGCCCGAATGCTCCTCGTGTGTCGGGAGAATCGCGGCCTGCCCGCTGCCGCGGCGGCGCCCACGGGCGAAATCTGGTGGGATCGGCGATTCCTGATCCATGTTGGCCAAACGGCGCCAGGGCCCGCGCGCCACTTGGCCCGCCTGGGCCGTGACGGGTGGGCTGCCGTGCGTTCCGCGCGCCCTTCGGTCAGGACCGACCCCATTCCCGATGCCGCCCGTCGAACGCTACCGGCGCTGTGGGACGACGCCGGTATATTCCAGGTGCCCCATCTGGCCTATAAAAGGGAGGATGCGGCGCGGACGGGAACGGAAATCGTAAGCGTGTCGTTCAGACCATCCCTGGCCCTGTCGGGCGTCGACTTACGGCTTGCCTGACGGGGCACGGACACTATCTTTATAGCTGCCGGGCTTTATAGCTGCCGGGCGGGTGGTTGCGAAGAGCGTGCCGCGCGGCGTTTCGGCTGATCGGGTCGCGTGGGACCGGACGCATGGAAGGATGCTAACGTGAATTTCAGTCGCAATCTGGCGCTTTGGGGCATCATTGCCCTGTTGGTGTTTGCGCTGTTCAACCTGTTCCAGGGACCTTCCCAGCGCGGGACCCAGGCAAACCTGCCCTATTCCGACTTCCTGGCTTCGGTCGAAACAGGGGACGTGCGCGAAATCACCATCCAGGGGCGGAGCATCAAGGGCAATTTCCGCGACGGCCGCGGCTTCACCACTTACGCCCCCGAGGACGGCAACCTGGTGCCGACGCTCACCGAGCATGGCGTGCGCATCAACGCCGTCCCTGGCGACGACGGGTCCCCCACCCTGTGGGGCATCCTGATCTCCTGGTTCCCCATGCTGCTGATTATCGGCATCTGGATATTCTTTATGCGCCAGATGCAGGGCGGTGGCGGCAAGGCAATGGGGTTCGGCAAGTCCCGGGCCCGGCTCCTCACCGAGAAGACTGGCCGCATCACCTTCGAGGACGTGGCCGGCATCGACGAGGCCAAGCAGGAACTGGAGGAAATCGTCGATTACCTCAAGGACCCGCAAAAATTCCAACGCCTGGGCGGCAAGATCCCCAAGGGCTGCCTGCTGGTGGGCCCGCCGGGCACCGGTAAGACCCTGCTTGCCCGCGCCATCGCCGGCGAGGCCAACGTTCCGTTCTTCACCATTTCCGGCTCCGACTTCGTCGAAATGTTTGTCGGCGTCGGCGCCAGCCGCGTGCGCGACATGTTCGAGCAGGGCAAGAAAAACGCCCCCTGCATCATTTTCATCGACGAGCTTGATGCGGTCGGACGTCACAGGGGCGCTGGCCTGGGTGGCGGCAACGACGAACGGGAACAGACCCTGAATCAGTTGCTGGTGGAGATGGACGGCTTCGAGTCAAACGAGGGTGTAATCCTGATCGCCGCCACCAACCGCCCGGACGTGCTCGATCCGGCCCTGCTGCGCCCCGGCCGGTTTGACCGCCAGGTGGTGGTGCCAAACCCCGACATCCTGGGCCGGGAGAAGATTCTCAAGGTCCACATGCGCAAGGTGCCCCTGGCGCCGGACGTGGAACCCCGCGTCATCGCCCGCGGCACCCCGGGCTTCTCCGGCGCCGACCTGGCCAATCTGGTGAACGAGGCGGCGCTGCTGGCCGCCCGCCAGGGCAAGCGGGTGGTCACCATGGCGGAGTTCGAGTCCTCCAAGGACAAGGTGATGATGGGCGCGGAGCGGCGCTCCATGGTCATGAGCGAGGACGAGAAGAAGCTGACGGCCTATCACGAAGCCGGCCACGCCCTGGTCGCCATCAACGTGCCCAAGCACGACCCCCTGCACAAGGTGACCATCATCCCGCGGGGCCGGGCGCTGGGCGTCACCATGTCCCTGCCCGAGCGGGACCGCTATGGCTATTCGAAGCTGGAGCTGGAATCCAAGCTGGCCATGATGTTCGGCGGCCGCATCGCCGAGGAAGTGGTGTTCGGACTCGAAAACGTGACCACCGGCGCCGGCGACGACATTCGCCAAGCCACGCAAATGGCGCGCCGCATGGTCACCGAGTACGGATTCAGCGACAAGTTGGGACCCTTGCGCTATTCCGAAAACGAGGAGGAAGTCTTCCTCGGCCATTCCGTGGCGCGCCAACAGAATATCTCCGACGCCACCGCCAAGATGATCGACGACGAGATCCGCCGTTTGGTCGACGTCGCCGAGAATCAGGCACGGCGCATTATCGTCGACAAGCGGGACGACCTGGAGACCATCACCACCGCGCTGCTGGAATACGAGACCCTGAGCGGGATCGAGGTGGATGCGCTGCTTCGGGGTGAGTCCATCGTACGTCCCGAAAGCAGCGACGACATGCCCCAGTCCAAGAAGGAAGGCGGCGGACACCGGGCTTCGGTGCCCAGCAGCGGCCGGCCCAAGGACCGTCCCGGCGGCATGGAGGCCGAGCCCCAGCCCGGCTCCTGAGGCGGTCCGGTATTCCTGCGTGCACACCGCGTCGGATCGACAAACAACCCTCACCTTTGACGGCGACCCGGAAAGTCGGCTGTACCTGCGCATCCTGACCGATCCGTTCGCCCTCGACGCCACGCCGGCGGCGTGGGAGGTTCTGGCCCGGGAGGGGGAGTCGGTACGGCGCGCGACATTCGACGCGACCGGCCTCGAGATCTGGGCGCGTGGGCAGGGGGACGGGGTTCGCACCCATATTGATCGTCTGCGGGCACGTCTGCTGGCGCCCCTTGGGACATTCGCCGGGGTCGACTTGAGCCGACCGGCAATCATGGGAATTATCAACGTCACGCCTGACAGCTTCTCCGATGGCGGCGAAACCCCCGATGCGCAAAGCGCCATGGACCGCGGGCGGCACATGAGAGATGCGGGGGCGGCCATTATCGACGTGGGCGGCGAGTCCACCCGCCCCGGCGCCGAACCGGTGAGCCCGGAGGAGGAGCAACGAAGGGTCCTGCCCGTCGTGCGGGCCCTCGCCGCGGAGGGCGCCACCGTCTCCATCGACAGCCGGTGGGCCGCCACCATGGCGGCGGCACTCGAAGCCGGCGCCCGCATCGTCAACGACGTCACGGCCCTGGCCGGCGATCCCGATGCATGCCGCGTGGTGGCGGCGGGCGGCGCTTGGGCGGTGCTCATGCACATGCGGGGCGAGCCACGCACCATGCAATCGGATCCCCGCTACCGCGCGGCGCCCCTGGACATTTTCGATTTCCTGGAGGCTCGGGTCCGGTCCGCCGAAGCGGCCGGCATTCCCCGCCAGCGCCTTGCCGTGGACCCGGGAATAGGTTTCGGCAAGAACGCCCGGCACAACGCGCAGGTTCTGGCCCATCTGTCCCTGCTGCGGGGCATCGGGTGCCCGCTGGTTCTGGGGGTGTCGCGAAAAAGCTTCATCGCCCGCCTCGATCGCGAGGGGCCGGCCAACCATCGCCTGGGAGGCTCCCTGGCCGCCGCCCTGGCGGGCGTCGCGCAGGGAGCCGGGATCCTGCGGGTGCACGACGTGGCGGAGACCCGCCAGTTCCTGGCCGTCTGGTCCGGCATCCGGGACGGACGAGCCCTCGGCGACGCGGCGGCGCCATAGGGTACGTGTTCTTTGCCCCGCCGAGGGTGTAGAAAGGCGGGAAGCCGGCCCCGTTCCGGCGATTCGCCCGGCTAAGTTTGGGGGCATCACATGAGCCGCAAGCTGTTCGGCACGGACGGAATCCGCGGCACCGCCAATAGCGGGCGGATGACGGCGGAAACGGTCCTGCGCGTGGGCATGGCCGCCGGCCGTCACTTCATCCGCGGCGAACACACCCATCGGGTCGTCATCGGCAAGGACACCCGCCTGTCAGGCTACATGCTGGAGCCGGCCCTGGCGGCCGGATTCGTCTCCGTCGGCATGCACGTGATCATGGTCGGCCCCCTGCCGACGCCGGCCGTCGCCATGCTGACGCGATCCATGCGGGCCGACCTGGGGGTGATGATTTCCGCCTCCCACAACGCCTTCGAGGACAACGGCATCAAGCTGTTCGGCCCGGACGGCTACAAGCTCTCCGACGACGTCGAAGCGGAGATCGAAGCGCGCATGGACAGCGACATGACGCCCGGTCTCGCCGAACCCGTCCACTTGGGTCGGGCGCAGCGGCCCGACGATGCACAGGGCCGTTATTCGGAATACGTCAAGCAGACCTTCCCGCGCGGCTTGCAGCTCGATGGCCTCAAGATCGTCATCGATTGCGCCCACGGCGCCGCCTACAAGGTGGCGCCCATGGTGCTATGGGAATTGGGCGCCGAGGTGATCCCGATGGGCGTGGCGCCCGACGGCTTCAACATCAACCAGGACTGCGGCTCCACCTGTCCGGGGGCCATGCAGAGCCAGGTGGTGGCCCACGGAGCCCATCTGGGGATCGCCCTCGACGGGGACGCCGACCGGGTGATCATCGCCGACGAGCGGGGGGAGTTGATCGACGGCGATCAGATCCTGGGTCTGGTGGCCGGTCATTGGTCGCGCAATGGCCGGCTCGGCGGCGGTGGCGTCGTCGCCACGGTCATGTCCAATCTGGGCCTGGAGCATCATCTGGCCGCCCAGGACCTGCGCCTGGAGCGGACCCAGGTGGGCGACCGCTACGTGGTCGAATACATGCGAGAGCACGGTTTCAACCTGGGCGGGGAGCAGTCCGGCCACATCATCCTCAGCGACTACGTCACCACCGGCGACGGTCTGGTGGCCGCGCTGCAGGTGCTGGCGGTCCTGGTCGAGACGGGCAAGCCGGCCAGCGAGGCATGCCGGGTGTTCGAGCCCTTTCCTCAGGTTCTGAAGAACGTGCGGTTCAACGGCCATATGCCCTTGGATTCCGATGCCGTGCGCAAGGCGATCGCCGCCGGCGAGGCCGCCTTGGGGCAATGCGGCCGGTTGCTGATCCGCAAGTCCGGCACCGAGCCCGTCATCCGGGTCATGGCCGAGGGGGAGGACGGGGCTTTAGTCGAACGCGTCGTCGACGATGTCGTCGACGCCATCACCACCCAGGCGGGGTGAAGGGCCGGGTTCTCATCGTCGCCGGCTCCGATTCCGGCGGCGGCGCCGGAATCCAGGCGGATATCAAGACAGTGACGGCGCTTGGCGGGTTCGCCATGACGGCGGTCTCCGCCTTGACCGCCCAGAACACCCAGGGCGTGACCGCCATCCACGAGGTCCCGGACGACTTCGTCGCCGAACAGATGCGGGTCGTGCTGTCGGACCTGGGCGCCGATTGCGTGAAGACCGGCATGCTGCACCGTCCGTCGGTGATCGAGACCGTCTGTGCGGTTATGGAAGAAATGGCGCCCCGGACGCCCTTGGTGGTGGACCCGGTGATGGTGGCCAAGGGCGGGGCGCGGCTGCTGGAGCCGCCGGCGGTGGACGGCTTGAAGCGCCTGCTTATCCCGCGGGCGACCGTCCTCACCCCCAACCTGCCGGAAGCCGAGGTCCTGACCGGCATGGCCGTCCGTGACCGGGACGACATGGCCACCGCGGGCCGGACGCTTGTCGACATCGGCGCCCAGGCGGTCCTGGTCAAGGGCGGGCACCTGGAGGGCGCGACGGTGATCGATCTACTGGTCACCGCCGAGGGGATCGCCGCATTCGAGGACCAGCGCCTGCAAACGCGCCATACCCACGGCACCGGATGCACGTTGGCCTCGGCGATCGCCGCCGGCCTGGCCCAGGGCCTGACGGTGGCGGCCGCCGTGGCCCGCGCCCGGCGCTATGTTCTCGAGGCCATTCGCCGGGCGCCCGGTTACGGCCAGGGACACGGTCCCCTGGACCATGGGCACACGGTACGGCCGTTCGACGGGACCTGACCGCCGATCAGTCGAGGGGATTTCCAGTCCGTGGGTCCGGACGCAAGGAAGGGCGAGCCGTGGCCCGCCCCTCCCCTGTGGCTTCGAGGCGTGAAACGTTGGACCAATCAGCCCGTGGCGGCGCCCCGCGGTTCGTCGAGCAGGCCCTTCACCAGGGCGTAGCAGCCTAGCAGCAGCACCGCCGCGAACGGCAGGCCCGTCGACACCGATGCCGCCTGCAGGGCGCCGAGGCCGCCGCCGAGCAGCAGCGCGATCGCCACCATGCCCTCGAAGATGCACCAGAACACCCGTTGCGCCAGCGGAGCGTCCACCTTGCCCCCCGCCGTGATGGTGTCGATCACCAGGGAGCCCGAGTCCGACGACGTCACGAAAAAGACGATCACCAGCACGATGCCGACGAACGAAGTAATGCCGGCCAACGGCAACTGATCGAGCATGGTGAACAGCTTCAGCTCCAGCGCCGCGTCGCCGATGGCCTGATAGCCGCCGGTCAGCAGGCTGATGGCGGTGCCGCCGAACGCGGTCATCCACAGGATGGACACGAACGATGGGATCAGCAGTACGCAGAGAATGAACTCGCGCACCGTCCGGCCGCGGCTGACGCGGGCGATGAACATGCCGACGAAGGGCGACCAGGAAATCCACCAGGCCCAGTAGAACGATGTCCAACCCTGGCTGAAGTTGGCGTCGTCGCGCCCGAAGGGCATGGAAAGGGCCGGCAGGTACTCGATGTAGGCGCCCAGATTGCCGACGAAGCCCGCCGCGATCGCCAGCGTCGGACCGGCGAAGATGACGAACAGCAGCAAGACGACGGCGAGAACCATGTTGATCTCGGACAGCCGCTTGACGCCCTTGTCGAGTCCCGCCATCACCGATCCCAGGGCGATGGCGGTGATGCCGGCGATCAGGAGCACTTTCGAGGCGTTGTTGACCGGAACATCGAAGAGGAAATTGAGCCCGGCGTTGGCCTGTTCGGCGCCGATCCCCAACGAGGTCGCCAGGCCGAACAGGGTCGCGAATACCGCCAGGGTGTCGATGAGGTGGCCGGTCCAGCCCCACACACGCTCGCCGAACACCGGGTAGAACATGGAGCGTACGCTCAAGGGCAGCCCTTTGTTGTAGGTAAAGAGCGCCAGGGAAAGCGCGACGATGGCGTAGACCGCCCACGGATGCAGTCCCCAGTGGAAGATGGTCGCCGCCATGCCGAGGCGTTGGGCCGCGGCCTGATCGCCGACCGCGCCAGCCAAGGGCGCCCAGCTATCGGGCGATCCGGCCCCCTCGGCAACCGATGAGGAGTAGTGCGAGATCGGCTCCGAGACGCCGAAGAACATCAGCCCGATGCCCATGCCGGCCGCGAATAGCATCGCGAACCAGCCAGGGTAGCCATAGTCGGGCTTGGCGTCGGCGCCGCCGATTCTCACCTTGCCCAGAGGGGAG
Source organism: Rhodospirillales bacterium (assembly GCA_965247705.1). Lineage (GTDB taxonomy): Bacteria > Pseudomonadota > Alphaproteobacteria > Rhodospirillales > CAMCUA01 > CBDFHV01. Next base: position 47,104 of record CBDFHV010000079.1, on the reverse strand, counting down.
ACCAGGATGCCGAGACAGACGAGGACGAAGATGTTGCCGGCCAGCAGGAAGAACCAGTCGAACGTCGAGGTCAGCATCGGGCGCAGCCACCCGAAGAAGGCGCCCGCCTGTTCCGGAAGGGCAAGCGCGAAAAAGACCAGCGCAACGATCGTCAAGCCCGAAATCATGAACACCGGATTGTGGATATCCAACCCGAAGGGCCCAAGCCGGGTCTGCACGTTGTCCTGACCGATCGTGTAGTCCGTTTCGATCATGGCCGTGGCGCCATCCGGGGCCACTCCCGTTTGACTAGTCATAGTGCCTCCTCCGTTTTCGACGGCCAAGGTTCCCGGTTCGGGGCGGCGGACAGCCTATTGAGGACATGGGAACAAGGTTGGCCGTTGGTCGGTTCGCGCAATATTGCGCGCCGTGCGGGACGGCGCCCGATCGAACCACGAACATGGAATTGCCGGCGTCGGAAGCGACCGTGGACAAACATGAAGCGTTGTTGCCCGTCCAGGACTTCACAAGGTGTCTCGGAACGCCGGTCGCGGTGCACCACTGTTCGCCCCCTCGACGGTGGTACCGGGAGCGAGGGAAACCCATCGCTTGACGCGCCGTCTTCATCGCGACGCGGGCAACGCTTCGAGTATCTAGCGAATCCCCAACTCCCCAACTCGCGGTCAGCATGGCACAAGTCATATGGATGTAAAGTCGTCATCCCGCGGCGCCTCGGCGGGAACACCCCAGTCCTTGAGCCAATCCAGGGTCGCGTTCAGCCCCCCGAAGGGATAGAGGTGCACGCCCGTGATGCTTGGTGTCGGACAGTTCCGCGCTGCCGCAAGGTCGACAACGACGCCATCCGGCGTCCATCGACGCGCCACTGCGCGTGCGGTGCCGGGACGGGCCCTCAGTGTCGTCAACGAAGCTCCCACGCCGCAGCGAAGGGCATAGGACATCAGGCGGCGCGGCGTTGTCGGCCCCGGCAGTCCGATGCGTACGGGAAGGACGATGCCGTCGGTGTTCAGGTTCTCCATCCATTGCACCAGCGGTGGGGCGGCGAAGGCGAACTGGGTCACCAGCCACATCTCGGTGCCCGTGGCGGCCCCGTAAAGGACCTTACCGCGAAGCGCCCGGCGCAGGTCTTCTCCGCTGGCCACGGGGTGGCCCTCCGGGTGACCCGCGACCGCGAGGCGGCGAATTCCATGGCGGACGAGAGCGCCGCTCTCCAACACGTCCTGGGCTGTGGCGAACGGCCCCGCCGGGCTGGCGGCTGAGCCGGCTATCAGCAGCAGGTCCTCGACGCCTGCGTCCCCGGTCAGGCGGTCCAGCCAGGCGTCGAGGGTGGCCCTGTCCGGAACGGCCCGGGCGGCCAGATGGGGAACCGGCCGCAACCCCTGTTCCCGGAGGCGTAGACAAATCCTCACCACCTCGGCGTAGTCACGGCGGGGCAGGTGGGTGACGTAGACCGACGTGCCCGGCGGCACCCGTCCCCTCAGGGCCTCCACCCCATCGCCGGCGCCCGGCGTGACTTCAAGGGAAAAGCCGCGAAGCAGCGCCCGTACGGCGTCGCCATCCGGGCCCGCCGGCGGGGATGCAGCCCGTGCGGTGCCCCAGGACATGGCCACGGCGGGTCCTAGAAAGCGGCGTCCCGGCCCTGGGCCGAGGCGACTTCCCGAGCGCTCGGATTGACCGACGGCCGGAAGGGCAGGGTCACAACGCGGGCCGACACCGATTCGCCCGCGGCTTCGGCGTAGGCGTCCGGCAACCACACCTTCAACGGCGTGCCGGTCTCTTTCATCTCCACCGGCACGTAGCCCATAGCGATGTTGGTTCCCAACTCTGGCGAATGCCAGGGTGAGGTCACATATCCGACTGGATCGCCCCCATCGTCGGCGGAGATCAGCCAGAAGTCGGGGGCGTAGTCGGTGATCGGTTGACCGCCCAGCTCCATACCGACAAGGGTCTGGCGGTACGGATAGCGGCCGGCTTCGATCTCCGCCCGTACGGCCTCCAGGCGCGCCTTGCCGATGTAGTCGGCGGCCTTCTTGCGCGGCACCTGATAGGCGAGATTGCATTGGAACGGCAGGGTTTCCTGGTCCATGTCCTGGCCCCAGGAAAGGATGCCCGCGGCAATGCGCCGATGGTGGGCCGGCGCGATGACCATCAGATTGTGACGTTCGCCCGCTTCCAGCACCGCGTGCCACAGCCGATCGGCGTGGATCGTGGCGTCGATGAGATAGATCTCGTAGCCCTTCTCGCCGGTGAACCCGGTCTGCGAGACCACCACGTCGCAGTCGGCCACCCGCGCCCGCATGAGCCCGTAGTAGGGGAGCTCTCTGACCGCCTCGCCGACCAGGTCGACCATCAAGGCCTCCGACTTGGGTCCCTGGATCTGCACCGGGGCAACGTCGATCTCGCCGATGGTCACGTTGGCCTTCAAGCCCTGGTTGACGCCGCGCAGCCACCATTCGAGGTCGCTGTCGGAAAGCGAGATCCAGAACTCGTCCTCGGCTAGGCGCAGCAGCACCGGATCGTTGAGGATGCCGCCCTCGTCGTTGCACAGGATCACGTACTTGCCGTTCATCGGCGCGACCCGGGTGATGTCGCGGGTGACCACGTGGTTGACGAAGGCCTCCGCGTCCGGCCCCTTGATCCGGATCTGCCGTTCCACCGCCACGTTCCACATGGTCACGTGGTTGACCAGGGCGTGGTATTCGACCATGGCGCCACCGTGCTCGGGCCGCACGTAGCCTCGCGGATGGTAGATGCGGTTGTAGACGGTGGCCCGCCAACAGCCGGCCTGGTGGGACAGGTGCCAATAGGGCGACTTGCGCACCCGGGTGGAGATCAGCATCTCGACCGGTGTGGGTCCGCTCTGGCGCAGGTTGACGGGCACCCGACGGTCCGACTGATCGACCGTCGGGCACTGTCGCGCGGCGAAGGCCTCACGGGTGGAAGCGGCGGGAAATTGCGTGAAGCCTTCATCTTGGGCATCGGTCATGGGATGGGCAGCAGGCGTTACCATAAGGAAGTCCTCTCTGGCGATGGTTGCCACGTACCCAAAGGATGAATTCGCCGATCGGTTATTGCCGTCCTGAAAGCGACATCAAGTTGCTTTTATCCGCCACTTGGCGGTTCACAGGAGCGTTATTGAACCCGTCATGCCCGCAAGCGCTGGTTCTCCGGATCGTAGGGGCTTTCTCCGATCACCGAGGCCTGGTGGGTCTCACCCAGGATGTCGATGGCGAGCTTCGTGCCCTCGGCGGCGAACTCGGTCCGCACCATGGCCAGGGCCAGGGACTTCCTCAGGCGGAAGCCGAAGTTGCCGCCGGTCGCGCGACCGACCAGGGCGCCGTCGACGCGTAGCGGGTTGTTGCCCAGGGCATCGGCGTCCCCCGGATCGGCCACTTCCAGGGTGACGAAGCGATAAGAGAGCCCCGCATCCCGGTGGCGCAGCAACGCATCGCGGCCGATGAAGTCGCCTTTTTCGGGCTTCAGGAACCGGTCCAGTCCGGACTCGTAAGCCGGATACTCGATCGATAGTTCCGTTCCCACCATGCGGTAGGACTTCTCGATGCGCAGGGAATCCATCGCCCGGATGCCGAAAGGCTTCAGCCCCAGGTCGGCGCCGGCTTCCATCAGGACGTCGAAAATGTGGTTCTGGTATTCGATGGGATGGTGCAGTTCCCACCCCAGCTCGCCGACGAAGTTGACCCGCATGGCCCTTACGGTGGCCATGCCGACGACGATGTCCCGGCTCGACAGCCAGGGGAAGGCCTCGGTAGACAGGTCGTCGTCGGAAACCCGCTCCAAAAGGGTTCGTGACCGGGGGCCGGCCACCACCAGCACACCCATGGCGCCGGTCAGGTTCTCCATTCTCACACTGCCGTCGTCGGGTATGTGGCGGCGGATCCAGTCGTGGTCGAGGCGCTGCAGGGCGCCGGCGGAGACCAGATAGAAGCTGTCAACTGCCTCGCGCAGGATGGTGAATTCGGAAAGGACGCCGCCTTGGCCGTTAAGAGCGTGGCACAGGCCGATGCGTCCCACCTTGGCGGGCAGACGATTGGCCACCAGACGGTCGAGGAAGGCTTCCGCCCCCGGGCCGGCGACGCGGGCCTTGGCGAACGCGGTCATGTCCAGAAGGCCCACGTTCTCGGCGGTGTTGCGGCATTCGGCGCCCACCGCATCGAACCAGCGGGAGCGGCGGAAGGACCAGTGGTCCTCCCGGGGGGTGCCCGGCGGGGCGAACCAGTTGGGCCGCTCCCAGCCGAATTTTTGGCCGAACACGGCGCCCAGGTCCTTCATGCGCTGGTAGCACGGCGCCGTACGCAGGGGCCGGCCGGCGGGCCGTTCCTCGTCCGGATAGTGGGTGGTGAAGACGTTGGCGTAGGCTTCCTCGTTCTTGCGCCGCAGGTAGCCCCGGCTGGCGTAGTCGCCGAACCGGCGCGCATCCACGCCCAGCATGTCGATGGTCGGCTCGCCGTCGACGATCCATTCGGCCAGTTGCCAGCCGGCGCCGCCGGCGGCGGTGACCCCGAAGCTGTGCCCCTCGTTGAGCCAGAAGTTCCTCAGTCCCCAGGCCGGCCCGACGATGGGCCCGCCATCGGGGGTATAGGCGATGGCGCCGTTGTAGACCCGCTTGACGCCCGCCTCGCCGAAGGCGGGCACCCGGCCGATGGCGGCCTCGATGTGGGGCTCGAGCCGGTCCAGGTCACCGTCGAACAGTTCGTATTCGGACTCCCCATGGGGTCCGTCCACGTAGCAGCAGGGCGCGCCCACCTCGTAGGGGCCGAGGAGCAGGCCACCCGCCTCCTCGCGCATGTACCAGGATCCGTCCGATTCCCGCAGCACGCCCATCTCCGGCAGGCCCTGGCCATGGCGGGCCTCGATCTCCGGGTGGGGTTCGGTGACGATGTACTGGTGCTCCACCGGGATCACCGGCACGTCGAGGCCGACCATGGCCCCGGTCTTGCGGGCGAAGTTGCCGGTGGCACAGACCACGTGCTCGCACTGGATGGCGCCCTGGTCGGTCTCCACCCGCCATTCGCCGGATTTGGTGAGGGCGATGCCGGTGACGGTGGTCTGGCGATGGATCTTGGCCCCCCGGGCGCGAGCGCCCTGGGCAAAGGCCTGGGTCAGGTCGGCGGGCTGGATGTAGCCGTCCTCCGGATGGCGGATGGCGCCCACCAGCCCGTCGATGTTGCACAGGGGCCACAGGTCCCTGACGTCGTTGGGGGTCAAGAAATCCACCCCCACGCCGATGGTTTCGGCAACGCCCGCGTACTGGCGGTATTCGTCCATGCGGTCCCGGTTCATCGCCAGGCGGATGTTGCCGACCCGCCGGAAGCCCACGTCCTGGCCGGTCTCGGCTTCCAGCTCCGGGTAGAAGCGCACCGAGTACTTGTGAAGCTGGCCCACCGAATAGCTCATGTTGAACAGCGGCAGCAGACCGGCGGCGTGCCAGGTGGAGCCGGAGGTAAGCTCCTTGCGCTCCACCAGCACCACGTCGGACCAGCCCTTATGGGCCAAGTGGTAAAGGGTCGCGACGCCGACCACGCCGCCCCCGATCACGACGACCCGGGCCTGTGTGTCCATGGTTTTCTCCAGTGCGCGAGCTGATCGGCAATTGCAGCATCGACGGATCGGCCGGTCTTAACCAGATGCGACACCGACGATTGCCCATGCGACATCCGGGGGCAAGTGCGTTGACCCGAACGACAGACCGGCGCACGCTATCGTCTTGGGCGTCGCGGGTGACGCCGCAATGGCAACTGGCGACATAAGCGGGCAATCGTGTTCGGGCCAACGGCGCAAAACCGGCCGCTGGAACTCTTGTTCCTGGTGGTGCCGGACTTTTCGATGATGGCGTTCACCTCGTCCATCGAGCCCCTGCGCGCCGCCAATCGCCTGTCGGGGCGCAAGCTCTACGCCTGGACCACGCTGACCTCGGACGGCCAGCCGGTTTCGGCCAGCAATGGCATTCTCCTCGTTCCCGACATGGCCATGGGCGACGTGAACAGCGTGCCGGCGGCGGTGGTGCTGTGTTCGGGGCTGCGGGTGGAGCGGATCGACGATCCCAAGCTGTTCGCCTGGCTGCGCCGGTTGGCCCGCCAGGGCGCGGCCGTCGGCGGTGTGTGCACGGCCCCCCTTCTTTTGGCCCGGGCCGGGCTGCTGGATGGCTACCGCTGCACCATCCATTGGGAGAACATGGAAGGCTTCGCCGAAGATTTTCCCGAACTGGCGATCACCGCCACCCTCTACGAAGTCGATCGGGACCGGTTTACCTGTTCCGGTGGCACGGCGCCCCTGGACATGATGCTTCGCCTGATCGCCGAGCAGCACGGCCAGGACCTGGCGGTGGAGGTGGCCGAGCTGATGGTGCATTCGGTCATGCGCCATCCCTACGACCCCCAGCGCATGTCCCTGAGCTATCGCACCGGGATCCGCCACCCGAAGCTGCTGGGTGCCATCGCCCACATGGAAGCCTTCCTGGAGACGCCCATCTCCCAGGCCGATCTGGCCCAATCGGTGGAGCTGTCCAGCCGCCAGCTGGAGCGCCTGTTCAACAAGTACCTGAGCGTGTCGCCGTCCCGCTACTACCTGACCCTGAGGCTCAACCGGGCACGGCTGCTGCTGACCCAGACGGCGATGCCGATCCTGCAAGTGGCGGTGGCCTGCGGCTTCACCTCGGCCGCCCACTTCGCCCGCAGCTATCGTTCGCTGTTCGGCCATCCGCCGCGGCAGGAGCGGCCCGGACCACAGGTCACGGCCGCGGTTTCTCAGAACGCCAGCATCTCTCCCGGGTTGACGCAGCAGATGCGTTCGATCTCCGAAGGGCTCACCCCTTCGTCCTTCAGCATGTCGAGGAAGGTGTCCAGCACGTAGGTGTATCCGCAGCCGCCGTGGTCCGCATACAGCTCGTTGGGCCGGATGCGGTCGGTGGCCAGCAGAACACGTTCGAGATGCCCGCGGTCGATCAAGGCCTTGATCAACTGCGCCCGGGTCTCGTCCCGCAGATAATGGGTCTTGGCGATGGTGTCGAACTGCACGTAGCTGCCGGCCGCCGCCAGTTCGGCCAGCACGTTGATGTCGGCCAGTTCGTCGATATGGCCGTTGACCAGGCGGTGGAGCGGCACCCCTTCCTCGATCAGGATGCGCACATGCTGGCGGCCGACATTGCCGCCGGGTGTCTCTTGTTTTCGCTGGCCGCTGGTGTGGGTGGTGATGGCGGCGCCGGTGGCGATGGCGGCGCGGGCCACCGCCCGCAGGCACTTTTCCTCCACCCCCTCGATGCGGTCGAAGTGGATCGCCGATTTCAGGATGCCGGCCCGGATATCGGTGCCCTCGGCGCCTTCGGTCAGTTCCTTGACCAGCTCGTTGGCAATTTGGGCGACGGAAAGATCATCCACGTCGCGAGGGATGAAAGGCCAAGTGTAGAAGCCGGCGGTGGCCACCACATGCACCCCGCTGGCCTCCGATATGCCCTTCAAGGCGCGAACGTCCCGGCCCCAGGCAACGGTGGTCACCTCGACCACCGCGCGGCCGCCCCGGTCCCGGTACCTTTTCAGTTCCTCCACCGCCCGCTCGGCGTCGCCGAGGTACATGTAGCCGCCGCCCTTGGGCCCCGGGCCGCGGTGGGTGCGCCTGGCATCGCACAGGATGTGCTCGTGGGTCTGGGTGAAGCCCAAGGCATTCGGGTCCACCGGCCCGGTCACGGTGTGGACGGCCTTCATGGCGGCGAGTCGTCGTCATATCTGCGCCGCGGATTCGTTTCCCGCATTGTCTCCGCCAGCGGTATGATCATGGCCAACATGCCGTATCGTAGACCAGACAACGCGGGAGGCGGAAATGGACAAGAACTCGGTCGATTGGCAGGGGCCTTTCACCGCCCTTATCACGCCCTTCGACGCCCAGGGCCGGATCGACGAGGCCGCGTATCGCCGCCACGTGGACTACGTGCTGAGACAGGGGGTCCGTGGCGTGGTCGCCAACGGCTGCACGGGGGAGTTCTGGGCCCAATCCTTCGATGAGCGCAAGCGCATCCTGGAACTCGCCGTCGATGCGGTGAAGGGGCGGGTACCGGTGATCGGCGGCTCGGGCGGCATCTACACGCCCGAGGTGGTGGCGCTGACCCGTTACGCCAAGGAGGTCGGCTGCGACGGGGCGATGGTGATCACCCCCTATTTCGTCCGCCCCAGCCGGGAGGACCTGATCGCCCACTTCAAGGCCGTCTCCGATGGGGCCCATATCCCGATCATGCTCTACAACATCCCTCGCGATACGGTGAACGACCTCACCCCCGACATCGTCGACGAGCTCGCCGACCTGGAGCACGTGGTGGCGATCAAGGACAGCGCCTTCGACTACAACGTCTTCTACCGGACGTACCTTGCCGCCGGCGACCGCATCCGCATCTTCGTCGGCCCGTCGACCATGTTCGGGGTCGCCGCCCTCAAGATGGGCGCCGTTGGATGGGTGGATACCTACTCCAACATCTGGGGCCGGGGGCTGGTCGACCTCTACGAGGCGATCCTGAGCGACGACATGGACAGGGCCCGGGAACTGCAGCAGCGGGGGCTGGCGATCCGCGACATGTTCTCGGGCAATGGCCAGAACATGTACTGCACGGTCAAGGCGGCGCTGAACATGATGGGCCTTTCCGGGGGTTTTCCGCGCCCGCCCCTGCGCCCCCTCGCTGAGCCCTACCTGAGCGACCTGCGTGATGGCATGGCACGCATGGGCTTCCCCCTGGTCGAGGCGGCGGCCGAATGACCGCAGATCGGCCGCCGCGATGAAGTTCCCGCGCCAGCGGATCGCCTATTCCCCCATCTTCGACCGACCGCCGCTCAAGCTGCCGGATGGGGCCAGGGTGGTCGTCTGGCCGGTGGTCAACGTCGAGGAGTGGGAGATCACCCGACCGGCGGCGCGCCAGGCCTCGGGCCCGCCGATGGGGGTTCCCCAGGTTCCCGACCTGCCCAACTGGACCTGGCACGAATACGGCATGCGGGTCGGTTTCTGGCGGCTCAAGCAGGCGTTCGAGAAATTCGGCATCACGCCGACCCTGTCCCTCAACGCCCAGGTCTGCGAGACCTGTCCAACCGTGCCCGCCGCGGCCCACGGAGCGGGCTGGGAGATCATGGCCCACTGCGTGGTTCAGATGCCGATCTCCCAGGTCGAGGATCAGCCGGCGATGATCCGCCAATCCCTCGACCAGATCGAGGGGTTCACCGGCAAGCGCCCGCGAGGCTGGCTGGGGCCGGGGCGGAGCCAGACCTACCACACTCCGGATTTCCTGGCCGAGGCCGGGGTCGAGTACTTCGCCGACTGGATCCTGGACGACCAGCCGGTTGCCGTCGAGACCGCCCACGGGCCGATCGTGTCCATCCCCTACACGGTCGAGCTCAACGACATCACCGTCAACGTCGCCCACCAGCAGCCCTCGGACGGCCTCTTGCGGCGAGTGCGCGACGCCTTCGCCCGCCACTATGCGGAAGGCGAGACCTCGGCCCGGGTGATGGCCATCGGCGTCCATCCCTACATCACCGGCGCCGCCCACCGGATCGCCTATTTCGAGGAGATACTGGCCCACCTGAAGGGCCACGAGGGAGTTCTCTTCTGGACCGGCGAGGAGATCCTCGACTGGTTCCTCGCCGAGACCGGATAGGGGTGGCGACCGAGCACCGCGCCAATCGAACACGGGTTTGAGCTTGCACGTTTGTTTCTTGTGTACGGAATTATTCCGCTGGGGCAAATACGGCGGATTCGGGCGGGCCACCCGGGCCATCGGCGGCGAGCTCGCGAAGCGCGGAGTCCGGGTCTCCGCCGTTATTCCGTTGCCGCGCGGCCATCGCACTGTGGTGCGCGAAGCGTTCGACGGCATCTCGGTCATCGGCTATCCGCCGACGGACTTCTGGTCCAGTCAGGAGCTGTACCGAGAGGTGGGCGCGGACGTCTATCATACCGAAGAGCCCTTTATCGGAACCTACATGGCGCGTCGATCGATGCCGCAAAAGGCGCACGTGGTCACGTTCCGTGATCCTCGTCTGTGGCGCGACTGGTGGGTCGAATTCTTGCACCCCGCCAAGACCCGCAAGCAGATCGCGACCACCCTTCCTTACTACGAGAATCCCTGGGTGCGACAGGCGGTGCGCCGGTGCCACGGCTGGGGCGCGGCGGCGGCGTTTCTGGTGCCCAAGGCGCGGGACAAGTACGGTCTACCCGCCGATCCCGTCGTTTTGCCGTCACCTGTCCATATACCCGACGACGTGAACAAGGCGGCCCGGCCAACGGTCAGCTTCATCGGCCGCTTCGACCGGGTCAAGCAGCCGGAACTGTTCTTCGCCCTGGCGAGGCGCCACCCGGAGATCGACTTCATCGCCGTGGGCGCGTCCCAGAACGACGGCTACGCGGCCGATTTGTTGGCCCGGTGGCCAAAGGTCGACAACTTGCGATTGACCGGTTTCATCGATCAGTTCGCGTCCGACGACTTGTCGCGAATCCTTTCCGACAGCTGGATTCTCGTCAACACATCGGCGAAAGAGGCGTTGCCGAACGCCTTCATCGAGGCCGCCGCCTATCAGTGCGCCATCCTCAGCGGTTTCGATCCCGATGCCATGACCTCACGCTTTGGCTGCCTGGTGGCCGACGACGATTATTCGCGGGGATTGAGACATCTTCTTCAAAACGATCGATGGCGGGAACTCGGTCGCGCCGGCCAGGCTTATGCCCGCGAAAACTTCGCCACCGACCTGGTCATCGATCGGCACTTGGAACTATACGAGCGGGCCGTCGCGGCGGCCGCCGCGACTTAACGCCCCCAGAGCACGGCAATCGATCCGATCGCGGACGCTGGGAAAGATCCGGCCAACGGCCCGGGATGGTGCGGGCGGAGGGAATCGAACCCACACGGCCTTGCGGCCACTGGATTTTGAATCCAGCGCGTCTACCAGTTCCGCCACGCCCGCTATGTCACCCCAGACGGCACAAGAACTGTGTAAAAGCGCCCCGACTCGCTGTCAAACCCTAACTTATTCAGAAATATGGCATTTTCAGTGGTCAATGTGGTTCAGGACGCGGCAAGCTGCTTGGCCGAGGGCAGCAGGAAGACGGCGCTCAAGATGGCCGCCGCGGCCACGGCCATGGTGGCGAACACGGCGTCGAAGCCTCCCGTGAGGTGCAGCCAGGCGATCAGGGGCACGGCGCTCGCCATGACCGAGAAGGTCACCAGGTAGCGCAGCCCAAAGGCGCGGCTGCGCCATTCGCTGCGCGCCAGCCGGCCCACCAGCACGTCGTTGATGGGAATCTGGCCGAACACCGCCAGCATGAAGGCGATGGCGACCACCACGATCATCGGGCCGTCGGCTTGCGTCATCAGTCCCAGGAAGACCATCTGCAGGAACGCCACCACGGCGAAGACCCGGCGCAGGGAGTGGCGGTCGACGAAATAGCCGACCACCAACTGGGCGACGGCGGCGACGGAAAACACCAGGAACGCGTACCATCCCACCGCGGTGGCCGATCCGGCAAGACCCGTCAGCCCCTCGTCGAACACCTTGGGCAGGGTGAAGGTGGTGCTCTGGAAGATCAGACCACCGGTTGCCGTAGTGAACAGCACCACCGCGAAGGCTCGCAGCAGGATGCGGCGGTCGGTGGTCGCCGAGTGCACGGCGGTCGGGGCCTTGCTTGCGTCCGCCTGGAAGGAAGCGGCCCGGCCCCGGGCCACGAACCACCCGTAGCCGGCGCCGATCGCCACGCAAAGGAGGCCGGGCAACAGAAAAGCCGACCGCCAGCCAACGGCGTCGATGAGGAATCCCGTGACCAAGGCGGCGCAGGCAACGCCCATGTTGCCGAAAACGCCGTTCACCGCCAGGGGTAGCCCGGTGCGGGCCCGGCCCTGGACCACCATGGCTAGGCCGACCGGATGGTAGATGGCGGCGAACAGGCCGATGATGGTCAGCCCCGCCCCCATCTGCAAGGGTGTCCCGGCGAAGGTGGTGATCGCCGAACTGGCGCCGATGCCGAGGAAAAAGACCACCATCATGCCCTCCCGGCTCCATTTGTCGGCCAGCCATCCGGCCGGGATGGCGCCGACGCCGAAGGCCACGAAGCCGGGAGCGGCGTAGGGAATCAGGGCGCCATAGGAAAGGCCCCACTCGTCGGCCAGTTTGAGGGCGGCGACGGTGGCGAAGATGAGAACGAAATAGTGGTCCAGGAAATGACCGACGTTGAGGAACAGGAACTCGGCCCGCCGGCGATCCATGGGACGGGTCCCTCTACTTCCCAGCCATGCCCAGGGCGTGACAGGCCAGGACCATGCACTGGCGCATGATGGTGGCCGCCAGGAAGGCGGTCATGCCGCCGACGTCATGGGGCGGGCTGACCGTGTTGACGTCGAAGCCGACGAAGTTCAGCCCCGCCAGCCCGTGGAGGATCGCCAGCCCTTCCCGTGCCGTCAGCCCGCCCCATGTGGGGGTACAGACGCCCGGCGCGCAGGACGGGTCGAACACGTCCATGTCCCACACCAGTTGCACCGGCCGCCCCGCCAGTCGCTGGTGCAGGTATTCCAGCAGGGCCGGGATGCCCATGCCCAGCAGGTCGTCGCCGGTGATCAGTTCGTAGCCCTGGTCCCGGGTATGCTCGAAGATCCCCGGAAGCGGCATCGGGCCGCGCGGGCCGACGTGGACGGAATTGGCCGTATCGATCAACCCCTCCTCGGCGGCCCGGGTGAAGGTGGTGGCGGTCGTATAGGGAAACTGGCCGACCGTCGGCGAGGTATCCGTGTGGGCGTCGACGTGCAGGAATACCAGGTCGGGGTGCCGGCGATGCAGGGCGCGAAGCTGCGGCAGGCTGACCATGCCATCGCCGCCCATGGTCAGCGGCAGGGCACCAGCGTCGAGGATCCGCCCCATGGCCTGCTCGATGATCTCGAAGGACTCCTCGACCCGGCTTGGGGTGACCTTGGCGTCGCCACAATCGTGGGCCCGCAGGCGCTCCCGGGGGTCGAAATCGGCCATCGGCGGCTCGAAGGGCCGCACCAGGGCCGACTGCTGGCGAATCGCCGAGGGCCCCAACCGGGACCCGATGCGCACCGCATGGACACCCCAATCGAAGGGGATTCCCAGCACCGCCAGGCGACAGCCCGACAGGTCGCCGTCGTTGGCCAGGCCCATGAAGGGCGCGGTACGGACGAACAGGTCAGGGTCGCGGAGGATTGTGGGCGCGGGGAAAGGGGGCTTGCTGTCGGTCACCGGCGTGCTCCTCGGCGGGGCGCCCTGGTATAGCCCACGTCCCTATCCGGTTAAAGCAGGTAGCGCACCCTGCGGTTGAAGACTGTCGACCAGCTCCTTGTAGGTGATGGTGGGTTGGTCCATGGCGCGGCGGAGGACGAAGTCGGCCAGATCGGTGATGCGTGTGCGGCGGTTGAAGCGGTAGCTCCATTCCCGGGCATAGCGCGGCAGGTGCTTGGCGCCGACACCGTGATAGGTGCCGTTGAGCCAGGTCTTCACGTTGGAAAACAGGACATGGACGACCGGCATCAAGCGCTCGGCATTCTTGCCTTCGCCTTGCACGACGGGGTGGTGGCGATAGGTGTCGCGGAGTCCGGCGTACCCCTTGAAGGCGTCGCTGGCGAGGCGGCTTCCGGGCCTGACCGAGGCGCGCACGAAGCCGCCCAGCTCGCGGGCGGTGGCCGCCGGGAGGATGGCGAGCCGCGCCCGGCCGGCGACGAAGCCGCTTCCCTTGATGCCCTTGCCCGGCCCGACCGGCCGCTTCTCGACGGCCATCACCAACAGGCTCTTGTTCGGGTTGGAAAGGCCCCGGCCCCGGCTCTCCGGCTTGCCGCGCCCGCCATAATAACTCTCGTCGACCTCGACCAAGCCCTCGAGCGGAAATTCCGAGCGCTCCGTCAGGGCATGACGCAGCTTATGAGCCATCAGCCACGCTGTCTCGTAGCGCAGATCCAACTCGCGGGACAGCAAAAGGGCCGAGACCCCACGCTTGTCGCGCGCCATCCACCACGCCGCCAGGAACCATTTGCGGAGCGGCGTGCGGGTGCGGTGGAAGATCGTCCCCGCCGTCACCGATTCCTGATGACCGCAACGGGCGCATTCGAAGATCCTGGGCCGCGCCGTCATTCGGTAGCTCCGCCGTTCGCCGCAGCGGGCACAGACATAGCCCTGCGGCCAGCGCAGCCGGGCCAGCGCCTCGATGCAGGCCGCTTCCGATCCGTGCCGTTCTTGAAACGCCAACATCCTGCCCATCGCACCGCCCTCCAAAAGCCCGAGACAATGCGATCAGCCTACATCCTCTACGTGAACATAACAAGAACATTTAGGCCGATCCTGTTTTAACCGGATAGGGACGATAGCCCATATCCGGCGCTTCCCGACACCCGCGAGGGGCGCGCGCAGGATTCTTACCCGCTGAGTCGTCTTTCCGTACTGGCCCCGGCAGGGACTCAGTGATACAAATGGCCCATCGCCTTCTCAGGGCGACCGGCGTTCTGGCCGGTGACGTGGTTTCGTCGGTTCGACGGGACGTCCCGCTCAGCACTTCCGGGGATTTATTGCGACCGTCGGGGATTGGGTAGGGCGGTCCGCGTGCCGGTTGCGCGCCACGTCGTTCGGTCACACCTGTCGAGCCCACTATCGGCCCACGGGGATCCAGGCTGAACGCGACTTCAACGCGCGAAGACGACAATCGGGGTGGGGCCCCGCACCAAGTCGAGGGACACGAGCGATGCCGGACAGGTCGTTGCCATCTCAAGCGGAATCGGAACTGGCGGAGGACGCCGGCATCGCGCGGGTTGCCGGAAACTGCGCCCAGGAACGGCCCTGCATGGCTTGCGGAAAGCCGTTTCTCAGCGAGGGATGGCATAACCGGCTGTGTGACCGCTGCCGAAAGCGCAGCGAACCTGACAGTTGAGCCGCTAGATTGATGATAGTACCAAAGTCCGGCGCTGCGGACCGGACAGGCGCCAACCGCGACACCAGCGAAACCGGCCAGACCCCGCTTGATCCCGCGTCCCTGGCGGCTCGACTGAAACCGTTCGCGGTGCCCCAGCGAAAGCGCAGCATTGGGCAGCTTTCCCTCACCGCGGGCGCCTTCGTCGTCGCGTGGCTCGCCTCGTGGGCGGCGCTGGGCATCGGATACTGGCTGACCCTCCTGCTGACCTTGGTGGCGGCGGGATTGGTGGTTCGCCTGTTCGCCATCCAACACGATTGCGGTCACGGGTCCTACTTCCGCTCCCGGCGGGCCAATGATGTCGTCGGCATGATCCTGGGTGTGATGACTCTGACGCCGTACCGCTATTGGCGCTGGGCCCACGGGGTGCATCACGCCACCTCGGGGAACCTTGATCGGCGCGGGGTCGGCGACATTACGACATTGACGGTGCGGGAGTACCGGGACCTACGGCCGTGGCGGCGATTGGCCTATCGCCTCTATCGTCATCCCCTGGTCCTGTTCGGAATTGGTCCGGTCTATGTCTTTGGGCTGAAGCACAGGGTACCTTTTGACCTGCCCCTGTCCTATCGGGGCCAGTGGATCAGCGTGATGTTTACGAACGCCGCCATCGCCACCCTGGCCCTGGTGATGGGAATGGCCGTGGGCTTCGCCGAGTTTGCCATGGTTCACCTGCCCATTATGGTCGCCGCTTCCGTCGCGGGGGTATGGATGTTCTTCGTGCAGCATCAGTTCGACGGCGCCTATTGGCGGCGCGGCAAAACCTGGAACGTCCACCAGTCGGCCTACGAGGGAAGCTCCTATTACGATCTTCCGCCGCTCCTGGGGTGGGTGACGGCGAACCTGGGCCTCCACCATGTGCATCACCTGTGCGCGACGGTGCCCAACTATCGCCTGCGCGAGTGCATGAAGGCGTTGCCGGAGCTTTTCGAGGTGCCTCGCCTGACGTTGGTGCAGAGCGTTCGCTGCGCGCGGCTGGCCCTGTGGGACGAGGAACGCGAGAAGCTGGTGGGCTTCCGCGCCAAGGATATTTGATATCGTGATCCAGCCCGACGCTCACGGATCGGGTCGCAGTTCCGCCTCGTATTGTCGCCACCGCGCCACGTAGAACGCCGCCGAGGCGCGGATTCCCGCGATGTCCTCGGGTCGCACCTCGCGCATCACCCGTCCCGGCGATCCCAAGACGACTGAATTGGGCGGGATCGCCTTTCCTTCCGGGATCAGGCTGTTGGCGCCGATGATGCAGTTCTCCGCCACCTCGGCGCCGTTGAGGACGATGCAGCCGATGCCGATCAGGCAATTGTCGGCGATGGCACAGCCGTGCAGCATGGCCCCGTGGCCGACGGAAACGCCCCGGCCGATGGTCATGGGGAAGCCCGGGTCCGAATGCAGGACGCAGCGATCCTGGACGTTGGTTTCGGCGCCCAGTTCGATAGGATCGTTGTCGCCCCGGAGGACGGTGCCGAACCAGACACTGGAATCCCGGCCCAGGATCGCCTTGCCGATGACGGTGGCGTCGGGGGCTATCCAGTAGCGGCCCGCCTGCGTGCGCACACGGTGCGGACCGAGCGCATACTTCATAACGATGGGTGCTCCGCTGGCATTGCCGCTTGGTGACGCATGACGTTCGTTCCCTTGCACCCTATCGCGAAACGGTTACCTCAAGGTACACTCGCCGGCGATCGTGGGTGGCGGCTGGAAAGTAGAAGGGAGGCCGGAATTGGCGACCGATCGTGCCCCGAACGAGGGTGTCCTCCGCAGGCTTCTTGCCACGCTCCTTCCCCGTGCCACACCGCGACGGCCCAGCAACCGAATGGCGGGTGAGCTTGCCCAGGGGCAACGGCAGTTGGACGAGCTATTGCGCGAACGTTCGGGGAAGAACCATCGGCTATGGTATTCCCACTGCGCCATGTAGGCCCGCCACGCCATATCGTCGCAAGGCCCGGGTGGCTACGACGGGCGCGGAACCTGCGGGGCGGACGGCGCCAAGACCGGCGGAATAGTTGGTCGGAGTGAGAGGATTCGAACCTCCGGCCCCTGCCTCCCGAAGACAGTGCTCTACCAGGCTGAGCTACACTCCGACCGGACGCCCGCTATATAGCCCCGGGCTGGGCCGAGGGCAAGGCGGCGCGGTCATTGGGTGCCTTGCGGGTGCGGGTCTCAGTAAGCCCGCTCGATACAGAAATCCACCAGATCGACCAGGGCCGCCTTCTGCGGGCTGTCGGGGAAGATGCCGATGGCATCGCGGGCGATGGCGCCGTAGTGGCGGGCCCGGGACACGGTATCGGCCAGGGCGTGGTGCTTCTCCATCAGGCGCACCGCCCGGTCCAGGTCCTCGTCCGCCTGCTCCAGGTCCTCCAGGGTCCGGCGCCAGAACCGCCGTTCCACCTCGTCCCCACGACGAAAGGCGAGCACAACAGGCAGGGTGATCTTGCCCTCCCGGAAGTCGTCGCCAATGGATTTGCCCAGCGCCGCCTGCTTGGCCGAGTAGTCCAGCACGTCGTCGATAAGCTGGAAAGCGATGCCTAAGTTCATCCCGTAGTTGTCCAGGGCCTCCCGCTCCACCCGGGGGCGGTCGGCGACCACCCCGCCGATACGGCAGGCGGCGGCGAACAGCTGGGCGGTCTTGGCGCGGATCACATCCAGGTAGGCGGACTCGCTGGTTTCCGTGTCGTTGGCGGTGACCAGTTGGGCCACTTCCCCCTCGGCGATCAGGGCCGAGGTTCGCGACAGGATGGCCAGCACTTCCAGGGAGCCATCCTCGACCATCAGCTCGAAGGCGCGGCTGAACAGGAAGTCGCCCACCAGGACGCTGGACTTGTTGCCGAAGATCTCGTTGGCCGAAGCCAAGCCGCGGCGCAGGGAACTGTGGTCGACCACGTCGTCGTGAAGCAGGGTGGCGGTATGGATGAATTCCACGCAGGCCGCCAGGCCGATGTGCCGGTCGTCGGCGCAGCGGCACATGCGGGCGGACGCCAGGGTCAGCATGGGGCGCAGGCGCTTGCCGCCGGCGGCGATGATGTGTCCGGCGATCTGCGGGATCAAGGCCACCGGGCTTTCCATGCGCCGAAGGATCAACACGTTGACCAATTTCAGGTCGTCGGCCACCAACGCCGTCAGCGCGTCCAGCGATGGCGGCTTGCGTCGTTCTTCCTCGAGATTAACGACGACGCCCACGGTTCCTCCGGAATTATTGTCCCACCGGGCGGTTTCATTGTCCCACCGGGACTGTTGAGCATAGGGAGGCTGTCCCTGTAGGGTCAAGATCGACCGATCAGGGGAGCCTCGCACGCCATGCGTGAACTGACACGCACCAACGATCCCATTCTCATTTCGTGGCTGACCGCCGAACTGGCGGCGACCGGCATCGAGGCCATCG
Organism: Rhodospirillales bacterium; assembly: GCA_965247705.1. GTDB lineage: Bacteria > Pseudomonadota > Alphaproteobacteria > Rhodospirillales > CAMCUA01 > CBDFHV01. Next base: position 28,782 of record CBDFHV010000079.1, on the reverse strand, counting down.
TTCTCGATACCCACACCAGCATTGTCGAGGGCAGCATCTCGGCGATCCCCCGCCGGGTGATGGTGGCGGATGGCGATCTGCCGCGGGCCCAAGAGGTGGTGCGCCTGGGAGAAGCGCTCCGTCGGGGCGCCCTGCCCGCTTCAGATGATTGAACAGGCCTTGGCGAGAGAGGCGGAAGCGGCGCCCGCCCATACGGAAGACCGCTTGCTGGGCGGTCGGTTGCTATTGGCGCAGCCGGCGGAAGGCTACCGGGTCGCCATCGACACGCCGCTGGTGGCCGCCGCGGTCCCGGCGCGGGCGGGTGACATCGTCCTCGATGTGGGCAGCGGCGTCGGCGGGGCGGCCCTTTGCCTGGCGTCGCGGGTTCCCGGGGTCACCGTCGTCGGTCTGGAACGGGATGCGGACCTGACCCTGCTGGCCCAGAGGAATGCCGCCGCCAACGGGGTCGCGGACAGGGTCTCCTTCACAACTGGCGACCTGGCGTTCCCGCCGCCTGGCTTGGCGCGGGACCGCTTCGACCATGTGATGACCAACCCGCCCTACGGGCAGCCAAACCGCGATCGCGCCTCGCCCCATCCGGTCAAGGCCGGGGCGACCATGGAGGGCGCCGGGGGCCTGGCGGATTGGCTGAAGTTCTGCGTTGCCAGGACACGGCCCGAGGGCACCGTCACCGTGATCCATCGCGCCGACCGCCTGGGGGACCTGCTGGAGCACCTGCGGGATCAGGTCGGTGGACTTTCGCTGTTCCCCCTGTGGGCGCGGGAAGACGGGGACACGGCCAAGCGGGTGATCGTCCAGGGCCGCAAGGGATCCCGCGCACCCTTGCGCCTTATGCGGGGACTGGTCCTTCACCGGCAAGACGGGAGTTTCATGCCCGGGGCGGACGCCGTCCTGCGGCACGGCGACGCAATCCACCTCTCCCCATGACCGCCGCCTGTCCCGACAGCGCTTGACGGGTTCCACGGCCGCGCTCAACTATGGCCCCGCCCCCTTTGGACTCCAAGCACCATGTCCCTGCGCGATCACCTTGCGAATCTGCCCATCCCGATGGTTCGGGAGGGACCACCGGTGGTATCGGTGGTCCGCCTGTCGGGAATCATCGGCGGCATGGGACCCATGCGCCGAGGCATGACCCTGTCGGGCCTCGCCGGCCCGCTGGAACGGGCGTTCAAGGCGCGCGGGGCGCGGGCAGTCGCCTTGGCGATCAATTCCCCGGGCGGATCGCCCGTGCAGTCGGCCCTCATCGCCCGGCGCATTCGGGCCCTGGCCGAGGAACACGAGCTGCCGGTGCTGGCCTTCGCCGAAGACGCGGCGGCTTCCGGCGGCTACTGGCTGGCTTGCGCCGCCGACGAGATCTTTGCCGACGAAAGCTCGCTTCTCGGCTCCATCGGGGTGATCAGCGGCGGATTCGGCTTTGTCGATCTGCTGCGGCGGTGGGGTGTGGAGCGGCGCCTTCATACGGCGGGCGAGCGCAAGGGGCTGCTCGATCCGTTCCTCCGCGAGACGCCCGAGGATGTGGCCCACCTGGTGACGATCCAGCAGGACATCCACCAGGCCTTCATGCACCATGTGCGGGACCGCCGGGGCCTTCGCCTCAAGACCGCGGAGTCCGAAGTGTTCAGCGGCGCCTTCTGGACCGGCCGAACGGCCTTGGAAATGGGGCTGATCGACGGCCTCGGCGATCTGCGCGGCGTGCTGCGGCAGCGGTTCGGCGACAAGGTCAGGTTCAAGGTCGTGGCGACCGCCCGGCCGTGGTGGCGCCGGGGCATCGCGTCCCTGGGAATCGGCGAACGGGCCGCATCCGATGGTTTGGGGTTGGCGGCGGATTCGGTCTTGGCGGCGGTGGAGGAACGCCTGTGGTGGAATCGACTGGGGCTATGACAGCGTTCGGGGACTGAGCCGTGCCGGGCTTGCGCGAATTTCTGCTGACCGCGCTGGTGGTAGCTGCGGTGTGGTTCGCCCTGCGCTGGAAAGAACGGCGCCAAGGGATCGGCAAACGGCCCCGGCGCCAACAGGAGCCCCGCCAACAAGAACCCCGCCCGTCGGCCTCGTCCGCCGTCGAGGACCTGGAACCGTGTCCCCGCTGCGGCGACTACGTGCCCCGCGACACCGCGTGCCCCTGCGACCGGACCGATTGTCCCTACGCATGAGGGATGCCGCCGTCATCAAGTTCGAAGAAAACCACAGAGGCACCGAAGCACAGAGAAAAATTCGTTCTATGAGATAGTCACCGGATGGCGGCTGCTTTCTATCTCTGTGTATCGGTGCCTCTGTGGTGAGTCTTTCAGCCCGTCAATGCCGCTGTCAGGCCTGCCGGTTCCTACCCTACGTGTTGGGCGAAGAAGGCGAGGGTCCGTTCCAGGGCCAGCTTGGCGCTGTCGGCGTCATAGCTGCCGCGATGGTCGCAGTTGAAGCCGTGGCCGGCGGGATAAAGGTGTAGCGGCAGGTTGGGGTGGGCCTGGCGCACCGCTTCCACCTTGTCGAGGGGAATGCCGGCGTCAACTTCGCCAAAGTGCAGCATGGTGGGGCAGCGGGGCGTCTCGTCCTTGAAGTCCGGAATTTGGCCGCCGTAGTAGCAGACCGCCCCATCGACGCGCATCCGGGTGGCCGCCAGCCAGGCCAGGGAGCCACCCCAGCAATAGCCGACGACGCCGACCTTGCCGGCGTCTCCAACGGCGGCCGCGGCGGCCTCCATGTCCTTGACCGCGTCGTCCCAGGCGATCTTGGCGCGAACGCCCCGGCCGCGGGCCATATCGGCCTCGTCGTAGCCCACCTCGACCCCTCGCTCGGCGCGATCGAACATGGCCGGCGCGATGGCCAGATAGCCGGCCGCGGCGAAGCCGTCGGTCACCGCCCGCATGTGGGCATTGACCCCGAAAATCTCCTGGATGACGACGATGGCGCCCTTCGGCTTGCCCTCCGGATCGGCCCGGTAGGCGTCCAGCGTGTGGCCGTCGGCGGCGGTTGTGGTGATGGTCGAGCCCATGGCGGTTTTCTCCCTGCGGGTCCTTGTTGGCCATTAATGCCCGTCCTCATCAAATCGGGCAACTACCGCGCGGGTACTCCCGCGGCGCCGAGTTCCGGTACCGCCCCAACGCATGGGACATGAGAGGATAGGTTTTGCCGGCCAAAATTGAACAGCACTGCTAGGCCATGAAGATGGGCGAGCCCTCGCCATCCTCATCCGGTTCGAAGCCGCCAGTGCGGTAGGACTCATCGTCCTGGGGCATGCCTGCCTCGGCTCGCCCCACCGAGATCGGCGGGCAAAAAAGCCCAAACGAGGCCCCATGCAGGAGCCTGTATGTTGAACAAATTGGGGAATAGAGCTACAGACGCTCTATATCCCCTTGTAATTAAACAATGTGTGGCGGTGGGAACGAAACTGGAATCGAAACCTTCTCTGGCTATTCGCGATTGCACAGCGATTGGGTTTCGAAGCTCCACTAGTGTTCCGATCGAGACATTTCGTTCCCATTAAATCTACGCAAACTGCGACCTTCACCCCCGGGCTCAGGAACCAAATGTTAGAATCGCAACACTAGTTGGGCGATTGCAGAGCGAATTAGTTCCAAACTTTCGCCAGTCTAGTGGATCGAATCTAACACTTGGTGCCCTCGTTTGACGGCGGCGATGATTTTGTCTGGATCGGCGGTCCAGGTGAACGGCTTTGGGTTGTTGTTGGTCTCGTCGAGGAAGCGGTTGATGACGACCTGGAGGTCGACAATGGAGCGGAACACGCCGCGTTTCAGGCGCCACTTCGAGAGGTCGCCGCGTTTCAGGCGCCACTTCGAGAGCTTCGCGAAGAAGCCCTCGATGGCATTGAGCCAGGAGCAGGAGGTCGGCACGAAGTGGAAGGTGAAGCGCTCGTGGCGGCCGAGCCAGGCGCGCACCTTGGCATGCTTGTGGGCGGCGTAGTTGTCGAGGATCACATGGACGCCCTTGCCGGCCGGGATATCGGCCTCGATGGCGTTGAGGAAGCGGATCAACTCCTGGTGGCGGTGGCGCTGCATGCAGCGCCCGATAACCTTGCCCTCGAGCACGTTGAGGGCGGCGAACAGGGTGGTCGTGCCATGCCGCTTGTAGTCGTGGGTCATGGTGCCAAGACGGCCCTTTTTCATCGGCAGGCCGGGTTGGGTGCGGTCGAGCGCCTGGATCTGCGACTTTTCGTCGACCGAGAGCACGATGGCGTGGGCCGGCGGGTCGACGTAGAGCCCGACCACATCGCGCAGTTTGGCGACGAAGTCGGGATCGTTCGAAAGCTTGAATTGCCGCACCCGATGGGGCCGAAGCCCGTGTGCGCGCCAGATGCGCTGCACCGAGCTGACGCTGATGCCGGTCGCCTTGGCCATCATGGCGGCGACCCAGTGGGTCGCCTCGGCGGGCGGGTCGCTCAGCGTCAGGGCGACTACCCGCTCGGCCACCTCCGGGCCGAGCGGCGGGATGCGCGATGGCCGTGTCTTGTCGCGCAGCAGACCGTCGTAGCCCTCTTGGGCGAAGCGCTCCTGCCAGCGCCAGACGCAGGTCTTCGACTTGCCGGTCCGGCGCATGATCCCATTGGTGCCGATGCCATCAGCGCTGTGCAGTACGATCCGTGCGCGCCAAACATGCTTCTGGGCGACGTTGCGGTCCCCGACGAGCGCCTCCAGACGACGACGGTCGGCAGGGCTCAAGATGATGCTGATTCCTGGGCGCATGAGCCAGACTCGCACACAGAGAGTCCGGCGGAAATCCCCTTCGGGATTCAAATGTCAGATTTTATCCACTAGCCTTGCTGCGCTGGAGAAAATTCGCGATTGCTGTCGCAGATTGAGGTGGCCTCGCCTTTCCGGACAGCCTGGCGGCTGAGTTAAGGTGTATTCCGGTTGTTTTTCAGGCCGCCAGAATCCCTTTCAAACGATCTTCCTGTTGTTGCTGCGCCTGTGGGGATGTGGGCAAGGCGCGAAGCGGCTTGTCCATCATATCCACAGGCGGCTCGCCGCGGTATGCCTCTGCCGGGGTTCGCCCGTCCAGCGCCAAGTGCGGCCTCTCGAGGTTGTAAAAGCGGACCCAGTCACGGATCAGGCGCCGGGCGGAGAAGCCGTCGGCGATCTCGTGGAGATAGATCGCCTCGTATTTGAGCGAGCGCCACAGCCGTTCGATGAAGATATTGTCCATGCACCGGCCCCTGCCATCCATCGAGATCCGTATGTCGGCTGCCTGCAGGCGCCCGGTGAAGGCGAAGCTGGTGAACTGGCTACCCTGGTCGGTGTTGAATATCTCCGGCTTGCCATGCCGGGCCGGGGCCTCTTCGAGAGCGTCTGTGCAGAAGCTCGCGTCCAGCGTGTTCGACAGCCGCCAGGCCAGAACATAACGGCTCGCCCAGTCCATGATCGCCACCAGGTAAAGGAAGCCACGCTGCACCGGGATGTAAGTGATGCACACATGGTTCGGTCGCTCGATCGCCAAGCCCCGCAGCAGATAGGGCCAGACCCGGTGCTCGGGGTGGGGCGCGCTGGTGCGCGGCGCCCGATAGATTGCCTGAAGCCCCATCAGGCGCATCAGCCGCCCGGCCCGGCGTCGGCCGATCCGCACGCCCTCGCGGCGCAGGTGAAGCGCCATCCGACGGGCGCCGTAAAACGGGTACTGCAGGAAGAGCTCGTCGATCCGCCGCATCAGCGCCAGCGCCTCGGCGCTCTCCCCCTTCGGCTCGTAGTAAAGCGAGGAGCGCCCGAGCGACAGCAGGCGGCATTGACGGCTCAGGCTCAGCGCCGGGTGGTCGCGCCCCACCATCGCGCGGCGCTCCGACCGGCTCATCGACCGGGCCCGCGCGACAAAAAATCCCGCTCCACGATCAGCTCCCCGATCTTGGCGTGAAGATCGCGGACCTCGCTCTCATGGTCCCGGACCCGCCGCTCGGCGCCCTTCCAGAACACCTCGACCAGACCCTCCATCGCCTGGCGCTTCCAGGCGCCCACCTGATTCGGATGGACTTGGTGCTGCGAGGCGATCTCCTGCAGCGTCCGGTCGCCCCGAAGCGCCTCCAGCGCCACCTTCGCCTTCAGCTCCCCTGAAAATCTCCGTCGCTTGCTGCTCATCTGCATTCCTCCGTCAGACGGTGGAATACACCTTAACGACCTGTCCGATTTTCCGGGGCCACCTCACCTGCCGGTGGCACCCGAGATCAAGGCCGAAATCGTCTCGATCACCGCCGAGGGCGATCTCGTGACGATGGCGCACGTGGTGCGATATCCCGACCCAGCCGACGCTTCCAAGACGTACACGACCACCTGGTTCGACATGTTTCGCATCGCAGACGGCAGGATCGTCGAGCATTGGGACAGCGCGCTGAAGCACGCGCGCTAGGCGCCTCGGCCGATGACGCGGTGACGCCGTCGTCGGGCCGGAATCGGCGCGACCGGGCAGACGGCCCACGGGCATGTCTCCGATACTGCAACGCCATGACGACGGGTTCGCCCCGAAGGACGGCCGTCACGGCGGGTGTTCCTTCCGACTGGGTAGCGGGCTCAGGCGGCCCGGTCGGCCTCGTGCACGCGGGCGTCCTCGCCGACGGCGGTGATCTCGACCTGCTCGCCGCGCGGCCGCACGGCCATTACGCGGGCGCGCAGGCCCCAGGCTTCGCCCGGGCCGAAGGCGAAGTGGGTACGTTCCTCTTCGGCGCCGGTGTAGGGCTCGAGGTCGAGGTCTTCATCCAACAGCACGGTGCGTGCATCCGCGCCGGGCGCGACCGGCCAGGGCCCGCTCAAGCTGCCGTCGCGCCGGCGAAGCGCGAGGTAATGGACGGGCGGCCCGGCTGTGGCCGCGCCGGTTCCCGCGGCTGTCTTTTCTCCTGCGTTCCATTCCAGCGGCTCGCTCAGGGTGAGCGTCCGGCCGTGGACGGCCGTCACCTCGCCGCCCTGGCCCCAGCGCGGCAGGTCGTGGGTGATCGCGATGAGATCGCCGTAGGTCGGGATCAGGCCTTCGAGCTCGGTGCGGAAGGTGACGATGCGCCGGCGGTAGCGGTTGGCGGCGGCCATGTAGAGGCCCTCGCGCATGGCCTGTTCCGGGCCGGTGCAACCGAACAGATCGACCGTGGCAGGCTTGTCCATGGCGTCCGTCGCACTGTCCGGCAGGGCGGCGACGACCTCGTCCGGGGTCCAGGTGCGCTCCGAGAAATAGGTCACCGTCACCGCGTCGGCGGTGTCCCCGCCGGGCATGACGTACTGGACCCGAAAACTGCCCTTGACGATGTTGCGGGGCCCAAACAGCGCCACCGGGAGGGTGCGCGGCGCATCGCGGGCGATCCGCAATATCCCGCCTTGCAGGAAGGGCAGCGCCCGGCCGCAGCGGGCGATGCGGGTGAGCGCTTCCCATACCGTGAGCCCCTGGTCGAACACCGCATCGAAGCGGTCGCCGCGCGATTGCCAGACGGCATCGAGGGCATGGAGCGCGTCGAGATCGATGCGGGCGTCGTCGAGCCCCGCGCCGTACTGTGCCCGGGCGGCATCGGCGAAGGCCCAGGCCAGCGAGCGCGTGGCCCGCGGCTCGGACCAGCCGGCCGCGGGGTCCCACACCGGCAGCTTGCGGGTGACGATGCAATTGATCATGCGCGCCGAGCGCTGCGAGAGATTGTCGGTGGCGCGCATCCGGACCGCGAGCAAGGTCACCCCGCCGAACTCGGGCGCGTCCTCGAGGAAGGCCTTGAGCCCGCCCCAGTGGATGACGTGGCCGGCGCGGGCATCGCCGCTCTTGTCGTTGGTGCGCCGGAGCCGGACCTCGTAACGCCCGGCATCGAGGGCGTAGCGGTGGCTCTTGCGCTGCGGCGTGTTGGTGGCGGCGGTCACGCTTTCGGAGGCGACCGCAATCCACTCACCGATAGCGATGCCGTCATCGTCGACGGCGCGGGCCTCGACCTCCCAAGCTATGGTGCGATTACTGAAGCTGCCGTCGTCATTGGCGTAATAGAGCCCGCGCGGCATCACCACATCGATGCCGATCCCGATGGCTTCGGTGCCGGCCGGGTTGGCCGTGAAGGGACCGATCCAGCCTTCATCGATCACCGTGACTTCCTCGCCGGCATCGTTCGTCGCAACGGTGGACTCCCGGTCGCTGACGCCGATGAGTTCCTGGCCGGCGATCTCGGGGGCCGTGACCACATCGGTCTCGAACAGGGTGACGGCGGCCCCCGGTGCCACCAACTCGGTCTCGATCTCCTCGAATGAGGCGATCGGCGTGTCCTCGATGCGGATCTGCTCGACCTCGTGCTCGCCCTGGCCGATGCAGTGCAGCTGATGCAGGTATTGCTCGTTGTTCTCGTACTCGGCCCAGGGCGTCGCCGCGAGATCGGGATAGACCCGGTGGCGGCCGTAGATCACGGGGATCGGCTGGGTGAGGCGCGCCTGGTTGCCCTGGGCCTGCAGCGAATAGGTCGGGCTCGGCGAGGGCACGCCCTTGCCGAAGCTCGGCGCGGCGGGCTTCGGCGGCGGCAGCAGGACATTGACCAGCGTCGTGCCGACCAGCGCCACGCCGGCGGTGATCAGAGAGATGCCGATGGTCGAAGTGACGCCGATGGCGCCGGCGATGAGCCCGCCGAGATAGGGTGCGGCGACCATGACGGCGAGCATGAGGATGGTCCGCAGCGGGTTCTTGCCGCCCCCGCCGCCGCCCTGGGGCAGCGGCACGAACACGACCATGTCGCCGTCCGCGACGAACGTCTCGTCCCAGCGGCCGCGCAGCACCGGCGAACCGTTGCGCAGACAGATCGTCGGATGATCGAACCAGTCTTGTCGTCTCGCTGTCCGGGCTTCGCCCGTCCCCGCCTCTCGGATGCCCTGTTCGTCGAGCCACTCGCGGATCGAGAGCGGCTCGGCGACGGCGATTACTTCGCGGTCCCGGTCCGGGCGGAACGGGTTGTGCAGCATGACGACGGTGCTGGGCATCAGGCATCTCCGGTGAAGCGGTAGAAACCCTCGATCCGCCAACCATGGGCCGTGAGATCGGCCGGCGCCTGGAACACCACACCGACATCGCGGGCGGCGTGCAGCACGCCGCCGCCGTCGACGGCGAGCCAGATGCCGACATGGACCGGATGGCGGGACTGGCGCCTCAACACGGCATCGCCCTCGCGGGCGCGCTCGACCGGCCGCCAGCGTTGCCGCTCGGGGTGATCGCGGAAGCCGGCGAGCACGGCGCGCAGGTTCGCGGCGTCGACCGGGATCTTCGGCACCTCGATGCCGAAACGCTCACGCCAGCACCAGCGCACCAGACCCCAGCAGTCGAACGCGTCCGGTCCACGCCCGCCCGCGGCCCACGGGCGGCCGATCAGGTCTTCGGCCCAGTGCATCTAGTGTTCCGATCGAGACATTTCGTTCCCATTAAATCTACGCAAACTGCGACCTTCACCCCCGGGCTCAGGAACCAAATGTTAGAATCGCAACACTAGCGGGTGAGCCCCGGGAACCGTTTGGCTGTATAGGTTTCGGCCGGGAAGGCCCGGTTGCCGATGTCGAGCATGCGGGCGCGGCCGGTGGCGCGGAACACGTCGACCTCGACCTCGGTCAGCGTCAAGGTGATCGGCGGGTCCATCTGCGGGCCCTCGAGGTCGGTCGAGAGGTAGGGCCGGTAGGTGACCTCGATCCGCTCGAGGCTGGTCGCCGCGGCGTCGAGATGGCGGACGATCTCGCGGCTCACATTGTCCAGGGTCACGGAGATCTCGGGCACCGGCGCGGTATCGACCGGCGGCAGTTCGAGTTCGAAAGCCAACGCCACGAACCGAACCGTCTCGCCCGCATCGAGCGGTGCCGTTGCCTCCAGGCGGGCGGTCAGATCGACGTGATCGCGCACCACCCGGACGGCGGTGGGGCGGCCGTCGTCGTCTACGAAGGCCGGGTGGCGCAGCTCGAGGGTGTGCAGGATGACGGTGTCGGCGGGCGCCGAGGCGTAGGCCTCGCGGATCGCCTGCTCGAGCGTCGGATCGGGCACGGGTCCGCTATTCCGATTGGGCAGTGGGGGCCGGCAGCAGCTCCGGCTTGGGATGGTCGGCCTTGATCCCCTGCCAGCGTTCGATCAGCGCCTCCGTCTCGGCCGGCAGCTCAGCACCGCCCTCGCGCAGACTGTCGAGGGTCTTGAGGACGGCGTCGAGCTGATCGCCGATCGGCATCTCGCGGGCGTAGCGCTCGGCCCGGCAGGACACCGCGCCTCGGATGCGGTCGACGGCGAGCGCGTCGAGCCTGGCGGCGAGATCGGTCTCGGCCGCGAGATCATGGACGGTGAGATCGATGCCTCCGTCCTGCTCGCCGTAATCGAGCGAGGCGATACGGGCGTAGTGGCGGCCGTCGCACTCGCAGAGCCAGGTGAACTGGCCGTCGATCCAGCTCGTCGGCGGCAGGAAGTGGGCGCCGGTCTCGGATTCCACATAGCTGATGAGATGCATGTGTATCTCCCTAGTAGAGCTCGACCCGGGCCATCACCGAGGGGTAGCTGGCGCCGCCCTCGACGCCGAGCTTGTTGTTGGTATTGCGCCCCGCCGCCCAGACGGTGCCGTCGGCGCAGCGGACGAAGAAGCCCACCTCCGAGGTGAAGCCGTGGGCCACCACCTCGACCGCGTCCCACTGCTCCGGCGGGATCGGCAGCGGCCATTGCAGCGGGGTCGAGCTCTGGCCGGCGCCCCAGGCGCCGTACTGGCCGTAATGGCCGCAGGTATGGACGCGGCCGTCGGAGCCCAGCATGACCGTGGAATGGTAATGGGCGGCGGCGAGGGCGCCGCCGGTGGAGATCATCTGTGCCGTCACGCCCTCGGGCAGGGCGACCCTCGTCGGCGCGGTGATATCCCCGGTGGTGTTGCCGATGCCGAGTTGGCCCTGGCCGTTATAGCCGCAGGCGTAGGTGTTGCCGTCGTCGCCGTTGAACCAGAGTTGTGCGTATTCGCCGCCGGCCCAGAGATCCGTGGCGGCGGCGACCCCGGCCGGCAGCGGCAGCTTCTCGAAGAGGTGGCGATGATCGGTGGCGCCGTTGCCGTGAAAGCCGTGGCCTCCATGGCCCGCGGTCCAGATGCTGCCGTCCTTGAGCAGCACCGCGGTCGCCGCGCCGCGCGACGAGCCGCAGGGCGCGACCTTGCGGATCACTGCGCCGCCCGGCAGCCCCGCCACTTCGGTAAAGAGGTGCTTGTCGGTGGTGCCGTCGTCGACGCCGAGCTTGCCCCAGCTGTTGTCGCCCGCGGCCCACAGCGTGCCCTCCCGGGTCAGCGCAAAGCAGGCGTTGCGGTCGCCGTGACCCGGCCAGAAGTCGATCACGTCGGCGAGCGGCACATCGCCGGTCTTCTTGCAGCGCACCGGCCTGTAACTGTGGCTCGTGTCGCCCTGGCCGAGATTGCCGTAAGAGCCATGGCCCCAGGCCTACAGGCTGCCGTCCCGGCAGAGTGCATGGAGGGACGACGAGTTGGCCGGAGAGCCCCGCACCAGGTCGAGCTTGACCACGTCCCGTCCCGGAATACCGGAGGCGCGGCCGATATCGCTCGCATCGATCGAGCGCGCGATGCCGTTGCCGGTGGTGTGCCCGCGCCCCTGCTGGCCGTGGCCGTTATGGCCCCAGGCGACGACATCGCCGTCATCGGTCAGCATGGCGACGGCGCTGTAAGAGCCGACGACATAGAGGGGCCGCCCGGCGACCGGATGGTCGGCGTCGGTGCGGTTGTCCCAGACCAGGTAATGCAGATGCTGGGGGTTGTAGGCATTGCCCTCCATGGCGAGTTCGTTGTTGTTGTTGGTTCCCGCTCATGCGGACGGTGCCGTCGGCCATGACGATAGGCCATGTAGTAATAGGTGATATCCGAGGCGCAGCCCTTGCCCGGATACGACGCCTCGCCGTTCATCAGCCCGACGCAGCGCTGGCTCGCCGGCAGCTTGTGCGGGCGCGGCGGCGGCCGGCGGCGCGGCAGATCCGCGGTGACGGTGGAGTTCGCCATCAGTAATCGCCGCCGAACAGGGTGACGTGGACGTTGCCGGTGACGGTCCCGTTGGCGTTCCGCGGCAGACGTGCCGCCAGCGCCGTCGTCGGCAGCAGCCAGCGGTCGCCGGCGGCATCGAGCCAGGGCATCTGCCCCGGATCGAGGCCGGCGTAAGCCGGATAGCCGTCGAAGCCGGCCCGCGCGGGCACCGTCGCCGACCAGATCGGCCGCCAGTGGTAGATGGCGGCGTCGATGCCGGTGGCCGCGGCGATGGCGTTGCCGGGCGTGTTCTCGAGGGTAAGCACGGTATCGGTCCGGGCGCAGAGCCTGTAATCGCCCCGGTTCGCCACCGCGCCCTTCGAGAGCGTCAGCACCAGACCGGTCTCGAGCGCCGGCCAGGCGCCGCTGTCGCGCGTCACCGTGAAGGGATCGGTGTCCGGCGCGGTGCCGGGTGCGATGTCGACCTCGATGTCGTCGCCGACGACGTCGTAGGCGCCGAACTCGACCAGCGCGGGCACGTCGCCGTCATTGGCGAGCACGATCGCGTGGATGCGGGTGCCGTTGGCGCCGGGCGTGAACAGGTCCTGCGCCTGGTTGGCGCGCGCGGCGGCGAGGGTCGCATAATCCTGGCGGTACGCGGCGACGAAGATCGGTTGATTGGCCATGGGCGGCTCCTGTTCTCGAATAGGGAAGACCGGCGTCAGATGAACGCTTCGGCGAGTGCGATGAGGGCACCCGCGTTAAGCTGCGGGGTGACGGCGAAGCGCAGCCGCTCGTCGCCGCCGGCTTCCTCGATCGCGGTCTCTATGCCGTAACCGGGCCGGAGCTTGACCGAGAGCTTGTCGGCCGTGGTGTCGGCGGCGGAGACCAGCACGCCGCCGACCGCGGCCTGGGCCGCATCCCGGGCCTCGATCGACGCATCGCGCGCGGCTTCGCTCGCCGCGACCCCGTCCGTGACCACCGTTGCGGCCACGGCAACACCGGCTTCGACGTCGCCGATTGCCTTGGCGACGCTCTTCACCGCACCGCCCTCGGTGTCGACGGACGTGTTCGCGTCGCCGTGGACGATCTCGTGCAGCAGACGGCTGTCGGCGTCGGCGCGCGAGACCGCCGCGCGCAGCTCGGTTTCGAGATTCATGGTCTTCTCCGAATCTTGGTGACGGCGCCGGTGCCGCCGCCGGGCGTCCCTACCAGGCGTGCGGCCCGGGCAGGGTCTCGTGGACGAGGGCGCCCAGCGCATCGATGCTCGCGTTGAGAGCCGGCATATCCTCGGTGAGCAGCAGACTCATGGCGCCTTCGCTGAGCGTCGGCCGGGCCCGGATTTCCAGTTCGCTGGTTACTTCCCAGAGCCGGCCGCGCCAGGGCCTGGCATCGAACTGGCGGGTGAAGCGGGCTTCCTGCGGCAACAGGCCGAGACCGCCCAGCAGGTCCATCTCGAACCAGGCGCCGCCCTCGGCCGCGACCCAGCGGTACCAGGCCTCGAAGAGCGCGAACCGATCGGGCCTGAGCACCCAGCGTACGGCGATGCGGCTCGGCACGTCGGTGAAGCGCCGGCGCTGGCGGGCCGGCCCCGCCTCCATCTCGGTGCGCAGGACCGCCTCGCCGGGCTGGACGCCGTAGCCCTCGAGGGTCGGCAGCGGCAGGCGGTCGGGCCAGCGGATGGTCATCGCAAACTACCGGCGGCCGGATTGAGGCCGTAGCGGCGCTCGAGCGTCGGCGCCAAACCCTCGCCGCGGCCGATATGGCGGGCCATGCCGCCCTCGATCTGCTCGATCATGATGTCGAGGGTGAGATCGCCGCCGGGCTCGCGCCGCACATCGGCGGAAGCCCGGACGCCGGGCGCGGTGTTGCGGACGTTGACCGCGACATGGACCACGGGCCTGGCGTCCGGGACCGGGGCCAACGCCTGCATCTGCCCGGGCGTGAAAACGCCCTCACCGCTACGGGCCACGATCGGCAATTCACCGCCAACGATGCCGCCGCGGTGGTAACGGGTTGCGGTGTCGAACGCCCTTGGGTCGACCATGCGGGCCGGGAAGGCGTCGCGGCCGATCACGCCGCCGCCATGGGCGAACGCCGTGGGTCCCGAGGTTACCGGGAAGTCGCCGATCATCGGCGTGCCGGAGGACGTCGTAGCAACGGTACCCGTCCCACCGAAGATGCTGCCGCCGATGGTGCCGAAGATGCTCCCGAGAATGTTGTTGAGCGGGGCCACCACCGCCATGCGGTAGGCGGCCCCGAGCGCCTCCTCGGCGATGGTGTTGAACAGGTCCTTGGCGGAGAACTTGCCGGTCTGGGCCCATTCGACGAAGGCGTCCTCGCTCGCCTTCAGGGCCCGCGTGGTCGCCTGCTCGAAGGTCTTGGCCGCATCGGTGGCCTCGTCGAGATAATCGCGGATCGCGCGCCGCACGCCGTCGGACCATTCGCGACTCGCATCGAGCATGCGGTCGTAGGCGCCCTCCGACGCCCGGCCGAACGCTTCCTGGTTGATAGCGCCAGCCTCGAGCAGTTCATTGAGCCGTTCGATCTCGTCGGCGTAAGCCTCCTCGGCCGTGCGCAACTGGTCGGTCAGCACCTTGCCCTCGGCGCGTAGCTGGTTCTCCTCTTCCCTGGCTTTGTTCGCGTCCGTTATTTTTTCCTGTTCGTCGAAGAGCACACCGGCCAATCTTTCGACTTCTTCGCGTTGTTTCGGGGTTGCCTCGGCCGACAAGCGACGAAGTGCCACATCGACAAAACGTTGCCGATCGGTCTTCTTAAGCGCCTCCAGCTCGAAGCCCAGACTCTCGGCAACGCGCTGATTGGCCTGGGCGCGCCGGTCGGCGATCTCATCCTCGCGCCGAGCGAGCTGGGTGAGCTTATCGTCGCGCACCGCCGCCGCGCCGAACCGCAGGCGCTCGATCGTTTCTGGATCGGCGCCGGCCTTACCCAGATCCTTCAGCTCGTTGTCGAGTTTCCGGTACTCCTCGCGGATGCGATCGGCGCCCTGGTAGCGGAACTGGAACAGTTGCTGGTTAAGGCTCTTTTGGATCTGCAACAGACGCCGCGCCCGCTCCTGGGCCGCCGCGATGTCCTCGAGGGACTCGGGCGGCTCACCCTTGGAGGGGTCCTTGGTCTCGGCGGCAGTCCGCTTCTCCCGACGCTTGCGCGCTTGCTCCAGTTCCCACTCGTATTTCGTCTTCCACTGAATATAGACGGCCCACCGCCTCCGGTATTCCGCGTCGAGCTCCTCGTAGGTGCTCGTGAACCAGTCCTCGAACAGGTTCACATCGGCCTCCCTGGGCGCCGTCCGCATCCGCTCCTTGAGCTCCTTCAGTTCCCTATCGAGATCCTCCACCTGGCGTCGCGTGGCGCTGAGGCTGAGCCCCTCGAAGTTGAAGTCGCCTTCAGCGATGAGCTTGAGCTTCTCGTAGGCGTCTCCGGCCCCGCTGGCGAGATCGGACAGCCCCTGGACTGCAACGGTAACGCCAGGCGCCAGGTCCGCACCGATGGCCCGTGCGAGAGATTTGATGTTGTTCCACATCACCTCGGTTTGATTGTTCAGGCTTGCGAACGCCCGTGCCGCTTCCTCGTTCAACGCGGTGGCGTTCTCGGTTTCTCGGTTGGCGATTTCGAGTGCCTGGGCAAGCAGATCGGCGCGATTCGCCAACACCGGGATGGTCTTCAGCAGACGCTGGTCGGCCAGGCCCAGCGCAGCCATGGCATCGGCCACCGAGCCGCCGGCGTCACCGATCCGTTTTAGACCTTCGATGAACAACGCGAACGCAGCCATCGCATCCCTCTGGAACAGCTCCTTGATCTCTTCCGCAGTCCGGCCGGTGATCTGCATAAGAATGGCCAGGTGTTCGCCGCCGCTACGGATGGCGGCGTCGATCATGCGCAGAATGCGGCCGATGGACGTGCCCGCGACCTCCGACTTGACACCGACGGCAGCCAGCGCCGCGGCCAAGGCCGAAGCTTGAGCGGAGCTCACCCCGAATACGGCGGCGCCGCGCGCGACCTCCGTGGCCATCTCGGCGATCTGGCTTTCCGTGGCGGCAAAGTTATTGCCGAGAGCGACGATTACCGATCCGAGCACGTCAACCTTGCCCAGCGCCTCGCCGGTGACATTGAGAATGCGGGCGAGCGCCATGGCGGCTTGGTCGCCACTGAGGTCCGTCGCCGTCCCGAGCTTGGCGACGGTCTCGGTAAACTTCAGAATGTTGTCGGAGCCTTTCACCCCGAGCTGGCCGGCGCTTTGGGCGATGGCGAGCAACTCGTCGGTGGCCACCGGCATGCGTTTGGAAAGCTCATCGATGTCCTTGCCCAGGGCTTCGAGCTCGGCCCCCGACAGGTCCGCCGTCTTGCCGACGCCGATCAGCCCGGTCTCGAAATCCGCATACAGCTTCACCATTTGCTGCAAGCCGCGGCCGACGGCGGCGGCGGCGATCGCACCGCCCAACAGCCGCATGTGGCGGCGCAGAGCGGAGGCCCGATCACTGAGCGTGCCGAGCCCGCGCGAGGCCCGGTCCGAGGCACGGTCGATCTTCTTGATCGAGCGCTCGCCGCTGGCGCCCACAGACCTCAAATCGGCCTTGACCCGATTACCGCCCTCGACGGCAAGGCGGACCGCATAGGTATGTTTGGCCTTGGCCATCAATCCGCTCCTCTCTCGTTCATCGCCTCGATCAGTCCCGCCTCGGCTGCCTGAAGCAGCTCTGAGACGACGGCCTCATCGAAGCCGCGCGCCCGGGCGATGCCGAGCGCCGCCGTCATGTCGATGCCCAATACATGACCCGATGCCGCGATGCGGAGCTGCCCGAGCGATGCCGTCAGGACATCCCAGGCATGGTGCTCCTCGAGTGCGACCGGCGCGTGTTCGCGATACGGGCAGGGCTCGCCGTTCAGCCCGAGGCCGCCTCGGGCGCAGGGCGCGCCCTCTTTCTCACAGGCTTCGCAGTATCCGGGCCCGCCGCCGGGCTGGAGGTGCCATCGGCAGAGGGCCCGGATGCGTTTTTTGCCGACGCCAGCAGCACCTGGCGCAGCGTGAACTCCTGAATGAACCGCTCGCCCACCGGATAGAGGTCCATCAGCGCGGCGACATGCTCGCGCGTCACCGGCGGATCGTCTTCGATCCCCGACCAGGCGGTGATGTGCCGGGCCGCGAGCGCGTGGATCAGCAGCGCCTGGTACTGCCCCTCGCGGTCACCGTCGTCGGCGAGATCGGGCAGCCCGTCGAGCGACAGGCCGGCCTCCGTCCGCTCCCTGGCCTGCGCCTCCAACCCTTCGAGACGCTTGCGCGCCTCGGCTTGCGCCGCCGCCATGGCGGCGGTGGTGAGCGGTGTCACGGTGACGGTGACGCCGTAGGGCAGCGTCAGCTCGTAGGGTTCGGTCTTTCGTTCGAGTGAGATCATGCGTAATCGGTCCCATCCAGATCGTTGACTAGCGTCACCGTGAGCATGCGGCCTGCTGTGTCATTCTTCGCACCCTGGAAATCGAAGCTCGCCTGCACCCCGCCGGGGCCCTCGACGGCGAGCTTGGGCTTCGGCAGATAGACCTCGTGGGCCTCGAAGGTGAGCGACAGCTTGTCGTTGATCGTGTAAGCGAATTCGAGGTCGACCGCGGTGCCGTTCGAGGCGAGATCGATCAGCGTCGTGTCCGCGAACCGGACCTCGATGGAACCGGTGAGTGCGGTGACGGTGGGATCGGCGCCGTCGATGAGACCGTCGGAGCGGATGGTCTCGATCTTCTCCAGGTTGTTGGCATAGGTGAGCGAGCCGGCGGTGAGATTGGCAACCGCCGTGCCGTCCCGGCTGATCGAGCCCTGGAACTGGCTGATGCGGCGGAAGTCGAGCTTGGACGGCGTACCGCCCTGGCTCGCGGCGAACCGCGTCTCGCCCTGGGCCACGCACTGGATGGTGGCCGCCGCGGCGCCCGAGCGGGCGAACTCGAGCGCGATGGAATCGAACACGACGCCGGCGTGCCGGAAGTAGGCCGGCACCTGCTTGTGGCCGACCTCGACGGTGTAGCTCGGCAGGCTGTCCTTGCCCGAGACGAACTCGTGGGTATAGGTCGCCGGATCCGCGCCGTCGTCGGTGGTCGTGGGCGTGCCGAGGAGGCCGGTCAGCCAGAGGCCGATGTAGCGCGGATCGACGGGAACGACGATCTCGCCCTCGTCCATGATCGCGTCCTGCAGCGGCGCATAGGGGTCGCGCCCCTGGCCCAGCACCGGGTCGTCGATCAGGCCCTGCTCGGAGCCCAGCGTGCAGCGGTTGAAGGGAATGCGGATGTAGTCGCCGGCCGCCGCCTGCCCGTAGGCAAACTCGCGTTTGAGCAGCAGCGTGGCGCTCGAACCATAGGCTCGGGCCATGAGATGTCTCCTTCGTGTCTGATGGGTGTCGGCGGGTCAGCCGAGCGGGGTTTTGCTCTCGTATTCGACGATCACGTCGACGGTGCCGGTCTTGATTGCGGGCGCGCCGATCACCGCCTCGGTGTCGATCCCGGGCCGGGCGGTGGTCATGCCGAAGGCGAGGCCGCCGAGGGTGGGATCGGCGTCGAGCGCCGCGCCGATGTTCCGGACCAGGGCGTCGAAGGCCGCGTCCCTGGCCGCCGCCTCGCCGGTCTCGACATAGACCTCGATCTCGACCGCGTGGCTGTAATAGACACCGCCGATGCCGCCCAGCGTCTGCTCCGGCTCGCCCGGATCGCCGTCGCGCAGCACGATCAGCCCGCCCTTCGGAATACGCTCGGGCGCCGCGGTGTTGCGCTCGACCTTGGCCTTCGGCACCGCGCGCAGCCGGTCGGTGAGCGCGGTCAGGATTTGTTCGGTCTTGCTCGCCATGGCGTCACCGTCGTGCCGTTGCCCGCACCTGACGGCCGATCAATCTCGGCAACCTGCGTGCCCAACTCCCGGCGGCGCCGGCGACGTTGAGCCGCTTTTTCAGCTTCACCTGCGGCACCAGCACGAACATCGCGACCGTGGCGATGCCCTGTTTGAAGCTGCCCGATTTGGTGCGCCCGCCGCCCTTGGCCCGCCTCCCAACGCGCCCGCTCTGGGCGCTCACCCGCACGCCGTCGACCACCAGCAGCGCCGCACGGCCCGACCGGCGGACCATGCGAAGCGGCCCGTGGCGGGCGGTCGGGAAGGTCGCCGGCGTGATGCGCTTGCCGCCGACACCGCGCTTCGGCGCCGCCGGCGTCGGAATGGCGAGCCAGTTGCCGCCCTTGCCCTTGATCACCACACCCTTATCGAAGGCCAACGCGATCTGCGGCGCCTTGGACCAGACCAGACTTGCGGCGTCATGGCCCTTGTTGACATAGGTCTTGCCCCTCCAGGTGCGCGACAGCCGCGCGCCAAGACCGGCGGCGACCACCTGCTTGCGCAAGCTCCCCTTGAGCCCGTCGCCGGCGACTTTCACGCCGTCCGGCACGGCACGCTCGATACGGCGCAGCTCGGCCTGCATGTCGGCTTTCAGCGAGCCGACTATGGTGGCGGTGAGCTTCATGTCGGACAGGCCTCCGCCGGGCAGGCCTCCAGCGTCCAGATCAGCCGCTCGGTATCGCGCATTGGCTCGCCCTGGACGAGATAGTCCTCGCCGCCGAGGCTCAGCCGGTCGCCGGGCCGCGGCTCGGCGATCTCCGAGGCACGGACATCGAAGAGCGCGGTGCCGGCATGGATGCGGGTTTCGCCGAGGCCGACGATCTCATCGGGCCGCTTGGCGATTACGCGGACAGTCACGGGCTCACCGCCCTCGGCCGTATAGACGGCGTCGCGGCCGAGATGGCGAAAGCAGTCACCCACCGCGGCGGCGGCCGCGATGGCGTAGGGGCCTTCCACCTCACTCGGCCGTCAGCTTCACCAGCACGCCCGGGCGATGGCACATGGGCAGCGGGTTGGACTGGGTGTGGAGATCGGTGCCGCGTTCGAACTTGCGCGGCTCCTGCTTGGCGTAGAGCTGCTGGCCGAGGGTGTTGGCGGTCTCGTTGAAGTCGGCCGGCGCGAAGTAGGAAGCGAAGGTCTCGACCGTGCCGAGCGGGAAGGCATGGCCCTCGTTCTCGGCGATGAACCGGCGCACGACGCCGTCCGGGTCCGTCGCCTGGCCGCGGTACTCCTCGAAGGCGATGCCGCCGAAGGTGAAGCCCGAGCGCAAGTCGTCGCGCAGCGCGGTCCCATCCATCCAGCGCTCATAGGCCTTCTCTACCTTGGCGTGGCTGGTCAACGCATCGAAGAACTCAGGCGCCACCAGGGCATGAACCCGGGTCATGAACTCGCCGCGCAGATTGTCCTCGATATGGCGCAGCACCGAGATGCAGCGGCCCTTGACGTCGGTATCGTCGTCGTCGAGACCGAAGGCGACGGTCTTGGCCTCGATGCCGAACTCGGCGTAGAGGTCGTAGAGGGCCGAGCCGTCGGCATCGAGGATCACCCCCTTGAGCGCCCCCATGCGCAGATGCTCCAGCGTGATGGCGTGCTTGTTGCGCATCGACTGCAGGTGATCGGCCATCACGTCGGCGAGCGCCTGGGACTCGTTCTCCGAGCCGAAGGCGCGAATACCCTGGACTTCCTCGGGCAGCACCACGTCGTCGTGGGGGATATGCGGGATGTTGAAGCTGCTGAGCTTGCGTTTGCCGCGCTCGCCGACGGTGCCGGGCGAGCCGATCGGCAGGGTCGGCAGCAGGTTCAGAACCCCGTTCTTCTCCTCGACGGCGATCTGGCGGAAGCGCACCGGCCGGGGCGGCATCAGCATCATGCGTTCCAGCCGTCCGTAGCTGTTGGGCAGGATGTTGATGGCCGCGGTCAGCGCCGTCACATGGAAGGCAGGGGTGTCGAAGGGGTTGTTCATGGGCATGAGAGGACTCCTCCGGCGCCGGCAAAGCCGGGCCGATCAGGTGGGTTCAGGGGATGGATGGTCGGCGGGTGAGGCTCAGGCGGCCTTGCGGACGAGGATGCCGCGGGCTTCGAGATCGGTGATCGCGGCATTCTTCTGTGCCTCGGTGATACCGGCGGGCCAGACGATCGCCCGGTCGGCGAGGACGGCATCGCGCAGGATCGCCGTGACTTCCGCGTCGGTTCCGTCCGGCGCGGTCACGTCATAGGCAACGATACCGATGGCTTCGGCCGTGCCGTCGACGGCCGCCGGATCGAAGCCGACCGCCTTGCCGTCGCCCGATCCCTCGACCACGAAGGTATCGCCCGCGGCGAAGTCGGCGGCGCCGTCGGCGACGGTGAGGTTGAGGTGACCGCCCTCATAGGCCGTGCCGACAGTGAGGTCGGGAAGAACGTAGCCCTTCGGGCTCAACACCTGGAAGGTGCCGGCCGCACCCGCCGTGATGCAGGCGAGCCGGTAGATGCCGGCCTCGGCCAGGGCGCCGAGCGCTGGGTCGGCGAGCGTGGCTTCACCGTCGCCGGTGTTGCCGTCGCCGGCCGTCACCGTGACCGTGGACCGGGTTCGCGCGGCGATCACCGCGCCGACTTTCAGCATCCGATCTTCGCCGTCGCCGGCGAGCACCGTGACGGCCTCGCGGCTGTAGAGGTTCGGCGCCTCGCATTTGAGGACGTCGCCGAGGTAGGTGGATTCAGCATAAGCGTTCATGGATCAGACCTCCTTTGCAGCGGCGGCCCGGGCGGTTGCCGCCCGCACCACCGGATTGTCGTCAAGACTGGCGGGAGCGCCGGTCCCTGCGCCGGGGAGCACATGGTTGTGCACCTCGGCGTCCGCGCCCGCCTTCAAGTTCAGAAGTTCCCGGCGCACCGCGTCGGCCGAAAGCCCCTTGGCGAGCATCTCGGCGGTACGCTCGGGCATGCCGGCCAGCGTGCAGAGCTCGGCGATGAGCCCGGCCTCGGCCGCGCCCTCGCCGCGCGCTTCGGCCCGGACCTTGTCGAGGTCGACCACGTCGGCGGTCTTCGGCTCGGGCTTCGCTGCTTCCGAGGTGCGGCGGCGCGGCGGCAGCATTCGCTGCCGCCGGCGTATTACTCGTCTCGGGTTCCGGCGGCGCGCCGGCGTCGGCATTCGTGGTTTCGATGACGGTATCGTCGTTCATGGATTGCTCCTTTTCGGTGGTTGGCTTGGGTGGGGCGTTTCCGGTGGCTGGTTTGGGCGGGGTGTTAGCCGTCCCGGGCAGGGCAGCGGGTGCGGCAACGATCGATCGGGGGGCGGAGAGCGCCGCGGCGAGCGCGGCGAAGGCGCTGCGCAGGGTGCCGACCTCGTCGGCGAGACCGGCGCGGACCGCGTCCTCGCCGAAGAAGAGCCGGGCCTCGGTGGCGCGTACGGCGTCGGCCGTCAGGCCGCGGTTGCGGGCGACGGTGTCGACGAACAGGCCGTAGACCCGGTCGACCTCGGCCTGCAGCGTCTTCCGCGCGCCGTCCTTCAGGGTCTCGTGCGGGTTGAAGTCGTTCTTGGCCGCGCCGGCATAGACGGTGGTGGTGCGGAACCCTTCCATGGCGTCGCGCGCCGAGCGGTCGACATGGACGGCGACGACGCCGATCGAGCCGAGGCCCCCGGTGCGCGGCACGATCAGTCGCTCGGCGGCGCTGGCGATGGCATAGGCGCCGGAGAAGGCCTCCTCGTCGGCGACGGCCCAGACCGGCTTGAGGCTGCGCGCCTCGTAGACGAGGTCGGAAAGATCGAACACACCGGCGGCCTCGCCGCCCGGGCTGTCGATGTCGAGCAGGATGGCGCGCACCGCCGGGTCGGTCGCGGCGTCCATGATCCGGTCCTCGAGATGGCCGTAGGAGGTCAGGCCCGAGGCCGCCTCGATGGCGCCGGCCCGCTTGACCAGCGTGCCGAACACCGGGATGACGGCGATGCCCTCGGGCGTTACAAGATTGGCGCCGCGTCGGCGGCCGTCGCCGTTCATGACGGCGGGCGCCGGCGCCTCGATGCCGATGCGCGGGCCGATGACGGCGAGGATCGCCTCGAGCTTGGCCTGGCCGATCGCCAGCGGCGTATCCAGCACCCGGCTCGCGATATGCGGCAGCATGGTCATGCCGGCCTCCTCATCTCGTTCATGGGTTCGTCTTCATCCGATTCCCGTTCATCGGACTTGGGTTCGGATTCCGCGTCCGGCTGGGCGGCGCCGGTGCGCGCGACCTTGCGCGGGTCGCTGTCGAGCACCAGGCCGAGCGCATCGGCGCGGGCGTTGTCGGCGGCGATCTCGCGGTCGATCTCCTCGGCGTCGTAACCGAAGGCCGAGATCGCTTCCGACCGGCTCATGAGACCGGCCCGGATGGCGAGCACCACCGCCTTGAACTCCTTCTCGGGATCGACCCATTGCCAGCCCTGGGGAATCCACTTGGCGGTCAGATGAGGCGCCGGGTCGGCCGCGAACCCGGGCGCGTCGAGGGCGCCGGCGAGCACCGCCGTTCTCATCCACTCGCGCCACACCGGCCGGCACAGCTGGTGCACCACCACGGCGTGCTGGATGGTCTCGCAGCGGCGGCGGAACTCGAGCAGCCCGGCGCGGATCGAGGAATAGTTGACCTGGGTCAGATCGCCGCTCAGCTGCTCGTAGGTGACGCCGGCGGCGGTGGCGACGGCGCGCAGCTGATTGCGGAAAAACCCCTCGTAGCTCGACCCGGCGTCGGCCGGTTCGGCGAAGCGCACATCCTGGCCGGGCTTCAGCCGCTGCATGGTGCCGGGCTCGAGGCTGGCCTCGACGACACCGTCCTCGTCCGGCTCGTCCCCGCCCATGACGGCGTCCTCGGGGTCGGGCGAGACGACGAACCCGGTAAACAGCGCCGCGACCTTGGCCTTGACCAGCGCCGCGTCGTCGTATTGGTCGAGCTCGTCGAGCTTGACCAGCGCCCGGGCGAGCCAGGGCTCGCCCCGGATCTGGCCGGGACGGAGCGGCCGGAAGAGATGGGCGATGCGGTCCGCCGGCACCCGCACCAGATCGTGGTCGCGCGGCCGCATCGCCGGATCGCCGGGATGGGCGCGGGTCAGGTGGTAGGCGACCCTTCGTCCCAAGCGGTCGAACTCGATGCCGCCCCGCACCAGGTTGCCGCCCGGCAATGTCGTGTTGAAGGTGAGCGGCACATGCTCGGCCTCCAGGAGCTGGAGCTGCAGCGGCACCGCGAGACCGTCCTCGGGCCGGCGCACCCTGAGCCGCACGAAACACTCGCCACCCTCCAGCATGGCCCGGCAGGCGAGCGCCTGGAGGCCGTAGAAGTCGGTGACGCCGTCGGCGTCGGCCTCGTCGCACCAGTCCCACCAGAGCGCATGGACAGCCTCGCGGAACGCCGCGTCGGTGGCGATCGACTGCGGCTTGATGCCGGTGCCGATGCAGTTGGTGACGAAGGCATCCACCGCGCTGCCGGCCCAGGCGTTGCGGCGCACCAGATCGCGCGACTTGACCCGGAGGTCGTGGCCGGTGGCGAAGGTCGTCGCCAGTGCGCCGGGGTTGCCCGGCCGCCAGGCGAGCGAGCGCCTTCCCGAGCCCGCGGCCTCGTGGATCGGCCGGCGGGATGGGCCGGCGCCGGTGCGGAGCGCGCGCCAGGAGGCGGCGGTGCGTGCGAGCCAGCCCATGCTCAGAACCCCTTGTTGCCGACGATGCGGATCTGGCGCACCTGCCTGCCGGCATCGCGGGCCCGCGCGTTCTCGATCTCGGCGAGCGCCGTCTTGATCTCGTCCACCGAGCGGTAGGTGACGCTCTTGCCGTCATAGGAAACGGTCAGCACGCCCGAGGTCAGCGCCTCGCGCAGCGCCCGCGCCTGATCTTCGGTGTAGGTCATGTCCGCCATGTCTCAGCCCATCCACTTGCTGCGGGTCACGCGCCGGCGCCCCGCCGGGCGGGAGCCGGGATCCGATGCCGCCGCGTCCTTCGTGCCGGCCCGTTCGGGAACCGTGTTGCCGGCCAGTGCCGCTTCCATGCGCCGCCAGCGCCGTTCCGGGAAGCGGTCGGCGCCGGCGATCCAGGCGGCGGCCCGGGCATAGACCCGGCAATCGAGCGCCTCGTTGCGCTCGCGCAGCTTCTGCCATTCGAGCCGGGCGAAGCCGCGCCGCGTGCGCACCGTCACCAACTGCTCGGCGACGAACTGCTTCAGCCACTCGTCCTCGACCCAGTGCGGCAGATGGACGCTGCCGGGCGGATAGGGTTTGCCCTCGGCGCGCTCCTCGTCGGTCGGCCGTTCCAGCCGCAGGAAACGGTAGGTCTCGGCCTTGAAGGTCGACACGGCGACGCTCCAGAGCCGCGCCCCTCTTCTCAGCCGCTTGCCGCCGTCGGAAGCGTCCACATAGGTCGGACCCGAGACCGGGCTCGACCGGTTGAAGCCGTCGGTGCCCTTGACCGGCGCGACTTGCGCGACCCCGGCGCGGCGCGCCCAGCCATAAACGGCGGTGGGCTCGTAGCCGGTATCGATGGCGAGCTTTGCGAGCGCCAGCACGGCGCCGTTTTCATGGGGCCAGACCTGTGAGAGCAGCCGGTCGAGGGCGGCCCAGGGTTCGGTGCGCTCGGGCCCGCCCTCGATGACGATGTGGTCGATCAGCCAGCTCTCGAGGCCCCGGCCCCAGGCCCAGACGTCGACCTCGATGCGGTCCTTCTGGATATCGGCGCCGGCGGTCAGGAACAGTCCGCCGGCGGGAACCGTGCCCGCGGGCCAGCGCTCGCGGCGGTCGTAGAGCCGCTGCCAGTCCGGCGCCTCGCCGCTCTCGACCCAGGTCTCGCCGAGGATGGTGTTGCGAAAGGCGCGGACGCGCTCCAGGTCGCTCGAACCGGTGGCGCTCCCTGTCGCGCCATCCGAGCCCTGCGCCGCCACCCAGGCCCGCGCGATGGCCTCCCACGAGAGCCAGCCGACCGGAGAATAGAGGGCCGAGAGGTGGAACCCGATGGTCGAGGGATCGGCCGCGGTTCCGGTCGCCCGCCAAACGCCGGCCGCCAGCATCGCCGTCTTGTGGTGCTCGGCGATCGGCGTCTCGCAGGATGCGCAGTGGTAGGCCGCCGTCTCGGGCTTGCCCTTCTCCCACTTGAGCCGCTCGAAGACGAGCACCTGTGCGTGCCCGCAATGGGGGCATGGCACGAAATACCGACGCATGTCCGAGGCCTCGTACTCGCGCTCGATGCGCGAGAAGCCCTTCACGGTCGGGGTCGAGATCAACAGCACCTTGCGCCGGTGCGCGAAAGTCAGCGAGCGGGCTTCCGCCAGCGTCACCGGATCGCCTTCCTCGTCGGCCGAGGCCGGATAGGCGTCGACCTCGTCCAGGAGGATGTAGCGTGCTGGGATCGAGCGCAGACCCACCGCCGAGTTGGCCCCGGTCATGATCAGGATGCCGCCGGGGAACTCCTTCGACAGCATGGTGTTGCCGGAATCGCGCGACCGCGCCGGCCTCACCAGGCTCCGGAGCGCAGCACTCTCCTCGATCAGCGGATCGATGCGCTGGCGGGAGTTCCGTTTGGCCAGCTCCACCGTCGGCTGGACCGCCAGCATCGGCCCCGGCGCCTGGTGGATGACGAAGCCGATGAAGTTATTGGCTCCCTCTGTGGCTCCGACCTGAGCCGCCTTCATGAACACCACGCGGCGGCACGGAGCGGCCGGCGACAGCGCATCCATGATGGCGCGCATGTAGGGCGTGCGCGCGATGCGGTAGCGCCCCGGCTCGGCCGAGGCCCGCGCCGCCAGCATGCGGTGCTTCTCCGACCATTCCGAGACGGAGAGCAGCGGGTCCGGTGTCAGACCGTCGCGCCAGGCCCGGGCGATATCCCCGGCGCCGGCGAAGGGCTCAGCGGAACTCGGGCCGGATCTCGGCAAGCTCGTTGAGATGGTCTCGGACATGGGCCTCCAGAACCTTCTGCATGACGTGGGCGTCGAGGCAGAGCTCGGCCGCCATCAGGGCGGCTACCCGGGCCGGCCAGTTGACCCAGGCGTCGCGCTCGCGGCGCGCCAGGCGGAACACCTCCGCCGTCGCGTGGCCCCGGTCGACCACCTCCTCGCGCAGCCGCTGCACCTGAATACGCGCCCGCTGCGCCTTGGCGATCTCGTGCGCCGTGCGCGCCTGCGTGAAGGTGGCGGACCCTTGAGGCGCCGACTCCCCTGCGGGCGCGGGTGGACGCAGCTCGGCCGGCCGCGTCTCAGCCGGGGGCGTCTCCTCCGCCGGCTCCGACCGCTCGGGCGCCCGCGCCGGATCGGTGCGCGCGTCCCATTGGGCGTCGGCCTTGGCCGGATCGAGGGTGCCGTCGGGTTCGGGCGTGATGCGGCCAGCGCGGATCGCCTTCATCACCGCGACATGGCTCACCCCGCGCCGGCGCGCGTATTCCCGCAGCGATACGCCCATGCCCGTGGAACTTCGAAAATAGCATTGGATTCATGGTCTTAAGCGCTTGCTATCGGGCCGGAACAGAGCGTGTATGACGTCGTAATCGAAAGGAGAAACCGATGTCCCAAAACCTCACCGGCACCGAACGCGACGCGCTCACCGCGGCCGCCAAACGCCCCGACGGGCGTATCCACCCGCTGCCCAAGAACGTCGATGCCGACTTGCTGGTCGGCGGCCTCGTCGTACGCGAGCTGATCGAGCAGACGCCCGACGAGCGCCCCGGCTTCGATCCCTTCCTGCGCATCACCTACAAGGGCCTGAAAGCCCTTCACGCCGACTCCAATGAGAGCGCATCGGCCGATGAGCCGAGCGACAAGACCGCCCGCGAAACCTTCATAGCCGGCCAGTACGAGTTCGACGACCTGCTCGAGCGGCTGAGAGACGCGTGCGGCGTTCACTTCAACGTCGACCCCGAGCGGGTCGATTGGGCCGACGTCGGGACGCTCTACATGCGCCTCGCCAGCCTGCGCACCCTTTGCGACCACGTCTTCAAGGAAGGCGAACACGCCGAACCGGCGGCCGGTCACGACGGACACGCGTTCAACCGGGACGGCCGCAAGGTCGCCGTCCGCGTGCCCACCGACTGACCGAACCCCGCGCCCCTCCGGCCCCGACCGGGTTCGCCCGACGGGGCTTCGGGCGGTAGCAGCGCCGCGACGGTCGCGGTGCGCTCAACCGAAGGAGGGAGCAATCCCATGAAACTCACCGACACCCAAATGATCATTCTCACGGTCGCCGCCCAGCGAGACGACGGCTCGATCCATCCGTTGCCCAAGACGCTCAAGGGCGGTGCCGTCACCAAGGTCACCGGCGCGCTCCTGCGCCGAGGCCTGATCGCCGAGGCGCCGCGCCGGAACGGTGCCGCCATCGGCGAGACCAACTTCGCCATCACTGCCGAGGGCGCGCTCGCCATCAACGTCGAGCCCGCCGAGTGCCCCCATTTGGCCGACACGGCGGCCGACGGTGGCCAGGAGACCGAACCGGCGGCACCTGCCCCGGCCAAGGCGAAGAAGGCCGCCACCGGCCGCGACGGGGCGAAGGGGCCGGTCAAGCTGCGCACCGGCACCAAGCAGGCTCTCGTGGTCGAGATGCTGCGGCGGCCCGAAGGCGCGACCGTCGATCAGATCATGGAGGCCACCGGCTGGCAGCGGCACACGGTGCGCGGCGCATTCGCCGGCGCGCTCAAGAAGAAGCTCGGCCTCGCCGTCACCTCGGAGAAGGTCGAGGATCGCGGTCGCGTCTACCGCATTGCCGGTTGATGGCCGTTCCGATGAAAACCATCAGGATCAGCGACGCGACCAATCGCGCCATCGCCGATGCGGCGATCTATCCGTTCCGCTCGACGGCCAAGCGGCTGCCGGACGGCGACTGGGTCGTCCCGGTCGACGATGAGGTCTATCAACGGATCGAGGACAACCGACTGCCGGGCGAGTCCGATGACGATGTCATCCTGCGGGTGCTGCACGTTCATTCCGGCCGGCCGAACAACTGAGGCCAGTCGCTCGACCGACGCCGCCGTCCCTCGCGGGGCGGCGGTGTCATGTTCGGATGCCGCCGCAGCGAAAAACTTCTGGCGAT
>CBDFHV010000078.1:0-151673 GCA_965247705.1 Rhodospirillales bacterium | reverse complement strand
CGGCCTTGCGCTGTTCCTTGCCCTGTTTGGTTCGCGGATGGGGCTCGATCAGGGGAACATGGCCGAGGGCGCGGCTGTGGGCCTTGATCTCCGGGGCGTCGTAGGCCGAGTCCATCAGGTCGTAGAGGCTGGTTACCCGGGCGGCGGTCATGGTGGCCAGCGGGATCGCCGCCTGGCTGTCGTGCAGGCTGGCCGAGGTGAGCAGCGCGGCGATCGGGATGTCGCCGTCGGCCACGTCGAGGTGCAGCTTGTAGCCGATCCAATGGGTGCGGTAGCCCTTGGCGTTCTGCTTGACCCCGGTGGTGCAGGCCCGCGGCAGATCGGCCAGCATCTCAGGTAGGCCCATCGCGCCTTGGCGTTCCAGGCGGCGGCGCTCCGGGGGCGCCTTGGGCCGTTCCTCGCCCTTCCTGGGCCGGCCACGCTTGCGCTTTGGCCGGGCCTCGGGTTTCGCCTTCTTCGGCGCCCGCTCGCGGGCCTCGATCGCGGTGGCATCGCGGGCGATGTGGCCGACCAGGCGCGCCCCTTGGGTCTTGGCGATCACCGCCGCGTGCAGACGGCCGGGCAGATCGCTCGCCGCGAACTCGCCAAAGGCCCGCGAGAACGTCGCCGCGCTCGGAACCGCGCCGGCCCGGGTCCAGCCGCACAGCCGCCGCAGGGTCTTGTCCAGCACCAGGCGCTCGATCAGCACGGTGGTTTGGGCGATGTTGAAGACCGCCTTGGCGACAAAGCCCCGCGCCAGCGCCGCCCGGTCCTTGCGCGGACGCCCGACCACACCCGGCCAGTCCCGCACGAAAGCCTCGATGCGCGCCAGCTCGAGCACCGTCACCAGGTCGCGATAGCGGTCGCCGAGCGGCCCAAGCTCCTCCTCCAGCGCCGGAAAAAGTTCGCCTTGAAGGCTCTGCCAATAAACTGATAGCGTCTCGCGTAGAGGCATGGCCGGCAGTCCTTTCCAGGTGTTGTTTCTCGCAAATCCAACATACCGGAAAAGGCCTGCGGCCGCCTCGACAACAAACCAAAATCACCCGCTCAAAGCGGAAAATCCAATGCAAAACTTCCGTTTTGCAACCGCCTCTACTGTCCCCGTTTATATCGGGAGTGGCGTGACCGCCGGGCCAGAGACCCTAATCCGCCGCGTCGGCCGTCGCCGGTGGGTCGAAGGCGGTGACCGCTGGCGCTTCCCCTTCCAGGCGTTCCACCTGGACCATGGCGGTCATGGCGCTGGGGCCCTGGCTCAGCCGCGACGTTCCAAGGTCATAGGTGAGCACGTTGGCGTTGCCGTGCTTGTCGATGCTGGTGGTGGAACTGGGCTCGGCCGGGTCGTACCAGGACCCGGTGGCCATGATCACCACGCCCGGTCGAACCGAGTCGGCGATCTTCGCCCCCGCCAGGCAGGCGCCCCGGTCGTTGTGGATCCGCACCACGTCGCCGTCGGCGATCCCCCGGGCCGCGGCGTCGTCCGGATGCATGGTGAGGGCTTCCCGTCCCCCGACCTTGAACTTCTGGCTCGGCCGCGAGGGGTCCATCTGGCCGTGCAGCTTGCCCTTGGGCTGACTGGAGATGAGGGCGAGGGGATAGCTTTCGGCGGTCGCGCCGCCCATCCACTCCCGGGGTTCAAGCCACGCCGGGTGGGGCGGGCAGTCGTCGTAGCCGAACCCGGCGATGGTTTCCGAATACAGCTCCACACGGCCCGACGGGGTGCGCAAGGGATGGGATTCCGGGTCGTTCCGGAACGCCGACATGCTGACGTATTCCTCCATCGGCTGTGGGAACTCCCAATAGCCGAGTTGCCAGAATTCGTCGAACTCGGGCATCGGCTGGTTTTGTTCCAGGGCGGCCTGCCGGCAGCCGCGGTAGATGTGGCGCAGCCACGTCATCTCATCGCGGCCCTCGGTGAACCGCTCCGAAAAACCCAGGCGATCCGCCAGGCCGCCGAAGATGTCGAAGTCCGATCGGGCCTGGTCCACGGGCTCGATCACTTTGGGCATGGCGATGATGAACCGGTCCCGGGTCCGGGCCGGGGTGCCGATGTCGTTGCGTTCCAGGGTGGTCGAGGCGGGCAGGACGATATCGGCGCGGCGGGCCGTGGGAGTCCACCAGATCTCGTTGACGATGATGGTCTCCGGCTTTTGCCAGGCGCGGGCCAGCCGGTTGAGGTCCTGATGGTGATGGAAGGGATTGCCGCCCGCCCAGTAGATCAGTCGGGTGTCGGGATAGGTGAGGTCGCGGCCATTGAATTGATACGATCCGCCCGGCGCCAACAGCATGTCGGTAATGCGGGCCACGGGAATGTTCACGCCCACCGGGTTGGCGCCGGTGCTCAGGTTGGGGCCGGGGATACCCCTGTTGGGGGTGCCGACGCCGCCGATGGAGCCATAGCCGAACACGAACCCGCCTCCCGGCAGGCCCATCTGCCCGAGGACGCAGGCGAGCGCGATCATTGCCCAGAATGGCTGCTCCCCATGATCGGCCCGCTGCAGGGACCAGGCGGCCGTCAACATGGTCCGCCGGTCGGCCATGCGCCGGGCCAGATCGCGGATGACCTCGGCGTCCATGTCGGCGATGGCGGATGCCCAGTCGGCATCCTTGGGCTTGCCGTCGGTCTCGCCCATCAGATAGGCGCGGAAGGTCTCGAAGCCGGTACAGTATCTGTCGAGAAACGCCTGGTCCTGCAGCCCTTCGGCCACCAGGGTGTGGGCCAGGGCCAGCATGATCGCCGTATCCGTATTGGGGCGGGGCGCAATCCAGCGGGCTTTCAGGTGGTCGGGGGCATCTTCCCGGTTGGGGCCGATGACAACGAACTCGACGCCTGCGTCGGCGGCTCGGCGCTGCCAGTCTTCGAGGGTATGCTCGGCGATGCCGCCGCCGGAGACGTAGGCGTTCTTCGGATTGAGCCCGCCGAAAGCCACCATCAGACGGGTGTGGCGGACGATCGAATCCCACGTTGTCACCTGCCCGTCGAGCATGGACGAGTCGCCGACCACGTGGGGCAGCAGGATCAAGGCGGTCCCGTTGCTGTAGTTGGTGAGCTGGCCGACGCAGCCGCCGAATCGGTAGAGGAATCGATGGAGCTGGGTCTTGGCGTGATGGAAGCGCCCGGCGCTGGACCAACCATAGGAGCCGCCGAAGATCGCCTGGTTGCCGTGCTCGGTCTTGACCCGATCCAACTCGCCGGCCACCAGGTCCATGGCCTTGTCCCACGACACCGGGACGAAGGGTTCGGATCCCCGCTTTTCGGTCGCCGCGCCGGGGCCGTCCCGGAGGTAGCTGGCCCGCACCATCGGCTGGGGTATGCGGGTGGGCGAATAGACCATCTCCGGCCACGATTGGATCAGTTCCGGCGGATGGGGGTCTTTTTCGAAAGGATGCACCGCTTGCAGGCGGCCGTCCTCGACCTCGGCGACGAAGGCGCCCCAATGGGAGTGGGTCAGTGTTCGTTTGATGGTCATGTCCGTCGGTCCTCGTCGCGATGATTGCTATCGGCCCAGGGTTTGGCCGCCGTCAACATGGATCACCTGCCCGGTGATGTGACCGGCGTCGCGGCCCATCAGGAAGGCGACCATGGCGGCGGTATCGTCCGGCTCCGCCACCCGGCCCATGGGCACCAGCGCCGCCGATCGTTTCCAGGCAGCAGCGCCGCTGAGGGCCGAATGGCCGCTTGCTTCCTTGCGCGTATAGCCCGGCGCGACGCAGTTGACGGTGACCCCACAGGGCGCCAGCTGGACGGCCAGGGTCTTGGCCAGGGCCTCGATCGCCGCCTTGGCCGCCGCGGTGACGGCGAACAGGCGCTCGCCACCGAAAACATGGGCGACGAAAGAACTGATGGCCACCAGACGCCCCCAGGTCGATCGTTCCAGATGGGGCAGCGCCGCCGTGGCGATGGCGAAGAACGCTTCCGGCATCGCCTGGTTGGCCGCCGCCATGTCCTCGACGGTGGCATCGCCGATCCCCTTGACCAGGGCGGAGCCGGCGTTGGCCACCACCTGGTCCAGCCCGCCGAAGCGGTCAACGGCCGTTCGCACCAGCATGGTTGGCGTTTCCGGATCGGCCAGATCGCCGAACGCCAACGACGTCTCGGCGCCAAGGTCTCGCGCTTCGCCGGCCACCGCCTCGAGACCGTCCCGGTTGCGCCGCGTATGGAGGACGATGGCGGTGCCGGGCCCGGCAACGCGGCGGCAAACCGCGGCGCCGATGCCGCTGCCAGCGCCGGTGACGAGGACGACGCGGGTCCGGCTCTGTGTACTGTCGCTCATGGGACTATTGATAGCACGCCCGCCAGACGCGCCAAGGCCGCACGGTGAAGAAAGCGCCCCTCAGCAGGTCGTGCAGGACTCCGTCGGCAGGCCGCGCTTCAGCCAGCCGGTCCCGTTGAGGCCGCCGATCATGCCCTCGCGCACGTTAAGCACCTGGGTGAAGCCCGCTTCCTGAAGCGCCTCCTGGGCGCGGCTGGAGCGGTTGCCCCGGGCGCAGATCAAGGCCAGCGGCCGGTCCTTGTCGCCATCCATGGCCGCGAGCACGGACTCGACGAATCCCGCCATGCCGTTCGGGCCGTGAATGGTGATGCCCGTGGCGCCTCGGGGCAGTCCCGTCTGCCGCCACTCGCCGGGCGAGCGCACGTCGATCAGGGACACGTCGCCCTTGGACGCCCGGGCGAGGGCCTCGTCCGCGTCCAGGTTTCCGCCCGCCCGGGATTCCGCCGCAAGGCCGACGGAAGCCAGGAACAGCACGAAAAGCAGAGTCGGAAAGGCGCGCATGGGTAGGAACTCCAAGGGGTATGTCCGACGGTAAGCCTCCCTGACCCCAATCAGCAAGACACGACAGGGGGATCCGTCTGTCAAGATTTCGTGCGCGGCAGCCCTTGGTTTTAGTCGGCTAAAATACCCTTACGACCGATTCTCGCCCCGGCGCACCTTGTCCTCCCGATAGGCGACGTACAAACCCGACACGAAGATCACCGTGCCGCCCACCCAGGTCCACGGGTCGGGGATCTCCGCGAAGGCCAGGTAGCCGATGGCGCTGGCCCAGATCAGGCGGGAGAAGTCGAGGGGCATCAGGGCGGTGGCGTCGGCCTGGCTGAAGGCATGGGCGACGGAGACGTGGGACAGGGTGCCCAGGGCGCCGATGATCATCAGGACCAGAAGCTGCGGGAAAGTCGGCACCTGCCATACGAACAGGGCCGGTATCAGAGCGATCGGGGTGCCGATCAGGCCCAGATAGAGCGCGATGGTAAGACTGGAATCGGTCCGCGTGAGCAACTTGGTGGTCACCAGTCCCATCCCCCACAGGAACGACGTGATGAGCACCAGGACGGGGCCCAAATCGAAGGCGACGGCGCCGGGCCGAAGGATGATCATCGCACCGGTGAAGCCGGCCATCAGGGCCAGCACCCGCCGCAACCGGACAGCTTCCTTGAGGATCAGCACGGTCAGGAAACTGGCGATCACCGGCGTCGTGAAGTGAAGCGCCGTGACCTTGGCCAGGGGCGTCATGGTCAAGGCGGTGAAGAAGGAAAACATGGAAACGGTCGCGAACAACGTCCTGAGGACGTGCAGGCCGGGGCGCCGCGTCTTGAGGATCGCCGTGCCGTGGCGCAACAGCAGTGGCAGAACCGCCCGCAGCCCGAACAGGGACCTGTAGAAGGCGATGACAAGGGGATGGAGGCTGTCCCCCATGTGGCGGATCAGCGCGCTCATGACCGCGTAGCACAGCGCCGACAACAGCATAAGCCCCATGGCAAGCAGGATGCGTGGGGGGCGCGCGGACGGCCCGAAAGCATGAGAGGGCGACATGATCTTGGTGCTCTGGAGGCGGCCCGGAACGGGGGCATCTCATCCAATCATGTTCGCGTTCTCCTGTCTGCCCCTTGCTCGTCGGGGCAGCCGTGATAGGGTCCCGCCACCATGAAAGCGGTGTGGTACGAAACCCCAGGCCCCGCCGACGCGGTGCTGGCGGTGGGGCAGATGGCCGATCCCGAGCCGGGTGCCGGCGAGGTTCGCGTGCGCATCGTCGTTTCCGGGATCAATCCGGTGGACTGCAAGCGCCGCCAGGCCGGCCATCCCTCCCACACATGGCCGAGAATCGTTCCCCATTTCGATGGCGCGGGTGTCATCGACCGGGTGGGGGTGGGCGTCCCCGCGGCGCGCACCGGCGAGCGGGTCTGGGTCTGCGAGGCCCAACTCCGGCGCCCCGGCGGTACCGCCGCCGAATTCACCACCGTGCCGGCGGATCGCGCGTCTCCCCTGCCGGACGATATCGGATTCGACGCCGGGGCCTGCCTGGGGGTGCCCGCCATCACCGCCCATACATGCGTTCTGTCCAACGGCGATCTTGCCGGCCGCTGGGTGCTGGTGACCGGGGGCGCCGGCGCCGTCGGACGCCACGCGGTGCGGATGGCGAAGCTTGTGGGTGCCCGGGTCGTGGCCACGGTCAGCGGCGCGGCCAAGGCCGCCATCGCCATGGAGGCCGGCGCCGAGGCGGTGGTGGACTACCGAACCGAGGATGTGGCCGCGGCGGTGCGCGACCGCACCGGCGGCGCCGGTGTCGATCACATGGTCGACATGGACTTCGGCTACAACTTGGCCGCCGCGCTGGATTTGCTGAACCCGGGCGGGGCAATCGCCACCATCGCCTCGGCCCGCGTTCCCCATCCGCAACTGCCCTTCCACGGTCTGATCGCCAAGGACATCACGGTGCGTTTCGTCTCCGCCTTCGCCATGGCGGAATCGCGAAAACGCCAGGCCATGACCGACATCGGAACCTGGTTGGCGGCTGGCGAACTCACCCACCGTATCGGTCCCCGGTTCCCCCTGGAGGAGACCGCCGCCGCCCATCGGGCGGTCGAGGAAGGCGCCGACGGCAAGGTACTGGTGGACGTGGCCGAGCCTGGATTATTCAGTATAGAAGGAACACCCCGATGATCGACCTATACACCTGGCCGACGCCCAACGGGCACAAGGTCCACATCCTCCTGGAGGAACTGGAACTTCCCTACGCCGTCCACCCCATCAACATCGGCGCCGGCGATCAGTTCGATCCCAAGTTCCTCAAAATCAGCCCGAACAATAAAATGCCGGCCATCGTCGATCCGGACGGCCCTGGGGGAAAGCCCTATGGGGTTTTCGAATCCGGCGCCATTCTGCTTTACCTGGCGGAGAAGACCGGACGTTTCATGCCCAAGGACATGGCCGGGCGCTACGACGTGATTCAGTGGCTGATGTTTCAGATGGGGGGCATCGGGCCCATGTTCGGCCAGGCCAATCACTTCCGGGACTACGCGCCGGAAAAAATCCCCTACGCCATCGAGCGATATACCAAGGAGGCCGGCCGCCTCTATGGTGTGCTGGAGCGACGCCTGGAGGGGCGGGACTTCCTGTGCGGCGACTATTCCATCGCCGATATGGCGTCCTATCCCTGGTGCGCCAATTTCGAGCGTCGCGGTCAGAACCCGGCGGACTTCCCGCGAGCCAAGGCATGGGTGGACCGGATCGCGGCCCGTCCGGCGGTTGAGCGGGGCATGGCCGTGCTGGCGGAAAACCGCCGCCAGGGCGCTTTCAGCAAGGACGAGTGGAAAGTGCTGTTCGGCGACCAACAGTATGTCAGTCGCTGATCGCCGACAAAGGGAGTTCCCCATGCATCTCGACATCTACTCCGACGTGGTCTGCCCGTGGTGTCTGATCGGCAAGCGGCGCCTGGAACGGGCGCTGACCGAAACCCCGCGGGATGGCCTTGTCGTGCGCTGGCGACCGTTCCAGTTGAACCCGGACCTGCCGGCGGAAGGCATCGACCGCAAGGAATACCTGCGGCTCAAATTCGGCGATCGGGCAGACGACTTCTACGCCCGCATCGGGGCCGTCGCCGAAGGCGAAGGCATCGACATCGCCTACGACCGCATCGAGCGGCAGCCCAATACCCTGATGGCCCATCGCCTGATCGACCTGGCCTGGCGCCACGGCCGGCAGGACGCGGTGGTGGAAGGCCTGTTCGCCGCCTACTTCCAGGAGGGTGTCTTTGTCGGCGACGTGGATCGACTGGTGGAAATCGCCGCCGCGGCGGGCCTCGAGGCCGACGCGGTGCGCGACTATCTGGCCGGAGACGAGGACGTGGAGCGGATCCGGCGGGAAGACGCCCATGCCCGGACCATGGGCATCACCGGTGTCCCCTTTTTCATCCTCGACGGTCGCCTGGCCCTTTCCGGCGCCCAGACGCCCGAAGTCTTCCACCAGTTCTTCGCCCACGGGGCGGAGCAGGACGCGGCGGCCGGGGCCCACTCGTAGTCACCGCACGACTCAAGTCGCCCGGCGGCTTGCCCATATTGATAGCGCTAGGAAAGTAGCCCGCCCGCGGTACTCCCGACGCCGCCCCGGCGACTACTCGACGGCCAGCTGCAGGTTCGTCGGATCCAGCCGGCCCATGGCCAGCAGGAGTTGATAGACGGCAACCCGCTCGTCATAGGAGGCGGCGGCGAAATTGATCTGGGCGTTGAAGATTTCGCTTTCGGCGTCGAGGACGTTGATCACCGTTTCCTTGCCCGCTTCGCGCAGCTTCTGACGCGCATCGAAGACTTCCGAGGCAATGTTGACCGCGTTCTCCAGCAGCTCCACCCGCTCGCGCACGGTCATTAAGGCCTGCCATGCAAGGCGGGTCTGCTCTTCGACCTTGCGGACGACGAAAGCGTGGTTGTCCTTGGCCGCTTCATAGTCGTGGGCGGCCTGGGCAACGCCGTTCTTCGTGGAAAACCCGGTGAACAGGTCCCAATTGGCTTCCAGGGTCAAGGAGTAGTCGCGGCGGGTGCCGATGGTCGTATCGTCGTTCTTCTCGTAATTTGCCTCGCCGACGATGTCGAGGGTCGGGTAGTAGTCGGACTTGACGGAACGCTGGTTCTCCCGCGTCACTTCAAGGGTACCCACCGAATTGAGGACGGCCGGATTCTCGTCCAGGGCGATCTTGATCCCTTCATCGAGTTCCGCCGGCAGCAGGTCGACGGGCGGCACTGGATCGGTCATCGCATCGATGTCCGGCGCCCGATTGTAGACCTGGAGGAAGCGGCTGACCGCATCTTCCAGCGCGCCCTCGAAGTTCACGCGCCGTTCCTTGGAAATCTGCAGCCGCGACTTGGCTTGCAGCACATCGACGGTGATGCCCGAGCCCCGTTGCACCCGCTCGTCTTCCAGTTCGAGCGCCACTTGAATCGTGTCCTCGTTGGACCGCGATAGCTCCAAGAGGCGCTTCTGGCGCAAGACGTCCATGTAGGCGGTTGTTCCCTCGAACAGGACGCTTTGCAACGTATTCGTCAACTGGTTGACGGAGATGTCCCGGTTGATCCTCGCCGATTTGGTCGCCGACGTGGTGCCAAAACCGTCGAACAGGTTCTGGGTGATGGTCCGGCCCGCCACGTTGCGGGTACGCGACTGGTCCTGGGAAATAGCTTGACGGGCTCGGGTGGTCGGATTGGAAATCCTCGACGGTCCGATCTCCCCGTTGACCGAAACGGTCGGATAATAGCCGGCACGCGCGATGTCGATCCCTTTCTGGGACGACTTCACGGATTTCCGCGCCGACTCTATCTGCGGATGATATTTGAACAGGTCCGCGAGTTCCTCTTCGAGGGACCGCGCGGCCGCGGGATCGACAGCGGCCCAGACCAGGCTAATCACCGCAATCGTCGCCCAGAGTACAGGCTTCACGACAGACTCCCCCTTTTACGCAACGAAATTCCCATCAGCGGCGGCGAAGTGTATACGCAACAGATTCCGCCGTCAAACATCCCATTAGCAGAAAAATTCTGCAAATAGAAGCGATTAGTCGGTACCTCTTAAGGGCTTCCTCGAGATTGGCGTGCGGGCGTGGGCGAGCCGCCGAGCAAACCGAGTCAGTCCCACGCTTGTTGCCCACGCCCCCGCAAGTTATTGTGAAGCCTTGATGAGATGGCTGAAAAGAACTGCCTGGGTCTTGCCCACTCTCCTGATCCTGGGACTGGTCCTGGCGCCCCTGGAAGGCTACGGAGTGGCCAGTGACTGGCGCACCGCCAGCCGGGCGCCCGTTGGCATCGCGCCCGACCCGAAAGTCGACAGGGAAGCAATCATACAGGTATACGCTGCCCGGGCGTACGGTTGGCGTGGCCGATTCGGCGTCCACAGCTGGATCGCCGCGAAACGCGCCGACGCCCCACGGATCGAGGTCTATGAGGTTATCGGATGGCGGGCCTATCGCGGCTACCCCTCCGTGGTCGTCAGCAACCGGCCGGCCGACGCGCGCTGGTTCGGCAACCCGCCCGATATCCTGGCCGATGTCCGGGGAGTGGGGGTGGATGCCCTGATCGATCGGCTGGAACAAGCGGTGAGCGCCTATCCCCATTCGGATTCCTATACCATCTGGCCGGGACCAAACAGCAACACCTTCGTCGCCCATGTGGCGCGCGCTCTGCCCGAGTTGCGCCTCGACATGCCGCCCACCGCGATCGGTAAGGACTTCTTGCCGGATGGCGGCGTCATCGCCGCGGCGCCCAGCGGTACGGGCTATCAGTTCTCCTTGTTCGGCCTGTTCGGCATTCTCGTCGCGGCCGAGGAAGGGCTGGAGATCAACGTCCTCGGCTTGACCCTGGGCATCGACCCCCTGGACTTGGCGGTCAAGCTTCCCGGCATCGGCCGTATCGGTTTGAACGGCACGTGATCCGTGGTCGACGGACCGCGGCGGAGCCGGAATCATGAGCATCTGGGGAAAGGTCGTCGGCGGCATCGCCGGATTCGCTTTGGGAGGTCCCATCGGGGCGCTCCTGGGCGCTGTGGCGGGCCACACGGTCGATCAGATGAGGGGCGGCACGGCGGCGCCCTCGCCCGACGGGATGGCCCAGCGTCAGATGGCTTTCACCATCGCGGTGATCGTGCTCGGGGCCAAAATGGCGAAGGCGGATGGCCACGTCGACCCGGCGGAGGTGGCGGCCTTCAAGGAAATATTCCACATCCCGCGCGGGGAAATGGGCGATGTCGGCCAGCTGTTCAATGAAGCCAAGAAGGACGCCCACGGCTTCGAACCCTATGCCCACCAGATCGCCGACATGTTCGCTCACGACCCGGCGGTACTGGAGGAGCTCCTCGGGGGCCTCTTCCATATCGCCAAGGCCGATGGTGAGGTGCACGCGGCCGAACTCGCCTACTTGCGGCAGGTGGCTCAAATCTTTGGCTTCGACGGCCGAACGTTCGAGCGACTTCGGGCCAGCCATGTGGACCCGGCGGCGGAGGCCGATCCGTACGCGGTCCTCGGATTGTCCCGGGACGCTGACAATGTTCAGGTGCGCAGCACCTATCGGCGACTGATCAAGGAGAACCACCCCGACGTGCTGATGGCCAAGGGCATGCCCCAGGAATTCATCGACGTGGCCAACGAGAAGATGGCCCACATCAACGCCGCCTACGACCGCGTCGCAAAACAGCGGGGACTGAAGTGATGGGCCCGCCGGCATGAAACCCATTGACGCCGCCTGCCTGGCGCTGATCATCCTGATCTGGAGCTCCAATCTGGTGATCGGCAAGGTTGGGGTGTCCCAGATTCCC
This sequence comes from Rhodospirillales bacterium, assembly GCA_965247705.1. Taxonomy (GTDB): domain Bacteria; phylum Pseudomonadota; class Alphaproteobacteria; order Rhodospirillales; family CAMCUA01; genus CBDFHV01. The sequence goes on along the minus strand of CBDFHV010000078.1, from coordinate 140,127 downwards.
CCCATCTTCATGATGGGACTTCGCTTCGTCCTGGTGACCCTGATCCTGTTCCCGTTCCTGCGCGATACGGGCAAGCCGTTGTGGAAGATCCTGGTCCTGTCGATAACCCTGGGGGGACTTCAGTTCTCCCTGATGTTCTCGGGCCTGCGCGGGGTCGACGCCGGCGCCGCCTCCATCGCCGTTCAGCTCTATGTGCCGTTCAGCGCCATTCTCGCCTGGATTGCCTTTCGCGAGACCTTGCGGCCGCAGCAGTTGGTGGGTCTGGCGGTGGCCTTTGCCGGCGCCTATGTGCTGGCCGGTGCGCCCCGGGTGGCGCCCAACGCGTTGTTCTTTCTTCTCGTCGTGGGCGGGGCTTTCATGATGGCCGTGGGGACCATCCAGGTGAAAGACCTGGGCCAGATAAACGTGTTTACCCTGAATGCCTGGCTTGCCCTGCTCGCCGCGCCGCAACTCTTTCTCTATTCTTATCTGCTGGAAGAAGGCCAATGGCAGTCGCTGATGACCAGCGATTGGCGGGGCTGGGGTGCCCTGCTGTGGATGGCCGTCGCCGTGACCATCGTCAGCCATGGGCTGTTCTACCGCTTGATCAATCAGTATGCGCTCAACAAGATCGTGCCGGCGACGTTGTTGTCGCCGGTGCTGGCGGTCCTGATGGCGGTGCCGCTTTTGGGCGAGCCAATCACCATGCCACTGGTCATCGGCGGTCTCCTGACCATGGCCGGCGTTGTGCTGGTTCAGTTCTGCCGTCAACCGACGTCCGAACCCGTCGAGCGCTGAGGGTATCCCCTTGGGCGCGTTCGTCGACCGGCCCAGTCCAAATCATGATCAGCGGCCGCCGGACAGCCGCGTGGACATGCTGGTCCTCCACTACACGGACATGGTCGATGCCGAGACGGCCCTTGCCCGGCTTTGCGATCCGGCGAACCGGGTCAGCGCTCACTACCTCATCGCCCGGGACGGCAGGGTCTTTTCCCTGGTACCCGAGGATCGGCGGGCGTGGCATGCCGGCGTCGCGTTCTGGCGGGGCGCCCAAGACATCAACGCGCGATCCATCGGCATCGAGCTGGACAACCCCGGGCATCGCCTTGGCTACGTGCCGTTTCCCGACATCCAGATGACGGCCCTCGAGTCCCTTTGTATCCAGATCCTGTCCCGCCATTCCATTGCGCGCCGCAACGTGGTCGGCCATTCCGACGTGGCGCCGCGACGCAAGATGGACCCGGGGGAGCTGTTCGACTGGCCGCGACTGGCCCGCGCCGGCATCGGTCTGTGGCCAACCCTGGCCGATCATCCGCCGCCCGGCGAGGCCGAGGCCTTGGCACTGCTGACGGACTACGGCTATGAAACCGAGGACCCGACGGCAAGTGTTACCGCGTTCCAGCGCCATTTCCGTCCCCGGCGGGTCGACGGTCGACTCGACCGGGAAACGGGGGCCACGATCGCCGCATTGCGGGGCATGGTGGCGCAAGGGACTTGACCGGGTTCGCCGGCCGACTACGTTTGACTTCGGTTAGACGGCCGGATGGCCGCCTTCCGCGTTCGCGCGGGGGGAGGAAAGTCCGGGCTCCACGGAATCACGGTGCCGGGTAACGCCCGGCGGGGGCGACCCCAGGGATAGTGCCACAGAGAGCAGACCGCCGGCACCGGCTTCGGCCCGCCGGCAAGGGTGAAAGGGTGCGGTAAGAGCGCACCGCGTCTCCGGCAACGGCGACGGCACGGTAAACCCCACCGGGAGCAAGACCAAGTAGGGGCGGCACGCCGCGTTCCGCGGCAGACACGTTTCCGAGCCGCCGCCCGGGTAGGTCGCGCGAGGCGCCTGGCGACAGGCGTCCCAGATGAATGGCCATCGCCCGCCCGCAAGGCGGGTACAGAACCCGGCTTACAGGCCGTCTGACCGGATATTTCCGCCCCGAGATGTAATTTTGTTGGCGAAACCGCATTTGGAACAAAAATAGAACATATTCAAGACATAGTGTAGTGCATTAATGCGCCGTACCAGTCCTGGCATTGCCCGATTTCTGACCAGGGCCAATGGATCGGTTCTCCTTGTGCTTAACAAGACTTTATTAACCCAAGTATCTCCATGGTGTCCCATTGACGCCCATCAACTCCCATGCTATCCCACGAAATCCCATTGAGGTGATCTCGCGGGATCGGGAGCGATGCGAGGGGTGTCGCGATCGGAGGTTATGGAGGGGGCGCGGGCGATCTCATGGCGCTTCTCGTCGGGCGACACATCAACAAGATCGATCGCAAGGGTCGGGTATCGGTGCCCAAACCCTTCCGCGCGGCATTCGATGGACAAGCGTTCGCCGGCCTCTACGCATTTCCTTCATTCAAATACCCCGCCGTCGAGGCCTGTGGCGAAGCCTTTATGGAGCGCATCAGCCAAAGCCTGGATTCCTTGGACTATTTTTCCGACGAGCAGGACGACCTGGCCTCGGTGATTCTGGAGAGTGCGCACCCACTCTTGTTCGACCCCGAAGGCCGCATCGTCTTGCCCCAGGAACTGGTCGAGTTCGCCGGCCTGGAGGCGCGGGCCCTGTTCGTCGGCCGTGGATCGACCCTGCAGATCTGGTCCGAAGCCAAATACGAGGAGCATCGCGGTCAGGCATTCCATCGCGCCCGTTCGCGCGGGGTGACCCTGCGGCTGCAGCCCAGCAGCCCCGATCGCCCCAGAGGCCCCCATCTTCCCAGAGGCCCCGATCGCCGCGGAGACGGCCAGTGATCCCGGCGGCGCACAGGCCCGTGCTGGTGGCCGAGGTGCTGGAAGCCTTGGCGCCCCGGGACCGCGGCGTCTACCTGGACGGCACCTTCGGGGCCGGCGGATACAGCCGGGCCTTGTTGGAGGCGGCGCCTTGCACCGTATGGGGGATCGATCGGGATCCGGAGGCGGTGGCCCGCGGCGCCCGCATGGCCGAGGCGTATCCCGCCCGGCTGAGCATCCTCGAGGGCCGCTTCGGCGACACGGTCGCGCTGCTGAGAAACGCCGGCGTCACCACCGTGGACGGGGTGGTTCTGGATCTGGGCGTCTCGTCGATGCAGTTGGACAACCCTGAGCGGGGGTTTTCGTTCCGCCTCGACGGGCCCTTGGACATGCGCATGGGGAACGCCGAGGAACTGGCCGCCGACGTGGTCAACCACATGGGCGAAAAGGACCTCGCCGACATCATCTTTCAGCTCGGCGAGGAACGGGCGTCCCGTCGCATCGCCCGCGCTATCGTGGCGGCGCGCCGAAAACAACCGATCACGCGGACCGGCGAGCTGGCCGCCCTGGTGCGGCGCGCGGTTGGCCACACGCGGCGCGGAATCGATGCGGCGACACTGACGTTCCAGGCCCTGCGCATTTATGTGAACGACGAACTGGGGGAGCTGGATCGGGGCTTGGAGGCGGCGGAGGCGCTGCTGGCGCCCGAGGGTCGCCTGGCCGTCGTCTCGTTTCATTCCCTGGAAGACAGGCGGGTCAAGGCATTTCTGCAGGCGCGAAGCGGCTCGGCGCCGCGGGGTCACCGGCACTTGCCCGACACACGCTCCTCCTCCCCGCCAGCCACGTTCCGCCGGCTCGGCCGCGGCATCGTGCGACCAAGCCCCCGGGAAGTCGACGCCAATCCCCGGGCCCGATCCGCGCGCCTGCGCGCGGCCCAGCGTACGGCCGCGCCTCCCTGGCCGCGGTCCCAGGGCCGCCGGGCGGCCTGACGGGAAAGAGCGCGATGAACCGCCTGTCCACAATTCCGCTCCTCCTTTTCGCCGGGATCCTGATGCTGGTCCTGTTCGCCCTGAAGTACGAAGTGCAAGACCTGGAGGCGGAACTCACCCGCTTCAACCGGGACATCATCACCCAACGACAGTCGCTTCACGTCCTGACGGCGGAATGGAGTCACTTCAACGATCCAGATCGTCTGCGGAGCCTGGCCGAACGCCATCTCGCCCTGACGCCGGTGACGCCGGAACAATTGGCCAGCATCGACAGCATTCCACAACGGTCGGACCCGCCACCACCCATCGAATCTTCCGCCGCCGCGAAGCCGCTGGCGGCGGTCACGGGGCAGGGGGGTGCCGCGGCGGAACGGGTCGCCCGGTCAGTGATGGATGCCTTGCATGGCAAGGGGGGAACCCGATGAAGATCGGATTTCGATTGGTTCCCAAGCCCGCATGGGTGGTCTCCGGCGGCGCGGTTCAACTGGACAGCGTGCGGAAGGAAGCCCTTGAGACGGCGCGAAAAAGGCTGATCGCCACGGCGGCCCTGTTTGGACTGTGCTTCGCCGTGGTCGGCCTGCGCCTGATCGACCTGGCGACCTCCCCACCCGGTTTGGAATACCGCCTGGCCCGCACCGGCGCCGGCGGAATCGACGCCTCCCGGGGGCCGGTCGTTGGCCGCTCGGATCTCGTCGACCGCAACGGCGTCCTCCTGGCCACCAGTCTGCCGACCACCTCGGTCTACGCCGATCCCAGCGAGGTCATCGATCCCAATGCCGCCGCCGGTGCGCTGGCCATGGCCCTTCCCGACATGGATGAGAATGCGCTGGCGGCCAGCATCGCGGGGTCCGGCCGTTTCGTGTGGATACGGCGCAACCTGACACCGCGCGAACACGAGCGGGTCCTGCGGATCGGCGTCCCGGGAATCCACTTCCGTCAGGGCGAGCGCCGCGTCTATCCCCACGGGCGGCTGGCGACCCATGTGTTGGGCCTCACGGACGTCGATGGTCACGGTACCGCCGGTGTTGAGCGCCATCTCGACGACCGGCTCCGTGGCGCCGCCGACCCCATCGCCTTGTCCCTGGACATTCGCATCCAGGCCGTCGTGCGCGATGCCCTCAGCGCCGCGGTGGTCCGCTTCAAGGCCCTGGGCGGCGCCGCCCTGGTCCTCGATGCCCAGTCGGGCGAGGTCCTGAGCCTGGTTTCCCTTCCCGACTTCGATCCCCACGCTGGCAAGAACGTGGCGGGCGAGAAAGTGGCGGAGCAGGCCGGCTTCAACCGGGTGACGAAAGGCGTCTACGAGATGGGGTCCACGTTCAAGCTGTTCACCGCCGCCATGGCGCTCGACAGCGGAGTGGCCACCCTGAAGAACCGCTACGACGCCCGGGAACCCCTTCGTGTCGCCCGATTCACCATCCGCGACTACCACCCGGAGAACCGCTGGCTGACGGTGCCTGAAATTCTGGTCCACTCGTCGAACATCGGCGCCGCCAAATTGGCCCTCGACGTGGGTGGCGAGCGCCAGCGTCACTATCTGAGCGGGTTCGGGTTGCTGGACCGCGCCACCCTGGAGATTCCCGAGATCGGCCGCCCACTGGTCCCCTCGCCGTGGCGGGACATCAACACCATGACCATCGCCTACGGACACGGGGTCGCGGTCAGCCCCCTGCAGTTGTCATCTGCCGTGGCGGCGTTGGTCAACGGCGGCGTTCTGCGCCCGGCCACGCTGCTCAGGCAAGCCGGCGTTCGGGCCGAAGGCGACCGGGTTATTGCCCCGGCCACCTCCGATCGCATGCGCAACCTGATGCGCCTGGTGGTGAAGAAAGGCACTGGCCGCCGCGCCGACGTGCCCGGCTACCTGGTCGGCGGCAAAACGGGCACCGCCGAGAAGGCGAGGAACGGCGGCTACAACCAGCGCGCGCTCATGTCGTCCTTTGTCGCCGCGTTTCCCCTCGACCGGCCGAGAGCGGTCGTCTTCGTCATGCTGGACGAGCCCAAAGGCGACAAGAAAACGTTTGGCTATGCCACCGGTGGTTGGGTGGCGGCGCCGGTGGTGAAACAAATCATCAGCCGTGTCGCACCGATGATGGCCGTGGCGCCGCGCCGCGAAGGGCCGCCCATCGGCGTCGACGGCAAGCTTCTCATCCGGGCGGGAACGTCGGTGCCGTCCGACGAGGCGCTGCGACTTGTTGCTAACTGAACTGATTCGGGATCTGGACGTGTACGCAAGCCCCGAAACCAGTGTCGAACATCGGGACGTGACGGAAATCTCGTGCGATTCCCGCCATATCCGGCCAGGCTTCGTCTTTGCGGCGCTTCCCGGAACCAAAACCGATGGCCGGCTCTACATTGACGAGGCGGTGCGCCGCGGTGCTGTGGCTGTCCTGGCGCCCCATGGCACCACCATGGCGCGGGCGGCGCGTCCGATCCCGGTCATCACCGACGACAATCCCCGCCGGCTCTATGCCCTCCTCGCTGCCAGGTTGCACGGTTGTCAACCGGAGACGGTGGTCGCGGTGACTGGAACCAACGGCAAAACGTCCGTCGTTTCTTTCGCCCGCCAGTTGTGGTCGGACTTGGCCGAGCCGGCGGCAAGTATTGGCACCCTGGGTGTGGTCGCGCCGGGCCTCGAGAAGCCGGGCAGCCTGACCACGCCGGATCCGGCCGACCTGCATGCGCTGCTAGCGGCGCTGGCCGCCGACGGCGTCCGCCGCCTCGCCATGGAGGCCTCCAGCCACGGGCTCGAGCAGTGCCGGCTCGACGGCATGCGCCTATCCGCCGCCGCCTTCACCAACATCAGCCGGGACCACCTGGACTACCACGGCACCATGAAGGCCTACCGGCGGGCCAAGTTGCGCCTGTTTCGGGATCTGCTGCCGGAAGGCGGCCTGGCGGTGGTCAATGGGGACGATCCCGTCGCGCCGGAGATACGGTCGTTGAGCCGGGATCGGGGCCTTCGCCTTCGAATCTTCGGGGTTCACACGGGGGACTTTCGCCTCCTCGAGGCCGTTCCCCGGCCCGAGGGGCAGGACTTGACACTCGTCGTCGATGGCAAGAGCCACCGCGTTCGACTGCCACTCGTGGGCGGTTTTCAGGCACTCAACGCGATCTGTGCGCTGACCGTGGTCACCGGCCTGGGCGCGCCCATCGATGCGGCGATTGGTTATCTCGGTCGGCTGACCAGCGTTCGCGGGCGCCTCGAACGGGCCGGTCGCCATCCTGCCGGGGCGCCTGTCTACGTGGACTACGCCCATACGCCCGATGCCCTGGACACCGCCTTGAAGGCCTTGCGGGCCCACGTTCAGGGGCGCTTGGTGGTGGTGTTCGGATGCGGCGGCGAGCGGGATTCCGGCAAGCGGCCGCAAATGGGGCGCATCGCCGCGGCCCGCGCGGATCGGGTGATCGTCACCGACGACAACCCCCGGGGTGACGACCCGGCCCTCATTCGCCGGCAGATCATGAAAGCCTGCCCCGGGGCGACCGAGATCGGCGACCGGCGGGCGGCCATCCGCGCGGCGGTCGCGAGCCTGGGCGCGGACGACCTTCTGCTCGTCGCCGGCAAGGGGCACGAGCCGGGACAGATCATCGGCGATACGACCGTTCCCTTCGACGACGCCGAAGAAGCGCGGGCGGCCGTGGCCGAGGTGGGGTCATGAACGGGCCCGCCAACGGCATTCTATGGACCTCGGACGAGGCCGCCGCGGCGACCCGTGGTGACACCACCCGGCCGTTCTCCGCCACCGGTGTGTCCATCGACAGCCGCACCATCGTACCGGGGGACCTGTTCGTCGCCCTCAAGGGCCCCAACTTCGACGGCCACGGGTTCGTGGCCGCGGCATTGGATCGGGGGGCGGCGGCGGCCCTGGTTCATGACGCGCCGGACGACGTTGCCGAAAGCGCCCCCCTGCTGATGGTCGACCACACCCTGCGGGCGCTGGAAGACCTGGGCCGGGCGGCACGGGCCCGCGGCCAGGCGCGAATTGCCGCGGTGACCGGCAGCGTCGGCAAGACCGGCTCCAAGGAAGCCCTCGGTCGGGCCCTTGCCGAGCAGGCGGCGACCTGCGCCAGCGCCGGCAGCCTGAACAACCACTGGGGCGTTCCCCTCAGCCTCGCCCGACTTCCCCGCGACGCCCGCTACGGGGTGTTCGAGATGGGGATGAATCATCCGGGCGAGATTAATCCGCTGTCGCGCATGGCGCGGCCCCACGCGGCCCTGATCACGACGGTGGAACCGGTCCATCTGGCCTTCTTCCGCAACCTGATGGAAATCGCCGAAGCAAAGGCGGAGGTGTTCGCAGGTCTCGAGGTGGGCGGCATCGCCGTGCTCAACCGGGACAACGACTTTTTCGACTTTCTCCAACAGGCCGCGGAATGGCGCAACGCTTCCCGGATCATTGGCTTCGGCCGCCATCCCGAGGCCCAGGCCCGCCTGCTCGAACTCAGGGCCGACGATACGGGCTCGTCGGTGCGGGCCGAGGTGATGGGAGAAGTGCTGGACTATCGGGTTGGCATCCCCGGCGATCACTGGGTCCTCAATAGCCTCGGCGTGCTCGCCACCGTCTTCGCCATCGGCGCCGATGTGCCGCGGGCGGCCGGGAGCCTGGCCGCGCTCGAAGCGGTGGCGGGACGGGGACGACAACACCGGATCGATCTCGCTGGCGATGCCTTGCTGGTCATCGACGAGAGCTACAATGCCAACCCGGCGTCCATGGCGGCGGCCCTGCGGGTGCTGGGCGGCGCCACCGTCGGTGCCGGCGGGCGGCGCATCGCGGTCCTCGGCGACATGCTGGAACTGGGGGCGGCGGCCGCCCAGTCCCACGCCGATCTCGCCGCCGTCGTGGACGCGACGGGGATCGACCTGGTCTTCGCCGCCGGCCCGCTCATGAAGGCCTTGTGGGACGAACTTCCCGAGCCACTACGGGGCGGCTACGCCGCCACGTCGGCGGATCTTCAGCCGGCCGTCCTCGCTGCCGTGCGGCCCGGCGACGCGGTTGCCGTCAAGGGATCCCTGGGCAGTCGCATGGGGCCCATCGTGGCGGCGCTGCTGGCCTTGGAGTCGTCCCACGACATGCCGCCGCGCCGCGCGGCCACGGGCGGGTGAGGGGGAGGCCATGTTCCTGCACCTGCTCTATCCCCTGGCCGATCAGATCTCGCTGTTCAACGTCTTTCGCTATCAGACGTTTCGCACCGGCGGCGCCATCATTACGGCGCTGGTGGTGAGTTTCCTGATCGGACCGTGGCTCATCGCCATGCTGCGCAGCCGCCAAGCGGGCGGTCAGCCGATCCGCAGCGACGGGCCCGAAGGTCACATCCTCACCAAGAAAGGCACGCCCACCATGGGCGGCTTTCTAATCCTGCTGGCGCTTTCGATCTCGACGCTGCTGTGGGCCGATCTGACGAACGGTTACGTGTGGGCGGTCATGGCGGTCACCCTGAGCTATGGGCTGATCGGCTTCGTCGACGACAACATGAAGGTCCGGCGGCGGACCAGCGCCGGTATGCCGGCAACCTTGAAGTTGATTCTGCAGGTGAGCATTGCCATCGCCGCCGGCCTGTGGATCATGCGGATGCTGCCGGACGGCCTGGGCTCGACCCTGGCGGTGCCGTTTTTCAAGAACGTCCTTCTGAACCTGAGCTGGGGGTTCCCGGCCCTTGCCATGCTGGTCATGGTGGGGACATCCAACGCGGTCAATCTCACCGACGGCCTGGACGGCCTGGCCATCGTTCCGGTGATGATCGCCATCGGCGTGTTCGCCCTCATCGCCTACCTGGTGGGCAACACCGTCTTCTCCAGCTATCTGCAGCTTCATCACGTTCCCGGCAGCGGCGAACTGGCCGTCTTCTGCGGCGCCCTGATGGGGGCCGGCCTGGGATTCCTGTGGTTCAACGCGCCCCCGGCCAAGGTGTTCATGGGCGATACGGGCTCCCTTTCCCTGGGCGGCGCGCTGGGCGCGGTAAGCGTGATCACCAAGCACGAACTGGTCCTCGTTATCGTCGGCGGCCTGTTCGTTCTCGAGACCGCATCGGTCATCGTCCAGGTGGTGTCTTTCAAGCTGACGGGCCGGCGGGTGTTCCGCATGGCGCCCCTGCACCATCACTTCGAACAGAAGGGGTGGGCGGAATCCACCATCGTGATCCGCTTCTGGATCATCGCCTCGATCCTGGCCCTGGCCGGCCTTTCGACCCTGAAGCTGCGTTGAGGAGCGGCCGGCGATGATCCCCCTCGAGTTCATGTGCGGCGAGGAAGTGGCGGTGCTGGGGCTGGGCCGGACCGGGCTGGCGGCGGCGCGCGCGCTTGCCGCGTCGGGCGCCGGGGTACGGGTGTGGGACGATGGCGCGGCGCCCCGCCAACGGGCCGCGACGGAACGTCTAGGGGTTGTCGAGCCGGACACACGGACCTGGCGTGCCGCCAGTACGCTGGTCTTGAGCCCGGGCATCCCCCACGGCTTCCCGGCACCCCATCCGGCCATCGTCCAGGCCCGGGCCGACGGCTGGTCCATCATCGGCGACATGGAGCTTTTCGCCCGCGCCACGACCGAAGCCACGCGAATCGGCGTCACTGGAACCAACGGCAAGTCGACGACCACCGCACTGATCGGCCACCTTCTGGCCGCGGCGGGCAAGAGCGTGGCCGTGGGCGGGAATATCGGTCGCGCGGTCCTCGACCTGGACGTTCTGGGGCCAAGCGGCATTTACGTGATCGAACTGTCGTCGTTCCAGCTTGAACTCGTGGTGTCGGCCGCGTTCGAGGTGGCGGTCCTGATCAACGTCAGCCCCGACCACCTGGACCGGCACGACGGGTTCGAGGCCTACGTGGCGGCCAAGGCCCGGGTGTTCCGCAACCCGTCGGCCGATGCGGTGGCGGTCGTCGGCGTCGACGACGAACACTCGAGGAAACTGCTGGAGGGACTTCGTGCCGAGGGGCGCCGGCGGGTGATTCCCATTTCCTCTGAACGTCCCCTGCCAGGCGGCGTTTATGCCGTCGACGGCATCCTGTTCGACTCGGTCGACGGTCCGTCCCGCCGGTTGGCGGACCTCAGGGCCATCCCCACCTTGCCGGGAAGCCACAATCACCAGAACGCGGCCGCCGCCGCCGCCGCCTGTCGGGCCCTCGGCGTGGACGGCGCGACCTTGGCCGACGGCCTGGTCTCCTTCCCGGGGCTGCCCCACCGGCAGGAACGGATCGCCACCATCGACGGCGTGACCTACGTGAACGACAGCAAGGCGACGAACCCGGAAGCCGCCCGGCGCGCCATCGCCTGCTACGACCATGTCTATTGGATCGCCGGCGGCCGCCCCAAGGAGTCGGGGATCGACCTGCCGCCCGATATAAGGCGGCGCCTTCGGCGGGCCTTCCTGATCGGCGAGGCGGCCGAGGCCTTCGCCAGCAGCCTGTCCCCCGACGTACCGGTCACCCTCTCCCATACCTTACGGAATGCGGTGAAGACCGCGCGGGAGGCGGCGACGACCGAAGGCGTAGCTGGCGCCGTGGTCCTGTTGTCGCCGGCCTGCGCCTCCTACGACCAGTATCCCGACTTCGAGGCCCGCGGTGCGGCTTTCCGCGGCCTGGTCGACGGCCTTCCCGGTCGGCGGGAGCTCTGAGATGGTGACCTTCTCCCGCACCGATCGAAGCTTGGTGAGCCAGTGGTGGTGGACCGTCGATCGCTGGACCATCGTGGCGATCGCGGGCGTCATCGCGGTCGGCGCCGTGCTGACCCTGGCCGCCTCGCCATCCGTGGCCGAGCGGCTGGGCTTCGACACCTACCATTTCGTCCGCCGCCAGTTCGTCTTCCTGCCCCTGGGCCTCGCCATCATCGTCGCCACCGCGTTCCTGTCGCCACGGGGATTGCGGCGGCTGGCCGTGGGGACGCTGGGGATTGGGCTTTTCCTGACCGCCCTGGTGCCCCTGTTCGGCGCCGAAACCAACGGTGCCGCGCGGTGGCTGCGGATCGGCGGCTTCTCCCTTCAGCCATCGGAGTTCCTCAAGCCCGGATTTGCCTTCGTGGTGGCGTGGCTGGCGGCCCGCCATGCCCAGAACGAACGCTTCCCCGGGTTCCTGCTCGCTTCGGCCCTGCTGGCGGTATGCGCCGGATTGCTGCTGGTCCAGCCGGACGTGGGGATGACGGCGGTGCTGGCGGCGACCTGGGGCGTGGCCCTGTTTCTGGCCGGCCTGTCTTTCATGTGGGTCGGGCTATCCGGCGCGCTGGCGATTGCCGGCGCGATCGGCGCCTACTGGACGTTCGCCCATGTGCGGGCGCGGGTGGACGGGTTCCTGGATCCGGCCGCCCCCGATTCCTACCAGGTATCCCGGGCCCTGCAGGCCTTTCGCGACGGCGGCCTGTTCGGCCGCGGTCCCGGCGAGGGCCGGGTCAAGGAAGTCCTGCCCGACGCCCACGCGGATTTCGTCTTTGCCGTCGCCGGTGAAGAGTTCGGGCTCGTCCTCTGCCTTCTGGTGGTCGCCGTCTTCGCTTTCGTGGTCCTGCGCGGCTTCTCCCGCGCCCTCCTGCGGCGGCGATCCGTTCGTCTTGATCGCGGTTGCCGGCCTGCTGACCCAGTTCGGGCTCCAGGCCCTGATCAACCTGGCGTCCACCACCCACCTCATTCCGCCCAAGGGCATGACCCTGCCGTTCCTGTCCTATGGCGGATCGTCGGTGCTGTCCCTCGCCCTGACCATCGGCATGGTGCTGGCCCTGACCCGCGAACGGCCGCCAACGAGAATTCTGCCATGAGCCCGCACCCCGCAACCCGCGTGGCCATCGCCGCCGGCGGCACCGGCGGACACATGTTCCCGGCCGAATCCCTGGCCCGGGAGCTGGTGAGCCGAGGCTGCGGCGTCGATCTGATCACCGACTCCCGTGGCGGCAGCTTCGGCACCGACGTGGACGGGATCGCCGTTCATCGCATTGCCGCCGGGGCGGTGGCCGGCCGCAGCCTGGTGGCGCGCCTGCGCAGCGCGCCGGAGCTGGCGTTCGGCACCCTTCAGGCCCGCGCCCTCCTGAAGCGTCTGGCGCCGCAAATCGTGGTGGGATTCGGCGGCTATGCCTCCGTGCCGACCATGCTGGCGGCGTCCTTCGCCGGCATTCTCACCGCGCTGCACGAGCAGAACGCGGTCCTCGGCCGCGCCAATCGATTGCTGGCGCCCCGGGTGCTGACCATCGCCACGTCGTTCGCCCGCACCGCGGGCATCCCCTCCGCCGCCCGCGGCAAAGCGGTCCTTACGGGCATGCCGGTCCGACCCGAATTCGCCGCAGCCCGGAAAGCCCCTTACGCGCCCATCGCGCCAGACGGGCCGGTGCGCCTGCTGGTCCTCGGCGGAAGTCAAGGGGCGCATGTATTCAGTCACCTGGTTCCCCGGGCGCTGGGGCTTCTGCCGGCGGCCTGGCGCCGCCGCCTCCAGATGGTGCAGCAATGCCGCCCCGAGGATATGGACCCCGCCACCGCCGCCTTCGCGGAGGCGTCGGTTGCGGCCGAGCTGGCGTCGTTCTTCGACGATGTGCCACGGCGGCTGGCCGTGGCTCACCTGGTAATCTGCCGGTCTGGGGCGTCGACGGTTACCGAGCTGTGCGCCGTGGGACGGCCCGCCCTCCTGGTGCCCTTTCCCCACGCCATCGACGACCATCAGACGGCCAATGCCCAAGCCCTCGACGAGGCGGGAGCGGGTTGGCTGATGCCTGAATTGTCCCTGACGCCGGAGTTGCTGGCCCGTCGTCTCGAATCCTTGTTCATCCTGCCCACCATGCTGGCCAAGGCGGCCGACTGCGCCGCCGCCGCCGGTCTTCCCGACGCGGTGGCCGGCCTCGCCGACCGGGTCCTGGCGCTGCTGCCTAATGGCGCCCATGACGGGGGGAGGCTGGTGGCATGAGAGCGCTTCCCCTTTCGATCGGCACGCTTCACTTCGTCGGCATCGGTGGCATCGGCATGAGCGGTATCGCCGAGGTGCTGCACAATCTGGGCTATGTGGTGCAGGGCAGCGATATCGCCGACGGCGCCAACGTGAAGCGGCTGCGCGCACTGGGCATCACTGTCTTCGTCGGCCACCGCGAGGAAAACCTGGGCGAGTCCCAGGTGGCGATCGTCTCATCCGCGGTGCGCCCCCAGAACCCGGAAGTGGTGGAGGCCCGGCGGCGCTTGATTCCGGTGGTCCGCCGGGCGGAGATGCTGGGCGAATTGATGCGCCTCAAATGGTCGGTGGCCGTGGGCGGTACCCATGGCAAGACCACCACCACCTCGATCATCGCCGCCTTGCTCGACACGGCGGGGCTCGATCCCACGGTAATCAACGGCGGCATCATCAATGCCTGGGGCACCAATGCCCGCCTCGGTGGCGGCGATTGGCTGGTGGCCGAGGCCGACGAATCCGACGGCACTTTCGTCAAGCTGCCGGCCACCATCGCCGTGGTCACCAACATGAACCGCGAGCACATGGACCACTACGGGTCCTACGACGCGCTTCGCGCCGCCTTTGACGCCTTCGTGGAGAACGTCCCCTTCTACGGGTTCGCGGCGCTGTGCATCGACCACCCGGAAGTGCAGGCGATGATCCCCCGGGTGGCCGACCGGCGCATCGTCACCTATGGCTTCAGTCCTCAGGCCGACGTGCGCGCGGTGAACGTGGAGGCTGGCGCCGAGGGCACCCGGTTCGACGTCATCATCAGCGACCGCAAGCTCGGCGCGGAGCGTCAACTCGACGGCCTGTTCCTGCCCATGCACGGCGCCCACAACGCCCAGAACGCACTGGCCGCCGTCGCCCTGGCCGAGGAGATGGCCATAGACGATCAGGTCCTGCGCCGGGCACTGGCCGAGTTCAAGGGCGTGAAGCGCCGCTTCACCCGCACCGGGGAAGTCGACGGCATCACCGTGATCGATGACTACGGGCACCATCCGGTTGAGATCACGGCCGTTCTCGATGCCGCCCGGACGGCCACCCGGCGCAATGTGATCGCGGTCGTGCAGCCCCATCGCTACAGCCGGCTTCGCGATCTGTTCGAAGAATTCTGCACCTGCTTCAACGACGCCGACGCGGTGCTTGTGGCCGACGTCTACCCGGCCGGCGAGGCGCCTATCGAAGGCGTTTCGGGGGAGGCTCTCGTGCAAGGCCTGCGGGCGCGTGGCCATCGGACGGTGATGCCGTTGCCCGACCCGGAAGCCCTGCCGTCGCTGATCAATGACTTGGCGCGGCCGGGGGACATGGTGGTCTGCCTCGGGGCGGGCAGCATCACCCAGTGGGCCAACGCCCTGCCCGTGGCGCTGACGCGGCTGCGTTACGGCGCCGAGGAGGCGACCGGATGATGGCGCCGCGGCCGACGGAATCCTTGCTGGACCGGCTTCCCGCGCCGCGCGGCCGCCTGCGCCCCGGGGTGCCGCTGGCCCGCTTTACCTGGTTCCGAGTCGGCGGTCCCGCCGAGGCCCTGTTCGAGCCCGCCGACGAGGCGGACCTGGCGGACTTCCTGGCCGCCTGTCCGCAAGACGTGCCGGTGACCGTGCTCGCCGTGGGGTCCAACGTTCTGGTTCGCGACGGGGGCATTCCCGGCGTTGTCGTCCGACTGGGACGGACGTTCGCCACCGTGCGGTCCGAGGGGGACTGCCTGTTTGCCGGCGCCGGCGCCTCTTGCCCCAACGTGGCCAAGGCGGCGCGCAACGACGGACTGGCCGGGCTGGAATTCCTGACCGGCGTTCCCGGCTCGATCGGCGGCGCTCTGTGCATGAACGCCGGCGCCTACGGCCGCGAAATCAAGGACCTGCTGGAAGAAGCGGTCGCCCTGGATGGGGCGGGCCAACGCCACACGGTGCCCGCGGCGGCGATGGGCTTTTCCTACCGCCACGCCGAGGTGCCCGCGGACTGGATCTTCGTTGGCGCCCGCCTGCGTGGCCACCCCGACGACTGGACGGCCATCGCCCGGCGCATGACGGCGATCCAGGCGCGCCGGGAGGCCGATCAGCCGATTCGCGCCCGTACCGGCGGCAGCACCTTCACCAACCCCGAAGGCTTGCGCGCCTGGGAGCTGATCGACAAGGCCGGTTGCCGCGGCTTGCGGCGGGGCGGGGCCATGGTGTCGGAGAAGCATTGCAACTTCCTGGTCAACACGGGGGCCGCCACCGCGGACGATCTGGAGGGATTGGGCGAAGAGGTCCGCCGCCGCGTGTTCCTGGCCACTCGCGTGCGCCTTGCCTGGGAAATCAGGCGCATCGGACGGCCGGCCCGCAATGGGCCGGCGGCGGTGGCGCCATGAGCCGGCATGTGGCGGTTCTGATGGGCGGCTGGTCGGCCGAACGGGAGGTCTCCCTGGTCAGCGGCGCGGCGGTTTCGCAGGCGCTGAAAGCGGCCGGCTACCGAGTGACCACCATCGACGTACAGCGGGACATGGGCAGTCTGCTGACGCGGCTCTATCCCCGTCCCGACTGCGTGTTCAACGCCCTTCACGGGCGCTACGGCGAGGACGGCTGCGTTCAAGGGCTGCTCAACATCCTGGAGCTTCCCTACACCCATTCCGGCATGCTGGCCTCGGCGCTGGCCATGGACAAGCCCATGGCCAAACGGTTGTTCGAGCGCGCTGGACTTCCCGTCGCCGAGCACAAAGTGGTCGCCCGGGAAGACGTCGTGGCCGGCGACCCCATGGAGCGGCCCTACGTCATCAAGCCGGTCAATGAAGGCTCCAGCGTCGGCGTCCACATCGTTCGCCCCGGCGACAACATGCAGCCCCTCGTCGACAGTGGCTGGACCTATGGCAGCCGGGTCATGGTCGAGCGCTTCATAGAGGGCCGGGAGCTTACCGTTTGCATCATGGGCGAAGAGGCCCTGGCGGTCACCGAGATCAAATCGCACCGGGAATTCTACGACTACGAGGCAAAGTACGCCGACGGCGGTTCGCACCATGTGGTCCCGGCGGCGTTGGATCCGGTCATGGGCGAGCGGGTCATGCGGATCGCGCTGGACGCACACCGCTGCCTGGGGTGCCGGGGCGTCTCCCGAGCCGACCTGCGGTTCGATGGCAGCGAGCCTTTTCTTCTCGAGATCAACACCCAGCCCGGCATGACGCCCACGTCCCTGGTGCCCGAACAAGCGGCCCACGTGGGGATCGGCTTTCAGGACCTGGTGTCCTGGATGGTCGAGAACGCGGAGCACGACGCATGAAGCGCCGGGCCTCCAGGTTTGCCAGGCGGCGGATGCCAGCCTTCTCGTGGCGCCGCCACGGACCACCGGCGGCGGTCGCGGTCCTGATCCTGGCCGTGGGCGCCGGCGGCTGGTGGACATGGCGCGACGGTTGGGTGGAACGACTCGCCCAAAGGACGTACTGGCGCCTGATCGCCGTGACCGCGGATCTGGGATTCTCCGTTCAGGAGATTCTGGTCGTCGGGCGCAATCAATCCAGTCGTGAACACCTGATGGACGCCATTCGGTTGGCCCGCGGCGCTCCCCTGGCGGCCTTCGATCCGGAGGCGGCCCGTCGCCGCATCTTGGCTCTGCCGTGGGTGCGCGAGGCCACGGTCCAGCGGATGCTCCCCGACACCGTGTTCGTCCAGATCGAGGAACGGCGGCCCCTGGCCCTGTGGCAGCATCAGGGTCGGTTCCGTCTGGTGGACGAAGACGGCGAGGTCATCGACGTCTCCGACCTGGACCGGTTCACCGACCTGCTGGTGATCGTCGGCGAGGACGCGCCGCCCCATGCCCTTGCCCTGCTGGAGACGCTGAAAACCCAGGAATCCCTGAGGGCGCGGGTCAAGGCGGCGGTGCGCGTCGGCGGCCGGCGATGGAACCTGCGGCTGGACAACGACATCGACGTCCGCCTGCCCGAGGAGGACACGGCCGGCGCCTGGGCGCGCCTGGCCGAGTACGAGCGCATTCACAACATCCTGGCGCGCGACGTGAGCAGCCTGGACTTGCGGCTGCCCGACCGCCTGATCGTCCGCGGACGCCACGGGCAAGAGCGTACCCCGGGCGACGGGCAAGACACGTGACGGACAGGATGCGAGGAACGGGAACGGCCATGATGTTCGCCCTCAAGAATCACACGCCCAAGCTCACCAACCGGCACGGGCTGGTCGCCGCCCTCGACGTGGGTTCCAGCAAGGTCTGCTGCCTGATCGTCGATACCACCGGCGAGGCGCCGCGCGTGGTCGGCATTGGCCATCAGGTTTCCCGCGGGTTGCGCGGCGGAACGGTCGTCGACATGGAGGCCGCCGAAAACGCCGTCCGGTCGACGGTCGACGCGGCGGAACAGATGGCCGGCGAAACGATTCGATCGGTTCTGGTCAGCGTTTCCTGCGGCCATCCCGCATCCCAGCTCGTGGCCCATGAGGTTTCCGTCGCCGGCCACGAGATCGGTGACGGAGATCTGCGCCGCATCCTCAACGTGGACTCCATGATCAAGGAGGGGCCGGCGGACAAGGAACTGCTGCACGCCTTTCCCGTTGGCTATCGCATCGACGGCAGCCGCGGCGTGCGGGATCCGCGCGGCATGTACGGCGAACGCCTGGGCGTCAACATGCACCTGGTGTGGGCGGATGCGGGGCCTTTGCGCAACCTGCTCACCTGCATTCGCCGCTGTCACCTGGAAGTCGGGCGCCTTGTAGTTGCCCCCTACGCCTCGGCACTGGCCTGCCTGGTCGCCGAAGAGCGCCACCTTGGGGTGACCCTGATCGACATGGGCGGCGGCACCACTTCCATCGCCGTTTTCTTCGATGGCGAACTGGTCCATAGCGACGTCATCCCCATCGGCGGCGGGCACGTGACGACCGACATCGCCCGCGGCCTGTCGACCCCGCTGGCCCATGCGGAACGGATGAAGACCCTTTACGGCAGTGTCATTCCGTCCCCTTCCGACGACCGGGAGATCATCAAGGTCCCGGTGATCGGCGAGGAAGAGGAAACCGAGGCCAGCCAGGTGCCCCGGTCCGTTCTCGTCGGCATCATCCGCCCGCGGGTGGAAGAGACTCTGGAAATGATCCGGGTGCGCCTCAAGGACGCGGGCTTCGACAAGACCGGTGGCCGCCGCCTGGTCCTGACCGGCGGCGCCTGCCGGTTGCCCGGTACGGTGGAACTGGCCGGCCAGATTCTGGACAAGCAGGCCCGGCTGGCCCGCCCCCGTCCCCTCGATGGTCTGGCCGACGCCGCGACCAGCGCCGCCTTCGCCACCTGCGTCGGCATGATCCTCCATGGCATCGAGCCGCGAACGGATGCCCCGGTCCTACCCCTTCATCCGCTGCCCGAAAATCGCGGACGGTTGGGCTGGTTCGGCCAGTGGCTTCGCGAGAATTTCTGAGGTGGGAGAACAGGAAATGACACCGTCGACAGCACGGCAAACCCGCCTTCAACCCCTTCCCAGGGGGGACTTGCGCGCCAACGCCCCGCCGCGGTGTAGCGCTTCAATCCTTGTTTTCACCATTCTTGACGGAGACCGGAGGTCCACATGACGATCAATATCAGCCTTCCCAACGCGGGCGACACCCCCGAACTCAGGCCGCGCATCACCGTCTTCGGCGTCGGGGGCGCCGGCGGCAATGCCGTGAACAACATGATCCAAATGCAGCTCGAGGGCGTCGATTTCGTGGTCTCCAACACGGATGCCCAGGCGCTGTCACAATCGCGTACGGACCGACGGATCCAGTTGGGCGCGGAAATGACTCGGGGCCTGGGGGCCGGATCGCGGCCCGACGTGGGCGCGGCCGCGGCCGAAGAGTCCCTGGAAACCATCGTCGAGCACCTTCAGGGCTCCAACATGGCGTTCATCACCGGCGGCATGGGCGGCGGTACGGGTACCGGTGGCATGCCGGTGATCGCCCGGGCGGCGCGGGACCACGGAATCCTCACCGTCGGCGTGGTCACCAAGCCGTTCCACTTCGAGGGCGCGAACCGCATGCGCATCGCCGAAGCTGGCATCACCGAGATGGAACAGTTCGTCGATACCCTCATCGTCATCCCCAACCAGAACCTGTTCCGGGTGGCCAACGAGAAGACCACGTTCGCCGAGGCCTTCAGTATGGCCGACCAGGTGCTCTACTCCGGCGTGCGCGGGGTGACCGACCTGATGGTCATGCCCGGCCTGATCAATCTGGACTTCGCCGACATCCGCGCCGTCATGAGCGAGATGGGCAAGGCCATGATGGGCACCGGCGAGGCCGACGGCGAACGGCGCGCCCTCGACGCTTCTGAAATGGCGATCGCCAATCCGCTCCTTGACGACACGTCCTTGAGCGGCGCCACCGGGGTGCTGATCAACATCACCGGCGGACGCGACATGACCCTGTTCGAAGTGGACGAAGCGGCCAACCGCATCCGCGCCGAGGTGGACCCCGAAGCACATATCATCTTCGGCTCCACATTCGACGATTCCCTGGAAGGCCGCATGCGGGTGTCGATCGTCGCCACCGGCATGGCGGCTGACGTGGCCCGCCAGCCGGCGCCCACCCTGCTGGACGTGAAGACAAGCCGTCCGGAAGTCGCCAAGACCACGGCTCCGCCGGCCGCCAGCCAACCGGCCGCTGAAGCCGCCACGCCGCCCCCGGCGGCCAAGGTGGTCGAAATGCGGCCGGTCGCGGATGCGCCGCAAGTGGCGCCCGAGGCGCCTATGGCCCCTTCCGCGGCGGATCACGAGGGCCAAATGGCCGCGCCCGAGGTAGCGCAGCAGGCCGCTATTCCGACGGCCGCGATGACGGTGGAGGAGGCTTTCATTCCACCGCCTCCCGCCATGCCCGAACCCGCGCCGACCACGGAACGGGCGGATCCCTTTGCCAGCGCCGATATGGAGAACGGGGCAACGTCGGAGCCGGAGCAGGCCGACGCGGAGCCCGCGATCTCCGCCGCGTCATCGCGCCGGGGTCCCAGCCTGTTCGAGCGTGTGACCGGCACCGGTCGGGGCCCCTGGTCCACCCGCGGCGTTCGCCGCAAGGAACCGGAAGCGCCACAAGTTCATTCCGAGGGCCCCCCCGCGACTCCTGTGGCGAGCTCCGCCGATCCCGCTCCGATGGCATCGGCCCCGGCCCCGGCGCCGCAGCCGTTGGCGGCGGAACCGGCCCCGGCGGCTCAGCCTCGCCTTGGCGGGTTGGAGGCGCCGGCCCAAGGCCCCACGGCGGAACCGGCGGATGAGGATCTGCTGGATATTCCGGCGTTCCTGCGTCGCCAGGCGAACTGAGGGGGCGTGGGACGTAACGTCCTGAGAGTCTGCAACATTTCGAAACAAAGAGTGATTTGAGCGCCTCACCGGAATTCGATATCAACCGGTGAGGCGCACAATGCGCCGGCACAGGCACGAGTCGTTCGAGCGATCGGGCGACACCCGGGGGAACGTTGGCCACGAGGAGAAACTTCGGGTCGACGGGCGAATCGAAGATCGAACCACGTAACCACGGGTAGAGAAGGGCACGATGGGGGAAAACAAGGGTCGCGTTAACGGAAAGGCCATGGCGACGGGGCGTTCCCGCCGCGCCGCGCCCGTGCGGCAGCGCACGCTGAAGAGCTCCATCGCCTGCTCGGGCGTCGGGCTTCATAGCGGCGCGCAAGTGGCCATGACTCTGGCGCCGGGAGAGCCGGACAGCGGTATCATTTTCGTCCGCACCGACATCGAAGGCGGTGGCACGGCGGTTCCCGCCCGCTGGGACCGGGTCGTCTGCACGCGGCTGTGCACCACGATCGGGGCGGACAACGGGGTGACCGTGGGCACCATCGAGCATCTGATGGCGGCTTTCGCCGGCACCAGCATCGATAACGCCGTGGTGTCGCTGAACGGACCCGAAGTTCCGATCATGGACGGCAGCGCCGCGCCGTTCATCTTTCTCGTGGAGTGCGCCGGAATCGTCGAACAGGACGCATCCCGTCGCGCGGTGCGGGTGAAGAAGCCGGTGGAGATCAATGAAGACGGCATGGTGGCCAGCCTAAGCCCGGCGCCCGTATTTTCCGTCGACGTGACGATCGATTTCGACAGTCCCGCCATGGCCCATCATTCCCTGCGTCTGGGCCTGGTCAACGGGACCTTCAAGAAAGAGCTGGCCCGGGCGCGCACCTTTGGGTTCCTGCACGAGGTGGAAAAGCTCCGCGCCGCCGGGTTTGCGCGGGGCGGGTCCCTGGACAACGCCGTCGTGGTCAGCGGCGATCGCGTGCTCAACGAGGGCGGTCTGCGGTACGAGGACGAATTCGTCCGCCACAAGGCCTTGGACGCGGTCGGCGACTTGTACTTGGCGGGTGGTCCCCTGATCGGCACCTTCGCCGGCGTCCGCTCCGGCCATCGCGCCAACAACCTTGTCCTGCGGGCCTTGTTCGCGGACAAGGACGCTTGGACCTACGACATCCTCCGGGAGGGCGAGGCCCGCGTGCCCGCCCCCGCCCCCGCGTCCCTGGCGTGGACCAAAGCCGAAGAACCCATGGTCGCGCGCGCCTGAGCGCATACGCCGTCTTCGCGCCACCAACCATCCACGACCAAGTCGGCGGCGAACGCCGGTCCTTGCCCCCTTTGATCGGTGGCGGAATCGCGTACAATCGCGACCCGGCATCGGCCGATCGATCATGATATTCGAGGACGATTCTTGGCATCCAATGTCTGGAAATCCGAACGGACGACCTTGTGGTGGGCCTTGTTGCCCATTCTGATGCTGGGTCTCGCCGCCTGTTCGGGCAGCGACGAGGAAGACGCCTATGTGGAGCGCCCCGTCGCGGAGATTTACAACGAGGCGCTGAATGCCTTGCAGGCTGGCGAAAACGAGATCGCGGCCGAGCGGTTCGACGATGTGGAGCGCCAGCATCCCTATTCCGTTTGGGCCACCAAGGCTCAAGTGATGGCGGCCTATAGTCACTACCGGAACAACGACTACGACAGCGCCATCGTCGCCCTGGACCGGTTCATCCAACTCCATCCGGCGAACCGGGACACCCCCTATGCGCACTATCTTCGGGCGCTTTGCTACTACGAACAAATCTCCGACGTGGCCCGGGACCAGGGCAATACGGCCCAGGCGCGACGGGCGCTCGAAGAGCTGATCGCCCGCTATCCCAGCAGCGGATTTGCCCGCGACGCCAAGATAAAACTCGACCTGACCTTGGATCACCTGGCGGGCAAGGAGATGGAGATCGGGCGCTACTATCTACGGTTGGGCCACTACCTGGCGGCCATCAACCGGTTCAAGCTGGTGATCGACCGCTATCAGACCACGACCCACGCGGCGGAATCCCTGCATCGGCTTTCCGAAGCCTACACAGCGCTCGGGCTCGTCGATGAGGCCCAACGGGTCGCCGCGGTTCTCGGTCACAATTTCCCGGGCAGCGAATGGTACATCGATTCCTACGAGCTGGTGGAAGGCACTGTGGTGCGCCCGGAGGCAAAGGAGTCCTGGTACGAGTTCTGGTGATCGACCGGCGACGATGCTGCAACTCCTCACCATTCGCGACGTGATTCTGGTGGAGCGCCTCGATATCGCGTTTCATCCCCGGCTGTGCGTGCTGACTGGAGAGACCGGCGCCGGCAAGTCCATTTTGCTGGATGCCTTGGGCCTGGCGCTCGGCGGCCGGGCCGACAGCGGGCTCGTGCGCAAGGGTGCGGCGAAGGCCGGCGTGTCGGCCTCATTCGAGGTGGCGGCCGGCGATGGCGTGCTCGATTTACTCGCTGGACAGGGGGTCGCGGTCGAGGACGACACGGTTATCCTGCGTCGCGTCCTCGGCGCCGACGGCCGGTCGCGGGCCTATATCAACGACCAGCCGGTGAGCGTCGGCCTGTTGCGCCAGGTCGGCGAGTCCCTGGTGGAAATCCACGGCCAGTTCGAGAACATGCGGCTGATGGACCCATCCTCTCACCGCACTCTGCTGGATGCCTTCGGCGACCTGGGAGGTCCGCGGTCGCGGGTGTCGGGGGCCCACGAGACGTGGCTCCGCGCGCGGCGGGCGCGGGAAGCGGCGGCCCAGGCCCTGGAAGCGGCGCGTCGGAACGAAGCCGGACTGCGGCATGGGGTAGACGAACTCCGCACTCTCGACACCAAACCGGGCGAAGAGCGGGACTTGGCGGAATCCCGTGGCCTCCTCATGCAGCGAGAACAGCTCGTTGCCGCCATGAACGAGGCCGACGAGGCCCTTCGGGCGGGGCGTGGCGTGGAGGCCACGTTGCGGGCCGCCGCGGGCGTTTTGTCCCGGGTGGCGCCGCTTGCCGAGGGTGGTCTCGACGAATCTGTCGCGGCCTTGGACCGGGCGGCGGTCGAGGCGGCGGAGGCCGCTGCGCATCTGGACAGGGCCGCCACCGCCCTGGAGCTGGACCCGGAGCGACTGGAGCGAATCGAGGAACGGCTGTTCGCCCTGCGCGGCATCGCCCGCAAGCACGGCGTGAGCCCCGACGCCCTGCCGGATCTGGCAAAGTCCCTGGCCGCCCAACTGGCGGCGGTGGAGGACGGCGGCCAGGCGGTCGCGCGCCTGGAGACGGCCGAAGCCGACGCCCGGGACGCCTTTGCTGTCGTGTCACGGGACCTGGGCGCGAAACGGCGCACCGCCGGGCAACGGCTGGCCAAGGCCGTCCTGGCGGAGCTCGAACCCCTGCGACTGGGCGACGCACGCTTCGTCGTTTCCGTATCGCCCCTGCCGGAAGCACAGTGGGGAGAAGACGGCGCCGATGCGGTCGTATTTCAAGTGGCGACCAACCCGGGGCAGGATCTGGGGCCGCTTAACCGCATCAGTTCCGGCGGCGAACTGGCCCGCTTCATGCTGGCCTTGAAGGTGGTGCTGGCCCGCGCCGATCCGGTGCCCACCATCGTCTTCGACGAAGTGGACAGCGGCGTCGGCGGCGCCGTGGCCGCCGCCGTCGGCGACCGTCTGGCCCGACTGGCGGAGGATTTTCAGGTCCTTGTCGTCACCCACTCGCCACAAGTGGCGGCCCGGGGCGTCCACCACTGGCGCGTCTCCAAGGGGGCGGAGGCAATCGGGACGGTGACCACCGTCGATGCCCTGGACGACGGCGACCGGCGCGAGGAAATCGCGCGCATGTTGGCCGGCGCCCGCATCACCGACGAGGCCCGGGCCGCCGCGGCCAGCCTCCTCGACGGCTGAAACCGTGAACGAGGATCACATGACCGAACGGCAACGGATGGTGGAGTCGCTCATCCGCGATGAAGCGGCCCGGGAGCTGGAATTCCTGGCGGCGGAGATCGCCCGTCACGACAAGGCCTATCACCAGGAAGATGCCCCCATTATCAGCGACGGGGAATACGATGCCCTGCGTCAGCGCAACGATGCCTTGGAAGCCCGCTTCCCGGACCTGGTGCGCCCAGACAGTCCCAGCCGCCAGGTTGGCGCCGCGCCCTCCGCCGGGTTTCGCAAGGTGGTTCACGCCCGGCCCATGCTGTCTCTCGCCAACGCCTTCGGGGAAGAGGACCTGCGGGAGTTCGTGGCCGGCATCCGCCGCTTCCTCAAGGAACTGTCGGACGATCCCGAGTCGGTCCTGGAACTTGCGGCCGAACCCAAGATCGATGGCCTCTCCATCTCGCTCCGCTACGAAGGCGGGCGACTGGTCACCGGCGCCACCCGGGGCGACGGTGGGGAGGGCGAAGACGTCACCGCCAACCTGCGCACCTTGCGTGCCCTTCCCCAGCGGCTGGAGAGGGCGCCGGCGGCGCTCGAGGTGCGGGGCGAGGTCTACATGACCAAGCGGGACTTCGCCGACCTCAACAAGCGCCAGGAGAATGCCGAGGCCAAGGTTTTCGCCAATCCCCGCAATGCCGCCGCCGGCTCCCTGCGGCAGTTGGATACGGCGATCACGGCGGCGCGGCCGTTGAGCCTGTTCGCCTATGGATGGGGTGAGGTCAGCGAGCCCACGTGGTCCACCCAGTGGGAGTTCCTGCAGCAACTGAAGGCCTGGGGCTTACCGATCAACCCCCTGGCCAAGCTGTGCGCGACCATCGACGAAGCCTTGGCCTTCTACGAGGAATTGGCGGACCGGCGATACGACCTCGACTACGACATCGACGGGATCGTCTACAAGGTGAACCGGGTCGACTACCAGGAACGGCTGGGGCAGGTCAGCCGTGCCCCACGCTGGGCCGTGGCCCACAAGTTTCCGGCCGAACAGGCGCGTACCCGTCTGAAGGAGATCACCATTCAGGTGGGCCGCACCGGCACCCTCACCCCCGTCGCCGAACTGGAGCCGGTGACCGTGGGCGGGGTGGTGGTCTCCCGCGCCACCCTGCACAACGAGGACGAGATCGAGCGCAAGGACGTCCGCGAGGGCGATACCGTGGTCGTCCAGCGGGCCGGCGACGTCATTCCCCAAGTGGTTTCCGTGGTGGCGGCGGCGCGGCCCCGAGACAGCAAACCCTATGTGTTTCCCCAAACCTGCCCGGTATGCGGCAGCCTGGCCCAGCGCGACGAGGGGGAAGCGGCGCGGCGCTGCACCGGCGGGCTGATCTGCGAGGCCCAGGCAGTGGAGCGTCTGAAGCATTTTGTTTCCCGCGACGCTTTCGACATCGAGGGCCTGGGGGGCAAGCACATCGCCGCCTTCTGGGCCGATGGCCTGATCAAGACGCCGGGCGACATCTTCCGCCTGGGCCGACACGCCAAAGACATCGAGAACCGGGAAGGCTGGGGCGACAAGTCGGTGGAGAACCTGTTGAAGGCGGCGGAGGATCGCCGGCGCATCTCCCTGGAGCGTTTCATCTACGCCCTCGGCATTCGCCAGGTGGGGCAGGCCACCGCCCGGCTGCTGGCACGGCAGTACGGATCCATGGCCGCCTGGCGCGAAGCCATGGGATTGGCCGAAGACCGGGACACCGAAGTCTACCGCGACCTGGTCAATATCGACGGCATCGGCCCCTTGGTGGCCGACGACATCCTTGCCTTCATGGCCGAGGACCACAATCGGCAAGTCCTCGACGATCTGGCCGGGGAACTGGAGGTCGAGGACTTCGCGGCCCCGGAGACCGCCGACTCGCCCCTGGCCGGCCTGACGGTCGTGTTCACCGGTTCCCTGGAAAGCATGAGCCGCGGCGAGGCCAAGGCCCGGGCCGAGTCCATGGGCGCCAAGGTCGCCGGTTCGGTGTCCAAGAAATCCGACCTGGTCGTGGTCGGGGCCGATGCGGGCTCCAAGGCGAAGAAGGCCCGGGAACTGGGCCTGCGCACCGTCGATGAGGCCGAATGGCGCGCCATGATCGGCGCCTGACCAACCGCCCGTGATCCACATCAAGGAATTGGTCGAGGCCTTGACCGGCGTGGCATCGGCGCCGGGCCAAGCCTATATTCAGCCGATGCCGCGGCTTCCCTCCTTCTCCCCAAGCCCATGAACGCGCCGTGAGACGGCGAGAGCCGCCACCCCCCCGCACGGGTCCCCGCAACGATTTGGACACGCTGCGGACCATGCTGCCCTACATGTGGCCTCGGGGCGAAACCGACTTGCGCGTCCGGGTGGTGGTATCGGTGATGCTGATGATCGCGGCCAAGCTCGCCACCGTGACCGTCCCGGTCTTCTACAAGTATGCGGTTGACGCCCTGACCCCCGGCACCGCGGCCGTCCTCGCCGTCCCGGTGGCCATGATCGTCGGCTACGGCATCATGCGGGTGCTGGGACTGGCCTTCGGCGAGCTGCGCGACGCGGTGTTCGCCAGGGTGGCCCAAAGGGCCATGCGCCGGGCCGGCCTGAGGACCTTCCGCCACCTGCACCGCCTGGCCCTGCGGTTCCATCTGGAGCGCCAGACCGGCGGCGTCAGCCGGGCCGTGGAGCGCGGCACCCGGGGCATCGAGTTCGTCCTCAACTTCATGCTGTTCAACATCCTGCCGACCATCGTGGAGATCGCCATGGTCTGCGGCATATTGTGGTGGCTGTTCGACGTCTGGTTCGCGCTCGCCACCTTCGTCACCGTCGGCGGCTACATCGCCTGGACCATTTCGGTCAGCGAGTGGCGCACCAAGTTCCGCCGCACCATGAACCAGAAGGACAGCGAGGCCAGCACCAAGGCAATCGATTCCCTGCTCAACTTCGAGACCGTCAAATACTTCGGCAACGAGGAACACGAAGCCCGGCGCTTCGACGACTCCTTGGCCGCCTACGAGGACGCGGCGGTGAAAAGCAAGACGTCGCTCTCCATGCTCAACATCGGCCAGGCGGCGATGATCGCCATCGGCCTGACCGTGGTGATGGCCATGGCCGGTCGTGGCGTCGTCGACGGCAGAATGACCATCGGCGACTTCGTCCTCGTCAACACCTACCTGATCCAGCTTTATATCCCGTTGAATTTCCTCGGCTTCGTCTATCGGGAAATCAAGCAGTCGTTGACCGACATGGAACAGATGTTCGGCCTCCTGGACGAACATCTGGAGATCCAGGACATGCCGGGGGCGTCCGACCTCGCCGTCGACGGCGGCGCCATCCGCTTCGAGGGTGTGTCCTTCCACTACGACCCCCGGCGCCAGGTGCTGAAAGACGTCTCCTTTACCGTCCCACGGGGCCGCACCACCGCCATCGTCGGACCGACCGGTTCGGGCAAGTCCACCATTTCCCGCCTGCTGTTCCGCTTCTACGACGTGGGGGACGGCCGCATCACCATCGACGGCCAGGACATCCGCGACGTCACCCAGAGCTCGCTGCGCGGCAACATCGGCATCGTTCCCCAGGACACCGTGCTGTTCAACGACACGGTCTACTACAACATCGCCTACGGACGGCCGGAGGCGACGCCGGCGGAAGTCGAGGAGGCCGCCCGCCTGGCCCGCATTCACGACTTTATCGTGTCCACCCCCGACGGCTACCAGACGCGGGTCGGCGAGCGGGGACTGAAGCTTTCCGGCGGCGAGAAGCAGCGGGTGGCCATCGCGCGGACCATCCTCAAGCAGCCGCGTATCCTGATGTTCGACGAGGCCACTTCGGCGCTGGACAGTCACACGGAGCGCGAAATCCAGGCATCCCTCGACGAAGTGTCGGCCGACCGCACCACCCTGGTCATCGCCCACCGCCTGTCGACGGTAATCCACGCCGAAGAAATCGTGGTCCTGGTCGACGGCAGCATCGTCGAGCGGGGAAGCCACGCCGACCTGCTGGCCCGCCGTGGCCGCTACGCCGCCATGTGGGCCAAGCAGCAGGAAGCCGCCAAGGCCCAGCAAACCCTGGAGCAGGCGGACGAGGCGGCGAAAGCGGTGGAGGCGGCGGAGTAGGGTCCCCCAATCGTCACCCCCGCCTCCGAGCCTGTGAAGAAATCGATAGGGGTTGTCCCACTCGCCGTTCCCGCGAAGGCGGGAACCCATACTTTTCAACTCGTTGCTGGCTTCCCTGGACCCCGGCCTTCGCCGGGGTGACGAAGTCTTCACAGGCGCGCAGGCGGGGGTGACGATAGGGCGGGGGGCGAGAAAGGACCCTCAGGCCGCCGGCCGGACACCTTCCGTCTCGTCGTCCCGTTCGATCCAGCCGCCGCCGAGTACCCGGTCGCCATCGTAAAAGACGCAGGCTTGGCCCGGCGCGATGCCGGCCTGGGGCTGGTCCAAAGTAATACGAGCCCGTCCCTCCGCCTTGGGATGCACCACGGCCGGTGCCGGCGGCATGGCGGAGCGCAGCTTGACCGAGACCGCGATGTCCCCGGCCAGGGATTCGTCGCCGAGCCAGTTGACCTCCTGGACCGCCAGGCGATCCTTGAGGAGCGCCGACCGGGGGCCAACGACCACCCGGTTGGTGTCCGGCTCCAGACGCAGCACGTAGAGGGGATCGGGCGCCGCGATGCCAATGCCGCGGCGCTGGCCGACGGTGAAGAAGGCGACCCCGCCGTGCTCGCCCAGGACCCGCCCGTCCTCGGCGACGATCTCGCCGGGGGCGAAGGCGTCGGGGCGCAGTTTGGCCACCGTGCGCCCGTAGTCCCCATCGGGCACGAAACAGATATCCTGGCTGTCCGGCTTGTTGGCCACCGGCAGGCCGAAGCGCTCGGCCAGGGCCCGGGTCTCCGCCTTGGGCCGGTCGCCCAAGGGAAACCGCAGGCGCGATAACTGCGCCCGGGTGGTGGCGAAAAGGAAATAACTCTGATCCCGGTCCGTATCGCGAGCCCGGTGCAGCTCCGGACCCCGGGGGCCGTCGAGGCGCCGCACATAGTGTCCGGTGACCAGGGCCTCGGCCTCCAAGTCGTCGGCCACCGCCAGCAGATCGCGGAACTTGACCGTCTGATTGCAGCGCACGCAGGGGATGGGGGTCTCGCCCCGCAGGTAGCTGTCGGCGAAGTCGTCGATCACCGCCTGGCGGAACTTCCGCTCGTAGTCCAACACGTAATGGGGGATGTCCAGCGCATCGGCCACCCGGCGCGCATCGTGGATATCCTGGCCGGCGCAGCAACTCCCCGGGCGGTTGACGGCCCGGCCGTGGTCGTAAAGCTGCAGCGTGACGCCGACCACGTCGTGGCCGGCATCCTTCATCAGGGCGGCGCAGGTGGCGCTGTCGACGCCGCCGGACATGGCGACGACGACCCGGCCCCGCGTGGCCGCGGTGGGAACGGGGGATGTGGAGGATGTGTTCATGGCCCGCAATATACGGGGCGGACACGTCTTTTCACCTCATTTTCTGGAACGGTTCGCGTCCGGGCCATTTGCGCCTAGGATGACGGCCCTTCCGACGACTCGTTCCATGGCATCCACCTCCGGCTTCGGCAACATCGCCCGCGCATTGGGCAACGGCACGTTCGCGTCCTACGCGGCGGGCAACGCCGCGTCGCTGATCGGCATGTGGGTGCAGCGCCTGGGAGTCGGGTGGCTCACCTGGCAACTGACCGAATCGGGGGCCTGGCTCGGGGCCATGGCATTCGCCAACATGTTTCCCTTGGTGGTCTTCGCGCCCGTGGCCGGCGCCCTGTCGGACCGCCTGAGTCCGGTTCGCATGATCCGGGTATCCACGGTGCTCGCGGCGGCCCAGGCCGCGGGCCTCTTCATCATGACCGCCGGCGGATGGATCACCGTCGAATGGTTGACGGTTCTGGTCGCCCTGGGCGGGTTCTTTTCCGCCTTGAACCAGCCGGCGCGCCTCGCCCTGGTGCCGCTGCTGGTGCCCAAGGAGAATCTGCCGGCGGCCATCGCCATCGGGTCCCTGTCCTATAACAGCGCCCAGTTCATCGGGCCGGCCCTGGCCGGGGTGCTGATCACCACCGGCGACGTATCAGCCACCTTCGCCGTCAACGCGGTGGCGTTCCTCCTGTTTCTATTGGCCATGGCACGGGTGCGACTGCATGCTGCCCAGGACGATGCTGCCCGGCGAAAGGGCGGCGTTCTCGCCAACCTCGCCGAGGGGCTCAACTACGGCTTGCGCCACAAGGGCATCGCGCCGGTGCTGTTGCTGATGTCGGCCACGGCCTTCGGCTGCCGGCCGGTCATCGACCTGTTTCCCGGTTTCGCCGAGGCAGTGTTCCGCACCGGCCCCGAGGGACTGGCCATGCTGACCGCCGCCGTCGGCCTGGGTTCCGTGGCCGGGGCGATCTGGGTGGCGGGACGCACGGGCGGCGGCGGTCTGGTGTTCCTGTTGCTGGTCGCGGTGGCGGTCGCCGTCGTTTCGACCATGGCCTTCGCGGCCACCGATATGATGTGGATTGCCCTGCCGGCCGTTGCCATCGCGGGCGCCGCCATGACCCCGGCCGCGGTGTCGACCCAGACCCTGATTCAGTCTTCGGTGGACCCCGCCATGCGGGGCCGGGTGATGAGCCTCTACGTGGTGCTGTTCCGCGCCACGCCGGCGATCGGGGCGCTCTTGATGGGGGCGGCGTCGGCGTATTTGGGCCTGCGCTGGCCGGTGGTCGGCGGGGTCGCCGTCACCTTCGCCGCCCTTGCCTGGATGTTCGCCCGGCGTCATCGGGTCGTCGCGGCCCTGGAAGGCGACGGCCGGCCGTGAGTCTCCTGTCGCGCCTTGGGCCCGTCGGCCGAGTCTTCGACGGGCCCGTCTACGGTGTCTTCACCGTGGCCCACACGATCGTCTACGTCGGTTTCTGGATGCAGCGGGTGGCCGCCGGCTGGCTGATGTGGGAACTCACCCAATCGGGGGCGTGGCTGGGGGCACTGGCCTTCGCCGACCTGGCGCCCATCGCCCTGTTCGCGCCCTATGCCGGCGACCTGGCGGACCGCCGGGACTGCCTCCTCCTGATCCGTCTCTTCCAGTCGTTGATCATGCTGCAGGCCGCCGTGCTGGCGGGGTTCACCTTCCTCGGCCTGATAACGCCCGAGGCCCTGGTCCTGTTCGCCTTCTTCATGGGTTTGTTTTCGGCTCTGGCCCAGCCGGCCCAAATAGCCGTCATCCCCAGTCTGGTCGAACCGGCCCAACTGTCCGCGGCGATTGCCTGGTCACCCCTGAGCTTCAGCCTCGCCCGGTTCGCCGGACCCGCCTTGTGCGGCCTGGTGATCGTACACGGGCACGTGGCATTGGCCTTCGTCGTTCACGTCCTGTCCAACGTCGCATTCCTCGTGCTGATGCGCGGGGTGCGCCCGATCCGGGAGGTCACGCGCAAGGTCTCCACCGAGTCCTTGCTGGAGCGTCTCAAGGCCGGCCTACGCTACACCGCACAACACAGTGGGATTCCACTGACCCTGGTGATGGTGTTCGTGGTCGCGTTTGGCGCCCGGCCGGTCGCCGAACTGTATCCGGGGATCGCCGATAGGGTGTTCGGGGCCGGGGCGGCCGGCCTGGCCGTCCTTGCGTCCAGTAGCGGCATCGGCACCGTGATCGGCTCGGTGTGGATGGCGCAACGAAGCTCCGCCAAGGGCCTGGTCGATCTGATCCTGTTCAGCATGGCGGCCATGGGCGCCGCGATCCTCGCCTTTGCCGCCACCGATCAGCTGTGGCTTGGCGCCGCCATGGCCCTCGCGGCCGGGGTCTTCATGATGCCGGTGTCCATCGGCTGCCAGGTGCTGATTCAGATCGCCGTCGACGACGCCATGCGGGCGCGGGTGCTGAGCCTCTACATCGTTCTGTTTCGGGCCACCCCGGCCATGGGCGCGCTGGTCATGGGGGTGGCATCGGAATGGTTCGGCCTGCGCTGGCCCCTGGTCGGCGGGGTGGCGATCGTCTTTGGGGCCGCCATTTGGGGGCTCACGCGGCGGGCGCGATCGATCCCGGTCCTGGAGCTGGACTCGGCCCGAACCAGCCGCGCCGAGTGACCGCGACGCCGCTCAGGCTTCGGCGCCGTTCACCCTCTGCTGCAGGCCCCGGATCTGCTGCTGATCGTGTTCGATGCGCACCGTGGCCAAGGCGATTTTCTCGCTTAGAACTCGCATGACCATCAGCGCGGCATCCGGATTTTCCGTGACCGTGCGGAGAAACATGTCCCCGGCGAGGCTCAGGATGGCCACACGGCCTCGGGCGCGCAGGGTGGCGCTGCGGGTCGTGTTGCGGAAGATGGCCATTTCGCCGATCAGGGCGTGACGACCCATCTTGGCCACCGCGACTTCAGAGCCGTCCACGTCGGCCACCACGTCGACCTCGCCTTCGTCAATGATGAAGACCGTATCGGCGTGGTCGCCCTCGAGGCACAGGGCTTCGCCGTTCTCGAAGGTGAGATAGTCGCTGGCGAAGGCCAGAAGCTTGAGCTTGGCGGGATCCACCTTCTCGAACAGGTCGATGCTCCTGAGGAGTTTGACGGCGTCTCCAAATTCCATGGCTACCTCCTACTCGCCGTTGATCATGGCGTGCAGCCTCTTGCCCGGCGTGTTCAACTCCTGAACCGAGCCCTGTTCGGCGACCTTACCGCTCTCCATAACGAGCGCGTGTTGGAAACGTTCCGCCTGGTCGGGCCGACCGAGCAACCATACGAGGCCCCGGCCGTCGAACTCCTTGAACAGGCATTCCATGATTTGCGTCTGGGTGGCCGGGTCCAGGGCGGCGACGGCATCGTTGACGATCATCAGGTCGGGTTTTTTCAGCAGGCAGCGGGCGATGCCGATCTTTTGCGCCTGGGCGACGCTCATGCGGCTGCCGCCAACGCCCACCTGGGATTCCAGACCGACCTCAAGAATATCCTGCTCCAGGTCCATGGTCTTCACCACGTCGCGGATCAGGTCGGTAACCCGCTGGGCCGCATCGCGCCGCCCGTAGACGACCTTTCCGAAGAGGATATTGTCCTGGATCGAAGCGGCGGGGTTGTAATCGGCCGAATCGAAGAAGGCGATCGATCCCCGCAGTTCCTCGGGAATGGACTCGGCGAACATTTTGCGGGCCACCAGGATTTGCTTGCGGATGCCCTCGTCGATGACGCCCAGCCGGTGGCGGCCGGTGACCAGCTTGAACGGCAGGGACATGAGCTGACTGCGTTCGTCGTCCGTTAAGCCGCTGCTGCCACCGGAGTCCGCGCGGCGCACCAATTGCTGATAATCCGGTAGTTCGTCGGCGCCGATAAAGCTGTAGCGCTCGAAATACTCATGGTCCGGCGGCAGGTCGGCGAACAACTCCACCATGATGTTGGCCAGGCGCAGACCGGCCACCAGGAAGGCCTCGTCGAGACCGACCTTCTCCAGCACGGACCGCATGTAGGGGTTCTGTGCCAGATGGTCGTAGTCGAATCGATCGCCAATGGGCGTGCCGAACAACAGGTTCTCGGCCACCGACATGTTGACGTTATAGCTGTCGAGGTCGAAGGGCTCGACCAGGCGGCCGATCTCGGGGTCCTCGAGCCGCTGCCTCAGTGCGCCACGGGCCTCCAGGACCTTGCTCACCAGATCCGGCCGGGCCGTCGGGTCCACCGTTCCCTGTAGCCCCATGGCATAGATGTCCGGTCGCAAGCCGACCATGGTGAGGACGTCGTCGGTTCGCGCGCGAAGGGCCTGCGCGCCGTCGACGCCGGCCAGATCGTAGTCGATCCAGTCGGCGTTGTAGTCGCTGGTGGTATTGCCCGACTGCTCGGCCTCGGCAATGAATGCGCTTCGTTCCTTACCTTCCGCCTCGTCATATTCGGCATCCCGCACCGGGCGGTGTTTCAGGCTGTAGTAGAGGTTGTCGCGAACGGTTCCGGAGAACAGGCGCACGCTTTGGTCGACGTAGGCCATGCGCCGGCCGGTGATGGCTTCCGGCAGGCTCGACAGGGTGTGCTCGCCGATGCGGACGCTGCCGCCGGTCGGCTGCAACAGGCGAGCGAGAACCTGCACCAGCCCGTCGCCGCCACCGCCTCCCGGTCCCACCACCGCGATGCTGATGCCGCCGTCGAAGCGGAAACTGACCCCGTCCAGCATCTTGATGCCGCCCTCTTCCTCCAACGTCAGGTTGGTGGCGATGACCGCGCCGTCGAGGGGCGGCACGGTGTCGGGATGGCCGCGCTGAAGGCTTTCGTCGAGCATATCGGGGGGATGGAACTGGTCGATCAACTGCTCGTACTTGATTCGGGCATCTTCCTTTCTTTGGTAGTGGGCGAGCAACTCCTTCCACGGCGCCGAAAGGTCTTTGTAGGCATTGAGTACCGCCACTAGGGCGCCGAAGGTGAGCTCGCCCTGGATCACCAGGTAGCCGCCAATGGAAAAGAAGAAGAAGGGAGTCACTTGGGCGATGAAATTGTTGAGGAACTTGATGAAGAACTTGAGCCGGTAGATCTCGTAACGGATGACGTAGATGGCGCCCATGCGATGGGAGAAGTCGGCCAGTTCCAATTCGGAGGTGTCGTTGGAGTGCAATTCCTGAATGCCCGAAATCACCTCGCCGATACGCTCCGACGTCTTGCGGACAGCCTGGATGCGCTGCTTGCCGAGCGCGTTCACTTTCGACTGAAGCTTCGGGATCAGGTACATCTGCAAGGGGTAGAGGGCGATCGCCGCCCCGCCGAGGATGGGGTTCTGGGCAAACAAGAACACCAGAATGGTGATCAGCGTACCGCCCTGGAAGGCGGGCAGGGCCAATACGTCGCCCACATAACCGCCCAGGGGCTCGACCTCGGCCGTGATCATGGAGATGATTTCGCCCTGGGAGGTTCGGCGGAAGTGGGGCAGGGGAAAGCGAAGGGCGCGGCCGAATAGCTCGTAACGCAGCCGCCGCAGCATGCGTTCGCCCAGTCGGCCCTTGTAGACGTTGATGAAGTACTTGAACCCGCCGTTGACGAGGACCAACGCCAGGAACAGGCTACACAGGGCGAACAGGTAGGGCAGCTGATCCAGCTCGAGCAATTGGAAACCGAAGAGTTCGACAAAGGCGCGGGGAACAAATGATTCGGGGCCGATGGCCTCGTTGATGATCCGCTTCGGCAATTCCAGGGAAAAATACAGGAACGGAAACGACAGCGCCGTTACCAGCAGCAGGAAGATCTGCTGGCGTTTGCTGTACTGAAGGATGTAGCGGATTATGGTCGGCTGCATGAAACCCAAGGGCCCGCGAAATCGCCCGCACGATACGTTCGCCGAGGACTATGGGGGAGGCAAGCCAATCGGGCAACACCTCCAATGACTCTCGACACCTTGAAGGTTGGCGTCATCACTCCCCACATCATCTACAGCGGGTGGGTCGGAAGCGTCGGCGAAATTTATCTTGACGCGCCAAAGCGATACTTTCAGACCGGGTAGGCCAGAAGTACGATGCACACCAAGTCAGTGTCCGAAGATGAAAGGGATGGGGGAGTCATGTCGCGCGATCCGCGTCGCAAACGCCTGCTTATCTACAGCCACGATACATTCGGGCTCGGCCATCTGCGCCGCTGCCACGCCATCGCCCAATCCCTGGTCGATCACTGTCCGGACCTGTCGGTCCTGATTCTCTCGGGCTCGCCCATCATTGGCAGCTTCGATTTTCGCACCCGGGTCGATTTCGTGCGCATTCCAGGCGTCATCAAGCTGCGCAACGGCAACTACACGTCCTTGAACCTGGACATGGATGTCGAGGAAACGCTGGCCCTGCGCGCCTCGATCATCCGCCATACGGCGGAGATGTTCGCGCCCGACATCATGGTGGTCGACAAGGAACCCCTGGGCCTGCGGGGCGAGGTACAGGAAACCCTCGTTATGCTGAAGGCAAAGGGCACGCCCCTGGTCCTCGGCCTCCGCGATGTCCTCGACGATCCGGCGCAGTTGCGCAAGGAGTGGCGACGCAAGAATGCCGTACCGGCGCTGCGGGACCTCTACGATCACATTTGGATCTATGGTCTGCCCCAGGTCTGCGACCCGCTGACGGGAATCGAACTGCCCGAAGCGGTACGGACCAAGATCACCTACACCGGCTACATTCGCCGTAGCGCGCAGGGAACGACCGCCGTCGACACCCTGTCGCGGATGACCCGAAGCAAGAACTACCTGCTGGTGACCACGGGCGGTGGCGGCGACGGCGCCGTCCTCATCGACTGGGTCCTCAGGGCCTACGAACACGATCCTGACATCACCCTGCCCGCGCTGCTGGTGCTGGGCCCGTTCATGAAGACCGATATTCAGACCGCGTTTCGCCAGCGGGTGGCGCGCTTGCCCCGGGTGGATGCGATAACATTCAATTCCCACGTCGAAAGCCTCCTGGCCAATGCGTCGGGGGTGGTCGCCATGGGGGGCTACAACATCTTTTGCGAGATCCTGTCGTTCGACAGGCCGAGCATTCTGGTGCCGCGCACCGTTCCGCGCCGGGAGCAGTACATCCGGGCGACGCGGGCCCATGAACTTGGTCTGGTGCGCGTGTTGGAAGATGACGGGACACGCGATCCCACGGTCATGGCCAAGGCCCTGGGCGCGCTTCCGGACCAGTCGAAGCCGTCTCAAGTGCGCATCCCCGGCTTGCTGGACGGTCTCTCGACGATCAACGCCCAGGTCGACGCCTTGCTTTACGAGCGGGAGCCCCAGCCGTCCCCCATCGCCCTGGTCGCCCAGGGAACTTGACCCGGGAATAGGGGACGTGTCCGCCGTCGCTTTCGTCCTCAAGGGGTATCCGCGCCTTTCCGAATCCTTCATCGCCCAGGAAATCCAGGCGCTCGAGCAGCGCGGCCTGGACATTCGCATCGTTTCCCTGCGCCACCCCACCGATCGCGCCGTCCACCCTGTCCATCGCGAGATTCGGGCGCCGGTGCAATACCTGCCGGAATACCTTTACCGAGAGCCCCTGCGCGTGTGGCGGGCCTGGCGATCGGAACGGCGGCGGGCGACCTACGGGCGCGCGTTTCGCACCTGGCTGAGCGACCTGCGCCGCGACCGCACGCCCAATCGTGTTCGGCGCTTCGGCCAGGCCCTGGTCCTGTCCCAGGAACTGCCAGGCGACGTGAATCAACTTCACGCCCATTTTCTTCATACGCCGGCTTCGGTGGCACGATATGCGGCGATCCTTCGCGACCTCCCGTGGTCGGTCTCCGCCCATGCCAAGGACATCTGGACCTCGCCCGATTGGGAGAAGGCGGAGAAGTTGCGCGACTGCCGCTGGCTGGTGACCTGCACCGGGGCCAATGCGGAACACCTGCGGGCACTGGCACCCGATCCAGAGCGGGTATCGCTGGTCTACCACGGTCTGGACCTGGCCCGGTTTCCGGCGCCCGAACGGGATAGGTCGACGGCGGACGGGGCCGACCCTCGACGCCCCGCGGTCATCCTGTCGGTGGGTCGGGCGGTGGAAAAAAAAGGGTACGACCTGTTGCTCGAAGCCTTGGCACGTTTGCCGGCGGACCTTCAGTGGCGTTTCGAGCATGTGGGCGGCGGTCCCCTGCGCAAGCGCCTGGCCCGGCTCGCCCGGCGGTTGGGCATCGAGGATCGCGTCGTGTGGGCGGGACCGCGACCCCAGGAGGAGGTTCTGGCCGCCTACGGGCGGGCCGATCTGTTCGTCCTTGCTTCGCGCATCGCCGCGGACGGCGATCGGGATGGCTTGCCCAACGTCCTGATGGAAGCCGCGAGCCAAGGCTTGGCGTGCCTCGCCACCCGGGTTTCGGCGGTTCCCGAACTGATCGAGAACGGTCGCACGGGCCTGCTGGTGCCGCCGGACGACGTGGCACAATTGGCGTCCGCCCTGGAGACCCTCATTCGATATCCCGACCAACGCCGAGTCCTCGGCGACGCCGGTCAAACGGCCCTTCGACGGCGGTTCTCCCATGACGTCTGGATCGATCGGCTGGCCGCCCGGTTCGGAGTCGATGCCTTGCACGACACACCTTGCAAATCACAATGCGAATCGCTTTCTACGCTCCCATGAAGCCGCCGACCCACCCGACCCCGTCGGGGGATCGCCGCATGGCCCGCCTGCTGATCGCAGCCCTCAAGGCCGGCGGACACCGCGTCCACCTGGCTTCCCGGTTCCGCGGTTATGACGGTACCGGGAATATCCCCCGCCAGCGCCGCTTGCGGGCCCGGGGCCGGAACATCGCCGATCGCCTGGTGCGCCGCTATGGGGATCGGAGTGCGGCGGAACGGCCACAGGTATGGTTCACCTATCACGTCTATCACAAGTCTCCCGATTGGCTAGGGCCCACCGTCGCGGCCGCCCTCGGCATTCCCTACGTGGTGGCGGAGGCCTCCCATGCGCCGAAGCGGGAAGGGGGGCCGTGGCAGGTGGGTGTGGAAGGGGCGGTGCGGGCCATCGGCGCGGCGGACGCGGTGGTCGGCTTCAATCCCGTCGACGCCGTCTGCCTTTCGCCCCTGCTGCGGCCCGGTGCCGTGACGTGGGAGCTGGCCCCGTTCCTGAATGTCGCGCCCTATGCCAAGGCCCGGGCGGCACGGGCAGACTCGCGAAACGCCTTGGCCGCGCACGAGGACCTGGACCTGTCCGTGCCATGTATTCTGGCCGTGGCCATGATGCGGCCGGGAGACAAAGTGGAATCCTTTCGCGTCCTGGGTCAGGCGCTGTCGCGGCTTGTCGATCGGTCCTGGTGCCTGCTGGTGGCGGGGGACGGCCCGGCCCGAGGGGCGGTGGAGGTGGCCCTGGCGCCCGTGCAGTCGCGGACCCAGCTTCTAGGCGCCATGGCACCCGCCGACCTGCCCCGCCTTTATGCCGCCGCCGACCTCTACGCTTGGCCGTCGGTGGGGGAAGCCTACGGCATGGCCCTGTTGGAGGCACAGGCCGCTGGTGTGCCCGTGGTCGCCGGCGATAGGGGCGGCGTCGGGCGAATCGTGCACCGATATCGCACCGGGTTCCTGGTTCCGGAGGGGGATGCGAACGCCTTCGCCGGCGCGGTGGCCGAACTGCTCGACAATCGCCCGCGCCGCCTGGCCATGGCGGAAGAATCCGCCCGCGTTGCCCGCGTGAAGCACGACCTGCCGGCGGCGGCCTGGACCTTGAACATCCTCCTGAGCACACT
Source organism: Rhodospirillales bacterium (assembly GCA_965247705.1). Taxonomy (GTDB): domain Bacteria; phylum Pseudomonadota; class Alphaproteobacteria; order Rhodospirillales; family CAMCUA01; genus CBDFHV01. The sequence continues at coordinate 100,308 of CBDFHV010000078.1, read as the reverse complement.
GACCCGGTGATCGACATCGTCTTCATCCGCCATGGGCCGACCGCGTGGAACGCCGAAGGCCGCATGCAGGGCCGCGCCGATGTTGCCATGAATGCGGACGGTCGCCGCCGCGTGGCCGGCTGGCGCGTGCCCCAGGCCTGGCGGGGCTATGGCTGGGTCAGCAGCCCCTTGAAACGGGCCCTCGAAACGGCCAAGACCCTGCGCGGCGACGACGTCGACGTCGACGACAGGCTCACCGAGATGGACTGGGGCGATTGGGAGGGCTGCCGCCTGTCCGACCTGCGGGCGCGGCTGGGTCCGGCGATGGCGGCCCGAGAGGCGCGGGGACTCGATTTCCGGCCCCCGGGCGGCGAGAGCCCGCGCCATGTCCAAGCCCGCGTGCAACCCTTCCTGGCCGCCCAGGCGGCCCGTGCCGAACCCTGCGTGGCGGTTTCCCACAAGGGCGTCATCCGCGCCGTTCTCGCCCTGGCGACGGGCTGGTCCATGACCGGAAAGCCAACCGTGAAGCTGAGCAGGGACTGCGCCCAAATATTCGGCTTGCAGCCCGATGGCTCGCCCGTTGTCCGGCGGCTCAACGTGCCCCTTTGCGCGGTCGGGGGGACGTCGTGAGCCCTCCCGGGGTATTTTTCTACGTCCAGCACCTGCTGGGCATCGGTCACCTGACCCGCGCCATCACCATAGCCAAGGCCATGAAGGCCCGGGGCCTGGCGGTTACCATGGTATCGGGCGGCGAACCGGTGCCGGTGGTCGAACTCGCGGGACTGGACTTCGTTCAGCTTCCGCCGACCCGGGCGGCGGACAAGTCCTTCAAGGTTCTCCTCGACGAGTCGGGCAATATTGTCGACGAGGCCTGGAAAGCCCGCCGCCGTGACCTGTTGCGCAAGGCCTTCCTGTCCCGCGATCCACGGGTTCTGCTGATCGAACTGTTTCCCTTCGGTCGCCGGCAGATGCGGTTCGAGCTGATTCCGCTCTTGGAAGCGGCACAAGCCATGCCGCGACCGGTGACCGTGGCCTGCTCGGTGCGGGATATCCTGGTGGAAAAGGCCAAGCCCGAACGCAACGATGAAATGGTGGCGATGGCCAAGCAATACTTCGACGCGGTCCTGGTGCACGGCGATCCCGATCTCGTTCCCTTGGATGCCTCGTTTCCCCACGCGCGGGAGCTCGGCGCGCGCCTGCGCTACACCGGCTACGTGGTCGACCGGGATCGGCTGGGGGCTGCCACGAACGTGGAACGGCGTGGCGTCGTGGTGTCCGCCGGCGGCGGCGCGGTGGGCGACGTTCTGCTGCGCACGGCCCTCGAATGCCGGCTATACACCCGGCTTGCCCACGAACCCTGGCGCCTTCTGGCGGGTCACAACATGCCGGACGATCAGTACCGGGCGTTGCGGGCCGACGCGCCAAAGGGCGTGATCGTGGAGCGGGCGCGGTCCGATTTCGTGACCCTGCTCAAGAGATCCATGCTTTCCATTTCCCAGGGCGGCTACAACACGGTCATGGAGGTTTTGGCCACCGGCACCCGCGGCGTGATCGTGCCCTATGCGGGAGGCGAGGAGACCGAGCAGACCATCCGTTGCGGTCTGTTGGCCGAGCGAGGACTGCTGCGAATGCTGGACGAGAATACCCTGACCGTCGAGGCGCTGGCCCGCGAGGTGGATGCGGCGCTCGACATGCCGCAGCCGCAAACCGGGGGCCTGCGCCTCGACGGAGCTCGCGCGACGGCCGATATGGTGGCGGAACTCGCCGGCTTGAAGCCTCCCCGTGAAGCGGAAGGCACGATCTCCCCATCGCCGCCGGATTGATGCCCGTGGCCGGAAACGCTACAGTCCGGACCCCGCGCGAGGAGGAGACGTCGCGGGTCTGGTCAGGGTTCGTCGAAGAGCTGAATGCCTGGGGTGCCGAGGGGCGAGTCGCCACGTTCTGGTGGCGGGACGACGACGCGACCCGAGACGGTTCAGCCCTGCGGCGCCTGCTTGCCTTGGCCGAGGAAATGGAGGTCCCCTTGGCCCTGGCCGTGATCCCAGCGACGGCGGAAGCGAATTTGTCTCCCCTGGTGGAGGCCCATGACCGGGTATCCGTACTGCAGCATGGTTTTGCCCACGCCAACCATGCGGCCGCGGTCGACAAAAAATGCGAGTTCACGGCGATGCGGAACCGGACCGAGGTGGCGGTCGCGCTGTCGTCGGGTCGGCAACGGCTCCGCGAGATGTTCGGCGCCCATTTTCGACCCGCGCTGGTACCGCCCTGGAATCGGATCGCGAGCAGTTTCGTGCCGCTACTCCCCGCCTGCGGGCTGACCGGTCTTTCCACCTACCAGGCGCGTCTTTCGCCCCACGCCGCACCCGGCGTCCGGCAGACCAACTGCCATGCGGATATCGTGGATTGGCGGGGAGGGCGCCGGTTCCTGGGGGTCGTGCCCGTCCTCGAGCGCGCGGTGTCCCATTTGCGGGACCGCCGGACGGGTGCCGCGGACCCCGACGAGCCAACGGGACTGCTCACCCATCACCGTGACCATGAACCGGCCTCGTGGGCCTTTTTGCGCCGCTTCCTCGCATGCACGCAACATCATCCGTGGGCCCGGTGGCTGGACGCTGACACGGCGCTGTGGGCGAGCCCGTGACCGAATACGGCTACCCGTTCGAGGTGATCCGCGGCGACTACCTGCGCGCCGGCATCGGTGTCGCTTTCGGCCTGCTGCCGCTTTTGGCGGCCGACCCGCCGATGGTGATGACGGTGATCCTTGTGGGCGTGACGATCATGTTCGGCGCTTACGCTGGGGCCACCTACGGGCGGCAGCGGACGCGAATCGTGGTCGATGGAGACGCGGTGAGCATGTCGGCCTGGCGCAGCCGGCAAGTCACCTGGGATGCGCTGACCGAAGTGCGGCTCAGCTATTACAATACCCGCCGGGCACGGGGGCGGGGAAAAGAGGCGGATCCGGGCAAGGGCTGGATGCAGCTGCGTTTGCAATCGCCGGAGGGTGTCTTGCGGGTGGAATCGACCTGCGACGGCTTCCTGGACATCGCCAGGCGGGCGGCGCGAGCGGCGGAAAACAACGGGCTGCGCCTCGATGTCGCCTCGGTCAGCAACTTCAGGTCCCTGGACATCCCGATTTCCGAGCAGGCAAGCCCGTGAGCGATATTCTGCAGGTCCGGGACCTCCAGGTCGAGTTCCAGCTCCAGGCCGGAACCGTCAAGGCTCTCAAGGGGATTTCGTTCCGCGTGCGACCCGGTTCCACGGTCGCTCTGGTGGGGGAATCCGGATCCGGCAAGTCGGTCACTGCCCAGGCAATCATGGGAATCCTGCCACGCTCGGCCCGGATTACCGGCGGCCAGATCCTGTTCGCCGATCCCGCCCTGGCCTTGGGCCCGGGCGATGTCCATGGGCGTCCGGACGCCGTTGACCTCGTCCCCCTGGACCCCAGCGGACAAGACTACCGGCGCATTCGCGGGGATCGCATCTCGATCATATTTCAGGAGCCCATGACGTCGCTCTCGCCGCTGCACACGGTGGGCGATCAGGTCAGCGAAGCCCTGAAACTGCATCGCGGCGCCCGTGGCGCGGAGGCCCAAGAGCTGACCGTGGACATGCTGCGCCTGGTGGGCTTTCCAGACCCGTCGAGAGCCCACGACACCTATCCCTTTGAACTATCCGGAGGACTGCGACAAAGGTCCATGATCGCCATGGCCTTGATCTGCCAGCCTTCCCTTCTCATCGCCGACGAGCCCAGCACGGCGTTGGACGTGACCATCCAGGCGCAAATCCTCAAGCTCATTCAGGATCTGCAGGCGGAAATCGGCATGGCGGTGCTGATCATCACCCACGACCTGGGGGTGGTGGCCAACGTGGCCGAGGAAGTGGTGGTTATGTATCACGGCGAGGTCATGGAGAGCGGCCGGTTGCGGGACATCTTCGAACGGCCGACGCACCCCTATCTCAAGGCGCTGCTGAACGCGGTGCCGCACTTCGACATGAAGCCGGGAGAGCGGTTGACTCCGGTCCGCGAGATCAAGCCCCGGATGGGCCACATGCTGAGCAGCGAGGCTTTCGCGGCGCCGACCAACGGCATGCCGCTGCTGGATGTGCGCAACATCACCAAAAGCTTTTCGATCCGAAAGAGCCATGGATTCCTCACCCTCGCACCCCAAGATTCAGTGATCGCGGTGGATGACGTCAGCTTCGAGGTCCATCCCGGTGAGTGTCTGGGCCTGGTCGGCGAAAGCGGCTGCGGCAAGACAACCCTCAGCAAGGTGCTGATGCGCGCCATCGATCCCGACTCGGGCGAGATCTACTTCAACGACGACGGACAGCAAGTGGATCTGTTGGACAAGAACGACAAGGCCATGATCCCGTTCCGGCGCAAGATTCAGTACGTGTTCCAGGACCCCTTCAGCTCCCTCAACCCGCGCATGACCGTGTTCGATATCATCGCCGAACCCCTGGTGATCCACGGCTCGGGGGACGCCGCGACGCGGCGGGAAATGGTCACTGAATTGATGGAGCTGGTTGGACTGGACCCCCGCTACCTCAACCGCTATCCGCACAGTTTCTCCGGCGGACAGCGTCAACGCATCGGCATCGCGCGGTCGCTGGCCCTGCGGCCGCGGCTGCTGCTTTGCGACGAGCCGGTCTCCGCCCTCGATGTGTCGGTTCAGGCCCAGATCCTCAATCTCCTGAAGGACTTGCAGGACGCGCTGGGTCTCACCTACCTGTTCATTTCCCACAACCTGGCGGTCGTCGACTACATGGCGGAACGCATCGCCGTTATGTGCGCCGGCCGGCTGGTGGAGACGGCACCGCGCGAGGTGTTGTTCCGCAATCCGGCTCATCCCTACACCCGAACCCTGCTGGCCGCCGTGCCGTATGCGGACCCCGACCGGCGGCTCGACTTTTCGGCTTTGATGGAGGGCCGGGCTTCCGACCCCAGGGCTTGGCCCCACCCCTTCGGCGTGGTCGATTCCGGGCATCCGCCAATGATTTCCCTGGGCCAGAGCCATTTCGTCCGTGCCCACGAGATACCCGCAACGATGGAGACCCTGTCGTGAAACTGACCCTGCGTTGCGTCGCCTTGTGCGCCGCCGTCCTTGCCGCCACCGGTGCTTGGGCGGACAGGCCAGCCAACCTTGTCGAGACGCCGATGTACCGGGACGCGGTGGCGTCGGGCAAACTGCCGCCGGTGACCGAGCGCCTGCCCCAGAGCCCCCTAGTGGTGACTTTCGACGGCACGAAACTGAAGGCGGGCCAGCTTGGCGGCCGCATCGACATGATCATGTCCCGATCCAAGGATGTCCGCCAACTGGTGGTCTACGGCTATGCCCGGCTGGTGGGCTATGACACCGCGTTTCGACTGGTGCCGGACGTCCTCGAGAAGTTCGAGGTCGAGGACGGTCGGATCTTCACCCTTCACCTTCGCCGGGGTCATCGCTGGTCGGACGGTCAGCCGTTCACGGCCGAGGACTTCCGCTACTACTGGGAGGACATGGTCACCAACAAGGACTTCACCGCCGGTGGCCCGCCTCGGGAGATGATCGTCGACGGCGAGACGGCGACGTTCGAAGTGATCGACCCCCAAACGGTTCGCTACACCTGGTCAAAGCCCAACCCTTTTTTCCTGCCCGGACTGGCCGGCGCGCGACCCACGTTCATCTACCGGCCGTCAGAATATTTGAAACAGTTCCACGTCAAGTACGCCGACAAGGAGCAACTCGACAAGAAGATCAAGGCGTTCGGTCAGCGCAACTGGGTGGCGCTGCACTTCTTTTTCGACAAACCCTACAAGAACGAAAATCCCGCCATGCCCTCGTTGCAGCCGTGGGTGAATACAACCAGTACGCCGGCGGACCGCTTCGTCTTCGAGCGCAATCCCTTCTATCACCGAGTGGACGAGGAGGGGCGCCAGCTTCCCTACCTTGACGGCATCAACGTCACGATCGCGAATTCGAAGCTGATCCCCGCCAAGGCGGGCGCCGGCGAAGCGCATCTCCAATCGCGGGGACTGGCCTTCAACAACTACACGTTTCTGAAGCGGGGCGAAAAGCGAGGCAAATTCAAAGTGCACTTGTGGCGTACCGCCAAGGGCTCCCAGATGGCGCTGCTTCCCAACCTGAACGCGGAGGACCCGGCGTGGCGAAAGCTGAATCGGGATCCGAACTACCGGCGCGCCCTGTCACTCGCCATCGACCGGGACGAGATCAACCAGGTGATCTACTTCGGGCTGGGGCTGCCGGGGAACAACTCGGTGCTGCCTGACAGTCCCCTGTACAAGGATGCCTATTCGCGGAAGTGGGCCAAGTTCGATCTCAAGCGGGCCAACAAGTTGCTGGACGGATTGGGTCTTACCAAGCGCAACGATGATAAGATCCGCTTGCTGGCGGACGGGCGGCCGATGGAAATCGTGGTCGAAGTCGCCGACGTCCCGTCGGAGGCGACTGACATCCTCCAACTTATCCGCGACTCATGGCGCAAGGTGGGAATCAAGCTGTTCACCAAGCCCTTGCAGCGCGAAGTGTTCCGCAACCGCGTGTTCGCGGGCTCCACCGTGATGTCCGTCTGGTATGGCCTGGAAAACGGCATTCCCGCCGCGACGTCCAGCCCCGCCGAACTGGCGCCCACCAACCAGCAGCATCTGCAATGGCCCAAATGGGGACAGCACTACCAGACCCTGGGCCGGGCCGGGGACGCGGTTGACATGCCCGCCGCGAAGCGACTGGCCGAGCTGGAAAAATCCTGGCGCGTCGCCCAAACGGATAAGGAGAGGGAGCAGATTTGGAGCGAGATGCTTTCGATCCACGCCGACAACGTGCTTACCATCGGCACCGTGGCCGGGATCATGCAACCGGTCGTTGTCAGCAACCGCTTGCGCAACGTGCCGGAGAAGGCAGTCTACAACTGGGACCCGGGCGCTCATCTCGGCATATACCGCCCCGACCAGTTCTGGTTGGCGGCGGGTCGCTAGCCCCCCACCGGCACATCCAGCCCAAAGGTCAAGCTCAACGTCATGTTGCACTACCTGACCCGTCGCTTCCTGACGATGATTCTGACCTTGCTGGTGATCAGTGCCCTGGTTTTCACCATCATCCAGCTGCCGCCGGGAGACTACCTGTCCACCTACATCAACGAGCTTCAAAGCCAGGGCGAGGCCGTCGACCCGGCCAAGATCGCCTTCCTGCGCGCCCAGTACGGCCTCGATAAACCCTTGGTCCAACGGTACCTGGTGTGGCTGCTGGGTCTGCTGCAGGGGGATATGGGGTATTCCTTCGAATTCAACCTGCCGGTGAGCGACGTGGTGGGCGACCGGCTGTTGCTTTCCATGGTGCTGAATTTCACCACGATCCTCTTCATTTACGTGGTGTCGTTCCCGATCGGCGTCTATTCCGCCACCCATCAATACAGTTGGGGCGACTACGGCCTCACCTTCATGGGGTTCCTTGGCCTGGCGACTCCCAATTTCCTGCTTGCGCTGATCCTGCTCTACTTCGCCAACCAGATGTTCGGCACCTCCATCGGCGGACTGATGGAACCCAAATATCTCGAACAGCCCTGGTCGACGGGCAAGGCCCTGTCGGTACTGGAGCATCTGTGGGTGCCGGTTTTCGTCATCGGGACGTCGGGAACGGCGGGCATGATTCGGCGCTTGCGGGCCAATCTGCTCGACGAATTGCAAAAACAATACGTGGTCACGGGCCGAGCCAAGGGCCTGCCCGACGGGCGGCTGCTGATCAAGTACCCCCTGCGCATGGCCCTCAACCCGTTCATCGCCGACATCGGCAACATGCTGCCCCAGGTCGTGTCGGGCTCGGTAATCGTCTCCATGGTCATGTCCCTGCCGACGACGGGTCCGATGTTGTTGAGCGCGCTGCAGAGCCAGGACATGTACCTCGCCGGTTCCTTCCTCATGTTCCTCGCCATGTTGACGGTTGCCGGGATGTTTCTGTCCGACGTGCTGCTCGCCTTTCTGGATCCACGAATCCGCCTGCAGGGAGGGACGCGGCGGTGAGCGAACGGATCCTCATGGGCGATTCTGGGGAGACCCTTCCCCACTACGTATCCGAAGCGCCGTTCGATCCCCATGCCATCGAGGCCCTGAGCCCGGACCAGGAAAAGTTCTACATGGCGTCCCAGTGGCGCATGATGTGGTGGCGTTTCCGCCGCCACAGGGTGGCCGTATTCGCGGGCCTTATCCTGCTGGCCAGCTACTTTGCCGTCGTGATTTGCGAGGTGATTGCTCCGTACGAGCTGGAGACCCGCCATAGCCGCTACATCTACGCGCCGCCCCAATCCGTGCATCTGTTCCACGACGGCGAGTTCCACGGGCCCTTCGTCTATGGCTTGAATCAGACCCTCAACATGGAAACCCTGCGGCGGGAGTATTCCGAAGACACCGACGCGGTCCGCCCGTTGCGATTCTTTTGCCTTGGGGATGAGTACGAGTTCTGGGGGCTCATCCCCGGCAGTTTTCACCTGCTCTGCCCGGCCGAGGACGGCACCCTTTTCATCATGGGAACGGACCGCCTGGGACGGGACATGTTCTCGCGCCTCTTTTACGGCGCGCGCATCTCCCTGACGGTCGGTCTCTTGGGCATCACCATCAGCTTCGTCCTCGGGCTCACCTTCGGCGGACTGGCCGGGTATTTCGGCGGCTGGGTCGACAATGTGGTGCAGCGGGCGATCGAGATCCTTCGTTCCCTGCCCGAGCTTCCCCTGTGGATGGCCTTGTCGGCGGCCCTGCCCGTGACCTGGAGCCCGATCCTCGTCTTCCTGGGCATCACGGTTATATTGGGCATGTTGGACTGGCCGGGTCTCGCCCGCGCGGTTCGATCGAAGCTGCTGGCGCTGCGCGAAGAGGACTACTGTGCGGCGGCGAACCTGATGGGTGCGCGCCCCCGCCGCATCATCGCACGCCACCTGCTGCCCAACTTCATGAGCCATTTGATCGCGTCCGCGACCCTCTCCATACCGTCGATGATCCTGGGCGAAACGGCGCTAAGCTTCCTGGGCCTCGGCCTGCGGCCGCCGGTAACCAGTTGGGGCGTGCTGCTGGCGGAAGCTCAGAACATCGAAGCGGTGGCCCTCTATCCGTGGCTGATGTTCCCCATGCTGCCGGTGGTGGTCACCGTCCTGGCCTTCAATTTCCTTGGCGACGGCCTGCGCGACGCCGCCGACCCCTACGCCAATCTGTAAACTTCGCGTCGCCGGTTCACGTCCCTTCAAGACACCGTGACGCTGGTGCTTCGCCTCTGTAACCGTGCCCCATGAAGGCCTACTCTCCATGGCGAGGGGTAGGGAGTGTGCCATCGGGCTGCCGGAGCGGGGGCCATCGCGGTTGTGGAGTTCCCGCATGCGAGTCAATGCCGTGCTTCGAAGCCCCGCCCTTCTCTTGACGTTCTTGGCCGTGTTTTCCCTCGATCCGGGTCCCGAGGCCCAGGCGCAGGGCAAAGACGACCCGATGAAGGTCAACCGTCATTTCAAGATCGAACGGCCGGCCGCGCTGAGCAAGACCGACGCCCTGGCGGTCTACGACAACATCGCCCGGGACATGGCCAAGGGATATGGCGCTTCCGGCGATCCCTCGGCGAAGTCCTACCTCAAGTGGCGGCGGTTCAACGAAGCCCCTTACCGGTCCGCTACCCATGGCAACCGATACGTCAACAACTACGCCAATCCCCGGGGCGCGGCGACTTATGGCGCCATGAAGGCCGGCGAGACCCTGCCCGCCGGCTCGGTGCTGGCGAAGGACAGCTTCACCGTCACCTCCGACAGCGGGGTGTTTGGCGGAGCGCTCTTCATCATGGAGAAGCTCGCCGCGGGCAAGCGACCGGACCATGGGGACTGGCGCTACCTCATGATCATGCCCGACGGCAGCCTGCTCGGCGACAGCACCGGCGATAACGCCGACAAGGTCGACTTCTGCGACGAATGCCACAGCGCCGTCGCCGACAACGACCGCCTGTTCTACGTCCCCGAAGAGTTCCGCCGCCGCATGCTGGGCACGGTACCTAGCCGCACCCGCTGACCTTGCGCAGCCAGAGTGCGCTTTCCAGGGCCCCATCGGGGCATGGCAGGCGGGCGAGGACCGTCTGCCGCCAGGCATCCGCCATGCGGGTCAGGACGTAGTGGCTCGAGAACAGCACCTCGAACGCACCGCCGATCAGCAAGGGCGCGACGCCCAGTTGTTCGTTGTAGCCCCGCCAGGACCAGGCGAGCGGGTAGGGATCGGGCAGAAAGATGTCGTGGATGTGGACCAGGACTCCGGCCGGCAGAGCGGGCAGAACCCGGTTCAACATCAGGTCCACGTCCGTCCCCGGCATGAGGATGTGGCTCGAATCCACCATCAGGATGTCCCCGGCACCCAGCGCGGCGAACAGGGCTGGATCGGCGTTCTGGACGAGCGTCTCAACAACGGTGACCGGCAATTGGCCGATATCGGCCCGTGGCGCGGGGTCGATGGCCGTGATGGGCGTGTCCAGGTCGGCGTCGCGTACGGCCCGCGCCACGAAGCGGGTCGAGTGGCCCGATCCCACTTCGATGATTCGCCGCGGCGCAAGGCTCCGAACCATGGCGTAGGCCGCCGCCCCGTCGGTGCGGGGAAACCAGTCCTGTTGCCAGCGCGGCTCCGGCGGCGATCCGTCCAGGGCCAAGAGGATGTCGGCGTATCCATCGATTCGGGCGAGCATGTCCGTGAAGGCGTGCCGGCGGCTCGCCATGAGGGTCTCGACCGCCCCATAGGGCCGTCGGTCGCCGGCGGGGTCGATTGCCGCGGCGTGGCGGTGGGGGATGAAGAAACCCCGGCGCCGGATTCCGGTCACCGTGGTCAGGCCCATGGCCATCCGTCGAAGTCGTTTGCCCGCCACCCAACTCGCCCTTCACACCTGACAGGGGCGGCAGACTATCATAGGCCGATGACAGAGGAGATTCCGACGCCATGAGTCGCCTTGACAGCGCCATTCGGCGCCTGGAGGCCCAACGCGCCTGCCTGGACCATGCCGCGGGTCTGATCGCCGACCTGTCCGGACCGGTGGTCGAACTGGGGTTGGGCAACGGACGCACATTCGATCACTTGAGAGAGCGCCTGCCGGATCGGGAAATATTCGTTTTCGAGCGCCAGGTCGCGGCCCATCCGGGCAGCCTACCCGATGCAGATCACCTCATTCTGGGCGACATGCTGGAGACCCTGCCGGTGGCCAAGGTCCGACTGCCCGCACCGGCCGCCCTGGTCCACGCCGACGTCGGCAGCGGAGATCCTGCGGCCAGCGAGGCGTTCGCCCGTCGCCTCGGGCCGCTGCTGGTTCCCTTGCTGGCGCCGGGGTCCGTCATCCTGGCCGATCAGGACATGGGCATGTCCCAGTGGCGGCCTCAGCCGCTTCCGGCGGGCGTTGCCGCGGGCCGCTACCACATGTGGCGAGCGGGCGGCTGAACGGTTCGTGACCCGCTGATGCGGGGGAATCGACCCGGGCCGCTGCAACTAACACTTTTGGTTTCCACCGGTTAATCCTAGACTGAGCGTTGTCGAGTCTTGGGGGCTGAAGGCGGCGATGACATTTCAGTCGCGGGCCGCGAATGACGTGAGCTTAGCATCCGCCAACGTTGTCAGGGGCATGACCCTGGTCCTGGTCTCGACCATGTGTCAGGGCGGGCTCACCGGAATCATCCGTCATCTGTCGGCGGACCTTCATCCCTTCGAGATTGCATTTTTCCGCTGCGCCTTCGGGCTGGTCGTCCTCCTGCCGGCGATAGTGCATGCCGGTTGGCAGCCCCTGAGGACCGAGCGTCTGGGCCTGCAACTCTTCCGCGGCGGGGTGCACGGCGCGTCCATGCTGATGATCTATTCGGCCTTCGCCCTGGCGCCGTTGGCCCTGGTCGCGGCGCTGCGGTTTTCCGCGCCCCTGTTCGCGGCGATTCTCGCCGTGGTCCTGCTGGGCGAGGCCCTCAAATTGCGGCGGTTCGTCGCCATCCTGGCGGGTATCGGCGGTGGGTTGATCGTGCTGCAACCGGGAATGGCCGAGCTTGGCTTGGGCGAGGTCCTCGCCCTAACGTCGGCGGCCGCGTGGGGGTTGGTGTTGGTCTTGACGAAGAGCCTGACTCGCACCGAATCGAGTTTGACCATCACGTTTTACGGTACCCTCGTGATCCTTCCCCTGGCGTTCGTCGCGTCCCTGGCCTTCTGGGTGTGGCCGACATGGGAGCAGTTGGCGTGGTTATTGGCGCTGGGCGCGCTGGGCACGGTAGCGAATCTGGCGCTGGCCCACGGAATCAAGATGGCCGACGTCGGCGTGCTCATGCCCCTGGACTTTACCAAGCTGGTTTGGGCCGCCCTGGTCGGCTACGTGTTTTTCCTCGAGATACCGGGGACCTGGACCTGGGTCGGCGGCGCGGTCATTTTCGCCGCCGCCCTGAACGTGGCCCGGACCGAATCCAAGACGTACGCGGCCGTCTATTTCAAATAGCGGCCAGCGCCGCCCGGGTTGGACATGGGGTTCTCCGGATGCTGGCGTCCGGGCGAGAAATGGTACATGGTCGGAGGGCGTTGCGGCGACAGCCGCGGCCCCGGTTCCCCGCCCAGCCCAACATCCGGCCCGACCCTTGCCTTGGTGTAGCCTTTGACCTCTCGCGAGACCGCCCTGACGCGGTATTACCCCCATCTTGTGCTCGCGGCGTCCCTGGTCATCATTCTGGTGACCTCCGGTGCCATGTACATGCTGGTGGTCGGGCTCAAGATCATCGGTCAGGATATCGGCTGGTCGCGCGGCATCCCCTCCATGGCCTATGCCTGTCTGTTCATCGGCGCCGGCCTCGGCGGCATCGTCGTCGGTCATTGGATGGATCGGAACGGCATGGGCTGGCCGGCGCTGGTCGCCTCGGTCATGGTCGGCAGCGGCGCCCTGCTGGTTGCCCATGTCACCCAGGCCTGGCAGTTGTACCTCGCCTACGGGGTCATGATCGGGTTCCTGGGGCAAGGGGCGCTGTTCACCCCGCTGATGGCCAACGCGTCCCACTGGTTCAACCACCGGCGCGGCATGGCCATCGGCGTCGTCGCTTCGGGCCAGAGCCTGGCCGGTGCCCTGTGGCCGCCCACGGTGCGCTACATGCACGAGACCCTGGGCTGGCGGGAGGCGTTCTTCGAATTCGGCGTATTTGCCCTTGCGGTCATGCTGCCCCTGAGTCTGGTCTTCTGGCGCCGTCCGCCGGAGCAACCTTTTGCCGCCAAACCGGTCCGTCCGTCCAGCCGCTCCGCCGACGGAAGCCCGATGGTTTCGGGAACTGTCCTGCAAGCCACCCTTTGCGTGGCGATCCTCGGCTGCTGCGTGGCGATGTCTCTTCCCCTGGCGCATCTGGCCGCCCATGTGAGCGACCTGGGCCATCCCCTGGCCCGTGGCGCCGAGATGCTGTCGGTGGCTCTCCTGTGCAGTTTCTTCAGCCGCATTTGGCTGCTTGGCTACTGGTCCGAGCGCTATGGCGGGCTGGGCGCCCTGTTCCTATTCTCCTGCTTGCAGGCCATCGGCGTGGTGAGTCTGGGGATGACGCAGGATCTGGTCGTGCTGTACGTCATCGCGGCAATGTTCGGTATCGGTTACGGCGGGATCATTCCGGCCTATCCGGTGATCGTGCGCGAGTACCTGCCGGCGCACCAGGCGGGACGACGCAGCGCTACGGTGATCCTGTTCGGCGCCATCGGCATGGCCCTGGGCGGTTGGCTGGGTGGGGTCGTGTTCGACAGCCTGGGCCACTACGGCCCCGCTTTCGTCATCGGCGCGCTGTGTAATCTGCTCAACCTTGCCATCGTCGGCAGCCTCATCCAGCGCCGCCGTCGGGGGCGGCTGCAGCCGGTGGCGGGATGACGGATCCTCATCCGCTCGCTTCCGATGGCCCCGATCGGCGGGCCTGGATCATGCTCGGCGCGTCGTTTCTTCTGATGACCATCGGCCCGGGGACGACCCATCTTCTGGCCACCACCCTGAAGCCCATGGCCGAGGCCCAGGACTGGCCCCGGTCGGTGCCGTCCATGGCCTACGCCGCCCAGTACGTGTGCGGCGGGCTGGGCGCGGTGGTCGTCGGCTACTGGATGGACCGCAAGGGGATCTTCCAACCGGTCATCGTGTCCAGCATCCTGGTGGCGGCGGGGGCGGCGCTGATCAGCGTCGCCGATCAACCGTGGCACCTCTACCTCGCCTATGGGGTCATGTTCGGCCTGTTGGGGCCGGTGGCGGTGTTTCCGTCGTTGCTGGCCAATGCCACCCACTGGTTCGACCGGCGGCGCGGCATGGCGATCGGCGTCATTGCCAGCGGTCAGAGCATTTCCGGTACCCTGTGGCCACCGATCGGTCGCTACATGGCCGAAAGCGTCGGCTGGCGGGATGCCTTCCTGGCCTTCGGCGTCTTATCGCTGGTGACCCTGATTCCCCTCAGCCTGCTGCTTCGGGGGCGGTCGCCAGTGCCGCTGCTGGCCCCGTCACGCCCCGATGCGGACGGGCCGACCGGTCGCGAAGCCGCGCTCGGTGAGGTGGTCGGAATGTCGCCTCGGACCCTTCATCTGATCCTCTGCGCGGCATCGTTCCTATGCTGCGTGGCCATGGCCATGCCGATGGCCCACATCGTCGCCCACGGCTCCGATCTCGGCTACCCGGCGGCGCGGGCGGCGGAGCTGTTGGCGGTGGCCATGGGGACCACATTCTTCACCCGGCTGTTTTTGCTGGGGATCCTTTGCGACCGCTACGGCGGCCTCGTCGCCCTGACGATCTTTTCGGTCCTCCAACTTGTCGGCATGAACCTGTTGGTCGGCGTCGAGGACCTGACCCTGCTTTACATCACCGCCGTCATTTTCGGCTTGGGCAACGGCGGACTGATCCCCTGCTATCCGGTGATCGTGCGCGAGTACCTGCCGGCCACCCAATCCGGCCGTCTAACGGGCCAGCTCATTATGGTCGCGGCGATCGGCATGGCGGTGGGCGTCTGGCTGGCGGGCGCCGTGTTCGATGCCGTGGGCTCCTATCAGCCCGCCTTCATGATTGGCGTTGCGTTCAACGTCGCCAATCTGGCCCTGGCCCTGGCCTTGATCCGCTGGCAGCGTAACGGCACCATCGTCCCGGCACCGGCCTGAAACAAGCCCCGAAGGAGGCCATCCATGAGAACGCTCGCCGCCGTCCTGGTCCTTGGCGTGGTGGGGTACGCGGCGCCGGTCGCGGCCCAGGAACGGGCCTGCATGCTGGGCCTGGTCCAGGACAGGCCCCTGGCTATTCCGGCCGCCGCCAGCCGCCAGACCGTCCCCTTCGGTCACGTGGGCATCGGATTTCTGGGTCACTCGTCGTTCCTGATCCAGACCCACCGGGGGGTGACCGCGGTCACCGATTTCAACGGCTACATCGGACCCGGCTTCGTGCCCCATATCGTCACCATGAACAACGCCCACAGCACCCACTACACCGACGCCGTCGATCCGGCTATCCGCCATGTGCTGCGCGGCTGGGGCATCGGCGGCATCGAGGAGCACGATGTCACGGAGCGGGACCTGCGGGTCTTCAACGTGCCCACCAACATCCGCGATCTTGGCGCCGGACAGCGCAACAGAAATTCCATCTTCGTCTTCGAGACCGCCGACCTGTGCCTGGCCCACGTGGGGCACCTCCATCATTTTCTCACCACCGAGCAACGCCGCCGGCTGCGCCGCATCGACGTTTTGTTCCTACCCGTCGACGGGGTCTGGACCATGAGCCATGACGAGGCGATGCGGGTCATCGATCAGGCGGATCCGCGGGTGGTGATCCCCATGCACTTCTCCTGGGGCGGCTCCACCAGCGGCTTCGCCGCCCGGGCATCGCAGAAATACGCGGTCAAGGACCTGAAGAAGGGCGCCATCGTCATCGCCCGCAAGGATCTGCCGGAAGGGACGGATATCTGGTTCCTGGAAGCCTTTCAGGGTGACGGATTCGGGGCCGGCGAGGATTGACCGCGCCGACGCTTCCGTCCCATTGTGGCGAGACGACATTTCTGCCCCGGGGAACGCTGTCCCGTATCCCCGCGCCCTCGTGAAAGGCCCGAAACCATGACCGCGAAGCAGCCCGCGGAGGAGGCGCTGGCCGGCCCCGCGCCGGCGCGTGCCGTGCTGCTGGCCCTGCTGATCGTCATGGCCGCCCTCGGGCCCCTCGGCATGCATGTATTCCTGCCGTCCATGCCCGGCATGACCGCCGTATTCGATACGGACTACGGCATGGTGCAGCTGACGCTTACCCTCTATTTCGCCGCCTTCGCGGTGGCGCAGCTCATTTACGGGCCCCTGTCCGACCGCTATGGCCGCCGGCCGGTGGTGCTGATCGGCATCGCCCTGTCCGTCCTCGGCACCACGGCCTGCATGTTCGCGCCGACCATCGAGGCCCTGATCGCGGGACGCATCCTGCAGGCCGTGGGCGCCTGCGCCGGCATGTCCCTGGGCCGGGCCATCATTCGCGATCTCTACGACCGGGAACAGGCGGCGAGCATGCTGGCCTACGTCACCATGGCCATGGTGCTGGCACCCATGGCGGCGCCCATCATCGGTGGCTATCTCGACGTCTGGTACGGTTGGCGGGCGTCGTTCCTGTTTGTCCTGATCGTCAGCATCATGGTCGTGGCGGCGGCCGTCCTGTGGCTGCAGGAGACCCACCTCGACCGCCACACGGTGACCGGCTTCGCTTCCATGATCGGCAGTTACCGGCGTCTCTTGCGCCATCCGGCCTTTCGCGCCTACGCGTTCCAGACCAGTTTCACCTCCGGCGCGTTCTTCGGATTTCTCGGCGGCGCGCCCTTCGTCTTTATCACCCTCATGGAGCGGCCGGCGAACGAATACGGATGGTACTTCATGGCCATGGCCGGCTGTTACATGTTGGGTAACTACACGGCCGGGCGGCTCACGCCCCGGGTGGGCAGCGACCGGATGATCCGCATCGGCACCGGGATCTCGCTGTTCTCGACCCTGTCCCTGGGCGCCGTCTATCTTGCCGTGCCGCTGACCCCGCTGGGGCTTTTTATCCCCATGTCCCTGATGTCCGTGGGGCACGGGTTCAGCATGCCCAACGGCAACGCCGGGGCGGTCAGCGTCGACCCCACCCGCGCCGGGGCGGCCGCCGGACTGTCGGGATTTCTCCAACTGGCAACCGGGGCCATCGCCTCGGCGTCGGTGGGCGCCTTGCTGACGGAAACGGCGGCGCCGCTGGTCATCATGTTGATCTTCTGCGCCACACTGGCGTTTTTCTTCCACGCCTGGGGCATGCGAGGCCGCGACACCCGCTGAAGTCGAGGAGGACAGGATGGCGGACTCCACCCACATTCTGGCGATCGACCAGGGGACCACCAGCACCCGCGCCATCCTGTTCGACGGCGAGGCCGTGCCCCAGGTCGTCGCCCAGCGCGAGCATGCCCAGAAGTTTCCCGGCGAGGGCTGGGTGGAACACGACCCGGAAGAGATTTGGGACAACACCATGACCGTCTGCCGGCAAGCGCTGGCCGAGGGCGGCGCCCGGGCTGGGGACGTGACCGCCATCGGCATCACCAACCAGCGGGAAACGACGCTGCTGTGGGAACGGTCTTCGGGCCGGCCCCTGCACGACGCCATCGTCTGGCAAGATCGCCGCACCGCGGACACCTGCCGCCGGCTGACCGCGGACGGACTGGCGGAAACGGTGCGCGCCCGCACCGGCCTGGTGATCGATCCCTACTTCTCGGCCACCAAGATCGCCTGGCTGCTGGATCACCTGCCCGACGCCCGGTCCCGCGCCCGGCGGGGCGAGATCGCCTTCGGCACCATGGATACCTTCCTGCTGTGGCGCCTGACCGGCGGCGCCGTCCACGCCACCGACGCCACCAACGCCTGCCGCACCATGCTGTTCGACATCCACCGCCAGGACTGGGACGGGGACCTGCTGGCGGCCCTCGACATCCCCCGCGAGATTCTGCCGGCTGTGCGAGACAGCGCCGCCGACTTCGGCGGCACCGCGCCCGACCTGCTGGGCGGCGGTATCCCCATCGGCGGCATGGCTGGCGATCAGCACGCGGCCACCATCGGCCAGGCCTGCTTTCGCCCGGGCATGATCAAGAGCACCTATGGCACCGGCGCCTTCGCCGTCCTCAACACGGGCGATACCCCCGTCGAGTCCCACAACGGCATGCTGACAACCCTCGCCTATCGGCTGGACGGCAAACCGACTTATGCCATCGAAGGATCTATCTTCGTTGCCGGGGCGGCGGTGAAGTGGCTGCGCGACCGGCTGAAGCTGATCGCGTCCGCCGCCGAGACGGAGGATCACGCCCGCGCCCTCGACCATACGGGCGGAGTCTATTTGGTGCCTGCGTTCGCCGGCCTGGGCGCGCCCCATTGGGACGCCGACGCCCGTGGCGCCATCGTCGGGCTGACCCTGGATTCGGGCGTTCCCGAGATCGCCCGCGCGGCCCTGGAATCGGTCTGCTACCAAACCTGGGATCTGACCGACGCCATGGCCGACGACCTGGGCCGGCCCCTCGATAGCCTGAGGGTGGACGGCGGCATGGTGGTCAACGACTGGCTAATGCAGTTCCTGGCGGACGTGCTCGACCTCAGGGTGGAGCGGCCGGCGGTCACCGAAACCACGGCCCTGGGCGCCGCCTATCTGGCCGGCCTGACGGCGGGGATCTTCCGCTCCCTGGACCACATCGAGGGGCTATGGCGCCGCGACCGGGCGTTCGATCCGAACCTCGACGCGGCCCAGCGGTCACGATTGCTCGAGGGATGGCGAAGGGCCCTGAAGAGGGTCCGAACCTGAAGCTCGATCAGGTTGAGAAATATGTCATGTTCGTTCTTGTCATTCGCGTCCCATGGATCGAGGATGGTATCAGTCGACGTGGCGTGACCGGCGGCTCCGGTGTCGGAGAATCGATGGCTCATGGCACGTCGTAACGAATTCGGCCGGCGCTGGGCCGATCGATACAACAGGACTTGGAGGGTCATTGAAATGAAGCTTAAATCTGCTGTGGGTTCGGTGATCGCGGCCGCCTTGTGCGCCGCCGTTGCCGGCCAAGCCCAGGCGCAAACCGAGATCCAGTGGTGGCACGCCATGGGCGGCGCGCTCGGCGAACGGGTCAACGAGATCGCCGAAAACTTCAACATGTCGCAGTCTGATTACAAGATGGTGCCGGTCTACAAGGGCAGTTATGGCGAGACCATGACCGCCGGCATCGCCGCGTTCCGGGCCGGCAAGCCGCCCCATATCCTGCAGGTGTTCGAGGTCGGAACGGCAACCCTGATGGGCGCGAGGGGCGCCATCAAGCCGGTCCATGAACTGATGGACGAGGCCGGCGCGACGTTCAGTGAAGACGATTACATTTCCGCGGTCACCAGCTACTACACGACCACCGACGGAAAGATGCTGTCGGTGCCGTTCAACAGCTCGACGCCGGTGCTGTGGTGGAACAAGGATGCCTTCCGCAAGGCCGGTCTCGACCCGGAAGTGCCACCCAAGACGTGGCCCGAAGTGGGCGAATTCGCCAAGAAGCTGGTCGCTGCCGGTTCCCCGTGCGGGTTCTCGACGGCCTGGATCACGTGGGTCCACTTGGAGAACTTCTCCGCCTGGCATGACGTGGCGTTTGGGACCAAGGAGAACGGCTTCGCCGGTTTCGACACCGAATACACCTTCAACAGCCCGCTGCACGTCAAGCACATCCAGCAGCTTGCCGACTGGCAGAAGGACAAGATCTTCGTCTACGGCGGCCGGACCAACAAGGGCAACCCCAAGTTCATCCAAGGGGAATGCGCCATGTACACCGAGTCCTCGGCTGGTTACGGCAGCTTCAAGGCCGGGGCCAAGTTCGAGTTCGGCGCCGCCAACCTGCCCTATTGGCCCGAAGCCAAGGGGGCGCCCCAGAACACCATCATCGGCGGCGCCAGCCTGTGGGTCATGGGCCGTCATTCGGCGGACGATTACAAGGGCGTGGCCAGGTTCGTCACCTTCCTGTCCCTGCCCATGGTCCAGGCCTACTGGCACGCCAACACCGGCTACGTGCCGATCACCACGGCCGCCTACGACTTGATGAAAAAGGTGAAGTACTACAAGGACTTCCCCGGTCGCGACATTCCCATTCTGCAGATGAGCGCGAAGCCCCCGACGGCCAATTCCAAGGGCCTGCGGTTCGGCAACTTCCTGCAGGTTCGGGATGTCATGTACGAGGAGTTGGAGAACATCTTCGCCGGCAAGAAGACCGCCAAGCAGGGCCTGGACGACGCGGTTAAGCGCGGCAATGTCGAGCTCCGCAAGTTCGAGAAGGCGATGAACTAGAGCAGCTTCCGATCGGTTGGAATCGCCTGAGGCGATCCAACCGATCGGATAAAGCTGCTCTAACACGTTGGATTTAGAGCAATTTCATCCGCCCACATGGAACCGTACCGGTTCCGTGTGGTCGGATATTGCTCTATCGATATCTTTCTCCGCTGAGCCGTCCCCCCATGTGGGGGGACGGTTCCATCGGAGATGGGAGGGGGCGGGACTGGCGTGGAGAAGCGGGTCGTTTTCAAGGGGCGTTTTCTGCCCTACATCCTGGTGGCGCCCCAGGTACTGATCACCCTTATCTTTTTCATCTGGCCGGCTTCCCAAGCGCTCTATCAGTCCCTGCTGCTGGAAGATGCGTTCGGGCTGAGGTCGCGCTTCGTCTGGTTCGAGAACTTCGTCGATCTTTTCGCCGCCCCGGAATACCTGCAGTCCATGCAAGTGACCGTGGTGTTCAGCGTCTCGGTCGCCTTCCTGGCGCTTACGATTGCCCTCTTCCTGGCCGCCCAGGCCGACCGGGTGATCAAGGGCGCCACCGCCTATCGGACGCTGCTAGTGTGGCCCTATGCCGTGGCGCCGGCGGTGGCGGGTGTGCTGTTTCTGTTTCTGTTCAACCCGACATTGGGGCTGGTTACGCTGTGGCTCCGGGGCATGGGGCTCGATTGGAACCACGCGCTTCAAGGCGATCAGGCCATGATGCTGGTAATCGTCGCCGCCACCTGGAAGCAGATCAGCTACAATTTCCTGTTCTTCCTGGCCGGCATGCAGGCGATCCCCCGATCCCTGATCGAAGCCGCGGCCATCGACGGCGCCCGCCCCTTAAGGCGCTTCTGGACCATCGTTTTCCCGCTGCTGACGCCGACGACGTTTTTCCTGCTGGTGATCAACGTGGTTTACGCCTTCTTCGATACCTTCGGAATCATCCATCAGGTGACCGGCGGCGGGCCGTCGGGGGCCACCAATATCCTCGTCTACAAGGTGTTCCGGGACGGATTCCTCGGGCTGGACCTGGGTGGATCGGCGGCCCAGTCGGTGGTTCTGATGGCCCTTGTGATCGGACTGACCGTGGTTCAGTTCCGCTACATCGAACGCAAAGTCCACTACTGAGGCGACGCCATGGTGGAACGGCGCAAGGGTCTGATGGTCTTTACCCACGTGGTGCTGCTCGCCGGCGTGGCGTTCACCGCGTTTCCCATCTGGCTGGCCCTGGTGGCCTCGACCCATGAGCTGCCCGCCCTGCTGCGCCCGCCGGTCCCCCTGTGGTTCGGGGACAGTGGGTTCGAGAACTACCACGCCGCCCTGACCGAGGGGGCGAAGGCGGTGGGCGTGCCGGTGTGGCGGATGATGGTCAACAGCCTGGTGATGGCCCTGGGGATCTCCATCGGCAAGATCGTCATTTCCATTCTGGCGGCCTTCGCCATCGTCTATTTCCGCTTCCCCTTCCGCATGGGCTTCTTCTGGATGATCTTCATCACCCTGATGCTGCCGGTGGAGGTGAGGATTCTGCCCACCTACAAGGTGATCTCGGATCTGGGCATGCTGGACACTTTCGCCGGCCTGACCATTCCCCTCATCGCCTCGGCGACTGCGACCTTCCTGTTTCGCCAGTTCTTTCTGACCATACCCGACGAGTTGGCGGAGGCAGCGCGGATCGACGGCGCGAAACCGATGCGGTTCTTCTTCGATATCCTACTGCCCCTGTCGCGCACCAACATCGCGGCCTTGTTCGTGATCCTCTTTATTTATGGCTGGAACCAGTACCTGTGGCCGCTGCTGATCACCACCGACGAAAGCATGTACACAATGCTGATCAGCATCAATCGCATGCTGGCGGTGGGCGATTCCCAGGCCGAGTGGCAGATCATCATGGCCACCACCATGCTGGCCATGCTGCCGCCCGTGGCGGTGGTGGTTCTCATGCAGCGCCTGTTCATCAAGGGCCTGGTGGAGACCGAGAAGTGACGGAAGGGAGATCTCCATGGCCGAAGTGACCCTACGGGGCATCGAGAAGGCCTTCGGCGACACGCCGGTCATTCACGGCGTCGACTGCCACATCGCCGACGGCGAATTCCTGGTCGTCGTCGGCCCCTCGGGATGCGGCAAGTCGACCCTGTTGCGGATGGTCGCCGGCCTGGAGGAAGTGACCCAAGGCGAGATCCGGATCGGCGATCGCATGGTCAACGATCTGGAACCGGCCGAACGGGATATCGCCATGGTGTTCCAGAACTATGCCCTCTATCCCCACATGACGGTGCGCGCCAACATGGCCTACGGCCTGAAGATCCGGCGCACGCCCAAGGAGGAGATCGAAACCCGAGTCCAGCGCGCGGCGTCCATCCTCCACCTGGAGGAATTCCTCGACCGAAAACCGCGCCAGCTTTCCGGCGGTCAGCGCCAGCGGGTGGCCATGGGCCGCGCCATCGTCCGCGAGCCGGCGGTTTTCCTGTTCGACGAGCCCCTCTCCAACCTGGACGCCAAGCTGCGGGTCCAGATGCGCCTGGAGATCAAACGCCTGCACGACAAGCTGGAGATCACCAGCATGTACGTCACCCACGACCAGGTGGAAGCCATGACCCTCGGCCACCGCATCATGGTGATGAACGCCGGCCGGGTGGAACAGATCGGCGCCCCCATCGATGTCTATCGTCGACCGGCCTCCGTCTTCGTCGCCAGCTTCATCGGCTCGCCGGCGATGAATATCGTCGAAGGCGCGCGCATCGATCGGGCGGCGGGCGCCGTTGTGCTTCCCGACGGCACCCAACTTCCCTTGGATGGCCACCTCCCCGACGCGGAGGGTCCCGCCACCGTGGGAATCCGGCCCGAACACATGGAACTGGCGTCGGGCGCGGAAGGCACGGTGCCGCTGGCGGTCACCGCCGTTGAGGAACTTGGTGCCGATACCGTGGTTCATGGCCAGTTGGGGGAGTCGCCCGCCGAGGTGACCGTGCGCCTGCACGGGATCGTCACCATGAAGGCGGGGGAAAGCGTTCCCCTGACGATCGATCCGGCCCAGATTCACCTGTTCGATCCGGTCAGCGGCCGACGGGTGGAGACGCCTTAGGACACGTGACTTTCGAAACACTGCGTTCGTTGGAGGTCGCCGTGCGCACCGGAATGTTGACCCTTGCCGCCACGCTGTTTGCCGGCGTCCTTTTCCTTGCCGGTGAAACCGCCGTCCTGGCGGCAAATGGTTCGGTGCAACTGGGGCCGCGTCCGTTCTACCTGGTGGACCGCATGGAGGAGGGGCCCTTGAAGTCCTCCCTCCAGCAGTGCGCCGGTGGGCCGTTCAAACCCAGCGACTTCTCCATCGGCCATCGCGGGGCGGCGCTGCAGTTTCCCGAACACACCAAGGAGTCCTACGAGGCCGCGGCCCGCATGGGCGCCGGCATCATCGAATGCGACGTGACCTTCACCAGGGACCGGGCGCTGGTCTGCCGCCATTCCCAGTGCGACCTGCACACCACCACCAACGTGCTGGCGATCCCCGACCTGGCCGCCAAGTGCAGCCGGCCCTTCACCCCGGCCGATCCGTCGCGGGGCCGCAAGGCCACCGCCAAGTGCTGCGCCAGCGATTTCACCCTCGCGGAGTTCAAGCAACTGCGGGGCAAGATGGACGCCGGCAATTCCGACGCCACCAGCGTCGAGGCGTACATGGACGCAACGCTAAACTGGCGCACGGACCTCTACGCCGCCAGCGGTACCCTGCTGACCCACGCCGAAAGCATCGCCCTCATCAAGGCCCTGGACGCCAAGTTCACGCCGGAACTGAAAGCCCCCGCCGTTCCCATGCCCTTCCAGGGCGACTACGCGCGGGCGGACTACGCCCGGCAATTGATCGACGACTACGAGGCCGCGGGCGTGGACCCGGGAGACGTCTTTGTTCAGTCCTTCGATCTCGACGACGTGCTGTTCTGGATCCGCGAAGCGCCCCCGTTCGGCCGCCAGGCGGTTTATCTGGACGATCGCTACAAGTACCGGTCCTTCGATCCCATGAGGTCCGCCACATGGAATCCGGGCATGGCCGAACTCGCCTCCCAGGGAGTGAAGATCATCGCCCCGCCCCTGTGGGTGCTGGTCACGGTGGACGACAAGGGCCGGGTGGTGCCGTCCGCCTACGCCACGGCGGCCCGGGACGCGGGCCTCGATATCATCACCTGGACCCTGGAGCGGTCCGGCCCCCTGAACACCGGCGGCGGCTGGTACTACCAGTCGATCAAGAGTGTCACCGACGACGACGGCGACGCCATGAACCTGTTGCACGTCCTGGCCCAGGACGTGGGCGTCATCGGCGTCTTCTCCGACTGGCCGGCGACGGTGACCTACTACGCCAACTGCATGGGGCTCGATTGAGGGGGCGGTTTCCGTACATGGATCGTACACCTTGAGGGGTTGTGTTAGCCTCCTCGGTGGATAGTCTGCATCGATCATCCAATTCCGGCCAGAATGTTCAACCCGGTCACCTTCGGCAATTCTAGGGTCCGGACTCATTCAAATCCAGTAGCAGACGAGAGCGGCGAGGCATAGGCCTGCCATGAAGTTGATGGCGTTCTTGTCGTATCGCGTGGCGATGCGTCGGAAGTCCTTGAGGCGTCCGAACATGCGCTCGATGGTGTTTCGGTCTGAGCTATGGCCGAGAGTGGACGGGGCGGTAAAAAGTCGATTCCTCATGAGAGTCGGCTGGATTATAATTGTGCATGTTTACTTTACGCGACCGACGGACTGGGGAATTGTTTGATCGCTGGTCCGATTTCGGGGACAAACGTCGGCGCCTGATGGAGCAATCCTGGGCCGGGGTTTTTCGGAACCATCTGCTTGTCGAACTTCCGGTTGACGATCTTTGCCGTCACCTTGATGAACGCATGGGCCGACCATCGAAGGATCTACACGTTGTCATCGGGGTCTTGCTTTTGCAGCAGCTGCACGATCTGAGCGATGCAGAGACCGTCGAGGCCCTGGCCTTCAATATGGCGTGGCACTATGCCTTGGACGTGCGCAGCGAAGCGGACAGCTATTTCTGTGAGAAAACCCTGCGCAACTATCGCCGTCTGTTTATCGAACAAGGTCTCGATGAATTGCTGTTCCGGTGTTTGACGGATCGGCTGGTGCAGGGGTTCTCTGTCGATACCAGCCACCAACGCATGGATTCGACGGCCCTTCGTTCGGCGATGCGGGCGCTGACACGACTTGGTATCGTTGTTGAGAGCATCTCGAAGTTTGCCCGTGAGCTTGAGCGATATCATCCCGGTCTACACGAGCAGATCAGCAAGGAGGTGATCCGCCGCTATGTCGATCGCGAGGGCAATGGCGCGTTCGCGAATACGGCGCCGAGTGTTTCAAAACGCCGCCTCGGCGAAGCGGGTCAGGATCTCCTAGCCCTGGTGCTGCAATTCCGTGACACGGCGGCGGCAAAGCTTTCCAGTTTTGCGATCCTGGAGAGGGTTCTGCGCGATCAGTTCGAGATCGTTGATGATGAGTGTGGCGATCGTGACGCAAAGCGCGCCGCGATTCGAGATCCAAAGGATGTGCCGTGCGATACCGTCGGCAATCCGGCCGACCCGGACGCGAGCTACAACGCGCACAAGGGTCAGGGATACATGGCGCAGATCGTCGAAACCTATTGTGAAGATGACAGTAACGAGGCGGTTGCCGCGACACCGGACCTCATCACCCACGTGGAGGTCCACAAGATGACGGTGCATGACGGCCATCGCTTGGCCGATGCGCTGGATGATCTGAGCGAGCGCGCGCTGACGCCGACGGTGATGCTGGGTGATTCACATTACGGTTCCAGTGACAACATGGCTCTGACGCGCGAACAGAACATCAATCTCGTGGCGCCCGCGCGACCGCCGAAAGGCGCCGTCGCGGGACGGTTGACGTTGGAGGATTTCACTCTCAACGAAGAAGGCTTGGTCTTGCGCTGTCCCAATAACGTCGAACCGGTTTCAGCCTCGCTCGCCAAAGCCAAGCTGCAGGCCCGTTTCGACCTCTCCATCTGCCAAAAATGTCCCGATATACTGCGATGTCCCGTGCAGGCGGCCAAGCGTGACGGCCAATTTTCCCGCTTTCAATATACCCCGGCCAGGGCTGCCAACCAAAAGCGCCGGCTTTATGAACAAAGCGATGCCTTCCGCGACGTCTACAGATGGCGGGCCGGCATAGAAGCGACCATGTCGCGATTAAAGTACCAGATGAACCTGGCTCACCTACGCATTCGCGGCATGCCGGCCATGCGCTACGTGGTCAATCTGCGTGCCCTCGGCCTTAATATCCGACGCTGCGCGGCAATCGCACCATAAAAAACGAAGCCAAGGAGAAGCCAAGGATAGGTAATATCAGGTTTTATCCACCAGCAACGCGGAGACAGGCAAATATTCTTCACCGAACCGCAAAGACCTGTACAAGCACGCCATCGGCCAACAACTTTTTACCGCCCCGTCGAATCTTGACGGGGCGGTAAAAAGTCGATTCCTCATGAGAGTCGGCTGGATTATAATTGTGCATGTTTACTTTACGCGACCGACGGACTGGGGAATTGTTTGATCGCTGGTCCGATTTCGGGGACAAACGTCGGCGCCTGATGGAGCAATCCTGGGCCGGGGTTTTTCGGAACCATCTGCTTGTCGAACTTCCGGTTGACGATCTTTGCCGTCACCTTGATGAACGCATGGGCCGACCATCGAAGGATCTACACGTTGTCATCGGGGTCTTGCTTTTGCAGCAGCTGCACGATCTGAGCGATGCAGAGACCGTCGAGGCCCTGGCCTTCAATATGGCGTGGCACTATGCCTTGGACGTGCGCAGCGAAGCGGACAGCTATTTCTGTGAGAAAACCCTGCGCAACTATCGCCGTCTGTTTATCGAACAAGGTCTCGATGAATTGCTGTTCCGGTGTTTGACGGATCGGCTGGTGCAGGGGTTCTCTGTCGATACCAGCCACCAACGCATGGATTCGACGGCCCTTCGTTCGGCGATGCGGGCGCTGACACGACTTGGTATCGTTGTTGAGAGCATCTCGAAGTTTGCCCGTGAGCTTGAGCGATATCATCCCGGTCTACACGAGCAGATCAGCAAGGAGGTGATCCGCCGCTATGTCGATCGCGAGGGCAATGGCGCGTTCGCGAATACGGCGCCGAGTGTTTCAAAACGCCGCCTCGGCGAAGCGGGTCAGGATCTCCTAGCCCTGGTGCTGCAATTCCGTGACACGGCGGCGGCAAAGCTTTCCAGTTTTGCGATCCTGGAGAGGGTTCTGCGCGATCAGTTCGAGATCGTTGATGATGAGTGTGGCGATCGTGACGCAAAGCGCGCCGCGATTCGAGATCCAAAGGATGTGCCGTGCGATACCGTCGGCAATCCGGCCGACCCGGACGCGAGCTACAACGCGCACAAGGGTCAGGGATACATGGCGCAGATCGTCGAAACCTATTGTGAAGATGACAGTAACGAGGCGGTTGCCGCGACACCGGACCTCATCACCCACGTGGAGGTCCACAAGATGACGGTGCATGACGGCCATCGCTTGGCCGATGCGCTGGATGATCTGAGCGAGCGCGCGCTGACGCCGACGGTGATGCTGGGTGATTCACATTACGGTTCCAGTGACAACATGGCTCTGACGCGCGAACAGAACATCAATCTCGTGGCGCCCGCGCGACCGCCGAAAGGCGCCGTCTCGGGACGGTTGACGTTGGAGGATTTCACTCTCAACGAAGAAGGCTTGGTCTTGCGCTGTCCCAATAACGTCGAACCGGTTTCAGCCTCGCTCGCCAAAGCCAAGCTGCAGGCCCGTTTCGACCTCTCCATCTGCCAAAAATGTCCCGATATACTGCGATGTCCCGTGCAGGCGGCCAAGCGTGACGGCCAATTTTCCCGCTTTCAATATACCCCGGCCAGGGCTGCCAACCAAAAGCGCCGGCTTTATGAACAAAGCGATGCCTTCCGCGACGTCTACAGATGGCGGGCCGGCATAGAAGCGACCATGTCGCGATTAAAGTACCAGATGAACCTGGCTCACCTACGCATTCGCGGCATGCCGGCCATGCGCTACGTGGTCAATCTGCGTGCCCTCGGCCTTAATATCCGACGCTGCGCGGCAATCGCACCATAAAAAACGAAGCCAAGGAGAAGCCAAGGATAGGTAATATCAGGTTTTATCCACCAGCAACGCGGAGACAGGCAAATATTCTTCACCGAACCGCAAAGACCTGTACAAGCACGCCATCGGCCAACAACTTTTTACCGCCCCGTCGAATCTTGGTGACGGGGTGATGTGAGGGCGGCGTATCCTGGCGATTGTTGAAGTCGCCGATTTCCACGAAGGAAGGATACGCCATGTACGAAGATACGGTTGTTTCGTTTTCTCATCCAGACCGGGTTTCGATCGAAGATCCGCTGACAGAAGTGCTCCGGTTGGGTGCGCGGCGTCTGCTGGCCGAAGCGATCGAGGCCGAGGTTGAAGCCTTTATTGCCGCGCACACCGATCTTGCGGACGAGAAAGGGCGCCGCCGGGTGGTCCGCCATGGTTATCAGCCCGAGCGCGAGGTGCAGACCGGGATCGGCGCGGTTGCGGTGCGCCGGCCGCGGGTTCGTGACCGTCACCCCGATATCGGCGGGCGCATCCGCTTCACCTCGTCGATCCTGCCGCCCTAGCCGCACCTATCCGAACCGGGTTGGCGCATAAGCAAGCGTGCCCGCCTGAGTCGAGCGAATTTGGGAAGACAATGAGACATGTGGCGCTGCTCGTAAGAGACCATTTCTCATGCGTTGTCCTCCGATGACCGGCCCCAACTGACTGGTCCAGTTTGAATGTTAGTGCATCGTCGGTTTCGCTGCCGATATTGATGGCCGCCAGAGCGTAGCGGTGCCGGGCGGCCAGATTGGCGTAATGATCGTTTCCGGCGCTGGCGGCCGGTATCCCATGCTGCTGTGTGGGCGGATAGCGTTGTAGTGGCGCCGCTAGGCTTCGATGAGGACCTGGGCTTCCTTCAGGGTGTAGAAGATCGGAGGCGTGTCGCGCACCTTAGCCAGACCCGGCGGTCAAGCCGGAAACTTCAGCACCTTCGCGCCGACCCTCTCGACCCTCTTTGTTGCCTTCTCTCAGCAGGTGGAGATCGCCCCATGACCGGGCCGTGTGTCGATTTGCGTTCCCGCACCTGCATGGATGTTCCCTGGCGCCGCCCACAAATTCCCATCCAATTGGGCCCACACTGGACCCAAACGGGAAAATTGCTTCCTGATTCGGAATCAAATATCCCGCTAAGTCATTGATCTAGCGGTCTTTAGTTGGTAGCGGAGGAGGGACTCGAACCCCCGACACGCGGATTATGATTCCGCTGCTCTAACCAGCTGAGCTACTCCGCCCCTTCGGCGCCTGGCGGCCCAGGGCCCCGCTGCCACCCATCGGGTGCGAAACGCCCGCCCATGGCCACCGCCGGCTATGTAGCGGGATTGCCAGCATGCCGCAAGAGGTCGCCGAATGGGGCGCCGCGCCACCGGGCAGCGGTGCGGGAAAGGGGTTCGGGACCGAGGCATTGCGCGTCAGGGGTTGGGATCGACACCCTCTCAGGGAGCGGGGTCGGCACCCTCTTTGGTCAAGCGCGCGCGGGCCTGGGTGAGGGCGCGGGCGATTTCCCCGCCGGTCATCTGGTTGACCAGGCCGGCCCGGTAGCCGTCCGCCGCCTCCAGCCCCGCCACCTGGGCCATTTCAAGCCACATCAGCGCCAACACCAGGTCTTTCGACACCCCGTCGCCCCGGGCGTACAGCACGCTGAGGTTCATCCGCGCCGCGGTGACGCCGCCATCGGCCGCCTCGGCGAACAGACGGGCCGCCCGGGTCGGGTCCCGGGGCACTCCCACCCCCCGCTCGACCATCAGCGCCAGGTTGTAGCGGGCTTGGGCAGAGCCCGCTTCGGCCGCCCGCGCGTACCAGCGGGCCGCCTCGCCCAAGTCCCGGGCCATGCCCCTTCCCGCATAGGCAAGGGATGCCATCTTAAGCTGCGCGGCCACGTGCCCCGCCGCCGCCGCCCGGCGATACCAGGGCACCGCCGCCGCGATGTCGGGCGGGGCCGCGATGCCCTGCTCCAGGCGCAGCCCGAGATAGAACTGGGCATGGGGCGAGCCCGCCTCCGCCGCCTTGCGGTACCAGCGCACCGCATCCCCGTAGTTTTCGGGGACCGGAACTTCCTGCGCGAATACGGACAGGGAAAACAGCGATAGGGCGAACGTCCACGGGCCGATGGCGGGGACTCGAATCATCGTGGCGCGTCTCCGGGATCGCGGGGCGCGCGCAGTGTAACCATAAGTTCTCCCTGCATCTACATTTTGTATGCCCATGCCATGTGAGATACGAGGGATGCGGGGTCTTCGCCCGATGCCGGGCTTCATTCCTCCGTAGCGGGTGTTTCGTCCTGTGCCGGAAGGGCGTTCGCCTGCACCGCCGCAAGCGGGACCGCGGGCGGAACGGGAGGCGGGGCCGCCGGCAGGATGGGAGCCGGAACGGGGGTCGGCGCCAACGGCCGGCCGAGCCACGGCAGCTCGCCCTGGCGCGCCGCCGTGGGCGCCGGTCGCGGTATGGGTTCGGCGTCCTTGACCCAGTAGTTGACCTCGGGCGGCGCCCGCAGCGGCGCCAACTCGGGCGGATCGGGCGGGTCGTAGCGGCTCGGGTGGGGTCCGAAGTAGTTGACCAGCCGCGCACCGTCCCGGTGGTAGGGGGTGCGGAAGCAGGTCACGCCGCCGATGGTCTGGTAGCAGTAGGCCGGTTCCATGTCGTGGACCGCCTCCTCGTAGGCGTCCACGTAGCCGCAGCTGGCGACCGCCAGGGGCAGCAACAGGATCCATGGTCGTCGGCGCATGATGTGGTCCTCCACGGGCGATCAGGGGGCGGCCCCGCCATCGGCCGAGTCCCTTGCAAGCCCGGGGCCAAACCCCGCCGTCGTTGCCGACTCCGCCCGGCAAGGCCGAAAAAGCGCCGAATCCGGCTCAATCTTCCAGCCGGATCACCGTCCGACCTTGAACCTCGCCACCGAGAATTCGACCGGCAAGATCGGGCACGTCGGGAAGGGTTGCCGTGCTTGTCGCCGCGGCCAGTTTGTCCTTCGGGAGCTCGCGGGCCAGTCGCGACCAAGCTAGGCGGCGCCGGTCCATGGGACAGAGGTTGGAATCGATCCCCAGCAGATTGATCCCGCGCAATACGAAGGGCAGCACGGAGGCCTGGAACCCGGGGCCGGCGGCGAGCCCGACGCAGGCACAGCTTCCGCCGTGGCCGAGGCTCGCCAACAGGTTGGCCAGGATCGGCCCGCCCACGTTGTCGATGGCCGCCGCCCAGCGCTGGGCGCCGAGGGGACCCGCCGGCGGCGTCGCCAGATCCTCCCGCCCGACTATGGAAGCGGCGCCCATGGACTTCAGGTAGGGTTCCGCTTGTGGCCGCCCGGTGCTGGCGGCGACCCGGTAGCCGAGCGCCGCCAGCAGGGCCACCGCCAGACTGCCGACCCCACCGGCCGCGCCAGTCACCAGGACGTCGCGCTCGGGATCGGGTGTCAGGCCGTGGGCTTCCAAGGCCATGACGGCCAGCATGGCGGTGAACCCGGCGGTTCCAATGGCCATGGACTCGGCCAGGGACAGGCCGTCCGGAAGCGGCACCAGCCAGTCAGCTTGCACCCGGGCGCGGGTGGCGAAGCCGCCCCAGTGGACCTCGCCGACCCGATAGCCGGTCAGGATCACCGGGTCCCCCGGCTTGAAGCGGTCCGATTGGGACGATTCCACCGTGCCGGCGAAATCGATGCCGGGCACATGGGGATACTGGCGGACCAGCTTTCCCAACCCCTTGACGATCATCCCGTCCTTGAAGTTGAGGGTCGAATAGGCCACGCGGACGACAGTGTCGCCTTCCGGCAGCCGGCTGTCGTCAAGGCACTGGATCGACGGCGTAACCGCGCCGTCGCTGTCCTCCAAGACCAGGGCCTGGAAGGTGGAATCGCTCATGGTGGCATCACCCGCTGTACGTGGACGTTGTGTCATTGATAGGCACGGTGGTCTCGGTTGGCAATCGACGGGACCAACCTTAGGATGACGCCACGCCGCCGATGGCTTGGAGGATCGAACGATGGAATTCCGCAACCTGGGACGAACCGGGCTCAAGGTCTCGCCGGTCTGCCTCGGCACCATGTTGTTCGGGGACGCGACCGACAGCGACACCGCCGGGCGCATGATCGAGCGCTGCCGGGAGGTGGGGATCAATTTCATCGATACGGCGGAATCCTACGCGGGCGGCCAGTCGGAGCGCATCACCGGCCGCCATATCGGTCGCGACCGGGAGGACTGGGTTGTCGCCACCAAGACGGGCGCCTCCTACGGTCCGGGGCCCAACCGGGGTCACCTCAATCGCAAGTCCATGTTCGCCGCCATCGACGCCAGCCTGGCCCGGCTCGACATGGACTATGTGGACATCTACTACCTGCACCACCCGGACGCCGACACGCCCCTGGAGGAGAGTTTGGATGCCATGGGCGACATCGTCGCCGAGGGCAAGGCGCGCTACTGGGGCTTCTCCAACTTCCGGGGCTGGGAGGTGGTCGAGATCGTCCGCCTGTGCGACGACCTCAGCGTGCCGCGGCCGGTGATCTGCCAGCCCCTTTACAACGCGGTCAACCGGGCGCCCGAGATCGACGTCCTGCCCGCCTGCCTGCACCATGGGATCGGCGTGGTGCCCTATTCCCCCATCGCCCGAGGGGTGCTCACGGGCAAGTACAAGCCCGGCAAGGCGCCGCCCACCGGCAGCCGCGCCGGCCGCGGGGACAAGATCATCATGGCCACCGAATACCACGAGGACTCCATGGTGATCGCCCAGAATATCCACAAGCACGCCAGGAAGCGGGGCATGACGGCGGCCCAGTTCGCCTACCTCTGGGTGTTGAACAGCGCCGCGGTGCCCAGCGCCATCGCCGGCCCCCGCACCATCGAGCAGCTTGACGACTACATCGGCGCCATCGATCGCGACTTCACCGCCGAAGACGAGGCCCTGATCGATTCCCTGGTCCTGCCCGGCGAGGCCTCGACGCCGGGCCGGGTGCATCCCCGCTATCCCATCGACGGCCGGCACCCGCGGACGGGGCCGTCGGGGGCCTAAGCGCCGGCCCATGACCGAGCCCCCCGCCCCTCCCCGGGACGACAACCTCCGCCTGCTCGGCGCGGCGGAAGAGCGCGCCTACATCGCCCGGCAATTGCGCAAGTCGGTGGCCTTCGCCGTCCTCGGCCTGTTCGTCGCCGCCCTTTCGGCGAGATTCGGCCTGGCCGCCTACGCCAGCTTCGACATCAACGCCCCCAACCCGTGGCACCTGACCCCCGGCAACGCCCAATGGCTCCTGGTCGCCGCCGGCGGCCTCGGCGCCTGGGCGGCGGCCACCGTCGCGGTCCAGGGACTCCGAGTAGCGCGGTACCTGGCGTACCGGCGGGAACATCGGGACTTCTTGCGGCGGTACAATCGGTTGTAGGCGGCGGCGCGGCGTTCGTTTCAGCCGCATCACCAGGCTGGCGTCCCCTATAAATTGGATGAAAATGGATGGACAATCGGAGAGAAACCTGCCACAGAAACGGGTGGAAATGGGTGGAACAATGGATGACTTGCTCAAGACTGAGACGATCGGGATCACCCCCGCGATCCTCAGGACCATCGCAGAGATCGACGAGTTCAAGGGCGCCTGGACGGCGCTCGGGCGGCTGGCGCCCGAACGGCTGGAGCGGCTGCGGCGCGTCGCCACCATCGAAAGCATCGGCTCGTCGACCCGCATCGAGGGCGCGCGCCTGTCGGATCGCAATGTGGACCGGCTTCTTGCCAACCTGGACATCACGGCTTTCGCCGACCGGGATGAGCAGGAGGTCGCGGGTTATGCCGCCGTCATGGAGACGGTGTTCGCGAGCTTCGACAGCATCCCCTTGACCGAGAACCACATCGGGCAGCTGCATCGAGACCTGCTTCAGTTCGCAACGAAGGATGAGCGGCACCGGGGCGCCTACAAGACCCTTCCCAACCACGTGGAAGCGTTTGGCCCCGACGGCAGGAGCAGGGGGGTCGTGTTCGAGACGGCCACACCCTTCGAGACGCCGGCGCAAATGGAAGCGCTGGTCGCCTGGACGCGCAACGGCTTTGCCGGAGGCGAACTCCATCCGCTGCTCGTGATCGGTGTTTTTGTCGTTGTCTTTCTTGCCATCCATCCGTTCCAGGATGGCAACGGACGGCTGTCCCGTGTACTGACAACCGTGCTCCTGCTGCGCGCCGGCTATGGCTATGTCCCTTACGCATCGCTCGAAAGCGCCATCGAGCGGACCAAGGAACAGTACTATCGCGCGCTGCGCCAAACCCAAGTCACCTTGCGCACGGACGATCCCGACTGGCATCCGTGGCTCGAATACATCCTCGGCGCTCTGCGCACGCAGAAACGGGCCCTGGAAGAGAAAATCAGGCGCGAACGGATCATCCTCCAGTCCCTACCGCCCCTCTCGGCCCAGATCCTCGACATCGCCAAGAGCCGGGGCCGGGTCACCGTCGCGGAGGCCGCGAAGGTCACCGGCACCAGCCGCAACACCGTCAAGGACCATCTCAGGACCCTGACCGCGCGCCGGCACCTGCGACGCCACGGCGCCGGACGGGGCACATGGTACAGCCTAGCGTGATGTCAGCGATCAACGGACCGACCACCGTTCACTGATCCGCAAGAAATGTTGAGAGCGCAGGCTTCTACGCGTCCCCCGACCGCCCATGGACCATCGGCACGAAAGCCACCGGCAGGACCCATTCGGACCGGAATATACCCTCGTCGTCCTTGCGCCCCAGGTGCAGGTGCTGGGTGTCGTGCAGGGGGCCCACCGGCACCACCATGCGGCCGCCGGGCTTTAGCTGATCGATCAGGGCCTGGGGGATGCGCTCCGGCGCCGCGGTGACGATGATGCGCTCGAAGGGGGCTCTTTCGGGCCAGCCCTCCCAGCCGTCCCCCTCACGCACCGCCACGTTGGCGTAGCCGAGCCCCGTCAGGCGCTCCCGCGCCTTGGCGGCCAGATCGGCGATGACTTCGACGGAAAACACCTTGGCGGCGAGTTCGGCCAGTATCGCCGTCTGGTAGCCCGACCCGGTGCCCACCTCCAGCACCCGATCGCCGGGCCCGGGGTCGAGAAGCTCGGTCATCACGGCGACGATGTAGGGCTGCGAAATGGTCTGGCCGAAGCCGATCGCCTGGGGGCGGTTCGCATAGGCCGCGACCACCGCTTCCTCGGGCACGAACAGGTGGCGCGGCACCCGGGCGACCGCATCCATGACCCGGTCGGAAAACCGGTCCCGGCCGGTCCACCGCCGGGTGTCGCGGGCATGCTGGTGTATTTCCTCCAGCAGGCGGTCCCGTGCCGACTTGTACGAATCCTCGTCGGACATGGTTCGCGGCCTCGGCCGTGGGTCACCGGGGCTCAGCGGTGACTGCGGCCCATGACGTGTTCCAACTGACGACGCACGGCCGAGAAGGCATCCCGGATCGCCACCGCCACGTCCTCGTGGGAATGATGATCCTTCGGGTCCCGGTTGACGACGATTTCGTGGCCGGGGACGCGGATATCGATCTGGACGTGAAACAGATTTCCCTTGGCGTGCTTCCGGTGGTTCTTCTCCACCACCACCCGGCAACTGGTCATTCGGTCGTGGTAGCGCTCCAGGCGGTCCATGCGCTCTCGGACCTGGGTCTCCATGGCGTCGGAATGGTCGAGGCCGTGAAAGACGATTTCCAGGGGTACCTGCATTCCATGACCTCTTCGCTCGCCGGGTGACCTGTGGTCCCAGATTAGGCGGGGATTAAGTGTACTCCTTGATGGGGGTCAAGGCATAGAAGGTGCCCCTCCCCGAAGGTGACCACCAATTGCCGTCGAAACATGGAGCCGGCGGAAACGTGGGATACCGTGCCATAAACAAATTCCGGGCCGCGGGCTGGCTGATGGCGGCGGCGCTGCTTCCGTTGGCGCCGGAGGCGGCGTTCTCCCAGACCGAGCACGACGTCCGCGCCGGCCAGGCCCTGGCCCGCCAGTGGTGCGCCAACTGCCATACCATCGACGCCCGACAGCGCCAGGCGACCGACGCCGCGCCGACCCTGCCCTCGGTCGGCCGCCGCGCGGCCCTGGGCGACGAGAAGCTGCGCACATGGCTGTCCACGCCCCATGCCGGCATGCCGGACTTCAGCCTGACACGCGCCGAGATCGACGCCCTGATCGCCTATCTGGCCTCGTTCCGGAAGTAGAAGCCCTCGCCCGGACGGCTGATTCCAAGGAGCGCCGACAACCGCGCTCAGGCGGCGGCGATCACCTCGATCTCGACCTTGAACTGGGGGCTGGCCAGGGCCGCGACCACCAGCAGGGTGGCGGCTGGCTTGACGCCGGGGATTTTGCGGTCGCGCACATGGCGCCACACGGGCACGTCGGCGGCGTCGGTCAGGAAGCAGTTGACCTTGACGATGTCGGCCGCCGTCATGCCGGCGGCGTCGAGGATCGCCAGCAACTTGTCCCAGATGTCTTCCAACTGGGCCTCGGTGCCCTCGGGCACGGCGCCGTCGGCGCCGATGGCCACCTGACCCGAGGTAACCAGCCAGCGGGCGCCGGGTGGCGCCTCGACGCCTTGGGCGATCAGGGC
The DNA here is from genome assembly GCA_965247705.1 of Rhodospirillales bacterium. Classification (GTDB taxonomy): domain Bacteria; phylum Pseudomonadota; class Alphaproteobacteria; order Rhodospirillales; family CAMCUA01; genus CBDFHV01. The sequence goes on along the minus strand of CBDFHV010000078.1, from coordinate 63,390 downwards.
CAGGGGGCCGGTCAGGTCGAGGGGATTGTGCTTGGTCAGCATGGATGGGGTGCCTCCGCCGTCTTGCGTCGGGAACGGGCCCCCATGGAACCAGACAGCCCCCGGCGCCGGCAAGGGGTGACGGGCGGCGCGGTTGCTCCGCCGGCGCGGGTGCGCTATCGGAAGGCCCGGATCGAAGGCAAGGGACAGGTTGGCATGAAGAACAAGCGGGTGGGGACCCCGGCCGAGGCGGTGGCGGACATCGCCGATGGGGCGGTGGTGATGATCGGCGGCTTCGGGCGCAGCGGCCTGCCGGAAGGGCTGATCGACGCCCTGTGCGAGCGCCAGCTCAAGGGCCTCACCATCGTCAGCAACAATGCCGGCACGGGCACCACCGGGATCGCCCGCATGCTGATGGAAGGCTGCATCGCCAGGATCGTCTGCAGTTTCCCCCGGGCCTCGGAATCCGGGGTGTTCAAGGAGATCTTCGACGCCGGGCGGGTGGCGCTGGACCTGGTGCCCCAGGGCACCCTGGCCGAGCGCATCCGGGCCGGCGGCGCCGGCATCGGCGGCTTTTTGACGCCGACCGGGGTGGGCACCGAGATCGCCGAGGGCAAGCAGGCGATGACCATCGATGGCCGCGCGTACCTGCTGGAAATGCCGCTCCGCGCCGACGTGGCCATTCTCAAGGCCCACAGCGTCGATCCCTTCGGCAACCTGACCTACCGCAAGGCGGCGCGGAACTTCAACCCGGTCATGGCGACCGCCGCCGAGACGGTGATCGTCCAGGCCTTCGAGGAGGTGCCCCTGGGCGGCATCGAGCCCGAACACGTGGTCACCCCGGGGATTTACGTCAGCCGATACTGTATATTCCACCAGGATGTGCCCTGAGGGGCCTCGAGGAGGACGCCATGAATACCATTGCCTCCAAGTTCCGCCTGGACCGCGACCAGATCGCCCGCCGGCTGGCCCAGGACCTGCGGGACGGCTGGCTGGTCAACGTGGGCATCGGCATGCCGACGCTGTGCATGCCCCATGTACCGGCGGACCGGCAGGTAATCTTTCACAGCGAGAACGGCATCATCGGCATGGGGCCGCCGCCGGCCCGCCCCGAGGACGTCGACCCGGACCTGTTGAGCGCCGGCAAGTCGCCGGTGACCCTGATCACCGGCGGCGCCTATGTGCATCACGCGGATTCCTTCGCCGTGGTGCGCGGCGGCAGGTTGGACTGCGCCATCCTGGGCGCCTTCCAGGTGGCGGAGAACGGCGACCTGGCCAACTGGAAGCTGCTCGGCGCCAAGGGCGGCAGCGTCGGCGGCGCCATGGACATCGCCGTCGGCGCTCGCGAGGTCTTCGTCATGATGACCCACACCACCAAGGCCGGCGAGCCCAAGGTGGTGCGCCAGCTCACCTACCCCCTGACCGCCCAAATGTCGGTCACCCGCATCTACACCGACATGGCGGTGATCGCGGTGACGGCCGAGGGCCTGGTCCTGGAAGAGGTGGCGCCGGGTCTCGTGCCCGAAGACGTTCAGGCGGTCACCGAACCAACCCTGATCATGCGCGACGTGCGGCCCATGGCGGCCTAGCCGGCGGTGTCGACCACAACCACGGGCGTTTGCGTCACCGACGCCGACATCGAGGCCTTCCGACGGGACGGCGCGGTCTGCCTGCGCGGCGCTTTCGATCCCGCCTGGATCGGGCGCATGGCCGGGGCGGTGGATCGGGTGAAGGCCGCACCGGGACCGCTGCGCCAGCGCTTCCGCCCGGATGACGAAGGCGAGTTCTTCAGCGAGAAGTTCATGTGGACCTTCGATGCGGACTTTCGCGCCTACGTTTTCGACTCGCCGGCCGCCGAGATCGCCGCCCGGGTGATGGGATCGTCCAAGGCCAACATCTTCTTCGACCAACTGCTGGTCAAGGAACCGGGCACCGACGCCCCCAGCCCCTGGCACCAGGACTTGAACTTCTGGCCCTTCGGCGGCGATCAGGTGGCGTCCCTGTGGATGCCCCTTGATGCGGTCGACGGGGATAGCGGCGTCCTCGAGTGCGTCCGTGGCTCCCACCGGTGGAAGGCGCGCGCCTATTCCCGCCAGCTGGTGTTCGCCAACGACGACAAGCAACCCCAGCCCACCGGCGACGACAGCATCCCCGAAACCGACGACCCCGAAACCCTGCCCGACATCGAAGCCGACCGGTCGGCCCATGACATCCTGGCCTGGGACATGGCGCCGGGGGACGCGGTGGTGTTCCATGCCCTGACCATCCACGGCGCCCAGGGCAACCGGACCACCCGCCGGCGGCGCGCCTTGTCCACCCGCTGGACCGGCGACGACGTGCGCTACATGAAGCGCCGCACCCTGGCCACCCTGCTGCGCGACCCGGGCCTTAAGCCCGGCGATCCCATGGATTGCGAGCTTTTCCCGGTGGTCTGGCGGGCGGGTGGCCGAGCGACCGGCTAAGCGGGCTCCAACGGCACCGTCGGGCGCATGCCGGGGACGGTGATGCCGCCGCGCAGGCAGCCCACCTCGATGGGCCCCCAGCGCTCCCGATAAAACGCCGGCAGGGGACGCCCGTTGGGCGCCGACAGCCACAGGCGCAATAGGTGACGCTTGCGTTCCGGCTCCGGAAAGTCCTCGAATACGGTGCGGGAATGGAGCACCGTGTGATTGTGCAGGAACTGCATGTCGCCGGGCCGGAAGTCCATCTTCAGGCTCAGGTCCTCCGACAGGTGCTGCAGGGCCTTCAAGGCTTCACGCTGCACGGGCGTCAGGCGGGGGATCTCGGGGAACCGCTGGGCGCTGTCGATGTCATGGTGCAACTGCACGCTGGTCATCCGCCCGCCGTGGAAGTTGAAGAAGGACACCTCGTACCAGGGCTTCTTGCCCGCCGGCACTTCCTCCTTGCGGTCGGCGTAGAAGGTGCCGCAGAGGGCTTCGAGGAGGTCGGGTCGGGTCTCCAGCAGGCGGTTGTAGACGGCGCCGGCGCTGGCGATGGCGCTCTCGCCGCCGGCCTTGGCCGGGTGCAGGCACATCAGCCCGACGAAGTCGCAGGAATCCGTGTGGTAGTGGAGCCCGATGGTGGTCTGGTAGGGCCGCCGCCCCGGGGTGTCGGGCAGGTCCAGGTCGCGGATGTGCCCCAGCAGGTGGCCCTTGTGGTTCTGCGACACCGGGTCGCCGAAGTGGCGTCCGAGGCCCCAATAGAGGCGCGATACCTGCTCGCGGCTGTAGCGCTGCGGGTCGATGCCGCGGAAAAGCACGAAGCCCCGGCCGTCGAGGATCTCGTCCTGAACCTCGGCCAGGCGGGGTCCCAGCGCCGGCAGGGGGAAATCCCCACGGCCGATGGCGATGATCGGCAGGTCCCGGTCCACCGTCGCCGCGACTGCCGATTCCAGTTCCCCGATCTCGGCGGCGGACAGGGTGTAGACCCAGTCGTCCCGCACCGCCATCTCGGCCCCGGTCCACGCCTCCGGGCCCACCACCGGGTTCATCGGGGCGATGGGAACCGTTTCCTTGGGTCGCGCCGAGGGCTGCCACATGGTCCGCATTTTCTCTCCGTGCCGCCCTAGACTACACCTGGTCAGCCTCTCGAAACATCCCTTATACCTGTAGGCACGCCGATCAGGCCCGCAAGGGAATCGTTTTAATTCTTGAAAAAGACCACCGTAAATACAGAAGATGACACAGGGAAAGAATGTAATTAACGGAACTATTTCTTGTAAATCTATTGTATTTTTGTCGTTATATAAATTTTATTCAGTCCCTGTCCGATCTGTTTCCTTTGATCTGCAATGCAGGCCAAGGTTTCCCCAAACGGGTTGCTCGGCTATCATTGGAGCTGCTTTCAGGAGCCATCTGGGGAACGTTAATTTGACTAGGGTCATAACTCATTAACCATTATCTGATTCAATGTCTTGGAACCGAACGCAGGAGGTTTTGAGGCATGCGCGGATCATTTTGGCTCTCAGATCAGCAATGGGCGGCGATCGAGCCGCATCTTCCTTACTACGCGGCGGGTAAGCGGCGCGAGGATGATCGGCGGATCATCAGTGGCATCCTTCACGTTCTCCAGTCGGGCTGCCGCTGGCAGGACTGCCCACCGGCGTACGGGCCTTCGACGACGGTCTACAATCGCTATAACCGGTGGTCGCAACGTGGTCACTGGCAGTACCTGTTCCCGGCTTTGACGGAGAGCCTGGCAGGGACACCGCAACAGGTCTCCATCGACACCACACACGTCAAGGCGCATCGCTGCGCCGGCGGCGGAAAAGGGGGGCCTCTGCTCAGGCCATCGGCCGCACAAAGGGCGGACGCAACACCAAGGTCCATGCCCTGAGCGACGAACATTGCCGGCCCCTGGCCTTCTATCTCACGCCCGGCCAGACCGCCGACATCAAGGGCGCCGTCATGCTCGCCGCGCATCTGCCGAGGACGCGATATCTTCTCGCCGACAAGGCCTATGACGCCGACCACTGGCGCGCCTGCCTGCTACGCCAGAAAATCCAGCCGGTCATCCCCAACAAGGTGAACCGCAAACAACCTCATCCCTTCGACACAGAGCGATACAAAGACCGAAACACCATCGAGCGCATGTTCGGACGCCTCAAGGACTTCCGACGCATCGCCACGCGATACGACAAGAACGCCATCAACTTCATGGCAGGCCTATGCCTCGCCGCTCTCGTCTGCTACTGGATTTGAATGAGTCCGGACCCTAGTGGTCTGTTTCATCCAAATTGCACCCCTACGATCGAACCCCAAGTCGCGCCACGAACTCCACGGACGGGACGAGCCGGTCCCGCGGTTGCCGTTGTTCGACGTCCCCTCCGACGGTAGTCTGAATCCCTCCCCGGCCCGCAGCCGACCAGGATCTCCACCCATGTCCCTGGATCCCGTCCTCCTCGAGATTCTGCACAACAAAGTCCAGGCGGCCGCGGATCAGATGGGGACCACCCTACAACGCACGGCGCGCACCATGTTTGTCAAGGAGGCGGCCGACTTCGCCACCGCCCTGGTCGGTCTGGACGGCAAACTGTTCGCCCATCCGCGGGCCAGTGGGGTGTCCCTCTTCGTCGACGGCGATTGCACCACCACCATCGAGGCCGTGCCGGACCTGGAACCCGGCGACGTCATCGTTACCAACGACGCCTTCACCTCGGGGGGGCTCGCCACCCACCTCCCCGACATCCACCTCATCACGCCCTATTTCCACGACGGCCGGATCGTCGCTTACGGATGGGCCTTCATCCATTCGACGGACGTCGGCGGCACGGTGGCCGGCAGCATCCTGCCGTCGAACCACGAGTACTTCCAGGAAGGGTTGATCATCCCGCCCCTGAAGTTCATGCGCCGGGGCCAGATCAATCAGGACTTCGTGACGCTGTTCAAGGCAAACTGCCGTATCCCGGAAGAGAACATCGGCGATATCCGGGCCATGCTGGCGGCGCTTCACGTGGGCAAGCAGCGCTGTCTGGAAATCATCGAGCGCCACGGTGTCGACGCCTTCCTAGCCTGCCACGAAGAACTGCAGGCCTACGCCGCGGCCAAGTCGCTCGAAGTGCTGCGCCGCATCCCCGACGGCACCTACGAGTTCTGGGACTACATGGACGACGACCTGGTGACGGCGCTTCCCATCAAGGTCAGGGTCAGGATGGTGGTGGACGACGGCAAAGTACACCTTGACCTGACCGGCACCGATCCTCAGGTCGCCGCGTCGTACAACACCGGGTCGATGAATCGCATGCACGAATGGCTGACCATGCGGTTCACCTCGTTCCTGATGACCCACGACAAATCCATGCCGCTGAATGCCGGTCTCTTTCGCCACCTGAGCATGACCAACCCGCCGGGCACGGTGCTCAACGCCGAGTTCCCGGCCGCCATCGGGCTGCGTTCAGCGCCGACGCGACGCCTCAACGACGCCATGACCGGGGCGCTGTTCAAGGCTTCCCCCGACATGACACCGGCGCCGAGTTCCGGGGCGGGCATCGGCCTCGTGCTGCACGAATTCGACACCAGCGGCACGCACCGACATGTCGTGTACCTCGGGCCGATGCGCGGCGGCATGGGCGCTCGAAAGGGTCACGACGGCGTCGACACGCGGGACTCCAGCCTGTCCAATCTGCGTAACCACCCGATCGAGATCGTGGAGGCCGAATCCGGCGTCATCATCCGCGCTTACGACATCCACCCGGATTCCGGGGGTGCGGGGCGCTGGCGCGGCGGCGTCGGCCAGTACCTCACCGTGGAATTCCTGCGCGACAGCGGGCGCATTTACGCCCGCGGCATGGAGCGCTTTCGCTTCCCCGCCTGGAGCGTCGCCGGTGGCACGCCTGCCGCCCCCTTTCGCGCCGTCTTCAACCTGGGCCGCGCGAATGAGCGGGACCTTGGCAAGATCGACGAGGTTCCGGTCGGCAAGGGCGACGCGGTCACGATCATGACGCCGGGATCCGGCGGCTACGGCGATCCCTTCGAGCGCGATCCGGAGGCGGTGCTCGACGACGTCGCCTGGGGCTTCGTCGGCGCCGAAGCCGCCGAACGCGACTATGGCGTGGCGGTGGTCGGGGCCGGCGCCGGTTGGGCGGTTGACGAGGAGACCACAAAGCGGGTCCGGGAGCACCGGGTAAAGGACAACGTCCGCGCCCAATTCAACCTCGGGCCACCCGAGCGCGAGGCCTGGGAATCGGTGTTCGACGACGCAACCGTTTCGGAGCTGAACCGCCGCCTGTTCGCGTTGCCCCGGTCGATACGCCAGGAGAAGCGCCGCTGGATCTACATGCAGGCGGTACCCGACCTGGAGGCCGCGGGCGGATCAAGACCGTCGCCGAGGTCATGGCAGACCCGGACGCCGTGCGGGCGCGGCTGCGCGCCGCAACCGCGGAGCAACCGCCGCCTGGTGGCAGTGTTTGGCGACGAAGCCGCGGCTGCCCGCCCCCGCCGTGCGGGCGCGGCTGCGCGCCGCCATGAACAACGGGCGGCCCCCCATGAACGGTGAGGGCCGCCCGGATTCGGGACAGCGAACGCGCCAAGACTACTTCTTGGTGACGAAAAGCCCGATGGTCCGCTCGTCGCTCCGCGCCGGGTACTCGAAACCCTTCTGCAGCGCCCAGACGTTCTTCTGAAAGTGAAGCGGCAGGTTGGCGACGTCGCCCATGGCGATCTCCATCGCCTCGTGCATGAACGCATTGCGCTTGGCGTCGTCGATCTCCACCATCGCCTTCTTGATGAGCTTGTCGACACGAATGTTGTGGTAATCCCCCCTGTTGGCAAAGCCCAGGTTGGCGCTGCGGATGTAGGTGTGGAGGATGCTGGTGAGAATCGAGGACGAATCGCCGCTGTCGGTGCCGAAGCCCACCAGCAAAAAGCTGTAGCCGCGGTTGCGGGAGAAGTAGGTGGCCTTGGGCTCGGTTCGCACCTGGGCATCGATGCCCAGTCTCCGCAGCATGCCGGCGACCGCCTCGACGATCTTCGCGTCGTTGATGTAGCGGTCGTTGGGGCCGCGGATGATCAGTGTGAAGCCGTCCGCGTAGCCGGCCGTCGCTAGTAGTTTCTTGGCCCCCGCGAGGTCGTAAGGTTCCGGCTTCAGCTTGGGGCTGGCGCCGTCCATGTAGGGAGGCGACAACTGCGAGGCGACGACGGCCGAACCCTCCATGACCCGCTCCACGATGGCCTGACGGTTGATTGCCTTGGAGATGGCTTTGCGCACCCGCCAATCCCTAAGCGGATTGGGGAACATCGGCTTGCCGGTTTTGTCGAGGACATCGGGACTCAGGTCGCGGCCGTGGTCGAACTGGAAGTAGATGACCCGGTCGCTGCCGGTCTCGCTGATGGTGATGTTGGAGTTCCCCCGCAGCCGCGCGATGTCGGGCGTCGGCACGAAGTCGATCATGTCGACGTCCTTGTTGAGCAGCGCCGCCACCCGCGACGGATCGGAGGGAATTGGCTTGTAGATGACTTTGTCCCATTGGGGCTTGGAGATCAGATCGTCGGGACCGCCTCCCCAGTAATCGCTCCAAGCCTCCACCTCGAGCACGTCGCCCGGGCGCCAAGTGACGAACTTGTAGGGTCCGGTGCCGATAACCGCCTTACCCGTGTTGTAGTCTTCCGTCGTCATTCCGGTTCCGTGCTTCTTCGAAACAATGGCGCAGACGGCCAGGTCGCGGGGCATCGCGGGATAGGGGCCGCCGGTGGTGACGTGGAACGTGTGGTCGTCAATCCTCTTGAATTCCTTGCCGAAAAAATAGCGCCCGCCGGGAGACCCGGTACCTTTGACTTTTTTGGACTCCTCGACGGTGAACAGCACGTCGTCGACGGTGAAGGGCGAGCCGTCGTGCCACTTGACGTCCTTGCGGAGCTTGAACTCCCACCACTTGTCGTCGATGGGCTTCCACGACTCGGCGAGTCCCGGGTGCAACTCATGCTTGGGGCCGCGGGCGATTAGGTGGGAGTAGATGTGGGTGAAGACCTGGTTGTTGGGATTCCAGTTGAAGTAGAGGGGAGACATCGACGTGGTTTCCGTCTTGATCCCCACGGTCAGCGTATCGGCGGACGCATGTCCTTGTCCGGCCACGAGGGCAACAGTGCCAATCAGGGCAGCGAATAGCCTTTTCATCGGAGTACCTCCCGAGCATTGTGTGGCGACTTGAAAGTCGGCCTACGAGAGCTTCGCCGCCAGCGCTCAATACGGGGGTGGCGCGACAACAGCCGCTCTATCACGGCGCGGCAGCGAGCCCCACTAAGTTTTACGTGATTCTTCGGCCCAAATGCCGACCGCTTCTTCCGAGTATAGTCGAGCGAAATTCCAGCGAGTCAAGAATTATTGACCAAAGGCGTCTGACCATACCGCTATGACAGGCTGAGGCCATGCTGGCAGAACCACCTCTGGTCCTACGACTTCGTCTAGGACTGCACCCATGAGGGAACAGTGTTCCGCATGTTCACCGTGATCGACGAATTCAGCGGATCGGGGCCTCAACGCCACCACCGGTTTAACTTAGGCTTTGGTATCGTGGGTCGGGGCTGTTAACTCTTGGGCGAGCTCGGACATCGAGGGGTAGTGCTTCGGGGCAGCAAGATTAGCGCCTAATGTTGAAGTGCTTGTGGATCTACGAATTTAGGGTCCGGACTCATTCAAATCCAGTAGCAGACGAGAGCGGCGAGGCATAGGCCTGCCATGAAGTTGATGGCGTTCTTGTCGTATCGCGTGGCGATGCGTCGGAAGTCCTTGAGGCGTCCGAACATGCGCTCGATGGTGTTTCGGTCTTTGTATCGCTCTGTGTCGAAGGGATGAGGTTGTTTGCGGTTCACCTTGTTGGGGATGACCGGCTGGATTTTCTGGCGTAGCAGGCAGGCGCGCCAGTGGTCGGCGTCATAGGCCTTGTCGGCGAGAAGATATCGCGTCCTCGGCAGATGCGCGGCGAGCATGACGGCGCCCTTGATGTCGGCGGTCTGGCCGGGCGTGAGATAGAAGGCCAGGGGCCGGCAATGTTCGTCGCTCAGGGCATGGACCTTGGTGTTGCGTCCGCCCTTTGTGCGGCCGATGGCCTGAGCAGAGGCCCCCCTTTTCCGCCGCCGGCGCAGCGATGCGCCTTGACGTGTGTGGTGTCGATGGAGACCTGTTGCGGTGTCCCTGCCAGGCTCTCCGTCAAAGCCGGGAACAGGTACTGCCAGTGACCACGTTGCGACCACCGGTTATAGCGATTGTAGACCGTCGTCGAAGGTCCGTACGCCGGTGGGCAGTCCTGCCAGCGGCAGCCCGACTGGAGAACGTGAAGGATGCCACTGATGATCCGCCGATCATCCTCGCGCCGCTTACCCGCCGCGTAGTAAGGAAGATGCGGCTCGATCGCCGCCCATTGCTGATCTGAGAGCCAAAATGATCCGCGCATGCCTCAAAACCTCCTGCGTTCGGTTCCAAGACATTGAATCAGATAATGGTTAATGAGTTATGACCCTAATGTGGATCTACGACATTAGGATGAATCACAACGGCAACGCGGTCCGATACTGCACCTGCTTCAGCGCGAAGCTGGACCGGATGTTGGCCACTCCGGGGATGCGGGTCAGGTGGTCCATGGGGAAGCGCTTGTAGGTTTCCAGGTCGGGGACCACGACCCGCAGCAGGTAGTCCGCGTCGCCGGTCATCAGGTAGCACTCCATCACCTCGGGCAGGCGGGCGACGGCGGTCTCGAAGACCTCCAGACCGTCCTCCACCTGGCGCTCCAGGGTCACCGAGATGAAGACGCTCACCGGCAGGCCCGCCGCCGCCGGGTCGATGAGGGTGGCGTAGCGGCGGATAACGCCCGCCTCCTCCAGGGCCTTCACGCGCCGCGAGCAGGCCGACGGGGACAGGCCGATGTCCCGGGCCAGGTCGACGACGGGCACGCGGGCGTTCTGCTGCAGGCTGGCGAGGATTCGCCGGTCGAGGGCGTCCAATGGGGTTTCGAGCATGATTCGTGCGCTCCGAGGGTCCCTTATTACAGTTTCGTGCGCAAACCTGCCTGTCGATGGCCGCGTTCGCAAGGATTCCCTTCGTGCCCCCGTGGTAGCATCAAGCAACACCGTGCCCGTCCGACCCGTCACCCTTGCCCACCCGTCGCCCATGGGAGTGCCGCCGTGCCCGATTCTGCGGAAGCCGCCATTCGCCCCTCCAACGTCCTCGACCCGGAGCGCCTGGCCTGCATCAAGGCCCTCGACCGCAAGGTGCTGTGGCTGTCGTCGTGGATGATCCACCACGCCAACCACATCCGCCCCAGCCGCGACGGGGTCAAGGTGGGCGGCCATCAGTCCTCCTGCGCCTCCGCCAACACCCTCCTTTCGGCGCTTTATTTCGACGTCCTCCGGCCCGAGGACCGGGTAGCGGTGAAACCCCATGCCTCGCCGGTGTTCCACGCCATTCAGTACCTGTTGGGCAGTCAGACCCGGGAGAATTTGGAGCGCTTCCGGGCCTTCGGCGGCGCCCAGTCGTATCCCTCGCGGACCAAGGATTCCGACGACGTGGATTTCTCCACCGGCTCCGTGGGCCTGGGGGTCGGGACGACCCTGTTCGCCTCCCTGGCCCAGGACTACCTGGAGATGAAGGGCCTGTTTCCCGGTGACCGGCGACGGGGCCGCATGGTGGCGGTGCTGGGGGACGCGGAACTGGACGAGGGCAACGTGTTCGAGGCCCTGCAGGAGGGCTGGAAGCACGACGTTCGCGATCTGTGGTGGATCATCGATTACAACCGCCAGAGCCTGGACGGGGTCATCAACGACTATCTGTTCAAGCGCATCCAGGACTTCTTCGGCTCCGTCGGCTGGCGGGTGGAGATCCTGAAATACGGCAAGCGCCTGCAGCAGGCTTTCGAGGGCCCGGCGGGCGAGGCGCTGCGGCAATGGATCGACGACTGCCCCAACCAGCTTTATTCCGCCCTCTGCTTCAAGGGCGGCGCCGGTTGGCGGGAGCGCCTGAAGGCCGACCTCACGGGCACCGGAGGCATCAAGGAGCTGCTGGACGACCACGACGACCCGGCCCTCGACGCCCTGATGACCAACCTGGCCGGCCACGACATGGAATCGGTGCTGGAGGGCTTCCACACCGTCGATGGGGACGAACCGGTGTGCTTCGTCGCCTACACGGTGAAGGGCTTCGGGCTGCCCCTGGCCGGCCACAAGGACAACCACGCCGGCCTGATGACGCCGGACCAGATGGCCGCCTTCAAGTCGTCCATGGCCATCAACGATGGCGAGGAGTGGGAGCCCTTCGCCGGCCTGGAGGAGGACGCGGAAACCCTGCGATCGTTCCTCGACGCGGTGCCCTTCAAGGCCCGGCGCAAGCCCCGGGGCCGGCTGCCGACCATCCCGGTGGCGCCATTCCCCCAGGTGACGGGCGCCCGCATGTCGACCCAGGAGACCTTCGGGCGGATCATGAACACGCTCGGCCGCAACCGCTCCGAGCTTGCCCGGCACATGGTCACCACCTCGCCCGACGTGACGGTGTCGACCAACCTGGGCGGCTGGGTGAACCAGCGGGGCCTCTTTCACCGCAAGGCGGAGCCGGACCTCTATCGGGTGGAGGAAGTGCCCTCGGCCCAGCGCTGGACCAAGTCGCCGGCCGGCCAGCACGTCGAACTGGGCATCGCCGAGAACAACCTGTTTCTGCTGCTCGCCGCCCTCGGCCTGACCGAGCCCCTGTTCGGCACCCGCCTGTTGCCCATCGGCACCCTCTATGATCCATTCATCCACCGGGGCCTGGACGCGCTGACCTACGCCGCCTACCAGGACGCCCGCTTCATGGTGGTGGCCACGCCGTCGGGTATCGCCCTGGCCCCGGAAGGGGGGGCGCACCAGTCGGTGATCACGCCGCTGATCGGCCTCGGCCACGACGGCCTTGTCGACTTCGAGCCCGCCTACGCCGACGAGCTGTCGGTATGCATGGCCTGGGGGCTCGAATACATGCAGGCCGAAGACGGCGGCGCGGTCTACCTGCGGCTGTCCACCCGTCCCCTGGAGCAGCCCGAGCGGGAGATGACCGAGAGCCTGAAGTCCGACATCACGGCCGGCGCATACTGGCTGCGGCCGCCGGAACCCGGCGCACCATTGGCTATCGTCTACGCGGGCGCCGTGGCGCCGGAGGCCATTGCCGCCCACGATCAGATCGCCGAGGACATTCCCGGCGCCGGCCTGCTGGCGGTGACCTCGCCGGGCCTGCTGCACAGCGGCTGGCTGGCCGCCTGCCGGGCACGGGCCCGTGACCGCACGGCGCCCCCCGCCCACATCGAGGCCCTGCTGGCGGCGCTGTCGACCGACGGGGTGCTGGTCACGGTCCAGGACGGCCATCCGGCGGGGCTGGACTGGCTGGGTTCCGTCGCCCGCCACCGGGTGACCCCCCTGGGGGTCGAGCATTTCGGCCAGTCGGGCGACATCCCCGACCTCTTTCGTGCCTACGGCATCGATTCCGACGCCATCGTCGCCGCCGCCGCCGAGGCGAGCCTCCGCCAGATGACCGGGCCGGGCTGAGGGAGTCGCGACCCAGCGGGTTTCATGCCCGCCCCGGGCCGCGAGCACTTGCGACTCCGCACTATTCCAGCGGCAGGCCCAGCGACCGCAGGTCCCGGCGCAGTTGATCGGCGGTGGTGAAGTGCAGGGCTTCGAGGCCGGCGTTTCGTGCCGCGACCACGTTGTTCTTCCCGTCGTCGATGAAGACCAGGCTGGCCGCCGGTAAGCCGCAGCGTTCGATCAGGATGTCGAAGATCCGCCGATCCGGCTTTTTCACCCCCTCGGCACCGGAAACGACGATATCGTCGAACCAGTGGAGGAACTCGAACCGCTCGAGGGCGACGGGGAAGGTCTCGGCGGACCAGTTGGTAAGGCTGAACAGGGGAACGCCAGCCTTCTTGAGGTCGGCCAGGACGGCGACGGTCCGCGGATGGGAGCCGGCGAGCATCTCGGGCCAGCGGTCGTAGTATGCACGGATCAGCTCGGCCTTGTCGGGGTGCTCGGCGACCAGGGTCGCGGTTGCCTCGGAAACAGGCCGCCCAGCGTCCTGTCCTTCGTTCCAGGCCTGGCTGCAGACTTCGCCGAGGAACCGTTCCATGGCCGCCTCGCCATCGAACAGCTTGCGGTAGAGATAGCGGGGGTCCCAGTCGACAAGCACGCCGCCGAGGTCGAACACCACGGCCTCGATGGAATTGGCCACGACCGATATTCCCCAAATGAAGCCTTGGATCGCCCCGACGCTAGACGACACGCCGGGACGAGACAATGCGCAATGCCGCGATTGGGCAACCATTTCGCCCCCACCTCACCAGTCGCGGCAGCGGGCGTGATCGCGGGCATAGCTTTTCGGGGAATCGAGGGCGGCGTTGGCGTCTTCCAGGGACTGTTCGATCCGGCGCAGGAGGGGCTTCAGGCGGTTGTGCAGGCGGTCCTGAAGGATCTGGGCCGCGCGGTCGCCAGGGGCGGACAAGGCGACCGGCGCCAAGCGATCGGCCTCCCGACGCAGGGTGCGGCGGAAGGTTTCGGCGTAGCGCTTCAGCGTGCCCTGGAACACCGCCACGTGACGCCGCTCGTGATCGACGATGGCCTTGTAGGGGCAGCTTCCCCGGGCGTAGTCCCGGGTAACGTGGACCCTGATCCAATCGAAGCCGAGGCTGGCGTCAAGCTTCGCCAGGTCGGCGCAATAGCGTTTGCGCGATTGGCGGGTGACAGCGACCCGGGTTTCCATGCGGAAGGCGAGGTTGGCGGACGTCAGGCCGACGGGGATTTGGCCGGGACTTGCACCCACCCGTCCGTTTTGCCGGCGCAGGGCCTGGATGCCGGCCCGATCGCGGGAGTGGTCGTAGACCACCTGGCCGGGATCGATGCGCGCGGTGACCGCGGGCGCTTCCGGGGGCGGCTCGCAACGGGCGGCCGCGGCCGGGCCCGCGCCGACGTTCGTGCACAGGACCGCGGCCACGACAGCGGCCCTCGTGACACGGGCGTGAGTCCTGATCCCCATGGGACCTATTTGGGGACTCTCGCCAACAGCCGCGAACACCAAACGTCAGAACGCCTCGCGCCAGCTGCGGCTGAGGAGGGACGCGGAATTGATCATGCCGACCATGGAGTAGGTCTGGGGGAAATTGCCCCACAGCTCGCCCGTCGTCGGGTCCAGGTCCTCCGACAGCAGACCCAGGTGGTTGCGGTGGGTCAACAGCTCCTCGAACAGTTCCCGCGCCTCCTCGCGGCGGCCGATGGCGGCCAGAGCGTCCACGTACCAGAACGTACACACGGTGAACGACACCTCGGGCGTCCCGAAGTCGTCCGCACTAGCGTAGCGGAACAGGTGGTCGCCGCGCTTCAGATCCTGTTCGATGGCGGCGACGGTGCCGTGGAAGCGGGGATCGGTGGCATCGATGAACCCGAGCTCCAGCATCAGCAGCAGGCTGGCGTCCACGTCCTCGCCGCCGAAGCTCTCGGCGAAGCTGTTGCGCTTGGGGTTCCACGCCTGCTCCAGGATGACGGCGCGCATGCGATCGGCATCCTGCCGCCAGGCCCGGGCCCGGTCTTCGAGGCCCAGATGGCCCGCGATGCGGGCCAGGCGATCGGCCCCGGCCCAGCACATGACGCTGGAATAGGTGTGGACCCGCGCCATGGTCCGCAGTTCCCACAACCCGGCGTCCGTTTGGTCGAACAAGGCCACCGCCCGCCGGCCCACATGCTCCAGCCGTTCGAACAGCCGCAGGTCCCCCGGCCGGCGCAGGCGCTGATCGAAGAAGGATTGGGTACAGGCCAGGATGACGCTGCCGTAACCGTCGTTCTGAATATGCTCGTAGGCCTGGTTGCCCCGGCGCACCGGCCCCATGCCGCGATAGCCCTTCAGGGTCGATACAATGTCCTCCGGCAGCTTGGTCTCCAGGGTGATCCCGAACACCGGCTGTAGATGTTCGTTCTCCGCCAAGGCCACCACGTTGGTGATGTAGCGGATATGATCTTCCATGGTGCGCGTCGCGCCCAGGCGGTTCAGCGCCTTGACCACGAAGTAGGCATCCCGCAGCCAGCAATAGCGGTAGTCCCAGTTGCGTTCCGTGTTTGGCGCTTCCGGGATCGACGTTGTCATGGCGGCGATGATGCCGCCGCTTTCCTCGAAGTTGCACAGCTTGAGCGTGATGGCGGCGCGAATCACCTCGCGCTGCCATTCGAAGGACACGGCGAGGTAGCGGCACCACTCGTGCCAATAGTCCAGGGTTCGCTTGAAGAACTCCCGACAGGTCTCGTCGATGGGGCTGGACAGGCTTTCGTCGGGTCCCAGCATAACGGAGAAGGGCTCTTCGAGGATGAAGGGCACCTCATCCATCAGGTAGGTGACCGGCGCGTCCGTGTTGCAGCGAAGCGTGACCGCCGGTCCGACGAAACGGACGTGATTGCTGCCCCTCGTGCGCGTGGGCCGTTCGGCGCCGTAGGACGCGGACGGGCGCAGGCGGATCCGGATCCGGGGATGGCCGATGGCGGGCCGAACGTGGCGAATGAACATCATCGGCCGGAACACCCGGTCCAGGCGCTTGAAGCGGGGGGCGAAGTCGGTGATCTCCAGCGCCGCCCCATCGGTGTCGTAGAGGGTGGTCACCAGGATCGCCGAGTTGTGCAGGTAGCGCTGCTCCGAGCGGGCGTAGTTATCCATCTCGATGTCGAAGAACCCGTGTTCGGCGGCATCCCCATCGCCGTTGAGCAGGGTGTTGAACACGGGGTCCCCGTCGAACCGGGGAAGGCAGGACCAGACGATCCGGGCCTTGCGGTCGACGAGGGCGCCGAAGGTACTGTTGCCGATGACGCCGAGGTTGAGATCGCTCATGGGGCCAATCCAGAGGTTGACGGGGCGGGGCCGCTTGAGGCGAATCCCACCGGAGTTTAACCACAAGAAATGAGCGAGCGCGAGGCGTATCGCGGATGCGACCAATCACCGTCGTTCCGCGGCCCCTCAGGAACTCCCGTCCCGACGCCAGCGGGCAAGCTGCGCTCGGCGCCGTTTGGCGAAGGCTTGGGCGTTGTGCCGGGCTTCCAACTCCAGGCGTTGGCGCCGCCGTTCCAGTTCGAGTTGGGCGCGGCGCATGGCGGCTTCATGGGTACTGCCCAGCTTGCCGATTCGGGATCTCCGCCAGGCGTCAAGCTGGCGCGCCCTGGCATGAGCCGTACTTTCCGTCCGGCGGCTGGCCAGGTTGAGGCGAAAGCGAGCGTTGAGCAACGCCGTTCGAGTCTTGTCGATGGGCTTGATCTTCAGTGGTTTGGTTTCATTTGCGGCCCGAATCGGTAATGCCGCGTCCCGGGAAGCCGGCGTGACGTCGTCCGCGGCATCTTCGGCGCGGTCGCGGGTGGCCTTCCACAGGCGAACCACCTTGGCTTCGTAGGCCTGTCCCCGCTCCGGGGTGCGCGAATGGTAATGGGCGGCCGCCCGGCGCCAGGACCCGGTTTCACCATGGAGGTTGGTCAGGAACTCGGCCGCGTAGGCGATATTGGCCGCCGGGTCCAGGGCCTCTTCCAATCCGGCGAAGGCATCTCCGTGATAGTGCAGGTTCACCTGCATGCAGCCGACGTCGATATTGGTGACGCCATCGCGGCGCAAGCGCCGTACCGCGGCGACGGCCGCGGCCTTGCTGTCCAGGAAACGCCCCTCTCCACGGGCGGTAATCGTCCACGGCCAGGCAATAGTTTCCCGGTTCATGTCGTCCCAGCGGCCCGATTCGGCCAGCGAGATGGCCGTCAGCAGATCGGTGGGGATGGCGTCGGCGCGCTCCTGGGCCGCCGTGTGGCGGCGGCACATCTCCCAGGAACGCTCGAAATTCCGGGCCGGATTGGCCGTTGCCGCCGTTGCGACCAGAAATACGGACAAGGCCATCGCCAGGCGGCGGAGGGAATCAGGGAGGGCGGGTGAATAGTCCATGGCAAGCCGGATTCAGGCATGTCTCATGCCAGTCTGAGGGCCGCCCGCGGCGGCCCTTCACGCGCTCCCGGCGGACGGTTGCGAAACCGCATTTTTCATTAACCACGGTTCATATTTTGTTTATGAAATGTTTATATTAGGAAAGATAAATTTTGTTGTTGATCCCGATTCAGGATTTCACTATTTCTGGGTCCGCGGCGGCCGCGGTCCTCTGGACCATTTTCGGTCGCTGCGTTTCTTGGACGTTTCCTCCCAATGCCTAGGGCCGTGCTCTGCACGGCCCTCTTTTTTTCCGTGTTCTGGTTCCACCGCCGCCCCCGGGTTATATCAAGGGGCACGGGGCAAGAGCATCGCGGAGAACTTCCTTGCTGCGATGGTTTGGACGCAAGCTGGATATGCTGACGGCAGCCATCCTGGCGGCCGTCATCGGCTTGGCCGCGTCCCAGCTTCAGGCCTTCGCCCACCAGTATATTCAGCGCCTGGGCGGTCACTTGGACGAGGCGCGCCGCACCGAACGAGCGGTGTCCGGGGGCGAGGCCTACCGGCACCTTGCCGCCGCCGATCGCGACCGCCTTGCGCGGCAATCGCGAACGCGGGTGGCGGAGATCGAAAAGGCTTACCACGCCATTCGGGACGCGGTGCCCCTAATGAAACCCTTGGTCCTGGCGCGCCGTCTCGATCCCGAGATTGCCATGCGGGTCGGCGAAGACTTCCAGCCCGCCCTGCCCCTCGATCCGGCCAGCCTGGTCTATGGGGCGGCCGGCATGGTGCTGGCGCTGCTTCTCCACGATCTGGCGAAGGCGCCTTTCGCCATGCTCATGCGGCGGCGGAGGCGAAGCCGGGCGCCCCTCCGGACTCGCGCCAAGTCCCGCGGCCGTGAGCATGTCGGAACGCCATGAATCGGCGTGAAACGGCTGGCCGCCTGCGGCGGGCTTGGGCGTCCTATCGGTCCGGCGACTTGAGGGGTTGCGAGGTCGCCTGCCGGCGGATTCTCGCCCATGCGCCGGACCATGGCGGTGCTCTGCACCTCCTGGGCCTGTTGGCCCACCAAACGGGTCACGCTGCGGCGGCGGCGGATCTGCTGCGGCAGGCCGCAGAGGCGAACCCGGATGACGGGACGATCCACAACAGCCGTGGGCTGGTTCTGCGCGCTTCGGGGGATCTGAAAGGCGCCCTTGCCGCCTTCCGCGATGCCGTGCGCTGTGTCCCGAAAGACCCGGCCGCCTTGGCCAACCTGGCCTCGGCGCTCCTCGAAACGGGCCGCCTGGCCGAGGCCGAGGAAATCTGCTTGCGGCTGATCCGACTGCGGCCGCGGGAACCCCAGGGTCTGGGCCTGCTGGGCGCCGTGCGAGAGGCCCGCGGCGATACCGACGGCGCTATCGAAGCCTTTGAGCGGGCAGCCAAGGTGGCGCCGCGGGATCCAGCGACGCAACTCGCACTGGCCCGCGCGCTCCGCGATGCGGGGCGCTTGGCGCAAGCGGAGGCCGCGGCACACAATGCCTTGTCCGCCGCCCCCCGGGACCCGGCGGCGCTTCACGGACTTGGCTTGATCTGCCGCGACGGCGGGCGGGTGGACGACGCGAACCGGTGGTTCAAGGAGGCGCTCACCCTCGATCCGGACGATGGCGAAGCGCTTTATCAACTTTGCTCGACCGGTCGGGAGGAACTCGACGATGGGGACCTGGAGCGGATCGCCCGGCGCGCGCAAAGCGACCGTTTGGCGCCGCCTCAGCGCATCAGCATGCACTTCGCCCTCTCAGCGGTCTTCGAGCGCCGGGGAGACGACGCGGCCGCCTTTCGCCATGGCGCTCAGGGAAACGAGTTGCGTCGGCAGCTTCTCGCCGACCAGGGCGTCGTGTTTCGGCCCGACGAAGAACGAAATCTCACGGAGGCGTTGAAACAACAGTTCACCCGTTCGTTCCTGGAGGCCCGGCGGGGCTTCGGAGTCGAATCGACCCTGCCCGTCTTCATCGTCGGCATGCCCCGGTCCGGCACCTCCCTGGTGGAACAGATCCTTGCCAGCCACCCGCAAGTTCATGGCACCGGGGAACGGCGGGACATGGACCGAATCGCCGCCGGCCTGGCGGGCCGCCTGGGCGTCTCGGCCGTCTATCCGGATTGCGTTGCCGCCATGACCGAGGAAACCGCCAAAGCCCTGGGTGAAGAATATTTGGCGGCGTGCCGGGTCGCGGCCCCCGATGCGGCCCGGATCACCGATAAGATGCCCACCAACTACCAGCACCTGGGCTTGATCGCCCTGCTCCTGCCGGGGGCTCGCGTCATTCACTGCCGCAGGGACCCGCGGGACACGGCCGTGTCCTGCTTCCTGACCCATTTCACCGCGCCGCAACCGTGGAGCACCCGTTTGGAGGATATTGCCCAGGTTCTCCGCTGTCATGAGGACCTGATGACCCATTGGCAATCGGTGCAGCCCCTGGCCGTCATGGAGGTCGGCTACGAGGACATCGTGGCCGACGTGGAGGGCACGGCTCGCGCCCTGCTGGACTTCCTCGACCTGTCCTGGGACGACGCCTGCCTGCGCTTTCATGCCAATACCAGGACGGTGCGAACAGCCAGCGCCTGGCAGGTTCGTCGCCCGGTCCAATCCGGTTCCGTCGGCCGCTGGCGGCGATTCGCGCCGTGGTTGGGGCCGCTGCTGGACGAACTCGACGGGTCGTATCCGCAATAGCCCTCATCAGCAATTGGTTGCCGTCAGGCGCCAATTCGAGATCGTGCAAAATTCGACTCCGGAGGGAAAGTCCGGCAGGGCAAGGCGGTTGCGGTCGCGGCCAGGACCTGAAAAACTCGCCCGCGCGGGCGCTTCGGCGCTATCGGGTGTGGGGGAGGAGAACCATGAGCGAACCCGGCACGCCGCCGGTCGTCGGGGTTATCGGCGGCAGCGGCGTCTATCAGATCGACGGTCTCGAGGACGCGGTGTGGCGCCGTGTGGAATCGCCCTTTGGCGAGCCCTCCGACGAACTGCTGTTCGGCAGCCTGGAGGGCCAGAAGATGGTCTTCCTGCCCCGCCACGGCCGCGGCCACCGGATACCGCCCAGCGAGCTCAATTTTCGGGCCAACATCGACGCCCTGAAGCGTTCCGGAGTCACCGAGATCGTGTCCTTGAGCGCTTGCGGTTCCTTCCGCGAGGAACTGGAACCGGGCACCTTCGTGCTGGTCGACCAGTTCATCGACCGTACCTTCGCCCGCCAGAAGACCTTCTTTGGCACCGGACTGGTGGCCCATGTGTCCTTCGGCCATCCGGTATGCCCACGCCTGGGGGACGGGCTGGAGAGCGCCGCCACGGGGCTCGGCATCAAGATCCAGCGGGGCGGGACCTATATGGTCATGGAGGGGCCCCAGTTCTCGACCCTGGCCGAATCCAACCTCTATCGGTCCTGGGGCTGCGACGTCATCGGCATGACCAACATGCCCGAGGCCAAGCTCGCCCGGGAGGCGGAGATGTGTTACGCGACCGTGGCCATGGTCACCGACTACGATTGCTGGCACGAGGACCACGATCACGTCACCGTCGACGCGGTGATCAAGGTCCTGCTGGAAAACGCCGACAAGGCCCGCGCCCTGGTCAAGGCCGTGGTGCCGATGCTGGCCGGTCGGGCGGAGCGTTGCCACGCTGGCTGCCACACCGCCCTCGACAACGCCCTGATCACGGCGCCGGAGGCGCGCGATCCGACGATGGCCGAGCGCCTGTCCGCCGTTGCCGGGCGGGCGCTGAACTGACCCGGCCGTGAGAGTCGGCGGGGTTCCCTACCGCACCATCTGGCCGGCCGAAGACGGCCGGGCGGTGGAGATCATCGACCAGACCCGCCTGCCCCACGAATTCGTCACCCGGCGCCTGGCGACGGTGGACGACGCGGCCTCCGCCATTCGGGACATGTGGGTGCGGGGCGCGCCGCTGATCGGCGTCACCGCCGCCTATGGCATGTGCCTGGCCATGGCGGCCGATGCCTCGAACGAGAACCTGCGGGCCGCCCACGAGACCCTGCTGGCCAGCCGCCCGACGGCGGTCAACCTGCGCTGGGCATTGGATGAGATGTCGGCGGTCCTCGGCCAGTCGCCGCCGCAACGCCGCACCGCCGCCGCCTGGCGCCGGGCCGGCGAGATCGCCGACGAGGACGTGGCCATCTGTTCGTCCATCGGCGACTACGGCCTGGCGGTGATAAGCGACGCCTGGGAGAAGAAGGACCGCCGGGAGCCGGTCAACGTGCTCACCCACTGCAACGCCGGCTGGCTGGCGACCGTCGACTGGGGCACCGCCATCGCGCCCATCTACAAGGCCTTCGATGCCGGCATTCCCGTGCACGTGTGGGTGGACGAAACCCGGCCCCGCAACCAGGGCGCGGCGCTGACCGCCTGGGAGCTCGGCGGCCACGGCGTGCCCCACACGGTGATCGTCGACAACGCCGGCGGCCACCTGATGCGCCATGGCCGGGTGGACCTCTGCATCACCGGCACCGACCGCACGGCGGCCAACGGCGACGTGTGCAACAAGATCGGCACCTACCTGAAGGCCCTGGCGGCCCGCGACAACGACGTGCCCTTCTACGTCGCCCTGCCGTCGCCGACCATCGACTGGACCATCGCCAGCGGCGACGCCATCCCCATCGAGGAGCGGGGCGCCGAGGAAGTGACCCGCATCGCCGGACGGGCCGACGACGGCCATATCGTCGAGGTCACCATCACGCCGGAGGGCAGCGAGGCGGCAAACTTCGCCTTCGACGTGACCCCGGCCCGCCTGGTCACTGGCTTGATCTGCGAACGCGGCATCTGCGCCGCTTCGGCCGAGGGTCTCACAATGTTGTTCCCGGAGCGATCCGCCATTGAACAGGCCGCCGAAGGCCCCTAGATTCCCGTCACCATGATGCATTCGATCCACCGAGTCCTCGCCGTCGTCGTCCTGCTGACGACCATGAGCGCGCCCGTGGCCACCACCGCGGCTGCCGAGCGCGGCCCGGCCGTGGGCCAGAAGATCGCCGGGCTTCTCGCCGCCACCGATCAGGCGGGACAAGCCCGGGATTTCGCCTCCCTGGCCGGCGACCGGGGTGTGATCCTGTTGCTGATGCGATCGTTGCACTGGTGACCCACCTGTAAGGCCCAGGCGGTCGCCTGGCAGGAAAACATCTCCAAGGTCGAAGCCACCGGATACCGGGTGGCGGCGCTCAGCTACGACGGCCAGGCGTCCCTGAAAAAGTTCGCCCGCCAACGCCGGTTGACCTATCCGCTGCTGTCCGACAAGGGCTCGCGGATCATCAAGGCCCTGAAGGTGCTCGATACCCGCTACGGCGCCCGTCATGAGATCGCCTATCACATGATCCTGGTGCTGGACGCCAATGGGGTCGTCCGCCACAAGTTCCCGGAGGCGGCGTACCGGCCGGGGTCCGGGCTGGAGACCGTGCTGAAAGCCATCGGCAAAGGCGGTGCCTGAGGCCGCTCCCGTCACCGACCACGGCATTTGCGGCGGCATTTCCGGCCTCGACCACGTCCTTGTCGCCGTCGCCGACCTGGAAGCCGCGCGGCAGACCTTTCAGCGGCTCGGCTTCACGGTGACCCCCCGGGGCCGACACATCGGCTGGGGCACCGGCAACTACTGCATCATGTTCCCCGGCAACTACATCGAGCTTCTGGGCATCGTCGATCCCGCCCAGTTCACCAACAACCTGGACCAGCGCCTGGCCGAGCGCGGCGAAGGCCTCCTCGGCCTGGCTCTGGCCACCAACGACGCCGATGCCGCCCACCAAAAGCTGACGGCGAGCGGCATCGCCGCCGAGGCGCCCAAGGACCTGAGCCGCCTCCTCGAACTACCCGACGGCACCGTCGAGCCCCGCTTCAAGCTGGTCCACCTGCCGCCCGAGGCCACCGCCGGCGTTTCCGCCTTCGTCTGCCACCACCTGACCCGCGACATGGTCTGGCAAGCGCCCTGGCTGACCTACCCCAACGGGGCCACCGGCATCACCGAAGTGCGGGTCCTTCACGACTCACCCCAGGCCGCGGCAAGAACCTGGGCCACCCTTAGTGGCGAAGCCGCCATCGAGGAGACCCGGGACCGGGCGACAGTCCGCCACGGCGGCTTCGCCATCACATTCGAGACGGCGGCGCGGGTGGAAATGCTGGGAACGCCGGCGGGGCCCTGGGCGATGACCGTCCGCGTTCGCGACCTGACCCTCACCAGCCGGACGCTGGCCGAGGGCGGTATCGAGGTTCGAGACGACGATGGCTTGTTGCGGGTGGCGCCCGAAGCAGCCTGCGGGGTGTCGCTAACCTTCACGCAAACGGCGGGCGACTCGCCCCCCGTATGACGCGAAACCGACCGCCGATCCCGTGCGTGGCCTGGGGACCCATGGAATATACAGCTTGCACGTTACCGCCAGTTGGCGGGTTACGTTTAGGCATGATGCGGAAATAGACGCGCTTTATGACATTGATTATGGAGATTACCACTGACACGCGGATGGAGTGCGAGCGATGGCGATAAAATTCGGTATGAAGGCGGTCCATCCAGGCGGATTTATCAGGCGGTCCGTTCTGCCGGACGATCTCTCCGTTACGGCCGCCGCCGAAGCGTTGGGGGTGGGTCGTCCCGCGCTTTCCAATATACTGAATGGGAAAGCGTCGCTATCGCCGGAAATGGCACTGCGCGTAGAGAAAGCTTTCGGCGTCAAGATGGATACGCTGCTCAGGATGCAAGCCCGGTATGACGCGTATCACATGCGCCAGCGTGAGGACGAAATCTCAGTCGACCGCTTTGCACCAGCATAGGCATTCGCACGTAAGTTGAGATTGTAAATGAGATTGCGAACACGGGGACATCGCCGACCCTTGCCTTGAACCGAGCGTCTTCCTGAAGCGGACCGTTCGAACCGCCAGCCTATAGGTTATTCCAAATTCCGGGCACACCATCAACTGCGAGGAACCGGAGCTATTCAATCGCTTATGCGCCAACTTCTTCCGCGACGTGGATGCCGGGGAGTGGAGCGGAAGAGACCCGCGGGCCGTTGTGCGAGGCTCGCAATTGACTGGGGAAATGGCGGACTATTAGCGGTTTGAGGAAAAAAAGATACTGTGTCCCCGCATTTCGTCGTGTCCCCGCATTTCGTCCGTATGACCACAGGAAAGACCGAAATCGCGAAAGAACACGAGCATCCGCACCCGCTGAGCAAGGGTAAAAATGAACTGTCGAGCGCAAATGGGACAACCACTGCGCGGTTGCTCACGCCAACATTCTTCACGCGGTTGCAATGAGGAACGCATTTGGCTATCATCGGAGCCACGTCTCGGAGCTTTCTCGGCAATGTTGATTGAATGAAATAAAGGCAGGCTCTACCCAGTATAGATCGCCGTCTGGAAAAGAGGGTATACACTCTCCAACGAGATCCTAGCCCGAATTATTCACGGCGCTGATTGAAAATGCTGGTGAGCGTAGATTAACCTGTTGAAATGCCGTATGATTTTGGTGTCAAGACAAGATCACATGGCAACAGAACAACCCACGGCTCACCATGAACGAGATTACCCCCTATCTCCCTGGTTTGTCACCCGTTGGAGGCAAGCCGCTTTGCGCCCGCTTCGACGGCGGACGGCTGTCGTCGGACGGCGGGGTGTTGTTGTTGGGCGAGATCGACAGGCGGCTCGGCATCGCCGACGTGCTCGCTTCCTGCGTCACCGACGTGCGCGACCCGGCGAGCACGACCCACGCTTACGTAGACATGATCCGGGCGCGCCTGTTCGCTATTGCCTGCGGGTATGAGGATTGCGACGACCTCGACGTTCTGCGTTTCGATCCGGCGTTCAAGCTGGCCTGTGGCCGTTTGTCCGAGAGCGGCGACGACCTGATGAGCCAACCGACCCTGTCGCGCCTCGAGAACGCGCCGTCATGGCGCGCGCTCGGGCGCATGGGGCTGTCGATGATCGATCTGTTTTGCGCCAGCTTCAAGCGCGTTCCGGCGCGCATCGTTCTCGATATCGACGACACCGACGATGCCGTTCACGGCGGCCAGCAGCTGGCGCTGTTCAACGCCCATTACGACGACTATTGCTTCCAACCCATCCATATCTTCGAGGCGGCCACCGGCAAGCCGGTGATGTCACTGCTGCGTCCCGGCAAGCGGCCCTCCGGCGACGAGGCGGCGCGGATCCTGAGACACGTCATCGGCCGCATCCGCCGCAACTGGCCACGGGTCGAGATCACCGTGCGGGGCGATGGCCACTACGCCACGCCGGAGGCCATGGAATTCCTCGAACGTCAGGGCTGCGGCTACATCTTCGGGCTTTCCGGCAACGCCCGGCTGAACAGGATCGGCCAGCCGTGGTGCGAGGACGCCGCCGTGCGCCGGGCGGGGCAGGGAAAGGATAAGGTGCGCCGCTTCTTCCACACCGGCTACCAGGCCAAAAGCTGGTCACGGCAACGCTCGGTCATCGCCCGCGTGGAAGCTACCGCCAAGGGCTGTGACGTCCGCTTCGTCGTCACCAACCTGAGCGGCCGCGCCAAGGCGCTCTACGAGAAGGTCTACTGCGCCCGCGGGCGGATGGAAAACATGATCAAGGACCACAAGCTCTACACCAAGTCCGACCGCACGTCGTGCCACCGTTGGGAGGCCAACCAGTTCCGCCTCTTCCTGCATACCGGCGCCTACTGGCTGCTGCATCAGCTTCGCCAAGCGGCGCCTCGGAAATCGCTGTGGCGAACGGCCACCTTCGAAACCCTGCGCCGGGCGTTTCTCAAAATCGCCGTCCGCGTCGAGGAGCTCAAGTCGCGCCTCAGGATCGCCCTGCCTTCGGCCTATCCCTATCAGCCGGCCATGATCGCCATCGCCGGGCGCATCACCGCCCAAGGGCCCTGAACCAAGCGGCAGGTGCCGCCGGACGAGCCCCGAACAACAACCTCCAACCTCTCCGACAATCCGTCTCAAAAATCGCCGTCAACCCGGTCGCTACCGCTCGTCCCGCTGAAATCCTGTAGCGCACCCGGTTCCTTGGACACAAGTTTGTCTCACGCGGCGGGCCTGATTGAGATCGCGGCGTGCCACGCCTGACGAGCTTGAGCGGGGCTCAGGTAGCCGTTCTTTTCGACGATCCACTGGGCATTGTAGAGTTCGACGAAGTCGCGGACGGCGTCCCGCAGCTCCGCGATGTTGCGGTAGATGCGACCATGGATGATCTGTTCCTTCAGCGTGCGATTGAACCGCTCGGCGACGCCGTTGGTCTGGGGCTCGGCGACGAAGGCGTAGGACGGCTGGATGCCCCAGAACTTGATCTGGTTGGTGAAGTGGTCCGACAGATACTGGGAGCCGTGATCCATCCGCAAGGCCAGCCCCCGAGCCGCGCCGGCCGCGGTCGAGCCATACAGCCCGGCAAGCCCCATGGAGATCGGCTGCAGGGCGGCGAAGCGGTCGCCGCGCTTGCAGACATGCCAGCCGACACACTCGGCGTTCCAATGCTCGACGGCGGTGAAGATCCAGCCCCAGCCGTCGTCCACCGTGAACACCCGAACGCCATCGGTGCCCCACATGAGGTTCGGGGCATGAGTGATGATCTCACCGTCATGGGGATTGCCGCCACGGCGGCGGCAGCGATGGGGCGAGAGCAGATTGTTCTCGCGCATCAGGCGGAGCACCCGCTTGCGGGCAACCCGGATGTCGCGACAGACCCGAAGCCGAGCCCAGACCTTGCGGTAGCCCTCGCCCTCCCGGGGCGATGCCTCCAGGTCGGCTTCGATCGCCACCAGCAGCGCCTGGTCCGAGATCGCGGGCTTCGGTCCCCGACGCTTTGCCGGCGGCTGCTCGGCGTGCTGGCCGGAGGTCACGGCGTAGAACGAGGAGCGGGCCATGCCCCAGGCGGCGCAGACCCGCCGCAGGCCGCAGGCCAGACCCGTGCCGGGCGAGGTGGCGGCACTCATCGCCGCGACCTCCGCCGCCCCAAAGGGCCGAAGGTCTCCGTCTTGGCCTCCAGCAGTTCCACCTGCATGGTCAACTCTCCGATCCGCTTCATGGCGCTATCCAGTTCCGCCTGCACCGGATCGCCCTTGCGTTGCTTGAGCGAGGCGTCGATCCCGCCGATCGCTTTCTCACGCCACTGCTCGAGCCGGAAGATCTCTACGCCCAACTGGCGCGACAGAAGTTGCACCGGCTCGTCACGCAAAAGCCGCAGAACGACCTCACGCTTGCGCGCCACCGTCCATCGCTGGCCAAGTCCCAGCGGGCCTGCCGGCAAAGCCTGTCCTGGGGAAAACGTGGACGAGCCAAGCTCGCCCGCATTTACCACAGGCCCATCAACAGCAACTTTCTTCTCAAAATTATCGGTCATGTTCCGGTCCTCCTTGGACACTTCGATTAAGCCAATTCTGTGTCCAAGGAAATCGGGTCCGACTCACAAGTCTCTGATTTTTCCGGCTGATCGGCGTTGGGGAAGTATTCGAATTTGCAAGAAATCGAGGTGGTGGGCGCGGTTTTCTTGCGATTCGGGATTTCCGGTTTGGCCGGTTTGCAGATATTACAAGGACACAATATCTAATTCTTCGTTTCTCCTTGGCCACGGACGAGACACCTCGGAAGAAGGCCAGGGCATGGACGCACGCCGGCACGGCAACGTATACGGCAACATATCACGTAACAGGGAGGCTTTCCGGGACGGTGCACCGGGTGGTCCCTCCGTGTGAGGCGCCATAGGTTGCCAGGACGAACCCGGCAACGACAGGGAGTGGGTGGCGGCCGTCGGGTCCCTAACCCGGGGCGTCGGGGCGCCCTTGGCGCGGGTAGCTGCTGGCCTCCCCCCACCCCCCTTCCTTGACCCCCTCCCGGCCCCGGCGGTAGTGTCCGCTGCGCCGCAACAAAGTCACCGTTTCCGGGGAACCTCATGGCGTCCGCCGCCGCCAAGCCGCCCAGCTTCCAGGCCCTGATCCTGGCCCTCCAGGGCTTTTGGAGCGACCGTGGCTGCGTCATCCTCCAGCCCTATGACATGGAGGTGGGCGCGGGGACCTTTCATCCGGCGACCACCTTGCGGTCCCTGGGGCCGGAGCCGTGGAGGGCGGCCTATGTGCAGCCGTCGCGGCGGCCCACCGACGGGCGCTATGGGGACAACCCCAACCGAGTGCAGCACTACTACCAGTTCCAGGTGATCATGAAGCCGTCGCCGGCCGACTCGCAGAACCTCTATCTGGACAGCCTCTATCACATCGGCATCGATGCCTCCCTGCACGACATCCGCTTCGTCGAGGACGATTGGGAGGGCCCGACCCTCGGCGCCTGGGGCCTTGGCTGGGAGGTGTGGTGCGACGGCATGGAGGTGAGCCAGTTCACCTATTTCCAGCAGGTCGGCGGCATCGACTGCGACCCGGTCTCGGTGGAACTCACCTACGGGCTGGAACGCCTGGCCATGTACGTCCAGGGCGTCGACAACATCTTCGATCTGGACTGGAACGGCCTGCCCCAGGACCGGGGCGGCATGACCTACGGCGACGTCTTCCTGCAGGGGGAGCGGGAGTATTCGGCCTACAACTTCGAGCTCGCCGACACGGTGATCCTGGCGCGCCAGTTCGAGGAAGCGGAAATCCAGTGCAAGGAACTGCTGGTACTGGACACCCCCTATCCCCTGCCCGCCTACGAGCACTGCATCCGGGCCAGCCACCTGTTCAACATGATGGACGCCCGGGGCATCGTCAGCGTCACCGAGCGGGCATCCTACATCGGCCGCGTGCGGATCCTGGCCAAGGGCTGCTGCGAAGCGTGGCTCAAATCCCGGGGCCACGCCCCCGCGGCCGCCTGAGGCGGCCATGGCCGAACTTCTGCTGGAGATTATGTCGGAAGAGATCCCCGCCCGCATGCAGGGCCGGGCGGCGGAGGACCTGAAACGCCTGGTCGTCAAGGGGTTGGCGGCCGCCGGCCTGACCCCCGGCGAGGCCCGCGCCTTCGCCACCCCCCGCCGCCTGACCGCGGTGGTCGGCGACGTGGCGGAACGCCAGCCCGACAGCCGCGAGGAACGGCGCGGACCCAAGGCCGACGCGCCGGAGAAGGCCATTGCCGGGTTCCTCGGCTCCGTGGGCCTGTCCCGCGACGATGTGGAGGAACGGGAAACGCCGAAGGGGACCTTCCTGTTCGCCGTCGTCGAACGCCAGGGCCGGCCCGCCGCCGACGTGGTCAAGGACGTGGTGGAAACGGTCTTGGCCGACTTCCCGTGGCCCAAGTCCATGCGCTGGGCCGACCACACGGTGCGTTGGGTGCGCCCGGTGCACGGGATCCTGTGCCTGCTGGGCGGCACCACCGTCGCGGCGACCTTCGGGCCGGTGACCGCGTCCAACGAAACCCGGGGCCACCGTTTCCTCGCCCCCGGTGTGATCCAGGTCAAGGACTTCGCGGACTACGGGGCGAAGCTGCGGGCGGCGATGGTCGTTCTCGACGCCGCCGAGCGCCGGGCGACGATCGCCGAGGCGGCGGCGGCCCTCGCCACCGAGGAGGGACTGACCCTGCGCGACGACCCCGGGCTTCTCGACGAGGTCACCGGTCTGGTGGAGTGGCCGGTGGTGCGTATGGGCCGCATCGACGAGACGTTCATGGAAGTCCCGTCGGAGGTGCTGATCACGTCCATGCGATCCCATCTGAAGCATTTCTCCCTGCTCGCCGGGGACGGCTCCATGGCGCCCCGTTTCATCGTCGTGGCCAACATGGAAGCCAGTGACGGCGGCGCGGCCATCGTCGCCGGCAACGAGCGGGTCCTGCGCGCTCGCCTGGCCGACGCCCGGTTCTTCTGGGATCAGGATCGGGCGCAAAGCCTGGATAACCGCATCCCCAAACTGGCCGAGCGCATCTTCCACGCCAAGTTGGGCACCGACGGCGACAAGGCCGAACGCATGGCCGAACTGGTTCGCGTCCTCTGCCCCTTCATCCCCGGCGCCGAGGCCGATGCAGCGGAGCGTGCGGCGCGACTCGCCAAGTGCGATCTGACCAGCGAGATGGTGGGCGAGTTTCCCGAACTTCAAGGCATCATGGGCCGCTACTACGCGCTCCACGACGGTGAACCGCCGGCGGTCGCCGACGCCATCGCCGACCACTACGCCCCCCAGGGCCCGGGCGACCGCTGCCCCACCCAGCCGCTCAGCGTCGCCGTGGCCCTGGCCGACAAACTCGACAGCCTGATCGGCTTCTTCGGTATCGACGAAAAGCCCACCGGCTCCAAGGACCCCTTCGCGTTGCGCCGCGCCGCCCTGGGCGTCATTCGCCTGATCATGGAAAACGGCCTGCGCCTGCCCCTGCGGGAGCCCATCCACGAGGGCCATCGCCTGTTCGCCAAGTACGGGGTCAACTTCCACGCCTTGGGCCACGACGAGCCGGAGGTGGCGGGGCACCTGCTGGACTTCTTCGCCGACCGGCTGAAGGTGCATCTGCGCGAAGAGGGGGTGCGCCAAGACCTGGTCACGGCGGTATTGGCGCTGGGCGGCGAGGACGACCTGGTGCGCCTGGTCAACCGGGTCCGGGCGCTGCAGGCGTTCCTCGGCACCGACGACGGCGCCAATCTGCTGACCGCCTACAAGCGGGCCGCCAATATCGTCCGCATCGAGGAGAAGAAGGACGGGGTTTCCTACGACGGCGACGTCGACCCGGCCCGGCTGACCCAGGATGAGGAGAAGGCGCTGCACCAGCGCCTCAACGCGGCAACCGCCCTGATCGGCCGCGCGGTGGGCGAGGAACGGTTCACCGACGCCATGGGGGACCTTGCCGACCTCAGGGCCCCCTTGGACGCCTTTTTCGACCGGGTGACGGTCAATACCGATGACGGGGATTTGCGCGCCAATCGACTGCGCATGCTGGCACGGGTCCGCGCCGCCCTCGGCGGCGTGGCGGATTTTTCGAGGATCGAGGGGTAATTGGCCATGGCCAAATGGGTGTATCGCTTCGGCAACGGCAGCGCCGAAGGCGGCGCGGAGATGCGCAATCTGCTCGGTGGCAAGGGCGCCGGCCTCGCCGAGATGGCCAACCTCGGCCTGCCCGTGCCTCCCGGGTTCACCATCACCACCGAATTGTGCACCCACTTCTACGACCACGAGCGGTCCTATCCCGGCGACCTCGCCCAACAGGTAAACGACGGCCTTGCCCAGATCGAGGAGATCATGGGCGCGCGCTTCGGGGATGCGGACAACCCGCTCCTGGTTTCTGTCCGCTCCGGCGCTCGGGCCTCCATGCCCGGGATGATGGACACGGTACTCAACCTCGGCCTCAACGACGAGACGGTGAAAGGCCTGGCGGCGCGCAGCGGCGACGAGCGGTTCGCCTTCGACAGCTACCGGCGGTTCGTCCAAATGTATTCGAGCGTGGTGCTGGACGTCGCCCATGAGCATTTCGAGGACATCCTCGACGACCATAAGCAGGACCATGGTTTCGATCTGGACACCGACCTGGGCGCCGAGGACTGGAAGCGGATTGTCGACCTCTACAAAAAGCGGGTGGCGGAGGAGCTTGGCACGCCCTTCCCCACCGATCCGCAGGAACAATTGTGGGGTGCCATCGGCGCCGTGTTCGGAAGCTGGATGAACCAGCGGGCCATCACCTATCGGCGCCTTCACGACCTGCCGGCCGACTGGGGCACGGCGGTGAACGTCCAAAGCATGGTCTTCGGCAACACCGGCGAGAAATCGGCGACCGGCGTCGCCTTCACCCGCGATCCGTCGACGGGGGAGAACGCCTTCTTCGGCGAATACCTGGTCAACGCCCAGGGCGAGGACGTGGTTGCCGGCATTCGCACCCCCCAATCCTTGACCGCCCGGGACGACGATCCCGCCGCCCATGAGTCCATGGAGCGGCTCATGCCCGGGGCCTATGCCGAACTGCACAAGGTGCGCGGCCTCCTGGAACGGCATTTCAAGGACATGCAGGATCTGGAGTTCACGGTCGAGAAGAGCCGGCTGTGGATGCTCCAGACCCGGACCGGCAAGCGCACCACCGCGGCGGCGTTGAAAATGGCCGTGGACATGGTGGACGAAGGGCTGATCGAGCGTAACGAGGCGGTGCGCCGCATCGACCCCGGCCAGCTCGACCAGATTCTCCACCCGACCCTGGATCCGGACGCCGAACGGACCGTCCTGGGGCGGGGGCTACCGGCGTCGCCCGGCGCCGCTTCGGGCAAGATCGTGTTCACCGCCGCCGAGGCGGAGGATTGGGTGGCCCGCGGCGAGGACGTCATCCTGGTTCGGGTCGAAACCAGTCCCGAAGACATCGGCGGCATGCACGCGGCGCGCGGGATCCTTACCTCGCGGGGGGGCATGACAAGTCACGCCGCCGTGGTTGCCCGGGGCATGGGCACGCCGTGCGTGGCCGGCGCCAGCGAACTGTTCGTCGACACCAAGGCGAAGTCCCTGACGTCCCGCGGCAGGGTGCTGAAGGAAGGCGACGTGATCACCATCGACGGCAGCGCCGGCGAGGTCATGGAGGGCGAGGTACCGACCATCCAGCCGAAACTAACTGGAGATTTCGGCCGCCTGATGGGCTGGGTGGACGAGATCCGAACCATGGGCGTCCGCGCCAACGCGGAAACGGCCTTGGATGCGGAGACCGCCATTAAGTTCGGGGCCGAGGGCATCGGGCTGTCGCGCACCGAGCACATGTTTTTCGACCCGCAGCGCATTCTTCACATGCGCTCCATGATCCTGGCCGAGGACGAGGCCGCGCGACGCAAGGAGCTGAACGATCTGCTGCCCTACCAGCGGGACGATTTCGTCCAACTGTTCCGCATCATGGCCGGCAAGCCGGTGACCATCCGGCTGCTCGATCCGCCGTTGCACGAGTTCCTGCCCAACAGCGAAGAGGAACTGGCGCAAGTGGCCGATGAGGCGGGCAGCGACGTGGCGACGGTGCGGGCGCGGGCGCTGCAACTGGAAGAGCAGAACCCCATGCTCGGCCACCGGGGCTGCCGGCTCGCCATTACGTATCCGGAGATCTGCGAGATGCAGGCCCGGGCCATATTCGAGGCCGCGGCCATCGTCTCCCAGGACGGCCAGACCGTGCAGCCCGAGGTGATGATCCCCCTCATCGCCACCACCCGGGAGTTCGACCTGCTCAAGGAAATCGTCGATCGGGTCGCCGCGGACGTT
Organism: Rhodospirillales bacterium; assembly: GCA_965247705.1. Classification (GTDB taxonomy): domain Bacteria; phylum Pseudomonadota; class Alphaproteobacteria; order Rhodospirillales; family CAMCUA01; genus CBDFHV01. Next base: position 29,927 of record CBDFHV010000078.1, on the reverse strand, counting down.
CAAGCGGAAAAGGGCGTCCAAATCGACTACCTGACCGGCACCATGATCGAGTTGCCCCGCGCCTGCCTGCTGGCCAACCGGATCGCCGAGACGGCGGAGTTCTTCAGCTACGGCACCAACGACCTGACCCAGACCACCTTTGGCCTGTCGCGGGACGACGCGGGCAACTTCCTGGAAGCCTACCGGGAACAGGGCATCTTGGAGGTGGACCCTTTCATTTCCATCGACCAGATCGGGGTCGGCGAACTGGTGCGCATCGCCACCGAACGGGGGCGCAAGACCCGGCCCGACATCAAGCTTGGCATTTGCGGCGAACATGGTGGCGATCCCGCGTCGGTGGCCTTCTGCCATCGGATCGGTCTGGATTACGTGTCCTGCTCCCCCTACCGGGTTCCCGTCGCCCGCCTGGCGGCGGCCCAGGCGGCGCTGGACGTAAAGGGCGAAACCAACGCCTGAGACGGGCCGTGCCCCGGGTTTTCCTGACGCGGCGACTGGCGGACATCGCCGGCGTCGAGGCCATTGATGTGGCCGGGGACAGTCTCCAGGCGGCCTTCGAGGACCTTTTCGCCCGTCATCCCCGGCTGCGCGGCTACGTGCTCGACGACCAGTCGCGAATTCGCCGGCACGTGGCGGTTTTCGTGGACGGGCGACGCGCCACGTTGGAGGATGGCGACCCCCGACTCGGCGATGGCAGCGAAGTCCACATCCTGCCCGCCCTCTCCGGGGGCCTGTGACTCGGCGGGGGGAAACCGGCATTGACCGATCGACTTCTGATCTGTTCCCGCAAGGGGCTGTTCATCGCCGAGCGCAAGCGCGGCGCTTGGCGCCTGGGCGAACCCGCGTTCCTCGGCGAGCCGGTGACCATGGCCCTGTCGGACCGGCGCGACGGCGTGCTTTATGCCGCCCTGTCCCACGGCCATTTCGGGCCCAAGCTTCATCGCTCCGAAGACGGCGGGCTGACCTGGGCGGAGATCGCCATGCCGGCGCTGCCGACCCAGCCCGAGGGCGACAATGGCAAGAAGGCGCCCAGCGTCTCGCTGATCTGGAGCCTGGAAGGCGGAGGTGCCGACCGGCCGGGATCCCTGTGGGCCGGAACCATACCGGGCGCCCTTTTTCGCTCCGACGACCGGGGGGATACGTGGCGTCTGGTCACGGGCCTGTGGGACCGCCCGGAGCGCGACCAATGGTTCGGCGGCGGCTATGACGACCCGGACATCCATTCGATCTGCGTCGATCCCCGGGATTCCTCGCGCGTCACCGTGGCGGTAAGCAGCGGCGGCGTCTGGCGCAGCGGTGACAGCGGCGCCACATGGTCGGTCCACTGCAAGGGCATGTTCGCCACCTACATGCCGCCGGAACAGCGCGAAGAACCCCAGTTCCAGGACCCCCACCGCATGGTCCAATGCCCCGGCAACCCGGCGACCTTCTGGGTGCAGCACCACAACGGCATCTTCCTCTCCGACAACGACCTCGCCCAGTGGCGGGAAGTGACGGCGATCCGGCCCTCCACCTTCGGCTTTGCCGTGGCCGTCCACCCCGAGGACGCCGGCACCGCCTGGTTCGCTCCGGCGATCAAGGACGAACTGCGCCTGCCCGTGGATGGCCGCTTCGTGGTCGCCCGCACCCGCGACGGCGGCGAAAGCTGCGAGGTGCTGACCGAGGGCCTGCCCCCCGCCCCGGCCTACGACCTGGTCTACCGGCACGGCCTGGAAGTGGCCGAAGACGGCCGCACGCTGGCCATGGGCTCCACCACCGGAAACCTGTGGACCAGCGACGACGGCGGCGAGACCTGGTATCTGGTCTCGGCCCACTTGCCGCCAATCAACGCCGTGCGATTCACGTGAGGGCGGCCGGGAGGGGTCCCAAGGCTGTTAAATCAAGGAAGGAGAGTTCACCGATGGCCGATGTAATCACCGGGGGCTGCCTGTGCGGACATGTCCGCTTTGCCTACACGGGCGACGTTGGGCCCGCGACCTATTGTCATTGCGAGGACTGCCGCAAGGCTTCCGGAAGCGCCTTCCATGTCGGTGTGCCGTTGGATGCACCATCGTTCCAGGTCGTGTCGGGCAAGCCAAAGGCATTCACCAAGCGCGCTGACAGCGGCAATGAAATCACCCGGTACTTCTGCCCCGAGTGCGGCTCACCCGTCTACAACCTGCTGCCCAGCCGCCCGGGCATCGTGTTCGTGAAGGCGAGTGCCTTGGACGACCCGCGGTACGTCAGACCCGGCTCTGATATCTGGGTGGGCTCATCGGTCCCATGGTCCAGGATCGCCCCCGATCTGCCGTCGTTTGATCGTGGGCGCCGCTAGAGCCAACCGCGCGCGAAATGGGCGGGTCTGAGACCCGCCCCTACGCAACTTCTCCCTCGTAGGGGCCGGTTTAAAACCGGCCCGCTTCTATGCTCGGCTCCTGAATTCCCCAAGCTACCGCCGGACGTAGATCGTCCATTCCTTGAGCGGGTAGTCGTGCAGCAGGGTGACGTTGGGGCTTAAGCCGCGTATGCAAAAATCGAAGAAGACGCTGGGGTCGGCGTAGTAGAGGTCGCCCTGGTGGTGGCGGTCGTAGATGCTGAGCATGTTGAAGGCCAGGCCCTTGCGGGTTTTAGGCCAGAGCTGGCGCAGACTGGATTGGATCAGGGCCAGCCATTCCTCGGCGTCGGCGTCGATGCGCATGTTGTAGGTGCCCGACACGATGGTGTAGTCGGCTTCCCGCGTCGCCACGGACCCGTGGACGAAAGTGGCGCGCGGGTCCCGGTGGGCCCGCTTCGCCGCGATGATCATTTCCTCGGTGAGGTCATAACCGGTGTATCGCCCGCCCTTCATGAAGGGCTCGTCCAGGATGTGGGCGAATAGGGCCCCATAGCCGCAGCCGAAATCGTTGATCGTGGTGGTACCGGCCTCGACGTCCACCGCCTTGAGAATGCCGAGCAGGATGTCGAACCGCATCACCTGGCCGTCGCGGGTACGCCAGAACACGCCGTGGGGCTGGTTGCCGTACTCGGCCAGCCGGCGGCGGAACGCCGTGGCCACGGGGGCGAGGAGTTCGGCGGAGCGTTCGACGGCATCGTTCATGGGACGGGACCGGGCCTCAGAAACGCGCCCATGGGGGCTTGCGGGGCATGATCCGGGCCTCGCCCGCGACCAGCTCCGGCAACGGCCCGTCCCCCAGGGCATCGATTCGAATCAGGGCCAAACCCACACCATCTGAAGCCGAGCGCATCTCGCCGACGTTCCGATCGCCCTTGAGAACGGGCGTGCCGGCCACCGGGGTGGCGCCGTCGATGGTGACAGGCATCAGGCGTTTCTTCACCAGGCCACGATACTTGGTCCGCGCCGTCACCTCCTGGCCCAGATAGCAGCCCTTCTCGAAGTCGACTCCGTTCAGCTCCTCGAACCCGCTCTCGAGGAGGGTGGCCTTTTCCACTTCCATGTCACGGCTACCATCGGGCAGGCCCAAACCCAGGCGATGACGGTCGTAGTCTTCCGGTGTCGCCGCCGCCAGCCCCATCCCTTCCAAGGCCGAGGCAGCAGTCGCTCGGGGCAGGATGGCACGGACCCCGGCCTCCACCAGCCGCGGGTCCACCAGGGCGACGCCATCGGCGAAGGGCGCCGCCGCGCCCGCCCGGGCGTCGAGACCGAACGCTCTTGGCGCATCCGGCCCAAAAACCGCGGCCACGGCCATATCGCCACTCCGATCGGCCAGCTCCACCTTCGACCGCAGCTTGTACATCCGCAGCCGACGCATCAGGTCGGCCATTCGGGCGCGCTCGCAGTCGAGGAGAATCGAATCGCCCCGGGAATCTCCCAGAACGGCGACAAAAAAATCGTGCAGGTACTTGCCTTGGGGGGTGAGAAAGGCGGCGTAGGCGGCCGACCGCTCCGACACCCCGGTCACATCGTTGGAGATCAGTCCTTGCAGGAAATCCCGCCGGTCCGGCCCATCGACCGCCAGAACGGCGCGCGATTCCAAGAGCGTGCACCGTGCCTCTTCCATGACACATCCGTTCCTGTTGGTGTGAGCGATGCCGTGCGCCCTAAGAGATGGACTGCCTGGCCGACCGCGGCAAGGGCGCAACGCCTTGCATGCCCGCCATTCCCGCCTATAAGAGTGCGCCATGACATGGGGGTCCAAGTCCGGATTCGGAACGCCAGCGGGGGCGGTACGCCGGCGGGCCGGGACGACGACAACGCCTTGAAGATACTTTTCATCACCGCGACCCGGGTTGGGGACGCCATCCTGTCTTCCGGGGTGCTCAACCACCTGATCCGCCAGGCCGACGCGCCCCGGGTCACCGTCGCCTGCGGTCCCGCGGCCGTGTCCCTGTTCGAGGCCGTGCCGGGCTTGGAGCGGATTCTGGTGCTGGACAAGATGGTCGCCTCCCTCCACTGGGCGGGCCTGTGGGCCGCCTGCGCCGGGTGCCTGTGGGACGTGCTGGTGGACCTGCGCAACGCGCCGGCCACCTATCTGATCCCGGCCCGGCGCCGCTACCGCATGGACCGGGGCCGGACTTCGATCCATCGGGTACGGCAGTTGGCCTCGGTGCTGGGGCTGGAAGCGGACCCGCCATCGCCATGCCTATGGGTGAACGGACGGCACGCATCCCGGGCCGAAGCGCTGGTGCCGGACGGCGGGCCGGTGCTGGCCGTGGGCCCCACCGCCAACTGGACCGCCAAGACCTGGCGGGCGGACAGCTTCACAGCCCTGATCGAGCGCCTGACCGCGGCCGGCGGGATTCTTCCCGGCGCCCGGGTGGCAGTTTTCGGCCGCGACGACGAACGGCCTCAGGTGGTTCGTCTGCTCGAATCGATCCCCGATGACCGGCGGCTCGACCTGGTGGGCCGGGTGGACCTGCTGACCGCCTTTGCCTGCCTGCAACGCTGCGTCTTCTACGTGGGCAACGATTCTGGCCTCATGCACCTGGCGGCCTGTTCGGGCATTCCGACCCTCGGCCTGTTCGGGCCCAGTCCCGACGATCTCTACGCCCCCTGGGGCGACCACTGTGCGGTCGCCCGGACCCGGGTTTCCTACGAGGAGATTTTCCCCACGGACTTCGATCATCGGGCCACGGAGACCCTCATGGACAGCCTCTCGGTGGACGACGCGGAGGCTGCCGCCCGCGCGCTCTGGCAACGGACCGACGGGGCCGCGGCGTGACCGAGCCGCGTCTGTCGGCCGTGGTCACCGCCCATGACGAAGAGGATCGACTGGATCGCTGTCTGGGCGCGCTGCGTTTCGCCGACGAGATCGTCGTCCTGCTCGACCGCTGTACCGACCGCTCGGTCGACATCGCCCTTGAGCACACGGAGCACGTCGTCGAGGGCGCCTGGGAGCGGGAAGGAGACCGCCGCAACGCCGCCATCGCCAGTTGCCGCGGGACGTGGGTTCTGGAAGTGGACGCCGACGAGACCGTGCCGCCGGAGCTGGCCGAGGAAGTGCGCCGGGTGGTGACGGAGTCGGCCCACGACTGGCACGAGATTCCCGTCGACAACTACATCGGCGGCCGCCTGGTGCGCTGGGGGTGGGGCGCTTCCTACGGCAAGGCCGCCTATCCCGGCCTGTTTCGCAAAGCAGTAAAGACGTGGGGGCCGCAGCGGGTCCATCCGCGTCTCGCCTGGACCGGGCGTCGTGGTCCCATGCTGCGCCACCGGCTGCGCCACGACGTCGACCGAGATATCTCCGACATGGTGCGGCGGCTCGACAGCTACGCTTCGGCGCGGTCGCGGGACCTCAGGGACTCAGGCGATATCGGAACCCTGCCCTCGAATATCCGACGCTTCGTTTCCCGGTTCCTCAAGTGCTACCTGTTCCGCCGTGGCTACCGGGAGGGCGGGTACGGCCTTCTGATCGCCTTGTTCGCCGGGCTCTATCCGCTGCTCGCCCACCTCAAGGCCCGCTACGAGGACGATTGAATGGCGGACATCGTGCTCGCCGACGACGGCATCGCCTTTGACGGCACGACACCGGAGCGTGGACCCCTGGGCGGCGCCGAATCGGCGGTGGTCGAACTGGTCGGCGCGCTGGCCCGGCGCGGGCACCGGGTCCGGGTGTGCAACAAATGCGAAGCCCCCATGGAGCACGCGGGCGTCGCCTGGACTCCCCTCGCCGACGGGCTTCCCGCCGACGCCGATCTCTATATCGCCAACCGGGGCGACCGACTGATCCGCCTCCTGCCCGGGGCCCGGCGCAGTGCGTTCTGGATCCACAATCCGGCCCGCTACCTGTTGAAATGGCGTTACCTCTGGAAGCTGTGGCGCCGCAAGCCGCCGATCGTGTTCCTGGGGCCCTATCATGCCGGCACCTATCCCCCCTGGGCGCCGGGCGGGCCGCGGGTGGTAATCCCCTACGGCATTCCGGAGGCTTTCCGAAACGCCGATGTCGTCGCCGAGCCGCCGAGCCCGCGAGCCGTCTTCACCTCAAATCCCTTGCGGTCCCTGGACTGGCTCCTGGCGTTGTGGGCAACGCGTGTTCGCCCGCGCGTTCCCGGCGCGGAACTGCACGTGTTTTCGGGCCCGGCCACCTACGGCGCCCACGGGGCGGCCAAGGCCGCCGCCATGGATCGGGTGCTGGATCGCGCTCGGGAACTTGCCAGCGACGGGGTGGTGCTGCGCGCGCCCGTGGCCAAGGGCCGCCTGATCGAGGAGTTGCGCGCCGCGCGAGCCATGCTCTACCGTGGGGATTCCAACGAGACTTTCTGTTTGGCGGTGGGCGAGGCGCAGGCCATGGGGGTGCCCGCGGTGGTGCAAGACCGGGGGTCCGTGGCCGAGCGGGTGGTGGACGGGCACACCGGCACCGTGGCCCGCGGCGACGACGCCTTCGCCGAAGCCGCGGTGCGGTTGTTGACCGACGACGACCTGTGGCGGCGCCAGCATCGGGCGGCCGTCGACCGCCAGCGGTCCTGGGGCTGGGACGACGCGGCCCGGGCTTTCGAGGAGCTGATCCCCTGATGCGCGTGTTGCAAGCCATGGCGGGGGCGGAGTACGGCGGGGCCGAGGCGTTTTTCGTACGCTTGGTGCTGGCCCTTCACCGGGCGGGGCTGGAGCAGCGGGTCGTCATCCGTCGCAACGCGCGGCGCGCCGCCACCCTCGTCGACGGCGGCATGGCGCCGGTGGAGCTGCGGTTCGGCGGCAAGCTGGACCTCGGCACCCGGTGGGCGTTGCGCCGCGAGATCCGGGCCTTTCAACCCGATATCGTGATGACGTGGATGAACCGGGCCACCGCCTTCTGTCCGCGGGGGCGCTTCGTCCATATCGGTCGCCTGGGCGGGTACTACGACCTCAAATACTACCGGCGCTGCGAGCACCTGATCGCCAACACCGAGGACATCGTCAGTTTCATCCACAACGCGGGGTGGCCGACGGAGCAGGTCCATTACCTGCCCAATTTCGTCGGCGCCGAGAAGGCCGCACCCGCCTCCCGGGCGGAGCTCTACACGCCGATGAACGCGCCGGTGCTGCTGGCCCTCGGCCGTCTGCACGAGAACAAGGGCCTCGACACCGCGATCCGGGCCCTGCCCCTGGTGCCCAACGCCTACCTGTGGATCGCCGGGGAAGGTGCCCTGCGCAACGAACTGGAGCTTCTGGCCGAGAAAACGGCGGTGAAGCCGCGGGTGCGCTTTCTCGGGTGGCGAGACGACGTGCCGGCCCTGCTCGCCACCTGCGACGTACTGGTCTGCCCGTCCCGCCACGAGCCCCTGGGCAACGTGGTCCTGGAAGCCTGGGCCCAGGAACGGCCGGTGGTGGCCACGGACAGCCAGGGCCCGGCCCACCTGATCGAGCATATGGAAACCGGGATCCTGGTCCCGGTGGACGACCACACCACCCTGGGACAGGCCCTGCGCTACGTATTGGAAGAAGACGGCCTGCGCGCCCGTCTGGCGCGCCAGGGGCGGGAGACCTACACGGCGCGGTTCACCGAGTCCATCGTCGTCGGCCGCTACATGGACTTGTTCCGCCAGGTCGCCGCCTGATGTGCGGCATCGGCGGCGTCATGACGGCGGACGGACAACCGCCCGATCCCCTGACCCTGGACCGCCTGACGACGGCGCTCGCCCACCGGGGGCCGGACGGGCAAGGGCGCCTGGTCGAGGGCGACGTCGGCATGGTCCACACCCGGTTGGCCATCATCGACCTGGAGACGGGCGATCAGCCCCTGCGCTCCGCCAACGCCCGCACCACCCTGATCGCCAATGCCGAAATCTACAACCACGTGGAGTTGCGCGCCGAGATGGCGAACGTCCCGTTCGCCACCGGGTCCGACTGCGAACCGCCCCTGCACCTTTATCGGCAACGGGGCATTGGCTTCACCGAGGCCTTGCGCGGCATGTATGCCATCGCCATCCACGACCCCGCCCGGGGGCGCCTGGTCCTGGCCCGGGACCCCTTCGGCATCAAACCCCTCTACTACGCCGAGACCGCGGCCGGGTTCGTCTTCGCCTCCGAACCCCAGGCCCTCATTGCCGCCGGGGTGGTGGCGCCCCGCCTCGCCGGCGGACCGCGGGACGAATTGCTGCACCTGCGTTTCACCACCGGCGCCGAGACGGCATTCGAGGGAATCCGGCGCCTCCTGCCTGGGGAAACGGTCGAAGTGGCCGCCGGCCGGGTGGTGGCGCGCCATCGCCGCCAAGCCCTGCCCGAAGGGGACGAAGGAACCGCGGACCCGGAGCAGGCGCTGGCCCGGCTGGGGACCGTCTTCGCCGAGTCGGTGGCGATGCACCAGCGGTCGGACGTTCCCTACGCCATGTTCCTGTCCGGCGGGATCGATTCGACGGCAGTGCTGGCCATGATGGCCCGCCTCAACGACCAGCCGGTGCGGGCCTATACGGCGGGATTCGAAGGCACCGCCGTCCACGACGAGCGCCAGCAAGCGCGCGCCGTTGCCGGAGCCCTGGGGGCGGAACACGTGGAGGTGTCGGTCACCGAGGATGATTTCTGGCGTGAGCTGCCCGCCATCGCCCAGGCCCTGGACGACCCGACCGCCGATTATGCGTCCTTGCCGTCCTTCATGCTGGCGCGCCGGGCCCGGGCGGACGGGCTGAAGGTGATCCTGACCGGGGAAGGCGGCGACGAGCTGTTCGCCGGCTATGGCCGCTACCGCGCGGCCCTTCGACCCCGCTGGCTGGGCGGCCGGCCGTTGCGGGCGCGGGGCGCCTTCGACGGCCTCGGCGTCCTGCGCCACGGCGACGACTGGCGCCACGGCTTTGAGGAAGCGGCCGATCGTGCGGCCCGGCCGGGAAGGAGCCGGCTTCAGGAAGCCCAGGCCACCGACTGCGCCGACTGGCTTCCCAACGACCTGCTGACCAAGCTGGATCGCTGCCTGATGGCCCATGGGGTGGAAGGGCGGGTGCCCTTCCTGGACCCGGCCGTGGCGGCCTTCGCCTTCCCCCTGGCGGACCGCCTGAAGGTACGCGGCGGACGGGGCAAATGGATCCTGCGGCGCTGGCTCCGGTCGGTGTTGCCGGAGGCCCGCGCCTTCGATCGCAAGTGGGGCTTCACGGTGCCGGTGGGCGAGTGGATCGGCCGCCGGGGCGCCCGCCTGGGTCCCCTGGTGGCCCGCCAGGCGGGGGTGGCCGAGGCGTGCCTGCCCGAGCGGGCCGCGGCCCTGTTCCTGTCGGCCGACCGGCGCCCTGCTCAGGCCGCCTGGATCCTGCTGTTCTTCGCCCTCTGGCATCAGGTGCACATCGCCGGCGTGCCGGCGGTAGGCGACGTGTTCCACGTGCTGTCGCAGTCCCCCTGATACTAAGGATCACCCATGAGCCCCGCAGCCGATACCCTCACCCTGCGTCGTCCCGACGACTGGCATGTGCACCTGCGGGACGGTCCCTTTCTGCGGGCGGTCATCGGCTTCACCGCCGAGCGGTTCGCCCGCGCCATCGTCATGCCCAATCTGGCGCCACCAGTGACGTCGCTGGAGAGCGCCCGGGCCTATCGGCGGCGGATTGTGGACGCCCTGCCGGAGGGCGCCCGGTTCGAGCCCCTGATGACGTGGTACCTGACCGACGACACGGACCCGGACGAGCTCGCCGCCGGCTTCGAGGAGGGCCTGCTGACGGCAGTCAAGCTCTACCCCGCCCACGCAACCACCAATTCCGCCCTTGGCGTCACCGACATGAAGGGCGTCCACCCGGTGCTGGCGCGCCTGGAAACCATCGGCATGCCGCTGTTGATCCACGGCGAAGTGACCGACCCGACGGTCGACGTCTTCGACCGAGAGGCGGTGTTCATCGACCGTGTTCTCAAGGGTCTGCGGGCCGACTTCCCCGAACTCAAGATGGTGCTGGAGCACGTGACGACCGAGGAGGCGGTCGCCTTCGTCGAGGCCCAGGACGGCCGCCTCGGCGCCACGGTCACCCCCCATCACCTGATGATCAACCGCAATGCCCTGTTCGACGGCGGCCTCAGGCCCCACGTCTATTGCCTACCCCTGGCCAAGCGAGAACGCCACCGCCTGGCCCTGTGCCGGGCGGTCGCCTCGGGCCATCCGGCCTTTTTCCTCGGCACCGACAGCGCGCCCCATCGCATTGGCGACAAGGAATCCGACTGCGGTTGCGCGGGCGTCTTCTCCGGCCCCGGGGCGCTGGAGTTCTATGCCCAAGTGTTCGACGAGGAAGGGGCGCTGGACAAGCTGGAAGCCTTCGCCTCCCTCAACGGCCCCCGGTTCTATGGCCTGCCGGAAAACGAAGACCGGGTGACCCTGGTCCGGGAACCCTCGACCATCCCCGCCGACGTGCACCTGGAAGGCGGGGCAGGGGCCCGCCCCCTTCCGGTGCGGCGACACCGTGCCGTGGCGTTTGGCCGACGGCTGAGCCGTGTCGCCGCCGGTCTGGCCGCCCTCGGCGTCGCCGCCTGCGGACCGGACCTGGCGCAGGTGGCCGTTTGCAAGCGGGTTCTCGCGGCGCTGGCGGAGTCCGGCGACACCCCCACCGTCGAAGGGTCGGCGGAAGCCGACGGAGCGCGGCCGGCGGTCGTTCTGCGCTATCGGCGCGGTGGCCGAAGCGAACAGATCACCTGCCACTACGCCGGCGGCGCCTTCGAACGGGGCCGCCTGAACCTGACGGCGGTCCGGTCTTCCGAGAGTGGTAACCTGGGGCCAGTCGCGCTCAGAGTCTTGAAACGGCGACTGAATCTCTAGTGGCCTATTTCCTCCAGCAGTCGTTGAATGCCCTCACCATCGGCTGCATCTACGCCCTGGTGGCGCTGGGCTACACCATGGTCCATGGACTCGTCGGCCGGTTCAATCTGGCCCACGGGGAGACCTTCATGGTCGGCGCCTTCGCCGCCTTCGTCGCCGCCTCGGTCCTCGCCGCCCTCGGCGTCGCGGTGGTTCCAGTCGGTGTCTTTGTCATGCTCGGGCTCTCTCTCGCGGCCACCGCGGTCTGGGGCTGGACCGTCCACGGGATCGTGTTCGATCCCCTGGGCCGGGACCCGGGGCAAGCCCCCCTGATCGCCACCATCGGGTTGGCGATCATTCTGCAGGAAGGCGTGCGCCTGCTCCATGAATCCGGCGATCTGTGGCTGCACCACGGTCTGGGGGGCGGTGCCCCGTGGCAGGTGAATGACGGGGCGCCGGTCTACATCGGATACCGCAACCTGCTGATCGCCGGGGTGACCGCGGCCGCGTTTGCCGGCCACCTGTGGTTTATCCGCCACTTGCGCTGGGGCCGCCATCAGCGGGCCTGCGCCCAGGACGCCGCCATGGCGGCGCTCCTCGGCGTCGACGTACGCCGCACTGTGGCCACGACCTTCGCCGTCGCCGCGGCCTATGCCGGCCTCGGCGGTCTGATCGCCGCCCTCCACTACGGGGTGATCAACTTCTACATGGGCTTTTCCATCGGCCTCAAGGCGCTGACGGCGGCAGTGGTGGGGGGCATCGGCTCGCCCGTCGGTGCGCTTCTCGGTGGCCTGCTGGTGGCCGGGGCGGAGACCCTGTGGTCGGCCTATTGCCCCGTGTCCTGGCGGGACGTGGTGGTCTTCGCACTGCTTGTCGCGGTGCTCATCTTCCGCCCCGCCGGCTTGGTGGCCCGGCCGGCGCCGGAAGGTCTGCCGGGTCCCGGCGCTCCGCACCGCTAGCGGGGCGGGGTTGGATCGCGGCGGCGGGGCCGCTATGAGATACGGAACCGGCCCTCCGACATCTGGATCCATGACCCGATGAAACTCAGCGTCCTCGACCAATCCCCCATACGCGCCGGCGGCACCCCCGCCCAGGCGGTGGCCGAAAGCCTTGAACTGGCCCGCCAGTGCGACCGCTGGGGCTATCACCGCTATTGGGTGGCCGAGCACCACAGTTCCGCCGGGTTGGCCGGCACCTGCCCGGAGATCCTGATCGGCCGCCTGGCCTCGGTGACCGAGCGCATTCGGGTGGGCTCCGGCGGGGTCATGCTCAGCCACTACGCCAGCCTCAAGGTGGCCGAGCAGTTCCGCATGCTGGAGACCCTGTTTCCCGGGCGCATCGACATTGGCATCGGCCGCGCGCCCGGCAGCGACGGGGTAACCGCCGCGGCGCTCGCCCATGGCCCCGGCAGACTGGACGTTCAACAGTTCCCCTATCAGGTCCAGGACCTGATCCAATACCTGGACGATGAATTGCCCGACGACCATCCCTTCGCTGGCATCCACGCCATGCCCACAGGGGACGGCGTGCCCGAAATGTGGCTGCTGGGCTCAAGCGACCAGAGCGCCATGATGGCGGCCCACTTCGGGGTTCCCTTCTCGTTCGCCCATTTCATTTCCGGCGCCGTGGGGCAATCGGTGGTGCGGGGCTACCGCCAGGGCTACCGGCCCTCGGCCCGTTATCCGCAACCCCTGGCCAGTGCCTGCATCTTCGTCGTCTGCGCCGACACCGACGAGGAAGCGGACCAGTTGGCCATGAGCCGCGCCCTGTGGCGCCTTCGCGTAGAGACCACCGGACAGATCACACCCTTTCCCACCACGGAAGAAGCGCTGGCCTATCCCTATACGGAGGCCGAGCGGGCGCGCATCGCCGCCAACCGCCAGCGCGAGGTGGTGGGGGGCGTGGCGACGGTGAAGGCACGCCTGGAAGAGCTGGCGGAAGGCTACGGCAGCGACGAAATGGTGATCGTCACCATCACCCATGGCTTCGCGGCCCGGCTCCGGTCCTACGAACTGTTGGCGGAGGCCTTCGCCCTGGCGGGGTGAAGTCGGCGTTCAAAGGGGTCAGCACGTTCCCGAACGCTCCGCTCCGCCGCCACACGCCAGGGCGCAGCCCGGTTGCCGAGGGTGGTAGGCCAAGACCTCTCCGCGCCGATCCAGTTCGATGGCGCAGCAGCGCAGGAGGCCCTGCTTGAGTTTGACGCGGCCGCGCTGGACACGGGACTTTGCCCCGGAGAGCGACAGGCCGAGGCGTTCCGCCGCCTCCTTTTGGGCGAGACCGTCGATATCGACCAATTTAAGCGCGTCTCGATAGGGCGCCGACAGGCCCTCGATGAGGGGCGTCACACAGGATGCAATCTCCGTTGTGGCCCCGTTGTCCGATAGCGAGTCGACATCCTTGTGCTCGGGTTCGGCCCCAAAGGCATCCAACGCACGACGTTCCGAGGCCCGCCGCCGCCTGTGGTCGATCACCCCGTTGGCGGCGACCCGCGTGACCCAGGCCATGGGTTCACGGGCCGCCGCCAGCTTGTCTTGATGGCGAACGAGACGCAGCAGAATGTCGCCGACTACATCGTCCTGGGAACCCGGCTCGACCCGGGCGCCCACGTAGTCGCGCAGCCGCGCCAGGAAGTTCGACCAGGCCGCGGAATCCACAAGTGTCCGCTCCGTCTTCCCGGCATCGGCCTCAGGCACAGCAGGTCTCCATGGCGCCCTCTACACGGTCGCAACAGACGCCGCCATCGGGGAGCGACGAGGCCGCGGGGTTGTCGTCCAGGATACGATACCATTCCCAGCTCAGGCCCTGGGGTTCCTTCGACCAGGCCTTGCTCTGGGTGGCATGGCAACAAGTGGTCTCAGGTTGTGTCTGGTCCAGAATGCCGGCCGCCGACAAGCGCTCGGTGGCGTCGTCAAGGGCGGCCTGGTCGAACACTTCAACGCCCAGGTGATTGAGCCGTTCCGCAGCGGTCGGGTTCTCGAACAACACCAGCTTCAGCGGCGGCTTGTCGATGGCGAAGTTGGCATAGCCGGGTCGCCGCTTGTGGGGCTGGGTATCGAACAGTTCGCCGTAGAAGGCGACGGCCTCGTCCAGATCCTTCACGTTCAAAGCCAGTTGCAGTCGCATGGTCATCTCCCGTGGGTAAATGTTTCCGTCAACTGATGATAAAGACGCGGCAACATCGCAAAGGACGCAGGAATTTGGGTAGGCATTTCCGGCTATTCCAAGCGACAGGAGCGTAAAACCATGGAGTGCTTTTCGCCCGACCCGGTTGACCTGCGGCAGTTTCGACCGGACAGTAGGGTGACGGCATACCGGAATCCTCTCCGCACTGCGGTCGTGGCCGCGCGACATCGAGGGCGGGGGCAGGCAATCAATCCGGAGTGGAGCAGGGTGAAGTCGGGGAGATGAACATCGGTGTTGCATGAGACAGTGAGGACTCGAACCGCGGCGGCCCTGGGACCTTCATCCGGGCCGTTGCAAATCCGGTGTCGTCCTTCCGGCCGAGGGACGCCCGCGCCCGGTTTGCCGCGTCTGCCATAAGCGGTTCACCGGACCATGGCCACCAAGAGATCGAGACGCACCGATCCCGGTTGGCGCGCGTCCATGTCGGTTGCCCTTGGACTCGGCCTGGGCTTTTTCGTCCTGACTTCCGTGGCCGGCGTCCTCGGCGTCGGCCACGTCGTCGGCTACCAGAACACGGTCGATCTCCTGCGGCAGAAGGCGGAGCTGATCATCGGCTCGCAGCGTGAACAGGTCCTCCGCTTTCTGGAAGCGGCCGAGAACCAAGTCAATTTCATCTCCGACCAGGTCGTCAAGGCGGAGATCCAGCCCGGACCGTCCGATGATTTCATTAGTCTGTTGCTGGGCGCCCTGTCGGCAACGCCGCAAATCATCCGTATTCAGTTCATTGGCGGAAACGACCGCCTTATCGGCGTCGAACGCCAGCAGGGGGAATCGGTCCCGATCTTCCAGAGAATGGGCGATGACGACGATCTGCGGCGCCTCGTCGCCAAGGCGGTGAAAGCGTCCAAGCCCTATTGGGGGGACCTGCTGTGGCGCGCGGAGTACGGACAACCCGTTCTCAACTACCAGCGACCCATCGTGCGCGACGGCGAGACCCTCGGTGTGCTGTCGGCCTGGATTTCGATCCGTCAGCTCTCCGAATTCCTGTCGAACCTGCAACTGGGCCTGGGCGTCAATGCGTTCATTCTTCACGGCCAGGACCAGGTTCTCGCCCATCCGGTGATGGCCTTCGGCTACCCCGACCTCAACCGTACTGCGCCGCTGCCGCGACAGCTCGCCTACGCCGATCCGGTTGTGTCGTCCATGTGGAGCGGTAACACCGGACCCTCGATCATGGACTGGTTCCTGTCCGGCCCGGGCGTCGAACGTGTGGGCCTCGGCGAGCAGGAGTACATCATCCTCTATGATGAAATGACGGGATACTCGGATCGGTCGTGGCTGATCGCCACCTACTTCGAGTCCCACGACATGGCCGAGGAGGCTAAACGGCTGCGGTGGGCAATCATTTTTTGCCTTGTCATGGCCGTCGTTTCGGCCTCGGTGGCGGCCTACATCGGTCACCAGATCGCCCGGCCAGTGCGGCGGCTGGCCGACGGCGCGAAGAAAGTTCACGGCCTCGATCTGGGGAGCGTCGGGCGTATTCCGCGAAGCTTCTTCCGCGAGCTCGATGACGCGGCGCAATCATTCAACCTGATGCTGGACGGGCTGCGATGGTTCGAACGCTACGTGCCCAAGGGACTCGTTCAGCGCCTCATGCGGCTGAATCCCGACATGGAAGTCGAGACGTCCTTCCGCGAGGTCGCGATCATGTTCGCCGACCTTGTGGGCTTCACGACTCTGTCGGAAAACCTGACCGCGCCCGAAGCGGCCGCGTTCCTGAACGATCATTTCGCCATGGTCGCCGCTTGCGTCGAGGCGGAAGCGGGTACCGTCGACAAGTTCATCGGCGACAGCGTCATGGCCCTGTGGGGCGTGCCCGAACGGCAATCCAACCTCGCCGATCGCGCCTGCCGCTGCGCGCTTGCCATATCCCGCGCCGTCCAGCAACACAACGCGCGTCTCCAGGTCCGTCAGGGCGGCGCGGCGCGCGTCAGACTGCGGATCGGCATCCATATCGGCCGTGTGGTCGCCGGCAATATCGGCAGCAGCGGCCGGGTGAACTACACCGTGATCGGCGACGCCGTGAACATCGCCCAGCGCCTGGAGGAAGCGGCCAAGATATTCGGCGACCCCAACCGCGATGTGAACATCCTGGTCTCGGAAGCCATCAGGAGCGGCCTCGTCGAAACCTACGTCCTGAGTGAGCTGGGCCCGCAAACGCTGCGCGGCCGGGAGGAACCGGTCGAAACCTACCTGCTCGAGGGCGAAGGGGCGTAGGTGACGAGCGGCCGGCCTTAGAACTTTTCCTTCCACGGCCTCAAGTCAACCTCCAGGGCCCAGGCGCTGCGGTGCTGGACGTGGGTCTGGTAGTAAGTCTCGGCGATGGCGTCGGGGTCGAGCAGGCCGTCGTCGGTGGTGCGGTCCGGGGCGCGGTCCCGGGTCCGGGGGTTGTCGATGCCGCCGTCGATGACGAAGTGGGCCACGTGGATGCCTTGGGGTCCCAGTTCGCGGGCCATGCTCTGGGCCAGCGCCCTGAGGCCGAACTTGCCGACGGCGAAACCGGCGAAGCGGGCGCCGCCGCGCAGGCTTGCCGTGGCGCCGGTGAAGAAGATGCTGCCGTACTGGCGGGGCACCATGCGGCGCGCCGCCTCCCGACCCAGAATCATGCCGCCCAGGCAGGCTTTCCGCCAAGCGTCCTCAAAGACGTCCACCTCCAGTTCCAGGATTCCGCCCATGGCCCGGCCGCTGGCGTTGTAGACCGCGATCTCGAGGGGCCCGAGGTCTTGCTCCGCCGCGTCCACCAGGGCCGCCACGTCGTCCTCGCGGGTGCCGTCGGCGGCGTAGGTCCGGGCAGTGCCGCCGGCGGCCGTGATCTCCGCGGCGACGGCCTCCGCCTTGTCCTTGCCCCGCGACGCCAGGGCGACCGGATGGCCGGCGCGGGCGAATCGGCGTCCCAGGGAGGCGCCGAGCCCCGGGCCGACACCGAGGACCAGAAACGTTCCCGGTTCGGCCATGGCTAGATCAGGCTTTCGGGGTCGACGACGCCCGTATCGACGGTGGTGTCGCCGGCCGACTCGCTGGCGGCGGCCGCTTGGGCCTGCTGGGCCTGCTCATTGGCGGCTTTGGCCACATTCTGCAACAGCCGCGCCATCTCCGGCAGGGCGGCGGCGGGCATCACCAGGCGGTGGGAGACGCTGCGCACTTCCGAATCGTCCGTCGAGTCCGTGCCGAGGACCCGGTAGAGGTTGATCTTGATCACCCCAGCGCGGGCGAACAGGCCCAGCACGCCGTCCACGTAGACTTCCTCGATGGGCTGGTTGCTGGGCGCCATCTTGATGCCGCGACCGCCGCCCGGCTGTTGCTGCTGCTCTGCCTTTGCCTTGTCCGCCATGGGTTACCCCTTCCGGTTGCTGGAACGATCGGCGCGCAGCCTACCCCGGTTCCCGTTTCGGCGCATCCGTCTTCGGGGAGCGATCCGGCGACCAGGCGCGGCCCTTGGCGATGGCGGGGCGGCCGTAGCGGCCGCGTAAGCTGTCCATGGCCAGTTCGAGGCGTGTCCAGCGAGCCCGGTCGCCGTCGATCAGGTCGGGGCCGTCCGCCGCCTCCGCCGGTGACAGGTGCAGGGCGCCGATGCCGATCAGGCGAAAGGCGCGGCCGTCGGCCTCCTTCTCCACCAGGGGCGCGGCGGCTCGAAACAGCACCTCAGCGAGGCGCGTGGGGTCGCCCAGGCGGCGAGAGCGGGTCAGCAGGCGGAAGCGGCTGGTCTTGAGTTTGAGGGTCACGGACCCAGCGGCCAGGCCGGCCTCGCGCAGGCGCCGGGCGACCGTCTCGCAGAGGGGCCACAGGACGCGGCACAGATCCTCGGTACGGGCCATGTCGCTGTCGAACGTTGTCTCGGCAGAGATGGACTTGGCGCCGCCGCCCGGGCTCACCGGGCGGTTGTCCTCGCCGCGGGCGCAACGGGCCAGGCGGGCGCCGATGGATCCGTAGCGCTTCACCAGCAGGGCCTCGTCCATGGCGCCCAGCTGGCCGACGGTTTTGAGGCCGTCCCGCTCCAGCCGATGGCGCAGCGCCTGGCCCACCCCCCACAGGATACCGACCGGTTTGGGCGCCAGGAAGGCCCGTGCTTCGGCTTCGCCGATGACCGCGAAGCCGCGCGGCTTGTCCAGGTCGGAGGCGATTTTGGCCAGGAACTTGTTGTAGCTGAGACCGACGGAAGCGGTGACGCCGGCCTCGCGTTCGATGCGCTGGATCAGGCGGACGAGGCTGCGGGCCGGCCAGCCGCCATGGAGGGCCTCGGTCCCGGAAAGGTCGAGGAACGCTTCATCCACCGACAGGGGCTCCACCAGCGGCGCCACTTCCCCCATCATGCCCCGGATCTGGCGGCCGACCGCCTGATAGCGCGCCATGCGGGGCCGGATTACCCGGGCTTCGGGGCACAGCTTGAGGGCCTTGAACATGGGCATGGCTGAACGTACCCCGCGGATGCGCGCCCGGTAGGAGCATGCGGCCACCACACCGCGCCGGCCGCCGCCGACGATCACCGCCTTTCCCTTAAGCGACGGGTCATCCAAGACCTCCACCGAGGCGTAAAAGGCATCGCAGTCGATATGGGCGATCGCCAGGCGATCCAGCGCGTCGTGGGCGAGAACCCGGGGCGAGCCGCAGGCGGGACAACGCGCGTCGGCCGGCGGCCTTTCAAGGGGCAGAGCGCAATCTCGGCACAGGGCGGGCATGGAGCGGCTCACGTGTCGGTGCCTGCGGTGGAGTTCATCCTATACCAAGGGGCCCTTGCTGGCGGCCCTGGCGTTACCATCTGTTTGATTGAGACCGTTTGGCCTAAACGGACGAGAGGCAATTCGATGGTTATGCGAGGGGTTTTCCTGGTTTTAGTGTTTGTCGCCGGGCTGACCGGCCCGGCCGGAGCGGACGCGACGGGCGTGCCCGAGGCCGATCGGATCCAGATCCGTTCCGTGGTCGAACGCCAGATCGCGGCTTTTCAGCAAGACGACGGGGAGACGGCCTTCTCCTTCGCTTCGCCGAATATCCGGGCATTGTTCGTCACCACCGAGAACTTCATGGCCATGGTGCGCAAGGGGTACCCGGCGGTCTATCGGCCCCGGCAAGTACGCTTCGAGGCGCCGGTCGTCCTGGACGGAGCGCCCGTGCAGCCGGTTCACGTTGTCGGCCCGGATGGGGCGCCGATGCTGGCCCTCTACACCATGCAGCGACAGCCGGACGGCGCGTGGAAGATCAACGGCGTTCAACTGCTGGTCAAGCCTGGCAAGGCGACGTAGTATCCCACTTGGCGTTGCTGCGGCCGCCGAATGCAGGCCGAGACGCCCATAAGCGCTAACGGCTAACCACCGACCAGAAGGGTCGGCACGCATGGCGGAAGACTTTTCGACGGTCCTTAGTCCGGCCACCTTGACCCGGCTTGCCGACACCCTGTCGCAGCAGCCGATAACCACGGTCTTGACCCCCTTATCTTTTCGATCCGTGTCGGCGGCCCGACTCGGTCTCGAGGTCAGTCTTTTCAACGCGACGCAACTGGCCCAGCGCCAGGCGGCCATCAATGCTGAAGCCCGGACCCGGACGAGCGACCTTGAGTCGGAGGCGGCACGCTTCGAAGGGCTGACCGAGGACATCGACCAGGCCATCGATTTCATCACCGACGTGATCTCCCGGGTGGATCGCATTCGGGACTTCGCGGACGACGCCATCGGCATCGCTTTCGAAGCCCGAAACGGCGATTCCAACAGTTTCTTTGCCCTGGGTCAGACCTTCGACGCCTTCATTCGCCAAATCAGTTCCACGGCCAGCTCAACCTTCGACAGCCCCAATCTGCTGGGCAGCCAACCGCAAAGCAGCTTCACCTATCCCATCAGCCTGTTCGGTGCCACGGAGTCGGTAGCCCGCTCGTTTCTGGGGTTCGACTACACCATCACCGACACGGGCGGGGATATCTGGGTCCGGGACGGGGGATCGACACCGCTGCTGCGGCAGGTGGACGGTACGACCGGTCTGCCAACGGGCGAGTCCGCGTCCTTGAGCAACGGCATCCAACTGGACAGCTTCGCCAACGACACCATCGACTTCACGGTCGCCTTCGACACCGCGGCGGCGCAAAGCTTTACCGGCACCATTTCCCGTACCGGCTTGAGTTTTCTGGATGCCTGGCTGTACGACGGTCTCCAGACCACCGATGGACGCAATCGGGCGATCGCCGATCTGGAGAACGCCAAGACAGTCATCGACGCCAACAAGGCGCGGCTGAATGCGGAGCTGGCGACCGCCCAGTTTTTTCAGAGCCGGTCCGTGGGCAGTTTCGACGGCCTGCAGAGCCGGTTCGACAGCATCACGGCCCTGACCCTCTTACAGCTTCAGGAAGTGGATAGGGAGTTCAATCAAGCCAACTTTATCCTGCTCACCGCCATCGACGGCACACTGGCCGCCCGCAACGAGTACCTGCGCCTGCTGCCCGGTGGCAGTCCCCTGGCCAGCGCGCTGATTGACGTTCTTACCTGACGGCGATGGAACGGGGCGTCGTATCTCTTGACAGCATGGATTCCTTGATATAAAGATATCCTTATGTCAGGAGCTCACCCGTTGCCCGCCAATGCCTCTCCCGCGGTTGAACAAGGGCTGGACGTGTTGCTCGCCGGGCTTCGTGCCACGGCCGAGCCCACCCGGCTGCGCATCCTCGCCCTTTGTTCCGAGGCCGAACTGACGGTCAGCGACTTGATAGAAGTCCTGGGCCAGAGTCAGCCCCGGGTATCCCGCCACTTGAAAGTCCTCGTCGACGCGGGACTGCTGGAACGGCATCGGGAGGGAAGCTGGGTCTTTCACCGACTGCCGCGGGAATCGGGCAACGGGGCCTTGACCCAGCGATTGATGGAACTGCTGCCCCGTGGAGAGAATCCCCTGGCCCTCGACAGGCGCCGGCTGGCCGAAATCAAGAACCGGCGGGCCACGGCGGCGGCCGACTACTTCCAGCGCAACGCCGCGCAGTGGGGCGAGCTTCGCTCCCTGCACGTGGACGACGCGGAAGTGGAAGCGGCGCTGTCGCGGCACGCACCGGACGGGGCGGAAAGCCTCCTCGACATCGGCACGGGCACGGGCCGAATTCTGGAAATTCTGGCGCCCAAGGTGGCGTGGGCGCAAGGGATCGACCTGTCGCGGGACATGCTGGGGGTCGCCCGCGCCAGTTTGGACCGGGCCGGCGTTCGCAATTGCACGGTGCGCGAGGGAGACATGTACCGCCTGCCCCTGCCCGACGACCGGTTCGACATGGTTACCGTGCATCAGGTGCTGCACTTCGCCGACGCGCCAGAACGGGTCGTTCGCGAGGCGGCGCGCGTGTTGAAGCCGGGCGGACGCCTGCTGATCGTCGATTTCTCTCCCCACGATCTGGAGTATCTGCGCAACGAGCACGAACATCGGCGCCTTGGTTTCGCCGCCGGCGAAGTCCGCGCATGGCTCGGCGCGGCCGGTCTGTCCTCCTATACGCCGGAGCACCTGCCCGGACGTCCCCTTACGGTTACCCTGTGGCGCGGCGACAAGCCCGCCGCCGCGGTACCGCGGGCGGTCAATGCCTAGCGTCCCTATCCGGTTAAAACAGGATCGGCCTAAATGTTCTTGTTATGTTCACGTAGAGGATGTAGGCTGATCGCATTGTCTCGGGCTTTTGGAGGGCGGTGCGATGGGCAGGATGTTGGCGTTTCAAGAACGGCACGGATCGGAAGCGGCCTGCATCGAGGCGCTGGCCCGGCTGCGCTGGCCGCAGGGCTATGTCTGTGCCCGCTGCGGCGAACGGCGGAGCTACCGAATGACGGCGCGGCCCAGGATCTTCGAATGCGCCCGTTGCGGTCATCAGGAATCGGTGACGGCGGGGACGATCTTCCACCGCACCCGCACGCCGCTCCGCAAATGGTTCCTGGCGGCGTGGTGGATGGCGCGCGACAAGCGTGGGGTCTCGGCCCTTTTGCTGTCCCGCGAGTTGGATCTGCGCTACGAGACAGCGTGGCTGATGGCTCATAAGCTGCGTCATGCCCTGACGGAGCGCTCGGAATTTCCGCTCGAGGGCTTGGTCGAGGTCGACGAGAGTTATTATGGCGGGCGCGGCAAGCCGGAGAGCCGGGGCCGGGGCCTTTCCAACCCGAACAAGAGCCTGTTGGTGATGGCCGTCGAGAAGCGGCCGGTCGGGCCGGGCAAGGGCATCAAGGGAAGCGGCTTCGTCGCCGGCCGGGCGCGGCTCGCCATCCTCCCGGCGGCCACCGCCCGCGAGCTGGGCGGCTTCGTGCGCGCCTCGGTCAGGCCCGGAAGCCGCCTCGCCAGCGACGCCTTCAAGGGGTGCGCCGGACTCCGCGACACCTATCGCCACCACCCCGTCGTGCAAGGCGAAGGCAAGAATGCCGAGCGCTTGATGCCGGTCGTCCATGTCCTGTTTTCCAACGTGAAGACCTGGCTCAACGGCACCTATCACGGTGTCGGCGCCAAGCACCTGCCGCGCTATGCCCGGGAATGGAGCTACCGCTTCAACCGCCGCACACGCATCACCGATCTGGCCGACTTCGTCCTCCGCCGCGCCATGGACCAACCCACCATCACCTACAAGGAGCTGGTCGACAGTCTTCAACCGCAGGGTGCGCTACCTGCTTTAACCGGATAGGGACGATGCCTAGTGTTCCGACCGAGACATTTCGTTCCCATTAAATCTACGCAAACTGCGACCTTCACCCCCGGGCTCAGGAACCAAATGTTAGAATCGCAACACTAGGAGCATGCCAATGAACGTCGTCGCTGAATCGTCCGTCCCGGGGAATATCAGGCTGGCCGTGGCTTCGCCGCTGCCGCGCGAGGTTGCGGTGTCCTTCGAGTTCTTTCCACCGAAGACCGAAAAGATGGAAGCCAATCTGTGGGAATGCGTCGAGCGTCTGGCGCCCTTGAACCCGGCCTACGTTTCGGTCACCTATGGCGCCGGCGGTTCGACCCGCGAGCGCACCCACGCCACCGTTACGCGCTTGCGCCGGGAGACGTCGTTGGAACCGGCGGCCCATCTGACCTGCGTCGGGGCCACCCGGGAGGAAATCGACGACGTCGCCCAGCGCTACTGGAACAGCGGAATCAGGCATCTGGTGGCCCTGCGCGGCGATCCGCCCGACCTTTCCGAGGGCTACACGCCCCATCCGGGCGGCTATGCCTACGCGGCCGATCTGGTGGCCGGTCTGAAGCGGGTGGCCGACTTCGAGATCAGCGTCGCCGCCTATCCCGAAACCCATCCGGAAGCGGCCGACCCCGACAGCGACCTGGACAACCTCAAGCGCAAAGTCGATGCAGGCGCCAGCCGCGCCATTACCCAGTTCTTTTTCGACGTCGACGTGTTCCTGCGCTTTCGCGACCGGGTCGTCGCCGCCGGGATCGCCGTACCCCTGGTCGCCGGAATTCTGCCGGTGACCAACTTCGCCCGGGTTACCGAGTTCGCCGCCATGTGCGGCGCCAGCGTGCCCGACTGGATGGCCGATCTGTTCCAAGGCCTGGACGACGACCCCGACACCCGCCGGCTGGTCGCCGCGACGGTCGCCGCAGAGCAGTGCCGGGCCCTGTGCGCCGAAGGGGTGGACACGTTCCATTTCTACACCCTGAACCGGGCCGAGCTGTCCTTCGCCATCTGTCATATACTGGGGGCGCGGGCCGCCGGCGCCGCCTTTCCCACAACAACGAACTGAGTTCATGACCGATCTTCACGACGATAGCGGCGAAGCGGCGACGATCTGCGGCTGCGGCCATCACGGAGGCGCCCCGGCTCGCGCCGAACGGCAAGCATCGCCGGCGCCCGCCCGTAAGTCGCCCGAACCCGTAACTCGCGGCGAACCTGTTCCCCGCCGGGTGACAGACCCGGAACCGCTGCTGCGCGAGTTGCTGCACGCTCGCGTCCTCACCCTCGATGGGGCGATGGGGACCATGATCCAGGACCATCGCCTCGAGGAGGCCGATTACCGGGGTTCCCGGTTCGCCGACTGGCATCGGGACGTGAAGGGCAACAACGACCTGCTGACCCTCTCCCAGCCCGACATCATCGAAGACATCCACCGGGCCTACCTGCGGGCCGGCGCCGACATCGTCGAGACCAACACCTTCAATTCGACCTCCATCAGCCAGGCCGACTACGGCATGGAGGACTACGTCTACGAGCTCAACTACCACGCCGCCCGGATCGCCCGGCGGGCCGTCGACGCGATCACCGAAACGACGCCGGAAA
This sequence comes from Rhodospirillales bacterium, assembly GCA_965247705.1. Lineage (GTDB taxonomy): Bacteria > Pseudomonadota > Alphaproteobacteria > Rhodospirillales > CAMCUA01 > CBDFHV01. The sequence goes on along the minus strand of CBDFHV010000078.1, from coordinate 5,435 downwards.
GGCCCCGTTTCGTCGCCGGTGTTCTCGGCCCCACCAGTCGCACCGCTTCCATCTCTCCCGACGTGAATGACCCCGGTTTCCGCAATGTTTCCTTCGACGATCTGGTCGCCGCCTATGGCGAGGTGACCGACGCCCTGATTGACGGTGGCGCCGACATTCTGATGGTCGAAACCATCTTCGATACCCTCAACGCCAAGGCCGCCCTCTACGCCTTGGCCCGTGCGTTCGAAGACCGGGGCGAGCGGCTGCCGGTGATGGTTTCCGGCACCATCACCGACGCCTCCGGGCGGACCTTATCGGGCCAGACCACGGAAGCCTTCTGGAACTCGGTCGCCCACATCCGGCCGCTGATCGTCGGACTCAACTGCGCCCTGGGGGCCAAGGAGTTGCGCGCCTACGTCCAGGAACTGTCCCGGGTCGCCGACACCTTCGTCAGCTGCCATCCGAATGCGGGCCTGCCCAACGCTTTCGGCGGATACGACGACACACCCGACAACATGGCCGGCCAGATCGGGGAATGGGCAGAATCGGGGTTGGTGAACCTGGTCGGCGGCTGCTGCGGCACCACACCCGACCACATCACGGCCATCGACGAGGCGGTGCGCGATCTTACGCCCCGTCAACAACCGGAAATAGCCACCCGCTGCCGGCTGAGCGGGCTCGAACCCCTGACGTTCGACGACGTCACCGGCTTCGTGAACGTGGGCGAACGGACCAACGTGGCCGGCTCCGCCCGTTTCCAGAAACTGATCCTGGAAGGGGACTACGCCGCCGGCCTGGAGGTCGCCCGCCAGCAGGTAGATAACGGCGCCCAGATCATCGACATCAACATGGACGACGCCATGCTGGATGCGGAGGCGGCCATGGAGCGCTTCCTCAAGCTGATCGCCGTCGAGCCGGACATCGCCCGGGTGCCGGTGATGATCGATTCATCCAAGTGGTCGGCCATCGTCGCCGGGCTCAAATGCGTCCAGGGCAAGGGCGTGGTGAATTCCATCAGCCTCAAGGACGGCGAGGCGGCATTTATCGAAAAGGCCCGGGAGGTCTTGCGATTCGGCGCCGCGGTGGTGGTGATGTGCTTCGACGACAAGGGCCAGGCGGACAGCTACGACCGCATGGTGGAGATCGCCACCCGGTCCTACCGGATTCTCACCGAGACGGTGGGCCTGCCGCCCGAGGACATCATCATCGACCCCAACATCTTCCCCGTGGCGACGGGGATTGCCGAGCACGACGGCTACTCCCGGGATTACATCGAGGCGACGCGCACCATCAAGAAGACCTTGCCCCACGCCCTGATCAGCGGCGGGGTCAGCAACATGTCGTTCTCCTTCCGCGGCAACAATGGCGTGCGCGAGACCATGCACGCGGTGTTTCTCTACCACGCGGTGCGGGCCGGCATGGACATGGGCATCGTCAACGCCGGCCAACTTGCCATCTACGCCGAGATCCCCGAGGACCTCCGCCAGCGGGTGGAGGACGTCGTCCTGGCCCGCCGCGAGGATGCCGCCGAACGCCTGCTGGAGGTCGCCGACCAGGCCCAGGGCCAGTCCCGTGAAAAGACCGGCCCCGACTTGTCCTGGCGGGAGGATGCGGTCGAAAAGCGCCTGTCCCACGCCCTGGTCAAGGGCATCGCCGACTTCGTCATCGAGGATACGGAAGAAGCGCGCCTCAACGCCGTGCGCCCCCTCGACGTCATCGAAGGGCCGCTGATGGACGGTATGAACGTGGTCGGCGATCTGTTCGGTTCGGGGCAGATGTTCCTGCCCCAGGTGGTCAAGAGCGCCCGCGTCATGAAACAGGCCGTCGCCTACCTGCTCCCCTTCATCGAGGACGAAAAGGGCGACGACGAAAGCCCGCGGACCAAGGGCAAGATCGTGATGGCCACAGTCAAGGGCGACGTCCACGACATCGGCAAGAACATCGTCGGCGTGGTGCTCCAGTGCAACAACTTCGAGGTCATAGACCTGGGCGTGATGGTTCCCCACACCAAGATCCTGGAGACCGCCAAGGCCGAGAACGCCGACATGATCGGGCTTTCCGGCCTCATCACGCCGTCCCTGGAAGAGATGTGCACGGTCGCCCAGGAAATGAAGCGCGCCGGGTTCACCGTGCCGCTGCTGATCGGCGGCGCCACCACCTCGAAGGTCCATACGGCGGTCAAGATCGACCCCAACTACGACCAGCCGGTGATCCACGTGACGGACGCCTCGCGGGCCGTCGGCGTCGCCCAGAACCTGGTCAGCCCCGACCGGCGTGGCGCCTTGGCCCAATCGGTGCGGGACGACTACGAGACCGTGCGTCAAGCCCATGCCGGGCGCGAGCAAAAGGGCAAGCAGCTCGCCGTCGACGCGGCCCGCGCCAACCGCCACGCCGTGGCGTGGCAGGGCTACGCGCCGCCACGTCCGCCGCGACTGGGCCTCCAGACGTTCGACGACTACGACCTGGCCGAATTGACCACCCGCATCGACTGGACGCCGTTCTTCCGTACCTGGGAGTTGGCGGGCAACTATCCGGCCATTCTGGACGACGACGTGGTCGGCGAGGTGGCGCGCAGCCTGTTCAACGACGCCCAAGCCATGTTGCAGCGGATCGTCGGCGACGGCTGGCTGAAGGCCCGGGGCGTGATCGGCTTTTTCCCCGCCAACAGCGTCGGCGACGACGTTGAGATCTATGCCGACGACGACCGGACCGCGGTCGTGGCCACGGCCCATTTCCTGCGCCAGCAGATGGTCAAGAGGTCCGGCCGGCCCAACCATTGCCTGGCCGACTACGTGGCCCCCAAGGAGACCGGCATCGCCGACTACATCGGCGGTTTCGCGGTCACCGCCGGACACGATATCGAGGACCAACTGGCGCATTTCAAGGCCGACCACGACGACTACTCCGACATCCTGCTCAAGGCCCTGGCCGACCGCCTGGCCGAGGCCTTCGCCGAGCGCATGCACGAACGGGTGCGCAAGGAGTTCTGGGGCTACGACCCGGACGAGGGCTTGACCAACGAGGAACTGGTCAAGGAACGATACCGGGGCATCCGTCCGGCGCCGGGCTATCCCGCCTGCCCGGACCACAGCGAGAAGCCAATGCTGTTCGATCTTCTGCAAGCCAAAGAGAGGGCCGGCATTCACCTTACCGAGGGTTACGCCATGCTGCCGGCGTCCTCCGTGTCGGGCTTCTATTTCGCCCACCCGGACTCGCGCTATTTCGGCATCGGGCGCATCGCCCGCGACCAGGTGGAGGACTACGCACGGCGCCGCGGGGTCAGCCTGGAACAGGCGGAACGCTGGCTGTCGCCGAACTTGATGTATCAGCGGTGAGGTTTGGTCGGAACAAGTGTGCCTATCCGGATAAAACAGACAGCCACCACATTTAGTGCAAACGACGCGCCATGCCGACACTGGCCAATCGGCCGTTGGTGACCCCACGCCGACCTCACTGTCGTACTAGCCCGCCCTCTCCGACGATGACGAAGGGCGCCCAAATCGTTGGATGGGCATAGTATGGGTTCTCGGTATCCTCCAGCAGGGCCAGCATCGCCTGTCGGTGGGCCTCCGTCTTCGCCAGGGCGTTGCCGCTCTTCAACAACTGAAGCATTTCGGTTGTCAGCCGGACCGTTGGCTTGGACATCACCGCCCAATGAGAGACGAACATGGAGCGGGCTCCCGCGTAGATAAAGGCCTGGGCCAGGCCGGATAAACCTTCGCCGCCGCTGCTGTCGTCCGACGCGACCGTGTTGCAAGCCGAAAGGATGACCCAATCGGCATCGAGATCCAGGTTCGATATCTCCGATGCGGTCAGCAGGCCGTCATCGAGCGTCGAGGCCCGCAACAGCGGCGTCAGGACAAGGGCGGGTTCCGAGAACCCTTGCAGGTCTCCCGACACCAATCCATGGGTAGCGAAAGAGATTGTGTGGTATCGCTTCCAGTCGATGGTGGTCTTGAGGTTCTTTTCCGTTGCGTTCTCTCCGAGAACCAGCGCGTCGGGTCCCGCCTTGAGGGCCTTCGCCATGAGCCGCAGCTCCTCGGCGGTTTCCGGTAAGGATGGAATTTTCTTCAGAACCGCCACGTCCGCGAGATCTCCACGAAAGAGCGTCCGGCCTGCGCGGCCGCCGTTCACGCCCCTCGCCGCGATTGTGTCGCTCAACGGGGCGCCATGCTTGGCTCCCGGATGGTTGGCCAGAATTGGATCGCCGACGCCTAGAAAGGGCTTGTCCGCTTGAGATATACGAGCATCGCCACGCAGGGCCCGCAGAGACGTCTCCGCCGGAAGAGTCGCGATGCCGAACTTCTTCGCCAGCCAGGGTGCGCCGGCAAAGTCGCCAATTCCAAAGCTCTCGGCGCGAGGCTTCTCGGTTAGCAGGACACTTAGGGGCAGGCTTTGCAAGGCGCCATCGGCCACGACGTAAAGTGTCCGGATATCGGCAAGCAAATCACGCGCACCACCGAACAGCAGAACAAACAGTTCGAAAGCGTGCCGGGCGGGGAATGTCGCGGGGAGTCCCTGCGGCGTAAGCTGCGCTCCCGCGAAGGGATCCAGTCCAAGTCGAATTTCGGACCCCAAAAGCAGCAGGTCTTCGGCGCTGGCCTCAATTGGAATAAATCTTGACTGGCTCGCGGTGATGACCCACACGAATCCTCTTCTTTCCCCAAAAAACGTTGAAAGCAAAGCCTCTCCCGGTTTCAAGTACGCCTGTGTCAAGTCGATTGACAGGGGCACTGGATTGATGACTTCCGCATAGCGCGGAAAATCATTGAGAAGTCTTCCATCAAGTCGTTGGATATCCCGTTCGGGTGCCCTTTGGCGATCGCGGAGTGCCACCAAGGCCCCTTGTCCGAAGTCTTTCTTCGGGCCGAGGCCGGAAAGGGCGCTCACAATCTGCTCCTCAAATCGTTGCCATGCATCGACGGCGCGCTGGCGCTGGCGGACAAGTCGCAGTAGTTCACCGTCCTTGGCCGCGAAACGGGCTGCCATGCGGGCTAGGGAACGAGCGGTCCTCGACCCACGTGCCAACTGACCGATCTCGAATGACTCGTTGAGAAGGGACTTTGAGATCGGACGTCCACGGCCCGCCGCAACGCGCTCGATCAGCTCGAGATGACGCAAAAATGTAACGCGTCTGCCGTTGATGTCGGCCAGGGCATCAACCGCCCGCTTGGCCTCGACCGCAAAGAACCTGTCGCGCAGGACGAGCACTGCCGCACGGCTGGCTGCAAGCGCGCCATCCAGGTCTCCGGCCAGTTCCCGCGCCCGAGATAGGCCCACGTGATAGGAGGCGAGGGAGGGATGCCTGCGTCCGAACACTTCAGCCATTCCGGATACAGCCCTTTCAAAAGCGTGACGGGCATCATCGGCACGATTTTGTTCCAGTGCCAGCGTGCCGATATTTGCCTCAAGCCGGATGACGTTGGGGTGCGCGTCTCCCTGCAAACGCCGAT
>CBDFHV010000077.1:0-150000 GCA_965247705.1 Rhodospirillales bacterium | reverse complement strand
TTCGTTCTGAGCCAGGATCAAACTCTCATATTGACCGCCGGACCCGAACCAAGACCCCCACCTCGAATGCCCCAACCAGGGAACACCCAAACCGAAAACCAAAGCCCAAACCCGGCACTTAGAGCCTATTCGCGCACTCATAAGTCATCAGCACCAAATCATCCGCCACGCCAATGACAACCCAATGCCAAACCATGCCGAACAACCCGGTACCCGAAATACGCAAACAGACAAATCCGACAAAACAAGCCAAACCGCCGCCCGCGTATCCCTTCCTTAAATCACAATGTCAAAGAGCTAACGTCAAAGTGCTAACGTCAAAGTGCGAATGTCGAAGAGTGGAAACCGCCAAACACGGCCGCAGGAGCAACCGTGAGATGCCACGCTTGTAGGCCCGGCACCGGCGGAGCGCGGCTTATAGGGCTTGGTCTTGGGGCTGTCAAACGGTTTATCCCCCTGGGTCCTCCCTGGAGCGCCGGTCCGTCGACGAAGGGCGGAATATAGGAAATGTTTCCTTGAATCAGGGACACGTGGATTGGCTAGTCGGGCTCGGCGCCGCGAGGCAAGACTACCCCATCAGAATAGTTTCATCCGGGAAAGGGTCGCGTCAAACAGCCGGACCGGTTCGTCGGACGGCGTCCCACAACAGTGGCCGCTGGATCAGCATCGTCGTGAAATGGAACAGCGAATCCCGTTCCGTAGCGTCTTGACAGGGCGAGTCCCGAGGGACATTGTGGTGACCGCGGGCGCCCGAACACCATGGGGACGGGAATGGGGCACCCACAAGGCCCATGGGCACACGGGAGATAACTTGGTCTCGGTCCTGATTCACCCGGCAACAGCCTTGTTTCTTAGCCTTGGGATTTTGTTCCCTTCGCCGGGTCATGCCCTCGACCCCGCGGCGAGCGGCCCCGTGGTCCCCGTAGCCCCCCTGAGTGCCGTGATCCCCGCGGAAATCAGGGATGACGCCACCCTGTCCCTGGCGCCCCTCTCATTGGGCAATCCCCTGGTCGCCGCCACCCTGAGCGTGCGCTTGCCGGATCGGCCGCGGGCACCGGACGAAGACCCGTCGCGGGCCGCCACTTCGGCGGCGCCCCGCGCGATCCAGTTCGACCGCAATCTAACGGTGCGCCGGGGCGACACCCTGATGCCCCTGTTGGTGAAGGCGGGCGCCGACCGGGGCGACGCCCACGACGCGATCCGGGCCCTGGCCACGACCTACGACCCCCGGCGCCTGAAGCCGGGGCAGGAGTTGGTCGTGTCCTTCCGCTCCCCGATCGAAACGCCGTCCGAGATCGCCCTGATCGGGGTCAGCCTCGACGTGGATCATGCCCGGCGGGTCCTTGTGTCCCGGGACAAGACGGGCCTGTTCGACGCCCGGGAATTGGAAAAGGCGCTCACCCGAGCCCCCGTCGCCGCTGCGGGCATCATCCGCTCCAGCCTGTTCGAGGCCACGGCGAAGGCAGACGTGCCCGTCCCCATCATCACCGAGCTCATCCGCCTGTTCTCTTGGGACGTGGATTTTCAGCGGGACATCCAACCCGGCGACGCATTCAAGGTCCTCTACGAGAACCTCGAGGACGACAACGGGGTCGCGGTATACCACGGCCGCATCCTCCACGCGTCCCTGACCCTGTCGGGCAAGACCACGGCCATCTACCGCCACGCCCTCGCCGACGGGGATGAGGACTACTTCGACGAAAAGGGCAAGGGCGCCAAGAAGGCCCTCATGCGCACCCCCATCGACGGGGCGCGCCTGTCGTCCCGCTACGGCAAGCGCCGCCATCCGGTATTGAGATTCACCCGCATGCATCGGGGCATCGACTTCGCCGCCCCCCGCGGCACCCCCATTTACGCCGCCGGCGACGGCCGGGTGGTGGCGGCGGGACGCAACGGCGGCTATGGGCGCTACGTGCGCATCCGCCACAACGGCAGCTTCGACACCGCCTATGGCCATCTCAAGGGCTACGGCCGCGGCGTCCGCCGGGGCGCGCGGGTCAAGCAGGGACAGATCATCGGCTACGTGGGCACCTCGGGCCTGTCGACCGGACCCCACCTCCATTACGAGATCCTGCGCGACAACCGGCAGGTGAACCCGCTGACGGTCAAGATGCCCTCGGGGCGGGCACTGAAAGGCAAGGAGCTGGCCCGCTTTCAGGAAGCCCGCGGCGGGATCGATCGCCAGTGGACGGCGTTGGTTTCCGTTCCGGCGGTGGCAGCGAGGGAACAGTAGGGCCTCTACGCCGCTTCTTTCACCACTTCACCCTTAACGATCAGCCCGCCCTCGCCGGCCGAGACGGGCACCGTGTCGCCGTCCTGGATCTTGCCTTCGAGGATCAGGGTGGCCAGGGGGTTTTGCAGGCTGCGCTGGATCGCCCGCTTCAGGGGCCTTGCGCCGTAGACCGGGTCGTAGCCGGCATTGGCCAGCCAGGCCTCGGCGGTCCCGTCCAACTCCAGGACGATGTCCCGATCGGCCAGCAGGTCGCGGAGGCGGGCGAGCTGGATTTCGACAATGCCGCCCATCTGCGCCCGGCTCAGGTGGTGGAAGAGGATGATCTCGTCGAGGCGGTTGAGGAATTCGGGCCGGAACGCGGACCGCACGATCGCCATCACCTCGTCGCGGACGGCGGACGAATCCTCGCCTTCGGCCTGGGTGGCCAGGATCTCGGCCCCCAGATTGGAGGTCAGCACGATCATGGTGTTGCGAAAATCCACGGTGCGGCCCTGGCCGTCGGTCAGGCGACCGTCGTCGAGCACCTGCAACAGCACGTTGAAGACGTCCGGGTGGGCCTTCTCCACCTCGTCGAACAGGACCACCTGATAGGGCCGGCGGCGCACCGCCTCGGTCAGCGCGCCACCCTCTTCGTAGCCCACGTAGCCCGGCGGCGCGCCGATCAGTCGGGCGACGCTGTGCTTTTCCATGTATTCGGACATGTCGATGCGGATCAGCGCCGTGTCGTCGTCGAACAGGAAGGCGGCCAACGCCTTGGTCAACTCGGTCTTGCCGACGCCGGTGGGGCCCAGGAACAGGAACGACCCGATCGGCCGGTTGGGGTCCTGCAGGCCGGCGCGGGCCCGGCGCACGGCGTTGGAGACGGCCACAAGCGCCTCGTCCTGGCCGATGACCCGGCGGCGCAGGGACTCTTCCATGTGGATCAGTTTCTCCCGCTCGCCCTGCAGCATCTTGTCGACGGGGATGCCGGTCCGGCGGGAGACAATGGCGGTGATGTGTTCGGCGGTCACGGTTTCCTCGACCATGTGGTCGGCCTCGGTGCTTTCGGCCGTTTGCAGTTTCCTTTCCAGCTTCGGGATCAGGTCGTACTGAAGCTCGCCCGCTTTTTCGTAGCGGCCCTCGCGCATGGCCCGCTCGACGGTAAGGCGGGCCTGGTCGAGCTGCTCCTTGACCTTGGTCGAATCGGCCAGAGCGTCTTTTTCCGATTGCCATCGGGCGGTGAGCGCGCGGGCGTTCTCCTCCAACTCGACGAGTTCCTCTTCCAGGCGACGCAGACGCTCGGCGGAGGCTTCGTCGTGCTCCTTCTTCAGGGCCTCGCGCTCGATCTTGAGCTGGATGACCCGGCGGTCCAGCTCGTCCAATTCCTCGGGCTTGGAATCCACCTCCATGCGCAGGCGGCTCGCCGCCTCGTCCACCAGGTCGATGGCCTTGTCGGGAAGGTGCCGCTCGGTGATGTAGCGATTGGACAGGGTCGCCGCCGACACCAGGGCGGCATCGGCGATGCGCACCCCGTGGTGCAGTTCGTACTTTTCCTTCAGCCCGCGCAGGATGGAGACGGTGTCCTCCACCGTCGGCTCGCTGACGAAGACGGGCTGGAAACGCCGCGCCAGGGCGGCATCCTTTTCCACCCGCTTGCGGTACTCGTTCAGGGTGGTGGCGCCGACGCAGTGGAGATCGCCCCGGGCCAGCGCCGGCTTCAACAGGTTGGAGGCGTCCATGGCGCCTTCGGCGGCGCCGGCGCCGACGATGGTGTGCATCTCGTCGATGAAGAGGATGATCTCGCCCTCGGCAGCGATGACCTCACCCAATACCGCCTTCAGGCGCTCCTCGAACTCGCCGCGGAACTTGGCGCCGGCCACCAGGGCGCCCAGGTCGAGGGCCATCAGCTTCTTATGGCGCAGGGATTCGGGCACGTCGCCATTGACGATGCGCTGGGCCAGGCCCTCGACGATGGCGGTCTTGCCGACGCCGGGCTCGCCGATCAGCACCGGGTTGTTCTTGGTCCGCCGGGACAGGACCTGGATGGTACGGCGAATTTCCTCGTCGCGGCCGATGACCGGGTCGAGCTTGCCGTCGGCGGCGGCCGCGGTGAGGTCGCGGGCGAACTTCTTCAAAGCCTCATACGTGTCCTCGGCGGTGGCGCTGTCGGCGGACCGGCCCTTGCGCATCTCGTTGATGGCCTGGTTCAACGCCTGGGGCTTGAGGTCAGCATCGGCCAGCACCTTGGCGGCCGCCGAACCGGCGGCCAGGGCCAGGGCCAGCAGCAGGCGTTCGGTGGTGACGAAGCTGTCGCCGGCTTTCTTGGCCAGTTCCTCCGCCTGGTCGAACAGGCGGCCCGTTTCCTGGGCCAGATAGACCTGGCCGGCGCCCGAACCCTCCACCTTGGGCAACCCGGCAAGCTCGGCCTCGGCGCCTGTCAGGGCCTTGGCCGGATCGCCGGCGGCGGCGCGGATAAGGTTGGCGGCAAGCCCTTCCCGGTCGTCCAGCAGCACTTTCAGAAGATGCAGCGGCGTCAGCTGCTGATGGCTCGACCGGGTCGCCAGCGTCTGGGCCGACTGGATGAAGCCGCGGGTCCGTTCCGTATAGATGTCCAAGTTCATGTCCCGACCTCCGGGCACCGTGTATCTCGCGATCCTAATATGTTTCGTGGATCGGGCGCCGCAAGGTGACACCCGCTGTCCGCGCGGCCGGCGACGGGGACAAAGTTGACAGCCCCGGCCGCCAGCGCCACGGTGCGCTTATGTCTGGACGAATCGCCCGCATCCACCGGTTTCCCGTCAAGGGCCTAAGCCCGGAACTGCTGGACTGGGTCGACCTCTCCCCTGGCCAAGGCCTGCCCGGCGACCGCCGCTACGGCCTGGCCCGCGCCGGGGTCGACCTGGACTCATCGTCGCCCCGCTGGTTGCCGAAGCGCAACTTCCTGATGTTGATGCAGAATCCCCGCCTGGCGGCCCTGGATGCGCGCCTGGAGTCGGAAGATGGCGTGCTGGAGATCCGACGCGGTGGACATGCGGTCGCCCGGGGCAGGCTTGGCGATCCCGTGGGCCGGGCCATTGTGGAAGACTTCTTCGCCGCCTATCTGGGCACCGACGCGGGGGGCAAACCGCGGCTGGTTGAAACGGACGCCGACCATCCCTTCACCGACAGCCCGCAGCCTTTCGTGCCCCTCATCAACCTTGCATCGGTGGCGGACCTGGAACGGACCGCCGGCGTTCCGGTGGACCCGGTGCGGTTCCGCGGCAACTTGCTGCTGGAGGACGTGGCGCCGTGGCGCGAGTTCGACTGGATCGGCCGCGAGCTCGTGGTCGGCACGGTACGCCTGAGGGTGGTGGAAAGGACCGGCCGCTGCGCGGCGACGACGGTCAATCCCGAAACGGGCGATCGGGACCTGAACGTGCCGCGCGCCCTTCAGGCCGGCCACGGGCACACGGACCTGGGCGTCTACGCCCGGGTGGAAACAGGCGGCACGGTGGAAGTGGGCGACAGGGTCACCCCGGCGGCGGCCGACGGCGCGACGGCCGGCGACGCCTAACCGGTCGACTGTGAAGAAAAGTCCTTCGCTGTCGCTCAGTGTACTTTTCTTCAGTGTTTACAATGAGAAAGAGGGGCTTGGGGCGGCCCGGCGCCCCTCTTTCGCTTGTTCTCTTTTGCAAGGTTTTGCGCACAAGGGGCGCAAAACCTTGCAAAAGCTACCAGCCACGCCGTCCGGCGTGACTGGGAAACGGACTCTCAAATCGGCCCGCCGAGCCGCCTCAAGGGCCGCGTTCAGCAGCCGCGGAGCTTAGGCCGCGCTGGGTTCGGAATCGAAGCTATCGCCCGGTTCAGAATCGCCTTGACCGTTCCCGTTCGAGGGCGGCCGGCGGGACATGCCATCCCCGTTTCCGGGCTTGGAACTGTCATTCTCCACACTGGCTCCTTGTGCGGTGGGCAGTTCCGGCTGCGGGGCGTCGCCCGGATGGGGCGCGGCGTCCGTCTGGCTACTTTCGCCCGCCTGATGCGGGAACCGACCCTGGCGGCCATCCCGGCCGTGACCCGATTGTCCGCCGCTTTGGTCGGCGTTGACGAGGCGGTAGTAGTGGTCCGCGTGCTGATAAAAGCCTTCCGCCGCGACCCTGTTGCCAGACGTCGCGGCGTCTCGCGCCAGGGCCAGGTACTTTTCGAAAACCTGCTGGGCGGTACCCCGGATCTTTACGTCGGGACCGTTGCTTTCGACGGGATAGTTCTTCGACGAAGGGTGACGCTTGCCGTTACCGCGAGGACGCACCCTTCTGGGATTGGATGGTTGTCTCATCATACCGCAGTATCTTGATCAAGGTTTACAGCCGGGTCGGACGCTCACCGAGGGTCGCGTCGCCAGGGCTTTGCGAGGCCACGCGATCAGAGGTCAAAAGCGCGACGTTCGGTGTACACATTCGGAGTAGGCAAACCCCAAACAACAGCAAACGGACCCTAGGGACCCCTGCGTTTGCCTTGACCCAAACCTAGCCGGGACTGTTTGACATTCCAACACTTATTTTCCATCTGGCCGGGACGACCGAACGAAGGCCGACGCCGCGGCGGTGGATCACGGGCCTTTGCAAACGGCGTTTGCCAACGGCTTGCCCGTCGCGGACTGGGCGGCCACGCTGATGAACATCCCGCTGGGAAGCATTGTCCAAATGGCCTCTTCGGGATGGGGACAGCCGGGGCGCAGGGCAGCGACGCGGCTTACCGGGGGCTTGCGGAGGATCGTCGCGGCCTGGGGCTCCGGTACCGTCAGGTGGACTTCCACTCCGTTGGCGTTCGGTTTGACGGACGTCACCGACCAGCCGCCGGCCATGGGAATTCGCTCATGCCGGAGCATCAGCCATTCCGCCGCCGCCGACAACTGATCTTGTTTGGCCTGCTCTTGCGATTTGAGGAAGAAGAACAACGCACCGACGACAGCGACGACGCCGACAACGGAAAGCGCCAGCCAAGCCTTGCTCATGGATACCCCTGAACTTTGCAAGCCCCCCCGGGACAACCGCATTCAACATGGCCGGGGAAATGCCTGTCAACGGTCACGATTCCTATCCCTATTTCAAAGGGTTGTATGGACCCATGAGGGAACTGCCCAACCGCCTTCGATGTCGATTCGCGGCTGCGGCGTTAATCGGCGAGCGAAATCTCGATCCCGTCGCCCTGAGCTCACCGCTGTCCCGTGATGGTCACCGCTGAAGCGCGGCAATCTCCTCGTTGGCGAAACTCAGCCGGTCGGCGAGAACCCGGACAATGAAGGCATGGAACGCATTTCCGATCCGCGGATCCGTTTCCTGCATGCGCTGCAAGGAATCCCGGCTCAGTCGGAACACCTGGGATTCCTGCTCGGCGATCACCGAAGCGGCACGGCTGACATCCCGATAGAGGCCCATCTCGCCGATGACGGTGTAGCCGATCATGCTGCGCAGGCGGATCGGCGCGACCCCGGGACGCTCCAGGACCACGCTCACCCGGCCTGAAACCACGAAGTACAAGGCCTCGGTCGGATCCCCCTGTTGGAACAGGTAGTCGCCGGCCGCCAAATCGACCAGTTCCAGGTACTCCATGAAACGGGACGTTACGACCTCGCTGTCCAGCTCGCGCGTCAGCCACCGTTCGAACGCCGGCGCCGAGACGGCTTCGGCGTGCCATTCGGCGAGAACCCCGTCTTCCGCCCGCTCCAGCGCCAGGTCCAGGTTGGGTTGAAGAACGGCCACCGGGTCATCGGGCACCAAGAGCCCCTCGATGCGAAAGGCCGTCAGGGTGGCCTCGGACACACCGCAGAAAATAAGCTGTACGTCCCGCTCCTCGGCGAAGTTGCGCAGCTTGATGAAACTGAACACGGCCGAGGAATCGATGCCCCCCACAAGACGAAAATCGAGAACAATGAAGTGAACGGGCGGGTCCATGTCGGCCTCGACCCGGCGCTTGATCTCTTCCATCAACCGATTGGCCGAACCGAAGAAAAGGTAGCCTTGGAGCCAAAGAATTTGAATCTCGTTGCCGTTGCGGTGAAGCAGGCGTGCCTGCTCGACGGACCTTTCCACGTAGCTGCCGTACTCCTGGCGGGTCAGGTTGTGCTTGATGACCCGAACCCGGCTGTAATTGAGGGCGAAGAAGATGCACGACGCCACGACCCCGAGGGCCAGCCCTTCCAGGTAGCCGCGGTGCACGATGAGAAGAAGGATGGCGACGATCAGCACGAAGTCGGGGCGCGACATGCGGCGCCAGCTTCGCACCAGCCAGTTCCACAGCACGGTGAGGCCCAGGTAGAGCAGGAGGCCGCCCAGGATCGGTGTCGGAATGTGGCCGATCAGGGCGCTGCCGGCGAACAGGACCAGCAAGCAGAAGACCCCCATGAAGAAACCGGCCAGGCGAGACTGCGCGCCCGCGCCCTGGTTCAGCATGGTGCGGTTCAAGGACAGATTGCCGATGGTGCCGCCGAGCAGACCGGTCAGCAGATTGGCGAAGCCGTGAGCTTGAAACTCCCGGTCCAGTTCGAGCTCCGACTTGCGCCAAACCTCCAGTCCGGTCGCGTTGAGCAGGATCGCTACCGCGGTGACGCCCACCGCCGCCCCCACCTCTCCCGCCTGGGGTATCAGCTTCGACCACTGAAGAACGTCCAGCACCTCGGAATTCCATGGCAGCCAAGGAGGCAGCACCTCATAGTCGGGAAACAACCAACCCAGATCCCGTGCCTCCGACAAGGAGATTCCCGACAGGGGGATCACCGTGTGGACCAGCGCCATGCCGCCGAGGAGAATGCCCGGCAGCACGAAGTCGTGCTTGAATTGGCTGCGGCCAACGAAGATCGTTGCCGCGAAGGCGATACCGGCGACAAGGGGACCCAGGGCGTGGGATTCCAGCAGCAGCGGCAGATTGTCCACCGTCAGCTGCGTGCCGGTCATGACCTTGATCGAGCCCGCCGTCAGCAGCCATCCGGCGGACGCCAGGAAACCGCCGAGCACGGGATAGGGGATGTAGCGCATCCAGACGCCCATGCGCAGGGACCCAAGGGCGAACAGGACCACCCCGGCCATCAAGGTGGTGGTAATGATCGCCACCAGCACATGGATCAGCATCGCTTCAGACGGTTCGCTGAAATGGCCCGCGACGCCGGCCGCCATGGCGCTGACCACGGCCATGGTCGCCGTGTCGGGACCGGATATGGACAGTTTGTAGGAGCTGGTCAGGGCGACAACGGCACCGCACAGGCCGGCCGTCAGCATCGTCATCGATACGCCGAAGGACAGGTATGGCGCCAGCGGGCCAGAAAAGATGAGCAGCGCGAAGGACAGGCTGTAGGAGACCATGACCAGGGCGACAACGGCACCGCTCATCAGATCCCGCGGCAAACGGGCGAGCCAACGCACGCCTCGAATGGACGCCGTTTTGGGTTCCTCCATGACCGCTCCGGGTGAGGATCCGCCGGCGTCGAACGTCGACGACGGTGGACGATGGAATCAATTACGCTCCGTTTATCATAGACTTGCTAGCGGAAGAAAACGGGTGACCGCGCTCACAGGCGCCCCGCAACCCTAAACGGCGGCAGGATGCTGTCGAACGCGCCCGTCACTCGGCGAACCGACGGGTGAACGCTGCCTTGTCCTCGGGGCTCGCGAACATGATGCGCACTTCCTTGAGTTCGAGGTCCTCGCCCATGCCGGCGAGTTTCATGGACCAGGCTTCGGCGCAGTTGGCGGTGAGCCAGGATTCCAGCGCTTCCAGGCGGGCGGCGGTGCTGAACAGGACGCCGTGGGGCTTCCCCACCGTGGTCCGACGACGATCTCGGTCATCGCGCTGGATCTGCTCTTCGGCCGCCGGCGGCGCGACTACCGTGCCGGATATGAAGGTCTCGCCGCGCCGATCCGGCCCGCGCCAGCTTTCGAACATCGACCCGATGAAACCCTTGGGTGCCTCGGCCATGGGTAGTCTCCCCGCGGACAATCGTCGTGCATGTGGGCCGCCATCGCAACCGCGTCATGATAGGCTGACACGTCTCTTCTCACGATTCCTCCGAAAGGTGCCCCATGAAGTTCTACGACCCGAAGCCCCTGAGCGACTCCGCCCGTGAACTCCTCTCCAAGGTGGCGGTGGCCACCCTGACCAGCCAGCTCGCCAAGCGGGGGCTACAAAGCACCCATATGCCGTCGCCGCGGCCCCTCAATCCGAAGACCCGACTGGTGGGTCCGGCCTACACGGTACGGATGATTCCGGCGCGCGAGGACATTACCGGACCGCACCTGCAGGCGGATCCCGAATACCCGCAACGCAAGGCCATCGAGGCGACGCCGCCGGGCCACGTGCTGATCTACGACTGCCGGGGAGACACCTCGGCGGCGGTCGCCGGGGACATCCTGGTCGAGCGCCTGCGCGTCCGCGGGGTCGCTGGAATCTGTACCGACGGCGGGATCCGCGATACGGCGGCGATGGACGATCTCGACTTCCCGATCTTCTGCGCCGCCCGCTCGGCGCCGGCTTCGACCTTGCGGCTCCATGGCCTGGACGCCATGCAACCCATCGGCTGCGGCGGGGTCACCGTCCTTCCCGGCGATATCCTGGTCGGCGACATCGAGGGCGTCGTGGTCATCCCCTCGCCCCTGGCCGATGAGGTCGCCGAGGACGCCGCCGAGCAGGAATTGATGGAGAGCTACATCTACGACCGCATCAAGTCCGGCGAGTCCATCGTCGGCCGCTACCCGCCCAACGACCAGACCATGGCCGACTACGAAACTTGGAAAGCCAGCCGCTAGTGGTCTAGGTCAGACAGATGGTACCCCTACGACAACCGTCCGAGGACATCCCGCCAGCCGCCACCAAGGGCGACATCCAGGCGTTCTGGGGCGCGCTCTACGACTCCCTTTACGAGGAAAGTCACGACGGCCTGACCCGCGAGGACCTGCTGCGAAGCCTGGACGACCTCGAGGACATGTTCCGCCTGCGCGATCACATGGCGGTGGTGGAAATGCCGCTCGCCGAGCTGAAGGGCCGCCGGGTGCTGGAGGTGGGATGCGGCGCCGGCGGCCATTCGGCCCTGTTCGCCCGTCACGGGGCCCATGTGACGGCCGTCGACCTGACGGCGAAGCGGGCCCGCGCCACCCGGGCGAAGTTTGGTCTGTTGGGGGATATGGCGGCGGAATGCCTGGCCCTGCAGGCGGACGGGGAGCGACTGCCGTTCGCCGACGACAGCTTCGACATCGTCTATTCCAACGGCGTCCTGCACCATACGCCCGACACGGAGGCCGCGATCGACCAGGTTCGGCGGGTCCTGAAGCCCGGGGGGAAAGCGGTGGTCATGCTGTACTGCAAGTCCTCCTGGCACTACTGGATCAACCTGGCGCTATGCGTCGGCCTGCTCCGGGGGAAGGCCTTCGGCGACCGGGAATGGCTGGGCAAGGCCACCGAATGGGGCGGCCGAAACACCCAGTCCATCGCCAACCCCATCACCCGATGCTACACGGCCGGGAGCATCCGCCGCCTGTTCGCCGGGTTCAAGGGTCTTACCCTGCGCAAAGGCGAGTTCTACTTCTACCTGGTACCGAAACTGGGACGCCTGTACCGGCGCTGGCAGATGCGTCGCTACGGCACCCACCCGGGGGGGCTGCTGGTTTACGGCGAGCCGTGGCCAATCCAGTCCCCGCTGGAACGGCGCCTCGGTCCGCTCATGGGCTGGGCCTGGTTCATCTCGGCCATGAAGCCGGTGACCCAGCGGTCGCCCGGGGACCGATCGATCTCGGTCGCGCCACGTCTTGGCCCCACCGCCCCATAGCCGCGGGCTATCGAAACCGTACCCAGACGATATTTCACGGCGGCGCGCCGAGACACCATCTGTGGGGGCAACGATCCCTTGGTCCGATCGAACGAAAGGAGTAACCCCATGTATCGCAAGATCATCGTTGGCCTCGCCGCGACCCTGTTTTCCGCCGTGATGGCCGGTGCGGTCCTCGCCGCACCGGTCAACAAGACCCTGTTCGGCACCGCCATTGACGGCTACGACACTGTCGCCTACCACACCGTCGGCAAGCCCGTCGAGGGAAGCAAGAAGTTCACCCACGACTGGATGGACGCCACCTGGCGCTTCGCCTCGGCGAACAACCGGAACCTCTTCGCCGCCAACCCCCACAAGTACGCGCCCGCCTACGGCGGCTACTGCGCCTACGGTGTCTCCCAGGGCGCCAAGGTCGATATCGATCCCGAGGCGTGGCGAATCGTCGATGGCACCCTCTACCTGAACGTCAACAAGGACGTCCAGAGGGTGTGGCAACAGGACATTCCGGGCTACATCGCCCTCGCCGACAGGAAGTGGCCCAACTTGCGCGACAGCTGAGCCCATTCCGCGTCGACAAGACTGCCGCCCTCCGACGGGTCCATGGACGTTTTTCATCGGCTTCGGCTGCGGGAAGGGAGCGGCTTGCCGCTCTCTTACCGCTCTTTGCCCCCTGATCGCCCAGGATCGGCGATCACGGAGAATTGGTCTGTGCTACGGGCGGCGCCATCCCATTTCCTGGAAGAGGAATTGAGGTCTTCCGCCCCCAGGTCATTTCGCACGCCAGGACATGACATGACCGAGCCGGACCAACGGATCGACCGCCGTCTCGACCGGCTCGCCGAGGTGTCGGCGCGGGGACAATGGCAGTTGGATCAAGCAATCGACTGGACATGCTCACCCGCGGCATCCCCGTGGGTGCCGCGGCGCTCCTACGTCGGACTGGTAAGCCAGTTGTTCCACGGCGAGGCGGCCGCCCTGGCCCTGACCGGGCGTCTGTTGGCGGCGTTCTCGCACGATGCTCACGCCCGCGCGGCCCTGGTCTGGCAGGAGGTTGACGAGCGGCGGCACGTCGCGGTGCACGTGGCCTGTCTGGCGCGACTCGGCGAAATCGCCGAGAGCACCTCGGTGCTGAAGGAGGCGCTGGAGGCCATGCTGCCCTGGCAAGGGCCACCCGCGGCCCTGGTGCTGGCCAACAACATCGTCCTGGAGGAGGCAGCCCTTTCCGTCTATCCGCGGATCGCCTCGGCACTGGGGTGCCCGTTGTTTTCGGCCGTGGCCCGGCGTCTGGCGCGGGACGAAGCGCGACATGTCCGATTCGGCCACATCGTCGTACCGCCGCTCCTCGCGGCGCTAACGGTGGACGAGCGGGTCGACATCTACCGATGGCTGCGGCAGTTGTGGACGACCTTCTCCCGGTCGGCGTTAACCGACCACGCCACGCTGCTCAAGACGTTCGGCCTGCCGCTGAGCACGAAACTCGAACACCATTGGTCTCGACAGGCCGACGCCCTGGTCGCGCTGGGTCTCCTGACCCCGGCCCAGGTGAAAGCCGCATGACAGCCTGGAGGCAACCGTTGCGAGCGGGAGTGTTGCTCTCTCTCTTGGTCGTGACGACGGCCGCGTCAGCCGTGGAGAAGAATGTCTTGCACCAGGCCGGTTGGCGGCTTGTCACGCCGATGGGCAAACGGACCGCCGAATTCCGGCTGGCGGACGATGGCGCCATCGCCGTTGCCGCCAACGGGGCCGTCGGGTTCCTGTACCGTCGACTCGATCCGTCGGCGACGCGCGGCGCCTTCGTCTGGCGCTGGCGCGTGGATCGGGCGCCGGAATGTAGCGGCAACGACCGGCCCCTGGCCGTGCACGTGGGCTTCCCGCCACCAGCGGATGAAGGCCTGTTCGCCCGCCTCGGCCGCGCGATCCGCTCGACGTTGGTCGGCGAGCCACTGGCTGGCCGGGTCGTCACCTACGTATGGGACAACGACCAGACCGCCGGTCGACGCTTCTCCAACCCGCATCTTCCCGACGACGGGGTGCTGATCGTGCTGAGAGGGGCCAGCGCGCCCCTCGGCACATGGTTTGAAGAAACGGTTGATCCGGCCCGCGACTACCGGGCGGCGTTCGGCATGGAGCCCCCAGCTCCGGCCGTCCTGGCGGTGTCCTCGGATACCGATGACCGGGGCGGACGGGCTGAAGCAAGAGTCCGTTTTATCCCGCGCCCGGACCCGTATTCATCCGCAATGAGGTAGTACCAAGGGGCGACGACGATCCCCATGGGCCATTGTCAGTGCCCCTTGGACCTGCACCGCGCCTTACCAGTCGTGGCGATGCGCCAGACGGATGAAAGCTTCGACCGCCGGGGCGAACCGGCGCCCCGCCACCGTGACCAGACTGACCGTGCGCGTGAGCCCGGTATCCAGCAACGGGCGGGTCGCCAGGCCGGGCATGATCGGAAGGTACTCCGGCACCATCGAGCAGCCGAGGCCGGCCATGACCATCCCCTGGATCCAGTCCTCCCGCTCGCTGCGATAGCGGACCCGAACCTCCGGCGCCTCGAGGCCGGCGGCATCGAAATAGTGGGGCGCCTCGCAGTTGACCCGCTCCAGGTAGTCCTCCTGGTCCAGGTCTTTCAGCGATACGCCGTTCATCCTCTCGAAACGATGCCCCCTGGGGAAGGCGATCACGTAGCGTTCCGTGTAGAGGGGCCGGACGTCCAGGCGGTCGGGAAAGCGCGGCAGCCCGACCAGGGCAATGTCCCGGTTCCCGGCCAGGAGATCGTCCACCATCTCCTGACCGGAACCCTCCGTAAGAGAGACGTCGAGGGCCGAGATCTCCTGTCGCAGCCGGTTGAAGTAACCGACCATGCGGGCTGGCCCGATGGTGCACATCACGCCGAGCCGCAACGGCGCTTTGTCCAGGTTCTTGAACCCGTGCGCCTCCGCCCGCACCGCCTGGTTCGCCTCGAGAATCTGGGTGAGATGGGGGCGGACCAGCCGGGCCAGGTCGGTCATGTGGGTGCGGGTGCGCTCGCGCCGGAACAGCTCTCCTCCCAGCTCGTCTTCGAGTTTCTTGATCGCCCGGGTCAGGGACGGCTGGGCGACGCCGCATTGCTTGGCGGCGCGGGTGAAGTTGAACGTCTCACAGAGGGCGAGGAAATATCGGACCTGATGCATCTCCATCGGTGCGAGACTCCGTCACATAATGAATTCCTGCTCCCCTCATCGATAGGGCCCGTATCGTCCAAGTTCAAGCGGCGGGCATGGCCGCCGAATGGTGCGGCCGAAACGCGCGGACGTTCGCCGACCCCGTTTCCCGCGGCTGCACGGCTGACGGCATCCCTTACCTGTTCGCCGCTAAGGCGTTCAGAGGTCGAGACGAGCCGTCAACAAGAAGAAGGCAGACCGGCCACCTGGCAGCCGTCCCTCGTGTAGACCTGCTCCACGTAACAGTAGTCGCTCAGATCGATGATCACCGCCCCCGCACAGGATTTAAGGCGCACCCAAGCCGAATAGCCGTCCAATTGACTGCCGTTCTCGAGGCTGCTCCGCCTTGGCCTGAGGTCGATGCGCTGCACATCGGAGGCGGCCACACCGGCCTTGCGCAACTCGCCGTCGATCTTGGCCTCGCACCGGGCCTGCGCGGCACTTGGCACCGCGACGGCAACAAGACAGGCAAGAAGGGTACCGAGAACGGCCGGTCCCGGGGAACGTGTTTTTCGCAATAACATGGATAGATCTCCTGCGATGTGAGCCCGGCTTATTCACCAACCCCCTTGCCGTAGACTTTTCTGCATGTGATGCGAGTCTCGTTGCAGGGTCATTCGCGGCTGGCGAGTCACGGGTGCTTCCCCAGCTGTGCGATAGCCACTTGAGGCATGAAAGGCGTGAAGAAGCCGCCGTGGAGGCGAGCGGGACCGCCACCGGCGATCCGGCGGTGGCTTGAAGTCTAGCTGGCCGACTTGGACGGGGTTACGGGTCGGCGTATCGCAAGCGTTCCAAGCGCGGCCAGAGCCGTTGCCAGAAGCGGGCGAATGTTTCCCCGATGACCATGGTGATGCGTCGGCCGGAAACGACGACCCGGGCGGCGGCGCGCAGAACGCGCTCGCGGAACCGGCGAAGGCTCCACCCCTCGCCGGTCGCAGTCTCCATCAGGCACCGCCCGGCATGAACCAGTTCATAGGCCAGGATGTTGAGCAACAGGACGACCTCGTTGTGAGCGAAGGCATCGACCGTGCTCTCGCGCTCCGGCAGGCAGCGCCCCCGGTAATGACGCTTCCTTCGCGACGCGGACGACAGCGCCGGGTCCATCACGTCCATGAGTTCGCCCATGTGGGCCTCGGCACGGCCGCGCTGGCGGTAGTGATCCAGGAGATCGGCCGCCGGCACGGCCTCGGCATCAAGGCTGGTGATCAGCCAGAAGTGATCAACCAGAAATTGGTCTGGCCGTTCCAACACCACCAGGACCACTCGGCGCTCTTTCGACCACGACTTCGCCCGGCAGGTCATCTCGTGGAACCACGTCCGCGGCTCTGCCGGAGGCCGTCCCGGCGGCCGTCCAAGACAGGGCTGAGCCATGCGGTCCAGGACCTTGTTGGTCCGCAATCGGGCAACATAGGGCGTCCCGCGACGCTCCAGGCCCGACAGCAGGGGATCGCTGGGGAACCCAGCGTCGATGCGCACCAGAGCGACTTGGCACAGCGTCTCTTCGGCTCGGTCCACGAGATCAAGGATGAAGTCCAGCGCCCCCTCGGCGGTGTGGGCGTTGCCCTCCCGTAAACGAGCGTCCAGAAGGTCGCCGGTTTCGGCGATGCTGGCCACCAAAGGGTGGTACATGCGCTGATGGTAATGGCCGTTCCAGGCCGAGCCGGGTTGATGGCCGTGGACCTCGATCGGCAGGCTGTCCACGTCGATGGTCAGATATCGCTGCCGGTGACCGCCGCGCAGGCCCCGGAACCGCCGCCCCGCGAGCTCGGTGATCGCCTCATGGAGCACAGTGCGGGCCTCCGGCGTGCTCAGAAGCGCGATCAGACGCGACAGCGTGGGTTGCGAGGCCAGGTGCGCCTCGGTGGACAACGGCGTGACACCCCGTGAACCGCTTGCAGCCAGGCGTAGGCCCGCATCATGGCGGAGCGCGTCGGCGTCGTCTTGGTCGTGCCAACCCTGGCCAAAGAGAAGCAGAACCGTGCGCAGCAGATCGGCCAGGGGATAGGTGACACGATCGGCCTTGCGCGGATCGTGCAACCGCTCGGTCAGCCACTCGATGATCCGGGTGCGCTCCATGATCTCGCGCAAGAGCACGGCCCCCGGTTCCCCGGTCAGCCGCTCGGGTCGGGATTCGATGCGAAGGGACTTGTTGAACGAGGAACCGAACAGAGATAGCGTTTCACCCATGGCGCACGGCGGAGGTTTGTTGTGAATCCTTCTAGCACATTGATTTTACGTCAAAATCCGCCGCGCGCCAGTCATTTCAGGCCCCTTGGGTGAATAAGGCGGGGTGAGTATGCCTTTTCCTCTTTTATCAGGACGTGGGTTCAAGGACCGCCTGGTCGAATTCAACTCCGCTCACCGGGCCGTGAGGGCTCCGAAACGCCGAAGCGCATGGTGCAATGGCGATCGGCAGCAAGCAATGGTACGCGCGCGTTCTCGGTGTCGAGATGCGCGAGGTCGAGGCCATTTATCCATGCCTCCAAATGCCGGAGGCGCGAGACCCCCAATGAACGCCGTTTGTAGGCCGCGCCACAACGCCCCTTGCGGCCCAAGAACGGCTGATACCGGTGGGCGGGTCTCTTCAATCGCCAACGGGTATCAACCGCCTCTCAAGCGCCGGGTCTCGTGCTGATCCAGCCCCATCGTCGCCGCGTCGATCGCCACCCGATAGACGTCGCGGGCCCGTTGCGGGCTGATCTTGCCGTCACACACGTCTTCCACGACCAGCATTGGGTCCCGTTCCACTGGATCGCCCCAGCCGCCGGCGCCGGCGGCCCGGATACGCAGGGAATCGCCCTTGTGCAGGGTGAAGGTGGATTTGCCCACGTCCCGGTCGCTGTCTTCGGCCGACAGCACGGTCGCCTGAAGTCGGGCGCCGGGCTGCCCGCCGTCGACTCCCCATGGCGCGTGGTCGCGGCGGTCGACGCGAAGCTGGATGAGGGCCTCCGTCTCGCCGACGTACTGCCACTCGCGAACCACGCTCAGCGCGCCCCGGTGTTTGCCCGCCCCCTCCGTATCGGGCACCAGGGCCATCTGCTTGTAAATGACGTCCGGATAGACGCTTTCGTTCGATTCGATGGGGATGTTGCTGTTGTTGGTGATCGGCGGAGAACAGACCTCGTTGCCGTCGCCCGCCATTCGGCCGCCCCATCCCGCGAACAGGGTTTCCATGAGGATGAACAGCTCGCCGTTGCGGTCATTGGCGGCCAAGTTGACCAGGGTGTCCTGACCGGAACTGCAGGCCATCATCTTCTCTGGCCGGATGGGAACCTGACAGCCGATCAGCACGTCCGCCGCCCGCTGGGCCGTTCCGCCACGACTGGCCACCGGCGCGGGCAGGACAGGATTGAACAGGGTGCCCTCCGGAACGATGAGGTTGACCGGTCTCCAGGCGCCGCCGTTCTTGGGGATGTCGGGACTGATCATCAGCCTCAGCGCCGTCATGACGGCGGCCTTCACCGACCCCAAGGGATTGTTCATGCCGCCCTTGACCTGGGGCGAGGTGCCGGTGAAGTCGTACGTGATCCCATCGCCCTCGATGGTGATCTTCAGGCGGATGGGAACCGGTATGCCCGGATTGTTGCCGTCGTCGTCGAGGCAATCGGCGAACTCGTAGACCCCGTCGGGCATGGCCGCGATCTCAGCCCGGGTCAGCCGCTCGGCGTAATCCAGGAGCGCATCGAGGTAGCGCTCGAGGGTGCGCCAGCCGTGTTCGTCGACCAACTCGCGAAAGCGCTGCTCGCCGATGATGCAGGCGCCATAGTGGGCGCCGATGTCGGCCCTGACGATGTCGGGCGCCCGGGAGTTGCAGTCGATGAACTGAAAGAACGTCTCGTTGGGCTCGCCCCGTTCATAGAGCTTCAGCGGCGAGAAGCGCAGGCCCTCCTGAAAGATCTCGGTGGCGTTGTGGGGACAACTGCCGGGCGTCATGCCGCCGACATCGCGCTGATGACCGCCGGACACGGACCAGGCGGCGATCTCGTCGCCGACGAAAATTGGGCGGTACATGTAGATATCGGGCAGATGGGAGGCGCCGGAATAGGGATCGTTGGTGATAATCACGTCGCCGGGATAAGTCCGCTGCCGATTGTCCCTGAGCCAGTTGCTGATCAGCGTCTGATAGACGAGGGAGTGGATCACCGTGCCGTCGCCCTCCAGGATGATCTCGCCATCGCCGCGGCAGAGACCGCACTGAAAATCGTGGGCGTCCCGGGTGATCGGCGACAGGGACGTGCGGACCACCACCTGGTTCATTTCATCCGTCGCTGATGTGAGGAAGTTGTTGATCAACTGCATGGTGAAGATGTCGAGCTCTTTCTCATCGGTCATGGCGGCTCTCCACTCTTTGGATGGTGATGACCGTGTTTCCCCAATCGCCCTTGGCGATGGTCGTGCCGGGCGGCACGACGATGGTGGTGTCGTAACCATCCACCAGCAGCGGCCCGTCGACGGGTTGGGCGCCCAGTCCGCCTAAGTCGCGGACCGGCGTCTCGATGAACCCGTGGTCCCGGCCCCAGTAGGCGCGCCGCGTCGGGCCGCCCGCGGGTTTGGCGGCGGGGGTGTCATCCGCCTTGGGGGCCTTGCCTTCGAACGGCCTTCCCGAGGGAACGACGGCGGTAAGCCGGACGGCGGAGATGCGAAGCGGGACGTTGTGCAACCCGTGGCCATAGGTTTTCAAGTGTTCGTCCTTGAAGGCCTGGGCCGTTTTCTCCACATCCTCGGCGCCCAACGTACCGGCGGGCAGCGGAACGGAAAGGCGGGTGGTTTGACCGGTGAATTCCATGTCCGCCATCCATTGAAGGCGCGGATCGAGGGCCGGTCGGCCGCTCCAGGTGGTCACCGTGGATGTCGCCTCCTCCGTCATGTCGGCGAACACCCGGTTCAATTCGTCGATGATGTTGCCGCCCCAGGGACGGGGGAAGGAGCGCATGTAGTGACGTTCGATATCCGCCGTCAGCAGCCCGAACGCGCTGAAGACGCCCGGCTCCGGCGGTATCACCACGGTGCGGATGCCCAATCCGGCGGCGACTCCCACCGCGTGCACCGGGCCGGCGCCGCCGTAGGCGTAGAGCTGAAATTTGCGGGGATCCCGCCCCCGTTCGGACGACACCGCGCGAATGGCCCGCATCATGTTGGCATTGGCGAGAAGGTGAGTCCCATGGGCGGCTTCGTGCAGATCCTTGCCAAGGGGTTCGGCGATCTTGTCGCGGAACGCGGCGAAGGCCTTGTCGGCGTTGAGGCGAAACTCGCCGCCGCACAAGTGTTCGGGGTTGATGTAGCCGAGGATCATGTCCGCATCGGTTAGGGTCGGCTCGATGCCGCCCTGGTCGTAGCATACGGGGCCAGGGTCCGCGCCGGCGCTTTCGGGACCCACATGCAGCGCCCCGCCGACGTCGATACGAAGCAGGCTGCCGCCGCCGGCCCCCATCTCGGCGATGTCGATGGAGGGAACCCTAATGACGTAGCCATAGCCCTTCATCAGGCCGCTGGTCTTGTTCAGGCCGCCGCCCACCTCGTATTCCGCCGAGCGGGTGAAGCGGCCGTCCTCGACCATGGACGCCTTGGCGGTGGTGCCCCCCATGTCGTAGGCGATCATGTTGGCGATCCCTTGGCGCCGGGCCAGGTAGGCGCCGCCGACAACGCCCGCCGCCGGACCGCATTCGAGGATCTCGATCGGCCTCTCGGCCGCCGCCTGGGGCGTGGTCATGCCGCCGTTGGATTGCATGATGAACAGTGGCGCCGCCACGCCGGCCTCGCGAAGCCTGGTCTCGAGGCGCAACAGGTAGTCCGCGACCAGCGGCATGACGTAGGCGTTCAGCACCGTCTCCGAGGTTCGCTCATACTCCATGATCATCGGCATGACCCGGTGGGAAATGCTGGTGTGGATCGTCGGCGCCAGGTCCCGGATCACCTCGGCGATCCGTTGCTCGTGGACCGGATTGGCCGGCGCGTTGATGAGGCACACGGCGATCGCCTCGACCTGGTCGTCGAGCAGGCGGCGGACGGCGTCGCGGGCGCCGTCCACGTCGAGGGGAAGGACAATTTCGCCCCGGGCATTGATCCGCTCGGCCACTTCCAGGCGGCGGCGGCGGGGGACCAGGGGCGGCGGCTTGCGCCAGGCCAGGTTGTAGAGGTCCGGATTGCGGCCGCGGGCGACCTCCAGGATGTCCCGGAACCCTTGCGTGGTGATCAGGCCGACCTTGGCGCCGGCCAACTGGATCACCGTATTGGTGACGACGGTGGTGGCGTGGATGACCTGTTCCACCTCGTCCGGCTGCACGCCCCGCTCGCCACAGAGGAGTACCACCCCGTCGACGACGGCGCGGCTGTAATCGTCGGGCGTGGACAGAACCTTCTTCGTGGCCAGGCCGCCATCGGGGGCCAGCAGAATGATGTCGGTGAACGTGCCGCCGATGTCGACGCCGATCCGGTATCCCACCGCCGGGTCGCCGGCGCTCAAAGTCTCATACCATCAGCCAACGAGTCGACTCGCGGCCTCAGCCGGGAATCTTGCCGAACACCAGGTCCGGCAGCCACAGGGTGAGCTGCGGAAATATCGTGATTACCAGGAGCCCGACGATCAGCGGCACCATGAACGGCAGGATGGAACGCAACACCTGTTCCGGCGACACCCGCGCCACCCGGGCGGCGACGAACAGCCCGATGCCCATGGGCGGGGTGATGATGCCGATGATCAGGTTGAAGCACATGATGATGCCGAAGTGCACCGTGTCGACCCCCAGGACCTTGACCACCGGCAGCAGGATCGACGACATGATCAACAGCGCCGGCAGAGTCTCCAGGAACATGCCGATGAACAGCAGGAACACGTTGATGATCAGCAGGCCGATGATGGGATTCTCGATATGGGTGGCGATCAACTGGGCGGCGTCGTGGGCGACCCGCTCGGTGGTGATGACCCAGCCCATCACCGAGGAAACGGCGACCAGGTACATGATGACGGCGGTCATGGTCACGGATTCGATCAGGCAGATCTTAAGCCGATCCCAGCTCAACTGCCGGTAGACCAGGCCCACCATCAGCGCGTAGGCGGCGGCGATGGCGCCCACCTCGGATGGCGTCGAGATGCCGCCAATGATGGCGCCGATGATGATGATCGGCGACACCAGGGCCAGGGCGCCGCGGCGGAACGTCCGCCAGAACTCGCTCATTCGAAACGGCTCCGGCTGTCCCCACTCGGTCTTCTTGACCCGCACGTACATCGAGATGAAGGCCATGGTAACGACACCGATCACCACGCCCGGCAGGATGCCGCCCAGGAACAGACGCCCCACCGACGTATCGGTTGCCAGGCCGTAGACCACCAGCACGATGGAAGGCGGAATGATCGGGCCGATGGTGCACGACGCCAGGGTTACGGCAGCCGAGAAGTCGGCCGGATAGTTGTTCTGGCGCATGGCCCGCATCTCGACGGCGCCGAGGCCGCCGAGGTCCGCCAACGCCGCCCCCGACATGCCGGCGAAGATCATGCTGGCCGCCACGTTGACCTGGGCGAGGCCGCCGCGCATGACCCCGAACGACGCCCGGGCGAAGTCGAAAATGCGCTCGGTGATGCCGGTGGCGTTCATCAGATTGCCGGCGAGCACGAAGAACGGCACCGCCAGAAGGGCGTAGCTGTCGACGCTGTCGACCATCATGCGCGGCAGCACGTCCAGGGGCAGATCGGCCATCAGCAGCGCGACGACGGCGGCAATTCCGATGGCGATGCTGACCGGCATGCGCAGCGCCATCAAGACAACAAGAACGACGAGAAGGGTGCCGGTGATCATATTTCGCCCACCGGCTCGCTGATCAGAAGCGGGATTTCAAGGTCGTGAAGGCCCTCCTCCGGGCGGTCCGCCGCCGCTCGCGCCACGGCGATGGCGTAGTAGACGGACGAGGCGATCATCGAGACCGAGGCAAACAACAGCGGCAGGGTGCCATAGAACCGGGGAATGTGGAGGATGACCGTGCGCATGGAAAGCTGGCTCTCGGCGATGGCGACCAACTGGACCAAGATGATGCAGCAAAAACCGATAACCACCGCCTGGGTCAGCAGATAGATTTGGAGCTGGAGCCGCTTGGGAAACCGATCAAACAAAAACGAGACGATAATGTATTGGCGCGTCTTGTAAACGTAGCTGGCGCCCAGGAAATAGGACACCATGATCATCATCTGGGAGACCTCCTGAGCCCACCAGATGGCGCCATCGAAGCCGTAGCGCAGGATCACCAGAACGATGGTGAGACAGACCACCGCCGCGAAGCACACGAGGGCCAGCCACAACTCGACCGTGCCGACACGCCCGAGGACCTGGCGAAAGCGCGCCAGGCCCTCGGTTTGTCGGCCGTTCCCAGGAACGGCGCCGTCGGTCATTTAAGTGCTTGGACCTTCGCGATGAGGCCCTTGGGAAGATCGCCCGAAGCTTCGAATTGGGCGTGAACCTTGGCCATGTGTTCCTGCCACGGTCCAAGCGGCGGGTGGATGACGGTCACGCCGTATTCGTTCTGGGCCTTGAGCTGTTTGGAGACGCTTTCCTTGATCGACGTCGCCGTATAGATCTCGCCACCCTCGAACGCCGCCTTCTCGATGGCTTGGCGCTGCTGAGCGTTGAGCTTGTCCCAGGTCCGCTTGGAGATCATCGGCGCGAAGATCTGGTAATACTCACGCAACTCGGTGAAATACTTCGCGTGCTCGACGAACTTCATCTCGTAGGCGTTCAACAGCGGCGTGGTCAGGGAATCGACCACTCCGGTTGCCAGCGAAGTGTAAACGTCGGCCCAGGGAATGACCTGGACGCTGTTGCCGAACGAGCCCCACGCCTTGATCGGCATCTCGGCCTGGAACATGCGCATCTTGTAACCCTTGAGGTCTTCGGGCCTGAAGATGGGCTTCTTCGCGAGGATGCCGCGATAGGACTGGCGCATCCAGTTGTAGTTTGGCGAGCCGATGAACACGACGCCCTGCTTCTCGATGTTCTTGACGATGTCGGCGAAAATGTCGCTGGCCAGGAACAGGCGGAAGTGTTCGCGGTCGCGGAATACGAACGGCGTATTGACGACGCCGAAGCGTTCGTCCCACTGCTTGAAATAGTCCATGGTCTCGATGAAGAGGTCCTGCGCCCCCGAAACCAGATTCTCGAACTGCACGGGGACAGACTTCCCAAGCTCGGCGGCGTGGAAGACCTGGATCTCGATCTCGCCGTTGGTCAGTTCACCGACCCGCTTGGCGAAATGGATGATCGCCGGGCCCTGTTCCGATGTGGCCGGCTGCAGGTGGCCGGCTTTTAGCTTCATTTTCGCCGCCGCCGGCTGACCGGCGAAGCTTGCCGCCGCCAGCAGAGCCAGCAGGGCTGTCGTAAGTCGCTTCATGTCGTCGCTCCTTGTGCTAGGGGTTCACCGCCCCATCATTGGGGGTTCGTGTTGGCGCTCCCGGGATGCCGAAATGGCCCCGTTGCGCGTAATCTCGGTCATGACCGCGACCGATGTAATTCCGACGTGATTCAAGATCGATGTGTTTTGGCATCGGCCATATTATGCCGACAACGGGACGGCCGGCCGCTGGCGACCCCCCCGCGGCGAACATACCGCCGTAGTCGACTCCGGCACGAACTGGTGTCGGCACGTCCATCCCATCGCTCCCATATATTTTGGCCATGCCGTTGACCGGCGCGCGCGGACTTCGTTATCCCTTGTCGGCGACAAATATCATGGGGTTGCTTCATTCGCAATATTGTCGGCAACGAATCCGCCGTCGATGTCCTTGCGTCCACCCAGGGTGCCTCTTTAGAAACCCCATTCGAGTTGGTGGCTCGGATGTTCGCCGAGCCTGACCCGTCGGGAGAGAACGGCCATGGAGGGCGGCATTCGCCTTGCCGCCGACATTGGCGGCACCTTCACCGACGTCGCCGTGGTCGACAGTGCCGGCCGGCTGGCGACCTTCAAGTTGCCGACCACCAGCCATGACTTCGCCGAAGCGGTCGTTGCCGGCGCCGAAGCCCTGACGGCCGGGATCGGGGCGACCATGACCGACGCGGAAGCTTTCCTGCACGCCACCACGGTCGCCACCAACGCCATCCTGGAGCATCGCGGCGCCCGCACCGCGTTGGTGACCACCGCGGGATTTCGCGACGTGTTGGAGTTGCGCCGCATCCGCACGCCCCACCTCTACGATCTTCTCTACGTCAAGCCGCCGCCGCTGGTGCCCCGGGATCTGCGCCTGGAGGTGGCCGAGCGCATGGCCCCCGATGGCACGGTCCGCCGGCCGCTGGACCTGGAAAACCTGGCCCGCGTGGCCGCCGCCCTGGCGGCCGAAGGCGTGGAGGCGGTGGCCGTCTGCCTGCTGCACGCCTACGCCAACCCGGCCCATGAGGAGGCGGTGGGCGCGGCCCTGGCCGAGGCCCTGCCCGACGCCTTCATCGCGCTTTCGCACCGGGTGCTGCCGGAAATGCTCGAGTACGAGAGGACCAGCACCACCGTGGTCAATGCCTATCTCGGCCCGGTCGTCGGGATCTATCTTCGGCGCTTATCCGAACGCCTGGGCCGGGCCGGCCTGACCCGCCCGCTGCTGGTGATGCAGTCCAGCGGCGGCGTCGGCAACGTCCCCCAGGTGCTGGCCAAGCCCGGCCTCATCGCCGAGGGCGGCCCGGCCGCCGGAGTGACCGGCGCGCGGGTCTTCGCCGCCGCCAACGGCTGGAAGGACGTGATTACCTTCGACATGGGGGGTACCACCGCCAAGGCGTCGCTGGTCGAGGACGGCGCCGCCGCGGTGGCCGAACAGTACGAGGTCGGCAGTCCCATTTCCCACACCAGCGCGCTGACCGGCGGCGGCTACACCCTGCGCATGCCGGCCGTCGACATCGCCGAGATCGGCGCCGGCGGCGGCAGCATCGTACGTCTGGACCAGGCCGGCGCGGTTCGCGTCGGGCCCGAGAGCACCGGCGCCCGCCCGGGGCCGGCCTGCTATGGCCTTGGCGGCACGCGGCCCACGATCACCGACGCCAATCTGGTCCTGGGTTATCTCAACCCGCGGTCCCTGGCCGCCGGGCGCCTGCCCATTGACCGAGATTTGGGCGCCCGCGCGGTGGCCGAGCATGTGGCCGGTCCGCTCGGACGCGGCCTGGAGGAAACGGCCTACGGCATCCACGCCGTCGCCAATGCCCAGATGATCCGCGCCATCAAGTCCGTATCTACCCAGCGCGGACGCGATCCCAGCCGCTTCGTACTGATGGCGTTCGGCGGCTGCGGCGGCATGCACGCCCCGGGCATCGCCCAGGCGCTGCGCATTCCCACCATCGTGGTGCCACCGGCGGCCGGCGTGTTCAGCGCTCTCGGCTTGCTGATGGCGGCGCTGGAGGCGACGGCGAGCGCCGCCTTTCTGAGGCCCGCCGCCGAGGCCGGGGCGGCCGAACTAACCCAACGCTTCGACCGCCTGGCCCGTGAGGCGGCGGGAACCATGGACCTGCCGCCGGCGGCGCTGGAAATCGCCCGTCATGCCCAGATTCGCTATGTGGACCAGGCCTTCGAGGTCCGCGTGGACGTGCCCGAAGGCGCCGGCCCCGACGCCATCGTCGAGGCCTTCGAGACTGAACATTCGCGGAAATACGGGCACAATTTCGCCGGCCGCTCCACGGTGGAGTTCGTCGCCCTTGGCGTGACCGCACGCCTGCGCGAGGCGCGCCCGCCGCTGATCTTCGCCCGCCCGGACGGGCCCGCGGCCACGGGCGAACGCCAGGCTTATTTCGGGCCGGCCCACGGCCAGCTCGCCACGCCGGTGATCGATCGCTTCGCCCTGGACGAGGCACCCCGTCAAGGTCCCCTGATCGTCGAGGAAGCCGAAGGCACAACTGTCGTGCCACCCGATTGCAGCGCCCGCCTGGACGGTGCCGGCAGCATCGTCATCACCGTCGGGGAGGGCGCCCGATGAGCCGCTCGGCCATCGATCCATTCACTACCGAGATCGTGCGCCACGCCCTGGATACCATCGCCGACGACATGGCCATGAACCTCATGCGTTCGGCCTATTCCAGTATCGTCCGCGACGCCATGGATTTCTCCACCGCGGTGTGCGACTCCGGCGGCTGCACGGTGGCCCAGGGCACCACCGTGACCCTGCACCTGGGCAGCTTCTACGATGCCATGCAGAATCTGATCGCCACCGCCGGGGCGTCGGTGGCGCCCGGCGACGTGTTCATCTTCAACGACCCCTACCTGGCCGCCGGCCAGCACCTGCCCGACATCTACATCGTCAAACCGCTGTTCTTCGATGACCGGCTGGTCGCCTGGGCCACCACCATCGCCCACCACGCCGACGTGGGCGGCATCGTCGCCGGGTCCAATGCGCTGGGCGCCCACGAGATCTACCAGGAAGGCCTGCGCCTGCCGGTGCTCAAACTGTGCGAGGCGGGTCGCTTCAACCGCGCCATCTTCGATATTATCGAGGCCAACGTGCGGGTTCCCGATCAGGTGATCGGCGACCTGCACTCCCAACTCGCGGCCTGCCGCACCTGCGAGACCGGCCTGGAAGAACTGTTCGAAAGCCATGGCGCGGACTATATGGCGGCCTCCTTCGCCGCCATCCACGACCATGCCGAGGCGCTGGCGCGGGCGGAGATATCCCGTATCCCCGATGGCACCTACGCCTTCGAGGACCACATCGATGGCATCGGCGAGGATCCCGAGCCCATCGTGCTGAAGTCGCGGATCACCATTGCCGGCAGCGAGGCGCTGGTCGACATGACCGGCACCGCGGCCCAAGTGCCCGGCGGCATCAACTCGCCCCTGCCCTACACCAAGGCCGCCGCCTACACCGCCTTGCGCGCGGTAATGGCCGAGGACCTGCCGAACTCCCACGGCTTCACCCGGCCGATCCGGGTCACGGCGCCGCCCGGCACCCTGGTCAATCCCGTATCGCCCGGCGCTTGCGGCGCCCGCGGCATCACCGGCTATCGCATGATCGACTGCCTGATGGGCGCGCTGGCCCAGGCGGTGCCCGACCGGGTGACCGCCGACAACTGCGGTGGGCCAACCCTGTCGACCTTTTCCGGCTATCGGGACGGGCGCGCCTTCGTGCTGTGCGAGGCCATCATGGGCAACTGGGGCGCGGCCATCGACCATGACGGGCAGGACGGCGTGCCCCATCTGGGCGGCAACATGGCCAACGTACCGGTGGAGTTGATCGAGGCGCGCTATCCCCTGGAGATCCGCCATTACGGCCTGGTCCGCGACAGCGGCGGGGCGGGGCGATATCGCGGCGGTCTTGCCATCCGGCGCGACTACGAGGCCCTGGCGGACGGGGTGATGCTCAACGTCCGCACCGACAAGCGGCGGTTTCCGCCCCACGGCCTGTTCGGCGGCCAACCGGGCACACCCTCGGAGAGCTTTCTCGAGTCAAATGGGGAAACGCGATTGCTGCCGGTGATGCTGATGGAACCGGTGGCCATGAGCAAGGGAACGGTGTGGCGTCAAGTGACCGCCGGCGCCGGCGGTTATGGCGACCCCGGCGAGCGGGACCCGGAAGCGGTGCTCCTGGACCTGCGGGAGGAACGCATAAGCGCCGAGACCGCGCGTACGATTTACGGCGTCGAGCCACCGGTTGGAGACTGAGAGAGATACCAAATGAGTGATCCCGACTCCTGGCATACGCTGCAAGAGGTCGCCCATGCGGCCCACCGGCGGGTGACGCCGGCGGTGTGGGATTACATCGAAGGCGGCGCCGAAAGCGAAACCAGCATGCGGCGCAACCGGCTGGCCCTGGACAGCCTCGCCTTCAGGCCCCGCGTGCTGCGCAATGTCGCCCAGGTGGAAACCTCGGCCACGCTGCTCGGCCACCCCATGCGGCTTCCGGTGGCGATCGCGCCCTGCGGCTCGGTGTTCGACATCAACCCGGGCGGGACCATGGCCATCGCCAAGGCCGCCGAGGCGGTCGGCATCGTCAGCTTCCTGTCGGGATCGTCGCCGACGCCGCCGGAACTCGAGGACATCGCCCGCGAGACCCGCCATCCCAAGGTTTTCCAGATTTCCCCCAAGGGCGATCCCGCCGAGCACGAAGGGCGGGTGAAGCGGGCCATCGACGCCGGCTATTCGGCGATCGGGTTTACCTTGGATTCAATCGTTCACGGCCGCCGGGAACGGGACCTGGTGAGGGGGCACGTGCCCCACGCGCGGCGGGTGCACGAGAAGGCCAAGGCGACCGGGACTCATGTGGCGCCGACGACGACCATGACCTGGGACCACGTCAAGCGGTTCAAGGACCGCTTCGACATTCCGCTGGTGCTCAAGGCCATCGTGACCGCCGAAGACGCCGCCCTGGCGGCCGAACACGGGGTGGACGCGATTTACGTGTCCAATCACGGCGGGCGGCAACTGGACCATAGCCGCGCCACCATCGACGTCCTGCCCGAGATCGTTGCCGCCGTCCGGGACCGTGGCCAGACTCAGGTCATCGTCGATGGCGGCTTCCTGCGCGGCACCGACATTCTCAAGGCCATGGCACTGGGCGCCGACGCCGTCGCCGTCGGACGGCTGATGTGCCTGGGGCTGGGCGCGGGCGGTCAAGCCGGTATCGAGCGCGTGTTCGAGATTGTCGAAACCGAGATTGTGGTGGCCATGGGGTTGCTCGGCGTCACCAGGCTCTCCGAACTCGACGCAACCTACGTGACGAAAGCCCAACCGGTGGCGGCGCCGGGCATGGGCAGCGCCTATCCGCTGCTCGACGCGATGATCGGGCGTTGAACCAACTTGACGGCAAGGTCGCCATCGTCACCGGCGGCGGGACAGGCATCGGCGCCGGCATCGCCAGGCGGCTCGTCGCCGTGGGCTGCAGGGTGGTCATCGCCGGCCGCCGCCCCGGCCCCCTTCAAGACCTCGCCCGGGAAATTTCGGGCCTCGCCGTGGTCGCCGACGTGGCCCGGGAGGCCGATGTCGCCGCCCTGATGGCGGCCTGCGACCGAGCCCATGGCCGGTTGGATATCCTGGTCAACAACGCGGGCCAGGTCGGTCCCCTGGCCTTGGTCGCAGACATGGACATGGCGGCGTGGCAAGCCACATTCGCCGTCAACGTCAGCGGTCTCGTGATGTGCATCAAGCATGCAACGCCGCTGCTGAAGCGCCAGGGCGGCGCCATCGTCAACATCGGCTCGCGCCTGGGACTGCACCCCACGGCCGCGCGTTGCGCCTACGGGGCCAGCAAGCGGGCGGTCATCGCCATTACGGAGTGCGCAGCCCAGGAGCTCGGCCACCATGGCATTCGGGTCAACGTGGTCTGCCCCGGCGCCGTCGACACGCCGGCATGGCGGGACCGGGTCACCCAGCGGGCGCGGCGGCGGGGCCAGGACCCGGCGGAGGTCCTGGCGACGCGGTGGATCGAGACGGCGGCCCTGGGACGGCTGGTCGCCGCCGAAGAGGTCGCCGAAGCCGTCCTGTTCCTGGCTGGCACCAGCGCCATCACCGGCACGACGCTCGAGGTGGACTGCGGCAGGGCCTGACCGACACGGGACCAACAAACCACCGGCCGGGTGACGTGTTATAAGGCCCGCCCCGCTGAAGGAGCATTCCCGGTGAACATTCGATCGAGGCCCTGTAGCGGCCTGAGCGGCACCATCCGCGTGATTTCGTCCAAATACCATATGACCCGGGCGATGATCATGGGGTCGCTGGCCGAGGGCCGCACGACCATCGAGGACGCGTCGGGCGCCGTCGTCGGCAAGATGACGTCGACCGTCGACAACGTGGAGGCCTTCGGCGCCCGGGTGGAAACCCGGGGCGAGACCTGCATCGTCGACGGCGGCCCTTACCGCACCCCGGACAATGTGGTCGACGTGGAAAACTCCGGCACCACGCTTCAGTTCCTGCTCGGGGTCGCGGCGACGGCGCCGGGGTGGACGGTGTTCACCGGCGATCATTCCCTGCGCCAACGGCCCATCAAATCGCTGGTGGACAGCCTGACCCGCATCGGCATCGAATGCATCTCCACTAGGGGCGATGGAACCGCGCCGCTGATGGTCCGTGGCGGCGGCATCGAGGGCGGCGAGACGGAGATTTCCGGTTTCATCTCCCAGTGGCTGTCGGGGGTCCTGATCTGCGCCCCCCTCAGCCGCCAGGGGGTCACCGTTCGACTGACCGACTTGCTCCGCGAGGCCCCCTACATCGACATGACCCTGCAAATGCTGGACGCCTTCGGGGTGAGCTACGACGCGAGTGAGGCGCCCCATGCCTACCGGGTGCCGGGGGGGCAGGTTTACCGGCCGACGACCATTTCCATCCCCGGCGATTTCTGCGTCGCCTCGGTGATCTTGGTCGCCGCGGCGATTACCCCCGGTTCGGACGTGACGTTGGAGAATCTGGACCTGAGCAGCATTCATCCGGAAAAGAAGATCGTCGACATCATGGTCGAGATGGGCGCCGACTTAACGATCGACGAAGCTGCGAAGACCATCCGCGTGCGGGGCTCGACGGACATGCGGGGCATCGACATCGACGTCACCCATTCGCCGGACCTGGTGCCCATCTTGTCGGTGCTGGGCTGCTTCGCCCGTGGAACGACCCGGATCCTCAATGCCGAGCACGTTCGCTACAAGGAGAGCGATCGCATCGCTTCGATGATGGAACTGACCAAGATCGGCGCCCGCATCGAGGAACGCCGCGACGGGCTCGACATCCAAGGCATCGACGGCTTCACCGGCGGCGAAACCCTGGACGCACATCTCGACCATCGGGTGGCCACGGCGCTTTCAGTGGCTGGGCTGCGGACGGAACGGGAAATCATCGTCACCCGGGCCGATAACTTCGTGATGTCCTATCCGGGCTTTCTTGACGATGTGACCACGTTGGGCGGCGCTTTGGAAATCGTCGAACCGTGATCGGGAAGGGCCGTCAGAGGCGCCCGGAATCCATCAGCCGCCGATCCATCACGTCCCGCAGGGCATCGCCGAGGAGGTTGAAGGCGAGGATGGCCAGGAAGATCGCCGCCCCGGGAAAGATACTCATCCACCACATAGTCCAGTACTGCATCCCCGTCGCCACCATGTAGCCCCAACTGGGCGTCGGCGGCTGGGCGCCCAGCCCCAGGAAGCTGAGCGCGGACTCGATCAACAACGCGCTGGAAGCGATGATGGCGCTGAAGACGATGACGTTGCCCGCGGCATTGGGCCATATGTGCTTGACCGAGATGCGGATCGGGCCCGCTCCGACGGCGCGCGCCGCCTTGACGAACTCCAGTGATTTCAGGCTCAGAACCTCGCCACGCACCAGGCGGGCAAACATGCCCAGTTTAGCCAAGGCGATGGCGATCGCCGTATTCCACAGGTCGGGCCCCAGGGCGGCGACGATGGCCAGCGCCAGGATCAGCGGCGGAATGGCGAGAAGGGCGTCGACCACCCGCATCAGGAGCGTATCCCACAGTCGGCCAAGGTAGCCGGCGACGAAACCGACGGCGGAGCCCACCACCAGGGACAGGGCGACCGCGCCGAATACCACGGACAGGGTGAGCCGCGAGCCGAAAATGATGCGGCTGGTGATGTCGCGGCCCAGTTCGTCGGTACCCAGCCAATGGGTGGCGTTCGGCGGCATGAGGATCTGGGTGACGTCCACATGCTCCGGATCGAAGGGCGCCAGGAGGGGCGCGAATAGGGCCATGGCGACGAGCACCGCCAGGACCGAGGCGCCCACCGCCCCCTGAAGATGGTGGACAAGGTCGACCACCAGCCGGAATCGGTCCCGGGGGGGCGCCGGTTGTCCAAGCGCCTCGGAAGCAGCGCTCGAATCGCCGTGGCTCAGGGCTGCCAACGGTTTCCCCTCACCGGACCAGTTCCCGCTTAATGCGCGGGTCGATGCAGGCATAAAGGATGTCCGTTGCCAGGTTGACCAGGATGACCAGCAGGACAATGAACAGGATGCCGCTCTGAACCACCGGAAAGTCCCGGTTGGAGACGGCGGCCACCACCAGGTTACCCAGGCCGGGCACGGAAAAGATGGTTTCCGTCACGATGGCGCCGCCGAGCATGTTGCCGAGCTGCAGGCCGATCAGCGTCACCACCGGAATCAGCGCGTTGCGCAGGATGTGCGAGCGAATGATCACCGACCGGGGCAAGCCTTTGGCATGGGCCGTCCTGACGTATTCCAGGCTCAGGACCTGAAGCACGCTGGCCCGGGTCTGGCGGACGATCAGCGCCGCCACGTGAAGGCCGATGGTCAGGGCCGGGAGGACCATCAGCCTCAGATTCTCGACCGGGGACTCGACAAACGGCACGTAGCCCGATGGGGGCAGAACTTTCAGGAAAACGGCGAAAAACAGGATCAGCAGGATGCCGAGCCAGAAGTAGGGAATTCCCAGGGCGATGGCCGAAACCACGCTGATGACCCCATCGACCGCCGTGCCGCGCATGAGTGCGGCGGCGATCCCCGCCGGAATGCCGATCGAGAGGGCGATGACAAGGGACAACGCGCTCAGTTGGATCGACACCGGCAGCCGGTCGAGCAGCATCTCCCACACTCGTTCCTTGCTGTGGAGGGAACGTCCCAGGTCGCCGGAAAGGGTGTTGGTCAGCCATTCCAGGTAGCGGATGGGAACGGGGCGATCCAACCCGTACTGCTGGCGCGCGATCTCGCGCTGTTCGGGCGTAGCGAACTCGCCCAGGATCGTGATCGTCGGATCGCCGGGAATGACGTTGATGATCGCGAACACGAACACCGTCACCAGCAGGGCGACGGGCACGGTCTGGGCGATGCGATTTACGACGAACAGGAACATCGGTTGCGGTCATCCTTCCTGTCGCTGGCCGTCATCAGGGCAGGTCTCGACGAATACAGGCCGCCACGTGGCCGGGACCCACATCCACCAACGGCGGCGGGGCGTCGGCGCACTGGGGCAGGGCGAAGGAACAGCGGGTACGGAATCGACAGCCCGACGGCGGCGACAGGGGGCTTGGCGGATCGCTGTCCATGGGGCTTGCGCCGCGCCCCGGACGGCTTCGCCGCCTGAGAGACGGCACCGAGCCGATCAGGGTCCGGGTGTAGGGATGGGCCGGGTTCGAAAACAAATCCGCCGCCGGCGCCAGCTCGATGATGCGTCCAAGATACATCACCGCGATGCGGTCGCAGAGATACCTGACGGCCCCCAGGTCGTGGGAGATGAACAGCATGGCGAGGCCCAGATCCCGCTGCAGGGACTTGATCAGGGACAGCACCTGCGCCTGGATGGATACGTCGAGGGAGGATACGGGCTCGTCGGCGACGATGAACTTGGGATTGGTGGCCAGCGCCCGGGCGAGACTGATCCGCTGGCGCTGCCCACCCGAAAACTCATGGGGAAAGCGTGTCGCCGAGGCCGCGGGGAGGCCGACCATTTCGAGGAGTTCCCCGACCTTCTGGCGTCGTTCATGGGGGGTGGGGGCAATGGCGTGGACGATCAGGGGCTCTTCCAGGGTCTCTCCCACCGTAAGGCGGGGATTGAGCGAGGCGAAAGGATCCTGAAACACGATCTGCAAGTCCCGCCGGTAGGACTTCAACGCGCTTTGGCTCAACGCCGTCAGATCCGTCCCCCGATAGTGAACGCTTCCCTGGTCCGGTTCGAGAAGTCGGATCAGCAACTCGCCGACGGAGCTTTTCCCGCACCCGGACTCGCCCACCAGCCCCAACTGCTCACCCGGCGAGATTGTGAACGACACCCCGTCGACCGCCCGCAGCTCCTGTCGCCCGTAGCCGGCCCAGCCACGCCGCAGCACATAGGTCTTGCGAAGGTCCTTCGCTTCGATGATCGCCGTCATGGGACGACCAGCGACTCCGATATGTCTTGCCACCGGTGGCAACGGACCGCGGTCGCCGACCTTCCGACCGGGACAAGGTCCGGGGGGGTGGTGCAAATATCCGCCACGGCGTGGGTACAGCGGGGCCGGAAGCTGCAACCGACCGGCCGTTCGGCCGGGTTCGGGGGCTGGCCGGGAATGGGCATCAAATCGCCGAGATCGTCGCTGGCGATATCCAGGCACATCCTGGAGCGCAAGAGCCCGCTGGTGTAGGGATGCCCGGGGGTATCGAGGGCATCGATGGTCGCCGCCTGCTCGACGATCTGCCCGCAGTACATGACCGCCACCCGATCGGCGAACTCGGCGACGACACCCAGGTCATGGGTGATGAAGATGACGGCCATCCCATAGTCGTCCCGGATCTTGGCGATAAGCTCGAGGATCTGGGCCTGGATCGTTACGTCCAGGGCGGTCGTCGGTTCGTCGGCGATCAGCACCTGGGGCCGGCATGAGAGCGCCATGGCGATCATCGCCCGCTGGCGCATCCCGCCCGACAATTCGTGGGGATAGCTCCCGGCCCGCCGGGCCGGATCGGGAATCCCCACCTGGTGCAGCAAGTCGGTCGCCTCTTCCCGGCTTTCCTTGCGGCCCATGCCCATGTGGGCGGCGAGAACCTCGGTGATCTGGGCGCCGATGGTCATGGTCGGATTGAGGGAAACCATCGGCTCCTGAAAGATCATGGTGATGCGGCTGCCGCGCAGGCGCCGCATGCCTTCGGCTGACAGGCTGGTCAACTCGGCGGCGCCACCATCGGAGTCGAAAAGGCGAATGCTGCGGGCCCGAACGGAACCGGGCGGCTGGGGGACAAGCCCCATGATCGCCAGCCCGGTGACCGATTTCCCCGATCCGGACTCGCCGACCAGGGCGAGGATCTCACCTGGTTCGATGCTCAGCGACAGGTCGCGCACCACGTCGACAAGTCGGCCGTCCTTGCGGAATCCGACGGTGAGATTCCGTACCTCGAGAACGGCCTCCGTCATGATCGGGGACAGACGGCGTGGGCCGTGGAACCGCGGCTATTTCTCCAGCCAGGCCTCGGACAGCACCCAGGCGCCGCCAACGGTGCGCTTCAGGTTCTTTACCGAGGTCCGCTCGACCTGCACCGACTTCATGAAGAACAGAAAGCCGTAAAGGGCATTGTCGACCAGGTAGGCCTGGACGTCCCTGTAGAGCCGCTTGCGCACGGCCTGATCGGTTTGCATGCCGGCGTCGTCGATCATGTCGAACAGCTTCTCGTCGCTGTATCCGGTCCGCTGGATGCGCGCCTTGCGGCCGAAGATCCGCCCAAAGTCCTGGGACGGATCGACCCCCGGCACGGTGAAGCGGCCAATCGCGATATGGTGCTTCTTGGCGCGCAGGGCCGCCTGGGCCGTCTGCCGGTCGACCAGGTTGATCTTCAGGCTGATCCCCACCTTCTTCACCTGGGACTGCATCAATTGCGCGACCGTCACATCGGGCTCGCGCTTGATGATGTTCATTTCGGCATTGAACCCGTCGGGGTTTCCGGCCTCGGCCAGCAATTTCTTGGCATCGGCAAGATCGAAACCGTTCTTCTCGACCGAAGCGTCGAAAGCCCACTTGCTGCGCGGTACCATGGTTGGGGTCACGTCCCCGTTGCCGCGGGTGACGACCCGCATCATGGTTTCCCGGTCGAGCGCCCTCAGGAAAGCCTGGCGGCGTTTCAGATTGTCGAACGGCGGGATGGTGATGTTGAGGGCAAAGAGGACGTGCCGCCCGTTATCCATCGGCAC
The DNA here is from genome assembly GCA_965247705.1 of Rhodospirillales bacterium. GTDB lineage: Bacteria > Pseudomonadota > Alphaproteobacteria > Rhodospirillales > CAMCUA01 > CBDFHV01. The sequence goes on along the minus strand of CBDFHV010000077.1, from coordinate 113,242 downwards.
CAGGCGCAGGTTGGAGTCCTTGTTCACGGTGTCCACGTCCTGGGCCGCGACGGTGTCGATCACGTGCACGGTTCCGGACTGGATCTCGATGATCTTGACCGCGCTTTTCTTGATGAACCGCACGGTGGCGCCGTCCAGATAGGGCAGCGGCTTGCCGTCGGCGCCTGGGCGCCAATAGTCCGGGTTCTTCTCCAGGACGATGTGCGATCCGGACTGCCAACTGGCGAACCGGAACGGCCCGGTGCCGACCGGATTGCGGCCGTAATCCTCGCCATGTTTCTTGATGGCGGTGGGAGACGCGATCAGCCCGGCGAAGGCGATGGCCGGCAACGCCGCCGAGGTGGGCGACTTGAGGCCGATTCGCAGCTTGTGGGGTCCCTGCACGGACACCGACGCCAGGTCGCGCAGATCCGAAGCGCGCGGCGCGTTCAATTCCTTCGACAGGGCCCGGCGGAAGGTTTCGGCGGCGGCCTCGGCATTGAAATCGGTGCCATCGTGGAACTTGACCCCCTGGCGCAAGGTGAAGTCGATGGCTTTCCCGCCGTCGACGAACTTCCAGCCGGTGGCCAGGCGGGGTTCGACCTCGCCGCTTTCCGTCAGTCCCAGCAGGCCCTCGTAAATCTGGCGCCACAGGTAGTGATCCAGATTGCCCCCATCCCCGAACAAGGGATCCAGGGACTTGGGCTCCAGTACCGTGGCGCCGGTGATGGTGCCGCCGCGGACGGGCGTCTCCGCCGCCAATGCCGACATCACGCCGCCCAGGGAAAGGCTGCCCGCCAGCGCCAGCGCCACAAGGTGCCGACCCTTGAACCGAACTTTTATCTCCGCCTTGAACATCGCTCTCATTCCTCCCACGGTTTGCTGCTGTCCTCGACCTTGTATTGGAACAAGGCACGATCGGACCAAAGCTTAACGGTAACCCGAACATGTGGCTAGACGGGCCTGCGTCCATGGGGCGCAGGCTGTCTCCGCATGGACAGGGGAGACCCTGTGATGCAAGGTGACGAAGGGTTCCAGTCGGCCACACGGAAGCGCAGCGCATGTCCAACGCCGGCAACGTGTTCGGGTTCCTTGATCGCCCTCCCCGGTCGCTCAAGCCGCGCCGGCGCGGCCTCACCGTGGCCAGTGACCGAGGACTGTCCCACGACCAAGTGAGATCGGCCATCGAGGCCAATGGCGACATCATCGACCATGCGAAGATGACGGATCACGTGGGCCTGATGTGGCGCTGCCAGGAGGACTGGCTGCGGCGCAAGATCGCCCTCTACGCAGACGCCGGGATCGATACCCTGCCCGGCGGGGTACCGTTCGAGGTCGCCGTCGTCAACGGCAAGGTGCCTGCCTTCATGGCGCGGGTGGCGGACCTTGGGTTCAAGGCGGTGGAGGTCAGCGAGGATTCCCTCGACCTGGGCCCCGGCGACCGCCTGGCGGCCATTCGCTGTGGCGTCGATGTGGGGCTCCACGTCTATACGGAAGTGGGCAAGAAGCTTCCCGAGAAGCCCCTGGACCCCGTCGCCGTGATCGATACCGCCCAGGCCGATCTGGATGCCGGCGCCTATTTGGTGGTGATCGAAAAAAGCGATGTGGCGCTCTGCATCGGTCAGGGGAGCGACGCCATCCACCGCATCGTCGAAGGGGTCGGCCTGGACAAGGTGATCGTCGAATGCGGTCCCGGCGACGACCGGTTCGCGATCGCCAAATGGCTGATCGGTGAATTCGGGTCGGAGATCAATCTGGAGAACATCGGCGTCGATGAGGCGATGATCGTTGAGGGCATGCGCCACGGCCTGCACCGGGCCATCGACTACAGCTATTTCCATCCTTACAAAGGCAAAATCCTGCCGCCCATCGACGCCTGACTTGGGCTCAGTCGGGCGCTATGGAGACGGCCTGGCGCCGGCATCCGCGCCATGCGCGGCGTTCCAGCGGCGGCGTATGTCCTCGCATTCGGCCTGTCGAACGCCGGTTACCAGCTCGAAGGGATTTCCGGTCATCGCCAACAGCTTTTCGGCCGCATAATCGCCCAGGTCGGGACGCCCGACTCCGGCGTGGCGCCCGCCCAGCACGAGGCGGCGAATTCCCGCCACCCGGACCGCCCACAGGCACATGGGGCAGGATTCCATGGAGCAGTAGAGCGTGGTGCCCACCAGGCTGCTGGCGCCGGTCCGGCGACTGACATCGTGAATGGCCGCCACCTCGGCATGGGCCAGGGGATCGCCGCCCGAGGCCACGGTGTTGTGGCCGCGGCCGATGATCTCGCCGTCCCGCACGATCACCGCGCCGGTCGGCCGATTGCCCGCGGCCTCGGCCTTGCGTCCCTCGGCCAGAGCTTCCGCCATGAAACGGTCGTGGTCGTGGTCGGTCATGTCCCGGTTTCCCCGTCAGGCGGTCAGCTCGCCGCCGTCCACCAGGATGTTCATGCCCTGGACGTAGTTGCCGTCGGACGCGGCCAGGAAGACGATCACCTCGGCCACTTCCTCGGGCTTGCCGAAGCGGCCCTGGGGCACCGCGGCGGTCATCCGCTGGCGCATCTCCGGTTGGTCGGCGAGGCGGTCGGTGGAGTACTGGGTTTCTATGGGTCCGGGGCTCACCGTGTTGACCCCGATGCCTTCCTTGGCCAGTTCCACCGCCATGGTCTGGGACAGATAGGCGATCCCCGCCTTGGTGATCCCGTAAAGGGATATGTCCTGCTTGGCCGACAGGGACCGCTGGCTGGCGACATTGATGATGCGCCCGCCGCCGGCCTTGCGCATGGCGGGCAGCACCGCCTGGCAGGCGAAGAACGGGGACCGCAAGTTAACGTTCACCAGCAGATCGAAGTCCTCCTGGGTAAACGTGCCGAAGGGCTTGCGGCGGCGGACGCCCGCGTTGTTGACCAGAATGTCGATGCCACCGAAGGCCGCCAGGGCGTCCGCGACCATGGCCTCCGCCGCGCCCACCTGGGACAGGTCGAAAATGCCGAACCGGGCGTCCCGACCGGATCGCTTTCGACACGCCGCCGCCACCTCGCCAAGCGCGTCCTCGCCCGCTTCCGCGGTCACGTAGAGCGCGGCGCCCAGGTCGGCCAGCGCAAGGGCCGTCGCCTTGCCGATCCCCGACGAACTTCCCGTCACCAGGGCGACCTTGTCGTCCAGCCGTCTCATGTCGAAACCTCCTCCCCCGTTGTCGCCACCATGGTTCCCGGAATCGCCGACCCTGTCCAGGGCGGCGGTAGCGATAGTGACCCGGTTCGGCTGTCCGCCGAATTGATTGGAGTCTTGCGAAAATATTGATCGTCACGGTATTACTCGGTCTTTAGTCAAGGTAAGGGAGTAAGAAATGGTGGAGTTGACAACAGGCGTTAGTTGGCTGGCCGTTATCGTCGGGGCCGTCGCCTCATTTGTGCTGGGCTGGCTGTGGTTTTCGCCAAAATTCTTCGGGCCCAAATGGGCCGAGGGAGTCGGGGTGGAAATGGGAACAGCCGCCGAAATGCCCGTGGCGGCCATGGTCGCCCAATTTGTCGGCTTGCTCTTGATGAGCTGGTTTGTCGGCGTTACGGCTGTTTCAAACGCCCTTCTCACGGTCATCCTTGGAACGGTCGCATTTACCGTTCTGGCGTATTCGGGCGGTTTGTTTGCGAAGACATCCAGCTACGCCCGAAATGTCGAAGCGGGATACTGGATTGCCTGTCTGGTGGTCATGATCGTCAGTCAAGGCGTGTTCCGCAGCCTGTAGCCGCAATGATGGGCCTCGCATCGAGGTCGGTCTCCAGACCTCATCTGTCGAATCGAGCTTCACCATCCCCCGGCGTCGGTTGCGTTGCCACGACGGGCGGCACACAATGACGCCGTTCCTTGGCCGATCCCACCCCCATACAGGACCCGCCCGATGCTGCCCACACATGGACGATACGACTTTTCGGCAATTACCCAGCGGCCCGTTTATAACTGGCCGACCGGCAAGCGGCTGGCCGTCTATGTGGCCCTCAACATCGAACATTTTGCCTGGGGCGAAGGCAAGGGATCGGCGATCGCGCCGGCCGGCCAGCATGCCCCGCAAAGCGTCTATTCCTGGCGCGACTACGGCAATCGGGTCGGGTTCTGGCGGATGATGGAGATGTTCGACGACCTCGACATCCCGGTTCAGGCCCAGCTCAACACCGCTGTCTACGAGCACTGCCCCGAAGTGGTGGAAAGGCTCCGCCGGCGTGGCGACGAGATCCTGGGGCACGGAATCACCAATTCCGAGGAACAAGGACTTCTGCCCGAAGACGCCGAACGGTCACTGATCGAGACCGCGACCGGCATCATCGCCCGCGAGGAAGGCGCCCCGCCGGCGGGCTGGATGACCCCGTGGCTTTCCGAAAGCGACGTCACCTTGGACCTGCTCAAGGAATGCGGCTACCGCTACGTCTTGGACTGGGCCTGCGACGACCAGCCGATTTGGCTGAAGACCCGGGCCGGACCCATCCTGGCCGTCCCCTACCCGGTCGAGATCAACGACAACCGGGCGATCGTCTTTCACAAGTATTCGGCCGCCGAGTTCGCCGACATGATCATCGCCAACTTCGACGAAATGCTGGAGCAATCGGAAGGCCAACCCCTCGTCTTTGGCATCTCCCTCCATCCGTTCGCCGTTGGCCAGCCCTTCCGCATGCGCGAGTTGCGCCGCGCCATGCGCCACATCGCCGACCACCGGGACAGGATCTGGCTGACCCAGCCCGGGAAAATCTGCACCCACATCGAGGGCCTTCCCCCCGGTACCGTGCCCGGCGCCTGAGAGAACTCCGCGGCCCGTTCCAGGAGAGACCCGTTGACCGATTTCGAGAACGTCTCCGTCGCCGTCGACGACGGAATCGCCATCCTTACCATCGACCGGCCCGAGGTGCTGAATGCCCTCAACGTGCCAACGCTGCTGGAATTGGAGGCGGCCCTGGAGCAGGTGGCCGGGGACGACGACGCGCGGGTGATCGTGGTCACCGGGGCTGGGGACCGGGCCTTCGTCGCCGGCGCCGACATCGCCGACATGAACAGGCGCCGCGGCCTCGCGTTCTATCTTGAATTCACCGAAGTCAATCACCGGGTGTTCCGGCGCTTCGAGACCTGCGACAAGCCGACCATCGCCGCCGTCAACGGCTGGGCCCTCGGCGGCGGCGCCGAGCTGGTCCTGTCCCTGGACATCCGGATCCTCGCCGAAAGCGCCCGGCTGGGCTTGCCCGAAATCACCCTGGGGCTGTTTCCGGGCGCCGGCGGCAGCCAGCGCCTGATCCGCCAGATTCCCCCCTGTCGGGCCCGCGAGATGATGTTCGCCGGAGAGCCCATCGGCGCCCAGGAGGCGGTGTCCCTGGGGCTCGCCAACCGGGTGGTCCCCAAGGACAGGCTGATGGACGAGGTCAGGGAACTGGCGGCGAAGATCACCAAGAAATCCCCTCTCACCCTGAAGATGATGAAACGGACCCTGATCCACGGCGGCGACATGCCCCTCGACGCGGCACTGGCCCACGAACGGGCCATGGTGTCCCTGGTGATGGACAGCGAGGATGCCCACGAAGGTTGCGACGCCTTCCTGGAAAAGCGGGCGCCCGACTTCAAGGGGCGATAACCGGCACCGGAAAGCCAAGAGCGAGGAGCAACGACCCATGCTTCCCCATCACAATCGCTATGACTATTCGCCCATCGTCGATCGGCCCGACTGGTCGTGGCCGGACGGCAAGCGCCTGGCCATCTATATCGCCGTCAACGTGGAGCACTTCGCGTTCGGCACGGGCCGTGGCCACAGCCCGGTGGTGCGCGACGATCCTCAGCCGGACGTGCGCAGCTATGCGTGGCGGGATTATGGGCTTCGCTTCGGCATCTGGCGGCTGTTCGACGTGCTGGACGATCTGGGCCTGCCGGCGACCCATCTGATCAACTCCATGGCCTGCGAGCACTACCCGCAGGTGATCAAAAAGATCAAGGACCGCAAGGACGGCTTCGTGTCCCACGGACGGACCAACGCCGAACGCCAGGGAACCCTGTTCGAGCACGAAGAGGCGAAGCTGATCCGCGAGGCCACCGAGGTCCTGGAGAAGCACCTGGGGCGGCACCCTGCCGGCTGGATGGGGCCCTGGCGGTCGGAGAGCGTGCACACGTCGGACCTGCTGAAGGAGGCGGGCTACAGCTTCTCCATGGACTGGCCCTGCGACGATCAGCCGATCTGGCTGAAGACCCGGTCCGGCCCCCTTTTGACGGTCCCCTACCCGGTGGAGATCAACGACAACCCAGCAATGGTCGCCAAGGCCCACACGGCGGTCGACTTCACGCAGATGATCGAAGACAGCTTCGAACAGATGCTGGAGGACTCCAAGCGCAACCCGTTGGTGTTCCCGATCTCGGTCCATACCTTCGTGGTCGGCCAGCCATTCCGTATTCGTCAGTTGCGCAAGGCGTTTGAATTCATCGCCAACCACCCCCAGCGGGATAAGGTGTGGTTCACCACCGCCGGCGACATCGCCCAACACGCCTTGTCGCTGCCGGCGGGCCTGATCGCCGGAAGCTGACACCAGCAAGAATTTGACGTGACTCGTGGACTACTTGGTGCCTGCTTGAGCGTATGAAATAGGCGGGTCTGAGACCCGCCCGGCCCGACACCGCTCACAGGCCGAGCAGGCCGGCGGCGTTGTCGTGGGTCCACTTCTGAATGACGTGGGGTTTCAGGGGCAGGCCTCGGGTTTCCTCAAGGCTGCGGGCGAAGGGCTGCAGGGGCCAGGCGGTGCCCCACAGGACCTTGTCCTGCAGAATGTTGTCGCCGTAGGAGATCAGCGGCTCCCAGCCCGTCCCCGCCTTGCCGATGTAGCGCGGCCGCACCCCGGAGATGTCCACGTAGACGTTGGGGTGGCGCCACGCCACCGCCACCATCTCCGCGGTCCACGGCCAGCCGCCGTGGACGGCGACGATCTTCAGCTCCGGGAAGCGCACCGCCACGTTGTCGATGTGGATGGGGCGGCTGTAGTCGAGTTTCGAGAAGCGGCCGAAATGGACCGAGGCGTGGATAGTCACCGGCACGTCATGGGCGATACAGAGGTCGTAGAGGGGATCGTACTTCCCGTCGTCGGGGTAGAGCTCGTGCTCCCACGGACCGATGGTGAGGCCCTTCATCTTCAGGTCCCTGAAGGCCACTTCCAGCTCCTCGGTCGCGGGCCGGCCCTTGTTGGGGTCGACCGCGGCGAAGCCGATGATGCGGTCCGGCGCCTGGGCCACCAGGTCGGCCACGTGCGCGTTGGGAACCTTGGAGCCGATGATGGTCTCTTTGTCCGAGGCGACCATCACCACCCGGTCCACCCCGGCCTTGTCCAGTTCCTCGACGAAGCGGGGGATCGGCATGACGATCTCGTCTTTGCGATCCTTCCAAGTGTCCTGATAGACGTCCCCATAGCCGCGCATCTTGGGCGGCGGATTGAGGAACAGCCCCATTCCCAGTTCTGTGGGGGGCAAGCAGCGCGCGTCGATGGGCATGTCAGCTATCTCCCTCGACGGTTTTTTTGCGCTCGCGCAGGAGGGCGAAGACCTGGGGCAGGGACGCGACGATCATCAGACCAATTCCGATCAGGTCGCTGACCAGCCCCAGCTTGATCATGGTAACCCCGGCCGCCAGGTAGGCGGCACGTTGCCACAACGCCAGGGGCTTCAGCAGCCAGCCGGTCACCGCGGCCGCGACGCCGAAAAATCCCAGGGTGGTGAACAGCACCGCGGTCACCAGGGCGTCCGCGGTGAACTCGCCGATCAGCAGCAGGGCCGGTTCGTTGACGAAGACGTAGGGCACCAGGTATCCGGCCATGCCCAGCACCATGGCGCGCAGGCTGACCCGCCACAGGCTCGCCTGGCTGAGGGACGCGGCGGCGAAGGAGGCCAGGGCCACCGGCGGCGTGATCGCCGAAATGGAAGCGAAATAGAAGACGAACATATGCGCCGCCAGGGGTGGCACGCCCATCTGGATGATCCCGGGCGCGGCCACCGACGCCGCCACCGCGTAGGCGGCAACGCTGGGCATGCCCATGCCGAGAACGATCGACACGAACATGGTCAGCACCAGGGCCAAATCCAGGTTGCCTTCCGATAGATCGACGACGATGGACGCGAACCTTCCCCCCAACCCGGACATGGCCAGGACGCCGACGATGATCCCCGCCGAGGCGGTGGTGGTGGCGATCTCCAGAACCGATCCTGCGGTCTTTTCCATGGCGTCGATGACGCTGCGCACGCTCAGCCACGACGACCGCCTGAGGAAGGACACCGCCACGTTGGCCATCAGGGCGAAGATGGCGGCCCGGTAGGGGGACAGGTCGTACCCCATAAGGGCCACCACCAGGACCACCAGGGGAAGAAGCAGGTGTCCGCCGCGGGCCAGGGTTCCCAGCAGGCGGGGGATCTGGTCCCGTGGCAGGCCGACCAGCCCGCGCCGGGCCGAATCCAGGTCGGTGAGGATGAACACCGCGACGTAGTAAAGGAACGCCGGGAACATGGCCGCCAGGATGATCTCGCCGTAGGGTATGCCCAGGATCTCGGCCATCAGGAACGCGCCGGCGCCCATGATGGGGGGTACGATCTGTCCGCCGGTGGAGGCCACCGCCTCGGTCGCCCCGGCGATCACACGGGGGACGCCCGATCGGATCATCAGCGGGATGGTGAAGGTTCCGGTGACCACCACGTTGGCGGTCGACGAGCCGGCCATGGTGCCGAAGAAGGAACTGGAGACGATGGCGACCTTGGCCGGTCCGCCGCGAAAGCGGCCCGACAGGCCGAGGGCAAGGTCGATGAACAACTGGCTGGCACCCGTCGCCTGCAGGATCGACCCGAACAGAATGAACAGGAACACATAGACGGCCGACGAGTTCAGCGGCGCGCCGTAGATGCCGTTGAGGCTGAAGACGAAGGTGATGACCCGTTCGTAGTCGTAGTCGCGGCCATAGAGCGGGCCCGGAAACCAGGACCCGGCGAGCCCATAGACGATGAACAGGAGAATCAGGATCACGATCGGCCAACCGGACAGCCGCCGAGTCGCTTCCAGCAGAACGACGATGGCGACCGTGCCGACGATCACGTCCCATTCCTCGGGCGCGGAGCCGGCGCGGGGAGCCATCTCTTCGTGAAACAGGGCCACGTAGCTCATCACCGCCAGGCTCAAGGCGATCAAAACGAGGTCGACAATCACCGACGGTGCCCCGGCGGCTCCTTTGCGCACCGGCACCACGCAGAACGTGATCACCAACGCGAACGTCAAGTGCGCACTGCGGAATATCCACGGCGCCATGGGGGCGAGGATCAGGACATAGAGGTGGAACAGGCAACTGGCGATGCCGAGGGCCGTGACCACCGGCCGCCATCCAGTCCGGATCGACGAAAATCGATCCGACGTGAGGTCGCGCTGGACTTCTTCCACAAGCGCTTTTGGCCCGAGGCTCATGGTGCCGGGCCGGCGCCCATCGAGATTGTGCCTCGTCCCATTCGACCGTGGGACGGCACGCCGTCAACGACGGATCGCGCCGTCCCTCCGAATCGAAGGCCGATCAAATACGATCAGTCGACGGGCTTCGCGGCGTCGGGGATCGTCAGACCCTTCTCGGTGTAATAGCGCGCCGCGCCCTTGTGCAGGGGGATCGCCAGCACGGCCACGTTATCCGCGCTCGTCTGGGTCGCCGACTTGTGTGCCTGGACCAGCGTCGGAAGGTTGGCGAACACGGTCTTCGTCAAGTCATAGACCATCTTATCGCTGACGCCCTTGTGGGTGATGATGGCGTTCCACAGACACAGGCTGTCGACGTTGTTGTCCTGTCCCTTATAGGTCTCGGCCGGAATGACACAGTCCTGAAGGTAGGGGTAGGATCCCTGAATCTTCTTCCGTTCCGCCGCATCGAACGAGAACACGACCATCTTGCGGCGCACGGAAAGCTCCGTCACCGCCGGATGGGGCAGACCCGACACGATAAATCCGGCGTCGACCAGACCGTCTCGGAGCTGATTGTTGAGGTCGGCGAAGCCGCCGGTGATGTATGCGTCCGGCGCACCGCCAAGGACCTCGAATATCCGTTTCGAAAACAGGGACGGCGTGCTGCCCGTCGATCCGGCACTGATGCGCTTGCCGGCCACGTCGGCGGCCTTGCTAATTCCCCTGTCGGCGAACGTATAGAAGTAGAAACGGCTCGAGAACGTTCCCAGGACGCTTCTGATGTTGTCGTGCTTCTTGCCCTTGGTCCAGCCGGTGCCCGTATAGCCCTCATAGATCGGCGCCATGGTCGAGATGCCGAATTCGACTTTGCCGCCGTGGGTCAGTTGGACGTTGTTGGTCGGGCCTCCCGTGACCTCCACGTTGGTGCTCCATTCCAGCTTGTCCTTCAACAACTTGCCGTAGCTGGCGAGCACTGCGTAGAAAGTCCCGCGCTGCGGGCCGGCGCCCAAGGCGACAAGCTGCTTGCCTTGCGCGAAGGCCACTTCCGGGGCGCTCAACGCGATTAACAGACCCAGGCTCAAGGCCCAATTGGAACGTCTCATGGTGCAGTTCTCCCTAGTTCGATGAATCCCAGATTTGGTGGGCCCTTGGCGAGCCGCTTTTCGCGCACGGTGCGGCGCCCATGGGAACCCAGCGCGGATCCCTCTTCCGACGCCCGGACATGCTAGGTCACGGTCGGAACCGTGGCAAGTTGTTCCCCGCCGCCTCGCCGTCCCGCTATCGCCGAGGGCCGGCAACCCATGCGCCTTGCTGACATTTCGCGTGGCGTCTATCCTTCGAATGGAGATGAGAATCGGCACAAGCCGACGCGCGCGACAGGACACGGCCCGAGCGGCATCGGCGTTGCTCGGCTGATTTTTTTGTCCGCTCCGGGAAACCGTTGCTCGGGAGGAGGCCCACCGTTGGAGCATCAGGAATCCGCCTCCCGCGAGGGCCCCCTGTCGGGCATCCGGATTCTCGACCTGACTCAGGTGGTGGCCGGCCCCTTTTGCACCGTGATGCTCGCCAACCTGGGAGCCGAGGTGGTCAAGCTCGAACCCGCCGGCCGCGGCGACGAGATGCGCAGCGTCGGCCGCTACCGCGGCCGCGACGACCACGAGGACTACTTCCACGCCAGCAATTACAGCAAGAAAAGCATCGCGCTGAACCTGAAGGACCCGGAACAGCGCGCGGTGGGACAGGCGCTCGCCGCTCGCGCCGACGCCGTGGTGGAGAACTACGCCCCGGGGACGGCGGCGCGTCTGGGCATGGGATGGGACGACCTCCGGCCGCGGAACGAACGGCTCGTCTATTGCTCGATTTCGGGCTTTGGACAAAGCGGCGTCTATGGCAATCGGGTGGCCATGGACCCCATCATCCAGGCGGTCTCAGGGGTGATGAGCGTGACCGGTTTCGCCGACGGCGGGCCGGTCATGATCGGCGTGCCCCTGGCCGACGTAATCTCCGGCATGTTCGCGGCCTATGCGATCATCGGCGCGCTTTACGGGGTCCGCGACGACGGCAAGGGGCGCTACATCGACGTGGCCATGCAGGCGTCGATGCTTGCCGCTTTGTCGCCACGCATGGGCGAGAGCCTGCAGGCGGGGATGTCGCCGGTGCGCCTGGGCAACCAGAACCCGATGCGCGTCCCGTCCGACGTCTATACGACGAAGGACGGGGTGGATCTGTTCGTGATGGTGCAGAATCAGCGGGTATGGCAGCCCCTGTGTCGCGCCCTGGGTCGCCCCGACTGGCATGGGGATCCGCGCTTCGGGTCCAACGCGCTCAGGGTCAAGAACCGGGAGGCGATCAATCGCCTGGTCGCCGACCGCATCGCCGAGATGCCATCGGCCGACGTCATGGCCAGCATGGAGGCGGAACGGGTACCCTTCGCCCGGGTGAACGACTACGCACAGGCCCTGGCCGATCCCCAGGTCGCCCACCGGGGCCAGATCCGCACGGTGGAACATCCCACCTCGGGGCGGATGCGGGTCGTCGGCCCGCCATGGGTGATGTCTGGCGTAACCGACACCCCAGACGCGCCGCCCGTGCTCGATCAGCACCGGGCCGATGTGCTTCGCGACTGGCTAGGGTGGGACGACGCGGCCATCGCGCGGTTTTGCGCCGCCCACCCTGAACCGGCGGCGGCGGACTAGGGATGCGGGGACGCCAATGACCGACGCTGCCCGGCCGCCGGCGATCGGCATCCTGCGTGGCGTGTCGGTGGTGCTGGCCCTCGCCATGTCCACCTATCAGGTGGTCACGGCGGCCATGGTGACGCCGTCGTTCTTCATCCACTATCCGGTCCATGTGTGTTTCGTGCTGGTGATCCTGTTCACCAGCCAAATGGAGCGCCACTGGGCCGAGACGACCGGCGGCCGGCGGGTAGCCATCCTCGGCTGGGATATCTTGATGGCGGCGGTCTCGCTTGGCTCCAGCGCCTACCTGGTGATTCGCCACGAGTACGTCATGGACCGGCTGCCGTTCATCGGCGCCACGACGCCGGTGGAAGTGGCCCTGGGCTGTGGCCTGGTGCTGGCCCTTCTGGACGCGGCGCGGCGCACGGTGGGCTGGGTTCTGGTGTGGATCGTGACCGGGTTCATCGTTTACGTGATCGTCGGCCCCCATTTGCCCGAGCCGTTCTGGCACCGCGGCCAGGGCTTCGACACCATGCTGGAGATGTTCTACCTGACCACCGACGGGATCTTTAACGTTCCGGTCAAGGTCACCGCCGATTTCATTTTCTTGTTCGTGCTGCTGGGTGCCCTGCTGATCGCCTCGGGCGCCGGCCAGTTCTTCACCGACCTGGCCCATGCGCTGACCGGCCGGGCGGTCGGCGGGCCGGCCAAGACGTCCGTGGTTTCCAGCGCCTTCATGGGCATGCTCCAGGGCTCGTCCGCCGGCAACGTGGTGACCACCGGCCCGTTCACCATCCCGGCCATGCGCAAGGCGGGCTATCCCCCGACCTTTGCCGCCGGTGTCGAGGCGGTGGCCTCCAGCGGCGGCCAGTTGACCCCGCCGATCATGGGCGGGGCCGCGTTCCTGATGGTCGAGTACGCCGGCATCCCCTATGCCGAGATCATCAAGATCGCACTCATCCCGGCGATTCTCTACTACATGGCCGTCTTTGCCATGGTCGACCTGGAGGCCCGGCGGCTGGGCCTCAAGATCATGGCCGACGAGAATATCCCGTCGCTCTTAGGCGTCCTGCGCAAGCGGGGCTACCTGATGCTGTCCATCGCGGTGCTGGTCGGGTTCCTGTTCCAGGGATACTCCCCGACAATGGCCGGCTTCTGGGCTCTGGTCACCCTGACCGGGCTGATCGTCGTGTTCGATTCGGAAAGCCGCCGGCGGATCGTGGCCATCGTCTTTCAGGCGATGACCGAGGCGCCGCGCATGATCGCCCCGGTGACCGTCGCCTGCGCCATCGGCGGCATGATCGCCGGCATCATCGTGATGACCGGACTGGGGCTGAAGCTCAGCGGCATCATTCTGGACTTCTCCGGCGGACAGGTTCTCATCGCCCTCGTTCTGACCATGATCGTCTGCGTGATTTTGGGCATGGGGATGCCGACGGCGGCGGCCTACATCATTCTCGCCGCCCTGTTGGCGCCGGGCCTGTCCCAGATGGGCGTGCCCCTGGCGGCGGCCCACTTCTTCATCATCTATTGCGCCGCCAAGTCCGCCATAACGCCACCGGTGGCGGTAGCTTCCTACGCGGCCGCCGCGGTCGCCGGCACCGACCCCTGGCGCACCAGCATTGTCGCCTTCCGGCTCGGCCTTTCGGTGTTCATCATCCCCTACATGTTCGTCTTCGGGCCGCCGCTGCTGGGCGTCGGCAGCGCTGGAGAGGTGGCGTGGGCCCTGGCCACCGCCAGTTTCGGCATCTTTACCCTGTCGGTGGCGTCGTCGGGATGGTTCCGCATCGACCTCATGGCCCACGAACGCCTGCTGGCCTTGGCCTCTTCCCTGCCCATGATCCACGCGGAGTGGCAGAGCGACGCCATCGGGTTCGGCCTGTTCGCCCTGTTGATGGCACTGATCCTGGCCCGCGAGTCGCGGCGGCGAACCGGCCCTGAACCAAGGAGGCAAGATGGACAAGTTCGCCCATGAACTGGCACCGGGGGATGCTTATGCGTCCCTGGAGTTCACCGTAACCCCGGCGTTCAATCAGCAGGTCCTATACGCCCAGGAGGATTTCGACCCCCGCTACACCGGTGACGACGGTTCGCCGGCGGAGGTGCATCCCGCCCTGCTGTTGCAGATGAGCGCCAACACCAAGTCCCCGAGCTTCAAGCTGGCGCCCAATACCGGCTCCATCCTGTCCGAGGCGACCGTCCGCTTCCACAATCCGGCCCCTGTCGGCGCCACGCTGCGTGTGGACTGGACGGTAACCGGGGAGTACGAGAAGCGGGGCCGGCGATACTACATTATGGAGGTACGCATGACCGAAGGCGACGGGCGGCCGATCCTGACCCGGGAACTTCACCTGACCTTTCCTGGCAGCGCTGGGTAGCGCCATGACGGACCGAACCCCCGCGACCCTCGAGGTCGGCCAGGAAATCCACGGTCGGCCCTACGCCTTGACCCTGGAGCGGCTGCTGGCGTTTTCCGGCGGCCCCTTGTCGGCATCCGGCTGGCCCGCCCGCAACCTGCACACGGACAACGACAAGGCCGCGGAGGCCGGGCTCGACGCGCCCATCGCCTCGGGCATCCAGTACGAGGGGCACTCCATCAAGCTGCTGTTGGGCATCTTTGGCGACGCCTGGGCTTGCCACGGCACCCTCAAGATCAAGTACGTCCGGCCGGTGCCGGTCGGCGATACGTTGCGGACCAGCCTTAAAGTCGCAGAGATCGCGGACGGACTGTGCACCATGGAGGTGCGCTGCGAGAAGGCGGACGGCGAGCCGGCCCTGGTCGGCACCGCGACCTGTCCGATGCCGTCATGAGCGGCCCCACGCCCGGGCGCCCCCATTGGCGGTCCGGCATGTTCGTCCCGGTCAATGTGGACCGCTTCGTCGACAAGGCCCACACCCGAGGCGCCGACGCCATCGTCCTTGACCTGGAGGACAGCATTCCGCCGGCGGAGAAGGAGTCCGCCCGCGATTACCTCGCCGCCGCCACCGACAAGGTGTCGCGCGGGGGCGCCGACGTGGTCGTGCGCATCAACCGGCCCTGGCGATTGGCGGTCCGCGACCTGGATGCCTCGATCATCCCCGGCGTGCGGGCCATCATGGCGCCCAAGGCGGAAAACGCCGGTCAGATGCTGGGGATCGACGAGGTCATCGGCGAGCTGGAAGCGGAACGGGGCCTCGCCGCCGGCAGCGTGGGAATTGTCGCCGAAATCGAAACCGTCGCCGCCTTGTTCGAGGCGTCGGCCATCGCATCGTCCTGCGCCCGCATGACCGCGGTTTTCGTGGGCGGAGAGGATTTTTCCATGTCGGCGGGCATGGAAGCCCATGAGGACGCCCTCGCCATGCCGTCCTTCCAGGTCTCCCTGGCGGCCCGGGCGGCGGGGCTTTTCCCCCTCGGCTTCCTCGGGTCCATCGCCGACTACCGGGACCTGGACGGGTTCCGCCAGATGGTGCGCCGCTCCCGGCGGTTGGGCTTCCGCGGCGCCTTCTGCATCCATCCCGGCCAGGTCGCGGTGCTAAACGAGGAGTTCATGCCCAGCGACGCCGAGGTCGCCCATGCCCGGGCCGTAGTCGAGACCTTCGAGGCGGCCCTGGCCGAAGGCCGCGGCAGCGCGTCCGTGGACGGGCAGATGATCGACCCGCCGGTGGTGGCGCGCGCCCAGGGAGTTCTCGACTGGCACCAACGCTTCGCGACCCAGGAGACGACGCAAACGTGACGGTCGTCCGGCACGCGCGCCGACGCCGGCTAATGACAGGGAGGCAACCATGGATTTGATCCTCAGAAACGGAATTCTGGCCGACGACGATGCCGGCATCTACCAAGACATCGGCATCGACAACGGCCGCATCGCGGCCATCGAACCGGGTCTGGCTGCCGACGGCCCGGAGATCGACCTGGGGGGACGGTTGGTGGTTCCGGGATTCGTGGAAACCCACATCCACCTGGACAAGTCCTGCATCCTGGACCGCTGCAAATCGGAAAAGGGCGACCTGGGCGAGGCTATCGAGACGGTGGCCACCGCCAAGCTGGCCTTCACGGCGGAAGACGTGCACGACCGGGCCCGCGGAACCCTGGAGAAATGCATTCTCCAGGGGACCACCCACCTGCGCACCCATCTGGAAGTGGACCCCGGCATCGGGCTCAGGAGTCTGGAGGGGGTGATGCCCCTGATCGACGAATACCGCTGGGCGGTGGACCTGGAAATCTGCGTCTTTCCCCAGGAGGGCTTGCTCAACAACCCGGGCACCGACGAGCTGATGGTCGAGTCCCTGAAGCGCGGCTGCACGGTGGTCGGGGCCGCGCCCTATACGGACACCGATCCCAAGGGCCAGATCGACCGGGTGTTCGAGATGGCCCGCGAGTTCGACATCGATATCGACATGCATCTGGACTTTGGCGAGACCGCCGACGAGATGGATATCAACCACGTCTGCGACCTGACCGAGAAGTTCGGCTACGGCGGACGGGTCGCCGTCGGCCACGTCACCAAGCTGTCGCTGGTGCCCCCGGACGACCTGGACCGGGCGTCCCGCCGCCTGGCCGACGCCGGCGTGGCGGTGACGGTGCTGCCGTCGACGGACCTGTTTCTCATGGGCCGCGCCCAGGACCACGATCAGCGCCGCGGCGTGGTGCCGGTTCACCGCATGCTAGGCTCCGGCGTCAATTGTTCCCTGTCGTCCAACAACATCCTCAACCCCTTCACCCCCTTCGGCGATTGTTCGCTGATTCGCATGGCCAACCTTTACGCCAACATCTGCCACGTGGGCGCCCGCGCGGACGTGATCGAATGCTTCGAAATGGTGACCCGTCGTTCAGCGCGTCTCATGGGCATCGACGACTACGGAGTGACGGTGGGCAAGTCGGCGGACCTGGTGGTGCTCGACTGCGTCCGGCGGGAGAACGCGGTCGCCGAGCTGGCGCCGCCCGTCTATGGGTTCAAGCGAGGCCGCCAGACATTCACCCGCGAGCCTGCCCGCCTGCACCGCCCCAACTGAGCGGCCGACAGGGCCCGGCGCCGGTGTAGGAAAGACCGCGGCATGGCAAGGACCAAGCTGGACCCTGCCGACGATCCCCTGGGCGCCTTCTGTCCCCACGGCCGCATTACCATCGACGGCGCGCCGGCGGGCCCGCTACGGGGCCTGACCTTCGCGGTCAAGGACGTCTTTCACATCGCCGGTCACCGAACCGGGTTCGGCCATCCCGACTGGCTCGCTACCCACCCACCGGCGGAAGAGACGTCGGCGGCGGTGCAACGACTTCTCGACGCCGGGGCCCGCATGGTGGGCAAGACCCTCACCGACGAGCTGGCCTACAGCCTGACCGGCGAGAACGTCCATTACGGCACGCCGGTCAATCCCCGGGACCCTATGCGGGTTCCCGGCGGGTCCTCCAACGGCTCGGTGGTGGCGGTGGCGGGGGGACTGGCGGACACCGCCATCGGCACCGACTGTGGCGGCTCGGTGCGGCTGCCCGCGAGCTATTGCGGCATCTTCGGCTTTCGGCCCACCCATGGCCGGGTATCGCTGGAAGGCGTCATCCCCTTCGGCCCCAGCTTCGACACGGTGGGTTGGTTCGCCCGCGACGCCGGCACCCTGGAGCGGATGGGTCAGGTGCTGCTGGAGGGCGACGCCGCGACGGCGCTCGCCCGCAGGCTTTTACTTGCCCGTGACGCCTTCGCGCTGGTGGAAGAGCCGGTGCGCGAGGCCCTGGGACCCGCCATCAAGGCCGTGGAAGCCGAGGTTTACACGGCGTCGAGCCTGACTGTCTGCTCCGACGGGCTGGAATCCTGGCTGGAGGTCTTTCGCCACGTCCAGGCACCCGAAATCTGGGCCAACCACGGCGCCTGGATCGAGGCCCACCGGCCCACCTTCGGGCCCGGCATCCGCGAGCGGCTGGCCTGGGCGGCGACCGTCAACGACGCTGCGGTCAAGGCGCACCGCAAGCGTCATCGGGAGATCAGCCAGTGGCTCGACGGCCTGCTGGGCGAGGGCGACGTCCTCTGCCTGCCCACCTCGCCCCGCGTCGCCCCCCTCAAGGACACCCAGACCGACACCAAGGAAGTCACCTACCGCAATCAGGCCCTGTGCCTGTTGTGCATCGCCGGCCTGGGCGGCCTGCCCCAAGTAAGCCTGCCCCTGGCCAGCCTGGACGGCCTGCCCCTCGGCCTGTCGCTGATCGGCAGACGGGGTTCGGACGAAAGTCTGCTGGCGTTGAGCCGCGCCGTGATGGCGGGATTACGCACCTAGCCCCAATTATTCATGACGGCCATCGGATTTCAGCGGGACGAGCGGTAGCGACCGGGTTGACGGCGATTTTTGAGACGGATTGTCGGAGAGGTTGGAGGTTGTTGTTCGGGGCTCGTCCGGCGGCACCTGCCGCTTGGTTCAGGGCCCTTGGGCGGTGATGCGCCCGGCGATGGCGATCATGGCCGGCTGATAGGGATAGGCCGAAGGCAGGGCGATCCTGAGGCGCGACTTGAGCTCCTCGACGCGGACGGCGATTTTGAGAAACGCCCGGCGCAGGGTTTCGAAGGTGGCCGTTCGCCACAGCGATTTCCGAGGCGCCGCTTGGCGAAGCTGATGCAGCAGCCAGTAGGCGCCGGTATGCAGGAAGAGGCGGAACTGGTTGGCCTCCCAACGGTGGCACGACGTGCGGTCGGACTTGGTGTAGAGCTTGTGGTCCTTGATCATGTTTTCCATCCGCCCGCGGGCGCAGTAGACCTTCTCGTAGAGCGCCTTGGCGCGGCCGCTCAGGTTGGTGACGACGAAGCGGACGTCACAGCCCTTGGCGGTAGCTTCCACGCGGGCGATGACCGAGCGTTGCCGTGACCAGCTTTTGGCCTGGTAGCCGGTGTGGAAGAAGCGGCGCACCTTATCCTTTCCCTGCCCCGCCCGGCGCACGGCGGCGTCCTCGCACCACGGCTGGCCGATCCTGTTCAGCCGGGCGTTGCCGGAAAGCCCGAAGATGTAGCCGCAGCCCTGACGTTCGAGGAATTCCATGGCCTCCGGCGTGGCGTAGTGGCCATCGCCCCGCACGGTGATCTCGACCCGTGGCCAGTTGCGGCGGATGCGGCCGATGACGTGTCTCAGGATCCGCGCCGCCTCGTCGCCGGAGGGCCGCTTGCCGGGACGCAGCAGTGACATCACCGGCTTGCCGGTGGCCGCCTCGAAGATATGGATGGGTTGGAAGCAATAGTCGTCGTAATGGGCGTTGAACAGCGCCAGCTGCTGGCCGCCGTGAACGGCATCGTCGGTGTCGTCGATATCGAGAACGATGCGCGCCGGAACGCGCTTGAAGCTGGCGCAAAACAGATCGATCATCGACAGCCCCATGCGCCCGAGCGCGCGCCATGACGGCGCGTTCTCGAGGCGCGACAGGGTCGGTTGGCTCATCAGGTCGTCGCCGCTCTCGGACAAACGGCCACAGGCCAGCTTGAACGCCGGATCGAAACGCAGAACGTCGAGGTCGTCGCAATCCTCATACCCGCAGGCAATAGCGAACAGGCGCGCCCGGATCATGTCTACGTAAGCGTGGGTCGTGCTCGCCGGGTCGCGCACGTCGGTGACGCAGGAAGCGAGCACGTCGGCGATGCCGAGCCGCCTGTCGATCTCGCCCAACAACAACACCCCGCCGTCCGACGACAGCCGTCCGCCGTCGAAGCGGGCGCAAAGCGGCTTGCCTCCAACGGGCGACAAACCAGGGAGATAGGGGGTAATCTCGTTCATGGTGAGCCGTGGGTTGTTCTGTTGCCATGTGATCTTGTCTTGACACCAAAATCATACGGCATTTCAACAGGTTAATCTACGCTCACCAGCATTTTCAATCAGCGCCGTGAATAATTCGGGCTAGGAATCGTCAACGGAGGCTGGATTAGGGCGCTTGGCCACACATTCGCCTTTGATTGCCCAACAGAAAAAGAGTTTGTTGGGCAATGTCCAACATGTTCAGGCGAGACAATTTCAACGACTGCCCCCTGGCGACGCAATCCACCCTTTCGGGTCTGTCGGCGAGCCCACATCGACAGGGGCATGCGGCGACTGCCTTCCAATGCACGGAGAGCCCTGAAGGGTGCCATCGGGTAGACGTCAACGATATGAGCCCGGCCGCATTGTCGCGGGTTTGGGGTTGGGCTATGGTTTCGGGGAAGAGCAAGACCGGCGCTCCCACGAATGCCTCATGGGGGACCCGGAACATCGATGTTCATCAGGGAAGGAGTTGAGTCCATGTTTCGCAAGGTACCGTTCGCACTCGTTCCGGCGATCGTCGCCGGTAGCCTGCTGGCCGCTGGCCCGGCGTTCGCTCAGGGCAAGATCACCCTGTCCAGCGGCGCCCCCGGCGGCTCCTGGTACGGCATCTCCGCCGGCCTGGCCAAGCTTCTGTCCGACAAGGGGGTTCCGACCACCGCCGAGCAGGGCCAGGGAAACTCCAACGTGATCAATGTCGAGGCGGGACGGGTCGAGACCGCCTTCGCCTTCGCCACGGCGCTCCATCACGCCAAGAAAGGCTCCGGCGTCTTCAAGAAAGCGGTCAAGGGAACCAATGCCCTGGCCACCATGTTCGAACAGGCCCAGCACACGCTGGTCACCGTCGATAGCGGCGTCAACAGCTTCGCCGACCTGAAGGGCAAGCGGTTCGCCTCGCACACCACGGCCTCGTCGGCCCGTTTGGTGTTCCTCGACATTCTCAAGGTGCACGGCCTTACCGGACTCGAGGACGACCTGAATATCGTGGTTCGCGGCGGTCCCGCCGTCGGCTCCAAGGCGGTCCAGGACCGCCAGGCCGTCGGCATGCACGGCGCCTGGTATCCACCCGCCGGGGCCATCACCCAGGTGGCCGTAGCGCGTCCCTCGAAGTTGCTCCCCATCAGCGATGCCATGTACAAGGAGTTGATGAAGCTGAACGAGGGCTACAAGCGGGCCACCATTCCGGCCGGCGTCTATAAGGGCATCGATGTGGCGACAGCCACCGTCAGCGCCGCCACGGTGTTCATCACCGACGCCAAGCTGCCCGAAAAGACCGGCTACGACATCGTCCGGATCATGGCCGAGAACATGTCCACCGTTCAGTCCATCAATCCGGCCGCCTTCAAGGGCTATTCAACCAAGTTCATGGCCAACACCAAGATCGTCCCCTACCACCCGGGAGCCATGCGCTACTATCGGGAGAAGGGCGTCCAATAGCCGCTTTTCGACAAGTCCGTGACAGGGGGTCGTCGTCATGACGGCCCCCTGCCTTTTTCGACCCGTCGCTTCGTTTTCGTGAGACCGTCGTGAAGCCCTATCACTTCGAGGATTTCGCGGTCGGCGACCGCTTCGTCTCGCCAGGAATGACGGTGACCGAGGCCGCCATCGTCGATTTCGCCATGCGCTACGATCCGCAGCCTTTCCACGTGGATGCGGTGGCGGCGGCCCGGTCTCCCTTCGGTGGCCTGGTCGCGAGCGGCTTCCTGACCCAGGCCCTGAGCTTCCGGCTGATCCACCAGACTGGGATCTATCAGTCGGGCGAGGGCTCACCGGGTGTGACCGAACTCAAGTGGCTGAAGCCGGTGCGCCCCGGCGACACCATCCATACGATCGCCGAGGTGACGGCCCAGCGCCTGTCCCGGTCGCGGGCCGAACGGGGCATTCTCACCATGCGGTTCGACGTGATGAACCAGGACGGTGACCGGGTCATGACCTGGACCGCGGTGCAGTTCGTCGGGCGCCGCGGCGGCGGCGCCCAAGAAGAGGAAGGAACGGGATGATGCGGGCAGTGTTGGTCAGGAAACTGGGGTCCGTGGATGGCGCGTCGGTGGCGGAGACACCGCCGCCGGAGGCGGGACCGGGGCAGGTACTGATTCGGGTGCTGGCCGCGCCGCTGAACTTCGCCGACCTGCTCGTTCTCCAGGGCAAGTATCAGAGGCTGCCCGAGCTTCCCTATGTTCCGGGCACGGAGCTGGTGGGCACGGTAACCGCCGTCGGCGACGGCGTGTCCCGTTTTCATCCCGGCGACCGGGTATTGGCCTTTGTCGGCCACGGCGCCTTTGCCGAGGAAGCGGTGGCGACCGAGGGCGAGTGTTTTCTGGTGCCGGAATCCCTCTCCGACGTCGACGCCGCGTGCCTGGGGCTGACCTATCAGACCGCCCATTTCGCGTTGGTGACTCGCGCCGGTCTCGGCGCCGGCGAAACGGTGCTGGTCACCAGCGCCTCGGGCGGCGTCGGCCTGGCCGCCATTCAGTTGGCCAAGGCCAGGGGGGCCGTGATCCTGGCCGGCCTGACGTCGCCGGCCAAGGCATCCCTGGCCACCGACAGCGGGGCCGACCACATCATCGACCTCACCGGCGACAACCTGAAGGATACGGTTCGCGACCAGGTCCACGCGGCCACCGACGGGCGCGGTGTGGACGTGGTCCTCGAATCGGTCGGTGGCGAGGTGTTCGAAGCCTGCCTGCGGGCGTTGGCCTGGGAGGGCCGGGCGATCGTCATCGGTTTCGTCGGCGGCCAGATCCCCTCGGCGCGCGCCAACTATCTGCTGATCAAGAACATCGCCGTGGCCGGGCTCTATTTGGACAGCTATCGCCGCCACGCCCCGGACAAGGTGGCGGCGGCCCAGAAGGACATTTTCGACCTGGCCACCGCCGGCCGGCTTAAGCCTTCGATCATGGCCTGCCTGCCCCTGGAACGTTTCGCCGAGGCGTTCGGCCACATCCAGGCACGGACCGCGGCCGGTCGGATCGTCCTGAAAACCGAGAGTCCTTAGGGGGATCACTGGAATCAGTGAAAGCAACCTCGCGCCGCGATATCCCACACCGCTTCGACCGCCCCATCCCGTACGGCGATGTACCGGTCCCAGCGGTCGGTCATGAAATCCTGCTGGCCGCTGATCAGGAGGAATTGGTCGCCCACGACCAGGGGCGCGGGGTCATCCATGCCGAGCACGATGTGCTCTTCGTGAACGGCCGCCACGGTGACCCCCGCCATGGCGTCGACCGCCGGCGGTGCCCGCAAGGCAAGGGCCCTGGAACCCACGTCGCCGACGGCGATGCCCGGGCGCGGCGTGCTGATGACCGTCGCCAGGACCTTGGCGGCGACGCGGAATTCGGTCATGTAGTCGAAACCGTGGGACATGAGCATGTAGGACCCGCCTTCCACCTCGGTGACGCCCGGCGTGGCGGCGGCGATGTCGTAGGAAAACGTCTCCCCGGAGGACACCACCGCCACGGGAATCCCCGCCGCTTCGATGGCGTCCTTGACGTCGAGGCACATGCGGAAGAATGGTTTGCCTTGCCGAATCCGGGCTTCCCTGTCGGGCTTTCCGACCAGCGACTGGTGACTCATGACGCCACGGAAGTCGATGCCGGGCAGCTCGCGGGCCAGTTTGGCCAGGGTGACGCCTTTCTCGATTCCCCCCTTGGTGGCCCCCCTGACGCCGGCCCGCCGCGCCGAGGTGGAAACCTCGACCACGACGCCTATGGTGACGCCGTTCCTTTGTGCCGCTTCCGACAGGGCGCGGAGGTTGCCGGGATCGTCAATGGCGACCCGCAGGGTGGCGCGCCTGGCGAGGGCGCAAAGGCGAGCGATCTTGTCTTCGGTGACGATCTGATTGGCGATCAGGATGTCGCGGAAGCCCCCCTCGACCATCACTTCCGCCTCGGAGATCTTGGCGCAACAGATACGCCGATCGGTGCCGCCGGCGCGGAACTGCATGTGGGCCAACAGGGGGCATTTGGTGTTTTTCACGTGGGGGGCCATCTTGCAGACCGTGTCCCGGTAGGTATCGGCGATCACCCGCTGGTTGTGCTCCAGGGCATCCAGGTCGACCAGCAGGCACGGGGTGTCCAGGTCTTCCACGGGAGTTCCGATTTCCGGCCGGTAGGGATCCATCGATTGCCTCCCCGTTATCTCGGCGTCAGCGATAGCGGCCGCGGGCGGCGATGTCCCACACCGCCTCCAGCCGGCCACAGCGGATGGCGTGGATGTAGTCATGCAAATTGGCGCACATGCCCCCGTCGGACGGGATCAGCCATGCCTTGTCGCCAAGACCGACCGCGGCATCGGAGCCGCCCTCCAGACGGATGGCGCCATGCTCCGCCGAGCGCATGGTTTCATCGATGGTCGGGGGATCGGCGGGATCGGCAACCGAAACCCGGTCGAGCACCGCCATCCCGGCGTCCATGCCCACGGCCTTGGCGCCACCGTCGGTGATGGCCAGCCCCGGCTCGGGGCGGCTGATGATGCTGACCAACATGTGGGCGGCGGGCTGCAGCCGGGGCCGGCAATCCAGGTGGCGCCCGTCCATCAGGGCATAGGCCCCCGCCGGCACCTCGGTCACGCCGTCCATGTCGCCCACGACCTCGTAGTTGTGGGTCCCGCCGACGCTGACGACACCCACGTCCATGCCGGCCTTTTCGATGGTTTCCCGACTGTCGAGGACCTTCTGGACCGCGTCCCGTGACCGGCGGGCCCGTTTCTTGGGGTCCTCCTCGGCCAGGGTGGCGTCATGGGTCATCAGGCCAATAAACGCGAGGCCGGGGGAGTCCGTTATCGCCCGGGCCAGGTCGAGCGCGGGCCGGCCGGGCTCGACGCCGCAGCGGTTCAAGCCGCTGTCGATTTCCACCACCACGCCCATGGTGACCGCGTTGGCCGACGCGGCCTCGGACAGATCGCCCACATTGATCGCGTTGTCGACGGCGACCGACATCTTGGCGTGGCGCGCCAAGGCGCACAGGCGGTCGATTTTCTGCCGGGTCACGATTTGGTTGGCGATGAAGATGTCGCCGAAGCCCGACTGCGCGAACACCTCCGCCTGCCCCACCGTTGTGACGCAAATGCCGCCCACCGTGCCGCCGGCGGCCAGTTGCTTGTGGGCGATGGCGGGACAGCGATGGGCCTCCACGTGGGGCCGCACCTTCGCCGCCCGCTGATGGAAAAAGCCGTGCAGTGTCGCGATGTTTTTCTCAAGGACGGTGACGTCGACCAGGAACGACGGCGTATCGAGCGCTTCGACCGGGGTGCCGATGGGCTTGAAAATGGGGCGTTCCATTACGCCTCCCGCAATAAATAAGGACAGTATACAATTACCGTGGAACTCGAGGCCTGTGACATCATCCGAAGCAACCTAAACCATATACTGTCCCCATTTAAATTGTCCCTGTTTAAGTTAGGGCAGGTACTCGTCTTCGATGGCGCGCACGGCGGCCAGGCCGATGACTTCGTCGCGGTCGGCGAACGACGCGATGGCGTCGAAGGTTTCCGTGCTGCCATGGGCCTTGAGGTGTTCGAGGACCGCCCGCATGTTGAAGAGCGCCGCCAATTGGGCGTCGGCGGCGACGATGAGAATATCGTAGCCCATCCCGGCCAGGACATCGGCGGCCAGGGATTCGCCTTCGCCACGGTTCCGATTGATCACCTTGGGCGCCGATACCCGCCGGGCAACCGCCTCGATGTCGGCTCGGGTCTTGAGATACTCCACGTAGACGAGGTCCGCCCCGGCATCGGCGTATCGGTTCGCCCGCTCGATGGCGGCGTCCATGCCGAGGAGCGGAAACACCTCCGTGCGGGCGATGATCAGGAACTCGGGGCTGGCGCGGGCCCCAAGGGCCGCCTTCACCCGGCCCACCATCTCGGCGGCGTCGACGATGTTCGAGAGGGGATCGCGAGCCCGGCGGGGGACTTCCTTGTCTTCGATGTGAATTGCCGAGGCGCCGGCGGCTTCGAGCAAGGAGACCGCCCGGGTGAGGTTGAGGGCGCCGCCGTAGCCCGAATCCCCGTCGACGATCAGGGGCAGATCGCAGACATCGGCAATATTGGCGACCCGCCCGACCAGATCCGAAAGGGTCATGAACCCCACGTCGGCGAGGCCCATGCTTCTCGAAATGCCGCCGCCGGTGCAGTGCACCGCATCGAAGCCGATGGACTGGACGAGCTTCGCCGTCAGTCCATCCGCCGCCCCCGGCGCGACGACGATGCCGGGCCGGGCCATGAGGTCGCTCAGAGTCGGCCGTGGATTTGCCATTTCGTACCTGCCTGGTGGACTTCAATTGGGGGGAGGTTTGGGCGCCGGATCGAGGCGCTTGGCGACGCCGGCCTTGGGGTCGACGTCG
The DNA here is from genome assembly GCA_965247705.1 of Rhodospirillales bacterium. Lineage (GTDB taxonomy): Bacteria > Pseudomonadota > Alphaproteobacteria > Rhodospirillales > CAMCUA01 > CBDFHV01. The sequence continues at coordinate 87,084 of CBDFHV010000077.1, read as the reverse complement.
ACACCGTAGTCCCGCGCCGCGGCGTCGATGCTGACGGCGCCCTTGACCACATCGCGGAGCACCATTTGGGGGTCCCGCTCCCGGGGATCGCCGACACCCCCGCCACCGGCCTCGACCATGGTCACCACATCGTCGGGGGCGAGGCTGTAGCGGCCCCGGGGGTGCACGGGCTTGCCATTGATACCGAACCGCCGGGTTGCCCCGGATTGGGCGCCCATCATGCCGCGGGCGGGGAAATCCGTGCGACTGCCGAAAAACGAGATGGTCAGGTCGTTGCCGCTGTCGTTTCTGAACACGATCTCCTGGCCCAAACCGCCACGGTTGCGGCCGGCGCCCCCGGAATCGGTCAGCAGCATCTTTTTCTCGATGGTGGTACTGGTCAGGTGTTCCCAGGCCTCGACCGGAGTCCCGGTCATCTGGGAGGGACCCGGAATGGTCGCCCCGCCGTCCGTACCCTTTAGGGCGCCGAAGCCGCCGGAGGCGAAGTACATGCTGGACACACCCAGGTCGTCCCGGTGCATGCCCTGCAGGTTGAAGATGCCGAACATCCCCGAATCCGCCTGAACCCGGTCGGGGAGGGCACGGGCCAGGGCGCCGAACACCAGCGGTGTCACGAAGTGGCCGACCAGGTGGCGTCCCCCCGTTGGATAGGGCGGCAGGGCATTGAGGATGCAGTTTTCCGGCGCCGAAACCTCGATCGGCATCACGCAACCAAAGTTGTTGGGGATGTTGGGCACGGTGACGCATTTCGCCGCGTAGCAGAGGAACGACTTGGTATAGGTCAGGGGCACGTTGATGCCGATGTCGACGGCCGAACTCGTGCCGGCGAATTCCCCATGAATGGTGCCGTCCTTTACGGTCAGCCGGCAACAAAGGGTGATCGGTTCGTCGAGGCCCTCGACCAGCAACCGGTCCTCGTAGACGCCCTCGGGGATGTCGCCGATTCGCTCGCGCATGGCCGTCTCGGAGCTGTCGACGATGGCGTCGGCCAGGGGCTGCAGGTCGTCGATGCGGTACTCCTCCATGAACTCCAGCAGCAGCCGGCCGCCCACTTCGGTGCACGACAGGTTGGCGTGAAGGTCGCCGAGGGTCTGATCGGGAACCCGGACGTTGGTGGCGATCAGCTCGAAAAGCTCTTCGTTCAGGGTGCCGCCTTTGACCATCTTGCACACCGGCAGGCGCACGCCTTCTTCGTAGGTGCTCTTCGCCGAGGCGGTGAAACCCAGGCCGCCGATATCCGGCAGGTGGGTGATGCTGAAGGTATAGGCGACCAGCTTGTCGCCAAGGAAAACCGGCCGCAATACGTTGACGTCGTAAACATGGCCGGTGCCCATCCACGGGTCGTTGGTGGCGATCACGTCGCCGGGCCGCAGGGATTCGGGGGGGAACTTGTCCAGCATGTGGCGGACCGTCGCCGGCGCGGTGCCGGTGAAGGATGGCACGCTGTAGGCCCCCTGGGCGATGGAACGCCCGCGGGCGTCGTACACCATGCAGGAAAGGTCGTGGCTTTCCCGGACATTGGTCGAGAAGGAGGTTCGCACCAGGGCGCTGGTGATCTCGTTGGTGATCGCGATCAGGCGATCCCACATGATTCCCAAATCGACCGCGTCCATGGCTTTGTCCCTGACCTAGCCGGCCACGTCGACGCCGTAGTCCCGCGCCGCCGCCTCGCGGCTGACGGCACCTTCGCGAATGTCGCGAACCACATCGTCCCGCTCACGCTGCCCGGGGTCTCCGAACCCGCCGCCGCCGGGCTCGATCATGGTGATCACGTCGCCCGGGTGGAGCACGTAGCGACCCTTCGGATGAACCGTTTCATCGTTGATCAGATACTGACGCAGGCTGCCGGACCCGCCGCCGTGCATGCCCAACGCCGGATATTCCGTGCGGGCGGCGAGGCAGGCCACGGTCATGTCGTGGCCGCTGTCGTTCTTGACCACGATCTCCTGGCCCAGACCGCCCCGATATTTTCCCGGCCCGCCGGAATCGGTGAGCAGTCTCTTTTTCTCGACGGTCATGCTGGTCAGGTTCTCCCACACCTCGACGGGCGGCGCCGTCATGTTGGACGGCGACGGGGTCACCGGAGCCCCATCCATGCCGTCCAAGGCGCCGAACCCGCCCGACGCGTAATAGAGGCCAGCCACGCTTCGGCCATTGCGGTGGGTGCCCTGCACGTTGAGGTGATTCATCATGCCGCAATCCGCCTGCACCCGGTCGGGAATGGCGTCGGCCAGGGCCGCGAACACCAGGGGCGTGACGAAATGGCCGACGATATTGCGTCCCCCCGTGGGGTGGGGCGGCAAGGCGTTGAGGATGCAGTTCTCCGGCGCCGTGACCTGGATCGGCGTTACGCAACCGATGTTGTTGGGGGTCCCCGGTATGGTTATGCACTTCACCCCATAGACGGCGAACGCCTTGGCGTATCCCAGGGGCACGTTGATGCCGATGCCGACCGGCGGCCCGGTTCCGGTGAAGTCCACATGGATTTCCTCGCCGGCGATGTCGATGCGGCAGACCAGGGTGATCGGGGCGTCCAAGCCCTCGATGTTGACGCTCTTGCGGTAGGTGCCGTCCGGAATCTCAGCGATCTTCTCCTTCATCGCCCGCTCGGAGGTTTCGACGATGGCATCGGCCAGCGGCGTCAAGTCGTCGATTGCGTATTCTTCCATGAACTCCAGCAGCAGCCGGCCGCCCACTTCGGTGCACGACAAGTTGGCATGAATATCGCCCAGGGTCTGTTCGGGAACCCGGACGTTGGTGGCGATCAACTCGAACAGCTCGTGGTTGAGGACGCCGCCCTTCACCAGCTTGCAGATGGGCAGGCGAAGGCCCTCTTCGTAGATGCTTTTCCCCGTCGCCGAAAACCCCAGGCCGCCGGTGTCGGGCAGGTGGGTGATGCTCAAGGTGTAGGCGACCAGCTTGTCGCCGAGGAATATCGGCCGCACCACGTTGATGTCGTAGACATGGCCGGTGCCCATCCACGGATCGTTGGTGGCGATCACGTCGCCGGGTCGCAAGGTTTCCGGCGGGAACCTTTCGAGCATGTGGCGGACCGTCGTCGGCGCGGTGCCGGTGAACGACGGCACGCTGCACACACCCTGGGCGATGGAGCGCCCGTGGGCGTCGAACACCATGCAGGACAAGTCGTGGTTCTCGCGAACGTTGGCGGAAAAAGACGTTCGTATGAGGGAACTGGTGGTCTCGTTGGTGATGGCGATCAGGCGATCCCACATGATCCCCAGGTCGACGGCGTCAAAATCTTTCATGTCCCGAGATCCATCAGGCTTCAACGGCCATGCCGTAGTCCCGCGCCGCCGCCTCGCGGCTGACCGCGCCTTCGATAATGTCGCGCGCCAGGTGGCGCCGATCCCGCGCCCCAGGGTCGCCGAATCCACCGCCGCCCGCGTCCCTGAGGGTCACGACATCCCCCGGTTGGAGCACGTACCGTCCCTTTGGCGGAACGACGGCGCCGTTGATTTGAAGCTGCCGCGGACCGCCGGACTTGCCGTCATGCATGCCGAGGGCGGGAAACTGGGTGCGGGTGGCGAAGCAGGAAATGGTCAGCGGATGGGTGCTATCGTTGCGCATCATGAACTCCTGCCCCAGACCGCCCCGATGTTGTCCGGGACCACCGGAATCGATCAGCAGGTGCTTCGACTCGAAGGTGGTGCTGGTCAGGTTTTCCCACACCTCGACGGGCGGCACGATCATGTTGGCGGGATGGGGGACGGCCGCCAGACCGTCCCGGCCAGCCAGCGCGCCGTACCCTCCCGATGAATAGTAAATGCTGGAGACACCCCGGCCATCCCGGTGGGTGCCCTGCACGTTCATCAGGGTGATCATCCCGGAATCCGCCTGCACCCGATCGGGCAGGGCGTCCGCCAGCGCGCCCATGACCAGGGGCGTCACGAAGTGGCCGACGGTGTGTCGGCCGCCCGTCGGGTAGGGCGGCTGGGCGTTGAGGATGCAGTTCTCCGGCCCGGTCACCCGGATCGGCGACACGCTGCCCATGTTGTTGGGAATGTTGGGAATGGTGACGCATTTGACCGCGTACATGACGAAGGCGCGGGAGTAGGTCAGCGGCACGTTAATGCCCACGCCGACGGCGGGACTGGTGCCGTCGAAGTCCGCCTCGATCCCGTCGCCCCGGACATCGAGCCGACAGGCCAGGGTGACCGGTTCGGTGTGACCGTCGATCTGAATCCGGTTTTCGTAGGTGCCGTCGGGGATTTCGACGATTTTCTCTCGCATCGCCCGCTCCGAGCTTTCGATGATGGCGTCGGCCAGCGGCGTCAAGTCGTCGATTCCGTATTCCTCCATGAACTCCAGCAGCAACCGGCCGCCCACTTCGGTGCACGACAGGTTGGCATGGAGGTCGCCCAGGGTCTGTTCGGGCACCCGGACGTTGGTGGCGATCAACTCGAAAAGCTCGTGGTTCAGAACGCCCCCGTCGACCATCTTGCAGATGGGCAGGCGAAGGCCCTCTTCGTAGATGCTCCGCCCCGTCGCCGAGAACCCCAGGCCGCCAATGTCCGGCAGGTGGGTAATACTCAGGGTAAAGGCGACCAGCTTGTCGCCGAGGAAGATCGGCCGCACCACATTGATGTCGTAGACGTGGCCGGTGCCCATCCACGGGTCGTTGGTGGCGATCACGTCGCCGGGCCGCAAGGTCTCCTTCGGGAACTTGTTCAGCATGTGGCGGACCGTCGCCACGCCAGTGCCGGTAAACGACGGCACGCTGTAGGTTCCCTGGGCGATTGACCGGCCATGGGCGTCGAAGACCATGCACGACAGGTCGAGGCTTTCGCGGACATTAGGCGAGAAGGACGTGCGCACCAGGGCGATCAGGATCTCGTTGGTGATGGCGATCAGGCGATCCCACATGATTCCCAGGTTGACGGCGTCCAAGGTCTTCACGGGCCCTACTCCGCCGCCATCACGTCGATGACGATGTTGCGGTGCGGGTCCACCTCGAACGTGTCGCCGACGCCGATTACGCAAGTGGATTCCCGCTCCTCGATCAGGGCGGGTCCCTTGATACGGGTTCCCGGCTGCATGCCGTAGCGATCGTAAACCGGGCAATTCACATAGCCTTCGGCCTCGGGGAAGTAGGCTTGACGGTGGCCCTTCACGGCATCCCCGTCGGCCCTGAGGCCCTTGAAGCCGAAACTTGTCGAGTCGGTCGGCGAGGGTCCGCTGCCCTCCATCTTCCAGTTCACGATCTCCGTCCGTTCTTCCAGGGTTATCGACGAGAACAGGGATTTGTAAATCGACTCGAAAGCGTCCGGGATATCGGCGACCTTTCCCGAACCGGGCACCGGCACTTCGATCTCGTAGCCCTGTCCCTCGTAGCGCATGTCCAGTTTTCGGGTCAGCGTAATGGCGTCCTCGGCGACGCCCGAACGCTTCAACAGATCGGTCACTTCCTCGATCAGGGGCCGGAACTCCTCGTTGAACTGCTTATCGGTCAGGGTCTCCATGGAGACCCGGCGGGATCGGGCGATCTCGAACGAGAGCGGACTGATAAGCAGGCCCAGGGCCGATATCACGCCGGCGCCGAGGGGCAACACCACCCTGGGAACCCGCAGCTTGCGGGCGATCCTGACGCCGTGCATGGGACCGCTGCCGCCGAAGGCCACCATGCTGGAAGGCCGGTAGTCGAAGGCGCGTTCCGAGGCATGAACCCGGAACGCCCGGGCGACATCTTCGTTGATGATCTCGTGAATGCCCCAGGCCGCCCGGGTGGCGTCGAGGCCCAGGGGCTCTCCGATATGCGCCATGATGACCCGTTCCGCCGCCGCGCGGTCGAGGGACATGCGCCCGCCAAGGAAGAACTCGGGGTCGAGGTAGCCAAGCACCAGGTTGGCATCGGTGAGGGTCGGCCGGTCGCCGCCCTGTCCATAGCACGCAGGTCCCGGCGACGCGCCGGCACTGCGCGGACCGACGGCGATCAGTCCCCGGTCGTCCACTTCGGCGATGCTGCCGCCGCCGGAGCCGATCTCGATCATGTCGATGGTCGGGATCTTGGCCGGAAAGCCGCTGCCGGCCTTGAACTCGTGCACCCGCGCCACTTCCATTTCGTACTTCTTGAGGGGCTGTCCCTCGCGCACCAGGGCGCCCTTGGCCGTGGTGCCCCCCATGTCGAAGGAAAGCAGTTGGTCGAGCTTCAGGGGCCGCCCGTGGAAGGCCGACATCAGGGCGCCCGCGGCGGGGCCGGATTCCAGAAGCCGAATCGGATAGCGGCGCGCGGTTTCGGGCGTGACCGTGCCGCCGCTCGACGTCATGACGTGAAACTTGCCGCCAAAGCCGAGCGCCTGGAGTCCATCCTCCAGCCGGCGGATATAGACGTCGGCCAAGGGCTGGACGTAGGCGTTCATGGTCGTGGTCGTCCACCGCTCGTATTCGCGCATGAACGGGAACACGTCGGCGGAGCTGGAGACGTAGAGGTCCGGAAACTCTTGACGAATCAACCGAACGATTTGATTTTCGTGCTCCGGGCTGGCGTAGGAATGCAGCAGGCAGACGGCGACCGACTTGATGTCGCCGTCGTCGACCAGGGAGCGCACCGCGTCCCGCACTTCCTCCAGGTCCAGGGGCTTCATGACCTCGCCGTCGTAGCGCAGACGTTCGGTCACTTCGCGCCGCAGTTGCCGGGGAACCAGGGGCTCGGGAAAGGTCAGACGCAGGTCAAAGAGGTCGTAGCGAGTCTCCCGGGCCATATCCAGGATGTCTTTCATGCCGGCGGTGACCAGCATCCCGGTCGGCGCGCCGCGGCGCTCGATAATGGCGTTGGTGACCAGGGTCGTCCCATGTGCCACCGCGCTGACATCGGCGATGTCCACACGGTTGTCGGCGAGAATGGTGACCACACCCTCGAGCACCGCCTTGGCCGGATCGCCGGGCGTCGTCAACTGCTTGAAAGTCGCGAGATCGCCCGTGGCGTCATCGACCAGGACGAAGTCGGTAAACGTTCCGCCGATATCGATTCCGATTCGATGTGGCATCATTGCTCCTGTGCGGTAATCGGCGTTCGTTCAACCGCCGGGGTGAGTCGACCCCATGATGTGGCTGACGGCATCGATGGCGCGGTCCACGTCCGCGTTACTGACTCCATGGTGAGTCACCCAGCGAAGGGTGTTCCGGGAGCCCACGGAAAGCTCCAAAACGAGAATGTCTTGTGCTTCAAGTTTGCCGATCAGATCGCCGGCCGAGATTCTTGTGCGATCGATATGGGACATGACGATATTGGTCTCGACTCCTTCGATGTCGACCTCGACGCCCATGCAGGCGGCCAGGCCCTCGGCAAGTCGTTTGGCGGTCCGTTGGTCGTCGGCCATCCTGTCGACCATGGTTTCCAGGGCGACGATACCGGCCGCCGCCGGAATGCTGGCCGGCCGCCAGCCGCCGCCAAACATCTGCCGCAGCCGGATCGCATCGCGAATGAAGTCCCGATCGCCGGCGAGAATGGCGCCCAAGGGCGCCGCCAATCCCTTGTTGAGACTTAAGGAAACGCTGTCCGCATAACCCGCGATCTCCCGACCCGACACGCCAAGAAAGGCGGCGGCGTTGAACAGGCGGGCGCCGTCGAGATGAACGGGCAGGCCGTTTCGTTGCGCCACATCGCGAATCCCTTGCATGACCGCGACGGGCATCACGGTGCCACCCGCATAGACATGGGTGTTTTCGGTGACGATCAGCGCGGTGCGCGACCGTTGCTCGTCACCCCCGCCCACGGCGTGCTCCACGTCCGCCGGATCCGGAATGCCCCGGGTGCCGGTTACGGGTACGGCCATGGCGCCCGACAAGGCGGCGACGGCCCCCGATTCGGCAACGATGGTGTGACTCATGGCCTCGGCGACGAAGGATTCGCCGGGTCGGCAGTGGATGTTGACCGCGATCTGGTTGCACAGCGTGCAGGTGGGGCACAAGAGGGCGTCTTCCTTGCCCAGTTTGTCGGCGGCAAGTTCCTCCAGGCGGCAGACCGTGGGGTCCGCCTTCATCCCCATTCCCGTGGGCGATCGTGCCGCCGCCACCATGGCCTCGATCATCGCCTCCGTGGGGAGGCTCATGACGTCGCTGCGAAAATCTATGGTCATTGAGGGTCGCTCCGTGGGTCCGACGATCAGTCGGCCGAACGCCTTGACGACGGTCGGTGGGCGGTCTTCGCGGCCGCGTCCACGACCACGTCGTAGTCGCGCCGGGCCGCCTCGGCGGACACGTCGCCATTGATCACATCCGCCAGCACTTGTTCTGGGTCCCGGGCCCGTGGATCGCCAAAGCCCCCGCCGCCGGATTCGATCATCGACAGGGTGTCGCCGGGCTGCATGGTGTAGCGCCCTTTGGTGTGAATGACCTGTCCCTGCAATCGGTATTCGCGCAAGGCTCCGGCGCCGCCGCCGCGCATCCCCTGGGGGGCGAACTCCGAGCGTCCCGAAAGGCCGGAAATAGCGAGGGGATGTCCCGTATCGTTGCGCAGCACCACCTCCTGGCCGACGCCGCCGCGAAACTCCCCGGCCCCTCCCGAATCGGGCCGCAGGGCCTTATGAAGGACGCTGACGCACGTATCGCGCTCCATGACCTCCGTCGTACAGGCGATCATGTTGCCGGGTCCCGGCGTTACCGGCGCCCCGTCCAGTCCCCGATGCGCCCCATAGCCGCCGGAGGCGAAATAGACAGTCGAAACGGGCCGGCCGTCCCGGTGGGTGCCCAGCACACTGACCTGCGACAGCATCCCGCAGTCCGCCTGGACCTGCTCCGGCAATGCCGCCTCCAACGCCCCGAAAATGAGCGGCGTGACGAAGTGCCCGATAATGTGCCGGCCGCCGGTTGGCGACGGCGGCTGAGGGTTGTAGAGGCACCCAAGGGGCGCTGAAATGGTGATCGGATTGGTGGCGCCTTCGTTGTTGGGAATCTCGGGAATGGTCAAGGCCTTGATGGAGAAAAACGAAAAGGCGCGGGTGTAGCAGAGGGGCACGTTGATGCCCCGGGGCACGGAAGGTCCGGTGCCGGAGAAATCGATGTGCACGCAGTCGCCGGAAACGTTAACGGCACAGGCCAGGGTCAGGGGTTCATCGTAGCCTTCGGCCTGGATGCTGTTTTCATAGACCCCGTCGGGGATGGCCGCGATCCGCGCGCGCATGGATTTCTCGGTTTGAGAAGAAATGGCCCGCGACAGGGGCTCCAGGCTGTCGATATCGTACTCGTCCATGAACTCCAGGAGATACCGCTCGCCGACCCGGTTGCAGGTGATGTGGCCCATCAAGTCGCCCCAGACCTCCTCCGGCAGTCGAACGTTTCCCTGGATGATCTCCATCAACTGGGTATTGACCCGTCCCCCTTCGACGATCTTGATGATCGGTATGTAGAGCCCTTCCTCGTAGATCTGGGTGGCCACGGTGCCGAACCCGAGCCCGCCGATATCCGGCAGGTGCGATACGCTCATGGTGAAGCCGACGTGCTCGGCGCCGCGAAACACCGGCCGCAACAGGCTGACGTCGAAAATGTGACCGGTGCCCATCCACGGATCGTTGGTGATCAGCACGTCGTCCGGCTTAAGGGTCTCGGCGGGAAACTTTCGCAGCATGTGGCGAATGGTCTGCGGCGCGGTGCCGGTAAACGCGGGCTGACTGAAGCTGCCCTGGGCGAGGGAGCGTCCCTGGGCATCGAACAACACGCAGGACAGATCGCCCACTTCCCGCACCATGAGCGAGAACGACGTTCGCACCAGGGCGGACACCATTTCGTCGGTAATCGAGATCAATCGATCCCACATGATCCCCAGTTCAACGGCATCGAATTGGCTCATGGCACCCCCTCAGGCTCAGCCCGCCGCGACTTCGGCAACCAGGTTATAACGATCGTCAACGACGACCCTGTTGCCGACGTCGATGACGCATGTGGATTCGTTTTCTTCGATCAATGCGGGGCCGTCCAGGACCGTGCCCCTGTCCAGAGCATAGCGGTCGTAGACCGGGCACTCAACGTACCCCGCCTCGTCGTGCACGTAGGCCCGCCGCGTTCCCTTCAGGGCCTGGGTACCGTTTTCGGCCCCATAAGCGCCCAGTTCGTAGCCTTCGTTTCCCAACTCCGGCACCGGGCCTGTGGCCTCCACCTTCCAGTTGACGATTTCGGTTGGCCAGTCGCCGAAGCTGGTCGAAAAAACCTGTTGATAGTTCTCCGCGAACAGGGTCGGCAGGTCCTTGAAGTGCTCGCGCGGGCCACCGCCCTTGGGCAGGGCGACCTCGATCTCGTATCCCTGGCCCACGTAGCGCATGTCGAGACGCAGGTTGACGACGATGTCGGATGCGGGGACCCCCGCCATGGCGACGTACTCGGTGACCTGCCGGGCCATGGCCTCGAACTTGGCGGCGAAGGCGTCGGCCGTAATGTCGGCGAGGGCGACGTATTCGGTCCTTACGGTCTCGAAGTTGACCGGGCTGGCGAGCAGCCCGATCGCCGACATCACGCCCGCCCCAGCCGGAAAAATGACCCGCGGGATACGCAACTTGGCGGCGATGCGAAGCGCATGAATGGGACCCGATCCGCCGAACGCCACCATGCTGCTCGAACGATAGTCGAATCCCCGCCGCGCCGCATGGACGCGAAACGCCCGGGCAACCTCCTCGTTGATGGTTTCGTGGATACCCCATGCCGCGCGCAGAACGTCGAGGCCGATCCTGTCGGACACGGTCGCGCGAATGGCGTCCTCCGCCTTCCCTGGCGACAGGGACATCTCGCCGCCGAGGAAAAATTCCGGGTCCAGATATCCGAGAACCAGATTGGCGTCGGTGAGCGTAGCGTCCTCTCCACCAAGGCCATAGCAGGCGGGCCCCGGATCGGCGCCGGCGCTGTCGGGCCCGGTGGCGATGACGCCCCGGGGGTCGGCCCTGGCGATGCTGCCGCCGCCGGCGCCGATCTCGATCATGTCGACCACCGGCACTTTCAGGGGCAGACCGCTGCCTTTGCGGAAGCCGTAGACGTGGGCGACCTCCACCTCATCGCGCCGCATGGGGACGTGATCGCGGATGATCGCGCCTTTCGCCGTCGTTCCCCCCATGTCGAACGACAGGATGTTGGGCTGGTCCAGGAGACGGCTGTGGTAGGCGCTCATCAGCGCCCCGGCCACCGGCCCCGATTCGATCAGGCGTACCGGAAACCGCCGCGCGACTTCGGGGTTCGCGATGCCGCCATTGGACGTCATGACGAAGAATTCGCCACGAAATCCCAGTGCCGCCAAGCCCCGTTCCAGGGATCGCAGGTAACCGTCGACCATGGGTTGGGTGTAGGCGTTCACGGTCGTCGTGGTCCAACGCTCGAACTCTCGAATAAACGGGCAAACTTCGGACGAAACGGACAGATAGAGCTCGGGAAATTCCGCTTCGATCAACTTGCGGACCGCCTGCTCGTGGGAGGGGTTGGCGTATGAATGAAGGAAACATATGGCGATCGCTTCGATGGCGTGCTGGCCGCGCAACGCGGTGACATGAGTCCGCACCTCGTCGATCGCCAGCGCTGTCTCGACGCGGCCATCGAAACCGATGCGTTCCGTGACCTCGCGGCGAAGGGGCCGGGGGACCACCGGCGCCGGGAAGCGAAGGCGAAGATCGCTCACCTCGTAGCGTTGCTCCTTGGCGATATCCAGGGCGTCGCGGAATCCCGCCGTCACCAGCATGCCGGTCACGGCGCCCTTGCGCTCGATGGTGGCGTTGGTGACCAGCGTGGTGCCGTGCACGATGGTCGCCACCTGGTCGATCGGGCACCCACCGCGCGCCAACAGATCCCTGGCGCCATCGAGAACGGCCACCGACGGATCCCGCGGCGTGGTCAAGACCTTGTGGATGCTCACCGCACCGCTGTCCTGATCGATCAACGCAAAGTCCGTGAACGTTCCGCCGATGTCGACGCCAAGCTGAAACGTCATTGGGCCTCCTCGAATCCGCTGGCCGGTGGTCTGCGTTCCGCGGCTGGCGCGACCCCACGGAACACCGCGAGATCGACCTATACGCAACCCTCCAAGTCCGATAAAGTCGCTCTCTGCCCCGCCGAACGGCAGGGCCAAGGACGGAATCAGCGCACATCCCAGCGACGCAAGTCAACATGGAGGAGTCATTATGAGTGTGATGAGGAAAGCCGCGGTTTGGACTACCGCGTCCTTAAGCGCCCTCGCCATTGTCGGCGCAGTCAGCACCGCTCACGCGGTCAAATTGAACTTGGGGAATCCCAATCCGGCGTCGTCCCTTTCGGGCGAGACCGACAAGATGTTCACCGACCTGGTGAAGAAAAAGACCAACGGTTCCGTAGACATCACGCCCCATTTCGGCGGCGCGCTTGGCTACAACGGCAGGGATCAGTACACGGCCGCGGAGGACGGGGCCCTTGCCTTCGCCAGCACGCCTTTCGACAAACTCGTCGGCTTCGCGGCCATCTACGCCCTGCAATCGCTTCCGTTTCTAACCCCGACCGTCGCCGAGACCAAGGCGATGTTCGACGTTGCAAAGCCCTTCTACGAGAAGGCATTCAATGGCGCCAATCAAACCCTCCTCTATGGGGCTCCGTGGACGCCCCAGGGGATCTGGGCGAAGAAAACCATCAGAAGCGTCGCCGACCTCAAGGGTCTCAAGATGCGCGCCTATGACGTAACCGGCCTGAAGACATTCAAGAACGCCGGCGCGGCACCGGTGCAGCTTTCGTGGACCGACGTGGTGCCGGCCCTCAACACCAACACCATCGAGGCCGTGTTGACCTCCGACGAGAGCGGGGTCAATGGCAAGTTCTGGGAATACGGCGTGAAATATTTCAACTTCCTCGGCTATTCCATGGGGATCAGCGCCGTCACCATGAACCTCGAGCGCTACAAGAGTCTCTCGGCCGGTGAGCAGAAGGCCATCCGCGACGCGGCCGCCGAGTCCGAGAAATGGGCCTGGGACAAAGCCAAGACGCGAGTCGCCAGCAACAAGGCGATCATGATGAAGAACAAGGCCGAGTACATCACCGATGTTCCGGCGGAAGTGATCGACCACCTGAAGAAGGCCGGGGCGCCTCTGCTCCAGGAGTGGAAGGAAAAAATGGGGCCAGAGTCCGAAAAGATTCTCGCCGCCTTCAAGAAGAAAATGGGCACCATGTAGTCTGATCGGCGCTTCATGGGGGACACCGCGCCGCGGTGTCCCCCGTCTCCGCTGACGCCCGATTGGCTCGGCGACACGGAGAACGGCACCTCCCATGAAAGTATTCCAGCATACCATCTACACGGTTTCCCGCTATGCCGCCTACGTTTCGGCGGCGATCTGCGTTTCCATGCTGGTTCTCATCCTGGTGGAGATCGTATTGCGGTCGTTCTTCGACACGTCCACGTTTCTGATGGATGAGTTCGTCGGTTACGGGGTCGGCGCCATGGCCTTTCTCGCCCTGGGATACTCGCTTGAGAATGGCGCGCTAATTCGCGTCAACCTGCTGCTGAAACGCATGAGCCGCCGGGTTCGCCAGTCCGTCGAGGTCTTCTGCACCTTCGCCACCCTCATCGCCATGGGGGTGCCCATCTGGTTCTTCTGGCTCAGCATCATGCGCCACTACAAGCGCGGCTACACCAGCGGAACCTACGCCGACGTACCGGCCTACATTCCCGAAAGCATTCTGCTGATCGGCATGATGCTGTTCTGGGTTCAGCTATTGGCCTACGGGTTGCGGGTGTTGGCGGGTCAGGTCGATCTCAGTTCGGAACGCGCCGTCAATCTTGGTACCGACTAGTCGTCCGGCTCCCATAAATGGAAGCCCTGGTAGCCACCGTCGTCGTCGTTCTGCTGCTGGTTCTCTACCTCGGTCTCGGCACCTGGATCTTCGCCGGTCTGATGCTGGTCAGCATGACCGGGCTGATCCTGATTCTAGACATGCCCTTGTCCCAACTGGGCGCCATCATGAAGGGCAACATGTGGCGCCGCGCGAGCACCTGGGAACTGGCCTCCATCCCCTTGTTCGTGTGGATGGGCGAGATGATCTTCCGGACCGATATTTCGGCTCGGATGTTCCGCGGCCTCGCGCCGTGGGTCGACCGCATTCCCGGCCGTCTCCTACATACCAACATTCTGGGTTGTACGTTGTTCGCCGCGGTGAGCGGCTCGAGCACGGCGACGACGGCGACCATCGGCAAGATCACCACGGTATCGCTTATCGAGCGGGGCTACGACGAAAGGCTCGCCATCGGCTCCATCGCCGGCGCCGGTACGCTGGGGCTGATGATCCCGCCGTCCATCGTCATGATCGTTTATGGCTTGTTGGCGGAACAATCCATTGCGCGCCTGTTCGCCGCCGGATTGTTCCCCGGTCTGCTCGTCGCGGCGCTCTACAGTGGCTATACGTTGATACGCTGTGTCTTCGAGCCCGAGCGGGCTCCAAAGGAGGATCGCGACTACACGTGGAGCGACCGGCTGCGTGGAATCTTGGATTTGGCGCCCATCCTGGTCCTGATTCCAGTTGTCCTGGGCGGCATCTACACGGGCCTGGCGACGCCGTCCGAAGCCGCCGCCCTGGGTGTCGCCGGAACGCTGATCATTACGACGACACTCGGTCAGATGTCGTGGCAAGTCTTTTCCCAATCTCTCATGGGGACCGTCAGGATCACCACCATGGTGATCAGCATCGTGGTGGCGGCGACCTTCATGTCGACCGCCATGGGCTATCTCCATGTGCCCCAAGGCCTGGGGCACGCGATCGCTCTGTTGAATTTGGGTCCCAACGGGCTGATCCTCCTGCTGTTCTTCTTTTACCTGGTCCTCGGCCTGTTTCTCGAAGGCATCTCCATCATCGTCATGAGCTTGCCGATTGCCCTGCCCCTGGTCCTTGCCAACGGCATCGACCCGGTGTGGTTCGGCGTGTTTCTGGTGATCACCGTAGAGCTTGCCCAGATCACGCCGCCGGTGGGACTGAACCTCTATGTGCTGCAAGGCATGACGGGCAAGAGCATCGGACGCATTGCGCTCTCGGCGCTGCCGTTCTTCCTTCTGCTGTGCCTGGCGGCCATCATCATCACCATCTTTCCCCAGATCGCGCTGTGGCTTCCGGACGTCCTCTATGGTGGTCCAGTTAGTTAGACGCCGCCCTGGCGCGGGCCTTGTGTTCCCGATTGGCGATGTAGGTGACGGCGCACAAAACCATGGAACCGCCTATCCAGACTCCGGCGTCGGGGATCTCGTCGAAGGCGAAAAAGCCGATCAGGGCGACCCACACCAGCTTGGTGAAATCAAAGGGTATCACCGCCGTCGCCTCGCCATCACGGAAGGCCTGGGCCATGCACAGATCGCCGGCGGTACCGAATCCGGCGATGGCCAGCATCCAGGCCACCTGCTCCCATGACGGCGTGGTCCACACGGGAAGGGCGATCGCCAGGGCGAGGGGTGCGGAAACCAGGGTCATGTAGGCGGTGATCGTGAGGCTGGATTCCGTACGCGCCACCATTTTGGTCAGGATCATGCCGTAACCCCAGGTGGCCGCGCCGCTCAACACCAACAGAGACCCCAGGTCCACGGCAACGAATCCGGGCCGCAGGATGACCAGGGTACCGATATAGCCGACGACGAGGGCGGCGACACGTCGCGCGCGAACGACCTCGCCAAGAAGGAACGGGGCCAGCACGGCGGCGAACAGGGGAGCGGAAAACTGAAGCGCGGTGGCCTTGGCAAGCTGGGTGGAGGTGAGCCCCGTGAAGATCAGTAGAATCGAGACCCCGCAGATGACGGAACGCAGCGTGACAAGGGCAAGGCGGCGCGTTCTCAGAGGCTCGAAGCGATAGAGGACGATCGACGGGGAGACCAGGAGGAAACCGAAAGCGAGCCGGAAAAAGACGATCACATAGGGGTGCATTTCCGCCGACGCATAGCGAACACCCGCCATCATGAAGGCGAGAAACATCGCCGCGGCCAGCATGAACAGCATGCCACGCATGGTTCTCGGTCCCGCGTCAACGACCGAGCGGTCTGGCAGCTTCATCGCGGGTCGACTCCTTGCGCCAGCCGCCGGCGCGCCGCACAAGCGAGCACTCTTGCACGCCGATTCCGTCGGCGGCAAGATCACGGCACCCGTGTCGCTGCTTCCCGTCGCGGCGGCGCCCGTGACGCGGGGACAGGGGTCGAGGGATAGGAACAATGCAGGCCAGACCTGATTTCGGCGTCGACCCGATTCAGCTCGAGGTGGTCAAGAACGCCCTGTTGGCTGTCACCGAAGAGCAGAGTGTCGCGCTGCAGCGGGCCGCCTATTCCACCAACATCAAGACCCGCCGGGACTATTCATGCTCCCTGCTCGACCGCAATATCCGCGGGGTCGCGCAGGCCTTCGCACAGCCCACCCATCTGGCCGCCATGGCCTACGCCGTTCCCAACGCACTGGCCATGTACGGTGTCGACCGGCTCGAGCCCGGCGACGGCATTCTCACCAACGTCCCCCATTTCGGGTCCACCCACCTCAACGATATGGCGTTGATTACGCCGTGCTTCTGGAAGGACGCCATCGTCGGCTACCTGGTAAATTTCGCCCACCACGTGGATGTGGGCGGCGCCGCCCCCGGCAGTATCGCCATGGGGCGCGACATCTACCAGGAAGGCATCATCGTGCCGCCCATACGGTTCGTCCGCCGTGGCGAGATCGACCAGGACTGCTTCGAGTTGATCCGATGGAACGTTCGCTCCACCCGCGAGGTCGCCGGGGATTTCCGCGCCCAGCTTGCCGCCAACGACGTCGGTGTCCAACGGTTGACCGAGCTGTTGGCGCGATACGGCGCCGACGAATTGGAACGCTATGCCGACGCGCTCCTCGCCTATACGGAGCATCGCACCCGGGCCTGTTTCCGTGATCTGCCGGATGGCCGCCATGGCGCCGTCAGCTATCTGGATCGGGACGCCTACAATCCGGCGCCGACCCGCCTGGCGATGACCGTCAGCGTGCGACAGGGCGTGGTCGAAGTGGATCTGTCCGGCTCCGATTCCCAGCGGGACAACTCCCTCAACGCCTCCATCGGCCTCACCTATTCCGGCGTCGCCTACGCCCTGAAGTGCCTGATCGATCACGACATCCCGGTCAACGACGGCTTCTATCGGTCGTTCAAGATCCATGCGCCGCCGCGCTCGGTGGTCAATGCCGAGTTCCCGGCCGGCGTCAGCGGTGGCGCGGAGGTGGCCTTGCGCTGCGCCGACATGGTGTTCAAGGCCCTGGCGGAGGGCCCGACCGAGCGGGTCATGGCCTGCTCCAAGGGAACCTGCATGCAGGTGGCCTTCGGTGCCTTCGATCCGCGCATCGGAGAGGACGTCGCCTACTACGAAACCATCGGCGGCGGCGAGGGCGCGCGGCCGCGACGGGACGGTCAGGACGGCATCCAGTGTCACGTCCAGAATACCGAGAACGCCCCGGTCGAGGAAGTGGAGGCCGCCTACCCGGTGCGCATCCTGCGCTACGCGCTGGTCGCGGATTCGGAAGGTGCGGGCCGGTTTCGCGGCGGCCTTGGGCTGCGGCGGGACTACCTGTTTCCCTATTCGGACGCCACATTTTCGATCCTGGCGGACCGCACCGAAGAGGCTCCCTGGGGCCTCGGCGGGGGCCAGCCGGGCGGTTGTGGGGCCTATTCCCTGGTCGAGGACTCGGTTACGACACTCCCCTCCCGCTCCGTCGTCCAGGTGCCGTCCGGCGCCGTCATCAGCATTTGTTCCCCCGGCGGCGGGGGGTTCGGCGCACCCCGGGATCGCGACCCGGCTCAGGTCCTGGCCGACGTGAAGGCGGGAAAGATCACGCCCCGTCGCGCCCGTGCGATCTATGGCATGGACATCGACGCGAACGGCACGACGTTTACGGCAACCGCCGAGTAGCGGGCGCCATGACCGGACCCTATCGACTGGCGATCGATATCGGCGGCACGTTCACCGACGGCGTCCTGCTCGACGAGGCGACGGGCAGGACCCGCACCGTCAAGGTTCCGACCACCCCGGACGATCCGTCCCAAGGCTTCCTGAACGCCGTGCGCCGGGCTATGGACGAGGAAGGCGTGGCGCCGAACCGCCTTGCCAACATCGTCCACGCGACGACGGTCGCCACCAACGTGATTCACGAGGGGAAGCTTAGCCTCACCGGGCTGGTGGTCACCGAAGGCTTCGGCGACATGTTGGAAATTGCCCGTCAGATCCGACCCGTCCTCTACGACCTGGACGCGCTGCGGCCCGAACCCCTGGTGCCGCGATGGCTGTGCCGGGAGATTGCCCAACGGACGGCCGCCGACGGCACCATCGTGACCGAGCTGGATGAGGAGGCGGTGCGCGAGGCGGCGACGGCGTTCCGCGCCGCCGGGGTGATGGCGGTGGTGGTGTGTTTCCTGCACGCCTATGTGGACGACACCCACGAACGCAGGGCCGTCTCTATCCTGCGGGACGCGTTGCCGGAAGCCTTCGTATCCGGGTCCACCGACATCGGCCGGTTCCGCGGCGAGTACGCCCGCGCCTGCACCGCGTTGATCAACGCCGGGCTGGTCCCCAAGGTCGGCCGATATTTCGCCCGCTTGCGCGGCGCCTTGGACTCCATGGGGCTGTCCAAGGACGTTCTCGTCATGCAGTCCAACGGCGGCGTATTGCCCGCCCACGTGGCCGCCGAGGTGCCCGTGCATATCGTCGAATCGGGGCCGGCGGCCGGAGTCATCTGCGCCGGCGACATCGCCCGGCAGCTTGGTCTTTCCAACGTCATCTGTTTCGACATGGGGGGGACCACCGCCAAGGCGGGACTGGTGCGTGACGGCGCGCCGCAGCTCACCCGGGAGTACGAGGTGGGGACCCAGGCCGTCGCCCGGGTGGAGGTCCACCGGGGCGCCGGCTACCCGATCAAGGTCTCGGTCATCGACTTGGTCGAGGTGGGCGCCGGCGGCGGCAGTATCGGCTGGATCGATTCCGGCGGTATCCTGCGGGTCGGTCCGGTGAGCGCCGGCGCCGATCCGGGACCGGCCTGCTATGGCCGGGGCGCCGAGGCGCCGACGGTGACCGACGCAAACCTGGTGCTGGGTCGGATCAATCCGGCGTATTTTCTCGGCGGGGAGATCGTGTTGTCGGTGGACGCGGCCCGGGACGCGCTGGCCCGCCATGTCGCCGCCCCACTCGGCATAACGGTCGCGGCGGCGGCGCGGGGCATCATCTCGGTGGCCAACGCGAACATGCTCGCGGCGCTCCGCATGGTCAGTATCCAGCGGGGCCTCGATCCCCGCGATTTCACCTTCATGTGCCTGGGTGGCGCGGCGGGGTTGCACGCCGACCACCTGATGCGGCTCCTGCCCGCCCGCGACGCCTTGATCCCGGGTTCTCCCGGCGTCGGCACCGCGCGGGGCCTCCTGTCCGCCGACATCAGGCGTGAGTTCCGGCTATCCCGCCGCATTCCCTTGGCCAGCGACCAGCGGGATCACCTGAACGGCGCCTTCGCCGAGCTTGCCAGCCAGGCGCAAGGGGCGTTCCCTTCGCATTCCGCCGGCGCCAGCACCGTTCGATACGAGTTTGCGGCGGAAGTGGGTTTCGTCGGCCAGTCCTACCAACTGACCATCCCCATCGCGGCGGTGCCGCTGCCAACCAAGGGCGTGCCCGCCCTGGCCCGGGACTTTCGGTCGGAACATCATCGTCTCTACGGCTACGCGCCCGAGGACGAGCCGGTAGAGCTGGTCGCCGTTTTCGTCGTCGCCGTGATCCCCATCCCCAAGCCCCGGCCCATCGTGCTGTCGCCGTCGGAACGCGGCGGGCGCCAAGCCATTCGGGGTCGTCGCGAAGTCGATGTCGATGACGACCAAGTTCAGTCCTGCGCCATTTACAATCGCTATGCCCTGGGCGCCGGCGATCGGGTCCCGGGCCCCGCCGTCATCGAGGAACGGGACTCGACCGTCCTCGTGCTGCCGGGCTCCGTGGCGTCCATCGATTCATACGGAAATATCTTTCTATGCACGGCGGACTGTCCTTAACTGGCGTTCAATCAACGGAGGGAGGGAAAAGCGATGACCCGCGAGATCGTGACGGCCGAAGGAGTGTTCGCGCCGGGACCGGAAATCAAGCTGTCCCAGGCGGTGAAGAGCAATGGCTTCATCTTCGTCATGGGCTGCGGCGCCCGGACGGCCAGCGGCGCCCTGGCGGGCGACGACGTTCGGACGCAAACCCGACAATGCCTGAACAATGTAAAGGCCATCCTGGCCGCCGCCGACGCGGGTCTGGAGCACGCGGTTCGAATCGACTGCTACCTGACCCGCCCGGAAGACACCGATGGCTTCAACGAAGTCTACAACGAGTATTTCGACGACGCCCCGCCCGCCCGGGCCCTCTACTATATCTCAGGCTTCCGCGATCCGGGCATCCTGGCCTACGTGGTGGTAACCGCCGAAGATCCCAATTACGTGCGGTAGGCGCGCACCGCGACATGGCCGCGAGGCCTTGATACGGCTGTCCAATCAGAGAGCCGTACCGTGACCGACGCCCTCGCACCCCTGCGACAGAGCGCCGAACAGGCCGCCGTCACCGCGTTCCGATACCTGGCCTTCCTGGGCATGGAGCGCGCCCGCATGTTCCATGAGCTCTTCCCGGACTTGGGGAAGGGCGACGACTTCATGGTGCCCTTCGATGAATAGGTGGATGCCCTGCGCCACACGTCGCCCCTGGACAGGGCGGAGCGCGTGCTCAGGGCCGCGGGGGTCGATCCCCATGCCGATGGAGCCTGGACGCAAACGCTCGGGACCATGCCGTTGACGTTCCGAGACGGCTGAAAGGGCGTACCATGATGGTCCCACGTTGGCCGGTCGGACCCGAGGTGGCACAACCGCAGTCCTCCCCTTGGCGCCATGGGATCCTCGTGGCGAGCACCATGCACCCACATCCGTGTTCTGAAACGTCCGTAGGAGGGGCCTTTCTAGCCCCAATTATTCATGACGGCCATCGGATTTCAGCGGGACGAGCGGTAGCGACCGGGTTGACGGCGATTTTTGAGACGGATTGTCGGAGAGGTTGGAGGTTGTTGTTCGGGGCTCGTCCGGCGGCACCTGCCGCTTGGTTCAGGGCCCTTGGGCGGTGATGCGCCCGGCGATGGCGATCATGGCCGGCTGATAGGGATAGGCCGAAGGCAGGGCGATCCTGAGGCGCGACTTGAGCTCCTCGACGCGGACGGCGATTTTGAGAAACGCCCGGCGCAGGGTTTCGAAGGTGGCCGTTCGCCACAGCGATTTCCGAGGCGCCGCTTGGCGAAGCTGATGCAGCAGCCAGTAGGCGCCGGTATGCAGGAAGAGGCGGAACTGGTTGGCCTCCCAACGGTGGCACGACGTGCGGTCGGACTTGGTGTAGAGCTTGTGGTCCTTGATCATGTTTTCCATCCGCCCGCGGGCGCAGTAGACCTTCTCGTAGAGCGCCTTGGCGCGGCCGCTCAGGTTGGTGACGACGAAGCGGACGTCACAGCCCTTGGCGGTAGCTTCCACGCGGGCGATGACCGAGCGTTGCCGTGACCAGCTTTTGGCCTGGTAGCCGGTGTGGAAGAAGCGGCGCACCTTATCCTTTCCCTGCCCCGCCCGGCGCACGGCGGCGTCCTCGCACCACGGCTGGCCGATCCTGTTCAGCCGGGCGTTGCCGGAAAGCCCGAAGATGTAGCCGCAGCCCTGACGTTCGAGGAATTCCATGGCCTCCGGCGTGGCGTAGTGGCCATCGCCCCGCACGGTGATCTCGACCCGTGGCCAGTTGCGGCGGATGCGGCCGATGACGTGTCTCAGGATCCGCGCCGCCTCGTCGCCGGAGGGCCGCTTGCCGGGACGCAGCAGTGACATCACCGGCTTGCCGGTGGCCGCCTCGAAGATATGGATGGGTTGGAAGCAATAGTCGTCGTAATGGGCGTTGAACAGCGCCAGCTGCTGGCCGCCGTGAACGGCATCGTCGGTGTCGTCGATATCGAGAACGATGCGCGCCGGAACGCGCTTGAAGCTGGCGCAAAACAGATCGATCATCGACAGCCCCATGCGCCCGAGCGCGCGCCATGACGGCGCGTTCTCGAGGCGCGACAGGGTCGGTTGGCTCATCAGGTCGTCGCCGCTCTCGGACAAACGGCCACAGGCCAGCTTGAACGCCGGATCGAAACGCAGAACGTCGAGGTCGTCGCAATCCTCATACCCGCAGGCAATAGCGAACAGGCGCGCCCGGATCATGTCTACGTAAGCGTGGGTCGTGCTCGCCGGGTCGCGCACGTCGGTGACGCAGGAAGCGAGCACGTCGGCGATGCCGAGCCGCCTGTCGATCTCGCCCAACAACAACACCCCGCCGTCCGACGACAGCCGTCCGCCGTCGAAGCGGGCGCAAAGCGGCTTGCCTCCAACGGGTGACAAACCAGGGAGATAGGGGGTAATCTCGTTCATGGTGAGCCGTGGGTTGTTCTGTTGCCATGTGATCTTGTCTTGACACCAAAATCATACGGCATTTCAACAGGTTAATCTACGCTCACCAGCATTTTCAATCAGCGCCGTGAATAATTCGGGCTAGTAGCATCCATTCCCCTGAATGGACCAACTTTCGATTGTCCCGCCCGCACTTATCGTAAAGCGGGTCCGGGAGGTTAGATCATGGGTGTAGGCGGGCGTTGAAGCAGGCCGTCCGGCGTTGTAACTATTGTCGTCGTGGAAACGTTCGGTATGGTCCAGCGGTGGCAGTCCGTCACCGCGGCAAGACATCCTCCGGGTAAGACACGAGTGCGGCTCCCAAGACGTCTCAAGATGCTTATCCCACTCCCGTTTCTCATACTGATGGCGCGGCTGGTTCCCTTGCGCTCGCGGCGGGCGAGCCCCAATTGCTCAGACCCTCGCAGCCGTCGTATCGCGGAGCACGTGGTTCTCGATGTCTACTGGCTTGACTTCCAGGGTCGCAGCGGACCTGCGGCGTCCCTTTACGTGTACGACGATGAGGTGCTGCGCTTCGACTGCTTCGACGGCGACGCAGCGCATCTTCATGCCAACCGGAAGCAATCACGGGCCTTCGCGAGCGAGGCCAGTGTGCAGTTGTTATTTCCGCCGGGGTCCTTCGAGGGCCACATCGAGCGCGCCTGCTTCGAGCTTACGTCCAACCTGCCGCACTATCTGGCCCGCAACTTCTCGCCCCGGGTGCGGCGGACCTAGCTCGACCCAGCCGCGATGGTCGCGGCGGCCGACTTTCTGCGTGTGGAGATGCAGACGCTATTGCGGCAACACGACAGCGGGCACAAACCATCCGATGTCGCCGAGCCCATCGCCGCCCGCGAAGAACTGGGGGGCTAGTGGCCTGTTGCATCCAAATTGGACCCCTACGAACGATACCATAGATTGGGTTCGACTGGCTTTGGTGTGGAAGGCCCGATCCGGCCGTCGTCAGTCGCAGTTGACCTAAGGCCGCTATGGGTCATGAACCGTCCTGCCGGCCCGCCTAGCTGTTCGTCCGGTCCCTGGGGTAGAGCCGACTACCGGGGCGAGGAATCGGACACTGCGGCGTTTCGGCCCACCGAGAATCACATGACGGCGGCTCAGGGGTCGTTCAACGCCCCGGTCTCCCCACCAACGTCGGGGGCACCATCATACCGGTGCCTCCATCACCCCCAGCACCGACCCGAGCAACGTCTGGGCAACCGGCTCATCGTCGAGAAGGGCGTGCAACCACCTCAGTTACACCGCCGCGCCGGCAAGGTCCGTGGCCCGCGTCTCCATGATGGCCCGCTGGACGCGCTGGAGCTCCTCCAACGTCCTGTCGGCCTTCTTTCCGATCTGCCGGCGGTCGGCACCGCTGGCCGCTTTCCGGCTCGCCTCGTCGAGGATGCCGTATCGGACCAATAGGCGGTCAAGCTCGCGTTCCAGGGCGGGGAGTTCAATGCCGTTGGATGGTAACGAGGATATGCGGGCCGCCATGGGGTGAAGTATGCCGAAAGGCCCGCCGGGCGCGGTGTGCTCCTTGTCATCCACGACCCCGGTCGGGCGCCACGCCCGGGTCGGCGAGCCACACGCCAGAAGGCGGCGGTGCCGACTGATAGAACACGTCGATGGGGATGCCGCCGCGCGGGTACCGGTAACCCCCGATCCGAAGCCAGCGGGGCGAGAGTACCGCTTCCAGTCGCCGCGCGATGGCCACCGTGCAGTCTTCGTGAAACGCGCCGTGGTTGCGGAAGGACCCCAGGAACAGCTTCAGGGATTTGCTTTCCACCAGAAAGCGGTCGGGCACGTAATCGATAACCAGATGGGCGAAGTCAGGCTGACCCGTCATCGGACAAAGGGACGTGAACTCCGGGCAGGTGAAGCGCACCACGTAGTCCACGTCCGCTTGACCGTTGGGCACGGTCTCCAGCCGCGCGTCATCGGGCGAAGCCGGCAGCGTCGTCGCCGCGCCAAGATGTTTGAGGCCCAAGGTATCGGTCATCGGCGGAGCATACGCCGGACCCGCGCCCTCGAACGAGACCAATGATTAGGGGGACTGAGATGCGCGTCGGAATACAGCGGCAACGAACTCTCGTGGAAAGGTTTGACAGTCGCCGAAACAAAATCTGACGTTCGCTTTTGTTCTTTTCCCCGCCCCGCTCCAACCCCTTGAAAACAAATCCGAAAACTGGCGCGCCCGGGAAGACTCGAACTCCCAACCTCCTGATCCGTAGTCAGACGCTCTATCCAATTGAGCTACGGGCGCTTTGAAGATACCGCGTCGGGCGCGGGGGTCGGCGACGGGGTGTCGCCGCACCGATTAAGGCGGCGTTAACGAAGGGGCGGGACACTACGGGAAAGGATTGGTGAAGGCAAGGGATCACCCATGGTGGAAGGCCCGTCGCGGGATTGGAGTCGAGCGGCACCCGTCCGGGGCACCGAATGGGGCGCGAATTCCGGTCTTGTCATGCTTGTCCCTTTGCGCAATAGTCAGCAAAATCAATGGGAAAGTGTTCCTGTGCTTTCCCAACGGGAACCCTGGACGCCCATTGGCCGCGGCGTCCCAAGAGGGGCTTGGAGTCGATAGGCGCAATAAGGCTCGCCCGATTTGGCGCGAAGATATCGGTTGGCGTTCTGTGCGTGGGCGGCACGGCCCTCCTGGGCGCCTGCGGTTTTTCCATGGATTCCTTGTGGCCCTCGCTGACCGGCGAGGAACCGGCGGGCGCCGCGCCGCCGCCGGCCGCCGCCGCGGCCGCGACGGCGGAAGCCCCGGCACCGCGGATCCCGACGACGCGGCAGCCGCCCTTGGGAACGACGAATTTCACGCCGCCGGGCGTCACACCAGGCCAATCCACGGGCACCTTCGTCGGCCAGAAGGTGGCGGACCTCAGGGGCGAACTGCAAAAGCTCCAGGGCGCGATCGGTCAGCACAACCAGCTTTTGCAGGGCGTGCGGGGCAAGGTGGTGCAGGATTCCCAGCGCTATCATGGGACCATCGCCGCCATCAACGCGCGCCTGCAGGTTGGCACGACACCCGGCAATCCCATCCTGGTCCAGCAACTGAACGGCGCCCAGTCGGAATTGCGGCGCGTCAACGCCAACATTGGCGAAATGAACAAGCTGGCGACGGCCATCGGCTCGGACGCCACCATGTCGGGCCTACCCTGGCGGAGACGTCCCAGGCCTCATTCAGCCTTTCCGGCGCCCGTCGGACGAAGATCACCGCCAGCTGGCCATCCTGGAGGACGAAGTCGACCGCACGGCGGTGCTCATCGACCGGCTTCTCAAGGAGGTGTCGGAGGACGTGCGCCGGCAGACCGCCTACGTGGCCACGGAACGCAGCAACCTCAACCTGCTGTCGGAAGGGGTGAAGACCGGCGAGATCTACGGGGTCAGCCTGGTCAACCAGGCGATGGCCGCGACGGCCTATCCCCGCAACGGGACCGCCGGCGCGCGCGGGCCCAGTCTTGCCGGCCGCCGGCCCCTGGTGGTCGTCCGCTTCGATCGGGCGGACGTGCCTTACCAGCAAGCCCTTTACACGGCCGTCAGCCGAACCCTCGAACAGCGGCCCCGGGTAACCTTCGATCTGGTCGCCGTGGCGCCCAGCGCCGGCGGGCCGGCACGGGTGGCGCTCAACACCGGCGAGGCCCGGCGCCATGCGGAACGAGTTCTACGGTCCCTCGTCGATATGGGCCTGCCGCCGGAACGGGTGGTGATCTCGGGCCAGACCAGCGACAGCGCGCGCACCAACGAGGTGCACCTCTACGTCCGATAGCCGGCGGGCCATCGTCCGCGCTTGCCGAGTCCGCCGCGAGGGCCGCTCCCTTGCCGGGCCGCCCCTGGCGGACCACATGGCCATTTAGCATCAACGCGACCGGGAGGACTCTTGAGCCATGATGTCATGGGTGCGCGCGGTGTGTCGGGCGGGGATCGCGACCGCCCTTCTGCTGGCCCTGCCCGCCTGCGCGGCGGCGGTGGACGACAACCTGAGTCGGCTCCGGCTGCCGCCGGGCTTCCACATCGAGGTTTATGGGCGGGTCCCCGGTGCCCGTTCCATGGCGGTGGCGGAGGATCTGGGCGCGGTGTTCGTCGGCACCCGGGGCTCGGACGTCTATGCGGTCACGGGGTCCGATGGCGAAGCCCGCTTGGGGCGGACCGTCAAGGTACTGAGCGGCCTCAAAGTGGCCAAGGGGATCGCCTGGAAGGACGGCTGGCTGTACATCGCCGAGCGGCACCGGGTGGTCCGCTACCGCACCCCCAGCCTGCGGGCCGTGGGCTCGGCGGGTCGGGAGGTCCTGTTCGAAGGCCTGCCCGACAAGGGACACCATGGACGGCGCTATGCCGCCGCCGGCCCCGACGGGCGGCTCTACGTCGCCGTCGGGGCGCCCTGCAACATCTGCGTGGGCGAGGGGTTCGAAGGGTCCATTGTCCGCCTTCCCCTCACCGGCGGCCAGGCCGAGATATTCGCCCGCGGCGTGCGCAATTCGGTGGGTCTGGACTTCCATCCGCGGACCGGCGAGCTCTACTTCACAGACAACGGCGCCGACAGGATGGGCAACGACTCGCCCCCCGACGAGTTGAACCACGCGCCGCGCCCGGGCCTGCACTTCGGCTTTCCCTATTTCGGCGGCGGCGGCGACCGCACGTCGCGATTCCGCGACCAGGCGCCGCCGATGCCCGCCACGCCGCCGGTGGTGGCCTTCGGCGCCCACGTGGCCGCCCTCGGCATCCACTTCTATCGCGGCGCCATGCTGCCCGCCGAGTATCGCACCGACGCCTTCGTCGCCCAGCATGGGTCCTGGAACCGCAGCCCGCCGGATGGCTATCGGGTGGTGCGGGTGCGGTTCGACGCCGCGGGCCACGCCACGGGCTACGAGACATTCATCGAGGGCTGGTTGAACGACAACGGGAGCAAGTGGGGCCGACCGGTCGACGTCAAGTCGCTCCCCGACGGATCCCTGTTGGTCTCCGACGACGAGGCCGGCGTGATCTATCGGGTTACCTACAGCCGCTAAGGGATTGGCCGCTGAAGGATCGGCAGGTTGTCGATCAGGCGAACGGCGCCCAGCCGGGCGGCGGCGAGCAATCGTCCCGGGCGCCCAGGCATAAGGGGCTCCAGGGAGTCGGCGTCGCGGGCGGCGACGTAGTCGACGGCGTCGAAGCCCGCCGCACGCAAGGCGACCCCCGCCAGCCGTTCCGCTTCGCTCGCGTCCCCACCGGCGGCGATACGCCGCGCGCTCTTGCCCAGGACCCCGTGGAGGGCCGGCGCCCGGCGTCGTTGATCCGCCGACAAGTAAGCGTTGCGGGACGAGAGCGCGAGACCGTCTTCCTCGCGCACGGTGGGGCCGGCGGCGATGGTGACGGGAATTTCCAAATCCCGCACCAGTCGGCGGATGACCAACAGCTGCTGGTAGTCCTTCTCCCCGAAGACCGCCGTGTCCGGCAGGGCCTGAATCAGCAGTTTGGTCACCACCGTCGCCACGCCGGTGAAAAATCCGGGCCGATGGGCCCCTTCGAGGACGTCGCCGAGGCCGGGCACGGCAACGGTGGTGGCGAACCCGGCCGGGTACATGACCTCCAGCGGCGGGGCATAAAGCAGGTCCACGCCTTTCCGCAACAACAACTTGTGATCGGTGGCCTCGTCCCGGGGGTAGCGCCCGAGGTCCTCTTCCGGTCCGAACTGGCGGGGATTGACGAACAGGGTTGCGCAGGTGACGTCGGCCATGGATCGGGACAGGCGAATCAGAGACAGGTGACCCTCGTGAAGGGCGCCCATGGTCGGCACCAAGCCGACGGACAGCCCGTCGCGGCGCCACGCACCCACGCGCTCGCGCAAGCTCTCCACCGATCGGACGACAGTGATGGCCGCGGCGACGTCAGTCACGCGACCGTTCGGTGCCGGTGCCGAAGCATTGCTCGGGCCCGGGAAAGCTTCGGGCGCGTACGTCGCGGGACCAGTCCGCCACCGCGTTCTCCAGGCCAGCGCCCAGGGTTGCGTACTGCTTGACGAACTTGGGCGTGAAACGGCGGAACAGGCCCACGAGATCCTCGGTGACCAGGATCTGACCGTCGCAGGCGGGCGAGGCCCCGATGCCGATGGTGGGCACGCCGACCCGCTCGGTGATGGCCCGGGCGACGGGTTCCACGGTGCCCTCGATGACCACGGCGAAGGCGCCGGCGTCGGCGACCGCCTCCGCATCGGCCATGATGCGCGCGGCATCGGCCTCGGTTCGGCCGCGGGCCTTGAATCCGCCGGCTTGGTTGACCGACTGGGGCATCAGCCCCACGTGGCCGAAAACCGGAATCCCCCGCGCCGTGAGAAAGGCCACGGTGTCCGCCATTTCCGTGCCGCCCTCGAGCTTGACGGCGCCGCAGCCGGTCTCGGCCATGATCCGGGCGGCGTTGCGGAACGCGGCCTCGGGGGACTCCTGGTAGGAACCGAAGGGCATGTCCACGACCACCAAGGCCCGCCGGGCGCCGCGCCGGACCGCGGCGCCATGGGCAATCATCATCTCCAGCGTGACCGGAAGGGTGGACTCGAAACCGTAGAGCACCATGCCCACCGAATCGCCGACCAGGATCAAATCCACGTGGGCGTCCAGCATGGCGGCCGTGGCGGCGGAATAGGCCGTCAGGCAGACCAATGGTTCGCCGCCCTTGCGGGCCCGCACGTCGGTGACGGAAACAGGTCTCGGTTCGGCGACAGCGCTCATGGCTCGGCTTTCCGATCCTCCGGTCGCCGACCCACTATAGTGCACCGCAACATGGGCGGCAAAAGAGATCCGTGGGCGAACCGGGGCGATGATGTCGCCCGGAAATAGCCCCGTGGGATAAACCTGTGGGCAAATGGACCAATAGCGGGGGCAAACGATTCCCGTCCGGCGCCTGCAACCTGCTAGGATTTCGGGCGCCGGCGGAAAGGGACCCCCGGCGGAGGAGCCATGGCGATGAACGACCCGAACGCGCTCGCCACCGCGCCGACGGATTCCCTATTTCCAACGCTGGGGGAAGAAGACGCGGAACGCCACAGTACGGGAATTGTGCCGTCCCAGGCCCTGCGCCAGATGATCCGGGACAAGGTCATCCAGGCGATCGTGCCCATCGGCGAGGACCAGATTCAGCCGTCCAGTCTCGATCTTCGGCTGGGCGCCGTGGCCCACCGGGTCCGCGCCAGCTTCCTGCCCGGCGACGACGTCTCCGTTCACAATCGGATCGAGCGACTGGGCATGCATGCCTTCCCCCTGGGCGATGGCGCGGTCCTGGAGAAGGGATGCGTCTATATCATTCCCCTCCTTGAATCCCTGCGCCTGGGGAAGCGTGTATCGGCGCTCGCCAATCCGAAAAGCTCCGTCGGACGGCTCGACATCTTCACCCGGCTGATCGCTGACGGCGCCACGGAGTTCGATCGGGTGCGCCCCGCCTACAAGGGCCCCTTGTACGCCGAGATCTCGCCGCGCGCCTTCAGCGTCGTGGTGCGCGAAGGCGACCGGCTATGCCAGCTTCGCGTCCGCCGCGGTAGTCCGATCGCCTCCGATACCGCTATTCGGCGCCTGCATGCCGAGGTCGGCCTGGTGGACGGCGAGGACATCGATCCCGATATCGCCCACGGAATCGCCGTCTCGGTGGACCTCAAGGGCTCCGGCGACAGGGCATTGGTGGGCTATCGGGCAAAGAGCCACGCGGGCCTCGTCGATCTGTCCTTAATCGGTCGGTACGACCCTCTGGAATTCTGGGACCCCATCCATGCCAGCCCCGACGGTGTGCTGCTGCTCAACCCGGGGGACTTCTACATCCTGGCGTCCCGGGAAGCGGTGACGGTGCCACCGGATCACGCCGCCGAGATGACACCCTACGATACCCGGGTGGGCGAATTCCGTGTCCACTACGCCGGGTTCTTCGACCCCGGTTTCGGTTACGCGGGCAGCGGCGGCGCCGGGTCCCGGGCCGTGCTGGAAGTTCGCTCCCACGAAGTGCCGTTCATTCTCGAGCACGGCCAGGTGGTGGGACGGCTGGTCTACGAGCGGTTGACCGAGGAGCCCGATAAACTGTACGGCAAGGGAATCGGCTCCAGCTATCAGCGCCAGGGCCTGCAGCTGGCCAAGCAGTTCCGCCGCCCAGGCGACTGATGGGGCCGAGAACGTTGCCGCGGGGCGGGCTTTGGTTAGCGCTGGGACCGGTCCTTGCGGCTTGCCTGTTATCCATCCCGGTCCCAGGCGCCGCGCAGTCCCTGGCACCCAATGTCCTTACTCCCAATGTCCTGACCATGGTCGTTCCGGGGGGACTGCACGCCCTCCGACCCCTCATGAACCAAGCGGCTGTCGTAGATTCCCACGGCTATGCCTCGACCGTGCACGTGGTGGATTCCCGGCTGGTGCTGCGGGCGGCACGACCGCAGCCGCGAGCACCCCAATCCCGTCCCGATATGCTGCCCGACGGCGAGGTGGCGCGGGGCGGCGGAACGATCCGCGCCGCCTGGCTGACCGGACCCACCACACGTTATGACCACGGAGTCCTTGGCGATGCCGTCGAGGCCGCGGGCCTCGCCGTGGAAACGCCTGGCGGCCGGATCCTGGCCCTGACCCTGGGACCGGAGTCCGTGTTCGAGGACCAGGTCCCCCGTCTGGTCGACATGACGGGCGCGGGCGACGATCAGGTCCTGCTGGTGCGGTCCTATCTGAACCGGGGTGCCGCTCTGGCTCTGGTGGCGGTCGAAGGGGAGTCCCTGTCCATTGTCGCCGAGAGCCCGTCCATCGGGCGTGCCTTCCGGTGGCTCAATCCGGTGGGCGTCGCCGACTTCGACGGCGATGGGGATCGGGAGGCGGCGGCGGTGATCACCCCGCACATCGGCGGACTCCTGACCCTGTTCCGGCGGGACGGACACCGGCTGGCGCCGGTGGCCCAGGCCCGCGGTTTCTCGAACCACGCCATCGGATCCCGGGAACTGGGCCTGTCGGCCATTCTCGACGCGAACGCCGACGGGGTGGCGGACATGGCGATTCCAGACGCGCGGCGCTCCACGTTGCGGGTGGTGAGCTTCGCCGGCGGCCGGTTCGCCGACCTGGCCCGGATTCCGCACCGCTCCGCCGTCGCCACCGCCATCCTCGCGGTGGATCTGAACGGCGATGGCCGGCCGGACCTGATCTACGGCCTTGCCGATAGCACGCTGGTGGCTGTCCTGTTCGACGGCTGACAGCGCGACGCTCAGGCGGACACGTTCAGGCAGGCGGGGGCGCGGTCGCGGTCATGAAATCGTTCTTGGCGAACGCTTGTTGCCAGGCGGCCAGTTTGGGGGCCGCGGCCCGCCAGTCGAATTCGGGGACCCGCCGGTCGGCGTATTCGAGCGCGATCCCGACGGTCAGGCCGCCGATGGTCAGCGGCCCCTCGAGGGCGTCCACGTCCTGTTCCAGGACCCCGACAGCGTTGCGAATCTTGAGCCGCTGACGCTCCAACCAGGCGGCGGACTGTTCGGCCTCGGGACGGCGGAGCTCAGTGTAGATGAGCACACAGGCGTCCATGACCCCATCGCCGAGGGACTGCAGGCACAGGGCCCGCCAGCGATCCGGCCCGGGACCGGGAAACACCTTGGCGCCGGCGTGCTGGTCGTCCAGAAACTCACAGATCACCCGCGAATCGTAGAGCGGTGTGCCGTCGTCGAGGCGGGCGGCGGGCACCTTGCCCAGGGGATTGTCGTCGATCAGGTCCGGATCGGCCGTGGTCGTGGGCACCTTCTCGACGCGGTCGGTCTGAGCGGTGCATTGGGCCACGGCCATCACCTTGCGTACGAACGGCGACGTGGGCGAAAAGCGGAGTTTCACGGTTGTTGGTCCTTTGATTGGGGATTGAGGAGCATCGCCGGACCACGGAATCGTGTCCGGCCCCGGGGTCATAGCACCGCGGCACGCCGTCGAGAAGAGGCCGCAAACCGCGGACATGATAGAGTTGCCGTTCCATGTGGATGGATGTCATCGACTTGCGGGACTTCTACGCCGGCGACCAGGGTCGCATGGCGCGGGTGATGATTCGTCGCCGCGTTCGCGAGATCTGGCCCGACGTGCGGGGCCTCTCCATGTTGGGTCTGGGCTACGCGACGCCATTCCTGGGCGCCTATCGCGGCGAGGCGGCACGCCTGATCGCCGCCATGCCGGCGCCCCAGGGCGTCCTTCACTGGCCGATGGAAGGCGGCAACCAGACCGTATTGACCGAGGAGGCGGAACTGCCGTTCCCCGATCTGTCCCTGGATCGGGTGCTGCTGGTTCATGGCCTGGAGTGTACCGAACAGGTGCGCCCGTTGATGCGCGAGATCTGGCGCGTCCTGTCGGGCAGCGGTCGGCTGCTGGTGGTGGTGCCCAATCGCCGCGGCCTGTGGGCCCGGTTCGAGCGCACCCCCATGGGCCACGGGCAGCCCTACAGCCCCGTCCAATTGTCCCGCCTGCTGCGCGAAACCCTGTTCACGCCGATCCAATCCCGCACCGCCTTGTTCGTCCCGCCGGCCCGTTCCCGCATGATGCTGTCCTCGGCCGGGGCCTGGGAGAACTTGGGTCATCGGTGGTTCTCCACCTTTGCCGGGATCGTGATGACCGAGGCCGGAAAACAGATCTACGCCGCCACGCCGGAACGCAATCGCCAACGTGCCCGGTCCTACCTGACGGTGCCCCAGGGGGGGCCGGCGCCCCAAAGAAGCCGCAATATTTAGGCCCGCGAAAGCAGGAACACCGCCTGTTCGCCCAGCAGATTGGCGATCCTGACGCCGCTTGCGAAAGGACGGGCGCGACCCGCGCTGTCGATGGCGATCGCCCGCTTGATGAGGATTCCCGTCTCGTCGCACAGGCCGACGAAATCCTTGATCGTGCACAGGTGGATGTTGGGCGTGTCGTACCAATGATGGGGAAGGGTCGGGCTGACCGGCATGCGGCCGAAGGCGGCCAACTGCCAGCGCACCCGCCAGTAGCCGAAGTTGGGAAACGAGACGATGGCCGAACGGCCGATACGCACCATGTGACGAAGAACTTCCCGTGGCGCCCGGGTGGCCTGGAGGGTCTGGCTGAGGATGACATAGTCGAAGGCGTGGTCGGGGTAGTCCTTCAGGTCGGTGTCCGCATTCCCCTGGATGACCGACAGGCCAGCGGTCACGCAGGCGTTCACACCCCCCATGCTAAGCTCGATGCCCCGCCCATCCACTTCCTTTTCCCGGTCCAGGTGGGCGAGCAGGACGCCATCCTCGCAGCCCACGTCCAGCACCCGGCTGCGCGCCTCGATCATGTCGGCTACCAATTTGAGGTCGAGGCGAATTCCGTTGCGTCGGGTCTCGTTCATCAGGATCTCGCGCGGCCCCGGTCCCGGTGGGCCGCGGCGCCTTCAAGGAAGCCGGTCAGCACCCGGAAGAAGGCCGGTTCCTCGAGCAAAAAGGAATCGTGGCCGCCGTCGCTGGTCACCTCGACGAAACTGACGTTGGCGGCGGCGGCGTTGAGGGCATGGACGATGGTACGGCTCTCGGCGGTGGGATAGAGCCAGTCGCTGGAAAAGGAGATGGCGCAGTAGCGCACCGGCGTGTCCTGAAAGGCCTCGGTCAGGCTGCCGCCGTGGCGTTCGGCCAGGTCGAAGTAGTCCATCGCCCGGGTGATGTAGAGGTAGGCGTTGGCGTCGAAGCGGTCGACAAACGTGCTGCCCTGATGGCGCAGGTAGCTTTCGACCTGAAAATCGGCATCGAATCCGTAGCCGACGGCGTCCCGCTCCTGAAGCCGGCGCCCGAACTTGCGGGTCAGCGCCGCTTCCGAAAGGTAGGAGATATGACCGGCCATGCGGGCCACGGCCAGTCCGTGAACGGGTCGACGGCCGGCCGCCTGGTATTCCCCACCGCACCAGTTGGGGTCGGCCATGATCGCCTGGCGGCCCAACTCGTGGAGGGCGATGTTCTGGGCCGAATGGTGCGCCGCCGTCGCGATGGGTACCGCGGCGTAAACCCGTTGCGGATAGCTGGCTGCCCACTCCAGCACCTGCATGCCGCCAAGGGATCCGCCAATCACCGCCAACAACTGATCGATCCCCAGATGATCGAGCAGCATGGCCTGCGCGCGCACCATGTCGTGGATCGTGATGACCGGAAAGCTCAGGGCCCACGGTTGCCCAGTTTCCCGGTTGATCGTGCCCGGTCCGACGGTGCCCATGCAGCCGCCAAGGATGTTGGCGCAAATGACGAAGTAGCGGTCGGTGTCGATGGTCTTGCCCTGTCCGACGACGGACTCCCACCAGCCGGGTTTCCCGGTTACCGGGTTGGTTTCGGTCACATACTGATCGCCCGTCAGGGCGTGGCACACCCAGATGGCGTTGCGCCGGTCCGGGTCCAACTGGCCATAGGTCTGGTAGGCGACCGGGAAGTCGCGCAACGCCACGCCACAGTCGAGGATCAACGGTTCCTGCCGTCCCAGCACCACGTGGTGCCCGGGCGAAGCCTCGGGATCCCAATCGGCGATGGTACTGGAGCGTTCGGCGGTCATGGCGCCCAAGGCGGTTAAAAAAGGGACCTATTGCTATGGGCCGGCCTTGGGAGTGTCAACGAATTCTTCCATTTTGACCTTTGATTTTGTTGGGTTCTGAAAGTATCACTATGCTCCGCGCACCGATGCCCACACGCCTCGTCGCGCCGCACCTGGGACACCTCCATGAACGCCGAACCGACCCTTGACGACCTGCGCCGCCGGATCGACGACCTCGACGAGCGGCTCCACGATCTGATCATGGAGCGCACGGAGGTCGGCGCGCTGATTCGTGCCGCCAAGGGAAATGCCGGCGTCGGCCTGCGCCCAACCCGCGAAGCGATGGTCCTCAGGCGCCTGATAGGTCGTCATCGGGGGCCGTTCCACCGCCCTTCCCTGGTGCGTATCTGGCGGGAAGTCTTTGCGGCGACGTTGCGTCTTCAGGAACCGTTTTCCATGTCTGTCTATGGGGAGGCCGAGGGCCAGGACCAAGGCTATCTGGCCCTGGCGCGGGACCAGTTCGGCAGCTACACCCCGTCGACGATCCACGAAACCGCCCAAAGGGTGATCGACACGGTCATTCGCAACCAGGCTTCCGCGGGCATCCTGCCCCTGCCGCGCCAGGATGACGTGGACCCGTGGTGGCCGCATCTGATGACCGAGGACGGCGCCGCGCCGCGCATCGTGACGCGACTGCCCTTTGCCGGCCCGCCGGGCATCCGTGAACGGGATTACGAGGCCCTGGTGATCGCCAAGATCGCCCTCGAGCCCTCGGGCAACGATCGCACCTTCCTCGGCCTCGACGCGGAAGAACCCATCGCCATGGCGCGCCTGGGACCCGCCCTCAAGGGCGCCGACCTGAAGGCCACCTTCACGGCCCGCTGGCAGGGACCGCAAACGCCGGACTCCTGCCTCCAGCTGATCGAGCTGGAAGGCTTCCTGGAGGGAGACGACCCGCGCATCGGCAAGGCCCTCGACGCTGTCGCGGTGAAAATCAATCGGCGCATCATCCTCGGCGCCTACGCGGTCCCCTTCTCGGGCCACGAGCTGGCCGAGGCGGCAACGCCGCCCAAGGGACGCCGGTCGTGAACGCGCTTTCCGTCCGTCCGGGAATCCTCGACATCCAGCCCTACAAAGGCGGCGATTCGGCCATTGCCGGTCGTGCGGACGTGGTCAAGCTGGCTTCCAACGAAGGGGCGCTCGGTCCCAGCCCGGCGGCGATCGAGGCCTTGCGTCGGATGGCCGGGGACAGTCATCGCTATCCCGACGGTGGCAGCACCGCCCTGCGCGAAAGGCTTGCCCGGCACCACGGTCTGGACCCGGCGCGCATCGTCTGCGGCGCCGGGTCCGACGAGATCATCAGCCTGCTTGCCCGCGCCTACGCCGGGCCGGGCGACGAGATCCTCTACAGCCAACACGGCTTCCTGATGTACCCCATCGCCGCCCGTGTGGCCGGGGCAACGCCCGTGTGGGCGCCGGAAACGGACCTGACCGCCAACGTGGACGCCCTGCTGGCCAAGGTCACCGAGCGCACCCGCATCCTTTTCCTGGCCAACCCCAACAACCCCACCGGCAGCTACTTGCCGTCGGATGCGGTGACGCGCCTTCGCCAGGCCCTGCCCGATACGGTGCTCCTGGTGCTCGACGCGGCCTATGCCGAATACATCACCCGCAACGACTACGAGCCCGGGGCGGCGCTGGTCGAGGCCCACGACAACGTGGTCATGACCCGGACGTTTTCCAAGATCTTCGGCCTCGGCGGCCTGCGCCTGGGCTGGGGCTATTGCCCGGCGGACGTGGCGGATGTGCTGAACCGGGTACGCAATCCCTTCAACGTGTCGGCGGCGGCCCAGGTGGCGGGCGTGGCGGCCCTGGACGATATGACCTTTACCGACGCGGCGCGGCGCCACAACGACATCTGGTTGCCGTGGATCGCCGAACGGCTGCGGGACCTCGGTCTCGAGGTGCCGCCCAGCGTCGGCAATTTCATCCTGGTGCGCTTCCCCCGCGCCACGGCGCGGGGGGCGGAGGCGGCCGATGCCTTCCTCAAGTCGCGGGGGGTGATCCTGCGCGCCATGGGCGCCTACGGCCTCGGCGACGGCCTACGCTTGACCATCGGCACCGAGGCCGAGATGCGCCTGGTCGCCGACCTCCTGGCGGAGTTCATGCACTCATGAGCGGACCCGACCCGGACGCGCGCTTCCCGCGCATCGCCCTGATCGGCATCGGCCTGATCGGTTCGTCCCTGGCCGCGGTGATTCGCCGCGACGGCTTGGCGGATCACATTGCCGTCTGCGCCCGCACCCAGGCGAGCCTGGACAAGGCCGTGGAACTGGGGCGGGCCGACAGTGTGACCTTCGACCCCCGGGACGCCGTCACCGACGCCGATCTGGTCGTCCTTTGTACACCGATCGGCATCTGCGGGCCCATCGCCGAGGCCATGAAGCCGGCCCTGAAGCCGGGCGCCATCGTCACCGACGTGGGCTCGGTGAAGGGCGCCATTCTGCGCGGCGTCGGCCCCCACATCCCCGATGGGGTGCACCTGGTGCCCGGACACCCGGTGGCCGGGACCGAGCATTCCGGCCCCGAAGCCGGCTTTGCCGAGCTGTTCCAGGATCGTGGGTGCATCCTGACCCCGCCCCCCGACGCCGACCCCGTGGCGGTGGATCGGATCAGCGCCTTGTGGCGACAGGCCGGCATGACGGTCGAGATCATGGACGCCGACCACCACGATCAGGTGCTGGCCATGACCTCGCACCTGCCCCACCTGATCGCCTATTCCATCGTCGCCACCGCCACCGAACTGGAAGGCGACCTCAAGAAAGAGGTGATCAAGTTCTCCGCCGGCGGTTTCAGGGATTTCACCCGCATCGCCGCGTCGGACCCGGTCATGTGGCGCGACGTGTTCCTCGCCAACAAGGACGCGGTGCTCGACGTCCTGGGCCGATTCAACGAGGATTTGACCGCCTTGCAGAAAGCGATCCGCCGGTCCGACGGGGAGACCCTGGAAGAGCTGTTCACCCGCACCCGCGAGATCCGCCGCGGGGTGATCGAGGCGAAACAAGCCTGACGACTCACTTCGCCCGCGCCGACATCACCAGGCCGACACCCACCGCCGCCGCGCCCACGGCGACGGCCCAGGTCAGACTGTCGCCCAGCAACCAGGCGCTGAGCAAGACCCCCGATACGGGCGCGATAAACCCGAAACCCAGGATCAGACTGGGGCTGTAGCGCTGGAGCAGGGCGTAGTTGACGGCAAAGCCGAACCCAGCGATCACCACCCCTTGATAGAGCAGCCCCAGGCTCGACGGCCAATCCAGGCGGTCCCAGTGGACCGTCTCGAACATGAAACCGCCGGCGGCGAACAGGGGCAGGGAAAGCACCATCTGCCACAGGGTAATCCGCAGGCTGTCCATGCGCCGCAACAGGCGGGCGGCGAACGCCAGGCGAAACCCCAGCATGGATGCGCTACTCAGGACAATCCAACTGCCCACAACCGTCGCACCCGACGCGTCGAGCGCGACGCCTCGGGTCAGGATCAGGGCGGCGCCGAGAAACGCGAGCAGGAGCCCAACCGCCCGTTGCCAGCCCAGCCTCTCGCTGGTGATCAGCCAGCGGGCGAACAGGGTGGCCCACAGGGGATGGGTGGCCATCAGCACCGAGCCCATGGAGGCGCTGGTGTGGTCGAAGCCGATATTCATCACCGCCACCTGGACGGCGAACATCAGGCTCATGATCCCGTGGCCGCGCCATTCGTCGGCGGGCGGCCACAGGGTGCGGCCGGTTATCCGTGCCCACACAATCACGCACGCCGCACCGATGCAGAAGCGGATGAAGGCGCTCCACAACGGTGGAACGGCTATCAGTCCGAACTTCAAGGCCACCGGGTTGGCGCCCCACAGGGTTTGCACGATGATGACGGTGAGAAGGGCCCGCCAGGATAGGGACACGAGGCAAGTGCTCCGGGGCAAAGGGACCAGGACGGCGTCTTCAGGGGCCGCAATTCGCACGGCCGAGAGCGGGACGCCGGGATACGATCTGTCTGATCTAGACCAACGGGACCTCGGGCACCATTGTCGCACGCGCACGGTGTTCGACAATTGGGCTGCATTTTCCCTCGTTTTGGTGTATTATCCGCGAGCGTCAGGGTGGGTGCCGCCTGGATCGAGTCGGTCATAGAGCCGCCGATCGGGCATCAAGTGAGATCGCGTCGCGCGTTTGCGAGGTCCGGCGGTACTAGCCCCAATTATTCATGACGGCCATCGGATTTCAGCGGGACGAGCGGTAGCGACCGGGTTGACGGCGATTTTTGAGACGGATTGTCGGAGAGGTTGGAGGTTGTTGTTCGGGGCTCGTCCGGCGGCACCTGCCGCTTGGTTCAGGGCCCTTGGGCGGTGATGCGCCCGGCGATGGCGATCATGGCCGGCTGATAGGGATAGGCCGAAGGCAGGGCGATCCTGAGGCGCGACTTGAGCTCCTCGACGCGGACGGCGATTTTGAGAAACGCCCGGCGCAGGGTTTCGAAGGTGGCCGTTCGCCACAGCGATTTCCGAGGCGCCGCTTGGCGAAGCTGATGCAGCAGCCAGTAGGCGCCGGTATGCAGGAAGAGGCGGAACTGGTTGGCCTCCCAACGGTGGCACGACGTGCGGTCGGACTTGGTGTAGAGCTTGTGGTCCTTGATCATGTTTTCCATCCGCCCGCGGGCGCAGTAGACCTTCTCGTAGAGCGCCTTGGCGCGGCCGCTCAGGTTGGTGACGACGAAGCGGACGTCACAGCCCTTGGCGGTAGCTTCCACGCGGGCGATGACCGAGCGTTGCCGTGACCAGCTTTTGGCCTGGTAGCCGGTGTGGAAGAAGCGGCGCACCTTATCCTTTCCCTGCCCCGCCCGGCGCACGGCGGCGTCCTCGCACCACGGCTGGCCGATCCTGTTCAGCCGGGCGTTGCCGGAAAGCCCGAAGATGTAGCCGCAGCCCTGACGTTCGAGGAATTCCATGGCCTCCGGCGTGGCGTAGTGGCCATCGCCCCGCACGGTGATCTCGACCCGTGGCCAGTTGCGGCGGATGCGGCCGATGACGTGTCTCAGGATCCGCGCCGCCTCGTCGCCGGAGGGCCGCTTGCCGGGACGCAGCAGTGACATCACCGGCTTGCCGGTGGCCGCCTCGAAGATATGGATGGGTTGGAAGCAATAGTCGTCGTAATGGGCGTTGAACAGCGCCAGCTGCTGGCCGCCGTGAACGGCGTCGTCGGTGTCGTCGATATCGAGAACGATGCGCGCCGGAACGCGCTTGAAGCTGGCGCAAAACAGATCGATCATCGACAGCCCCATGCGCCCGAGCGCGCGCCATGACGGCGCGTTCTCGAGGCGCGACAGGGTCGGTTGGCTCATCAGGTCGTCGCCGCTCTCGGACAAACGGCCACAGGCCAGCTTGAACGCCGGATCGAAACGCAGAACGTCGAGGTCGTCGCAATCCTCATACCCGCAGGCAATAGCGAACAGGCGCGCCCGGATCATGTCTACGTAAGCGTGGGTCGTGCTCGCCGGGTCGCGCACGTCGGTGACGCAGGAAGCGAGCACGTCGGCGATGCCGAGCCGCCTGTCGATCTCGCCCAACAACAACACCCCGCCGTCCGACGACAGCCGTCCGCCGTCGAAGCGGGCGCAAAGCGGCTTGCCTCCAACGGGTGACAAACCAGGGAGATAGGGGGTAATCTCGTTCATGGTGAGCCGTGGGTTGTTCTGTTGCCATGTGATCTTGTCTTGACACCAAAATCATACGGCATTTCAACAGGTTAATCTACGCTCACCAGCATTTTCAATCAGCGCCGCGAATAATTCGGGCTAGGCGTATTGCATGCGTAACAGTAGTTCATGGGAACCCGAGGGCAGTTCGGTGCTCGGTCAAATCGCTCCGGTTGCCATCGAGGCGGCACCGCTGGTCATTCAGGCCAGCGGGACGGAGGGCTCGCTCGCCCTTCCCGAGGGCATGTCCTTGGCTTTGGGGTCCTTCGACCGGGTTGGCGGTGACCTGGTCATCGACTTCCCCGACGGCTCCCATGTGATCGTCACGGCGTATTTCGACGGACCCCAGATACCGAGTCTCGTCGGCGCCGATGGCAGTGTATTGGGTCCCGACCTGGTGTCGTCCCTGGCCGGCTCCCTGGCGCCCGGCCAGTTCGCCCAGGTGGGCGCTGCCTTGTCCGAACCCATCGGCAGCGTGGAGACCCTGAGCGGCGTCGCCACCGCCACCCGGACCGATGGGACCGTCGTCGAGCTCGAAATCGGCGACCCGCTGTACCAGGGCGATCTCGTCCAGACCGCCGACGGAAGCACGGTCGGCCTCCTGTTCGCCGACAATTCCGAATTCGCCGTCGGCGAGGGTGCCCGTCTGGTCCTTAACGAGCTCATCTACGACCCAGGATCCCAGGAAGGCAGCGCGGTGTTTTCGCTGCTCAAGGGCATCGTCGTTTTCCTGTCGGGCGAAGTGGCCAAGACCGATCCCGAAGCCATGGTCATCGAAACCCCGGTGGCGGTAATGGGTATCCGGGGCACCAAGGGCGTGATTGAAGTCCAGGTGGATCCTGTCTCCGGCGACATTTCGGTCTGGGCCTCCGTTCTGCGGGAATTCGGCGGGTTCGTTGGTGAGATCGTCGCCACGGCCCAGGGCATTGCCGTGGTGCTCAACGCGGACAAAGCATTCACCTTCATCAAGGATGCCTTCTCGGCACCGACCGAGCCGGCGCCGCTTGGCGCCGATCAGCAGGAACTTGCCGCCCAGCTATCCCAGGCTCTCCCCAGCGCCGACCTGGACGGTGACGGCCTGCCCGACGGACCGGGCGAAGAGGGCGCCGAGCTTGAAGACTTCCTTACCGCTGCCGGAACCGAGGACGTCGTT
The DNA here is from genome assembly GCA_965247705.1 of Rhodospirillales bacterium. Classification (GTDB taxonomy): domain Bacteria; phylum Pseudomonadota; class Alphaproteobacteria; order Rhodospirillales; family CAMCUA01; genus CBDFHV01. The sequence goes on along the minus strand of CBDFHV010000077.1, from coordinate 45,328 downwards.
GGCGGTACCCAGGGCGACATCATTGGCACGGCGCCCGGGTCCCCTCCGTCCTTCATCCCCGTCGCCACGGTGGACGTCGGGGGAGGCGGTGGATTTGGCGGCGGCGTTCCAGTTGGTGGCGGAGGCGGCAATCTTAACCCCGACGAGATACTGGTCCCGACCGGACCTGGGACCGGGACGGGTGGCGTGTTTTCCCTGACCCTCGTCGGCAGCGAAAATTACGACGGTAGCGGCAATCCCAACCCCCAGAACATCACCGGCAGTGACGGCCCCAACGTAATCCTCACCGGATCGGGCAACGACCTCGTTAACGGGGGCGCCGGAAACGACACCATTACCACCAATGCCGGCGATGACGTGGTCTTCGGCGGCGAAGGAGACGACACCATCATCGGCGGTGTCGGTGCCGGCAACGACACCTACGACGGCGGCGACGGCGGCGAAGAGGTCGGCGATACCCTGGTCTATTCGAGCGCTACCCGGGATATCTTCGTGGATTTGGCGGGCGGCGGGGCGGCCGGTCTCGATATCGACGTGGACACCATCTCCCGGTTCGAGAACGTCATCGGCGGCGGCGGCAACGACATTATCCTCGGCGACGATCAAGCCAACCGATTGGACGGCGGTGATGGCAACGACGTTCTGGCCGGCGGCAAGGGCAACGACTTCCTGACCGGGGGGACCGGACAGGACACCGCCGTCTTTACCGGTGTCTTCGGCGACTACGACGTGATCTTCGGGCCACCGCCCGGGGAAGCACAGGCCCAGGTGGAGGAAGAAGGCGGGTTGGTGACCATCATCGGCAACGACGGCACGGACACCTTGCAGGACGTGGAATTGCTTCAGTTCGGCAACTTGACGGTGGCGTTGTCCGACCTCGATCCTGAAATCTCGGCGTCGCCGAGCGAGGGCCCCGAGGATTCCCCGATCCCCCTCGACTTGGCGGCCCTCATTCCGCTCGATTTGGCCGATGACTACGAGGTCGTGATAACCGGCTTACCCAAGGGCGCGAGCTTTAACCTGGGCGAGATCTCGGGCCGCGGCGAATGGACCGTCGGCGGCGATGAACTGTTCGGCGATCCGCCCCTGTCCTTGGTCCCGTTCGACAACTTCTTCGGTGAAATCGAGGGTCTCGAGATAAGCATCACGGACGACGGAGAGGCCGTGGCAACGTCGGATCCGTTTACGGTCACGGTGACCCCGGTCAATGACGCCCCGTTTTTGGATACCAACTCTGGCGCCGCGGTCGGGCCGGGACGGATACGAGCTTCTCATCGGATCAATTGCGGGTATCGGACGTGGATACGCCGGCTGACGAGGTCGTTTTCACGTTGCTCGAGGCGCCGGAGCACGGAACGCTGTTTGTCGATCAGACGGCGCTTTCGATCGGGGGTACGAACAGCTTCACCCAGGCCGACGTATCCGCCGGACTTCTGAGGTTCGAAGCGGACGGCGGCGGCCCGGCCGAGGACGGATTCCGCTTCACCGCCAACGATGGCAGCCTGACCATCGTCGACACGGAAGGCGACGAGGGCGGATTCTCCGTGGTCGGCGGAGAGTCGACCTTCGCCATTGCCATCGAGGACCAGGCGGCGGGTCAGGCCTATGTGAGCGCCGAGGGTTCGGAAGAAGGCGGCGGTGCGGATTTGACGGCCTGACCGTCCGTCGCCCAAGCTGTGGGTGACACCCCTTGCGGCGCGCCGTGGGCGGCGTAGAATCCCACAACAGACACGTGACTCACCGACATCGCGGGGGAAGCCCATGGCCGCCATGGCCAGTTGGACCCGACCGGGCAAACTGACGGTGGCCGCGCTCGTTGGGGCGTTTCTTCTTTTCGCGCTTCGACTCTGGGACCCCGCGCCCCTGCAGGCTCTGCGCCTGAAAGCCTTCGATGTCTTGCAACAAGTCCACCCCCGTCCAAAGTCGTCGGCACCGGTGGCCATTGTCGATATCGACGACGAGAGCCTGGCGGCCTTGGGTCAATGGCCGTGGCCGCGCACGCTGATCGCCGATCTTGTCGACCGGATTGGCGCGGCGGGCGCGATCGCCATCGGGTTCGACGTGGTGTTCGCCGAACCGGACCGTACCTCGCCGGAACAGATTGCGGCCTATCTTAGGGATTTGGATCCGGAAACCCGATCCCGCTTGTCGGCCATGCGATCCCACGACGCGGCCTTCGCCGAAGCCATTGCCCGCGGCAACGTGGTTCTCGGCCAGTCCGCCGCCCCGCGGGCGGATCAGGGAGCCGTCGACGTGAAGGCGCGCAAGGCGGCGATCGCCGCCCGTGGCGCCAATCCCCGACCTCATCTGCTGAGCTTCGCGGGCATGGTCCGCAACGTACCCGTCTTGGAAACCGCCGCCGCGGGCCTGGGCATGATGACCAATCTGCCCGAAAGGGACGGCGTCATCCGTCGGGTTCCGACCCTGTTGCGGGTGGGGGACGAGCTGTTTCCAACCCTGTCACTGGAACTGTTGCGGCTGGCCAAGAAACAATCCACGGTCGTCGTCGTGTCCAACGAAACGGGAGTCGAACGCCTGGTGGTCGGCGATGTGGGAATTCCCGCCGATCGTACGGGACGCACCTGGCTCCACTTCAACCGCCATGACCGCGACCGCTACGTGTCGGCGAAGGATGTGTTGGCGGGGCGAGTCCCGGACGGCCGATTGGCGAACCACATCGTCCTCGTCGGGGCATCGGCCATTGGTCTTTTCGACATCAAGGCAACCCCGGTCGAGGAAGCGATGCCGGGTGTGGAGATCAATGCGCAATGGCTGGAGTCGGCCCTCGACCGAACGCTTCTCGAGCGGCCCTATCACATCGTCCTCACCGAATATGCGGCGGCGGGACTTCTCTGCCTGTTTCTCGCCCTCACCGTGCCCCGCGCCGGGGCGTGGATCACCTTGATCCTGGGCGGAGTGGGCGTGGCCGCCCTGGGCGGCGCGGCCTGGTACCTCTACCTGGAACAGCGGATCCTCGTGGATGTCGCCTATCCGGTCGCGGCGGGTGTGCTGCTGTACGCGATTCTCGTCTACGCCAACTATCTGCGCGAGGAAAAGCGCCGGGCGTTCGTGCGCAATGCCTTCAGCCAGTATTTGTCGCCCGACCTGGTGGCGCGGATCGCCGAGGACCCGGGACAGCTGAAGCTTTCCGGCGAAACCGGAGATATCATAATGCAAAAATTCTCCCGCATCGCCACGGCTGCGCAGAGATGCGCAGGGGTGCGATAAAATAGCGGGTTTCCTACCTTTATAGAAGGTTTCAGCTACCATTTCCCGCTTGCGCCTCCGCCAGGGACGCGCCATGATGCGCCCCGGTTTGAGGGCGGTCGCTTGCATGGTGCTTACGGATTGTCCGGGCGGCAGAACGAGGATAGCCGGAAACGCCATGCCGAGACGCCAGGAACGGGTTATCACCAAACGCACCGTCGACGCGCTGTCCGTCGAGCATCGCGACGCCGTATTCTGGGACCGGGACCTCCCCGGCTTCGGCATCAGGGTCTATCCCTCGGGCCTGAAGAAATACGTCATCCAGTCACGCGGCCCCGGCGGGTCGAAGAGGGCCACGCTTGGACTGCACGGGAAACTCACCGCCGACGAGGCGCGGCGCCGGGCGGCGGAGGCCATCGACCGCATCAAGCGGGGCGAGGACCCGATTCCCCCTCCGCCGGAGCCCGAGCCGACGATGGCCGTTCTCGCCGAGCGCTACATGCGCGACTACGTGCCCTCGCACTGCAGGGCGTCGAGCGCGGAGGTCTACCGGCGGGCGCTCGACAACCACATCCTGCCGGCGCTGGGCGAGATGCGTGTGGGCGAGGTCGGGCGCGAACAGGTGATGGAACTGCATTACGCGATGCGCGGCGAGCCCTATGCGGCCAACGCGGTGCTGAAGATCGTGGCCAAGATGCTGTCGCTGGCTGTCGAATGGGGCCTGCGGGAGCACGGGCCGAACCCATGCCGGGCGGTGCGCAAGTACCGGACGCACCCGCGCGAGCGGTTCCTGACCGACAAGGAGTATTGCCGGCTCGGCCGGGCGGTCGATGAGCTGGAGGCGAAGCGGACGGTGTCGCTCCATGCGGCGGCGGCGATCCGGCTGCTGGTGCTGACCGGGTGCCGGCGCAACGAGGTGCTGGAGCTCAGGTGGGACGACATCGACCGGACGGCGGGGGAGCTGCGGCTGCGCGACGGCAAGACCGGCGCGCGCATGGTGCCGCTGACACCCGCCGTGGCCGGCGTGCTGGAAGATATTCCCCGGGTTCCGGACAACCCGTGGGTGATCGCCGGGCAGAAGCCGGGCGCGCGCATGACCAACGTCAACGATCCGTGGCTGGTCGTGCGTGCCCGGGCCGGGCTGGAAGATGTACGTATCCATGACCTGCGTCATTCCTGGGCGAGCCGCGCGCTGGCGCTGGGCGAGAGCCTGAGCATGATCGGGAAGCTGCTGGGCCACAACAGAATCGAGACCACCGCTCGCTACGCGCATCTCGCGCGCGACACCGAGAAGACCTCGGCGGCCAAGATCGGCGGCAGCATCGGCGCCGACATCCTGCCAATAGAGGATGCGGAGGCGGCGTAATGGCCAAACTGAACAGGCGTTCGATCTCCCGGCGCACCGTCGAGGCGCTCAAAGTCGAGAAGGACACGGTGTTCTGGGATCGGGACCTGCCGGGGTTCGGCATCAGGGTCTACACCTCGGGCACGAAGATGTACGTCGTACAAAGCAGAACGAAAGGAAAGTCGGTGCGGGTGACGGTGGGCCGGCACGGGGTGATCTCCGCCGACGAGGCGCGGCGCCGGGCGGCGCGGATCGTCAACCGGATCAAGGCGGGCGAGGACCCGGTTCCGGAGCCCCTGCCGGCCCGGCTCGCGGGCGGGCCGACGGTGGCCGGCTTGGCGGCGCGCTACATGGAGAAGCATGTCGCGGTGCGCTGCAAGGAGTCCACGGCGGAGGGCATCCGGGGGCTGCTCGACAAGTACATCGTGCCGGAGTTCGGCAAACTCCCGCTGCTCGCGGTGGAGCGCGAGCGGGTGGCGGCGTTCCACGTCCGGTTGAACGGGGTTCCCTACGCGGCGAACCGGGCGGTGGCGCTGATGTCGCGCATGTACGCGATGGCCGCGGATTGGGAGATGGTCCCCGACGGCACCAACCCTTGCCGGTCAGTGCGCAAGTACCCGGCGCGCGGGCGCGAGCGGTTCCTGACCGACACCGAGTTCCGGCGTCTCGGCGAGGTTCTCGGCGAGGCCCCCACCGAGGCCCCCACCGAGGGCGGGGTGTCGGTCCATGCCGTGGCGGCGATCCGGCTGCTGATGCTGACCGGCTGCCGCAAGAGCGAGATCCTGTCCCTGCAATGGACTGACATCGACCTCGAGGCCAGCGAATTGAGGCTCCGCGAAAGCAAAACGGGCCCGCGCGCGGTGCCGCTGTCGCCGCCGGCGGCGAAGGTGCTGGCGGAACTGCCCCGGGTTCCGGGCAACTCCTGGGTAATCCCCGGCCAGAAGCCGGACACGCACATGACCAACCTGGACGACCCGTGGCGGATCGTGCGGGAGCGCGCGGGGATCGAGAACGTCAGGATTCACGACTGCCGGCACTCCTTCGCGTCGAGAGCGCTGGCGCTGGGCGAGAGCCTGCCCGTGATCGCCAAGCTGCTCGGGCACAGCCAGATCCGGACCACCGCCCGGTATGCGCATCTGGCGCGGGATTCGGTCAAGGCCTCAGCGGCGCGGGTCGCCGCCAGCATCGCGGAGGATTTCCTGAGGGGCGGTTCGGCCACGGCGAAGCTGCCGGGGCGACAGGGAACGGACAGTTCAGGGTGACGAGCGATCGCGGAACTGTCGGAACGGCAAAGCGACGGCAAGCTCGTGGGGGTCGCTGCGCCAACCCGGTTACCACAGCCGCACCGAGTCAGACACTCTCAACACCGCGTCTGGGGGTACGACCGCACGCCTGAGGTGAGAAATTTCCGATCGACAAGAATGGGAAATTTTCAGTCGCAATTGACAACGCGGGATCTTTGCCCGGAAGTACTTGAGCTGGGCCTCGCCTTCATACCGGTCCGCCGTGTCGGGGCGCGTCTACCAGGTCTCGGCGTACCAGCTGCACATCGCCTTCCCGCACCAGGCTCGGTCCGCATGCCTGTTAATCGGCTTTCAATATTGCCCCCCAATCTGGAGTGGGCCCCTGGGGTCGGACAGTTTCAGGCGGCCGATTTGACCGGCTTGCGGGATTGTTTCTCCTCGAAACGGTTGGGGCTCATGTAGCCAAGGGCCGAGTGTAGGCGCCTCTCGTTGTAGCTGTCGATGAAGCGCGGCAGGTGGCGCGCGACGTCCTTCTCGCTTTCGAACGCCATCAGATAGACGCCCTCGACCTTCAGCGTCTTCATGAAGCTTTCCATCATGGCGTTGTCGTAGGGGTTGCCGCGTCGCGCCATCGAGCCTACCAGGCCATGTTCGCTGAGCAGGGCCCGGTAGGCTTGGGCGGCATATTGCGAGCCACGGCCGAGTGGTGGATGCATCCGGCCGGCGGCTCGCGGCTCTCGATCGCCGTCGCCAGCGCTGCGAGCGTCAGCCGTGCATCGATCCGTCGGCCGAGTGCGTAACCGACGATGCGGCGCGACCATGCATCCATGATCGCCACCAGGTAGACGAAGCCGCCGGGGATTGCGATGTAGGTCAGGTCGGCGACCCAGAGCTGGTTCGGACCATCGATCTCGCAGTCCCTCGAACGGTCCAGGAAGACGGGTTCATCATGGTTGCTGTCGGTGGTGGCGACGAAGCGGCGCCTGCGCGGCGGATGCAGGGCGTGCTCGCGCATCAGGCGCTCGATCTTCTTGTGGTTCACCACCCAGCCGCGATGCCTGAGCGGCGCCTGCATGCGTCTCCAGCCGTAGGCCTCGAACTCGTCCTTGATCGCGTGCATGACCTCGACCAGGGCGGTGTCGTCTGCCGATCCGTGCGAGGCGTGGTAGTAGGCGCAGCGCGCGATCCCCATCAGTCGGCACCCTTCGGCGATGGAGAGGCCTTCGGGCCGGTTATGACGGACACGGGCGCGCTTCTCGGCAGTCGTCCTTGCCGTTGCGCCCCCTTTAGAAACTCGAGCTCCAGGGCTTGCTTGCCGACCAGGCGTTCGAGGGCTGCGATCCGGGCCTCGTATTCCTGGATCGTGTTGGCCGCCTCGGCATCCTCGTCGAAGGCGCCGGCCTCGTACTTGTCGACCCAGATCCGGATCAGGGTGCGGGAGAGGTCGTGGCGGCGGGCCAGGCCGTGGAGGGTCTCGCCGGCGAGATACTCCTGAATGACCTGGCGCATGAAGGCGATGCTGTGGGTTCGGTGCTTCCGTAATGGAGCGTTTGCCGTCAAGCTCCATTTTCCCATGGCCGACCGTCGCGACACGATCATTCGTTCGCGAAGCTTCCGTACCTGCGGAAGGTATTACCCCAGGCGCGGTGTAGGAGTTTTTGCTGCCCCCGGTAGCCGGGGAACCTGCGCTATGTTTGATTTGGCGGCCGCGCCTTCGCAGCGTGCTCGCTCACCTCAATGTACCCTTCGCTGGGTTCTTGCTTCCGTCCGTGGTCAGCGCTTCTGTAATGGGGCGTTTGCCGTCAAGCTCCATTTTCTCATGGGCGACCGTCGCGACACGATCGTTCGTTCGCGAAGCTTCCGTACCTGCGGAAGGTATTACGCCAGGCGCGGTGTAGGAGTTCTTGCTGCCCCCGGTAGCCGGGGAACCTGCGCTATGTTTGATTTGGCGGCCGCGCCTTCGCAGCGTGCTCGCTCACCTCAATGTACCCTTCGCTGGGTTCTTGCTTCCGTCCGTGGTCAGCGCTGAGGCTGCCAACTTCATGCCCAGTCCAAACGGTTCCCGAGTGCCATTCTTTGCCGCGTGCTCGAACATGACAAAACGGTTCGGCAAACAAGCACCGAAACGTGCATCATCGGGGACCGCGTCCCAGCGAAGGGACACCGGTGGGCCTGCCATCTCCGGGCGCGGCCCATTCCTCCTATCCTCGCTATCGACCGACGGGATACCGCTGCGGCTATGCCGTCCGAAGCGCCATCGCCTCCTCACGCGTGAAGCGGAACTCGGTGCCGTCCCGCCACATGCGATGGAGCACCACGCCGATCCGCCGTGCCAGGGCAACGGTCGCGCGCTTCTTGCCGCGGAGCTTCGTCAGACGCTGCGCCCAGGCCTTCAGCCAGTTCGGCTCCGTGTGGTTCAGCATCACTGTGGCGGCCTGATAGAGTGCGGTGCGAAGACCGGAATCACCGGCCTTCGTGATCCGGCCGACAATATCCCGTTCGCCGGATTGATCCCGTCCCGGCGTCAGCCCCACCCATGGGCCGACATCCTTCGATCTCCGGAACCGCTCCGGATGATATGGGCCGCGCCTTTCGGCAAGACCCCATGAACACGCTACGCGTGCAAGGGCAACGACACCCGAATCTCCGCCATCGACAATAGCTCAAACGTAGCCGGTGAGCGCCGAGCCCCATTACGTGAGAAGGGCGGCGCAATAATCCCCCACTGAGGCGGCCTGATTCCCGGGCTGCGCGGGCGGTTCAAAAAGGGGCCATCGGCTAGCCTTCATCGGTTTTGAACTGATCGAAGGCGGGGGGATGTACTCAGTGGATTTATATGCGCGTGTTCGACGGGCGTGCCATGTCGACGGGATGAGCAATCGTGAGGCGGCGCGGGTTTTCGGGATCGACCGCAAGACGGTGGGCAAGATACTGGGGTTTTCGGTGCCGCCTGGCTACCGGCGTCAGCGACCGCCACGACGTCCGAAGCTGGACGGATATACCGGCATTATCGACCGGATTCTGGAGGAAGACAGCAAGGTTCACCGCAAGCAGCGTCATACGGTGAAGAGGATCTACGAACGGCTGCGCGACGAGTACGGGTTCACCGGCGGCTACACCATCGTCAAAGATTATGTGCGGGCATGCCGACACCGGTCGCGGGAGATGTTCGTGCCGCCGCATCACCCGCCTGGCCATGCCCAAGTGGACTTTGGCGAAGCCTTGGCGGTAATCGGCGGCGTACTCCAGAAGATCCACTTTTTTGCCTTCGATTTGCCGCACAGCGATGCCAGCTTCGTGAAGGCCTATCCGGCGGAGACGTCGGAGGCGTTCTGCGACGGCCATGTATCAGCGTTTGCCTTCTTCGGCGGTGTTCCCCAGTCGATCCTCTATGACAACACTACACTGGCGGTGGCGCGGATCCTGGGCGATGGCACCCGGCAGCGCACCCGGGTGTTCAGCGAGCTGCAATCCCATTACCTGTTCGAAGACCGTTTCGGCCGCCCAGGCAAGGGGAACGACAAGGGCAAGGTAGAGGGGCTGGTTCGCTTCATCCGGCGCAACTACCTGGTACCGGTTCCCCATGTGGAGAGCTTCGAGGTGCTGAACGCCCGCCTCGAGGACCATTGCCGCCGTCGGCAGGACGACCGACTGCGCCGCCACAGCGAGACGATCGGCGAACGGCTTGCCCGTGACCGGGAAGTATTCCTTGAGTTCCCAGCGGTTCCCTACGAGCCTTGCGACCGCCGTCCCGGCCGGGTGAGCTCTCTGTCGCTGGTACGCTACAAGGGCAATGATTACTCGGTGCCCGTGGCCTACGGTCATCGCGAGGTGCTGATCCGGGGCTATGTCGACCAGGTGGCGATCAGCTGCAGCGCCGATGTCATCGCCCGGCACCGGCGCTCCTATGAGCGTGAGGACCTGATCTTCGATCCTCTGCATTACCTGCCGCTGATCGAGCAGAAAATCGGCGCGCTGGACCAGGCCGCCCCGCTCGCAGGTTGGCATCTGCCCGATTCCTTCGCCACGCTGCGCCGCCTGATGGAAGCCCGTATGGGCAAGCCCGGCAAGCGGGAATACGTCCAGGTCCTGCGTCTTCTGGAGAGCTTCCGTCTTGCCGAGGTCGAGGCGGCAATCGGCGATGCGCTGAAGCTGGGGGCGATCGGCTTCGATGCCGTCAAGCATCTGGTGCTGTGCCGTATCGAGCGCCGGCCGCCGCGGCTCGATCTCGAGCTTTATCCGTATCTCCCAAGGGCCCGGGTCGCGACGACCTCGGCCGGGAGCTACATGAGCCTGCTATCCGGGGTGAGACCATGACCGATACCCCGCAGCTGTTGCTGAACCATCACCTCAAGACGCTCAGGCTGCCGACCTTCCTGAGGGAATACGACAAGCTGGCCCGGCAATGCGCCTCGGAAGGCGTCGACCATGTCCGCTATCTACAGCGGTTGGCGGAACTCGAGCTGATCGATCGGGAACGCCGCCTGATAGAACGGCGCATCAAGGCGGCCCGTTTCCCGGTGGTTAAAAGCCTGGATGCGTTCGACTTCAAGGCCATCCCTTCGCTCAACAAGACGCTGGTGCTCGAGCTTGCCCGCGGCGAGTACATCGACCGCCGGGAGAACGTGATCGCGCTTGGCAACAGCGGAACCGGCAAGACCCATATCGCCCTTGGGCTCGGTCTGGCCGCTTGCCAGAAAGGGCTTTCGGTTGGCTTTACCACCGCCGCCGCTCTGGTGCATGAGCTCATGGAGGCGCGCGACGACAAACAGTTGCTGCGGTTCCAGAGGAGGCTCGCCGGGTACAAGATCCTGATCATCGACGAGCTCGGCTTCGTGCCGCTGTCAAAAACCGGCGCCGAGTTGCTGTTCGAGGTCTTCAGCCAGCGTTACGAGCGTGGTTCCGTCCTGGTCACCTCCAACCTGCCGTTCGATGAATGGACCGAGATATTCGGTTCCGAGCGCCTCACCGGCGCCTTGCTCGATCGCCTTACCCACCACGTCCATATTCTCGAGATGAACGGCGAGAGCTACCGGCTCAACCAGAGCAAAAACCGCAGAAAACCCGAAAAATCAGCCTGACCTACCTCGCGTCGCTTGCCCCCGTGGGTCCACAGGCCCCTCCCACGCGCGCCGCCGCGTCAGCCAACTGAGAGGCACGCCGCGCCGCGCGCGGGTCCCTCCTATGGACTACGGGGACAAGCCTCAAACACCGAGTGGCCCCTTTTTACGCCGCCCAATGGCCCCTTGTTACTCCGCCGTTGACACATGGTCGGTGCCGACATCGTTCGTCTGTTCCACGGGTGTCTCCCGATGGGCAGCCGCCTCTCGAACTCGAACGTCCACCGGAATCGCCGTGCCACGCCTTCCTCTAGCGAACGGCCAGCACGTCGTTCGGTCCCAGTTTCGCGGGACACAGCTCTGCCAGATCAGCAACGAAGGTCTCCACGCCGATTACCCGCTCGTGGAAGCTCAATGCAACCAAGGACCGCTCGCCTCGGTTCCCGTCGCACCGTCGAGTGGTTCCGGACCGTCCACTGGCGCACCACCGTGTCAATGACGAGGATGCATCGACCTGCCTCCGGCCCGCTCCCGGCTACCTCACAGCGTCACCACCAACGGCAACGCAGCGATGCTGGCGGCTGGCGGCGATCCGGGCGGCCAGGGAACGGCTGGAAGCGGCGCAACGCGCGGCCGACGAGGCGCGTGGGCGCAAGCCCGGCCAGGACCGCAACCCCAGGGGTGGCCAGCCGTACAAACGGGACTATGGCGAGCCCGAGCCGAAGGCCCAGAGCAATTTCACCGACCCCGAAAGTCGGATCATGAAGACCAGCGGCGACGAGTTCCAGCAGTGTTACAACGCGCAGACGGTGGTGGACGGGGCGCACCAGATCATTGTCGGAACGCATGTCGGTCCGCAGGCCACCGACCAGGGCCGGATGATGGTGCTTGACGGGGTGAAGGAGGCATTCGAGATCGAGCCGGAGGTGGTGCTCGCGGATGCGGGCTATTGCAACGAGGCGGACCTTGCGGCGCTTGAGGAGCGCGGCATCGATGGGCATGTGGCGCTGGGCCGGGAAGGCAAGGCCCAGGCGGCGGTCGACCCGGACACGCGCCCCGCGACGCACCGCATGGGCGACAAGCTGGCGACCCCGGAGGGTCGGGCGCAATACGCGGAACGCAAATGGTTGTCGGAGGCGCCGAACGGTTGGATCAAGGACGTGCTGGGGTTCCGGCGTTTCAGCTTCCGGGGCTTGGCGAAGGTACGGGGCGAATGGGACCTGATGTGCCTGGCGTTGACCGTCAAGCGGATGCAGGCGCTCGTGGCTTGCTGACCGGGGAGCCCGGCCGGCCAATCCTCGCGGGCTCGGCACGTCGAAAGGCCATGAACACGAATGAAACGAGAACATGCTGCCCTCAACGCTCCCAGGCGGGAACCTCCATGTCGGAGCCGGATGACACTCGAACTCCCGTGTTCAGGCCAGAAAGCCGCACCCGCAATCGCCTCGCCCGTCGCCAGAACTTCCGCGGCGCAGGCTCCTAGCCCGAATTATTCACGGCGCTGATTGGAAATGCTGGTGAGCGTAGATTAACCTGTTGAAATGCCGTATGATTTTGGTGTCAAGACAAGATCACATGGCAACAGAACAACCCACGGCTCACCATGAACGAGATTACCCCCTATCTCCCTGGTTTGTCGCCCGTTGGAGGCAAGCCGCTTTGCGCCCGCGTCGACGGCGGACGGCTGTCGTCGGACGGCGGGGTGTTGTTGTTGGGCGAGATCGACAGGCGGCTCGGCATCGCCGACGTGCTCGCTTCCTGCGTCACCGACGTGCGCGACCCGGCGAGCACGACCCACGCTTACGTAGACATGATCCGGGCGCGCCTGTTCGCTATTGCCTGCGGGTATGAGGATTGCGACGACCTCGACGTTCTGCGTTTCGATCCGGCGTTCAAGCTGGCCTGTGGCCGTTTGTCCGAGAGCGGCGACGACCTGATGAGCCAACCGACCCTGTCGCGCCTCGAGAACGCGCCGTCATGGCGCGCGCTCGGGCGCATGGGGCTGTCGATGATCGATCTGTTTTGCGCCAGCTTCAAGCGCGTTCCGGCGCGCATCGTTCTCGATATCGACGACACCGACGATGCCGTTCACGGCGGCCAGCAGCTGGCGCTGTTCAACGCCCATTACGACGACTATTGCTTCCAACCCATCCATATCTTCGAGGCGGCCACCGGCAAGCCGGTGATGTCACTGCTGCGTCCCGGCAAGCGGCCCTCCGGCGACGAGGCGGCGCGGATCCTGAGACACGTCATCGGCCGCATCCGCCGCAACTGGCCACGGGTCGAGATCACCGTGCGGGGCGATGGCCACTACGCCACGCCGGAGGCCATGGAATTCCTCGAACGTCAGGGCTGCGGCTACATCTTCGGGCTTTCCGGCAACGCCCGGCTGAACAGGATCGGCCAGCCGTGGTGCGAGGACGCCGCCGTGCGCCGGGCGGGGCAGGGAAAGGATAAGGTGCGCCGCTTCTTCCACACCGGCTACCAGGCCAAAAGCTGGTCACGGCAACGCTCGGTCATCGCCCGCGTGGAAGCTACCGCCAAGGGCTGTGACGTCCGCTTCGTCGTCACCAACCTGAGCGGCCGCGCCAAGGCGCTCTACGAGAAGGTCTACTGCGCCCGCGGGCGGATGGAAAACATGATCAAGGACCACAAGCTCTACACCAAGTCCGACCGCACGTCGTGCCACCGTTGGGAGGCCAACCAGTTCCGCCTCTTCCTGCATACCGGCGCCTACTGGCTGCTGCATCAGCTTCGCCAAGCGGCGCCTCGGAAATCGCTGTGGCGAACGGCCACCTTCGAAACCCTGCGCCGGGCGTTTCTCAAAATCGCCGTCCGCGTCGAGGAGCTCAAGTCGCGCCTCAGGATCGCCCTGCCTTCGGCCTATCCCTATCAGCCGGCCATGATCGCCATCGCCGGGCGCATCACCGCCCAAGGGCCCTGAACCAAGCGGCAGGTGCCGCCGGACGAGCCCCGAACAACAACCTCCAACCTCTCCGACAATCCGTCTCAAAAATCGCCGTCAACCCGGTCGCTACCGCTCGTCCCGCTGAAATCCGATGGCCGTCATGAATAATTGGGGCTAGCTCCGTGCGGCAAGCGGTGACAGCTTGGCTGGGTTGGCCGGAGACGCCGATCAGGCTATGCGCCTAACATGACAGACCATCATGAAATTTGGGTGAGCCAAGCGCGTTGGCGCGACAGTTGGGTTGTGGTCCAAAAGCTTCGGGGAGGTGGACAGGGCAATGCTTGGCGGGTTCGCCGAAAGCGCGACGACCGCGAAGGGTTTCTGAAAGCGGCCAAAGCGAAGAGCGGTCTAAAACAGCGAGTGCGCTTTTTCAGAGAGGCCACAGCGTACGACACGGTCGATGCAGGGGGTATTCCGCGCCTGATCGAAAGCAATGCCCATCTGTGGAAGGAGGCCAAGGCCAAACCCTATATCGTGACCGATTTCAACGAGGGTCCAACGTTGCGCCAATGGTGTGAGAGTCAGGTGCAGGTTGAGCTTGGCACAGCAATCAATGCGACACGGGAACTGCTCGCAATCTTGAGTGCGTGTCACGCTGCTGAGCTGGTTCATCGTGTCCCGCGGAGTGGTGTAAGAGCGTTGCGCTCTACGCGGCTCCCGGCGGGTAGGGCCGGGACGTTCAGGCTGCCACGGTGGGCACCGTGATGGGGACACCATCGCTCAGCGGAGCGATTGATTCCAGCGTCATGTATCTCCTTGAGACGGCCCACTCGTCGTTCTGCTCGAGAAGGATGGCGCCGACGAGCCGTGTGATGGCGGCTTCGTTGGGAAAGATACCGACGACGTTGGTGCGACGCTTGACCTCGGCATGGAGCCGTTCGATCGGGTTTGTGGAGTGCAATTTCTGGCGGTGCTCCCTGGGGAAGCTCATGTAGGCGAGGACGTCGTGCTCGGCTTCGTCCATGAGAACTGCCAGCTTGGGCACCTTGGGCCTGAGTTGGTCGGCGACCTGGCGCCACTGGACCTTCGCGCTGTCGGCGTCCTCCTGGGCGAAGGCGGTGGCGACGAAGGCGGAGACGACGCGCCGGCCCTGGCGGCCGGCATGGGCCAGCAGGTTGCGGGCGAAGTGCACGCGGCATCTTTGCCATGTGGCGCCGAGGATCCGGGTCGCGGCGGCCTTCAGGCCCTTGTGGTCGTCGGAGATCACCAGCTTCACGCCGCGCAGCCCGCGCCGGGCCAGCGAGCGCAGGAACTCGGTCCAGAAGGTCTCGGCCTCCGACGCGCCGATCGCCACGCCCAGGACCTCGCGGCGGCCTTGGTCGTTGACGGCCACAGCCACGGTCACCGCGACCGAGACGATGCGTCCGGTCTGGCGCACCTTCACGTAGGTGGCGTCGAGCCACAGATAGGGCCAGTCGCCCTCCAGCGGTCGATCGAGGAAGCCGTTGACCTTATCGTCGATCTCGCCGCACAGCCTGGAGACCTGGCTCTTGGAGGCGCCCGACATCCCCATCGCCTGAACCAGATCGTCGACCGAGCGGGTCGACACCCCCTGGATGTAGGCCTCCTGGATCACCGCAGCCAGCGCCTTCTCGGCCATCCGCCGCGGCTCCAGGAAGCCCGGGAAGTAGCTCCCCTTCCTCAGCTTCGGGATCTTCAGCTCCACCGTGCCGGCCCGCGTCTCCCAGGACCGGTCGCGGTAGCCGTTGCGATGGGTGATACGATCCGCCGAGCGCTCGCCGTGCCCGGCGCCGGTCAGGCCCTCAACCTCCAGTGCCATCAGCCGCTCGGCCGTGAAGCCGATCATCTCGCGAAGCAGATCGGCATCGGAGCTCTTCTCCAAAAGCGCGCGCAGGGTCATCATATCCTGGGTCATCGTGGTTCTCCTTCGGGTCAGGTTGGTTTGCACTAGCCCAACCCTAAACCGGAACCGCGATGGCCTCCGCTGTGGATAGCCGACTTGCCTACGCCAGACTCTCGGCGGTCGCTACGGCAAGCCGCCTATCCACAGCTAACAGGGGCTCCAACAACTCCTACACCACGTCCTGGGACACGACCTTCACAACCATTTCACCCACCAAAGAAACCTCAACCGCCGCAACGACTTCAAGCAGCTCCGCGGCGCGGGCGGAATGGCGTCAACTGGCCGCATGATCACGGCGTTAGCCAGCCAATTCGGAGACTGGTTCGCATTAGCCTGACAGGCCCAGTAGGGCGGTTCCTGGCGGGTCCGTGGTAGATGTGAGATTCGCCGGTACGCCACGGCCAGTCCGTCGATGACCAGCGCGGCTTTCCCACAGGATGATGTCGCTGCCCAGCAGGACGAAGGACACGGACATCCGTGTGCTCGCTGATCGGTAATGCCGACACTACCGAGGTTCGCGCTCCGTCGGCGCCATGCTTACAATTACACTGAGCTGCTTGCAATATTCTTGCTCAGGGATGCTGAATTTTCTGGGCGGATTGTTGCGGTGGCGTGGTTGGGGTGCGGGGTGGTGCGATTTGGGGCGGCGGCTGATCTTTGCGCTGGAAACGGCTCGGGGGTGGCCAGGCGGTTTCGTTCTCCCTGCTATTTGCGGGAGTTGCGGGACGCCGACCGAAGCGCTTTCAGTGGCTAGGGGACGAGGCGCATGATCTGGATGGCGGCAAGCGCGGTGAGGCCGAACATGAGGTGGCAGGCGACCTTGTCGGGGCCGCGGACGCGGATCATGCGGCCGGCGAAGTTGTCCTTGAGGTTGGCGATGACGCGCTCGGCGGCTGAGCGCAGCTGATAGCGGTGGTGCTCGGCAGCTCGCAGGCCGATGCGCTTTT
This sequence comes from Rhodospirillales bacterium, assembly GCA_965247705.1. GTDB lineage: Bacteria > Pseudomonadota > Alphaproteobacteria > Rhodospirillales > CAMCUA01 > CBDFHV01. The sequence continues at coordinate 28,693 of CBDFHV010000077.1, read as the reverse complement.
GCCGTTTGATCTCGGCCTTGCGCTGTTCCTTGCCCTGTTTGGTTCGCGGATGGGGCTCGATCAGGGGAACATGGCCGAGGGCGCGGCTGTGGGCCTTGATCTCCGGGGCGTCGTAGGCCGAGTCCATCAGGTCGTAGAGGCTGGTTACCCGGGCGGCGGTCATGGTGGCCAGCGGGATCGCCGCCTGGCTGTCGTGCAGGCTGGCCGAGGTGAGCAGCGCGGCGATCGGGATGTCGCCGTCGGCCACGTCGAGGTGCAGCTTGTAGCCGATCCAATGGGTGCGGTAGCCCTTGGCGTTCTGCTTGACCCCGGTGGTGCAGGCCCGCGGCAGATCGGCCAGCATCTCAGGTAGGCCCATCGCGCCTTGGCGTTCCAGGCGGCGGCGCTCCGGGGGCGCCTTGGGCCGTTCCTCGCCCTTCCTGGGCCGGCCACGCTTGCGCTTTGGCCGGGCCTCGGGTTTCGCCTTCTTCGGCGCCCGCTCGCGGGCCTCGATCGCGGTGGCATCGCGGGCGATGTGGCCGACCAGGCGCGCCCCTTGGGTCTTGGCGATCACCGCCGCGTGCAGACGGCCGGGCAGATCGCTCGCCGCGAACTCGCCAAAGGCCCGCGAGAACGTCGCCGCGCTCGGAACCGCGCCGGCCCGGGTCCAGCCGCACAGCCGCCGCAGGGTCTTGTCCAGCACCAGGCGCTCGATCAGCACGGTGGTTTGGGCGATGTTGAAGACCGCCTTGGCGACAAAGCCCCGCGCCAGCGCCGCCCGGTCCTTGCGCGGACGCCCGACCACACCCGGCCAGTCCCGCACGAAAGCCTCGATGCGCGCCAGCTCGAGCACCGTCACCAGGTCGCGATAGCGGTCGCCGAGCGGCCCAAGCTCCTCCTCCAGCGCCGGAAAAAGTTCGCCTTGAAGGCTCTGCCAATAAACTGATAGCGTCTCGCGTAGAGGCATGGCCGGCAGTCCTTTCCAGGTGTTGTTTCTCGCAAATCCAACATACCGGAAAAGGCCTGCGGCCGCCTCGACAACAAACCAAAATCACCCGCTCAAAGCGGAAAATCCAACGCAAAACATCCGTTTTGCAACCGCCTCCACTGTGCCTAGAACCAGTGCCGCGGCGCCTTCGGGATGAATTCGTCGGAAACCCAGTGGGTCGTTTCAACGTGCTTGGCCGCATATTCCTTCACCTTCTCGTCATCCAGTTCCACACCCAAACCTGGGCCCGTGGGCACCGACATGGCGCCATCCTCGATCTTTAGCATGCCGCCCTCGAGCACGTCATCGGCAAGGAAATAGTAGTGGGAGTCGCTGGGATAAGGAAAGTTTGAGCAACTCGCCACGGCGTGAAGTCGGGCCGCCATCAGGACGCCCGACGTTCCGGCGCTGCCGGAGGTGCAGGAAAGACCGGCGGCGCCGGCCATCGCCGCCACGTGGCGGAAGTTCTGCAGGCCGCCAGTCTGCTCCGGGCGGATGACCAGGGCATCACAGTTCTGCATGCGAATGTAGCGCACGGCGTCCTCGAGGGTCCTCAAAGGGCCATCCGGCGCCACCGGCACGTCGACGCTTCGCCTGACCAGACCGAGGCCTTCGTGGTCGTGCACGGGGACGGGCTGCTCGGCCAGGGCAAGTCCGTAGGGCGTCAGGCTTTTAATGACCTGAATCGCCTTCTTGGCCGACCACGCCCCATCAGCGTCGATGCGGATGATCTTTTCTGGACCGACCGCGTCGCGTAGGGCGGCCACGCGGTCCACGTCCGACCGCGGATCGAGTCCCACCTTGACCTTGAGCCCCGGCAGCCCAAGACTCATGTAAAACCGCGCAAGTTCCACGTTTTCTTCCGGCGTGCCGATGAAGACGTAGCCGGTCAGGGGAATCCTGTCCCGGACCTGGCCGCCCAGCAGTTCGTAGACCGGCACGTTCAGCGCCTTGCCCTTGATGTCCCAAAGGGCCATTTCCACCGCGCTGACGGCAAAGGAACCCGACGCCCAGACCCAATACGTCGTCACCGCCTCCATGCGCTTGGTGAGACGTTCGATGCGGAAAGGGTTTTCTCCCAGCAAGACCGGCTTTAGATGCTTTTCGATCATGGTTTGGCTAAGGTCGTTCCACGGCGGCTGACCGATGGCCTCGCCGAGACCGATCAATCCTTCGTCTGTCGACACCTTGACCAGAATTGATTTCGCGCCCTCCTGCTTGCCGCGAAAACTCGAGACGATGGCGCGATTGTAGGGCAAGGAAATGGCGATGGTTTCGACGCCCGTGATCTTCATGGTCGCTTCCCCCAGTTCGATTGTGGCGGATCGTCCCGCGGTCAGGAACCCTCGCGCGACGTTGGGTCCGTGTCGAGAGGATAGATGGGCCGCCGAACTCTCCTGTAGGTTAGGCGGGTGCAGTCGGGAGAACAGAGGGCACCGCTGTCGGCGACGACGACCCTGCTGGCGATCGGCTCGAACGCCGCGCGGAAGTGCTGCATGGACTTGAGCGCGACGGTCTTCTTCGTTCTCGGGTCGATCCCGTTGGCGATGAACATGTTCAAATCGAGGACCTGCATGAGGTTCGTGGCGATCAGGATATCGATGCCGCCGACGCGGAATACCGCCGAGGGGCCGAGAGTCCTCTCCGTCCCCTTCCACATGGGGCCGGCGTGAACATAGTGGCCGTCGGTCAGCGCCGCGACTTCGCCAGAAAGCGCGAGCGGCGGCCCACCCCGGGCCGGATCCGTCCTTCCGCCGACTTCCAGAGTGACGGACGCGCCGACACCGGCGGCATGGAGCGCCTCTGCGGCCGGCCCGTCGCGGATCGAACCGAAGGCGGTATCCTCCAACCCCGCGTCCAGCATGGCCCGCAGAAGATTGGTGGCGTCGCCGTAGGCGCCGCCGCCGGGGTTGTCCGCGTAATCGGCGATGATCAGCGGTCGCCCGCCGCCGTCGTGGGAACCGGCCAAGGCCGCCGCTTCGTCGACGCCCAGGTAGGTGTTGGTGCAGATATCCCGGGCCTCCCAGACCTCGTCCATCAACGCCTTGGCTATTTCCCGAAAGCGCGGGTTGTCCCCGTCGCCGGTCACCAGGATCGTCGGACCGGCGTGGGGAACGTCGGCGTGGGAAAAGCCGGCGTTGATGCTGATCGCGAGCACGTCGGGCTGCTCCTCGATCTTGGCCGCCTTGGCGAGCAGGCCCGGCATGGGTCCGGCATCGGTGCGTCCGTTGTCGGCGAGGGCCAATAGCGCCCGCCGGGCGAGCACGACGCGGGGACAAATCTCGCCGGCCATGGTCCGCTCCAACAGGGTGCCGGCCTGTCGTGCCCGGTCGCGGAGGTCCACATGCGGATAGGTGCGGTACGAGACCATGATGTTGGCAAGGGCGGCCATTCGATCGGACACGTTGGCGTGCAGGTCGAGGGTGACGGCGATGGGCACCTCCGGCCCGACGGCGGCGCGGACCTCCTCCAAGATCTGACCTTCGGCGTCGTCGTGGCTTTCGCTCACCATCGCCCCGTGGAGCGCCAGCAACACGCCATGGTAGCCGGTCCCATCCTTTGCCGCCCGAACGATCCGGCCCGAGAGTTCGTCCCACGCCGCGTCGGTGACCTTGCCGCAGGGGGTGGCGAAGCAGGCGACCGTGTGCACCACCTCCCAACCATGGCGATCGGCAACGTCGAGGAATCCGGCGATCTCAGTGTTGGTGTCCCGCATCTTCGCGGGCACCTCGTCGCCCACGTGGAGGAACATCCGGCGGAAGGCTCCTAGGTCGGCGGGCTGAACGCTGAAGGTGTTGGTTTCGTGCGCGAATTCCCCCATGAGAACCCGATAGGTCACGGTTTCACCTCCGATGGCCTCGGTTCGCGATCCGTCAAGGTTAACATTGCGCCGGAAATGCGACACTCCAATTGTACGGGACAGCCGGCGATTCGCCCCGGATGTGCCGACCCAGGGTTGGTGAGGAATTCCTTGACACGAGGACTTGGGCGTCCGAGCATGATTCGCGAGTCCTGGCGGGGTTCGGCTCGATGAGCTTTTGCTCGATCCATTCTAGCACCAACTTCAGAAAGTCTATGCGTTGAATAAACCCTTCAATCTCCTCTTGACGGGAGGCCATGTCATCGATCCGGCCCAAGGGATCAACGACATACGGGATGTGGCGTTCGCCGAGGGCAAGGTGGCGGCTGTCGGCGGCGAACTGAAATCCGAAGACGCGCAAACGGTCGCCGATATGAGCGGCTTCCTCGTGGTTCCCGGGCTCATCGATCTTCACACCCATGTTTACTGGGGGGCAACGGCCGCCAGCGTCGAGGCGGATCCACTTTGCCTGAATACGGGCACCTGCACGTTCGTGGACGCGGGCAGCGCCGGTCCCGGCAACTTCGCGGGAATGAAACGGTTCATCATCGATGAATCCCACGCCCGCGTCCTCGCCTTCCTGAACATTTCCTATGCCGGGATATTCGGGGTCGGGCCCGGGATGCTCATCGGCGAGAATCAAGACCTCCGGATGTTGAACGCCGGCGCCGCAGTGGCGGTGGCGGAGCAACACCCCGATGTCATCGTCGGCATCAAGGTCCGGGCGAGCTTGAGCGCTGGCGACCCCAGCGTGCAACCGGTGTACATGGCGCGTACGGCGGCCGATCGCATCGGCAAGCCGATGATGGTTCACATGGGGCTGCCGCCGCCACTGGTCGAAGAGATTCTGCCGCTGATGCGACCGGGCGACATCCTGACCCACGTCTTCAAGAGTTTTCCCAACAGTATTCTGGACGGACGCGGTCGACCGATCGAACAACTCAAAGACGCAAAGGATCGAGGTGTGATCCTGGACGTGGGACACGGGGCCGGAGCATTTTCGTTCGAGGTTGCGAAAACGGCTCTCGATCAAGGGATTGTCCCCGACACCATCAGCACGGACGTTCATGTTCTCAACATCGGCGGGCCGGTTTTCGACCTGCCCACCACGTTGACCAAGTTCTTGACCATGGGGATGGATCTTGTCGATGTGATCCGTTGCGCAACCGAGAATCCAGCGCGCGTCCTGGGTTGGGAGGATCGTATCGGCCATTTGCGGCCCGGTGCCGAAGGCGACGCAACGGTTCTTGCCCTGAAGGAAGAAGAAACCCCGCTGTACGATGCCAGCGGGGCATCGCCTTCCGAAAGGGGCTCGAAAGCGCTTGTCGCTCCCCGGGTTTTGCGTCACGTCGCGACCATTCGGAGGGGGGAAATCCTGAGCAGGAATACCGAATTCACGTCGTAGTCGACCGGCTGAGGAAGGACAAACGAATGCGAATAGATGATCTAGAGACTCCGGTCGTCATCGTCGATCTTGCCGTCCTCGAACGGAACATCGACAAGATGCAACGGCACCTGTCTTCCAACGGGATCAACTGCCGGCCCCATTTCAAGACCCACAAGATTCCGGCGATCGCACATATGCAGATCGCCGCCGGCGCCGTGGGCGTTACGTGCCAAAAACTCTCCGAGGCCGAAGTGGCCGTAAACGCCGGCATTCAAAACATTCTCATCCCCTACAATATCGTCGGCCGAACCAAGATCGACCGACTGCTTCGTTTGAACAAGCGGGCGACACTGGCGGTCACGGTCGATTCCGAACAGACTCTGCGGGGTCTTTCCGAGGCCGCGAGCGCGGAAAGCGCGACCCTTTCCATCCTGGTCGAGTGCGACACGGGAGGAGGCCGGGCCGGCGTTCAGACGCCGGGCGAAGCCGTCTCTCTGGCACAGTCGATCGACTCGCGACCCGGCGCCCGCTTCAAAGGTCTGCTCACCATGAGGGGGGCCGCCCCCGATCCGGACATTGTCACCCGCTCCAGCACCTTCTTCGAAGAGACCATCCAGACCATGGCGGCCAAAGGACTCTCGGCGGACACCGTCAGCGCCGGGGGCGTTGTCTACGCCAACCTGGCTTGGCCCGATCACCGGCCCTACGGGGTCAACGAGTGTCGGCCCGGGGTCTACGCCTATCAGGACCGCGTAAAGGTTGCATTCGGCGTGGCGACGCTCGAGGATTGCGCCATGCGAATCGTCTGCACCGTCGTCAGCCGGCCGACGCCTGAAAGGGCGATCCTGGACGGGGGTTCCAAGACCTTTTCCCAAGACGGATTCCAGTGGGTCGAAGGGTTCGGCCACATCGTTGAGTATCCGGACGCGACCCTCGACAAGTTCTCCGAGGAACACGGGGTCGTCGAGGGATTGTCAGGCGAGCGCAACCCGGCCATCGGCGACCGGGTCACCGTGATCCCCAACTATTGCAACACGGTGACCAATTTGCATGACGTCGTTTACGGCGTGCGTGACGCGGTTGTCGAGTCCGTGTGGCCCGTGGCGGCCAGGGGAGCAATCCATTAGTGCCGGAAACCGTGGATCGAGATTCCTCTCCCACGATGGTCTGCTCTGCCAAACAAGTTCGAGCGTTCGTAACGAGGCTCTATCGGGCGGCCGGCGTGCCCGAGTCGCATTTGCCCATATTGGCCGATTATTACGCGGAGACGAGCCTACAGGGGCTGGACTCCCATGCGCTGTGGATGCTCCCCCGTCATGTGGGCGACGTTCTTCGGCGCAAGGTCAATCCTATTCCCAAGCTGCGTTTTTTCGGCGAGGGAGGCCCGTGTACCAGACTCGACGGCGACAACGGGCCCGGCATCGTCGTTGCCGCCCGGGCGATGGAAGAAGCGGTAAGTCGCGCCGCCGGACACGGGGTCGGAGTTGTCGCCGTACACGGCGGCAATCACTTTGCCGCCGCCACCTATTATACCCTGTTGGCCGTCCACCGCGGCCTCATTGGCGTTGTCATGTCCAACGCCGTCGCCCACATGGCGCCCTGGGGGTCGCGAACGCCACTAATTGCCAACAACCCCCTGGCCATCGGTGTCCCGGCTGGAAATCAGATGCCTCTGGTGCTGGACATCGCCATGAGCACGGTGGCCCGGGGAAAGATAATCCAGGCCGCCGAGGAGGAATGGCAGGCGATCCCGCCGACTTGGGCTCTCGACGAACAGGGACGGCCCATGACGGACCCGAAGGCGGCCGTCCACGGTCTGCTGCGGCCCATGGGCGACCACAAGGGTTCCGGATTGGCGGTCGTTATCGGAGCCGTTTGCGCCGCCCTCACGGGCGCGAATTTCGACAATGGGATGGACCTCGATTCCCCGGAACCACGCAATACGGGACACCTAATGATCGCCTTGGATCCGGGCGTGTTCGGACCCGTGGAGGCGTTCGCCGCGAGGGTGGACAGTTGGATCGGCACTCTCTACGGTGCACAATTAGCGCGGGGTGTCCAGCAAATGCATCTCCCCGGCCACGGAAAGCTTGGCGAGCGCGAACGTCGCTTGCGCGAAGGGATTCCGACACCCGATCACCTTCTGAGAAAGCTGGACGAAATGGCCGGGCGGCTTGGCGTCGAAGGCCTGAAGGCGGAGGGTGGATCAAAAAAATAGTAGGATGAGATGAAACCTACCGACTGAATCACTTCCAACGAATTTCCGTAATCACTCAGGAGGAACAAATCATGAAACGGTTCGTCATTGGCATCGGCGTATTGACCGGGACGCTGCTCTTTGCGTTCGCGCAGGCCGAGGCCGCGAAATCATGCCCGAAGAAAGGTGGCGCCCTGCGCGTCGGCCTGATCGGAGACATCAGAAATTTGGATCCGTTTCGTGCCGGGGCGATTTCGGCCAAGGTCCACATGAACATCTTCGAGTCCTTGACGCGGATCTTGCCCGACGGAGAGATTGCTCCAGCCCTCGCGACGGACTGGAAGATGCTCGATGACAAGACTTGGCGCTTCCAGTTGCGCAAGGGCGTTACCTTCCACTCCGGCACCCCCTTCAACGCCGGCACCGTCAAGTGGAACGTGGAAACCCAGCTCAATCCGGACAAACCGGGCAAGGCGTACGCGATTCTAAGCGGCTTGATCAAGGAAGTTCGGGTGGTGGACGACCATACGGTCGACATCGAGCTCACCCGCCCGTACGCGCCGTTCGTGACCTTCGTGACGACGAGTAACGAGGCGTTTGGCCAGCGGGATCCGGTCAAGGCCAAGGAGCTCGGCGAAAAGTTCGGCACGACGCCCTCGGGTACCGGCCCCTTCAAATACAAGGAGTGGAAACTTGGAAGCCATGTCATCCTCGATCGGAATCCGAACCACTGGGAAGGCGCTCCGTGCGTCGATACCCTCGAATTCAAGATCATGCCCGAGGCATCGACGCGGTACGCCGCTCTCCGGTCCGGAGAGATCGAACTGACCACCGATCTGCCGTCCGAACAAATTGCCGAACTCGGAGGGACTCAAGGGTTCGACGTCAAGCTGACTCCGTCGGACAGGGTCATCTCTCTCCTGTTCAATCGTCAGCACTCGGTCTTGGAAGATGTTCGGGTGCGCCGCGCGGTCTCGCTTTCACTCGACACGAAGGGGCTCGCAGACAAGCTGATGGGGGTTATCGGATCACCCACGGACAGCTTCATCGGACCGAACCACCTGGGTTACACGCCCGTCGGCTTTCTCGAACACGATCCCCAGAAGGCCAAAGCTCTTCTCGCCGAGGCCGGCTACAAGCCGGGATCAAATCCGTTGAAGCTGAACCTCGGCGTGGGTCCGGAGAGGGATCCCAGAAACAAGGAAATCGCCGAGCTTATCCAGGCGTCCCTGCAGGCGATTGGGGCGGAGGTCAAACTCACGGCGATTACGTGGAAGGTTTTCTACGGGACCCTGCGGAAAAAAGAAGGAATGGTGTACGACTTGATCATCCTGGGCTTCGGATCGCAATCGAGCGATCCTCAGCACAGCCTCTACAACCAGTTCCATTCCGTCAACATTCCGCCCACGGCCCACAACTTCTCGCGACTGCGGCACGCCGAGATGGATCGTCTGCTGACTGAACAAGCGTCCACTTTCGACATGAACAAGCGATTGGGGCTGATCAAGCAGATCCAGAAGATCATCTATGACGATGTCCTGGCCGTGCCCATGTACGTCCGCAATCGGGACTTCGAACTTGCCGCCTACGTGAAGGGGTTCAAGCCGCATCCCATCGAGTGGTACCCGTACCTCTATTCGAGCGTCTGGTTGGATCGCTGATCGTCGGTCGGAATTCGCGCTTTGCCAACCCGTGGGCCTGTCGGCGCGAATGACAGGCCCACGGGGACGCGTTCGTGGAAATGCAAGGCATTCCGCTGCCGTGGGGATCTCGATGCACCGCCCACCGGATCCGGATCAAACCTTCGACTATATCGTGGTGGGGGCGGGTTCGGCGGGATGCGTGCTGGCCAACCGACTCTCGGCCGACCCGCGTAACGCCGTTCTGTTGATCGAGTCCGGGGGCCGCGACCGCAATCCCTGGATCCACATTCCCATTGGCTGTTACCGGGTCGCCTTTCGGTCCGGCTCCTCCTGGCAATACCGGACCGAACCCGATCCGGGGATCGACAACCGTTCCATCGTCTGGCCGCGCGGCCGGGTCCTGGGCGGCACCAGCGCGATCAACGGCATGCTCTATGTGCGCGGTCAACCCCGGGACTTCGACCATTGGCGTCAGCTCGGCAACCAAGGCTGGGGTTGGGAGGACGTCCTGCCGGTGTTCAAGAACGCGGAGGACCAGGTGCGCGGCTCGGACGATCTGCACGGGGTGGGCGGTCCGCTCGCGGTCTCGGACATGCCGATGCGCCCCGAACTATGCGAGGCGTACATCAGGGCCGCCGAGGAAACGGGCCTGCCGCGCAACGACGATTTCAACGGGCCGCGCCAGGAGGGTGCCGGCTACTACCAGCTCACCACCCGCCGAGGGCGGCGTTGCAGCACCGCGATCGGCTATCTCCGCCCCGCCAGGAAGCGCCCCAACCTTCGCGTCGTCACCCGCGCCCACGTCACTCGGATCGTTTTCCAAAACGGGCGTGCCGCCGGCGTCGTGTGCCGACATCGGGGGACGGAGTGGAAAGCCAGGGCGGGGCGCGAGATCGTTCTATCGGCGGGGGCGATCAACACGCCACAGGTCATGCAGCTTTCCGGACTGGGGCCCGCGGAACTCTTGCGCCGCCACGGCATCGAAGTGCTCGCGGATCTTCCGGGGGTCGGCGAGAACCTGCAGGATCACTACCAGGTGAGGTCAATCTACCGGTGTACGCGTCCGATCACCCTCAACGACTGCCAGCGAAATCCGCTGCGCAAATTGGCCATGGTCGCCGAATACATTCTGTTCCGTAAGGGGTTCATGGCGGTTGCCGCGGCCCAGATGGGAGTGTTCGCGCGAACGCGGCCGACGAGTGAAACCCCGGACGTCCAGTTTCACATAACGCCCGGCAGCATGGACGATCCGGCCAAGGGCCTGCACCGGTTTTCCGGTTTCACCGCCGCCGTTTGCCCGCTACGCCCGCAAAGCCGCGGCTCCGTGCGGATCAAATCGAAGGATTCCGAGGAACCGCCGGCCATTCACGCCAACTATCTCGCCGACCGAACCGACCAGGAGACCACCATCGCCGGGCTCCGCCTGGCTCGTCGGATATCCCGCACGCCGGCGCTGACGGCCTACGTGGCGAGCGAATATCAACCGGGGGAAACGGTCGAGACGGATGCGGACCTGTTGGCCTTCGCCCGCGCCAAGGGGACGACGGTCTACCACCCGGTCGGCACGTGCAGGATGGGCATCGACTCCGGCGCCGTCGTCGACCACCGGCTCCGGGTTCGCGGGATCGAGGGACTGAGAATCGCCGATGCCTCGATCATGCCCACGCTGGTTTCCGGAAATACCAATGCCGCATGCGTCATGATCGGCGAGAAGGCCGCCGAGATGATGTCGGAGGAGGCTTGAGCAGTGCGCCTCACGTCAAAATGCGGCACGGCACAACGCTGATTCGGGGATAGTTCGCCTTGGTCGGTTATTTGTTGCGACGGTTTCTGTCTACGATTTTGCTCATCTTGGGCGGAGTCACGCTGGTCTTTTATCTGACTCATTTGAGCGGCAGCAGTCCGGCTCACCTCATCCTCGGCGATACCGCAACGGGCGAGGCGATAAGGCTCCTCAATCGGGAAATGGGATTGGATCGTCCCGTCTGGGAGCAATATGTGGACTATATGGGAAGTCTGGCCCAGGGCGACCTCGGGGACTCTTGGTATACCCGGCAACCCGTCGTCGATCAGATAGCCGAGGTTTTTCCCAATACACTGCTGCTCACCGTCGCCTCCACGATCGTCGCCTGGTTCGTCGGTGTGAGCATCGGCATCGTTTCGGCCTACATGCGCGAAAGTCCCCTGGACATAGGTTTGCGGGTGTTCGTGCTGATCAATATTTCCGAGCCCGGATTCGTCCTCGCGCTCGTCTGCATTCTTTTCTTCGGTATGTACTTGGGCATGCTACCCACGTTTGGCATGGGGACATGGCAACATATCGTCCTTCCCGCCGTCACGCTGGGTTTGCACACCGCCGCGATGCTGGCTCGCATGACGCGTGGCAGCATGCTCGATGTCCTCAATCAGGATTACGTCATGGCGGCGCGGGCCCGCGGGGTACCGGAATTTTGGGTGGTCGTGAAGCATGCACTGCGCAACGCGCTTCTCGCCGTCTTGACCATACTGGGTTTGCAGTTCGGGCTCCTCATGGGAGGAGCGGTGATCACGGAATCGGTTTTTGCCTGGCCGGGTATGGGACGCGCATTGGTCCTGGCCATTTTCGGCGAGGACAATCCCATGGTCCGCGGGATCGCGATCGTGTTTCTTACGATGTTCGTGCTCGTCAACTTCATCGTCGACTTGTTGTACACCTGGGCCGACCCGAGACTGAAAATCACCCATTGAGCAGGCGAATTCCGTGGCTGAGAAGCAAGAATCTCCCGTAAGCTCGCGTCCGCGGCCGTTGCTCTCGTCCGGGAGCGCGGATCGGCTCGCCCTCGTATGGCGGCGCCTCATGCGGCGTCCGGTGGCGGTCATCAGCTTAATCGTCTGCGCACTTGCCTTGATGGTCGGCGTCGTCGGACCCTGGATCACGCCTTACGATCCCTTCTTGGTCGATATCCTGAGTCGCCTGGAAGGCCCCAGCCTGGCGCATCCATTTGGAAAGGACCAGATTGGCCGCGACATGTTGTCGCGTGTCATATATGGGACGCGGTTGACTCTGGCCCTTGGGGTGATCTCGGTTAGCGTCGCGGTAATTTTCGGTGTCGTTCTCGGATTGGCGAGTGGCGGCTACGGTGGATACGTGGACACGATCATCATGCGCCTCGCCGACCTCATGCTGGCCTTGCCGTATTTTCTCCTCGCCCTGACTCTCGTCGCCGCCATGGGGCCCGGATACCGAAATTCCGTCATCGCGATAAGCATCTGGATGATCCCCCATTTCGCGCGCATGGTTCGCGGACAAGTCCTGTCCTTACGGGAGACCGAGTTCGTGCAAGCAGCGCATGCCATCGGAGAAACACGGAGGAGCATTTTCATTCGCTACCTCTTGCCCAACTGCTTGTCGCCGATCATCGTGCAAACGACACTCTACCTGCCCCGAGCAATCATGTTGGGCGCCGCCCTGGGGTTCTTGGGGTTGTCGCTTCAACCTCCCATTCCCGAGTGGGGCGTGCTCATTGCCAACTCGCGCGAATACATGGTCACCGCACCTCACGTCCTGATCTTTCCCGCGGTCACGCTGCTCATGGTCTCGCTGGCTTTCAACCTGCTCGGCGATTCACTCCGCGACATCTTCGACCCGCGTTTGCAGGATATGGTCAGATGAGCGAGGAGCTTCTCCGTATCGAAGATCTGCGGCTCCAGTTTTTCACCGAACGAGGCGTGGTTCACGCTCTCAACGGGGTCAATCTCCGGGTGCGCCATGGAGAGGTGGTTGGGATCGTCGGCGAGACCGGTTGCGGCAAGTCCATGACGGCTCGCTGTGTTTTGCGACTGATCCCCCATACCGGGAGTATAGAGAGCGGCAGAATTGACTTTCGCGGGACGAACATCCTCACCCTGTCCGAAAAGGAGGTGCGCAAGCTGAGGGGCGGAAGCATCGCCATGATATTTCAGGAGCCGGCGAGCGCCTTGAATCCCGTCTTCACCATCGGCGACCAGATCGCCGAGGCCGTCCATTGGCATCAAGAGCGCGCCGACAAGCGCGAGCAGCGCGAACGGATGCTGGAGATACTTCAGACAGTCGGCATGCCGAACCCGGTTCGCACCTCGCGGCAATACGCCCATGAGCTAAGCGGTGGGATGCAACAACGGGCGATGATCGCGATGGCACTGTGCGCCGACCCCAATCTCCTGATCGCCGATGAACCGACGACGGCCCTGGATGTGACCATTCAAGCGCAGATCATGGACCTCTTACAGAACCTGCGGGAATCGGGCGTCATCTCCTCCATTCTCTTCATCACCCATGACTTCGGCTTGGTCGCCGATATCTGCGACTACGTCGCCGTGATGTATGCCGGTTTGGTCGTCGAATTCGCGCCTACCGTGGAGTTGTTCGACAACCCCGCCCATCCATACACCCAGGGTTTGTTCGGAGCACTTCCCCAGCGCCGCGGGATCGGCGAAATGTTCGGGATCGTTGCCGGCATGGTGCCGTCGATGCTGCACCCGCCGCAGGGATGCCCTTTTCACCCTCGGTGCCCCAAAGTGATCGAGGGGATGTGCCCGGACAACGTACCGTCCGTGCGCGAGATCGCTCCGGACCACTGGGTCGCCTGTTACTTGTTCGATCAAACCCCGATTTCGGGAGACCCGTCACATTGAGTGAGACTGTTTCCAATCCAGTTCCCGTGGTTGCGGTTCGCGACCTGCAAAAGCATTACCGAACAGGGCGAAAGTCCGTTTACGCCCTGAACGGTGTGTCTCTCGATGTCATGCCGGGGGAGACGCTCGGCGTGGTCGGCGAATCGGGCTGCGGCAAGACGACCCTGGCCAAGACCTTGCTGCGGCTGATCGAACCTACGTCCGGCAAAATCATCGTCAACGGCCTCGACATAACGACGATTCCGGAACGCGAACTGCGTCGTCAGAGAAAACGAATGCAGTACGTGTTTCAAAGCCCGTACACCTCACTGAACCCGGCCATGACCGTTGGCGACAACATCGGCCGGGGTATCACGATCCATGGCCTCGCCGATGACGGCGCTGTCAGGGAGCGGGTGGCCCAAATCCTCGAGACGCTGAACATGCAACCCGAACACCTGGATCGTTTCCCTCACGAATTCAGCGGTGGACAGCGTCAACGCATTGCCATTGCCCGGGCCCTGGCGGTCGAACCCGAGTTCATAATTCTGGACGAGCCCACGTCCGCCTTGGACGTTTCCGTGCAAGCACAGATCCTGAATCTTCTGCGTCGCCTACAGGACGTGAACGGTTACGCCTACTTGTTCATAACCCACAACCTGATCGTGGCGGAGCACATGAGCCATCGCATCGGCATCATGTATCTAGGTGATCTGGTGGAACTGGCTCCGAGCCGCGACGTCTTCACCCGGCCCCACCATCCCTACACCGAAGCGCTTCTGTCCTCGGCCCCCCCCTCGCATCCCAATGAGAAGCGCGAGCGCATCATCCTCGAAGGAGACGTTCCCGACCCTAGCGAGCGCATTGGTGGTTGTCCGTTTCATACCCGATGCCCCTACCGCCAGAGCCGATGCGAAACGGAGAAACCTCCCTTGCAGGCCATTGAGCCCGACCGTCTGGTCGCCTGCCACTTCCCGCGCGGGATCCCGGTGTAAGGCGCGAAGCGAGGTGGCACTATGAATGACATCAGGATGGGCGTGGAGGTGGGAGGCACCTTCACGGACTGGGTGATTGTGGAAGGGGACAGTGTCGTCAAGACCGGGAAGGTTCCGTCAACGCCCCGCGAACCCGCGATAGGCGTGTTGAACGCGGTCAGGGAGGCGGGGATCGCCTTGGAGAAAGTCTCGTTCGTCGTTCACGGGTCCACGGTCGCGACGAACGCGGTCCTCGAGAGAAAAGGCGCACGGACGGCCGCCGTTGTCACCAAGGGGTTCCGGGACATTTTGGAAATTCAAAGACAGTCGCGATCGCGCCTGTTTGATTTCTGGTATCGACATCCGGCACCCCTCGTTACCCGAGATATGGTGATCGAGGTTGATGAGCGCGTGGGTCCGGGCGGCGTGGTTCGACGACCCCTCTCCTTGGACGGCCTCGAGGGTTGGATTCGGAGGTTGATGGCGGACGGTGGATTGGAATCCGTCGCTGTCTGCCTCCTCCACAGCTACGCGAACCCCGATCACGAGGTCCAGATTTCCGGCTTCCTGGAGGAACAATTTTCGAACCTGTTCGTAACGACCTCGTCCGAGGTATTGCCCCGGTTCCGCGAGTACGAGCGAATGAGCACCTGCGTCATTTCCGCGAGCGTCAAGCCGATTGTCGACCGATACATCGGACATCTGGAGAACGAACTGCGCCAATCCGGGTTTCGCGGTCCCGTCTCCGTAGTCCAGGCCAACGGCGGAACGGTGCCGGCCACGGAAATCCGGCGCCACGCCGCCCGAATGATCCTGTCGGGGCCCGCCGCGGGCGTTATCGGAGCCGTCGCGGCGGCGAGATCCCAGGGATTGGACAACATCCTCACGGTTGATATGGGGGGAACGAGCACCGACGTCTGTCTGGTCACTGGGGGTCAACCGCGCATTACCACCGACTACAAGGTGGGCGGACTTCCCCTCGCCCTTCCCATGATCGACATCACGACCGTTGGCGCCGGCGGCGGGAGCATCGCCAAGATCGATACGGGCGGGGCCATGATGGTCGGGCCGGAAAGCGCCGGTGCCGATCCCGGTCCGGCCTGTTACGACAGGGGCGGTCGGCATGTCACAGTGACCGACGCCAACGTAGTGCTGGGATTGTTGAGACCGGAGAGTTTCCTCGGTGGGCGGATGCCTTTGTCGAAGGAACGGGCTCTCAAGGCGCTCGATCCCCTTTCCAAGGGCCTCGGTATGGGCGGGCTGCAAATCGCCGAGGGGGTCGTCCGACTCGCCAATGCGACCATGGCGCAGGCGATGCGCCTCGTATCCATCGAACGGGGTCACGACCCACGGGATTACGCGGTGGTCGCTTTCGGGGGTGCCGGACCCCTGCACGCCGCGGCGCTCGCCGAAGAACTTGGGGCGCGTCAGGTCTTCGTGCCGTATGATCCCGGGCTGCTGTCAGCCTTCGGCCTGATGCGCGCGGGTACGAGGCAGGACTTCGTGCGCACACATTTTTTGAGCCTTCGCCTGGCGGATTCAACCACCGTGGAGAAAATCTTCGCGAGTCTCCGAGAGCGGGCTCGAAGCGAGTTCGAAAGCTACGGGATCCGTTGGGACGATGTGATTCTCGACCACACCTTTGACATGCGTTACCGAGGACAAGCCTATGAGCTGACGATCGGGATAAGCGACCTGTTGGACCAGCGCCTACCACCCCAACCCTTGTTGGACCGGTTTCGGGAGACTCACCGAAATCGCTACGGACATGCGCCGACCGGCGACGACGTGGAAATCGTCAATTTTCGGCTGACCGCGTCGTGCCCCAGTAGACTAAGGGAAATCGAAGGCGAAGCGGAGCAGTCCGTGCCGGAGCCTCGATGTGAACGGGGCCACGTCCACCTGAACGGGGTCCAAACGCCCTGTCAATTCATGCAACGTTCAAGCCTTTTGCCCGGATGCGCATTCGCGGGTCCAGTGGTCGTTGAAGAGCCCACCGCCACAACGTTCGTTCCCCAGGGCTGGAAGGCTCAGGTTGTTGGCGGACGCAATCTGTTTCTGAACCGCGAGGGAGATTGACATGGATCCGATCACAATGAGTGTCATCGGGCACTCCATGGTCTCGACCGCCGAAGAGATGGGGGTCAACCTCTATCAGACCGCCGTGTCGACCGTGATCCGGGAGATACGCGATATTGGCACCGCCGTATTCGATGCGGACGGAAGGACGGTTGCGATGGCCAACTGGATTCCAATGCTGATGAACGCCATGGAACCGGCAATTCAGGCGATCAGACGGCACTACGACATTCGCGCCCTCGAGCCCGGCGAGGCGGTCCTGACGAACGATCCGTTCGACGGCGGCCAACACGTCAACGACATCGTGCTGTTCATGCCTATCCATTTCGAGGGCCGGGTCATTGCGCTCTCGTGCGCCAACGCCCATCACGTCGATGTCGGCGGTGGGGCACCGTCATCCTACGCAGGGGCCACGGAGGCCTTTCAGGAAGGCATCATGTTCCCGCCGATAAAGGTGGACCTCGGCGGCGACTGGACGCAGACCGTCTTCGGAAAGATTTTTCGTAACAACATCCGCGTGCCCGAAGCGTCCGTCCCTGACTTCGACGCCCAGATCGCCGCTTGCCGCACCGGCGAACGGCGCGTCCTCGCTCTCGCCGAAAAGTACGGAGTCGATACCCTTCTCGAGTTCATGAAGGAAATACAGAACTATTCGGAGCGCATTACGCGGGCGGCCATCTCCGACATTCCAGACGGGGTCTACCACGGCGAAGCCTACATGGAGGACGACGGCACGGGGTCCGGCGGACCGTTCACGGTCCGCGTGGCGTTGATCGTACGCGGGTCCGAGATCACGGTGGATTTCTCCGCCACCGACCCCCAGGCTCGCGGCTTCATCAACATTCCCCTTGCGTCCACCGACTGCATCGTCCGCACAACGCTGGTGTCGATCCTCGGAATCGGTCATCGGTTCGTGAACGCCGGGGCGTTTCGGCCCATCCACATCGAATCACCCCTTGGCAGCATCGTGAATCCGGCCCGCCCCGCGCCTACCCAGGGTCGGACGAGCACTTGCTACAAGATATTCGACGCCATCAACTTGGCACTCGCCCCGGTGCTGCCGGAGAAGGTGACCGCGCCGGGGTTCGACAGCCAAACCGGAATCACGTTCGCACGCCGGCAGGAAGATGGAACCATGTCGATCTGCCACGAGGTAATGGGCGGCGGCAACGGCGGGCTCTTCGATCGCGATGGGGCGGACGGCATGATCATGCATTTGACGAACGGCGCCAATGCGCCGATCGAGTCCGTCGAAATCGAATATCCGTTTCTTGAAATTCAGCGCTACGGCCTTGTTCAGGATAGCGGGGGACCCGGACAATTCCGCGGCGGAATGGGAATGGAAAGGGCGTTCCGCGTGCGGGCGGACGGCGTCACCTTTGGTCTGCATTCCGCGGCGGAATGGGAATGGAAAGGGCGTTCCGCGTGCGGGCGGACGGCGTCACCTTTGGTCTGCACTCGGACCGGCACCGTCACAGCGCACCGGCATTGTTCGGCGGTCACCCCGGTTGGCCGGGTCGCTGCACATTGATTCGAAACGACTCCAAGAAGATACTGGGGTCCAAAGTCAGCCTCCCCCTTGAAAGGGGAGACGAGATTGCCATTCGATCCGGGGGTGGCGCCGGATACGGCCCCCCCGAGCAGCGCGATGCCGACAACATTGTGAAGGACTTGCGGGAGGACCGGATTTCCAAGACGGCCGCCTCACGCGACCAAGACTTCGCGTCCGCAAGAAAGAGCGCCTGATCCTCCGGCGGGTCTTCGTGACGCTAGAGCGAAGTTTCTAGGAGGTTACGGGGTTGTCGAGCCCCGGTGTTGCGGTCAATCTCCGCTCCCGTTGCGCCTCCAGCCAGTGAACTACGGGGACAGGCTCAGAGATGCCTCACCGCGACCACGGCAATGCCTCCGGGATATGATGGTGTCCTCAGAACACGCGAGAACAGGCTATCGACATGCCTAGGACGAGCACATGGAGCCCCGGACAGTCAGGCAATCCCGGCAGCAGGCCAAAGTTGCTGAAGGAGGTTCGCGACCTGGCGCGCGAACATACCGAGGCGGCCATCACGACGCTGACAAGGATCATGGGCGACGAGGATGCGCCGGCTGCGGCCCGGGTTTTGGCGGCAGAGAATATCCTGAACCGCGGCTGGGGGAAGGCGCCGAACTTTGGCTACATCGAAAGCCGGACTGCGCAGCTACGGGATCTGGCGCCCGACTGGTTGCGGCAGCACCTCGCCGACCGCCCGGAGCCCTTGCTGATCGAGGGCGAGGCGCAGGACGAGGAGGTCGATGAGGACTGGTTTTTAGTGGGGCCGCTTCGGTCGCATGTTCGCGGCCAAGAACCGGAAGTGGCGGGTCGATCGGCGGCCCACAGCGAACCGCTAGAAAATCAGAGCTCCAAAGGGTTCAAGACTATCCTACCCGAGTTGAGCGCAATCTAGCCCGAATTATTCACGGCGCTGATTGAAAATGCTGGTGAGCGTAGATTAACCTGTTGAAATGCCGTATGATTTTGGTGTCAAGACAAGATCACATGGCAACAGAACAACCCACGGCTCGCCATGAACGAGATTACCCCCTATCTCCCTGGTTTGTCACCCGTTGGAGGCAAGCCGCTTTGCGCCCGCTTCGACGGCGGACGGCTGTCGTCGGACGGCGGGGTGTTGTTGTTGGGCGAGATCGACAGGCGGCTCGGCATCGCCGACGTGCTCGCTTCCTGCGTCACCGACGTGCGCGACCCGGCGAGCACGACCCACGCTTACGTAGACATGATCCGGGCGCGCCTGTTCGCTATTGCCTGCGGGTATGAGGATTGCGACGACCTCGACGTTCTGCGTTTCGATCCGGCGTTCAAGCTGGCCTGTGGCCGTTTGTCCGAGAGCGGCGACGACCTGATGAGCCAACCGACCCTGTCGCGCCTCGAGAACGCGCCGTCATGGCGCGCGCTCGGGCGCATGGGGCTGTCGACGATCGATCTGTTTTGCGCCAGCTTCAAGCGCGTTCCGGCGCGCATCGTTCTCGATATCGACGACACCGACGATGCCGTTCACGGCGGCCAGCAGCTGGCGCTGTTCAACGCCCATTACGACGACTATTGCTTCCAACCCATCCATATCTTCGAGGCGGCCACCGGCAAGCCGGTGATGTCACTGCTGCGTCCCGGCAAGCGGCCCTCCGGCGACGAGGCGGCGCGGATCCTGAGACACGTCATCGGCCGCATCCGCCGCAACTGGCCACGGGTCGAGATCACCGTGCGGGGCGATGGCCACTACGCCACGCCGGAGGCCATGGAATTCCTCGAACGTCAGGGCTGCGGCTACATCTTCGGGCTTTCCGGCAACGCCCGGCTGAACAGGATCGGCCAGCCGTGGTGCGAGGACGCCGCCGTGCGCCGGGCGGGGCAGGGAAAGGATAAGGTGCGCCGCTTCTTCCACACCGGCTACCAGGCCAAAAGCTGGTCACGGCAACGCTCGGTCATCGCCCGCGTGGAAGCTACCGCCAAGGGCTGTGACGTCCGCTTCGTCGTCACCAACCTGAGCGGCCGCGCCAAGGCGCTCTACGAGAAGGTCTACTGCGCCCGCGGGCGGATGGAAAACATGATCAAGGACCACAAGCTCTACACCAAGTCCGACCGCACGTCGTGCCACCGTTGGGAGGCCAACCAGTTCCGCCTCTTCCTGCATACCGGCGCCTACTGGCTGCTGCATCAGCTTCGCCAAGCGGCGCCTCGGAAATCGCTGTGGCGAACGGCCACCTTCGAAACCCTGCGCCGGGCGTTTCTCAAAATCGCCGTCCGCGTCGAGGAGCTCAAGTCGCGCCTCAGGATCGCCCTGCCTTCGGCCTATCCCTATCAGCCGGCCATGATCGCCATCGCCGGGCGCATCACCGCCCAAGGGCCCTGAACCAAGCGGCAGGTGCCGCCGGACGAGCCCCGAACAACAACCTCCAACCTCTCCGACAATCCGTCTCAAAAATCGCCGTCAACCCGGTCGCTACCGCTCGTCCCGCTGAAATCCGATGGCCGTCATGAATAATTGGGGCTAGGTGCAAACAACGCTGGTTGCGGGCCCCCGCAACCAATTAGATTGAACTTTCAAACTGCTCGACGAATTGTAGGATCTTGAACAAATCCTGCCCCCGATTTGAGCCTACGGACGGCGGTGTCAGACCAAATTCGCTTGAGCGGGGCCTGGGTGGTCCATAGCCTTGGCCGATGACGAATCCCTTCCGCTGCTTCAACAGTTCACCCGAGGTGATCCGCCTCACGGTGATGATGTACGCCCGCTACCTGCTGTCCCTGCGCCAGGTCGAGGATCTGCTGTTCGAGCGGGGCATCGACATCTCGCATGAAACGGTGCGGTTCTGGTGGAACCGGTTCGGGCCCATGTTCGCCGCCCAGATCCGGAAACGGCGCGTTGACCAGCGGTACTACTCGACCTGGCGCTGGCACCTGGACGAGGTGTTCGTGCGGATCAACGGTGAAACGCATTATCTCTGGCGGGCGGTCGATCACGAGGGCGAGGTGCTCTGTCAACGCCGGAGTAAAAGTGCATCACTCGCCGGAGTAAAAATGCACCACTTGCCGTGATGTAGAACACGGTGTTGCGGGTTGTCCCGGTAGTCCATAGGAGGGACCCGCGCTGCTTCGTGTAGCGCTTTGCGTTACGCGAAGCGAAGCAGCGTGGGAGGTCCCTGTGGACCCACCGGGTCAACCGTGGTCTCGGTTGTTAGGACCAGTCAGGCGTTTTTTGGGGCGTTGCACCGTTTTTTGCTTTGGTTGAGCCGGTAGCTGTCGCCGTTCATCTCCAGGATATGGACATGGTGTGTGAGGCGGTCCAGCAAGGCCCCTGTCAGGCGCTCTGAGCCGAACACCTCGGTCCACTCATCGAAGGGAAGATTGCTGGTCAGCAGGGTGGAGCCGCGTTCGTAACGTTGGCTGAACACCTCGAACAGGAGTTCGGCGCCGGTCTTGGATAGTGGCACGAAGCCGAGTTCGTCGATGATCAGCAACTTGTATTTGGCCAGCTGATTCTGGAAGCGCAGCAGATGCTTCTCGTCCCTGGCTTCCATCAACTCGTGGACCAACGCCGCCGCCGTGATAAAGCCGACGGTGAGGCCTTTCTGGCAGGCCGCCAGACCGAGACCGAGGGCGATATGGGTCTTGCCGGTGCCTGAGTTGCCGAGCGCGATGACGTTCTCACGACGCTCGATGTATTCGCCTCGCGCCAGTTCCAGGACCATCATCTTGTTGAGCGACGGGATCGCCTTGAAGTCGAAGCTATCGAGGCTTTTAACGGCGGAGAACCGGGCCTGTCTGATCCGCCGTTCAATCATGCGGCGCTCGCGGTCGATCAGCTCTAGTGGCTCCACACAGAGGTCATGACGGTTTGCCTTGAGTTGATTTGATGACGGGCAGCGTCTCGGGGTCGATGAGGATTTGGATGGATCGGGCTTGTCCGGGTCTTCGTTCGATGAGGCCTCGGCGCTCGAGTGTCAGGACCATTTGGTGGACGGAGGGCGGCGCGACCCGGAAGTGGCGCTGCATGTCGGCTTCGGCGGGCGGCCTTTCGTTGATGGCCGTGTAGGCGTGAATGAAGGCGAGATACTGGCCCTGCTTTTCGGTGAAGCACGGCCGAGGAAGGGCGTGACAAGGGACCGGGTTTCGATTCATCAGGGTAGCTTTCGAGGAGGAAGTCCTGATGAACATACGCTGGCGTGTCGAATTGAGCCAAGACGAGCGTGAAGAGCTGACGGCGCTCTTGAAGAGCGGCAGACATGCGGTGCGCAAAGTCAAGCGCGCGCAGATTCTCCTTGCCGCCGATGACGGCGTCGGTGACGGCGAGGTCGCGGCTCGCGTGGGAGCCGGCGGCTCGACGGTCTATCGCACCAAGCGGCGTTTCGTGGAAGGCAATCTGGAACTCGCCTTGGCCGAGGCCCCGCGCCCCGGCGCTCAGCGCAAGCTGAGCGGCAAGGAGGAGGCGCTGCTGATCGCCACCGCCTGCTCGGCCCCGCCGGCGGGCCGCGCGCGCTGGACGCTCGAGCTGCTGGCCGACGTCATGGTCGCGCTCACCGAGCATGAGGGCCTGTCGCGCGAGACCGTGCGTCGGCGCCTGGCGGAGAACGCGCTGAAGCCCTGGCGCCGGGACATGTGGTGCGTTCCCAAGGTCGACGCCGCCCATGTCGCCGCCATGGAGGACGTGCTCGACCTCTATGGCGAGCCCCCCGATCCTACGCGTCCGGTGATCTGCTTCGACGAGAGCCCGACCCAGCTGATCGGCGAAGTGCGGGCGCCGATTCCGGCCGAGCCCGGCCGGCTGGAGCGCTTCGACTTCGAATACAAGCGCAACGGCATCGTCAATCTCTTCATCTTCCTCGACGTCAATCGCCCCTGGCGCAAGGTCAAGGTCACCGAGCGACGTGCCGCCGCCGACTTCTCCCAATGCATGCGCGAGCTCAGCGACGTCCATTTCCCCGAAGCCGAAAAGATCCGGGTCGTCATGGACAACCTCTCGACCCACAGCCCGGCCTCCCTCTACAACGCCCTGCCCGCACCCGAGGCCAGGCGCATCCTCCGCCGCCTGGAGTTCCACTTCACCCCCAAGCACGCCAGCTGGCTCAACATGGTGGAGATCGAGATCGGCGTCCTGCGCGGCCAATGCCTCGACCGCAGGATCTCCAGTCGCGACATCCTCGAAGCCGAGATCGCCGCCTGGGAGCGACAGCGCAACGACAGCGCCGCGCGCATCAAATGGATGTTCACGACGGAGAAAGCCAGACACAAACTGAGTCGCGCCTATCCGAAGCCCCATCTACCGATCGAAGATCAGCCCAAAGAGTCATAACCTCTGTGTCGAACCACTAGTTCGGTCAGACGAACAAGATACCGCACATGATCGATGCCCTCGGTGGCGCATTGGCGGGCCAGCTTGTCGTACTCCCGGAGGAAGGTGGGCAGCTTGAGGGCTTTCAGATGATGGGACAGCAAGAGCTGTGGCGTGTCGCTCATGATGCTACGCCCGTCAGCAGCCCCATGTACGAGCTGGCCGAGGTCGTCGCCACCTCGGCGCGTGGCAAGTAGGGATAGGCCATCAGGTTCAACCGTGGCGGACGCCGCTCGATCCGACAAAGCACCAGGTGCTTCACAGCGTCGAAGCCGATCACGCCGCGCTCCAACGCATCCGATATCGCGGCTCGAATGTCGTCGAGGGAGAAGGTCTCGATCAGCTGCAGTACCTGGACGTATTCCCGCTTTCCCTTTTTGCCCATCCGCACTTTCAGAAGGCGGCGGAGGTCTCCGAACACAGGCGGCAACACCCACCCGGCCAGGGGGGCCGCCTGATCCAGCGCGTTGGTCTTGTGCTCCAGCAGGGACAGATAGTGCAGCGGATCGAAGACGAAGTCCTCATGCGCGTACGAACGCGGGTGCCGCGCGATCACCTCGGCGCCGCAACTGATGACCACCTCATGCACATACCCGCGAACCAACACCTCACAATGACCGAACCGGGTGGGGACCGAGTAATCGGTCCCGCGATAGCGGACCAGCGACAGCGAGCTGACCCGCCCTGGGCGCTTGTCGCAGGCGTCGTAGGTGGTTGCAGGAAGGCGCTGAAGAACCGCACGATCCCGCTCCAGGCGTTCGCCGATCGTCTGCTCATGGCTACGCAGTTGGTCCGCCCATCGCTTGCGGCAACACGCTTCAAGATGCGCGTTCAGGTCGTCGAAGGTCTGGAACCTTGGCTTCGGTACCAGGAAATTCCGGCGGCAATAGCCGACGATCCCCTCAACCTTGCCCTTGTCATTCCCCTTGCCAGGGCGACCAAACCGATCCTCGAACAGGTAATGGGATCGTAACTCGCTGAACACACGTGTCCGCTGGCGCTTGCCGTCGCCAAGGATGCGGGCCACCGCAATCTTGGTGTTGTCATAAAGAATCGAGCGCGGCACACCGCCGAAGAAGGCGAACCCTGATCCCGCCCGTGAAGCCATACTCATCACGCAGCCGCTCGAAGATCCGCTTCGATGTGTGCCGTTGCTTCTTCGGACGCTCTTTATCCTCTTCCAGGATGCGGTCGATAACACCGATGAAGGGATCGAGCTTTGGGCGGACCGGCGGCCTCAGAGGTGGTCCCCGAATCTAGGACAGATGTGTTAGGTGGGATCCGGCCTTTATGATGAGGATCTCGGAGTATGGCGAAGCGACGGAATTTCTCGGCGCCCTTCAAGGCGAAAGTGGCGATCGAGGCGCTGCGGGGCGACCAGACGCTGGCGGAGCTGTCGAGCCGGCACAAGGTTCATCCGAATCTGATCACGAAGTGGAAGCGCCAGGCGAGCGAGGGGATGGTCGATGTCTTCTCGGGCAAGCCGGCGGGCCGGGACAGTTCGCACGAAGCGGAGGTCAAGGAGCTTCACGCTAAGATCGGGGAGCTGACGGTGGAGAAGGATTTTTTGGCCAAGGCCTTCGGTCGTTGAGCCACGGCCGGAGGGTATCCATGATCGATCCCGGTCATGGCGAGCTCAGCATTGCGCGGCAATGCAGCTTGGTCTCGATCAGCCGCTCGTCGTTCTACTATGAGGGCAAGGGCGAGAGCCGCTTGAACCTGGCGCTGATGCGTCTCATCGACGAGCAGTTTCTGGAGACGCCCTGGTACGGCTCGCGCCAGATGGCCCGGCACCTGCGGCGTCTGGGCTATTGCGTGGGACGCAAGCGGGTGCGCCGGCTGATGCGGCTCATGGGCCTCCAGGCGATCTACCAGGCGCCACGCACCAGCGATCCGCATCCCGATCACCGGATCTATCCCTATCTGCTACGCGGGCTCGTCATCGATCGGGCGAACCAGGTCTGGTGCACGGACATCACCTATATCCCGATGCGCCGGGGCTTTTTGTACCTGGTCGCCATCATGGACTGGTGGAGCCGCAAGGTTCTGTCTTGGCGGCTCTCCAACACCATGGAGGCGGATTTCTGCGTCGAGGCCCTGGAGGAAGCTCTGGTCCGCCATGGCAAGCCGGCGATCTTCAACTCCGACCAAGGCAGCCAGTTCACCTCCCTGGAATTCACGCAGGTCCTGAAGGACGCCGGCGTGATGATCTCCATGGACGGCAGAGGTAGTTGGATGGACAACGTCATGATCGAGCGGCTGTGGCGCAGTCTCAAGTACGAATGCGTCTATCTCCAGGCCTTCGAGACCGGCTCCCAAGCCAGGAATGGAATCGGCGGCTGGATCGACTATTACAACACTTCGAGGCCTCATTCGGTGTTCGATGGACGCACCCCCGAGGAGGTCTATAGTGGGCGCGACGCGCCATCTCCGGGGCATGCCCCGGAGATGGCGCCAGAAGCGCTGGCGGCATAAAAATCACCATGGAATCCCACCTAACAAACGCCGCCAAGCTGTCCAGCGGATGGGGTCCACCTCACTCGTCCGGACATAACCCTGTGGGACTGAATAGCTCAGCATCTTCTTGACCGTGCGCGGGTCGATCCCAAAGCGGCGAGCCGCCACTCGCTGGCTCAGACCATCTATCATCACCGCGTGTCGCACCCGCGCGTACAGTTCCACTCGCTTCATCCCCCGCCCTTCGCTTCAATCCGCAAAGGGCTATCGCTGACGGAATTTTACTCCGGCGCAACCAGACTTTCCGGCCGCTTCAGTGAGGGATTATTGCTTCGGCGTTCTCACATTCCGCATTGCGCCGTCAATCGGCACAGCGGAAGACGGCGCCGCCGCCCATGGCCCGCACCAGCTTGTGCATGGCCTTGACGTTGGCGTCTAGGGGCCCGAGACAAGCAAGGTAGCTCATTACCCCTTGCGGGGGACTAGCGGGTGCAGCGCTCTAACCCGAATTATTCACGGCGCTGATTGAAAATGCTGGTGAGCGTAGATTAACCTGTTGAAATGCCGTATGATTTTGGTGTCAAGACAAGATCACATGGCAACAGAACAACCCACGGCTCACCATGAACGAGATTACCCCCTATCTCCCTGGTTTGTCACCCGTTGGAGGCAAGCCGCTTTGCGCCCGCTTCGACGGCGGACGGCTGTCGTCGGACGGCGGGGTGTTGTTGTTGGGCGAGATCGACAGGCGGCTCGGCATCGCCGACGTGCTCGCTTCCTGCGTCACCGACGTGCGCGACCCGGCGAGCACGACCCACGCTTACGTAGACATGATCCGGGCGCGCCTGTTCGCTATTGCCTGCGGGTATGAGGATTGCGACGACCTCGACGTTCTGCGTTTCGATCCGGCGTTCAAGCTGGCCTGTGGCCGTTTGTCCGAGAGCGGCGACGACCTGATGAGCCAACCGACCCTGTCGCGCCTCGAGAACGCGCCGTCATGGCGCGCGCTCGGGCGCATGGGGCTGTCGACGATCGATCTGTTTTGCGCCAGCTTCAAGCGCGTTCCGGCGCGCATCGTTCTCGATATCGACGACACCGACGATGCCGTTCACGGCGGCCAGCAGCTGGCGCTGTTCAACGCCCATTACGACGACTATTGCTTCCAACCCATCCATATCTTCGAGGCGGCCACCGGCAAGCCGGTGATGTCACTGCTGCGTCCCGGCAAGCGGCCCTCCGGCGACGAGGCGGCGCGGATCCTGAGACACGTCATCGGCCGCATCCGCCGCAACTGGCCACGGGTCGAGATCACCGTGCGGGGCGATGGCCACTACGCCACGCCGGAGGCCATGGAATTCCTCGAACGTCAGGGCTGCGGCTACATCTTCGGGCTTTCCGGCAACGCCCGGCTGAACAGGATCGGCCAGCCGTGGTGCGAGGACGCCGCCGTGCGCCGGGGCGGGGCAGGGAAAGGATAAGGTGCGCCGCTTCTTCCACACCGGCTACCAGGCCAAAAGCTGGTCACGGCAACGCTCGGTCATCGCCCGCGTGGGAAGCTACCGCCAAGGGCTGTGACGTCCGCTTCGTCGTCACCAACCTGAGCGGCCGCGCCAAGGCGCTCTACGAGAAGGTCTACTGCGCCCGCGGGCGGATGGAAAACATGATCAAGGACCACAAGCTCTACACCAAGTCCGACCGCACGTCGTGCCACCGTTGGGAGGCCAACCAGTTCCGCCTCTTCCTGCATACCGGCGCCTACTGGCTGCTGCATCAGCTTCGCCAAGCGGCGCCTCGGAAATCGCTGTGGCGAACGGCCACCTTCGAAACCCTGCGCCGGGCGTTTCTCAAAATCGCCGTCCGCGTCGAGGAGCTCAAGTCGCGCCTCAGGATCGCCCTGCCTTCGGCCTATCCCTATCAGCCGGCATGATCGCCATCGCCGTGTTAACGGCGGAGGAATAATGCACCACGCGAGGCGGCCGGGCGTCGGTCGCGGCGGCGCAAATTGTGCCACTCATGGTCCCTTGTCGGTTGCGACGAGGGGCAGGAGATGTACGGCGTGGAGCTCTATGCGGCGGTTCGACTGGCGGTTGTCGACGAGGGTCTGAGCCATCACGAGGCGGGCCGGCGGTTCGGCATCGACCGCCGGACGGTGAAGAAGATGCTGAGCTATTCGGCGCCGCCGGGATACCGCCGGACGAAGCCGGTCAGGCGGCCGAAGCTGGACGGGTTCACCGGCATCGTCGACGCGATCCTGGAGGCGGACACGGATCCGGACGTGCCGCGCAAGCAGCGTCACACGGCGCATCGGATCTTCGAGCGGCTACGGGACGAGCACGGGTTCACCGGCGGCTACACCATTGTGAAGGACTATGTGCGTTCCCGGCGGCAATCGACGCGCGAGGCCTTCGTGCCGCTGCATCACCCGCCGGGCCATGCCCAGGTCGACTTCGGCGAGGCGGTGGTGGAGGTCGGGGGCAGGCGGGAGAAGGTCGCCTTCTTCTGCCTGATCCTGCCCCATTCCAACCTCTGGTTCGTCAAGGCGTATCCCCGGGAGACGACGGAGGCCTTCCTGGACGGCCATGTCAGCGCCTTCGCCTTCCTCGGCGGGGTTCCGCG